>NZ_CM185144.1:2240000-2318575 GCF_059687655.1 Bartonella sp. SL317 | reverse complement strand
AAGCTACAGCTACACAAGCTACACTGGCAAGCTACAGCAAGCTATAAACAGCTACACTGGCTGGGGAACCTGGATTCGAACCAAGATTGACGGAGTCAGAGTCCGCTGTTCTACCATTAAACTATTCCCCAATAAGTCTATTTTAATGTTTCTAGCAGATTCTAAAGTGTACGCAAGCGCAAAAAATCTTTGTGACTATCGATAATAAAGAGCAATAGGGATATCATTGATCGTTTTGATTTGAATATCGATCTCATAAATGTCTTTAAGAATTTCTGGTTGCATAATTTCTTTTGGAGTTCCACAATAAGCTGCTTTCCCATTTTTCAGTGCAACAATCATATCTGAATAAGATGAGGCAAAATTAATATCATGCATAACAATAAGAATGGTTTTTTTCAGTTCATCGGCTGTGCGGCGTAACTGCTTCATCATAGAAACGGCGTGTTTCATATCCAGATTGTTTAATGGTTCGTCTAAGAGAAGATAATCGGTATCTTGACAGATGACCATGGCAATAAAAGCGCGCTGACGCTGACCACCAGAAAGCTCATCTAAAAAGCGGTCCTTTAAATCTTGTAAACCAAGATAGCGTAGTGCACTGTCGATGAACTGTTTATCTTCTTTATTATACCAGCCTTTTGAGTAAGGATAGCGTCCAAAACTTACTAAATCGTACACGGTTAAACGGAAAGATAAAGGATTATCTTGACGCAAAATTGAAAGCTTTTGAGCCAAAATGTCATGAGGCAATTTATCAATATCAAAGCCATCGATATGAATTGTTCCTTTGTCGTGTGGTAAAAGACGTCTTATCAGCATTAAAAGAGTGGATTTTCCCGAACCATTGGGCCCAATAAGAGAAATAATCCCCCCTTTGGGAAGATGAAGGCATAAATTATCGATAATCAATCGTGCTCCGTAAGCCTTGGAAAGATGATTGATTTCAATCATTTTAATTTCCCCTTCATTAGTAACATTAAAAAGACTGTCCCTCCACAAAACTCAATGATAAAACTTAAACGTCCTGCCATATGAAAAATTTGCTCTAAAATAAATTGTCCCCCCACCAAACAAATAATCGCTAATAATATTGCAATTGGTACAACAACGCTGTGTTTTGCTTGAGGTGAAAGTTCATAAGCAAGGTTGGCAACTAACAGTCCAAAAAAGGTGACGGGGCCTACCAATGCGGTGGAAATGGATACGAGAATGGAAACAAAAATAAGGATAGCTGTTGCACTTTTATGGTAGTTAACGCCAAGATTGAGAGCATTTTCACGTCCTAAAGCCAAAATATCAAGAAGATGACGTGAGCGCCAACCAATCAAACTCACAATGAAAACAATGATGGTGGCAAAGCTTATGAGGGATGTATTAAATTTATTAAAATTTGCAAACATAATATCCGTTAAATTCATCATTTGGTCTGGATTAAGTTGCAATTGCATAAACATTCGTAAACTGAAAAAAAAGCCACCCAAAACAACACCAATTAAAAGTGTTAGGTGAAGTCCCTTTAGGCTTCCTGAAAAGAGCCAACGAAAAAGGCTTGTCGAAAAAAAAATGAGAATGAGAGCTTCGAGAATGAGTTGTCCTTCTTCATTTAAAAAAGGCAAGGAAAGAGAGCCTACAAAATATATCAAAACAGTCTTTATTAAGATATAAAGCTGATCAAATCCCATAATAGAAGGGGTAAGAAGACGATTGTTAACGATTGTTTGAAATAAAACTGTAGAAACGCTTATTGCATAGGCAATAAGAAGCAGAGAGATGAGTTTTGTAAGACGGAATGTCCATGTATAAACATTGATATTCCATGTCATGTAAAGACTGATGACAATACATGCTAAAATGATAAGTATCGTTAGGACACATATTGTTTTTTTTCTTCTATCCAAGACGCTTTCTCCAGCGTAAAAGCAGTATCATAAAAATAAAACTACCGATCACGCCCATCATGGTGCTGATGGGAACTTCAAAAGAAGGATGAATGATTCGTCCTAAAAGGTCACAAATCAAGACCAATCCTGCGCCACTGATGGCTACCCAAGGAGCACTATAGCGCATATTATCTCCCATGAAGCTTGAAACAATATTGGGAATAATTAATCCGACAAAAGGAATACGGCCGACAGTACAGACGACAACCGCGGTGATTGAGGCGACAATAAAAAGACCAAAAAACATGACAACACGATAATTTAATCCAAGATTATTGGTCAAATCTTCTCCCAAACTTGCAACCGTAAAGCGATCAGCAGTACAATAGGCAAGAATACACAGAGGAAGAGAGAGCCATAAAAGTTCGTATTTCCCTTCAAGAATCATGGCAAAACTACCAAATAAGTAAGCTTGAAGAGAAGGAAGGAGCATTTCATAATCTGCAATGGCATTGGTTAATGAGCCAATGATATAGCTTAGCATAATCCCTGTCAGGGGGACAATAAGAGCAGACTTTAGAGGAATGCGACGCAATAAAAACATAAAAAGTAAAGTGCCCATTATGGCAAAAAGCGTTGCAACAGCCATTTTTCCTAAGACAGGGATATTGGGCAGAAAAATCATAATAAAAAGAATGCCAAGAGAAGCCGATTCAACGGTTCCAGCGGTTGATGGCTCGACAAAGCGATTGCGTGTCAGAAGTTGCATAATCATGCCTGAAAGTGCAAGTGCTGCTCCTACCAAAAGAATTGCAATAGTGCGAGGAAGACGTGTTTGCCAAAAAATAAACCATGCATGGGGATCAGCTGCGAAGAGATCAGAAGGTGTAACATCAGAATAACCAACAAAAATGCTGAGGATAGACAGGAGAATGAGAAATGCTATGGTTATCCAGTAATGCTTCACGTTAAATCATTTTCTAACAAAACTTAATAAAAAAAGCAAAGGCTGCTTAATAAACAACCTTTGCTTTTAAATTTTATTTATAGTGCAAGCAAGTTATTTTGCGTACTTATTTGCTCTTTGTAAAGGCTTCATTGATCTGCTTAGCGGTTTCAAGCAGTCCTGTTAAACCACCACTTGCACGATACCAACTCCAAGAGTCTAAATAGATAATCTGGTTTTGTTTGCTCGCGGTTGTACGGTGTACAAGCTCATTGTTAAGCAGTTGTGCTGCGGACTGCCCTTCTCGTCCAATAGCAGCATCACGATCAATAACCAACAACCAATCAGGATTTGTCTCAAGTATAAATTCAGGAGAAATGAGTTGTCCATGTTTTTGTACAGTAAGCTTATCGGTTGCAGGAGTAATTCCAAAAGCGGAATGGAAAATATCGAAACGTGATTTTGGTCCCAAAGCACTTATTTTCCCGCCAGAGGTCATCAGTACGAGCCCTGTGCCTTTTCCTTGAGTATTTTTGCGGACTTCAGCTAAGGTTTCATCAAGTTTTGCAATTTCCTTTTCTGCTTCTTGTTCTTTGCCAAAAACTTTTCCCAAGATAGACACATTCCGTTTAATATCTTCAAGAGAATTTTCGTTTCCTACTGTCAAATCAATCGTTGGAGCGATTTTGGATAAATCTTTATATTTTGGTTGCGTTCTAGAGGAAATAATAATCAAATCGGGTTGGAGAGTGGCAATTTTTTCATAATCTGGTTCAAAAAGAGTCCCAATTTTTTCATATTTTTCATCATTAAATTGTTGCAGGTAGGAAGGTTTATGTCCTTCAGGAATACCAACAACTGCTTTGATCCCAAGGCGATTCATATTATCAAGGGTAGCAATATCAAACACCACAACTTTTTTCGGAGAAGCAGGAACAGAAGTCGTGCCTGAAACATGATTAATCGTTATATTTTTTTGAGTACTCGTATTTGCACTACTGGTCTGTGTCCATAAAATCGCTGCAAAGCTGATTGCAACTAGTAAGACAGAAGTTACCCATTTCATATATTTTGTCATTGTGATTTCATCCTTTTTATCACGTAATTACAAGGGTTTGTACACTTAAAAACTTAACTTAGGTATTTTTATGCACAAAACGATACGATAGTAAATAACACTATGTTGTAAAGCTTGTTAATATATGTTACAAAACGTTCACTTACCTCATTTTCACTTAATCCTAGTGTTTTTGCAACATATTTAGAAAGTTCAATATATGATCAATATATTTAAAAAGCGTACACGTCTGTATGCACTGACAACAAGTATTTTTTTCTTTTCTTTACAATTGCAGGGGGCGGATGCATCAATGGCGTTAGATCTTGGTTCTATGTGGGGGCAAAGTATGAGCGAAGGGAATTTAGAAATTCCAGGTGTTTCCAAACCTAATTCAGTAGAAGGCGTTCGAGGGGCAAATATTGTATCTGGGGGGCTGCTTTATCACCTCCTGCTTCACTTCCTACTTCAGGACCTGCTTCAGGAGGAGTACCAGGTGCTTTTGAGGTGGTAGTGCTGGGACAAGCTGAAAATGGACTAGGTAATTCTAGTGGTGAAGCAGGTGTTGGAATAATCAATCCTGCAACATTGCCTGTTAAAGATGGGGTTAATTTCGATCTAAACGGTTTGTTGACATCGGCAAAGGAATCCGCTTCTCGAACTCAGAATCCCAGTGCTGGAACTCAAGAGGAGATTATTGGGGTTTGGGCTGCAAATCGTCAAGGTATTGCTGAAAATAAGGAAATCTTCGCTTCTTTTATAGGAGTTGCAGCTATATCAGATTCGTTTCTTTTGTTGAAAGAGGCACAGATTCAGAACCCAACATTGGGATTGTACAATAGTGAATCTAAACTGATGTTCTCTGGAAATATAACTCTTAGGGACGGAAGTATAGGAGTTATGGTAGAAAATGGTGCATCTAGTATTTTAAATGGAGCTCACTTTAGAGTCGGTCTAAGCGCAGGCCCTCAAGCTGAAAGAGAAGGCGCGCAAGATGTGGATAATGGGGGGCAAATAAAGAATATTGGTTTTCTAACACGTGGGGGGATTATTACCTTGATTAACGGGTCTTATACTTGTAATAGTCAGTGTTCTGCTGTTTGGATCACTAAAGATAGTTCTCTACCTAATCCATCTAATCTCGCTTCATCTGAGACACGTAATGCTGAAAGAGCTCCACGTAATGCTCAAAAATCTAGAGAGGGAAGTCAGACTCGAAGATCTGGAAAGGGTACTGATCAATTATCTAGAATGAAGGAAGGTTTTGATAGTGTAGAAGAGAAAATTTGGACTAGTGTTGCTACAAGTATTTCTTCTATAGTGCCTGATTCTTCTATAGTGCCTGAAGATGAACGGTTTCGTACTTGGAAGATGAGTGTGAATGCGTATGACTCAAATATTACCATGGGTGATGAAAATTCTTATGGTATAGTTTTTAAAAATATTACTGGGGGCGATGAAGAGCATGATCAAAGCCAAAGACAGGGGGTGCGCGTGGTTTTTTTGCAAAATACTCAGATCGATGTTCAAAAAGGTGTTGGTATTTATGGTGAGGGTTTGGATGGTTATGTTATTTTAAAAGAAAATTCAAGGATTCAAAGTGATTTATTGTTGAAAGCTAAATCAAATTCTCAGTTATCTGTTTTGTCTCAGAGGTCAGTAATTTCAGGAGCGGCACGTGTTGAGGATAGCACTAAGGATAACAATGCTACTGCTAGATTTTATTTGACCGATAACTCACAATGGCTGGTATCAAAAAGTAAATTTTTCTCTTCTAACAATATCGGTTGTGATTTATGTATTTCGTTTATAAGTCTTAAAGATAGTTCTATTAAGTTTACATATCCGAGCAATGGGAAAGGCTATCAAAAGCTTTATATAGGACGACCTGAAGATCGGGGAACGGCTTACAGTGCTACAGGAAGATCAGGGATTTACTTTAATGTACTTTCATTTCCTGTTTCGGTTGATGATAATGATGATGGTATGTCAGATAAGCTTTTTATTCGTGGTAATGTTTCTGGACAAACTAAAGTGTATGTGAATCAATCTGTCAATAGAGATGTCAGTGGAAGTCCATGGCAGGGTAATGATATAAACGCTTCGCCTAGAGTTCCGAGTATTTCACTTATTACAGTGATTGGAGAGGCACAACAGAATAGTTTTACTTTAGAAGATGCGTATGTCACTCTAGGAAACTTACCTTATCAGTATGTTCTTAAGGCCTATAAACAAAACGGAACTTGGTCTTTCTGCTTAGAAGATAAGGAATATAATAGGGGAGGGTCTACTTCTTCACCGTCTGATTTTGGCAGATCTGGAATATCTGGGGATAACGGGTCTATTCCTTCATTTACACTTGAAGATTCATATGCTGAAGCATCTGAGAGCGTTGAAACAGGAGTGGATATTTATTTACCGACTGATCTTGGCAGGTCTGAAACGTCTGGGTATGACGAGCTTACTCCTTTATTTACACTTGGAGATTCAGATGCTGAAGAATCTGATTTGATATTTGAATCATTTGATGAGCTTGATGAAGAAGAGGAGGATGAAGATTTTGGAGAATCTATAGATGAGATGTCTGTTTCTTTAACCAGAAATGATTCATCTGCTAATCTTGGGAGATCTGACGCATCTGAGGTTATAATACTTAATGCGCCTGCACCTATACAATCAGCTGCTTCCGTAGAGCCTTCTGCTGGTGTTGGAGGCGTTCCTCAGCCTGATCGTTCTAATAATGGAGGTGTTTCTTCTACATGTGATGATACTACAAGGCAAAATGGTCAGCAAGAATCACAAGCTCCTTATTCGTGTAGTGATGGTAAATTACATACGGTGCAAAATTCTACACTGAAGGCAAATAATGATACTCAGCATTCTATGCATGCGAAAAATAAGGGTACAGTTATTAAGTTAGAGAATGTTTCCATTAGTGGTGCGGGTGCTTCTAACGTGAAGAATGATGTTGATGCGGATGTAAGTGCTGTGGCGGCTGTAAGTGCTGTGCTTGCAGAAAAAAAAGCAAAGGTTGTTTTGGAAAAAAACTCAACAATTCAGTCTTCTGAGATTGGGCTTGAAGCGCAAAGGGATGGAAAGATTGAGATGGCCAATGGAGCGATCAGTGCTCGTTATGTGGGCGTTTTAGCAGGTTCTGGGGCATCTGTTAATTTGAAAGGCACGCAAATTAACCTGACAGGGGAAGAGGCTGTCGCTGGTCTGGCAAGTCAAGGCGGTGAGATAACCATGGACTCTGGGGATATTACCTTGACAGAGGGCGTGGCTGTAAGGTCAGAATCTGGGGGAAGCATTAAGTTAGATAAAGTTGACGTTACTGTGAAAAAAGCAGCAGGCAGGTCGAATTCTCAAGAGAAATTTGGGAGTGCTGCTGTTCTATTGACTGATAAAGCTTCTGTTGATTTAAAAAATGGAAGTATTACTACTGATGCAGTTGCTTTGTGGGTTAGGGAGAGTGATAATGCGAATGGAACTAGTTCTTCTGAAAGTCGTCCTGCTGTAAATCACGCAAATATTGAGAATTCTACCGTTACAGTAGAAGGCAGTGGTACTTACGGTATATACTTTGATGGCGGAGCACAGAAAAAAAGGAGTGCACAAAATCGGAGTAAGAATCTAACGCCTGGGAAAGCAGCTGTTGTTAAGCGCAGTGCTGAATCCAAACAAGAAAAAACACCTATAGGCGTAACGGGGAAAATTTCATTGAAAAGGACTCAGTTTGAAGTTGCAAAGGGTATAGCGATCTATGGTAATAACTCTGCTGGGCATGTTTCATTAGAAGATAAAACAACTCTTGTGGGTGATTTATTGTTAAAGGCTGAGAATGATACTAATGTATCGGTTTCAGTTGATAATTCTATTGTTACCGGAGGGGTTCGCGTTACTAAAGATTCTTATGCAAAATTAGACTTAGTTAATGGATCAGAGTGGATTCTCAAAAGAAGTACTCAGAAGAATTTGGCTCCGCTAGATTCAAGATGTGTGGATTCATGTGTTTCCTCTGTAAGTCTTGTAAATAGTGTTATTAACTTTATATCTTCGGGAACTAAGGGAAAATATCAGACTCTTCATATTGGAAGTGGCAATGGCACAGTTTATGAGGCGCAGGGTGATGCTGTAATTCATCTCAATGCACGTTTAAATCCTCATGATCCAAGTGGTCAACAAGTAACGGACCGGCTTGTCATTCATGGTGATGTTTCTGGAAAAACAAAAGTATATGTACGAGGAGATGCGGGCAATGTAGGAAATGGTCAAGCAAATGCTAAGATTGCTCATAGTGTTTCAGTTATTCAGGTCTATGGTCAAGCGAAGAAAAATTCTTTCCAACTTGATGGCGATTATGTTGCGCTGAGTAACTCACCTTACAAATACACTCTTCGTGCTTATGGTCCAGAAGCGACTTTAAGACAGGAGCATGCGCAACAGAAATTTGTGAAGAATGGTGGAGCGTTTTGGAACTTCCGTTTAGAAAATCAATATGTGAAGTCTGCTGGATCTGCTTCCCTTTCTAAACAGTTTGTCAGGTCTGTCGTTCCGCAAGTTCCAACTTATCTTGTCTTGCCTAATAGCATATTCCATGCTGGTTTGATGGATATTAACAATCAAAATAAGCAGTTGGAGACATTGCGGATGACGCCTAAAGGAACGGTAGAGGTTCGTGAGAATCCTTCTTTGTACTTGCGCGGCTATGGTGGAAGTTACCGTTATACTTCAGATTTATCTGCACTTGAATATGGTTATGGCAGCGATCTTAACTATCATGGTGTAGAGGTTGGTGCTTTATTGCAAACAATTGAAAATGCTGACAATGTTGTATCATTGGGTATTATGGGAACTTATGGAAAGCTTTCTCTACAGCCTTTGGATGTTGAGCAAAGTCAGAAGAGTGCCTTTGATAAGTGGACTGCTACAGCCTATGGTAGCATGCAGCATGATGCTGGTTTTTATGTCGATGGTCTTTTGTCCTATGGTCTCTTAAAAGGTGATGTTCTCACTCAGGCACGGGGTAAGACAGCAACATTGAAAGGTAGTCCTTTTAGTGTTTCCTTGATGAGTGGTCAGACAATTGTCACAGGGTATGAAGGCTTTGTCTTTGATCCGCAGGTTCAGGTTGTTTATCAGCATCTCCAATTCAATAAGGCTCGTGATATTGATAATTTTGATATTGAAATGGGTAATCTTAATCAATGGGTGGCACGTGTTGGTGGACGCTTAACGAAGACTCCTACAGACTCTGAAGGCGTGGATGCTATTGCTTTCTATGGTAAACTGTATTTTGCTCATGGTTTTGGAGAAAAACAGTCTGTGCGTTTCAATGATGCTTTCAAGTTAGGAGCATTTGGTTCTTCATTAGAGGCTGGAGTGGGCTTTAATGCCAAATTGTTGCCACAGTTCTCTCTGCATGCTGATATTCTTTATCAGCATAAGCTTAATAAAGGTGGTTTTTCTGGAACAAGTTTCTCCGGAGGATTACGTTATCAGTTCTAATATAAAGTACAGGATGTATTTTTTTAGAAAAGGCAGCACAGTGTGCTGCCTTTTTTCTTTATAACAACGTGTGTTGTTCTTAAAAATTTCTCGTCTTTTTGATATGAATAAGAAGACATCTTTTATTGTGCGTATTGTGCGCATTGTGCGCATTGTGCGCATGAGTACATTTTTCTATGCTAAAGCGCATTTTTTGAAAAAAATCTTAAAATTTGTGCTGCTGATGAATGATAAAGTGACTTACTTGCATGGGCTTTTAAGCGTGCAGGAGTCCAGTATGTGTTATGTTATCTTTTTAGATACTGTATTGATATCATCTAATATAATATTTGATGCTTTTTAAAGCTTGTTTTTTTAAAGCTTTTTTCTCTGATTTTAATTATTTTTTTTATTCATCTGGTTGTGGCGTAATTTTTAAAAGATCACAATGATAAGTTGCGCATTTAATTAATTGCACTTACAGGTTTAATTTTTCTTTACACGAAATACAGAATGCATTATACACTCATAAAGTGTGTTGTGCCGTTATTCTCTTATAGATAGTTTTATGTGGAGAGCTCATAGAGTTACTGGCAAGTTTATTAGGATAATTCATGACACGGTTTAGATGAGCATGAGAGACATGTCTTAATGGTTACACCGTCCATATTTTAGGTGCAGAGCGGCAGTTTTTCGAATGCTTTTACTTTCAATGAGAGGGGAAGAAAAGTTTCGAGGGAACTATGATTAAAGTGTTTAGAAATCATGTATGTTTATGTGTTTGTACGACAGCTATCCTTTCTTTTCTCCAAAATGGAGTAGTGGTTGGTGAAACTATGGGGAGGCGTGTTAGTGTGTCTTTTAACAATAATCATATTGGGGCCAGTATACCTACCGTCCCCGTTGCTCTTCCTCGTCCATATCCTTATGATATCAGTGCCTCTAGTGTTGATGGATATCCTATTGCTCCTCCTCCTCCTCCTCCTATTGCTCCTCCTCCTATTGTTAAGATTGTTCCCGCTCTTCCTATTAGTGGTGTTGAGGGATATCCTATCTATAATTTGAAAGGGAAGAGTGGTGTTCGTTTTGCCTATAGTCGTAAAAGAGGAGGTAAAGACATAATATATAGAGTACATGAAAATGGTAAGCTTATATTGCATGATGGTGTGCATTATATATGCGATAATTGTAGAAAAGATAAAATTGATAATCGATCTTATAAGGTTATTTATGGAGCAATCCCGAAGAGCAGTGCTGTTGTAATGGTGAAGGGGATGAATACAGAGGTTCACGGAAAGGAGGTAAAAGTTAGCGGTAATGTTTCTGATAAAGATTTTCTCATTGGTGTGCATGTATTAGAGAAAGGGAAGATTTTTTTGAAAGAACCGATTCTCAAAGGCACAGCTATAGCCCTTCGTGCGAGTGGGGGGATGATTAAGGTCAAGAAGGGAAAGATTGAACACAGTGGTGAGGGGGTTGATGCGGCAGACGAGTCATTTGTTCGTTTAGAAGATACAGACATTAAGACTGCTCGTGGGAATGCAAGTATTTTGAGTTATGATCACTCAAAAGTTCAGATGTCAGGTGGATCCATTGATTTTATGGATAGCCATGGCGTTTTTGCAATGTCAGGTGGGAAGGTAAGTCTCAAGAATGTTACTGTTATTGGGAAGGGCGAAAAAGACAAGGATTACGCAGTTTTGCGTGCGGGTTTAGGTGGTTCTATTAATTTAAAGGAGGCTATTACTATTAGCGTTGTGGATGCCCATGGTGTATTATTAGGAAATCCAGACGATTCTGTTCCTGTGCAGGAAGTTAAAGATTTATCGAAAGAGGATTCTGTTTCAAAAGTTTCTATGACTCAAGTGAATATAAAATCCTCTTCTGTTACAGTAAAGGGGAAGGGATTTTATGGTATTTATTTTAGAGGACAAAAGCCATGGGGTGAAGATGGGGATAAAAAAGAGGAAATTTCATTAGAGGAAGAAAAAGCATCATCACAATTAGAACTTGTTAATTTGAACACAACAAATTTTTCTGTTTTAGATGATGTAGCGCTTTATGGTAAAAATGTTATTTCTGGTGCGGTGAGCTTAATAAAAAGCACCATTCGTTCAGACAATGCCTTATTAAAGACTGAAAACGGGGCTTCTATAACAGTTTTGGCTGATGGCTCTACGCTTGAAGGTCGCACACACGTTGATCAAGATTCTAATGCCGAACTTTATTTGGGAGGTGGTTCTAAGTGGATTTTACAGCAAAGTCCACAGAGAGATCAAATTGAGGATACAAAGGATTCTTCTATTTCACTCGTCAGTCTTATGGGGGAAAGCTCTATTAATTTTAAAAGACATGAATCTTCTTCTGTTGATGATTATCAAACCCTTCGTATTGGAAAGGGAAAGGGTGAAGTTTATAAGGCGCAAGATGGCGCACATATTTATCTTAACACATATCTGAATAGCGGTGGTGCTCTTGATCAGCAAAAGACGGATCGCGTTTTGATCCATGGTGATGTTTCTGGAGAAACGATGGTTCATGTCCGTGCTGTTTCAGATAGTCCAGGAGAACACACCGGCAGTGGTGGAAATAATCAAGGGATTTCAGTCATTCAGGTTTATGGAAAGGCAGAGAAAGATTCTTTTCAATTAGATGGTGGTTATGTGGCATTGGGTCATACGCCTTATCAGTATAAGCTTTATGCTTATGGTCCAGAGTCTGATTTAGGAAAAGCAGACTCTGATCAAAGATTAGTTGAAGGGAATGGAGAGTTTTGGGATTTTCGCCTCGAAAGCCGGCTTATGGATGATGTTAAACCTGAACCTGAACCAGGCCCTGGTCCAACGCCTCCCCCATCTCCGGAACCACATCCTAAGCCGGAAGTTAAGGCTGTTGTTCCGCAGGTTCCGACTTATCTTCTTTTACCTAATGCTTTATTTCATGTTGGTTTGATGAATGTTAGCAATCAGAATAAGCGGTTGGAAGCTTTGCGAACTGCAGCTGGTGGCCTGTTAGAAAGCCGTGAAAATCCTTTCTTTTTTGTGCGTGGTTATGGTGGTAACCATCGTTATACTTCAAATCTTTCTGCACTTGAATATGGTTATGGCGGCGAGCTTTCTTATAATGCCATGGAGGCAGGTATTTTGCTCAAAGCAGTCGAAAATATGTATGGAACCACTTCTTTTGGGGTTATGGGGTCTTATGAGAAATTTTCTTTACACCCTTTAAATGTTGAACAGAGTCAAAAAAGTACCTTTGATAAATGGTCCGTTGCAGCCTATGGTGGTATGCAGCATGATGCAGGTTTTTACGTTGATGGTCTTGTATCTTACGGTTTATTTAAGGGTGATGTTCAGACAACAGCGCGGGGTAAAACAGCAACATTAAAGGGAAATCCTTTAAGTGCTTCCTTGACGTCTGGTAAAACATTTATGGTAGGAGAGGACGGTTTTGTTTTTGATCCGCAAGTTCAGGTTGTTTATCAATATCTTCAGTTTAATAAGGCGCGTGATGTTGATGGCTTTGATATTGATCTTGGTAAGCTTCATCAGTGGGTGGGGCGTGTTGGGGGGCGTTTAACAAAGATGTTGGTTGCCACTGATGAGTTTCAAGTTGTTTCTTTCTATGGTAAGCTTCATCTTGCTCATGGTTTTGAAGCAAAACGATTTGTGCATTTTAAAGATGCTTTTCAACTTGGAGCTTTTGGCTCTTCATTAGAAACTGGTGTAGGCTTTAATGCCCAATTGTCTGAAAAGTTTGCACTTCACGGTGATTTGGTTTATCAGCACAAGCTAACGAAAGCTGGTTTTTCTGGAACCAGTTTTTCGGGCGGATTGCGGTATCATTTCTAGAGTTATTATTGTTTTTGTTTAATCTTTGAAAAAGCCATAAGTTGTGCTTGTGGCTTTTTTGTACTCTATTCATTTTGTTGTTATAGTCTTTTTACAAGAGTGTGGTTTTGCATTTCTTTAATATATTTAGGGCTGTATTTTTGTTATTTTTCTTGAAAAATTGAATAAGTTTGTACGTTTTTTCAAAATGTGTATTTTAGAGTGATTATCATATTTTTTTATAATATACTGATTTATAAATATATTTTTAATGAGAAATTCAAAATACTTCAATATTCTTAAATCTATAAAAAGCATTTTTTGCATAAGTAGGATTGGCTGTTGGATAAAAAATCATTTTAGGAAAAGCTAAAAATGAAAAGGTGGCAATATAGTTTTGTGAATTGTGTTAATGGGGAGGGGATTTACATTATGAGAAGTTGGAAAAAATGATGCTCTTTAAAGGGAGTATATCCGATAAATTTGTATCTGCTGCTGTTGTGAAATGGGGTTGGACAAAAGGAGGAATATCTAAGAACATCGGTGAATGAAGAACATATTTTTTTAACAATGTATTTTTTAAGAATGTGAAAAATACAGGATGATGTCATGTGTAATCTTTACTTTGTAAAGATAAGGCGTTGAATGCTGTTGGCATTGTAAAATTGAATAAGGAGATGGTAAAAATAGGAACTTATTTTGACACGTTCCTATTTTAAATTGAGCTACCTTGCCATAAAGATTGCCTAAGGATAGATATAGGTGTTTGTCTTGTTTTCTAATTTGAACATATGTTTTGTTTGCTTATTGCCTCACGTTTTTGTTTATCGCGTTCCTTAATGGGGTCACGACCCTCACGTAAAATAGAGCGCTTCCCAGTTGCCAATTCTCGGGCTTGTTTTAAAGAGACATCTCTTAAGGCACCCAAGCCCATTTCACGGCGCCGCTCATGAATGGTATAACGGTAATCCATTGAGCGTCCCTATCTTCAGGCTTATGAAGGAGTACACCGGCAGTATCATTATATTTGCTAGCCCTAGAATGTTGCGATAGTCCTTGTATTAAGACGATTCATAATGATCATTTTTACTCCTTTCTTTAACAGTTTTTAACCACACACCAGCCCCGCTTGTGATGTGCAAGCAAGTGATATTGATTGTTTCAATATAAACAGGTTTGAAATGAGAGAATCTTACGTTATTCGAGACTCTTATTCAAAATACAAAACAGTGAAATATGATTATAAATCAACGTTTTATTTGCTTGTAAAGTACTCATTCTTTCAATTGAGTATTTATCGCAAAGATGTGGACTATATCCGGCTCTGGAGATCAATTAGGTAGCCGTTAAAGAAGCATTTTAATAAATTACAACAGCTTAAAGCTGTTTTTGTATAACAACTTTAGAAATATTTTTAATTTCATATTTAAATAAAACACAATAACACCAATATATATTACACATTTAAGCCAAAACGTATTAATTTTTCTATTTTTAAAATCTTTTTTTACGTTATGGAGCTATTCATAGGGGGCAAAAATATGGTGGAATTATGGTCAAGATATTAAAAAATCGTTTCTCTTTATGTGCTTGTACTACAGCATTTCTTTTTTTAACACACAATGTTGACGCCGTTGTACGCAATGCTAAAGCTCAAGTGGCCTCTGGAAAAATGCAGTCTTCATGTAATCAGGATGTAGCATTTTATCACTGTAGTAATGGACGAACACATAAAATTAATAATAAAGTTTATTCGCTCACAGATCAAAATGCTCATGGAGTAGCTATAGAGGCGTCTAAAGACAAAACAGTTATTGATGGTAATAATATAACTATTCAAGGGACTGTGCCTGAAAAAAATAATTCGGAAAAGAAGTTTTGGCAATATGGTGTAAAGGTATCAGAAAAGGCGAAAGTCTTTCTGGACAAATCCAATTTGAGTGGCGTTTTAGTGGGGGCAGAAGTTTATGATGGTGGTTTCCTCATGATGAGTGAAGGATCGATTGATGCAACCTTTGATGCACTCAAAGTGGGGGGGGTTGCAGAGAAACAACCTCAAAATTCTTCAGAACAACAATCTCAAAGTCAAGCTTATTTAATTAACACACGCATTAGTCTAGGTGGTGTTGGGGTTAAAGTAGGAGAACAAGGGAGTATTACTTTAAAGGGTGTCTCTATTAGTGATAAGGGTGGAGAAGAGCTAAATGCAGGTCGTCAGAGTGATCATGCTGCTTTTCACGTATCTGGAGGTGGTTCTGTTCTGTTTATGAATAATGATTCGAAGAAAGGTTCTGTTGATGTTACAGATGCTCATGGGTTTTTATTTCAGGGAAATAGAAATAAAGCTGCTCTGGCTGAAATTGAAGATTCCAATATTACAGTGAGAGGGAATGCAGTTTATGGTATGCGCTTTGAAGGTGCAGTAGCATCAGAGGGGCAGGAAAAACAAACAAAAGTTTACTTGACCAATACATATTTTGACGTTCCAGATAGTATAGCTCTTTACAGCAATACATTTAGAGATCTTGTCATGCATTTAAAGGACACAAAGCTTCTTGGAGACTTGTTGCTAAAGGCTGATGGGGGCTCTTCTATATTGGTTTCGGCTGATAACTCTCAACTTGTTGGACAAACTCAGGTTGATAACAATTCGACGGTTGACCTTAATTTGAGAAATAATTCACAGTGGTCTTTGTTGCGGCCAAAAAATCAGAATTTACAAAGTTCTCAATATAGAGATGTTTCATTTATTTCATCGATCTATCTTTTTAATAGTTCTATTGTTTTTGAAAAACAGAAATCCGACACCGCTCATACTTATCAAATGCTTCGTGTTGGGAAAGGAACAGGTAAGGTTTATAGGGCGCAAGGCGATGCGCATATTTATCTTAATACATATTTAGATAAAGGGGGTGCTCTTGATCAGCAAAAAACAGATCGGCTTTTAATTCATGGTGATGTTGAAGGAGAAACGACGGTACATGTGCAAAGTGTTGCTGGAAGCTCAGGTGGCGGTACGGGAGGGTATGGAAATAACAAAGGTATTTCAATTATTCAGGTTTATGGAAAGGCGGAGGAAAATTCTTTTAAATTGCCTGGTGATTATGTTACGCTTGATGGTTTACCCTATCGGTATAGGCTTCTTGCATATGGTCCAAGCTCTTTTTTAGGGAAGGCAAATGCTTCTCAAAGATTGGTTGAAGGTGAAGGAGAATTTTGGGATTTCCGTCTCGCGAATGGACATATTGATCCCGATATTAAACCTGAGGTGCCTTCTGGTCGTCCTTCTCCTGAATTCAAACCATTGCCTCATCCTAGACCCCTTAAGCCGCGGGTTAAGGCTGTTGTTCCGCAAGTTCCAAGTTATCTCATCTTGCCGAATAGCTTGTTTCATGCTGGTTTGATGGATATCAGTAATCAAAATAAGCAGCTGGAGATACAGCGTAATTCTAGTAGAGTGTTGAAAATTCATGAAAATCCCACTTCATTTTTGCGTGGTTATGGGGGGAGTTATCGTTATACCTCAGATTTATCTGCACTTGAATATGGTTATGGAGGTGATTTAGGGTATTATGCACTCGAGGGGGGTATTTTGCTACAAACCGTTGAAAATGTTGACAGTGCCATATCCTTTGGGGTGATGGGAACTTATGGAAAGCTTTCTCTACAGCCTTTGGATGTTGAGCAAAGTCAGAAGAGTGCCTTTGATAAGTGGACTGCTACAGCCTATGGTAGCATGCAGCATGATGCTGGTTTTTATGTCGATGGTCTTTTGTCCTATGGTCTGTTTAAGGGAGATGTTCTCACTCAGGCACGGGGTAAGACAGCAACATTGCAGGGATATCCTTTGAGTGTTTCATTGATGGGCGGACAGAAAATTACCACAGGGTATGAAGGCTTTGTCTTTGATCCGCAGGTTCAGGTTGTTTATCAGCATCTCCAATTCAATAAGGCCCATGATATTGATAATTTTGATATTGAAATGGGTAATCTTAATCAATGGGTGGCACGTGTTGGTGGGCGCTTAACGAAGACTCTTGCTGCATCTGAAAAGGATCGTGATGTTTCTTTCTATGGTAAGCTTCATTTTGCTCATGGTTTTGGAGAAAAACAGTCTGTGCGTTTCAATGATGCTTTCAAGTTAGGAGCATTTGGTTCTTCATTAGAGGCTGGATTGGGGCTTAATGCCCGCTTATCTGAAAAAATCTCGTTTTATGGGGATTTGGTTTATCAACATAAGTTGAGTAAAGGTGGTTTTTCTGGAACAAGTTTCTCCGGAGGATTACGTTATCAGTTCTAATATAAAGTACAGGATGTATTTTTTTAGAAAAGGCAGCACAGTGTGCTGCCTTTTTTCTTTATAACAACGTGTGTTGTTCTTAAAAATTTCTCGTCTTTTTGATATGAATAAGAAGACATCTTTTATTGTGCGTATTGTGCGCATTGTGCGCATGAGTACATTTTTCTATGCTAAAGCGCATTTTTTGAAAAAAATCTTAAAATTTGTGCTGCTGATGAATGATAAAGTGACTCACTTGCATGGGCTTTTAAGCGTGCAGGAGTCCAGTATGTGTTATGTTATCTTTTTAGATACTGTATTGATATCATCTAATATAATATTTGATGCTTTTTAAAGCTTGTTTTTTTAAAGCTTTTTTCTCTGATTTTAATTATTTTTTTTATTCATCTGGTTGTGGCGTAATTTTTTAAAAATCACAATGATAAGTTGCGCATTTAATTAATTGCACTTACAGGTTTAATTTTTCTTTACACGAAATACAGAATGCATTATACACTCATAAAGTGTGTTGTGCCGTTATTCTCTTATAGATAGTTTTATGTGGAGAGCTCATAGAGTTACTGGCAAGTTTATTAGGATAATTCATGACACGGTTTAGATGAGCATGAGAGACATGTCTTAATGGTTACACCGTCCATATTTTAGGTGCAGAGCGGCAGTTTTTCGAATGCTTTTACTTTCAATGAGAGGGGAAGAAAAGTTTCGAGGGAACTATGATTAAAGTGTTTAGAAATCATGTATGTTTATGTGTTTGTACGACAGCTATCCTTTCTTTTCTCCAAAATGGAATAGCGATCGCTGTGAATAGGATGGGAAGTGATGGTGCGGAGTATAAAATCACTGTGAGCCCGATGCCCCCGATATTTTCTAGTATGCTTTCTCGGGAGGGAGGGATTCTCAGCTCTGGGAGTGTTCTAATGGGAAGCTTACGTGGTAATATCAGTGTTGATGAAAATGATATCGATGTTAATGCTAATGTTAGTGTTGATGGTCATAGTATTAATCTTTCGGGTCATATCAGTGGAAATGGCTTTATTAGTGGAAGTGGTGGTTCTCTTAGCGGAAATAATAATGAGCGCCCACTTGATGGAGCGGAAGGAGGAAGGTCTGATATAATCTCTGTTCCTGGCAGTGGTGGTGGGGGAGGGAGTATCAGTGGTGGTTCTCTTGGGGGGAATAATAATGAGCGCCCTCTTAGTGGAGAGGGTGGGGATAAGGAAGATGGTAAGTATATTTATAGATATGACAAGGTTCGCAGAAAGTTGGTGCTCTATGATGGGTTATATTATTTGTGCGATGATTGTGGAGAGGGCACAATTGATAACAAATCTTATAAGATTACAAAAAACAATGCTTCTCGGTATCCCTCTAAAGTTGCTATAACGGTAAAAGGGAAGAATGCAAAAGTCAAAGGGAAAAATGTCACTGTTGGTAGTGAAGATTCTAATAAATCTTTGACACGTGGTGTGTCTGTATCAGAGGGTGGACAAATTACTTTGACTGATTTTACTTTCCAGAATGAGGCAGCAATTCAAGAGGGAAAGCCAGTAGCTCTTCATGCGAGTAATGGAGAGATTAAAGTGGAGCGTGGGATTATTAATGGGAGTGCTATGGCTGTTCAAGCAATAGGAAAGCCAACGTATGTTATGTTGAAAGATACAGAAATTAAAACGAATAGTGGGAAGGCAAGTCTTTATAATTATGGTGGTGCAAAAATTGAAATGAACGGTGGATCCATTGATTTTATGAATAGTCATGGGATTTCTTCGACATTAAATGGAAAGATTATGCTCGATGATGTTAAAATTACTGGAAAGGGTAGCAAAGGTCAAAATCATGCGGTTTTTCTCATGGATTTCGGGGGTTCTGTTAATTTTAAGGGAATTATTGAGGTTGAGAATGTGCATGGCATATTATCAGAGAATACGGTCCGTACTTCAAATTCAATTCTAGCAGATGAAAATCCAATTCTAGATGAGACTTTAATTCCATTACCTGAGAATTTGTCTAAACGTGACCGTATGATAATGGTTAATATTCATTCTTCTTCTGTTAGAGTGAATGGAGATCAATCTTATGGTATATATTTTAAAGGTGAAAAGCCGTTGCCGGGCTACAACCTTCAAGAAGAGTTTTCACCAGAGAGAGAAAAAAAACCACGTAGACTGGAAGTTGTTAATTTGGTGAGAACGATATTTTCTACTCCCGAAAGTACGGCTATTTATAGTAAAGATGCTACTTTTGGTGTTATTAGTTTAATGCAAGGCAGTATTTCAGGAAAGACATTGTTAAAAGCTGAAAAAGGTGCATCTGTGATGGTTTTGGCTGATGCTTCTACTCTTAAAGGCGGCTCTGATGTTGATAAAAACTCTAACGTTGAACTTTATTTGAGCAATGGCTCTACGTGGATTTTACAACAAAGTCTGCAGAGAGATCAAATTGAGAGTGGTTATGCAAATCATTCCTCTATTTCATTTGTCAGTCTTATGGGTGAGAGCTCTATTAATTTTAAAAAACTGAAATCTGCTTCGACTTATGATTATCAAACTCTTCGTATTGGAAAGGGAAAGGGTGAAGTTTATAAGGCGCAAGATGGCGCACATATTTATCTTAACACATACTTGAATAGCGGTGGTGCTCTTGATCAGCAAAAGACGGATCGCGTTTTGATCCATGGTGATGTTTCTGGAGAAACGATGGTTCATGTCCGTGCTGTTTCAGATAGTCCAGGAGAACACACCGGCAGTGGTGGAAATAATCAAGGGATTTCAGTCATTCAGGTTTATGGAAAGGCAGAGAAAGATTCTTTTCAATTAGATGGTGGTTATGTGGCATTGGGTCATACGCCTTATCAGTATAAGCTTTATGCTTATGGTCCAGAGTCTGATTTAGGAAAAGCAGACTCTGATCAAAGATTAATTGAAGGGAATGGAGAGTTTTGGGATTTTCGTCTCGAAAGCCGGCTTATGGATGATGTTAAACCTGAACCTGAACCTGAACCAGGCCCTGGCCCAACGCCTCCCCCATCTCCGGAACCACATCCTAAGCCGGAAGTTAAGGCTGTTGTTCCGCAGGTTCCGACTTATCTTCTTTTACCTAATGCTTTATTTCATGTTGGTTTGATGAATGTTAGCAATCAGAATAAGCGGTTGGAAGCTTTGCGAACTGCAGCTGGCGGCTTGTTAGAAAGCCGTGAAAATCCTTTCTTTTTTGTGCGTGGTTATGGTGGTAACCATCGTTATACTTCAAATCTTTCTGCACTTGAATATGGTTATGGCGGCGAGCTTTCTTATAATGCCATGGAGGCAGGTATTTTGCTCAAAGCAGTCGAAAATATGTATGGAACCACTTCTTTTGGGGTTATGGGGTCTTATGAGAAATTTTCTTTACATCCTTTAAATGTTGAACAGAGTCAAAAAAGTACCTTTGATAAATGGTCTGTTGCAGCCTATGGTGGTATGCAGAATGATGCAGGTTTTTACGTTGATGGTCTTGTATCTTACGGTTTATTTAAGGGTGATGTTCAGACAACAGCGCGGGGTAAAACAGCAACATTAAAGGGAAATCCTTTAAGTGCTTCCTTGACGTCTGGTAAAACATTTATGGTAGGAGAGGACGGTTTTGTTTTTGATCCGCAAGTTCAGGTTGTTTATCAATATCTTCAATTCAATAAGGCGCGTGATGTGGATGGCTTTGATATTGATCTTGGTAAGCTTCATCAGTGGGTGGGGCGTGTTGGAGGGCGTTTAACAAAGATGCTGGTTGCCACTGATGAGTCTCAAGTTGTTTCTTTCTATGGTAAGCTTCATCTTGCTCATGGTTTTGAAGCAAAACGATTTGTGCATTTTAAAGATGCTTTTCAACTTGGAGCTTTTGGCTCTTCATTAGAAACTGGCGTAGGCTTTAATGCCCAATTGTCTGAACAGTTTGCACTTCACGGTGATTTGGTTTATCAGCACAAGCTAACGAAAGCTGGTTTTTCTGGAACCAGTTTTTCGGGTGGATTGCGGTATCGTTTCTAGAATGATCACCTTTTGGGTTAATTTTTTATTGATGTGTTGGCAACTTTGAAAATAAGCTTTTAAAAAATGTTTTTTGTATGAGTATGTTTTCTTCTTTTTGAGAGAGGAGATAAGGCTTTGTAGTTTCCAGTCTTTGTCTTTTATGTTGTTTTTTTATATTGAATGAGAAATACGAAATATCGTGAGATCCTCTCATTTCAAAACTGTTCTACGTTGAATTAATCAAAACCATTCATTTACACGTTAAAAGTGAGGAGATCCATGTAGATAAAAACTGGATAAGAAAGGAGTCAAAATTCCTTTTTATGAAGCGTCTCAAGTGCTAAGGGCTGTTGTCACATTTGTGGGCTGGCAAAGTGGGAGATGGTGCCGGTTTGCTTATGCATGTGTATAAAGATGGGATGTTCAATGAATTTTGAATTTATCATTATATCCTTTACGGGAGCGCTATCGCGAAACGAGTTTCGATGCGTTTAAGGGGGTCTTTAAAATAAGTCCGTATATTGATAATATACGGATATTGTGTTTGGGATGTTTTGTTTTATGTGATGGTTATGCCTCTATTAAAGAACGCGATGAACATAAAGTGTGAGGTGATATGTCATTTCCTTTCGTATAAATTTATAAATTCTCTTAAGATTACGACTTTGGGGGTGGGGGATTTATTATCCCTATTTTACGTGTTTTTATAAAAGAACAATCTTAAGTTGTGATATTTTTAGATTTTAGCTTTACACGAGCGTTATAGTGGATATTTAAAATACCAAATGTACTTTAATGCATGCAATCAACTTTATTAAACGGAAGGCGTATTTTCTTGTTTTTAGAGAAGGGGAAGAAAGTTGGTAGAAAATTATGCTTAAAAATCATCTCTCTTTATGTCATTTTACAACAGTTACTTTTTCTTTGTAAACCATGCTGATGCCGGTGAAGTTTCTTTTCAGAAGAAGCGATATTCCTGTAACGAAAGTGCTGTATTTTATCATTATAATGATGGTAAAATACATGAAATTTCCCAAAAAACTTATCAACTCACGGGTAAAAGTTTGGATGCAGCTTTAGAAGTATCAGGAGAAGATACAGCCGTTGAAGGAAAGGTTATAATCATTAACGGTGTTTCGAATACAAATGGCCATTTAGAAAAAGGTGCTTGGATAACAGGTGTAAAGGCCTCCAAAGGAGGAGGCGTTTTTCTCTTTGCTTCCATGTTAAACAGACGTGTCGATAGGGGCTGATATTGATGAGGATGGTGCCTTTGAGGTACAGGAAGGGGTAATTAAAGCAACCAGAGTGGGGATTAGCGTTTCGAGTGAGAAGTCGTTTGTTTTTTTGGCCAAAACAGAGATTAGGATACCGGCTGATGCGAGAGGTCTTGTGAGTCATAATGGAGCCAAAACGTCTATAAAAGAAGAAAAAATTGACTTTACTGATGGTATTGGTGTCCAAATAGGAGGAGGTAAAAAAATTAATTTAGCGGGTGTTTCTATTACCAAAAAGGGAAAAAAGGCGATAAATATACATCGTGAAGCTTCTGCTTTTAATATGCTTCAGGGGAAAGGTATGATTAATTTCCATAAGGGCAACGTTAATGTTAACCATACTCATGGCATTGTAGTGCAGGAAAATAATCATAATGCTGCGCATATCAAATATTCTAATGTTTTTGTGAGAGGGAATGCATTTCATGGCATGCACTTTTTTGGCAAGCTTTTTTGAATGATAAAAAAACAATTATACTTGGAAAAAGGGGCTGTCTATTTAACCAAGAAAACCTTTATGGTTCCAGAAAGTACGGCTATTTATAGTCGCCAATTCAAAAGCATTGTTAATCTCTTACAAAATTCAACAGTTTCTGGCGATTGACTCCTGAAAGCTATTGAACGTTTCAATATTAAGATTGAAGCTGATGCTTCTACCTTGCCAATTCACGGGTTTGTTTTGAAGAGACATCTCTTAAGGCACCCAAACCCATTTCGCGACGGTGCTCGTGAATAGTATAACGGTAAATCCATTGAGCACCTCCATCTCTACGTTTGTGAAGAAGCAAGCCGGCACCATCTCCCACTTTACCAGCTCCCTGCGGATCATCCCTTGGCACATAAGACTCTTCATAAGAGCCTTTTTAGTCCTTTCTTAAGAGTTTTTATCCACACACTCATCCCGCTTGTAACGTGCAGACGAATGGTTTTGATGGATTCAAAATAAACAGATTTGAAATGAGAGAATCTTACGATATTCGAGGGTCTCATTCAACATGAATAATGTTATATTATTATAAATCAATATATTGACTTGCAAGAAAGCGCATATGTAGATGAAAGTTTGACAGCCAAGATAGCGTTAAAAAATGATTCAAAGTGGATTTTATCGCGATCAAAATACGGACAATTACCAAATTCTGCTATTTTTGGTTCTATGTTAAAAGATTATTCTTCTATTTCATTGGTCGAATTTATAGATAGTTCTCTTATTTTTGAAGAATTAAAGTCCAAAACAACAGATGTTTATCAGATACTTCTTATCGGAAAAGGATTAAGAACTGTCTATAAAGCGCAAAAAAACTGATCGACTTTTAATCAATGGTGATCTTGAAGGAAAAATAACAATTCATGTCTATAGGGTTCTTGGAAATCTAGGAGCATTGATGGGAGAGGGCGGTAATAATCAGGGGATTTCTATTGTTCAGGTTTATGGACAAGTCTCTGAAGATTCTTTACAGTTAAAGGGGGGGGATATGTTATACTTAATGACTCTCCCTATCTGTATCGTCTTAAGAGCTATGGTCCAAGCTCTGTTTTAGGAGCTGGCATACGCCAATCAAAGAGTGCTAAAAATACTGGAATATTTTGGGATTTTAGCCTCGAAAGTTAGTTCGTTGATCTTTTCTCTTTTGAGTCCACTAAAGTTGTTCCTGTTATTGATGTTGTTTCTCCTACTTTTGATGAACATCCTTCTTTTTCTAAAACTCATCCTCATATTACTGGAGATAAGGGAAAGTCTATTGATTCTAACTTTAGAGAAAAAACTCAGGAATCAAGTTCTTCTTCTCCTTTAGATTCATCTGATGCTCTTTTTCTGCTCACATTGGATACTCCTAATGTTTTTATGCGGGATGTTCAAAATTCACTTCTTGTTTCTTCTCCATCCTCTCTTACACCTGTTAGACTTACTATTCTTAAATCTCATCCAGTTGTGCCGACATTTGCTCTTTTGCCTCACCATCTGTGCCTCCTACTTCTTCTGTTGTTCCCTCTGCGTCCGGTCTATTTGTTCCTCCACCTGTTTCTTATACTCCTTCTGTTGTTATTCCTCCTGCATCTGATTGACCTGTTACATCCCCTGTTTTTGAGTTTCTTCTGCTCCACAGTTTTTTACCTATATTCTTGTGCTAAATACCTTATTTCATACTGGGTTGATGGATATCAGTAATCAAAATGAGTAGATGCAAACACTGCGAACTTTTTCTCATTTGTTGCTGAAAAACAATGAAAATCCCGTTTTATTTTTGCACGGTTACGGTGGATATCATTATTATATTTCACATTTGTCTTCACTTGAATATGGATCTGGAGGTGACCTTGATTATAATGCACTAGAGGCAGGTACTTTATTCAAAAAAATTGAAACTGCATACAGTACAACATTCTTTGGGATTATAGGAAGTTATGCCAAACTTTCTTTGCGATCTCGAGAGGTGAAACAACGTCAAGAAATTATATTTGATAAATGGTCCCTTACAGTATATGGCGGCATGCAGCATGATACGGGTCTTTATATGGATAGTCTCTTCTCTTATGGTCTGTTTAGAAATATTCTGATAACAGAGCGAGGTAAAACGGCTGCATTAAGAGGAAAGCCCTTAAATTTTTCCTTAACGGCTGGCAAGATATTTATAGTAGGTTGTCGAGGTTTTATTTTTGAACCGCAGGTCCAATTTGTTTATCAAAATCTCCAGTTTCATAAGATTCGTGATATTGATAATTTTAATATTGATATGCAAAGGTTGGATTATTGGGGAGTGCGTGTTGGTGGACATTTAACCAAAACACTGACCTTTATGAAAGAGGCACAGCTTCTTTCATTCTATGGTAAGTTTTATTTCATTCGTAGTTTTAATGATAAACAATTTGTGTATTTTAAAAATGCTTTCCAGCTTGTTTTTTGGGCTCTTCTTTAGAAGCTGGAATTGGTGTTTATTCGCAATTATCTGTAAAAATTACTTTTTATAGCGATCTAATTTATTAGCATAAATTTACAAAGTCTGGCTTTTCTGGAACGTATTTTTCTGGTGGATTAAGCTATCATTTTTAATTGCATTTTTCTTTAATACATCCTTTGTGCGAGCAATAAGCACAAATAGAGACTTTGTTGTATTGTTTTTCTGTTCCTATGCTTTACATATAATACAAAAACAATCTACGCGAATAATACATAATAGTAACAACCTGTAGATGCGCCAGATGTGTCTTTTCAGTTCTCGATGAAGATAAAACAAGAAAAGTTTAGAATAAATTATGATTAATGTATTGAAGCGCCATGTATGTTTGTGTGCTCTTACGAGCTCTGTTTTACTTTTTGCGCATAATATAGATGTAAATGCAAAGGATAATACACAAGAAAAACCTTCGTGTAATTCTCTTTTAAAAGTCTATCCATGTGATGTTGTTGATAAAATTGAGACTTTCAAACAGAGCGATCAATTAAAAATGAACGATCAAGTATATGTACCAGAATTGGATGCAAGTGCTAAGAATCTTGGTTCTATATCCCAATCTAATAATACAGCTATTGAACTGGGAAAAGGTGAGAAAAAACGACTTCTTCACAAAAGAGTGGGACTTTGGAATTTAATAACTCTGAGAAGATTGCATCAGCCGTGATTGTGTTAAAAGGCGAGAACTGTTCTTTTAAGATGCTGTCTGTTAAAGGAAATGGTGAAAAGAAAAAAGATAATAGTGGTAAGATATCTCAATCTGTGTTTGGTGTGAAGCAGGGCGGTTTTCTCTACGTTGATCATGGCCATGTTAATGTTACAGATGTTCATGGTATAGTGATTGAAAGTGCAGAGCCGGTTTTTCAAGAAAGATCACTTAAGTTGGAGGATAATCTCATGTCTCTGGTTTCTTTTGAAAACTCAAAAATCTTTGCAGATTTGTTATTAGATGTTAAAAGTAATTCATTTGTTGCGCTTGATGCTAATGGGTCTTTTTTGAGAGGGGGAGCACGGGTTGAGAAAGGCTCTTATGCTGAAGTTGAGTTATCTAATCAATCGCGATGGACAGTGACACCTTGGACAGTGACATCAGGGAAAACTGATAAGGAGTATGATTCATCAGTTTTCTTTGTAAGGGTTATTGATAGTTCAATTTTCTTTAAGCAACCAAGAGGTGGTCATTATCAGACCCTTCACATTGGCAGCTTGAGTGATGATAATGGCTTAGATTATGCTTATGTTGCGGGAGGGGATGTACGCCTTCTTGTTAATGCACATATTGTTGCAAATGGTGAAAACAAAAATATAAAAGCTGATCAACTTGTGATCTATGGTGATGTGTATGGAAAAACCAAGGTGCACATTATAAACCCTGCTGTCGTTTCATGGAAGAAAAAGAACGGTGGAAAAAATGAGCAAAATAATAATAGTAACAGTACTTCAATTGTACGGGTTTATGGAAAGGCAGCGGAAGATTCTTTTAAACTGGCAACTACGTATGTCGCTTTAAGAGGGATACCTTATCGATACAGTCTCCGTGCTTATAGTCCAACGTTTTCTCATGGAAAAGCAAAAAGTGAAAACAAATTAGCTAAAGGAACATCGGTAGAGTATAGTGGCGACTTTTGGGATTACCGACTTGAAGCTGAACATGTCGAGGGCCTTTTAAAAGCGAAGAAAGTTGTCTCTCGTTCTCGCGCCTCTCGTTCTTTAAGTTCTCAGGTTCCTCATGCTAATGTTTTAGCGGGTCATGATACTGCTCATTATTCTGAAGAAGGTGTTAAAGCTGTTGTTCCACAAGTTCCAACATATCTATTGTTGCCGAATACTTTGTTTCAGGTTGGCTTGATGGATATGAATAATCACAATAAACAGCTGGAAACATTGCGTAGTACTACTGGAACTTTGGGAGAAAATGATAAAAATCTTGCACTTTTTGCGCAAGGTTACGGTGGAAATTATCATTATGTTTCTGATCTGTCTACGCTTGAATATGGCTATGGGGGTAATTTGAATTATAACGCTATAAAGGCTGGTGTGTTGCTTAATACGATTGTGGATACACATCATACTTTGAGCTTTGGAATAATGGGGAACTATGGAAAAATTTCTCTACAGCCTCAAGATGTTGAAGAAAGCAAAAAGAGTGCCTTTGATAAATGGTCTATGACAGCCTATGGCAGTATGCAGCATGATACAGGCTTTTATGTCGATAGCCTTCTTTCCTATGGCTTATTTAAAGGAGATGTTCTCACACGTGAGCGAGGTAAAACAGCAACATTGAAGGGAACACCTTTGAGTGCTTCATTGGTTGTAGGGAAATCATTTGAAACAGTACATAAGGGATTTGTTTTTGATCCATAGGTTCAGGTTGTTTATCAGCATCTTCAGTTTCATCAGGCGTATGATATTGATAATATTGATGTTGATTTAGGAAAATTTCATCAATGGGTGGGGCGTGTTGGTGGGCGTTTAAGCAAGACGCTAGGTGTTTTGGAAGAGGGACGTGAGGTTTCTTTTTATAGTAAGATTTTTTATTTGCATAGTTTTGAAGATAAGCAATTTGTTTATTTTAAAAATGATTTCCAGTTAGGTGCCTTTGGTTCTTCTTTGGAAATTAGATTAGGTTTTAATGCAAAATTGTCTCCACACTTTTCTCTGCATGAGGGTTTTGTCTATCAGCATAAACTTAATAAGGCTGGTTTTTCTGGAATAAACTTTTCTGGTGACCTTCGCTACCATTTTTAAGCGCTTATGAAATATAAGGTAGTTTTTACATAAATTACAAAGTATTTTACATAAACTATAAAATATTGTATGAAATATAAGTAAATATTAAAGATTTATTACTTCATATTATCTGTATGTTTAATTTAGCATTATTGTAAGTGTTTTCTGTTTTAGTGAGGGGGGAGAAGGGAAAATTGGTAATGCCATGGTTAATATATTGAAAGATTATAGATTTTTATTTGTTACAACGGCTATAGTTTCTTTTTTACCAACCACGAATATTAATGCAAATCCTAATAATTCTGAAGCTCTCTGTGATGAAACAGAGAGTTTTTATATATGTAATGATGGTAAAAAGCACACGCTTCAAGATAAAACTTATCATTTAAAAATTTCTCAAGATAGCTCTCCTAGTACTACGCCTCGTGCAGCTATATCTCTAGAAACAACAGGAACTGTTGTGGATGCTTCTCAGATAACTGTTATAGGTGATAATACTGTTACGAGTGATAACATAGATCAAATATTTACATATGGTGCATATGTAAAGGATGGGGCAAAGCTTGTTCTAAAGAATTCAAACTTTACAGGCGTATCCGGTTTTCGTGTTCAGGATGCCGTTGTTAGTATGACAGACGGATCGATTAAGGGGAGAGGGCATATTGTTTATGCGTCGGGGGAAAAGGCAGATGTTGCTTTAGTTCGGGTAAATGTTGAGATTGAGCCAGATAATTTGCAGACAAAAAAGATCGGTTTTGTTAGTGAATTAAATGCATATGTTAGGATAGCAGGTAGTACAGTTACTTCTCAAGAGGGAAGCTTATTTTCAACAAAGTTCGGGGGAAAATATCTTCTCGATAACCTTACGGTTAAAGGAGAAGGAAAAAAAGAGACTGTTGTCGTTGAGGGGGGAGCTGCGAGTCCATTACCAGAAGCTTTTGAGGTGTTTCAAGGTGGTGAGGTTCATTTGAGGAATAGTTCTCTTCAGCTTACGGATATGCATGGCTTCTTGATTAAAAATTTTTCAGGTTATCTAAATAATAAAGATCAGCTTCTTCAAGAGCAAGATCTATCAGGTACTTTAAAGAATACAGACATTAAGATTGAGCGCTCAAATATTTCTGTGCAGGGAAAGGAGGCTTATGGTCTATATTTTAATCTATTAGATCCAAACACAGTGGCGACATATTCCGGACATACAAGTATTTTAGAACCGACAAGAACTACTACGGAAATGGCGTCTGTTCGTTTAAAAAAGACAACTTTCACAGTTCCAGATGGTACGGCTATTTATGCTACTGGGCAAGACGGTTTTGGAGCTAGCGGTTCTCTTGAGTTATCAGAAGGAACAACGATTTCTGGTGATTTATTATTAAAAGCTGAAAATAACTCTTTTATATCTATTAAAGCTCACTCTTCTTCACTTGAAGGAGGTATCCGTATAGGGGATACGGCTAAGGCTACTTTACAGTTAGAGCATGGCTCAACATGGTTTTTAACAAAAAGAAAACATGAAGATTTACAAGATTTCGATTTTATAGATTCCTCTATTTCATCTGTGAGTCTTTCTGATAGTACTCTTGTTTTCAAACGAGATGTATCCAGTGGTTATCAAACATTGCGCATCGGGCCCTTCGCACACCAGAAGGTATACAGAGCGGAGGGTAATGTACAGATTAAGATGTGTGCGTTTGTAAATAATGATGGCTTATTTGATTGTCAAAAAACCGATCGCATTTTGATCGATGGCGATGTTTACGGCACTACACTGCTCGTGATGCAAAACTTTTCCAAAACTTCAGAAGAGAAAGCAGACGATGAAGGAAGCAATAGCATTTCACTTGTTCAGGTTTCTGGGAAAGCAAAAGAAGATTCTTTTAAATTAAACAATAATTATGTTACAATAGACGGTTTACCTTATCAATATAAACTTCGCGGTTATGGTCCAGGTTCTTCTTCTGGGAAAGCAGATCCAAAGAATAGATTGGTTGCAGGGGAAGGAGATTTTTGGGATTTTCGTCTCGAAAGTGTTTATATTGATCCTGAGTTAGATTCTTCTGAATCTGCTTCTAAGCCGATGTCTACAATTCTATCCTCTTCTGAAGCAGAAACGATACCTTCTGAACAACCAACAGAGACTATTTCGTCTGAACAATCTTCTGTTGGGCCTGCGCTTATACCCTCTACATTTTCTTTGCCGGAAGAATCTGAACCTTCTGAAGCATCTACCTTCACGGATTCTACGCTTACTCCTTCTCAACCTGTTCCGTCTGAGATTCCTTCTGTACCAACTGTTCCAGAGAATTCTTCTACTGAGCAACCTATGCCTGCTGTTCCAGTTGAAACTTCTTCTGATGAGACTCTTCCCTCTGAGCTGTCTGTTCCTGTATCTCCTTCATCTACGGATTCTGTATCCGAAGCAGAAATGATCCCTTCTGAGCAACCAACAGAGACTATTTCGCCTGAACAATCTTCTGTTGGACCTGCGCTTATACCCTCTACATCTTCTTTGCCGGAAGAATCTGAATCGTCTGAAACATCTACCCTCACGGATTCTACGCTTACTCCTTCACAACCTGTTCCGTCTGAGATTCCTTCTGTACCAACGATTCCAGAGAATTCTTCTGCTGAGCAACCTATGCCTGCTGTTCCAGTTGAAACTTCTTCTGATGAGACTCTGCCCTCTGAGCTGTCTGTTCCTATATCTCCTTCATCTACGGATTCTGTTGCTCCTCCTTCTGCACAAGTTGAACCACAGCCTTCTACGTCCTCTGACCCTTTGGATGCTTCATCTAATCTTCCTATGCCGTTTGATGTTCAGCCTGAACAAGGAATGAGAGCTGTTGTTCCTCAATTGCCAACATATCTTCTTTTACCCAATACTTTATTCCATACGGGTTTGATGGAGATGGCCGCGCACAATAAGAAGTTGGAGACAATGCGGAATACTTTTTATTCCTCTGGAAAAGATGAGAAAAACACAGCCTTTTTTCTGCATGCTTATGGGGGTAGCCATCATTATACTTCCAATTTATCCGCTGTTGAATATGGCTATGGCGCTGAATCCGATTATACGGCGTTGGAGGCTGGTGTTTTGTTAAACAAGATTGAGAATTTATACAGTCGTACATTGTTTGGGGTTTTGGGAAATTATGGAATCTTTTCTCTGCATCCTCAAGATGTTGAACATAGTAAAAAGAGTTCATTTGATAAATGGTCTGTTGCTGCTTATGGAAGTTTGCAGCATGATACGGGTCTTTATATGGATGGGATATTATCGTATGGTCTGTTTAGAGGAGATGTTTTGACGCTTGCACGGGGCAAAGTTTTGGCATTAAAGGGAAAGCAGTTTAGTGGTTCTTTAACGAGTGGCAAAACGTTTTCAATAGGCTCTAAAGGTGTTGTATTTGATCCACAGGTTCAGGTTGTTTATCAGCATCTTCAGTTTCATCAGGCGTATGATGTTGATAATATTGATGTTGATTTAGGAAAATTTCATCAGTGGGTGGGGCGTATTGGTGGGCGTTTAAGCAAGACGCTAGGTGTTTTGGAAGAGGGACGTAAGGTTTCTTTTTATAGTAAGCTTTTTTATTTGCATAGTTTTGAAGATAAGCAATTTGTTTCTTTTAAAAATGATTTCCAGTTAGGTGCTTTTGGTTCTTCTTTGGAAGTAGGGCTTGGATTTAATGCGCGTCTCTCATCAAAACTTTTCCTTCAAGGGGATGTTACTTATCAACATAGACTTAAGAAAGTTGGTTTTTCTGGGGCGAGTTTTTCTGCCGGATTGCGCCATCTTTTTTAAAAGAGATCTACTGTGTGCTTTTATATAAAAGGCAGACGATTTTTCTGCCTTTTTAATATATTAAAACTCATTAATATAGTAATTGTTTGATATACAAGGTTACAATAAATGATTTCTTTAATTTATAGATTAAAGATACTTAAAATATTTTTTTAGGTGATGGGGAATTTTTCTAAAATTTTTGATGTTATGATATAAGGACAGGTTTCATTATGAATGTGAGAAGCTTGAATGCTTGTGGTGTAATCATTTCAAATGAGGCGGTATTGATGATTGTTTTGTTCATAAATTAGGATGAGAATTGCTTTTAGGTGTTTTTTCTTGAGAGTTGTTATCATTATTTTTGTTCGTTTCTTTATTAACTTTTGTAGATCAAACGTCTAAATTTTGTTTTAGATAAGCAGAAAACATAAACTGTATTCACGTTTATAGCAGTCAATATGCATATTATTTGTTTTATTTTTAGGATGTTTACTTGGGTATTTTAGATAAATGCTTATCTTTTTAGAAAAGGCCGAGAGAATTTGAGGTCATATTATCATAAAAAGTAAAGGATGTTTTGTCGTGTTTTTAGGGATATTTTTTCTTTTTTGCCAATGATAAACGTTAAAAGAGTTTTGATAGGATATAATTTGCTGTTTTCATTGCTGTAATAAGTAGGCAGCATTACTCTATTTTCCAGCTTCCAATATTGCTGTAGACTTTATTATTCTAAAGTGTTTCTAAGAAGTATTTTTAATCTTTTCCTAAATGTTTTTTGTCTACACGGGCTTCCCCTGTTTGTCATGTGCAAACAAATATTTTTGATTTGTTCAGTATAAACAGATTTGAGATAAGAGCATTTTATGATTTTAAGCGTTTTCACTTGAGCAGTAAAATAATGAGCACTTTTTATAAACCAATTTGACCTCTTTTTAGACCAATTTGATATGTCTAGATAAGAAGTTGGATTGTCAATCAGGATTAGTAGAGAGCTTTGTTCTTTGAAGCTTGGAGCAGAGGTCAAAAAATTTTATTGAGGAAAATAATATTGAGTTTTCTTCTTCTAATCGTAGAAATAAAAAAGCCTTTTAGATGATAATATAAGCTTTATTTTGCTGAAATTTAAAAAAGTGCTTTTATGGGTGCGTGCAGTCCTATGGCATAGGTTATTATAAAGAGAGATGGCTTTATAAGCGATCGGGTGGTTCGGTCTTGGGGGGATTCTTGTCTGAAGGGAACAATGTTACAAGACCCCAAAATATGTTTAAAGACTTTTCTTGTCTAAAGGGAGGAGAATTAATGATATTCGATGAATATGAAGAGTTTTTTGGGATTTTTTGAGGGGGAGGGTGTTTGGAATTTCTACGCGCTTTAGGGATACGCGGGGCTAAGTTTTCGTGGAAGATTGCGTGGGTATTTTTATGGGTGATGGCTGTGCTTGTTGGTGCTTGGCTTAATCAGTGATATTGATCATACCACATTCACCATTTTCGCTGCCGAAGGTGAGATTGTGCCCTGTTTGATCCCAATTGAGTGCTGAGATAGCGCTTTTTCCATACCCTTTCAGAAGGGCTTCTTTTCCATCACGAAAATGTGCCGCTAAAATCATTCCATCACTGAAACCTATGGCGACAATTTCTTGGCTTGGATGGCATGAAACGGTGCTAACAAGGGCATTTGCTCGTGTTCCAAGTTCGAGGGGTGTTTTTCCCATGGGACCGTCTTTTGTATGAAAGGGCCAAACAATTGCCGCAGAGGCACCTGATGTTGCCAGCCATTTTCCTTTGGCACTCCAAGACCAGCTTTTGACTTTGCTTGGATAGCCACTCATCCGTAAATGTTGATGATCGGTAAGACGCCAGCCGTGCAAGGCGTTTTCTTGCATCGTAGAAATGACATAGCGGTTGTCTGGTGAAAAGGTAACGCCACAATGCGCGCCTTTCCATACCAATGTGGTGGGAGATGTTTGCGTCGATAACCAATGAAGTGTAACCCCATTGTAATGGGCAACGGCAAGCCGTAAACCTTTTGGGGCAAATGCTAGACCTTCTACACTGCGTTCATGTGTAAGCTCTTGGTATTCTTTGCCCACATGCACAAATGCAAGACGTGAGGAGGAAAAGGCAAAAGCTCTTTGGGGACCAAAAGCAACGTTGTTTATCCATTTGCGTTCTTTTTGACTGAGCAGTTCTATGTGACCACCTTCTGTTGTTTGACAGACCTTTCCGTCTTCTCCACCGGTAATGATTGCGGTATTGTCATGGGAAAAATGGCTTGAAATTATTCCTTGGTGAACTTCAACGGTTTGTGGGGTAGGGGTTAAAAAAACAATCAAGCCTTCCACAGAAACAAAGGCTGGTTTATTGCCTATAAAACCGCAGGAAAGGCAGTAACTTTGGAGATCATAATGGATAATGTTTGGCATTGTCACTCATTTTATGCACAATTTTCAAAACCAGTTTTTAATTTTTTAGCATCAAGAGAGCGCCCGATAAAAACAAGGCGGCTTTCTCGTTTTTCATCTTCACGCCATGGGCGTTGATGTTGTCCCTCAAGAAGCATATGGATGCCTTGAATGACATAACGATCATCGTCTCCTTGAAAGGCAATAATGCCTTTAAGACGCAAGATATCAGGTCCTTGTTGTTGCGTAATTTGTTGGATCCAAGGAAAAAACTTTTCTGGTTGAAGGGAACCTGTTTTTAAACTTATAGAAGTGATGGTAATATCATGAATGGGAGATGTGTGATGATGGTCATGATGGCAATCTGGACCACACACATGGTCGTCATGTTGGTCTGTATCTCCATGATCAAGAAAATGAGGATCATGGTCTAGTGTTTGTTGGAGATCAAAAAAACCACGATTGAGGAGTTTATCAAGAGAAATATTGGTGCGCTGTGTTGTATAGAGTATAGCGCGAGGATTGATGGCCAGAATAAGAGATTCAGCATGGGCACGTTCTTGGTCCGTGATAAGATCAACCTTATTTAAAAGAATGATATCTGCAAAGGCAATTTGTTCTTCAACTTCACGACTTGTTTTTAGTTGAGAGGGTAAATGTTTTGCATCAACGACCGCGATGACACTGTCGAGCATTGTTTTTTCATGGACCGTATCATCCATGAAAAAAGTTTGGGCAACTGGAACGGGATCAGCCAGTCCTGTTGTTTCTATAATAATCGCATCAAATCGATGAGAACGTTGCATTAGGCTTTCCAGAATGCGAATGAGATCACCACGTACAGTGCAGCAAACACAGCCGTTATTCATTTCATAAATTTCTTCATCGGATTCAATGATCAGGTCATTATCAATGCCAATTTCACCAAATTCATTGACAATGACGGCATAACGTTTGCCATGATTTTCACTGAGAATGCGGTTGAGAAGCGTGGTTTTTCCGGCACCAAGATAGCCTGTGAGAACCGTAACAGGAAGTTTTTTTGGAGGTGTCGTTTCCATGAGGGGACCTTTTATTATTCTTTATTGCCATGTATTTATGTTAAATCGCTTGATATCATCCAGTAAATCACGAAGCTGAGACAGAACGTGAGAAAAGATTGCTTCACCGGCTTTTGCTGTTGCTTTGCTTGCGTTTCCTGCAGCACCTTGCGTGTTTAGATCACGCATTGTCCAGCCAAAGGCATGAGGACCATAAGCGCGTAAATAGCGATAATTAGCAATCATATCCGCTTGTTTATTATAAAAAATTGCGGCCTTTTCCATATGAACTTTTTCTGGGGCTAAATAAAGCATGAGAGAGGTTTCGATAAAACCGCCATGGATATCAAGATGCTGTTGAGAAGGTTCTATCAGATTTTGTGGCAAACCAAAACGGCTCCAGCTTGTTGCTACTGCGAGCATGGAAAAGCGCCTTCGCAATTCGGTGACAACAATGCTCATTAAAGGGGAATTGCCTCCGTGAGCATTAAGAAGAAGAAGACGCTTTATCCCTTTGTGATAACAATTTTCACCAATTTTTATCCATCGATTAATCGCTTCAGAAAAACTAAGGCTTTGTGTGCCTGTAACATCCATATGCTCTATAGAATAGCCAATCTTTTCAACTGGTAAAAGGGCGATATGATATTGCTCTTTTGTTTGTAGTGTGAGGGCTTTTGCAAAAGCTTCAGCAATAATCCAATCAGTTTCAAAGGGAAGGTGTTTTCCGTGATATTCGTGTGCGCCCAAAGGTAAAAGAGCGAGAAAAGGCGTATCGGATACCATAAATTACTGCCTAAAAGATAAATTAAATACAGACAAAGTGATCAAAGGTGCTGTCACTATTTAATCTATCTATAAGAGAAACGCAAATAGGCATTTTTTACATCACATAGGGATACTCTAAAGATGATAGCTTTATTAAAAATAGTGAAGGTTTTATTGAGAGAAGAGAACACAGTTTTTGATAGAATATGGGGAACTCCTTCTAAAGAGGGGTATCTTTTGTAAAGTACTTTGACGTGTCTTTTTGTTTTTTGATTAAGTCAATATTTCAGAAGATTAAAGACTTCCCATTAGGAAATAAAAAATACTTTTTATTATGTTTTAAAAAGGCATTTTTAGATGAAGCTATATATCCTTCTTTTTACTATGGAGCGAGGATAACCAACGTATTTTTTGTTGCAAAGGCTACGATAGCACAGATTTTTATTTCAATTTTTTATTTAGAAAATTTACTTGCATTTATATTGAATAGATAATAATATTATTTATAATATATGTTATAGTTTATTATTATGAAAATAAATTATTATTTTCTTATTTAAAAAATATGTTAATATGAATATTGTGTTTAAAATATTTAAAAATAATATTTATTTATATATTTTTGTAGCGTTTTTTCTTTGTTTTTCACAACTTATAGACAATCAAGTAAAGAATGCTTTTGAACTATTTCAAAATGAATTATTTGTAACGAATAAAAAGAAAAATATCGTTACTAAAAATATAGATATGACAGCAGTCTATACTATTGAAGAAAAAAAGAAGTTAACTTTTATGAAAGTTAAGCAAGAAAGTTGTTTTTCAGTATTTTGGGAAATCGTCTCATTTTTTATAATTTTCTTTGTATTTTGTGTTAAGTAGTTTTAGTGTTTCTTATAATGTTTTTTTCAACCTGATAGGTTGGCTTATGTTATAAGGGTGTTTTTTTATTTTTGTACATCAAAATTTTCAATACTCCATGCTGTATGGGATAAATAGCCTTTTTTAAGATATTAGGGAGTTTTTTCTTTATATATCAGTAAAAGTTAAAACCATTTCGGTAGCGTCTTTTCTGTTTGAAAATAGAGCTCTTGTTGGTTCTTTTACAACTTATAACTGTTTTATAGAAAAATAGTATAGACTTTTAAGGCTTATTTATGGGAATGAATGTGTTTTAGAGCGGTGTTTTTATTTGCTGCCAATTTTATTAATCGACATTCTTTACGGGGGGCATAAAAGATAAATTAAACAATATTCCATCTTTTTTCCTGATTGAGATAAGCAATAAGCATTATTGTTATGTTGACAGTTTTAAATGTTATGCTGTTTTGAGAAATATCAGCATTTCAGAGCATTTAGAAGAGATCTCGTCTATGTTTTTTCAAGGGATATTGTTTATTGATCTTTATTTCAATGTAAAAGTCAAATAATTTTATTATTTTAAGATATAGCAATGGAAAAATATTTCTATGTGGCTTTTAATTTAATAGGTCAATGATCAATTGTTATATTATAAAAAATATTTTTGATAAGCTTAAATCTTCTTATAAATTTTGAGTGATGTTCATGGAATAGAGGATAGCCATAAATTTTGCTTTGATAAATTTTCATCATGTGAGGTTAAGCTCAATTGTATTACTGAGATTTTATAGTTATTTGAGTTTAAAATAAAATTTCTTAAATAGAGCATTCAGAATTTTTATAATATTGTTGTTATTATTTTGAAATTATTAGTATTTATTTTTAAAGTTTAGATTATTTTTATATATTTACATTCAGTACGCAATGTATTATATTGTTTATAAGCTCATATATAATATACCATAATGTATTATATTAATGATTAAATATAATTTTTGGTTTTTATATATTTAAATATTCTTTCGCTTTTTTTAGTGAAGAAAAAGAGGAGCAAATGAAAATCTATGTTTAAAATATTTAAAAATCGTGTGTGTTCATTTATTTTCACATTATTTATGCTTTTTTTTACACAAATTATAGACGGGAATGCAAGTTTTGTAAAAAACCAATTTCAAGAGAGAATGGCAGTTACTGTTTCTACAGTGGACAATAATGTCGTTATTAAGGGAGCGGATAGAGCTGTTATTTACGGCGTTGAAGAACAAGATGGTGTTGCTGTTGGGAAAGTAGAAAAGGTTTCTGCGTATTCAGGTTCAGATTTTTGGCTAGCAATGGGTATTTACTCGGTTGTTTCTTCTTTAGGTGTTGGGGATATAATGGGGGGTGCTATCTCTCTTTTAAAAATGCTCTTTACATTTAATTAGAAGATTCAACGACTTTGTCGATGCGTTTTTATTTCACTTTATTATTTTTAAAAAATCAATATTTGAGATGATTGATGCTGTAGGGGGGGGGATAGCCTTTTTAAGATATTAGGGAATTTTTTCTTTATATATCAGTAAAAGTTAAAACCATTTCGGTAGCGTCTTTTCTGTTTGAAAATAGAGCTCTTGTTGGTTCTTTTACAACTTATAACTGTTTTATAGAAAAATAGTATAGACTTTTAAGGCTTATTTATGGGAATGAATGTGTTTTAGAGCGGTGTTTTTATTTGCTGCCAATTTTATTAATCGACATTCTTTACGGGGGGCATAAAAGATAAATTAAACAATATTCCATCTTTTTTCCTGATTGAGATAAGCAATAAGCATTATTGTTATGTTGACAGTTTTAAATGTTATGCTGTTTTGAAAAATATTAGCATTTCAAAGCATTTAGAAGAGATCTCGTCTATGTTTTTTCAAGGGATATTGTTTATTGATCTTTATTTCAATGTAAAAGTCAAATAATTTTATTATTTTAAGATATAGCAATGGAAAAATATTTCTATGTGGCTTTTAATTTAATAGGTCAATGATCAATTGTTATATTATAAAAAATATTTTTGATGAGCTTAAATCTTCTTATAAATTTTGAGTGATGTTGATGGAATAGAGGATAGCCATAAATTTTACTTTGATAAGTTTTCATCATGTGAGGTTAAGCTCAATTGTATTACTGAGATTTTATAGCCATTTTATTTTTAAATAAATTTTTTAACTGAGCTGTTCAGAAACTTTCCATGACTTATTTTTTTATCTTGACTGAATCAGTGTTTCGTTTGCAAATTTAAATTATATTATTTTTTATGTGTTTACATTTAATAAATAATATATTACACTCAGAGATTAAGTATATATATTATTTTTATGTATAGGTTTTAATTTTAAATATTCTTTTATTTTTTTCAGTGAAGAAAAAGAGGAGCAAGGAAAGCTATGTTTAAAATATCTAAAAATTATATACATTCATTTGTTTTTATACAGTTTGTTCTTTTTTTATACAAATTGTAGAGGGGCATGCAGGTTTTGTAGAAAATCAATCTCAAAGAAGAGAGATTTGGGCTACACGAGAAAAAAGTGTTGTTATTGAGGCTGTAGATAAACCTCTTGCTCATAAATTTGATGGGGAGGGTGTGTTCAATTTTGTGAGAGTTAAAAAGCCTTCTATATTTTTAACTTTTTGGAATGGGCTTGGTATTGTAAAATTTATTGCGGCCTTATATCTTTTTTACATCGTGGAAATGTATTGTTCTGTTTTCTGTTTTTTTTAGGAATGCTCTCTACATTATAGTAGAAAATATCTCTGACCTTGATGATTTTTCTTATTCATTATATGATTTTTGAAAAAGAATATTTAAGATAGTTTATGTTGTCTTGGATAGCAAATGATTTAATGGTAACATAAAATATCGTTTTTAGGTTCGTGCTATAAGAATTCAAAATCTTTTATGGGGAGAACTTAATTCTTCCTCTTATAGCTTATGTTGATTTCGCAAAATAATTAATACGGTCGTTCTTTTTATCAACTTTTAAGGCTACTGTTTATTTTGTGTTGTGATGCGTACGTTTATATGTCACGGTGCTTTATTGATAAATGAACCTATCTTATATTTTTTAATGTTTTTTATCTTGTAAAGCAATTATACAACCGATGAATATTTATGTATCGGCTGCTCTAACACAAGAAGGAAAATGATCAATATTGATAAATCAATAGATTTATTTTAATCTAATACATTGTTTATAATAATAGTTTATCATTTCTCTGGTTGAATGAGAGATATGGATATCGTAAAGTTACTTCATTTCAAATCTGTATTATGTTGAAGCAAGAAAAATTATTTTTTGGCACATTACAACTTGAGTTAATGTGTGGATAAAAGCCCTTTAAGGAAGGGGTAGGAATGCTTTTCATAAATTATTTCAAGGGTTAAAGCTTATCGTGGCATTGCAAATTAGAAAATGAAATGATGATGTCAGCTTGTATCTTTATAAAGTAAAGGTCGTCATACACCGTTAATCTTGTCCTATATTATGGAAAAGTTTACATCATAATATTTGCTAGGTTCTGTTGTGAGATGAAGGGGATGTGTGTTAAAAAATGTTTTTTAAAAACAGTATCTGAATAGGCAGCGTAAATGTATTCTATTTTACGTGAAGGTGGAGATCTTGTTCAAGGTGATAAGAGTTGCTTATACATGAGCAGGAGAAGGGCAATCAAGCAAGAGGTCTTGTTTGGCACGAAGACGTGCAATCCATTGGTCTTCGCGAATAGCTGTATTATGTATTGTAATGAGTTCATTTTTTTTAATTTCAGCAGTTACTGTTGCTTTTTCTAAAAGTCCACATGGAATGGCGTGGTGAGCGCGTGCTTCTGCAATATTCATGATCCAAGCGCGATATGTATAAAGACCGATAAAATCTAGCTGATCACCTGGGTATAAATCTTTTTTAGCAACAGCACAGACTTCCACTACCGGATGGTTAAGGGGAACCATATCTTTTTTGCCATAGAGCATAATGCGTGCACAGGTGAGGGGAACTTCCATTGCTGTGAGATGATAGGGGCGATGAAAGGTAAAGTAAGGTCCTTGACCAATTTTTAAATCTTCCATACGTTCACGTAAACGTGGGTGTGCTATTTCTGCAATAACAAAGACACCTGGGGAAACACCTTGTCCTATTGAATAGTCCACCACACCATATTGCTCTAAAATACCACCATCCCGTTTTGGGATAAGGACCTTGTTTAAATCTTGTAACGCTGCTTGTGGTCCATGCATTCCTGGGCAATCGGGGAGAAGTCCAGTGGCATTGGCAATGGCTGCCATTTCAACCATTGTTTTGGAACCATCAATAAATTCAACCAACATGCGTACATTCATATTACGGCGGCGTGCTTCTTCTTCGTAAGCATCCGGTGTGGCATCAAAGAGAAGAGGGTTATTTTTTCCTTTTCCTGCTGCAACAATTTTATGCCCAAGAGCTGAAACAAACTCGATGAGCTCCATGCAGGAAGTCGGTTCATCACCCGCACCAAGGGTATAAATAAGCCCTCGTTTTTCTGCTTCATGTTTCAGATACGCGCCAATCGTCACATCGGCTTCAACATTCATCATGACAAGATGTTTGTTGTTTTCAAGTGCTTTTAAGCCAATTTCTGCTCCCGCTTCAGGATAGCCTGTTGCATCAACGATAATGTCAATCTGTTCATGGCGTAAAACAAGGTCAATATCGTCTGTTGCTGCAATCAAACCTTTTTCAATGCTTTGTGAGAGGGCATGAGCATTTTCAACCTTACAGACATGTCCTTCTTCGCCATAGGCGAGTGTGGCAGCATCAAAAATACGTGACGGTGTTCTCGTGGCTACAGCAGCGACTGTTATACCCTCCATATGCGCAATACTTGATAATAAATCTGTGCCCATTTCACCACACCCAATCAGCCCAATACGGATGGGGGGATGGTTTTCTGCACGTTGCTTCAAATCATATGCTAAACCTGTTAGGTTTACATTGCTTGCCATTTTTTTTTCCCATTTAAAAACTATTCTGCTAAAAAAGTTTTCTTAATTCATAAGGTGTATTTATTTTTAAGACAATTAATCTTTTATTCTTGATGCTCTAATCAATGGTTTTTATAAAAGCAAGGGGAGTGGGTGCTTTTATCAAATAAAATAGGAATAGCTTTATGCAGCAAAAAATATTCGTACAAGATGTCACCACTTTTATTGGGAAAGAAATGGGATTATCGGCGTGGCGTCTTGTTACGCAGGATATGATTAATCAATTTGCATGTGCTACAGATGATCATCAATGGATACATGTTGATGAGGAAAGAGCTAAAAAGACCCCTTTTGGGGGAACAATTGCGCATGGATTTTTAACCTTATCGCTTTTATCTACGCTTGCTTATGAGGCTCTTCCAGAGTTAGAAGGGGCTACAATGGGGATTAATTATGGTTTCGATAAAGTGCGTTTCATGAGTCCTGTAAAAACAGGGGCGCGGGTGCGTGCACGTTTTGTGTTAGATGATGCAGAAATTCGTCCCTCTGGTCGCGTCGTTTTCCATTATGGAGTTACAGTGGAAGTGGAAGATTTAAAAAAACCAGCCCTTACGGCTCAATGGCTTGTTGTTGCTGTGATGGGGGAAAGATTTTCCAATCCTTAAGATTGTTTGAGTGCTTTATTTGATGAGAATTTTCGTACAATTTTGTGAGAATTTTTTATCGATAATAATATTAAGAATATATTGATTTATAATGATAATCTTGCGTCATTTATCCTGAATACGAGTCTAGAATATTGTAAGATTCCCTTAATGTTAAATCGATTCTATATTGAAATAATCAAAACCATTCATTTGTACATTTAAAAACGGGGAGAGTCTGTCTGGAGTGAAACTGTGTCCAAAAGCATATCACTTTCATGAATTGTTTTGAATGTTAAGGGTTGCGTTTACAACATTGGGTGTTGACAAAGTGTATAACGGTGCCGGTCTGCTCTTTTATGAAGCGGAAAGATGGAGACTCAATGGATTGACTGTTATATCATTCATGGACATTGTCGTGAAATGGACTTGGGAGCCTTGATGCCCCTTTCAAACAAGTGCATGAATATGTGAGCCAAATATATTTCGTTTGGGGCCTTCTGTTTTTATGAGAAGGTCCTGATTTATTAAAGAATGAGATAAACAAAGCCTGAGGTAATGTGTTATCTCCATTATTTAAAGGATAGTGCTTTGAGAGGTTTTTAAAAGCCTTAAAGATGGCCGCAAGAATAATGGTAAAGATGGAAATTAGTTTGTTCCCTTTTATGCTATTTTAATATCCTTCCCCAATGAGGTCGTCTTTCTGTTTTAGAAATTATGCCAAAGAGATATATGCAATGGGTTCGTTTGCATTTTGGCATACAAAAGCAGCACCAGTATTTAGAGCTTTTATCCAACCAATTTGAATTTAAAATATGCCGTCGTATTCGATTTAGATGTTGATTGATAGGCAACCGTCAAAGTACAATTTTTTTGAGAAAATAACGTCATAAAACCATGAGTAGACCAACAATGGATTGGCGGGAGATTTTAATTTTTTCTCAAACGCTGTGGGAGATAATTCTCATAGATTGGGAATGATCAATCATAATTATGGTGGCGATGTTATAGTCTTGAGAGTGATAGTGGATTGTTTTGTCTGCTCAATTGTTTTGTTGGGGTGTTGCCATGAACGGGGCGTGATCAATGGAGAAATTGAACCATGATAATTTATGGTTTTTATGGTGAGAGAGAGGGTTTTGAAAGTTGTAAGATCTCTTATTTCATCCTTTTTTATTCTTTTATATTGCAGTTATTAAAACTATTTTCTTGGTTAGAAATTGGGAACTTAGGTCGATAAAATCGTTGAAGAAAAGAGAAAAATTCTTAGTTTTTTTATGAGCGTTTTTAATTGCCAAGAGGTATTTCTACTTGCGGGGCGTTGCACTTTGGAAGGGAGAAAGAGGATAATAATGTTGGCGTGCGAGCCCCACAGCCTTTTAATGCTTCGTTTTATCAAGTTTTTGTACGATTTTATCAGAAGTCCATTGGGTTATAATATTGAGTATGATCAAAAGAAGAATAACGATGGTCATGACGAAGGTATTATAGCGTTGATAGCCATAGCGAATTGCCATGTCTCCTAAACCGCCTCCACCAAGATAGCCAGCAAGTGAGGTGGCTCCTATGAGAGAAATGACCATGACTGTAAAACCTGTAATTAGGCTAGGGAGAGCTTCCGGAATAAGAACATATCTGACAATTTGAAGACGACTAGCGCCCATGGAACGGGCAGCTTCAATAAGGCCGTTTTCAACGGTTTTAAAAGAAAGTTCTGCCATGCGTGCATAAAAAGGAGTCGCTGAAATAATAAGGATAAAAATGACAGCAGGCATGCCTATCCCTCTTCCTACAACAATACGTGTGAGGGGGAGAAGATAAAATGCAAGAATAATAAAGGGTATGGCACGAATACTGTCAATGATGACGCTTAAAGGGCGATTGATAAGAGATGAAGGAAAAATTCCGCCACGTGTAGTTATGTACAGTAGAAGACCAAGAGGAAGCCCTATTATAAGGGCCACCAAAGAAGCACTCACCGTCATCAATAGTGTATCAAAAAGGGCATTAGGAAGTTCATGAGACAGAACATTAAACATAACCTAACACCTCGCAATATCGTCCTTTTTCGGTTAACCATTGAACAGCTTTTTTAAAAGCTTCTTTATCTTGAGCCGGAAGGCATAAGAAGAGTCGCCCGATGGTTTCTCCTTGGACTGTATCAATGCCTCCGTGGAGAATACGTGCTCTTAAACCGCTTTCATCTTCTAGAAGATGGAGAAAAGGTTGTTGGGCAATTTCACCGGCAATATTTATTTCAATAACAGCTTCTTGGCCTATGGGTTTAATATTTTTTTTATATTTTTCAGGAAGTTGTGGTGTAACAAGTTTGAGCATGGCAATGGTTGTATCTTCTTGTGGAGATGTAAAAATATCTTTTACACGTCCTTCTTCCACAATGCGTCCTTGATTGAGAACAACAACGCGATGCGCAATGGTACGTACCACTTCCATTTCGTGGGTAATAAGCACAACTGTGAGATTGAGGCGGTTATTAATATCAGCGAGAAGCTCTAGGATAGATTGTGTTGTTTCAGGATCAAGAGCAGAAGTTGCTTCATCGGATAACAATATTTTAGGATTAGCAGCAAGCGCACGAGCAATACCAACGCGTTGTTTTTGTCCTCCTGACAATTCTACTGGATAGCAATATTCTTTACCACATAATCCTACCAATTCAATAAGCTCAAGGGCACGTTTGTGACGCTGTTTTTTATTTACGCCACTTAATTTGAGTGGTAATGCAATGTTATCAATCACCTTTTGCGATGAGAGAAGATTGAAATGTTGAAAAATCATCCCAATTCGTTGACGATAAGGCGCCCATTGTGTCTCTGATAGATTTGAAATATCGACACCTTCAAAAAAAAGAGAGCCTGTGTCAATTTTTTCTAATCCATTTAAACAACGAATAAGTGTCGATTTTCCTGCTCCACTACGACCGATAATACCAAGGATTTCACCAGCATGGATATCCAAAGATAAGTTATCAATGGCTGGAATGTCCGCCGTTTTGTTAAAGCAACGGCGGACATTCTTTAAGGAAATGAGGGCGTTTTTTTCCATTTAAAATTACCAGAATGTTTAGTGCAACCATTAGGGGGTAGCACCATTAGTGCAATTTTTGGCATACTTACCAAGATGTTAGTGCTGTTTTACCAAAAGTCTCTTTGATTTTTGCACGGATAGTTTCATTGTTGTAAGCTGCAACTAATTTTTTTACCCATGGTTCATCTTTTTCGCTTGTGCGTACAACGATGATATTATCATAAGGATTATTTGTGGCACTTTCCCATGCGACGACGTCATCTTGGAAGCTTAATCCAGAAACAATCGCCCAGTTTGTATTGATAACGGCAATATCAAAGTCATCAATGGCTCGCCCTAACATGCCGGCATCGAGTTCGCGAATTTGCAAGTTTTTAGGATTTTCAATAATATCCAGTGGAGAGGCAAGAATATTATGAGGATCTTTTAATTTTATAAGACCTAAAGAATTGAGAAGGAGGAGAGCTCTTCCACCATTCGTCGGGTCGTTAGGAATACCAACATGTGCCCCATCACGCAGATCTTTTAAGTTTTTGATTTTGTGCGAATAAACACCGATGGGAGCAATAAACGTGTACCCTACAATTGAAAGTTTATAGCCACGTTGTTTCATTTGTTCATTCAGATAAGGGGCGTGCTGAAAAGCATTTGCATCGATTTCTCCTGCGTTAACAGCATCGTTAGGCAACGTGTAATCAGAAAAATAAACGAGTTCAATATCTAAACCAGATTTTTTAGCCAGTTCAGCAGCAGTTTTCCAGATAATTGCATCCCGTCCTTCCATAATACCAAGTTTAATTTTTGATTTGTCAGCGGACATGGAAAAAGTCGTAGACAAAAAAAGTGCAAAGAGAGAGAAAAATAATCCTATAATTTGATTACGAGAAAAAAACTTTAATGTCATGTGCTTTTAACTTTCTTTTCTACGAGTTTTTTTTGAGGGAAGCTTCAATATACTCTGATATTATTTTAAGAAAATCTGAAGCTATACAACCTTTAGAGAATATGCAATCACTTTTATTTAAAATATATTATTATTTTTCCTCTATTTTTGGCAGTTTTGCGGAAACATTATCATTTATTAATAAAAATTCTCTGGAATTTAGGCAATCAATTCTTCTATTGTAGTGATTGCTTAAGGGAACCAATGACACTTTAAAAACTTCTTTAAGAGACGATTGGTTGAAGAACCAAGTAATTAGATGATGTTTTAGCTGTCAATTCATGAGGAGTAGACTGTGCAATCAAGATCAAGAGACCGTATTCCGTGTAGAGGAGGGGACAATGAGGGATTTTGTTTGCAATATGCTGAAACCTTTGGGGAGGAAATAAAGATTAATAATCACTGGATTTAAACGCGGCAAATTTTTGCAAAGGTGAATATTTTGCCCTTTACATGTTGAGAGGAAGAAAAATAATGTTTAAAAAAAATTTTTTATCAACGACAATAATTCTATGGACTTTGGGAGCATCAGGGGTGGCTATGGCTGTTTCTCACGCACAAGCTGAGACCATTGCTGGAACCGTTGCTCGTGTCGCATCGGGTCAGGTATCTTTACGCACAGGTCCTGCGACAGCTTATAAAGTGATCACAATGGTTCCAATGGGAGAAAAAGTGCAAATTTATGGCTGCCTGTCCAATAAAACTTGGTGTTCTCTTGGTTATCATGGAAAAGTTGGTTGGGCATCGGCACGTTATGTTAATGTCACCAATGTTCCTACCATTGCCTTAAAAAAGATGCCTGCAAAATCACATTCTATGACAAAATCGCCAAAAGTAAAAAAAGAAAAACAGACTGTTTCTGAATTTAAAGCTCTTCCTTTGATGCAAAAAACACGCAAAAACATGCAAAAAATGTACAGAACCGATATGATTATCGATTCCACAGGCGTCAAAAAAGGAGATGAAAGGACAATTTTAAATCCTTCCCCAAGCGCACAAAAAGTTTCTGTGGAGCACGTAAATGCTTATAATCCCTTCTTTCCTGATGATGTCAATTACAAAAACTTTGAACGCAATGAAACGCGTTACCGTGTTGTGACCTATCCTACTCGATAAGGAGAAAGTCAATTTCACAGGCTAGAATAGTTAAAAAGGATGGCAGCAGCATGAAGCAAAAAATGTTTTATGCTGCTGATCTTTTTATGAAATGCTATCAAGGCGGGAAGGGTTAATTTGAGGTGGTAAGAATTTAAGAATTAAGAATTTAAGAATATTGAGGATAAAACTATCAAGACCTCGAGATATTGTCCTTTAGGGGGGCGATGGAGTTTCTCTCAAGAAAAGCTGAATTTTTTAAGGGAATGGAAAGGCACTTTTTGTCTTTATATCACTTGTGTCGTAAGGCGGCATAAAGATGGTGAGTGGTGTAAACGGGTTTAAAAGTATGAGTTTTGTAGTTTGTTGCGACAACCCTTGGGTTTGTAAGATGGTTCATGAAAAGCCATTTTTATTATACAGTTTTATTCACACATACATTCCGCTTTTGATGTGTGAAAGACATGATTTTAATTGATTCAATATAGAGAGATTTAAAATGAGAGAATTTTACGTTATTCGAAACTCTCATTCAACATATAAAACAATGGATTATCATCATAAAACAATTCTTTGTACAAGAGCTGTGCCGATAGAAACCTTTGTTCTTTAAGGCCGCGAACGCTAAATTTAAGATGAAGAGGGTTAAGGATATTGAAGAGTAAAATTTACCAACGTCCTGAATAATTGTCCTTTAGGGTGGTAATATCAACCTTTAGCAGGGATATCCTTTTGAAGAGAAGCCGGACTTTTGACAGACCGGCTAAGGCTCTTCGTTTTTTCCGGTAAGGCGTTAATTTACGGACTTAGGCTTTATCAAATGACGAGAAATGAGCAATTCAGCAATTTGAATGGCATTTAATGCGGCTCCTTTTCTTAAATTATCGGCGACAACCCAGAAAGCTAAACCATTTTCAACGGTGATATCTTCACGAACACGGCTAATAAAGGTGTCATCTTCTCCTGTAGATTCATAAGGTGTGGTATAGCCACCATCTTCGTGTTTATCGATAAGTTGACAACCAGGGGCATCGCGGAGAAGTGTTTGTGCTTCAGAGGCGCTGAGTGGTTTTTCAAATTCAACATGGACGGCTTCCGCATGACCGATAAAAACAGGAACCCGAACAGCAGTGGCTGTTAATTTAATTTTCGGGTCAAGAATTTTCTTTGTTTCAGCGGTCATTTTCCATTCTTCTTTTGTATAACCATCTTCCATGAAAACATCGATATGGGGAATGACATTAAAGGCAATGCGTTTGGTGAATTTTTTCATTGAGATTGGATCGGCAACAAAGACGGCGCGTGATTGTTCAAAAAGTTCGTCCATTCCTTCTTTACCTGCACCAGAAACGGATTGATATGTAGAGACCACAACACGTTTAATGGTGGCAGCATCATGGAGAGGTTTTAAAGCTAAGACCAGTTGAATTGTCGAACAATTGGGATTGGCTATAATATTACGTTTAGAAAAAGCATTTATGGCGTCAGCATTCACTTCAGGGACAATCAACGGAACATTGGCATCATAGCGCCATGTGGAGGAATTATCGATGACAACACAGTCGGCTGCAGCGATCTTAGGGGCATATTCTTTGGAAATGCTTCCTCCCGCAGACATGAGACACAAGTCTGTATCGGAAAAATCGTAACTATCTAGTGCTTTGACTTTTAAGGTTTTATCTCCATAAGAAACTTCTTGTCCTAATGAGCGTCGTGATGCTAGTGGAACAATTTCGTGTGCAGGAAAGCCACGCTCTTCTAAAATTGTAAGCATTTCACGACCGACATTTCCGGTTGCGCCGACAATTGCAACTTTAAAACTCATTTTCTACACTCCTTCGTGTCTCTCCACGTTTATTCCCTCAGGCTATACTCAGGAGAGCGTGAGTTGGTCAAGGAACATCATTAAATTATAGGTTTGATTTTCAACAATCCCAACTTTATACACACCAATCACAATCGTCAGCATAATAAATTTCTTTATTTTAAAATAATGCTGTCTTTGTTAATCTTTCAGAATTGAAAAAAATTGACTATTTTACGCTAAGTCATCACCTCTTTGCGAGAGTCACTTAAGTGATTTTTTCATCTTCTGTCAATTGTTTCTCTTCACTCTTTTGAATTTTTAAAAGATGGTATGATGCATAGTGTTGGGAGATGTTTTAATCCTTCATCTATTTAATGATTTGATTTCTTCTATTCTTCTTTGAAGATGAAGATTTCCACTCCGATCTGTAAACAGATCAGATTTTAGCATTTTCCACTTGGTTTCTCGTTCTTCATTAAAATGAAAGGCTTGACAAAAAAATAGAAGACTATTCAACATATACTCTCAAAGGCACTTTAAAAAATATTTGAAGATTTCAAAGAGACATGCATATTCCCTATCTTTCAAATGATAGGATTTATAACGCAACAAGATAAACTCAAGTATCTATTAGATAAACAAATTCTTATGAACGCGACAGATATCGTTTTTTCGGGCCTATTTTTTTACTTTATTCTGTTATGCCATAAAATACTATTGTCTGAAGTGCGGTGGTATAAGGTTTGTAAGCCTCCTTGATACATTGAAGTATTTTTTAGTTAAGTGTTTTTTTGTGAGTGGTGAATATTCTTAAGTTTTTTGTCAAGCTTTTCGTTTAAGTGAAGAGTGAGAAGCCATTGGGATATTAATTCCGCTTGTTTTTAAGAGGTATCTCTCAATACTTCCAAGCCTATTTTGCGATAGCATTCGTAAATGGTACAATGCTAAAACCCCCTATAAAATAAATAACATGAAATCCATTAAATACCGCATTTTTATGTTTGAATAAAAAGTAAGGTGAGGCGGCACTATCACCGACTTTGTTCAATGTTGCAGACCACCTCTTGGCATTTGAGATGATGAGAGGCATATTTTTTTTGTACAGTTTTCACTCCACACGCTTACTCAGTTCGTAATGTGAAAACAAGAGATTTTGATTGATTTAATATGAGAGGCTTCGAAACGAAAGAAGTTTACGATATTTTAAGACACGTGTTTAATATTAATAACATGAGATTGTTATAAATCAACGCATTATCGCTTAGTGCAATAGATGGGATAAGAATCTGGATTATTTCCAGACCGGATGAAAATCTTTGTTTTTTTGGGGGGAAAGACAGTCAAAGTTCTTTTCAACGTTAGTTAAAAACCGTTGAGTGGTTATAAAGCAAAGTTGATTGTTTTTCAGTAACCTTATTAAAATAAAGGGTTATTTTTTTCATCAGAAATCAACTGTAAGATTGCTCTTTGTTTTTTGTGGGTCAGCACTCTGAAATTTTTCAAAAGTAAATATTCTGCTTTACTTGATATTCTGTCATCACAATGCGAGAAGCTCTCTTCTTTTTTTGCGCTATCGGTGTAAAAGAAGGAAACGGGAACATTAAGTATATCGGCAATTTCCTGTAAACGTGCTGCGCTTACACGGTTTAAACCTTTTTCGTATTTTTGGATTTGTTGAAACGTTATACCCAAATGACTGCCTAATTGTTTTTGAGACAATCCCATGATGTTTCTTCTAAAACGAATTTTTTGGCCCAAAGAAATGTCGTAAGAATGTGATTTTTTGGTTTGCACTTTGCTTCCCCTCCGGTTGCGAGCGCCCTCGCATTGGTATTCCGGGGTCTGGAAGTGCTGACTCAAAACAGCCTCTTGCTTTTAGTGCTGAAAAGCACTTGGACATAACAAGAGCCCCGGAAATTCCGGGATATCCGCAAAAAGCGGTTTTATTTCTAGTTTGAGTTTTTCGGGCTTCCAGACCCTATTTGATCGTCGCGTATACGACCAAAAACACAAGTCTCATTCATAAGGTAATTGCTTTCAGTCGTCAATTGAAATTCAAATTGCTTATTTCAAGCAAATAAAGTGCATTGTTTAGCCTGTAGATTAGCTTATAGAAATGTCATTAAAATTTGGATATTTGGCTTGTGCTTATGCTTTTCAAGTGCGAGGTACCTTCGGCATTGGACTTCTAGGATTTGTGGACTTCCGGGATCTGGAAGTGCTGAAACCGAGTCAGCCTCTTGCTTTTAGTACTGAGAGTACTTGGACATGACAAGAGTCCCGGAAGTTCCACAATATTTACAAAGCAGGGTTTAATGTTTGAATTTGAAAGCCCCCATTGATCGCTGTATATACCGATCAAAAATACAAGCCTCATTCATAGGGTAATTTCTTTAAATCGTCAATCAGAGTGATAGCAGCTTTTTGGATCGTTTTTTGCAAAATTTATATGCAATTGTTGCAATGTATCTTGGCTGTTTTCATGAGAATCTCGTTCATTGTTTCTCTCTTGTTTTTGACAGCTATGACAGCTTAAACGCTATGTGCTTTAAAGGAGAAAAGGTTCAGTTTTTTGATTGATTATTTTATTGAGAATTTATTTCTTATTATTCGGTGTATTTTAAAATTCTATGAGAGGACAATAGAAGCTCTGTCTTTAAAATCACGCTTTTGGTTGGTATTTTGAAAGCCCGCCTGCCGGTAATAAGCACTGTCAAGTTCATATTCTGGAGTTTGGAAGCACAAAAACTGAGTTAACTTCTTGCTTTTGGTGTTAAGAAGCACTTGGGACATAACAAGAGCCCCCAGAAATTCTGGGATACCCGCTAAGTGAGGCTAATTTATACTCGGTTTGAGGACTCCCAAGCCCTATTTGATCGCTGCGTATACAACCAGAATATCTCTTGATTGATAAAGGAATTTCAGGGGATTGGCTAGAAAAATGAAAACATTTTAAAATGAGAGCATTCTTGGTGTCTTAATAATTATCCTCTTATGCTGTAATTATGCTGTAAAATATCGTTCTTTGAGGTATGGTGATATTAGGCATGGAGAACTTTGAGGGGAGATTGACGAGGGATGGGGGGCTTTGCTGTTTAAGTAAAAATAGAGGATGCGTAAAACGTACTGCTTCATTATTTTTTCAATGATGTGTGTTTTTTTGCTGTAAAATTTTACTAAAAGCTTTTTTTTAAAACTGTTCGTATTAGTCGTACTCTTGTCGGTGGATAGTAGATGGTAGAGCATGATGATCTCCACGATCAAGTTTGCTACCTTCAGTTTTTAAATCAAGACAAGGATTTAAAAAATAAGATCCCTAACATATTCTTGCTTAAAATTTTCGTTGTTGCGTTATCAAGACAAGATTAAGTGGGAATGTATATTAAAAACAAAATATCATTTTTATCTTAATTTAGTTTCTTTCTTGTTAATTCAAGTATAATATGGTAAACATTAAGTTAATTAAAATAACCAGATAATGAACTTTTTTAAAGAGTTTTAATAAAAACTATATTAGATATATTGGAATTTATTGACAAAAAATGTCATTTATAATTTAAGCGGGGGAAATAATCTCATGAAATTAGCCACAAACGAGGAAATAATTAACAGCCTGTTTGCAACGGGAGCTGTGCTTTACAATTGGCGCCTTCCAGAAGGCTCAAAGGATTTCTATGAGCATAAGAAGGATTCGTTAATAAATGATGGTAGGCTTCAACAGGAAATTTTGGAGCTTTTAATACAGAATCTAACGGAAATACGGGATGGTTCCAATCCATTAAAGATGTTTCTTCAACAAGGTATGTCTTTTAGGGAGGTGCAAGGGGCGAGCGCTTTTGACACTCTTAAGGGTGAGCATTTGATATCTGTTAAACGTGGAGAAAGCGTTGATCAATTTAAAGTGAATGATCCAGAAATTGAAGCATCATATATATCCGATAAACGAAAAGATACCTATGAATTTACAATGACGAATGAACAAATAGAGCGTGCTTTTAGAGAAAAATATGGGCTGTACAATCTTTTGGATGAGATCAGATCGAGATTCATAGAAAGTGATGATACTGAGAGTTACACTTGGTTAGAAAAGCTCATTGATTGTGCCTTAAACAGTGAAGATGCACCGTTGCAAAAAACACAAGAAATCTACATTCCAGATATTCGTGATGTTCGTTTAGATGAAGAATCATATCACAGCGCTATAAGTATCATTCAAAAAGCTGTCGGGTGTCTTGCATTTCACTCACGTTTGTACAATGCTTGTTATTTTAAAAAAGCTTGTTCTCTACGTGATCTTAGCTTTATTTTTGGCATTAATACTCAAGTTCTTGACGAAGTCATGAATATGTCGACAGTTTATGACGCTAAAAATAGCCTTTTAAAAGTAAAAAATTTTGGTGAGAAAAATAGCGATGTTATTGGTCTTGCTATGTCAAAACAAGCAATCTCTATACATGACTTAGAAAGAATAGGAAAGTGCGCTTTTGATCCATCCAGTTTGGAAATGAAAATCTTTTTTCATATTAGGCAATCGTCATTATTTAGGCCTTTTGAAACAATGATTGTCTTTAAAGCAGGTACTGATGATCAGATTAACAAAACAATAGAAATGTACGAAGACGTCAATAGAAAGAAGTTAGAAAAAGAAGCGGAAGAAAAAGCCTTAAAAAGAGTAAAAGCTCTGTAAAAAATAATTAATTGAGGCATTCAAAAGTCATTGAAAAATTATAAATTACAGCAAAAATACAGTTGATTATCCAATCATGTCGTAAAACGCCGTTTTTTTGAGGTATGTGATATCAGGCGTGGAAAACTTTAGGTGGGGGAAGTATTTTGACCATTGATTGGGCGTTCTTTTGAAGTTCATATCACCAATTTTGTTAAAGGTCGTGTAACTTTAAGTGTAGAAAAGTTTACTAGCGGATGGGTGATATGAATTTATTTCTAAAAAAGAGTCCATTAATTCTTTTTTCTTCTTTGTTTATTTCCAAAGTTGGCGATTATGCTTATGAAGTTGTTTTTGTTTTACTTGTTTTAGAATTAACAGAGAACATCTTTTTTACAGGTCTTGTGTATTTTTTTCGCTTTATTCCTTTTCTCTTTTTTGGTCCTATAGGCGGTTGGCTTGCGGATAACTTTTCTTTGAAGAAAAATATAATCTTCAGTGAATTGGTAAGATTATGCGCCTCATTATTCATTTTTATAACCACTATAACAGGGACGACAGATATTATTGTGCTTATTGTAGCAGCGATATGCACGACGATCGGAAGAAGTATTTTTCAACCAAGTTTTCAAGCAGCTATTCCTAGAATGTTTGCAATCAAGGATTTTACAAAGGCTAATAGCTTTGCACAAGTTCTCAATGAGATTGCATCTGTCATTGGTCCTTTAGTTTGTTCGCTTCTTCTTCTTTTAGCGAATAAATCGGCAGTACTCATGTTTGATTTTTTGACTTATCTTATCTCTATTATCTTGTTATTGAATCTGATGAATCTCAATACAAGTGAAAATAACGCTTTCAATTTTATAAAAATTTATCGAGAAACTGCTTCCTATCTTAAAGCTATTTCTACTGAAAATAATAACTTATTGATTACGCTTATTGGCTCATCATTTGCTATTCTCTTTACGGGGGCAATTTTAAGATTTTTAATTCCAGCTTTTGTTCTGGTCATGGGGGCAGAGGAAAGCTTTGTGAGTTCACTTTTTTCTCTCATGGCTATTGGAACAGTTATCGGTGGTTTGTTTTATCATAAAATTATAGTCAATGTTACAGCGTTGAAACTCATGGTATTTTGGCTTCTTTATGGGGTTATTCTGTTTGTTATGCCTTTGACTTCAATGCTTTCTTTAAAACTCATTCTCGTGTTCGCCTTTGTTTTAGGATTTACGGGTGCATTTGTGGATATTAGTTTAGTCTCAGCGATTCAATTATACGCTCGTCGTGAAGATTTGGGTAAGAGTTTTGGAACCTTTTCAACTTTAGCAAACTCTGCTGAAGCCATGTCTGGCTTTATTGCTGGACTCTTTGCTCTCGTAGGATTGTTGAGCTCTTTTTTAGCGATGTCTGCATTAATCATTTCCACTGGAATGATTGGCGTTATAAAAATTAAGAAAAATAAAGCATTAACACCCTCTTCATACGACCGTAGAGGATAATCATTGATCTCTTTGATGCGACATACCATTTCTTTTTTAAAAGACGGTTTGTTCATTATATTTAAAACAAAATATTTGAACCAAAAGTTTTTATCGCTCGTCATTGTTTTTTGATGATTTTGTGTTCTGTTAATTTTCTAGACTTTACAACAGTTGCTTTGTTTCAAAAAATAACGAAGCAATAAAAACCTTTGTCTATATTAGACAATGAATTGACTTATAAAGATAAGTCAATGTCTTGTTATTTGAATAAGACGCCCCAAGATTGTATTTTTTTATTGCAAATTGCGTGATGTTGAATCAAGAAAAACCACTCCTTATACATCATAAAAGGGCGCGCAATAAAGGGTGCACATGTGTGGGTAAAAAACGCTCAAGATCAAGAAGTAGAAATACCTCTTATGAAATGCCTTAAGAGCTAAGATCTTTTGCAATATTGGGGAGGACTTGAGGCGCGGAGCTTGTGGAGGGCGTGGCTTGGGGCGCGTGAGAAATAATTTAAAAGCCTTTTTAGTCTTAGGGGATGAGAAAGGTCATGATAAAATCTCTTTGAAACATTTTCTTGTGTTATCGTAACCAGTTTTGATGCTAGGGTCTATAATTTTAGTCATAAGATTTTAGCAGAAAATATAAATAGTTATAATAGTGACGTAATATGTTATACTTACTCCACTGGCTCATTCGAGTTTTCAAATCTTAGCCTTTTAGTGTATTTTTTAACGTCACTTGGGGGTAATAGAAATGCTGTCTTTAAGATCATGTTTTTTTGTAAGAATATCAAAAAATAGACTTTCTTCATGAATTTCTTAAAGTCTCATAACATTGGAAGGGATTTCAAGAAAATGGTGAAAAATAGCTTGTTAGAAAAATTCTTTTTAGAGCGAGAAAATATGAAAAAATAGGAGAAAAGCAGATTTTTTGATCTCAAAAAGTATTCGAGAACAGAATGCTATCATTTAAGAAAAATATATCAGGGCGACTTATTCTTATGTGTTATTTTTTCATCGTTTTGCAAAGAGCGTGCTTCTGAAGCCAGCATAATGGGAACACCATCACGAATAGGATAGGCAAGTTTGGCTTTGAGAGAAATGAGCTCTTGTGTTTTTCGATTGAAAGAGAGGGTGCTTTTCGTCATTGGGCAGACGAGCAATTCGAGCATTTTGGGATCTGTGGTCATTTTTTTCATATTTTTACGTTCATTAGTTTAAAAGGTAATCTGTTCCTGTTTGTTTCATGAGGGAGCGTTCTGTTAAGGCAAGAAGAGTTTGGGCACGGCTTCCAATATCTGGAGCTTCAAGGAGAGCTTGTTTTTCTGTTGGTGTAAAGGGGATAAGCGTTGAAAAAGCATTAACTAATATAGGTGTCGGGGCTTCTATGATACTGCTCAAATTATATTCCATTTCATGGATGGTTAGATATTTCTCAACAACGTCAAGTAATCTTTCTCGATTAATACTTTCTACATTATCACATTCTTGTAAGTCTTGTATGTTTGATTGAATGAGCGCTGTTCGATAAGATTTTGTATTTGTCAGTTCTTGTTCTAGGGTAAAGCGGCAAACACCCTGTAAGATAATGAACAGTTGTCCATTGCCTGTTTCACTGTAGTTTGTAATACGCCCTATACAACCTGTTTTATAAAGTTGTTGAGAGAAGGGATCCGTATCCGATGAAAGGGGTTGAATGATGCCTAATAGACGATCAGATACCATAACATTTTCAATCATTTCAAGCGATTTTGGTTCAAAAATGTTGAGGGATAAAAAACCACCGGGCAGTAAGAGTGCACCTTCTAAAGGGAAAAGGGCAATTTGTTTTGGAAGATCATTTTCGCAATTGTAAGAGATATTACCAGCTTTCATGAGTATGTTGTGACCTTGTATTTGGTAATTTTAGTCTGTCAATCGTTGCACTTTATGACACTATTAAAAAAGCATAAAATCCACTTCTTGTGTATTAAAATCACCCTTAATAAAATATTTAAAGTCTTTATTCTTAAAAGAATATGAAACTCTATCATTAAAGTTTAATCACACAAGAAAGAATATTGCTTTGCGATCTTTTTAGGATGTGATGTTTTGCATGATTTTCAAGGGGCATTTTTGCCTATAACTTTTGATTCTTGTCTTAAATTTCCTAAAATGTGTTCCTTACAATTTTTGTAAGCTTCAAAAGGATACTATTATAAATCTTTTGGAGCAACTTATGCAAGTTTTAAAATGAGGGTATGTTCTCACTTTACTAATGACAGTGCGATAAAGATAGGTTATAGGTTAAAGGATGCTGGAAAGAGCGTTATCGTTTCTTTCATTCTTTTGCGGGAGAGTGCAGATTGCAGATTTTCGCATTGTCGTCGAATTCGCATTGCCGCCGAAGGGGAAATAGCCCATAATCTCTCAGGCTTGAAGGACCGTAAAAGAAGGAAGGCAGATCTGGAAAGTCGGGAGAACCCGCGCCGAAGGTGTAAGCGAAAGGTTTTTTCGCGAGTCTCTCAGGTTTATGACAGAGGGGTGCAGAGACGGTCATATTGTGTGGGCGTTAGCGCAACTTTGGAGTTATTATGGGTTCACAACAAGAAACATCTTTTTTAAAAACACTTCCTTTATATGATTTGCATGAACAAGCAGGAGCAAAATTTGGTGCTTTTGCAGGGTGGAATATGCCTTTAACTTATCCACTTGGCGTTTTGAAAGAACATCTTCATACGCGTGAACATGCCGGTCTTTTTGATATTTCTCATATGAAATTGATTGCTGTTGAAGGGGCACAAGCCGTGGAATTTTTGTCCTATGCTTTTCCCATTGACGCAGCCGCTTTAAAGATTGGGCATTCACGGTATAATTACTTGCTCAATGAGCAGGCTGGTATTCTTGATGATCTGATCATTACCCGTTTGGAAGAGTGCCGTTTTATGTTGGTTGCTAATGCGGGGAATGCACAAGCTGATTTTGCAGAATTGGAAAAGCGTGCTGTTGATTTTGAATGTCAAGTAATCGCTCTTGAAAGGGTATTGCTTGCTCTTCAAGGACCTGAAGCGGCGGCTGTTCTTTCTGATGCGGATTTACCAGGCAATGAATTGTTCTTTATGCAGGGGTTTGAACCACAACAAGATTGGTTTATAACGCGTTCTGGGTATACGGGAGAGGACGGTTTTGAAATTGCGTTACCCATAGGGCATGCGCATATGTTGGCTGAAAAATTGCTAAGTGATTCTCGTGTTGAGTGGATTGGTCTTGCCGCACGCGATAGCTTGCGGTTGGAAGCAGGGTTGTGTTTGCATGGAAATGATATTACCCCTGAGACGACGCCTATTGATGCGGCTTTGACGTGGGCTGTTCCTAAAAGTGTTCGAGAAAAAGCACAATTTTATGGCGCGAAGGCTTTTCTTGAAGCGCTACAAAAAGGACCTTCTCGTTGTCGTGTAGGGCTAAAACCACAAACGCGTCAACCTATTCGTGCTGGTGCGGTGCTTTTCGATGATCAGGGCAATGAGATTGGTCTTGTAACATCAGGCGGTTTTGGTCCTTCTTTTGATGGTCCTGTTGCGATGGGGTATGTGCCTATGGCGTGTAAAGTTGAAGGTACAGAAGTCTTTACAGAATTGCGAGGCAAAAAGATTACCCTCTCAGTTCATTCTCTTCCCTTTGTTGAACAACGTTATTTTAAAGGATGATTTTTTTATGTCTAAAACTTATTTCACACAAGACCACGAATGGCTTAGCGTTGAAGGACAAATGGTGACCGTTGGGGTTACGCATTATGCGCAAGAGCAATTAGGCGATTTGGTTTTTGTTGATTTACCACAAAGTGGGACAAAACTATCCAAAGGGGAGGCCGCGGCTGTTGTGGAATCCGTTAAAGCTGCTTCAGATGTTTATTCTCCTCTTGATGGTGAAGTGGTCGAAATCAATGCAGCATTGGCTGATAGTCCTGAACTGGTAAACCAGAAAGCCGAAACAGAGGGCTGGTTATGGAAAATGACATTGCAGGATGAAACACAACTGGAAGGGCTGTTGGATGAAGATGCTTATAAGGCTCTGATTGGATGAATATCATGAGCGAGCGTTCTTTTTCTTCTCGACATATTGGGCTGCGTTCTGATGAAACACAAAAAATGCTTGATGTTTTAGAGATCGATAGTGTTGAAACACTGGTCTCTCAAGCTGTTCCCAGTTCTATCCATTTGGGACGTTCCTTAAACCTTCCAAAGGCTGCAAGTGAAGGACAAGCCTTGGAAGAACTCTCCAAAATGATGGAGCGTAATTGTGTGCACAAAAGCTTTATTGGGCAAGGATATTATGGCACTTATGTTCCTCCGGTTATTTTGCGAAATCTGTTTGAAAATCCAGCTTGGTATACCGCTTATACACCTTATCAAGCAGAAATTAGCCAAGGCCGTTTAGAGCTTTTATTTTATTTTCAGACATTGATTAGTGAGCTGACCGGTTTGCCTGTTGCTGCTGCTTCTCTTCTTGATGAAGCAACTGCTTTAGCGGAAGCCAATGCTCTTGCTTTCCGTTTCTCGCGGGAGAAAAAAACAAAAATTTCTCTTCAAAGTCTTTTGCATCCTCAGATTTTGAGTGTTGCGCAAACCCGTGCTGAAACACAAGGCATTCGGATAAGCGACGAGAAGGAAATTTGTTCTGATACAGCGGCAATTGTTCTCTCTTGGCCGGATACAAAGGGTTCTTTTCATGATTATAGTGAGGTCATAAAAGAAGCAAAGGAAAAAGGAGCGCTGGTGATTGTTGTGGCTGATCCTTTAGCGCTGACGCTTATGGAAGCACCGGCAAAATGGGGTGCTGATATTGTTGTTGGCTCTATGCAGCGTTATGGCGTTCCGATGGGATTTGGTGGTCCGCATGCTGGCTACCTTGCGGTAAGTGATGCGCTCACACGTCTTATTCCAGGGCGTATCGTGGGGCAATCTGTGGATACAGAAGGGCGCGTTGGTTTTCGTTTAGCTTTGCAAACACGTGAACAACATATTCGGCGTGATAAAGCGACATCGAATATTTGTACAGCTCAGGCTTTGTTGGCAAATATGGCAACCGCTTATGCTGTTTGGCATGGACCACAAGGCTTACAAGAAATTGCGCAGCGGATTCATTATTTAACATGTCGTTTTGTTGCTAGTTTAGAGGCCGTTGGTGTTTCTTGTGAAGGAGAGGCTTTTTTTGATTGTGTCAGCGTTGTTGTGAAGGGAAAAGCGCGAGAAATTGCACACCAAGCCAAGATGAATGGACGCCTTGTTCGTGTTTTTGATGATGACAGCATTGCAATTAATTTTGATGAATTGTCAACAGAAGAAGATGCTTCTGCTTTAGCAAAGCTTTTTGGGGCACAACTGGTTGATCAGGCTTCTCCACGGCTTTTTGGTCAAAGGCGGGATGCTGCTTTTCTTTCTCAGCCCTTTTTTCATGCGGTTCATTCAGAGACAGATATGATGCGCTTTTTGCGTCGTTTAGCGGATAAGGATTTGGCACTGGATCGGGCAATGATCCCCCTTGGTTCTTGTACAATGAAGCTTAATGCGGCGGCTGAATTGATGCCTGTAAGTTGGGCGAGCATGGCCAATATACACCCCTTTGTTTCACAAGAGGATGCGGCGGGTTATTTGGAGATGATCAATCAGTTAAATGCATGGTTGTGTGAAATTACAGGATTTGCGCAAGTTTCTTTTCAACCCAATTCTGGCGCTCAAGGTGAATATGCCGGACTTTTGGCTATCCGACGCTATTACCACTCACGGGGCGAACATCAACGAACAGTTTGTCTTATTCCGGCTTCTGCACATGGGACCAATCCAGCTTCAGCGCATATGGCAGGCATGGAAGTTGTGGTGGTAAAATGTTTAAGCGATGGCGATGTTGATGTGGATGATCTTAAAATGAAAGCGCAATTGCATAAGGATAAATTGGCCGCTCTCATGATTACTTATCCCTCAACCCATGGTGTTTATGAGGAAAGCATTAAGGAAATTTGTTCTATTATTCATGAAAATGGCGGACAAGTTTATTTTGATGGCGCTAATCTCAATGCCCTTGTGGGGCTTGCTCGTCCTGCTGATATGGGTGCTGATGTTTGTCATATGAATCTGCATAAAACATTTGCCATTCCGCATGGAGGCGGTGGTCCTGGTATGGGACCCATTGGGGTTGCAGCACATCTCAAGCCTTTTTTACCAGGGCATGAACAAGATGGTACAACCCATGCGGTTTCGGCAGCGCCTTATGGAAGTGCCTCTATTCTTGCTATTACGTGGATGTATATTCGAATGATGGGTGCTGATGGCTTAAAATATGCAACACAAATAGCTATTTTAAATGCTAATTATATTGCTGCACGTCTTTCTTCTGCTTATTCTATTCTTTATCGGGGCAAACATGGACGGGTTGCTCATGAATGTATTGTGGATACACGCCTGTTGAAAGATCAGTATGGGGTGAGTGTGGATGATATCGCAAAACGTCTCATTGATTATGGATTCCATGCACCGACTATGTCGTTTCCTGTTCCGGGGACTTTGATGATTGAGCCAACGGAATCAGAACCAAAGGCAGAGATTGATCGTTTTTGTGATGCATTACTCTCGATTGCTGAAGAAGCAAAAAAAGTTGGAAACGGGGTTTGGCCAAAAGACAATAATCCATTGGTCAATGCTCCTCATACCGTTGCAGATACTTTAGATGATGCTTGGGCAAGACCCTATTCGCGACAAGAAGCTGCTTTTCCTAATAGTTCCCTTGATCCAGCCAATAAATATTGGCCTCCTGTATCGCGTATTGATAATGTTGCGGGAGACAGAATGCTTATTTGTTCGTGTCCCCCATTGGGAAATAGCTATTAAAAAATATGTATGCAATTTATTTGTTTACATGAGCAAAAAAGCCCACACATTTTGTGTGGGCTTTATGCTTATTGGTCATGTTATTTTGAATATGTCACTGTGGCGTCATTTGTTTCTTTCCTAAAATTTCCCTTATTTTTAATATGAGCGAAATCGAAAAAGTCGAAAAAGCAGTTGAGCTTTGTTGGTGATCGGTAGAATCTCTTTTGTTTTTATCGTATAACTTGGGTTTCGTGATTAGGTGCATTGGTTATTTCTAGCTAGCCAATCCACATAAATGAGAGCAAAACCTATAGAGACAGAGTCCAGTTCGTTGCATGGATTGTGATATACTTCGTCTTACCAAGCAACCCTCGGCCGGTTGCAAAAAGAAGAAATCATTGCGAAAAGGTGAGCGTGCTTATTTTGGGATTTCTAATGTTTCTTATGATAAAGGTGTGCTTATGATAAAGGTGTGCGAAATTCTGTTATTGTATCTCGTTAACCTTTCATAGTTTCGATCCAAGAATTATCTCAATATTTCTCTTCAATCTGCTCTTTATGAAGATGTAAAATATGGATGAACAGCTGTTAGAATAAGTCAATGTAAAGCTAAATTTTGTAAGGGTTGTTTTTTTACAGAGCCTCTTATAAAAAGTTAGCACATTTTCCCAGTTTATTGCAGGTCAGTTTTGGGCTTTATGGCATTATTTTCCTGAAAGCGTGTGTGTTTTAACTGTTGTCTATCAATCAATATCCAATCTTCATAGAGATATATATTTGAGCCAAATATTGAGGCAAAAAAGAACGTTATGAGCATTCCAGTTTTTGTATATCTGTATGCCAGACGGGGGCACAAGGAAATGGCGGCAGATCTCTGTTGGCATAATCTTTAAAACTGAAAGGGGATCTCATTTTGGAAAAATATAAAAGCCGTATCGTAGAGTTGAAAATCAATCTCCAGTTTGTCATCTCCTTTTAATTCAGCTTTACGACTTTCAAAAACATCTAAAGTAATGTTTTTTAGAATGGAGATTGCTTATTGCCTTACGTTTTTGTTTATTGGGCTCTTTAGGGATCATGAACTTCATGTAAAACCGAACACCCCAAGCGGAATATAGGTATGTAGCAGTTTTACGGTTTTTATCTCTCAAGGTTCTCAAGCCCATTGCATGGTGAAGATCATGAATGGTATGATGGTAAAGCTCCCATAAAATAATATAAAATCTAGAAAACCCCATTTTTAGGCTTGTGAAGGTGTAAGCCGGCATCATTACACACTTTCCCATCACATATTTTTGCCGATGCCCTAATGGTATAAGCCCTTGGTATTGGAGGCTCTCATTAAGAGACATGCTGTTCTTGTACAGTTTTACTTATACGCAGTTCTGTTTATGATGTGTAAGCCAAGTGATTTTGATTGATTGAACATACACAGACTTTAAATCAGAGAAACTTACGGTACTCTGGGTACTCTTATTCAGTATGTAAAACAGTGAACTATCATTATAACTTAATGTGTTGTCTGATATGAAGAGAATGAATGTTTTAGCTTAATTGGGCTATTAATTTTAAAAACTTGGCAATAGATTTTTTTTCGTTAATTTGTAGGAGAAAGAGATTCAATTTTTGTGTTTTTAGTAAAATTCTCTTTCATAAGGCAGCCCATTAACTTGTCTATTTTGAGCTCTCTGTGACTTTCCAATATCTCATGATGCATTTATTTGATTGTTGTCAAATCTTTCGGAGAAACTCTCTGATTTTTTTAAAGATGATAATTTTTATCAGTTTCTTTATTTAGAGAGCCTTTAGGTGTAAATGTATTGATAGCGAGAACCAAGAGATGTTAAAATTTCATTGGGAAGGGTATTGGCATCTAGAGATACTTTTTCAAGTGTTTGATGGGCCCCGATGAGTTCTACCCAGTCACCCGTTTGAGGTTTTTGATCAAGGTCGGTTGTGTCGACAATAATGGAATCCATAGAAATACGCCCAACTATGGGAAGTTCGTGCCCATTGAAATAAACAGTTCCTTTATTCGAAAGAGAACGAAGCCAGCCGTCTGCATAGCCAATAGAAATGGTTGCAAGAGTGCTGGGTCTGTTGGTTGTAAAGCTTTCTCCATAACCAACAGGTGCCCCTGCATTAACAACGCGGTTTTGAATGACTTGGGCTTCAAGTTTTAAAACAGGTTTTAGAAGGGATGGGTGTTTTCCGGAAGGGTCAACTCCGTAAAGTGCAATACCGGGGCGAACAAGGTCAAAATAAAAATCTGAGCCTAAAAAAATTCCTCCAGAATTGGCAAAGGAAGCTCTACAAGGGGGCAGTTGCGCAAGGGCCGTTTTGAAAGAAGTTAATTGAGCATAATTTGATGGATGTGTATCATCTTCTCCATTAGCAAGGTGAGCGAGAATATATTTTATGTCTGCGTTTTTAAAAATTGTAGGATGTTTGATGAGTTTTTGTAATTCTTGTTGATCAAGTCCTAATCGATTCATATGGGTATCGATTTGAACAATTGCTGGAAATTTTTTATCCTTTTTTTGACAAATATTTTGCCAAACTTCAATGGCATTCCAGGAGTTCAAAACAGGAACAAGACCAGATTGTGCGACAAATTCTTCTGCCAAATGTGGAAGCCCATTGAGAAGCGCTATCATGGCATTTGATGGTAAAATGCTCTTTAATTGCAATGCTTCTTTGATGTGAGCGACAAAAAAAGTGCGACAACCAGCTTGATAGAGGGCGGGAGCAATTTTGTGAGCACCCAGCCCATAGGCATTTGCTTTTACAACGGCTGAACATTGTGTTGGTGCTACACGTTTGGCTAAAGCGATATAATTAGCGACAATAGCACTGACATCAATAGTTGCGATGGCTGCATAAAGGGATGTATTTATTTCATTATTAACGGATTTATTCATTTTAACATCTTAATCTTTGTTCGTGCGTACGGCTTGTTCTTTTATTATTTCATAGAGGTTCCGATAGAGGAAAAAATACTGTTTGTTATGATAAAAATCATAAGTCTCCCATACTTGAATCATGCATCATGAAAGTCGTTTTTTTATGTAAAATAGTCCTCTGAATATAAGAGATATTTTCGTTTTATTTGTGTTGTTATCAATCCAGTGTCGTTTGATAATTGATAAAACATGGACTTTATGTTTTTTACTTATTTTCTCTAGCGGAGGCATATTAAAAAAATAAAACATAACTTATTGTATTGTATCATTTTGAAGAGTGCAATGTTATGCTGTTGTTGCGGATGGAATTGTTTTTCTTAAAACAAGCATAGCTTGCTTATTTAAGAGCATATCGAGTGGTTAATTAAATATTCTAAATCAATGAATTACAATTTTTTATTATGGGGATATGCTATTGCTGATCTGTACAATTTTTGATGTTGTCTTATGCATTTAAAGTTACTTTTATCAAATGGAAAAGAATGGATACCCATTTGTTGATCCATTAAAAGCTGTTGATTTTGACAGTATTTCTTTTCAAGATGAATTGGGGATTCGATATTGATTTTCTACCGTTTGATTGGTTTTAAGTGAAATAAATTTTGTCGATCATTAAAGTGTATTAGGCTCATTTATTGATGGAAATAGTAGTGTAAAAAAGGTCAAAAATAACGGATGTAATGCTGGAATTTTGTTGGGAAATCGTGACATTATTATTCAATCAACAAAAGTTTTATCTTTACCTATTTTAAGTTTTTTAGTCATAACTTTTGTAAAGTAAAAAAGTTTTATAGCGTTGCGCTATACGCTATGCATGATCTGTTAAAGTGGAAATGCGTACAGTAAAACGAATGCAGTAATTGTTTAACATTTAATGTTTTTTTCTTTTTCTTTGAATATAATTTGTATTTTGTTTATTCGATTGATTTTGACATAAAAGTGTTCATCTTAAGAGTTTTGTTTTAAGAAAATTGTTGGCAGATGGCTATGCACGTACTATATCACGTCAAGGATTCGAAATTTAACGTTCAATAAAGATATGGGGAAGAGTATGAATACGTCTGCTACCAAAGTTTCGTCAAACAGCAGCAGCGTTGCTTCAGATTTTCCGATTCCAGAGAATGTATTTGCTCTGACTGTCCAAGAGGTTTATCATTACACGGATCGGTTATTTAAATTTCGACTGAATCGTCCGGAGAGTTTTCGTTTTCGGTCGGGTGAGTTTGTTATGATCGGTTTGCCAAATGCAAAAAAGCCGATTTACCGCGCTTATTCGATTGCAAGTCCCTTTTGGGATGAACAGCTTGAATTTTTTTCGATAAAAGTGCCAGGAGGACCCTTAACCGAGCATCTGCAGAAAATTAAAATTGGTGATACAGTTCTCATGCGGAAGAAACCTACGGGAACGCTAGTTCTTGATGCTCTTATTCCTGGAAAACGCCTTTATCTTCTTTCAACTGGTACGGGGGTTGCTCCTTTTGCAAGTCTTATTCGTGATCCTGATACTTATGAAAAATTTTCAGAAGTGGTTCTTATTCAAACAACGCGTGAAAAGAATGAGTTGACTTATGCAAAAGACCTCGTTTGCTCTTTACAAAAAGATCCACTGATTGGTGAATATGCAAAACAGTTGAAATTTTATCCCATGACCACCCGTGAACCTTCTGAGCATATGGGGCGTATTACAACTGTGATGGAAAGTGGGTGTTTTTTTGAAACGACGGGTCTGCCTAAAATTCATCCTGATGAAGATCGAGTGATGATTTGTGGTTCTATGGCAATGTTAAAAGATTGTGCAAGGATGTGTGAAGGCTTTGGTCTTGTCGAAGGGGCGAATAATGCTCCTGCAACTTATGTTGTAGAACGTGCCTTTGTGGGGTGAGGAAATTGGTGCTACTCCTTGCTTTTGTCGTGTACTTTTTTAAACAACAAACAATCTTCTTTCAACTGGTACGGCGATGTTCCTTTTGCAAGCCTTATTCGTGGTTCTGATATTTATGAAAAACTTTCAGAAGTGGTTCTTATTCAAACAACGCGTGAAAAGAATGCGTTGACTTATGCAAAAGACCTCGTTTGCTCTTTACAAAAAGATCCACTGATTGGTGAATATGCAAAATAATTGAAATTTTATCCCATGACCACCCGTGAACCTTCTGAGCATATGGGGCGTATTACAACTGTGATGGAAAGTGGGTGTTTTTTTGAAACGACGGGTCTGCCTAAAATTCATCCTGATGAAGATCGAGTGATGATTTGTGGTTCTATGGCAATGTTAAAAGATTGTGCAAGGATGTGTGAAGGCTTTGGTCTTGTCGAAGGGGCGAATAATGCTCCTGCACCTTCACGTTGTAGAACGTGCCTTTGTGGGGTGAGGAAATTGGTGCTACTCCTTGCTTTTGTCGTGTACTTTTTTAAACAACAAACAATCTTCTTTCAACTGGTACGGCGATGTTCCTTTTGCAAGCCTTATTCGTGGTTCTGATATTTATGAAAAATTTTCAGAAGTGGTCCTTATTCAAACAACGCGTGGAAAGAATGCGTTGACTTATGCAAAAGACCTCGTTTGCTCTTTACAAAAAGATTCATTGATTGGTGAATATGCGAAACAGTTGAAATTTTATCCCATGACCACCCGTGAACCTTCTGAGCATATGGGGCGTATTACAACTGTGATGGAGAATGGGTGTTTTTTGAAACGACGGGTCTGCCTAAAATTCATCCTGATGAAGATCGAGTGATGATTTGTGGTTCTATGGCAATGTTAAAAGATTGTGCAAGGATGTGTGAAGGTTTTGGTCTTATTTGAAGGGGGGCTGATAATGCTCCCGCACCTTCACGTTGTAGAGTGTGCCTTTGTGGGGTGAGAGCAAAGTTGTGATGCAGTGTACGCTAGTGCACTAATTGAATCCCAATCCTTTGTTGAAGTGAGCTGCTGGGGCGCTATCCAAGAACCACCAACGCAGAAGACGTTAGGAAGTTTGAGCCATTGTGTTGCACTTTTTTGTGTTATACCACCCGTAGGACAAAAAAAGACTTCAGAAAAAGGAGAGGCTAACGCTTGGATAAAGGTAATTCCTCCAGCGGCTTTGGCAGGAAAAAATTTAAGATATGAATAGCCTTTATCGAGTGCTTGCATGAGTTCACTTGGGGTCATTGCACCAGGAAGAAGAGGAATTTCACTATTTTTTGCACAATTGATTAATTCATTTGAGAATCCGGGGCTTACGATAAATTTTGCTCCAGCTTGTTCGGCTTGTTCGTAGTGTGTTGTGTTGAGAACTGTTCCGGCTCCAACAATTGCTTCAGGGACTTCTTGTGTAATTTTCTTAATTGCTTTGAGAGCATTTGGTGTTCGCAAGGTGATCTCAATTACTTTTAATCCCCCTTTGACAAGAGCGCATGCTAAGGGGACAGCATTTTCTAGATCATCAATGAGCAAAACAGGTATAACGGTTTGTCCCTGGAAATATAATAAAAGTTTTTCTCTTTTTTGGCACATGATATTCTTTCTTCGAGATGATATTGTAAACACAATATGTTAAAGAGTAAATGAATCGATCTTGAAATTGGATGAAACCCGCGCTATGGCAAAACACATGGAAAAGAATTTTAAAGTTGCTGCACTTTATTGCTTCACAGAGTTGAAGCATTATCGTCAATTACAAAAACCTTTGCAGGATTTATGTCACGCAAAGGGTATCAAAGGGACTCTCCTTTTAGCACACGAGGGAATTAATGGAACTGTTGCTGGTTCTTGTGAAGCCATCGAAGCGTTGATTGATTTTATTACGGCTGAGCCAGCGTTTCAAACGCCAGAGATTAAATATTCATGGGCATCGAAAATGCCTTTTCATCGCATGAAAGTGCGCTTGAAAAAGGAAATTGTGACCATGGGGGTTGAAGGGGTTGATCCACTAAAAGTTGTGGGTACTTATGTGGACCCTGAAGATTGGAATGCTCTTATTCAAGATGAAGAAACAATTCTCATTGATACGCGTAATGATTATGAATACGCAATTGGGAGTTTTCAAGGAGCCATTGATCCCAATATTAAAACATTTCGCGAATTTCCTGAATGGGTGCGTCAACATGAGGCAGATTTAAAGAAGAAAAAGAAAATTGCTATGTTTTGTACCGGTGGTATTCGGTGTGAAAAATCAACCGCTTATGTTCGTGAACTTGGGTATGAAGAAGTGTATCATTTAAAGGGGGGGATTCTAAAATATTTAGAAAAAATTCCAAAAGAGGAAAGTTTATGGTGGGGAGAATGCTTTGTTTTTGATGAGCGTGTTTCTGTTCAACATGGCCTTGAGGAATGTGGACGTGAACTCTGTCGCGCGTGTCGTTCGCCTCTGAATACTGAAAGCAAATTATCGCCTCATTACGAGGAAGGTGTTTCTTGTGATGCTTGTTATAACACGCGTAGTGAAGCTGATAGAGAACGGTTTCGTGAGCGCCATAGACAATTCCAATTGTTGAAGTTGCGTGCAATGGATGCCCATCAAGGGACATAAGGATATCGTTGGGTAGGGATTTAAATTTTGCTTTTTTCTCTTATATTTAAGGGAGAAGAGCTTTTTAATTTTCGTAGAAAAATATTTTATAAGACTGGATATTGTTCGGTCTTTTGCTTTACATTAATTTATAAATAATCATTAGAGATCGTTTTCTTCCTGTTATTTGATAGAATTGAGTATTCAAGTACTTTTTATTTTAAAATGGAGCAGCTGTTTAATAACAGTTTAGCACATTGATTTATAATAATTTACTGTTTACATCTTGAATAAAAGATTTGAATATCGTGAAAATTATTTTTTAAAATTTGATAATGACGAATCATGTGAATTCCATTCATTTGTACGTTATACGTGAGAGCAATGTGTGGGCAAAAAACATGATAATATGAAACAAATGCAAAATTTTCTGCAATATTGAGCGTTGGTAGATAGAATGGGGCATTCGTTTAACTTTCATAAGTATAAAAGTGATACGCAGTTGAGTTATACTCTAACAGCGCTATTGTACGGGGAGTTTTGCATGATAGCTTGTTTGGGCTATGGCTCGTGAATGGTATAATGGTCAATCCATTGAGTACCACCATCTTTTATGCTTATGAAGGAGCAAGCCGGTAGTGTCATACATTTTGCATTTTGCCAGTTTCGGAACGTTACGGACCATCCCTTAGCACGGTTCATAAGAGATATTTTCGTCCTTTCTTTAATATTTTTTACACGCGCGTTAGTCCTTCTTGTGATGGGAAAGCCGAATAATTTTAATTGTTTTATTGTAAGAAAATGGAAATGAAAGCCTTTTACGGTGGGATTCTTGAGCTAAGGTCAAAATAATAAAGTATCGATTATAAATGAATGGGTTGCGTACAATATTTTACGTTGTTTTCTATAGATGATATTGGAAAATAGAATAAGGAAGCTAAACAAGAGGCGCTTTTAAAGCAGGATTGTGATTTAAGGAGTATGGATGGTGGAGGGGCGTAATCCCATGAAAGCGGAGGGATGACTTTTTAGTGAAGGAGAGTGTTGTTTTTTCGCATCATATTTTCTTTAAAAATTAAAAAATATTTAAAATTAAAAAAATGATTGAAATGAGAAAGAATTCGTTTTATAGAATCCCTTGCCCAAAGTCGCACGTGCCTGTGGGTGTCCGCTGGTTCTCAAATGGTGAGATCAACCGGTACGGTACCTGGAACTAACCGCTCCAGTCATTCTTACAGCCAATTGCAAGAATGAGGACATCTTGAAGCAACGACGGTGCGGGCCTTTCTGGTGTCTTCCAGCTTTTAAATGCTGGGATAACTATAGAGGCACACCTCATTGCCTTCAGTGCGGAAGTGGTTTTCTCAACTCCAATCAAAAAGGCAGATAAAATGGAATAACGCGTTTTTCGCGCTGTTCTTTCGCTGCATACAATGCTAATTTCTGGTTGTTTATAATCAGAATGGGGATGGTTGTTGTGTGTTTTTTGTCTTTTGGCTTTTGGCAGTTTTGGCTGTCTTAAGCATTAGAGTGAGGGAGCATTCCCTCAAGGAGAATTGCAGATGGCAACGCAACGTATTCGCGATTTTCTTGCAACACATCGTTGTGAAGGTCCATGCCTCATTGTTGACCTTGATGTTGTTCGTGACAACTATTTAAATTTTGAAAAAGCTCTGCCGCAGTCTCGTATTTTTTACGCAATAAAGGCAAATCCAGCGCCTGAAATCTTGCGTTTGCTCAGCTCTTTAGGGTCTTCTTTTGATGCTGCTTCTGTGGCAGAAATTGAAATGGCTTTAGATGCTGGGGCAACACCAGAGCGGATTTCTTTTGGGAATACGATTAAAAAAGAGCGTGATATTGCGCGAGCCTATGCCTTGGGTGTTGCACTTTATGCGGTTGATTGTATTGAAGAAGTAGAAAAAATTGCACGTGTTGCTCCAGGAGCGTGTGTTTTTTGTCGCGTTCTTACCGATGGAAAAGGGGCAGAGTGGCCATTGTCACGCAAATTCGGCTGTGTCCCTGCTATGGCGGTTGATGTGTTAAAACGCGCACACCAATTAGGTTTGCAAGCCTATGGCGTTTCTTTTCATGTTGGGTCTCAGCAGGTTGATCTGAGTGCGTGGGATCGTGCTTTATCGGATGCTGCTCATGTTTTTAAAAATTTGGAACAAGAAGGTATTTCATTAAAGTTGGTGAATATGGGGGGTGGTTTTCCAACGCGTTATTTGAAAGATGTTCCTACAGAACAAGCTTATGGCACGGCAGTTTTTGATTCATTAAAAAAACATTTTGGTAATCGTATCCCTGAGACGATTATTGAGCCAGGACGTGCGATGGTTGGCAATGCTGGGGTTATTCGCACAGAAGTTGTTTTGATCTCTAAGAAAGCTGACAATGATAATGTCCGATGGGTTTATCTGGATATTGGGAAATTTAATGGTCTTGCCGAAACTATGGATGAAGCCATTCGTTATCCTATTGAAACCTCTCATGATGACAAAGTGATGGAGCCTTGTATTTTGGCTGGACCAACATGCGATTCGGCAGATGTTCTCTATGAAAAAACACCTTATCCACTGCCTCTATCTCTAACGATAGGAGATGAGATATTGATCCATGGAACGGGCGCTTACACAACGACTTACGCATCTGTTGCCTTTAATGGCTTTGAACCTTTACGATCGTATGTGATCTAAAATTTCCTTTTCAATATGTTTTTTAGATTTTTTTCTATGCCCATTGTTGCACTATAAAAGGGTGGTTATTGAGATGAACATGATTAATTTTCAAACAAAAGATGGGGAACTTTTTACACTTTTATTAGAGCAGGAAGCAGATAAGCTTGATCGGGAAATTTTGCTTGAGGCAACGATGGGGCATGGACGTAAACGTAAGTCATCAGAGGCTTTACGTCGTGGTCGGTTAGCGGCTCAAGGGCTTTCTTTTGTGGTTAAAAATGCGCTTGGTGAACTTGTGGGGAGTGTCCGTCTTTGGCATGTTTCTTTTTTTAAAGAAAAAAATAAAATACAACATGCTTTACTTTTGGGCCCTTTAGCTGTTGCAGCTGAATGTACTGGTAAGGGCATAGGATCAATTTTAGTGCGTCATGCAATTGAAACAGCAAAGAAATTGGGGTATGGCGCTATTTTATTGGTAGGAGATTTTGAATTTTATCAACGTTTTGGTTTTTCAAATCGCTTAACAGAAAATTTGGCAATGCCTGGTCCTTATGAAAAACATCGTTTTCAAGCTTTGGAATTGATACCACGCTATCTTTCCGGATGTTATGGCACTTTGGTTGCTTGTGGAGAACGAGAAGTTTCGAATCGTTTTCAGCAGCATAAAGTGGCTTGAAAATTGTATTTATTTCATTGTTAACACAACACTGTTAGCGTTGAGAGAGAGCCTATTGCTTGGTCGCAAGATGTTTGTACAAAGCTTTGGGGTGTTGTTTTGTGATTACGTTGTGCGAACTTTTTTATGGGACTGGTTTCTTATTTTTGATCGTTTCGGTTAAGTTCATTGCAATATATTTAAAGCTTATTTTTTGAAAGTGTGTCCTATGATCATAATATGGAAAGAAACCGACTTCTTGAATGATTTGGGATGCTTTAGCTGGTATCATTAAAAAATTCCAGCCCTTCATATCATTGGTTGATCTTATATTGAGATGTTTTTTATTCTTTTCTTAAACAGTTTTCATCTCTTTATTTGTGAGGGGATAGGGAAATGGTTTCGATTGATTCATCGTACATAGCTTCCAAATAGAAAGGTATTCACGATATTCGGATTGCTCATTATAATATGTAAAATGATAAACCATATTTATAAATCAATGTATGATTACAAATGAGAGCCTCTCATTTATACTTCGTGAATTTTTCATATCAGTGCTTATCTAAGGATATTGGAAGAATTTCTAAAGTATTTTTGGGGGAACTCAATATAGGCGAATGTGCGTCTTTGAGAAGTTAAACAAGTGTGTAGACGTTTATATTGAAGATAGATTGCTGTCATTAACAATTGTGGATTCATTACTGTATAATGAGGGCATAGAAAGAAATCATTCATTGATAAACTTTTATTTAAAAAGAAAGATATTTTGAGAAATCTATGCGTTTTGAGTGTGTGTTGAATAATCGGAGAGAACAATGTGCGACGGTAGAATCAAAATTGCAGGGATGGGATTCTTTAGAAGAGCATAAAAAAATAATATCACAGGTTTGAAAGATTCTTAAAAAACAAACTCTTACTTCTTTTACTCTATAAAGATAATCGTTTTTAAAGACAATGTTTTTTAATTGATATGAGTATGTCGGATATAGGATGATTCTCTTATGTTAAATTTTTACATTCAGAAGCAAAAAATATTATCTTGAACATTATAAGGGAAAGGGGGGATGTGAATAAAAATAAATCTTTTATTCCTTCCCTCAAAAGGGGAAGAGGAAAAGAAAAAGGTATTTTATTCTCTTAAAGTATAAAGAATCTTATAGAATCATTTTCATACAGGGTATCACGTAAAATAGGGATGGCAGAAAGATGAGAGATCTCATAACAGGCAGCAATATTCTTTATCATGTTTTTTACGACCCATAGTGAGAAATCAAAAATCTCATCAAAAGAAATTCTTTTTTATGATAACTTATTGATTAATAAGAAAAATTCATGCTTTTTGTATTTTTTACCTATTGAATTGGCTTCCCTGAATCTCGAAAGTTTCTCTCATTCCAAATCTGTTCCAAGATTAAATCAATCAAAGCTATGTCTTTTACACGTTACAGATAAGGAGAGTTGTATGAAGAAAAACTTTATAAGAAAGGCGTGTTTCTTATGAATCCTTTTAAATATCAAGGAAGTCGCAACATTGGGGTAGGCAAAGCTAATGATTTTTGATTCTATAACGGTAAAGATGGGAGCACAATGGTGTGGAGCACTTTGATATGAGCTTTTTGTTTATTATTCTCTAAAACAATTTTTTATGTGAAAAGTTACCCCTTAACGCATAAAGCGTTCTCATGGAAAAGAATGTTTATCAGAAGAATCATTTAGAAGTGCATGTATTTATTGAGAGGAGATAAAGTACAAAGGTATCGAGAAAAGTAATTGAAAAATATTCCTCAATTTAGGTTATTTAGTGACTGGGAGGAGAATCATCTGTGAGGGGCGGTATTTTTTTGAGAAAAATGGTCATAAATCCTAAAATAGCGAAGATGATAGTGATGATAAAGAAAATGTCACTAAAAGCCATAATCGTTGCTTGTACATGGACCATACCAGATAGTTGAGAAAGAGCAAGCGTATAGGAATCAAAGGTTTCTGTTTTTAAGAATAAAGTAAGCTTTGAAAGCATTTCAGTTGCTTGTCTGTTTGCATGGTTGAGCGTTTCAGCTATTCGTTCGTAATGGAAGTCTGTACGTTTTGTCATGAGAGTGCTAATAATGGCAAGCCCTACAGCCCCCCCCAGATTCCGTGTGAGATTAAAAAGTCCAGAAGCATTTTGCATTCGTTCTGGTGGGAGTGTGCCTAAGGCAATGTTATTAACAGGAACCATACATAACATTACAGAAAAACCACGGAAAACTTGTGGCCAAAAGAGTTGCCAAAAATCCCAGTTGTCTGTAATAGAACTCGCCATCCAAGTGCCTATTGCAAAGCCCAAAAGTCCTATCGCCATCATTAAACGTGCATCGATTCGTGCGGAAAGATATCCAGCAAGAGGGGCAGTGAATAACATGACCAATCCTGAAAGAAACAATGTTTCTCCAATCATGAGGGAATCATAATGGCGGATTTGGCTCAAATAGACAGGATAAAGATATGTGAGTCCATAAAGACCTATTCCCAAGGAAAAGGAAAAAATGGATGCAGCAGAAAAATTAAAATTAGAAAAAGCTGTAAGATCAACAATAGGCTCTTTTGCCGTAAAAGCGCGCCAGAAGAAGAGGGCAGCAGACAAGATCATGATAATGAATAAGTCCCGAATCAACTGATCACTGAGCCAATTATGACGTGCACCCTCTTCTAGTACATATTCTAAAGTTCCTAGAAAAACAGCCATAGAAATGAGCCCTAACCAGTCAAATTTAGCCATGAGAGATGGATCTGCTTTATCAAAATTAATCAATTTCCATGCGAGAATTGAAATAATAATGCCAAAAGGCACATTAACGAGAAAAAGCCAGTGCCATGATAAGAGATGGCACAGATATCCTCCAACCGTTGGGCCAATAGTAGGGGCGAGTGTTGCAACGAGTCCAACAATAGGAACGACCACTGGACGTTTGGAAGGAGGAAAAAGAACATAAGATGCGACAAAAACGCTTGGGATAATTCCTCCACCAATAAAACCTTGCAATGCACGGTATATAATCATCTCGTTAATGGATGTTGCTGTTGCACAAAGAATAGAGGTAATCGTAAATCCAACTGCTGAGATCGTAAAGAAAACGCGTGTTGAAAGCAATCTTCCTAAAAATCCAGAAAGGGGTAACATGATGACTTCAGCGATGAGATAGGAGGTCTGAACCCACGAAATTTCTTCAGAGCTTGCAGCAAGACCAGCTTGAACTTCAGCTAAAGAGGAGGCAACGATTTGGATATCCAAAATAGCCATGAACATACCAAAGGCCATAACTATGAAAAGCACAATGTTACGGATTTCTATACTCTCTTGAGACTGTATGGTCTTTGGTATGGAAGATGTCATAATAATAAGGTCATTTTTTTGTTACTATAAGAAACTTTTATCTTGTGGTTTTACGTGTATCAACTTCTACTGAAACACTCATTCCCGCTCGGATATGACCGGTCTTTAAGGCTTCTTCTGGAATAGAAATCCGCACGGGAATGCGTTGGACAATCTTTGTAAAGTTACCGGTAGCATTTTGTGGAGGAAGAAGAGAAAAAACAGCCCCTGTTGCGGGCGAAATAGAAAGCACTTTTCCAGTAAAGACCTCTTTTTTGAGAGCATCTACAGTAATATAAGCTGTTTGTCCAGTTTTGATGTCTTGCAACTGTGTCTCTTTATAATTTGCTTCAACATAAAGCGCGTGTATAGGAACCAATGCTGCAAGGCGTTGGCCATTTACAACAAAATCTCCTGTTTTTGCCGTTACATTTCCAATGATTCCATCAAATGGTGCCCGTATAATGGTTGAATCAAGATCACGTTGTGCTTTTTCACGTGAAAGTTCTAAACTCTTTGTTTGGCTTTCTGTTTCACTCCGTTGTGCTTCCAGCACTTGGATATTGGCATGTGCTGCAGCTATTTGTGCCTCCGCACGGTTTACATTCGCAACGGCTTGTTCATAAGCTGATTTGGCATCATCAACATTCGACTGAGGGGCATAATGATTGGTTTTCAGTTCTATTACGCGCTTTAAGGTGAGTTGTGCATTGGTTGCTATGGCTGAAGCGGCTGCTTTTTGCGCTTTTGCATCATCTAAAGCACTCTGTGCTGCTGTGATTTGTGCATCAATACGGAGAAGTGTTTTTTTCTGTGTGCTAATATGCGCTTCTGTTTGATCCAAGGCTATTTGATAATCACCATTGTCTAAGTAAAATAAGATATCGTCTTTTTTTACAACTTGGTTGGCTTTAATCGCAATTTTTTCTATATATCCATTTAATTTAGTTGCGATAGCCGCTATATCTCCTTGCACATAGGCATCTTCAGTAGAGAGTATATAACGCCAATGTGTTATCCACTTATAACTAAACCAAAGCATAAAAATTGCAAGAACGATAAAAAGAGCCTTAATTGCTTTCTTTTGTTTTGTTTTATTGAAATTTTTAGTTGAAAAAATTGTCTCAGTCATGGACATGATTTATACTTTCAATATTTATATTCTAATGAGTATCATAAGCCCATCATTCTGGTAGGGTGACATATATGTAAGGACGATAAGAGCTTTTTAAATAACAAAGTAGTTTTTAAAACATAATGCTAAATATATGGACTTGCAAGTTAGAGATTTTATTTTGTTGCGCATTTTTTGCAAAGGCCCCGTACTTCTAGGGTGCTTTTGTGTGCTTGGAAGTCAACAGCTTGGACCATTTGTTTTAAACTTGATACAATCGTTTGATTTTGTATTTCGTTGACTTTGCCACAGTTTTCACAAATGATGAAAGTAGTAAGTTCGTGTTGACACTTTTCAGGATGTAAACAAACCATAAAGGCATTAGCACTTTCAAGACGATGAATACATTTTAGTTGTATAAGTTTTTCTAACGCACGATAAACTTGGAGAGGTGCACGAAAACCTTCTTCACGTAAA
>NZ_CM185144.1:375000-2232500 GCF_059687655.1 Bartonella sp. SL317 | reverse complement strand
AAGATAAATTAAACCAATATTAAAAACGCCCAATATATTCTGCATTTACTCTAAAAAATTCTATGCCCAACATCTGAATGCTGAAAAAAAGAGCTCATACAAATCAAAGCTCTAAAAAGATCCCAATAAACTGAAAACAGAAAAAAATCAATCAGGATGAATACTGGAAACATGGGACAAATCCAAGCTCATTACGTAAAAAAAACAATGAGATGCTACCTTATCCAATCCTATTCCATCTAAGGCAAAATGCCTCTCTAAAACAAATCATGCAGAACGAGCCGAATAAACATCGTAAAACATAAATCTGCGTAAAAATAACTTAGCCGAGAAGGGAGACAACGTAAAAACATATTAAAAAACACAAGCAACCATTCTCAAAAAAACATCATTAAAAACGCTTACACATATCTCTGCAAAATAAAATTGTGCCAAAAATCAATAAATAGATAAATCCTCATAATCCATAACTCGATCCTCCACCTAAAAAAACGATAAATTTAAAAGGATGCAACGTACTTCCAAAAATCAGAAGTAATCCTTGCTCATACGCGCAGCATCATAACCTGCTAAACTATCATTGGTAGAGCTGATTTCTCTCACCACAACAAAAAAAATGCGCAACGATATTCTCTATTTGAAGCTCTCTATCTGTAAAAAAAATAAGGCTATTGGCTAAAACTCAGATCTTCTCTCTTACTATCTTTCGTTTGAGTTTAACTGAATATCTACGTGCAAAAGCACATATTCATATCCTTAGCACAAAAATCTTAAAAACACTTTTGTGAAAAGTATTTTAAAAACTGTTTCTTCATTCTATTCAAAATACTTTTACGATAAGGACTTGCTGTGTTAGGAGCAAAGAAAAAGCGTGTGAGATTCCAGTCATAATCAAGAACTTATTTATGAAGTTGTAATCTTAGATTATTTAATTTCCACTAAATCACCATTAGATACGATAGGGTATTGAGACGTTTGAACAAACGATTTTATTTTTGCAGAGCTTGAAGATTGAATAAATTGAGCTTTACTCATAAAACAAACATGGAAAAATTGTGATTTATTAATAATATCTTTTATCAGATAAGAAGATGAGAGCGATGATAAAAGAGCATTTTTTTAAAGACTGTGACGTGAATCAATAAACAATAAAACGCCAACACCGCTCTCACGTTGATTGACTATAATGCGCTGAAATCTGCAGCCGAAATATTACTGCCTAGAAGATTTAAGGTATGTGTAAAATCAGGTACAGAAATTGAAGTTCCCATAATATTATAAAAAGTTGGTGTTCTTCCTTTAAGGTGTAAGGTATGGCCATGATAGCCACAATCACATGATTGATCATAGACAATATGAATAACATCACCTGTGGTGTGCTCAAGGTATGGTGCATCTTCAGGATAAAAAACAGATCTGAACGCTGAAAAAAGAGACCATACAAATCAAAACTCTAACACCCTCCCAATAAACTCAAACAGAAAAAATCAATTAGGGAAAATATAGGTGCCATGGGACAAATACAAGCTCATCGCGCGAAAAAAACAATGAGGATGCTACCTTATCCAATTGTACTCCCTCTAAGGTAAGAGGCCTCTCTAAAACAAATCATCGAGGACGAGCAGAATAAACCTCGTAAAACCTAAGCCTGCGTAAAAATAACACTGACAAACAGAAAATTAGCCAAATAGGCTTCTTACGTAAAAATACATTAAAAAACACAATAAAATAAAAACACAAAATTCACAATGATGGCGCTACATGTATCATCCAGAAGGACTCCTAGATCATATGGCGAGCATCATACCTTTCTAAACAATCATTTGTAGATTTGCAAAAGCCTCTATTTTGTGAGAAAAATAAGAAAAAATACGTAAAGGAAAAATTGAAAAATCTGAAATGAAGAATGAAACAAAAATGCCTTTATCAAATTATGTATGATAAAAAGTGGAACAAAATAACCAAAAACTCTCTATCTATGGGAAATACAAAATTGAAAGGTGAAAAAACAATAAGGCATCGACTAGTGAAATTATAATGGTCTTTATTCTTAGTTAGGTAGTTTTTTTAAATCTTTTGCAGCTAGTCAAATTTAATTTTTCCCTCTGAAAATACTTCAGGGAGCAGTTGTTTCAACTGTTCAATATTTTATTCTACGATATCTATACTTTTTCCATCTAGCTTTTCCATATTGCTCATGTATTTTTATTGCCTTTTAAGGTTGTACTGGGTGCTTTGTGTTTTTTTGCACTTTCTTTTATAAAATAATTTACTTTTACATTTATTAAAATGCATTTCCTATTTTATTTTTATATAAATTAACATGTGAAATTTTTGTTCTAATATTGCAATTTGTAAAAGACTATTTTGGTCATTCCATGTGGAATTCCTTATGTCGGTTACTTGTATTAAAAGTAATGATACGATTTTTTTATTTCTGTATAATAAGCATAAAAGGTTTACAAAAATATTTTTTAAAATGACTTGTGACTATAGAATTTTTTATATTTTGCCTGAGATATGAGAATTAGTCGCATTGTTTTTTCCAACAGTTGCAAATGCTGTAGTGTTTCACAAAATATTTCATAAATTTGCGTTCTTTTCCTTATGCGATAGGGCGAGTGTGAGGACAAACAGTAAAAATGCAACAATAGAGAAGAGGAAAAATATGAGATATGTTTGGTTAAGGGAAAGAACTTCTTTTGTCAGCATATGGAGAAAATAGCCAGCAAACACACCACCTAAAGCGCCACCTATTTGCTGTAATATGCGTGTGATAACCGCTGTATCTTTAACGTATAAACGATCGACATATTGAATGGGGGCGGATAGGCATACAATGGTGGTAATACCAAGCCCTATACCTCTTAGTAGGAAACCCAATCCATCGATGCTGATTGTATAGCCAAAGCATAATAAGCCAAAGCTTGAGATCAAAAGCCCAATTCCTATCATAAAAAAGGGAGATTTTTCTTTCCATTTCTGGTAAATAAATTTTCGACCAATCCATGCGCCAACCCCTTGTAGAGCAAGGAGGGCACCAATGATGAGAAGGCTTGTTTCATGGGGCTTTTCTAAGGCGATTGCGAGGGGGTAATAAACAAGAAAACTATAAAAAAGAAAGGAGGCAATCAGCCCCATGATCATGAGCAATGTGTAGCGTACATTGGTAAATCCACTAAAGACAATTAATTTGTTTTTTGCTTTTTGATTAGAAACAATGAAGAATATGAGAGAGATGATCGCTATTAGGGCTATGAGAGAGAGCGTGTTGTTGTTATGGATGTTTCCGGCTTCTGTGAGATAAAAAAATGAAATAAGGGATAGAGAAAAGGCTAAAAATGCTAGTACGTTAAATTTTGTTTTTACTGTTTCATTGGTTTTTAAATGTTTTATTCCAATGGCGATGGCTAATAAAATGAGCGGAATATTGATAAAAAATAACAATCGCCAAGAGACATATTGAGCAATGGAAGCACCAACAAGCGGTCCAAAGGCCGGAGCGAAAACCGTTGGTACGGCGATTGTCCCCATGGCTTGGCGAACGCGGTCTTGTCCAAATTGTAAGGCAACAATGGTTTGGCTTAAGGGTAATAAAAGACCTGTTCCAAACCCTTGAACGATACGGGCTGAGATAATGCTTTGAAAATCATAGCTTAATCCAACCCCCAGTGATCCAAGCATAAAAATGCCGTTTGCAAGCAGCCAAGTCTTTTTAACGCCTATTCTCCCCTGCAGAAAAGCGGCTATCAAAAGTCCTGGCACAGTGGCGAGGAAATAGGAGGTTACAACCCATTGTATATTATTTTCTTGCGTTGAAAAATAATTGCTAAGATCAGGGAGGATGACATTCACAATACTACCGTCTAGCAAGGGTAATATGCTGGAGATGATGACGGTATAGATAACAGACTTTTCTGATTTGCTATAGGAATCTCTTTTTTGCATTCTGATGCCCCCTGCTTGATAGTCTTTACAATATTGGCTCTGTCCCACAAATCACAGGTTTTAAGAATAACCCTTTGTTTGTAAAGGCTGTAATCGGGACAAATGTGATTAGGAGTGCTGATGGTTTTCTTCCAATGCTTGTCCCTTGATATTCTCCCCATGTAGAATTCTTTTTTATCCCCAAATAAAATTCTTGTTTAAGTGGATCTTGGTGAGTTTACTGAGGAGTTTATTGACTGTCAATTCTTTTGGTATGAGAGCAAAACAGAACCTTCACAAAAGTGTAAGGCTCTGCTCCAAAGGTCAAAAGGTTTGCCGTTTTTATAAGATTTGGATTGGTTTTTCCTCAATGTTTGCTTTCTGGTAAGAAATTTATGAAAGGAAAGGGTTAAGATCAATCTTTTCGTTTATTGAGAGTATTTTTTTGATGATGTTTTTTGATGTAACTCTAAGATATACATTGCAAGGGCAGAAGCGGCATTAACAACTAAGCGCGCATGACGGGGTTTGAGGTTGATATTTCGAAAGTTTGCTTCCGAGCGACCATGGGATGCACCTTTTTTGTTTCTTAGATTCATGGTCCCTTGGACAACTTGGTAGAGACCAGATGCAATCATTTTTAAGTCATTTGGATCCAGATCGTTTAAGTGTTTTTTCTCCATATTTTTGGGATGAATCTTAGCTTTTTCAACCACTTTGTCCCATAAAGCGGGCAGCGTGCTGGTTGTTTCTTTATATGAGATAGAGTGGTGGTCGAGATAAACTTTACAAGATGCCTCCAATAGATTTGCTGCACGTACAACTGAACCCTTTGGATCTTTTTCTATTTGTTCTAATGCTCTCTTTATTTCAGTGTCTACGGCTAATAGCCCGTTCTTTGCAACTTCTTTTTGCAATTCTTCTATAGAGAGAAAGCCTGCTTTTGTAATATATCCTCCTCGGTGGTATTGTAATCCATCTTTTTTTAATGTTTCTAAAATCTTACCTTGATCTTCTGACCTCTTATCAAATGAGAAACTGTTGGACTTATGAGACTCGTTGTCCATAAAATCACCAAGTAGGTTACCAAGGATCTCAAGCGGTTCATCGCATTCTCCATTGATGGCTTGGAGCCGTTTCTTAGTTTTAAAGGCTTTGCTATCTTCTTCTGTTTTATCAGGAGCAGGGAATTTAAAAAATAAGTGGTTTAACTCTTTCTTCGTATAATGGTCTGAAAATATTTGAGGGAGTAGTCCAATGATTGCAGGAGGAATTTTGCTTTTCTGAGATATTTTTTGCGGGAATGATAAGTCCATTGTATGCCTTTATAGTATTTAAAAGTGCCGTGTGGAGTGGTTTTGAGAATATGATCTTTATTGTGTGATCTTTGGTAAAAGGTTGCATACATCATATTGTGTTGCATATAAGAATTTTGCATAAAAAATACTCTATCATGTTTTAAAAAGATTATTTTTTTTACGGTGTGTCTTATAAAGGGGGAGGATAATTTGTGATTGAAAATGAAGAATTGCTAAGGCACATAATGCTTGAAATGAAGGGGTCTATTAGGTTTCTTAAAAAGCTCTACCATTCTATATCTGATGCTGTTTTCGTTGTTTTAGATGCAAAGAGCATAAAAAAAGCTGCACAGATGGTGCAGCTTTTTTTTGACGCTTGTTTTGCTTTAGAGGTACAAGTTTGTTAAACTTTTAAAACATCCTTACGGCTTCTGTAGCCATAATAACCACACACACTGGAAATTATGGCGCCTATCAGACTGCCTAAAAAGCCCCACCATCCCATGTGTGATGCTGTGTTCGTGACTTTATCAGCCATGTGAAGAGCATCTTTTTCTCGAGCATCAAGCTTTTGAGATAAACGATCGGCTTGTTGTTCTAGAGTTTTGAGGGCTTGTTCTGTTTTTTCCTCTGCACTTTGATAAAGTTGAACAGCGCTGGTGGTTGCTTTTTGTGCATCTGCACGGCTCATGCCATTGTTCATCAGGGCTTTGATAATATCGCTTTGATTCAATTTTTCTGTTAGTGTTTTTAGGTGATCAGAAAGGCTATCTCCTAGATTTTTCAAAGTGGTGCGATAATGCGAAGGATCATTTTTGAAAGCGGTTATCGCAGAACTAATATCGTTGAGTGCTGCCTGATAGGTTTGTTTCAAACGCTCAGGATTGAGAGCCGGAATATCGCTTTTCTTGAGAAGAGAGCGTAATTCATTGTCAAGTTGGTCAAAATTAATCCCATTATCATTTTTTATTGCAAAAAACTTTGCAAAATCCTCGCTGTTTAATTTTGAAAAGAGGGAGGGGAGGCTGTCGAGAGTTTGTTCTATCATAGAAGTATTTTTTCCAACCGCTTTAGCGCTTAAGTTTGCTGTGCTGGAAACTACATGGATGGCTTGGAGCGTCATCAGTAATGTTACAAGAGCCCAAGTGAGAAAGCCGTGAACAGCACCAGAGATTTCAGCAAAACGCCCCGCCACAAAGCCTCCTAAAGCAAGGCTTATCACCATAACGATGAGAGAGCCAATACCCATCGAGAGGAAAGAACCTCTAAAAGGAGAGGACGAGGTAAAGTCCATTTGGCTAAAACCTAAAGCTGCAATGAGAAAAGAGAGGCAGATTGAAACAGCAAGAGCTGTCACCAGTCCAGCAAAAATGGCAGACCATGAAATAGGGGTATAAAAGAATGAATATTTCGTTTCTCGAGATGTTTCACTGAAAAAATTCGTATCGAAAGCTGTGTTTTCAGGAATGCGGGTTTCCATGTTTTATCTCCTTGAATATGCTGGAGATACAATGTCTTTTTGCCAATTATGTTCCAAAGTTTATACCCCATCATGGATAAATGAGTCGCGATCAAGGTGAATAGAAAAGATCTAAAGTTTAAGATTGAGAGTCTTATGGTGGAGCGTTTTTTTTAACTTTCTTTTAAAACTTATTTATCGAGATTTTTTTTGATCAGAGATAAAGGGGGTGTGAAAGAGATAAGGTGGAGGACTTTGAGGTCATTAAACGGAATCCTATGAAGTGTTTTTTTGTTCGTATTTTGTCATAAAGTTTGAATTTTTCTCTCATAACAACATCTTGATTGATAAACATGCGATAAGTCTTATGAATGGAAATACCTTTCATAAGTGAAGAGTAAACTTGGTCTATGAGAGCAATCCATGCGAGTGCTTTCTTGGAGTTGTTAGGATGGTATTCTTTTGACAAATGCTGTTCTTTTTGATTGTATCAAAAAGTTTAAAGAGAGACCGTGTTAGGATATCAAATGTTTTGTTCAGCTTTTTTTAAAAATAGTGAAAAATATGGACCCCTTTGTGTTGGTTTTGATCCGAGTCATAAAGTTTTGCAATCATGGAATTTGAGTCCAGATTATAAGGGGTTAAAAGATTTTTGTGATATCCTCTTAACAGCGGTTGTGGGGAGGGTCGGGATAATAAAGCCGCAGGTTGCGTTTTTTGAATTGTATGGTGTGGAGGGGCTTCAAGTTTTGCAAGAACTCATTGAAAATGCACAAAAACAAGGTTTGTTGGTTTTGGCTGATACCAAAAGAGGAGATATCGGCTCTACGGCTGAAGCTTACGGTAGCGCTTGGCTTGGTGCCAATAGTCCTTTCAAAGCCGATGCTATGACAGTTAATCCTTTTTTAGGGTTTGAGGCTCTCATTCCTTTGATAAAGATTGCAGAAGAAACAGAAACAGCGGTTTTTATGGTTGTTCAATCGTCGAATCCAGAAGGAAGGCACATTCGAAATGCCCGCATTGGGGATCAAACGGTTTCCGTTCATTTGGCACAGCGTATTTATGACTATAATCGCCAATCTTCAAGTCAATATCGCCATATTGGACCTATCGGAGCAGTGATTGGTGCAACATTAGGTCGTGACGCAAAAGAGACAATTGAACAGTTAGAAAATAGCTTGTTTCTTGTTCCAGGCATTGGGGCTCAAGGGGGAACAATAACACAATTAACTCAGCAGTTTCCTCAAAGGCTATGGCCGAATATTATTCCTTCAATTTCAAGGTCGATTACAGAGGTAGGTCGAAAGAGTGCTGATTTAAAAAATGTCATTCATCATTTTGCTGAGCAATCTAAAAATACGCTTCTCTCTTAAATTTTTGGCTCTTTCTCTAAGGGAGAAAGGCTCTTCCTGATCAATCTTCCTTATAAAAATGTTCCACTTTACTCATTGCGTATGAAGTCCTCTATCCTCTTAATAACAATGTTTTAATGGGATAGCAGAGTAATCATCCATCTGGAACTTGCCTGCTGGAACTTGCATGAGAGATAAAATAAAAGCTGTTTATTGGTTAAGAATGCTGTCTAGGGGGCGGGTTTGAGAAATAAGGGTGAGATCCTTTTGTGAAATGCGGGGGGATGGTGGTACGACTTTGATGCGTGCGTATACAAGAATTTGAGAAGCCGGTAACTTCTCATGAAAAATAAATCTTGCAATCTCCTGAAAAACTATTTTTTTTGCAAAAATCCTGAAATTATTTTACACATTAAAAGATGTTTTTGGTCGCATACGCAACGACCAAGTGGGTCTTGAAAACCCTAAATCCGAGCGTGAAAATAACCCCACTGTTGTGGGTGTCCCAGAATTCCGGGAGATTTTGCTATGTCCAGGTGCTTCACAGCACTAAAAGCAAAATGCTGACTCGGATTCAGTGTTTTCAAGCTCCCGGAATACTAATGCGAGGGCACTCGCAGCCGGAGGGGGCTTAAAGTGCGAACTCAGAACCTTAATATTGATCTTTTTGTCGGCAAAAAAATTCGCTTGAGGCGAAAAGTGCTGGGAATGTCTCAAAAAACATTAGGACACCATTTGAGGGTAAGTTTCCAACAAATTCAAAAGTACGAAAACGGCTTAAACCGTGTGAGTGCAGGACGCTTAAAGGAAATTTCCGATATTTTAAATGTTCCTGTTGCCTTTTTTTATACGGGTATCATCACAAAAGAAAATGCTCCATACCATCATGATGAAATTGCATCAAGCAAAGAGGAATATTTGCTTTTAAAAAGTTTCAGAGTTCTACCATCTGCTAAGCAGAAAGCCATTTTAAAGTTGATTTCTGATCAGAATTAAAATGTTTTAAAGAATTGATGGAGCACCATTCTTTCTCTTTTACGCTTATTTTCAAAGACGAAGATTTTTAATCTATGCTGACTTTAAAGAAATCATTTGTAAACAATTTGGTGTTTTTTTCTAACCTATTCCATTTAACTGATTTCATATGAATATATGGGTTATGCCTCTTTATAAATGTTCATAAAATTGTCTAGAGAAGTCTTATAGCGATAATGCACTTGTTTCGCTTAGACTTTTTAACGGCTAAAGGATAGGAATTCTGAAAGTTCCACCAATCTATAGGCAATGAATTATAAACAGTTTGGAGATTATTAACAGTCTGTTTTTTTAGCAGGTCTTAGCAGTTGACTTCATATCACGACATTTCAAATGCTCTTGTTTTTCGATACAATAGGATCATCGTTGATTGTTTTGCTGGTTTTGTGAGAGTCCCCTTTCATAGTATAAGATTTTTCTCATTTTAAAGCTTTTTATGGTCAATCAAGATCATTTCTCTGTCCGTAATAAGGAGGGCTTGGGGGGGGGGAGAAAATACTTAAAGATAAAAATAACAATCCTTTTGATATCCTCTTTTACGTGCCAAGAGTTTTTACAACATTGAGGGATGTTATAAGCGTATGAGCGGCTTGCAGCTTTTATTTGGGGTGTCAGAGAGAGGGATGTATCATGGACCTTTATTCTTTTCATGAAGATTTTATCTTATGCTCAGAGGACATTATGCGAACATCATGATACAATTCATAAGGTTATTTATGAAATAAATGTGAGAGCATAGAGAGCTATTTTTAAACAAGGGGGGGGAAACTGGCAATATAATGATGTTCTTTATTGTGGGTGTTTTGTTTTGTGGGAGGGCATGACCTTAAGCAGGGTAATTTTTTTAGATTGCTTTAAGGCGGATTGCTTTTGTCAAATAAAAGCCTCTAACATGTTGTTAAAAGCTTTAAGAGCGATAAAGTCATTGCAGCGTTTGTTTCTATGGGATAATGGTTATCCGTAAACACATATTGTTGCTAGAGAATAAAATGTCATTAAAACAAGAAAAAACCAAAGCCCGTTTACCTCGTGGTTTTGTGGATCGTACAAGTGGGCAATTGTATGCTACTGACACCATGATTGCGCAAATTCGTGAAGTTTATGAACTTTACGGTTTTGAAGCACTTGAAACACCCATTTTTGAATATACGGATGTGTTGGGAAAATTCTTACCTGATTCAGATCGTCCCAATGCAGGGGTTTTTTCGCTCCAAGATGATGATGAACAATGGATGTCTTTGCGTTATGATCTGACGGCTCCTCTTGCCCGTTATTTTGCTGAAAATTTTGAAACCTTACCAAAACCCTATCGTAGCTATCGGCTGGGGTTTGTTTTTCGTAATGAAAAGCCTGGACCAGGGCGGTTTAGGCAATTTATGCAATTTGATGCGGATATTGTTGGAACACCAACTGTTGCGGCAGATGCTGAAATTTGCATGATGGCAGCCGATAGTTTGGAAAAATTAGGTATTGCACGCCATGATTATGTCATTCGTTTGAATAACCGAAAAATTCTGGAAAGTGTTTTGCAGTTGATTGGTTTAGGGGAAACAGAACAGCTTGAAAAGCGCTTAACTGTTCTTCGAGCCATGGATAAATTGGATAAATTTGGTCCTGAAGGGGTGCGTTTGCTTTTAGGCAAGGGACGTTTAGATGAAAGTGGTGATTTTACAAAAGGCGCTGAGCTGAAAGATAAAGAGATTGAATATATTCTTTCCTTACTGACCATTGATGCAAAAACGGCAGAAGAAACACTTGATGCTTTGAGAAAAATCGTTGGTCAGAGTGCGCAAGGGCTTGAAGGGGTTCGCGAGCTTGAGGAAATGCAAACAATTTTTGCGGCTAATGGGTATTGCAATCGCATTCAAATTGATCCTTCGGTGGTGCGTGGATTGGAATATTATACGGGACCTGTTTTTGAAGCGACATTGCTTTTTGATGTTTTCAATGATGATGGACAAAAAGTGGTCTTTGGTTCTGTTGGGGGTGGGGGGCGTTATGATGGATTGGTCGCGCGTTTTCGCGGGGAAAATATTCCGGCAACAGGTTTTTCCATAGGGGTTTCACGGTTGATTGCTGCTTTGCAAAACCTTGAAAAATTGCCCGTGAAAAATACGCTTGGACCTGTTGTGGTGCTGATGATGGATAAAGAGCCAGAAGCTGTTGCACGCTATCAAAAAATGGTAATGCAATTGCGAAATGTGGGAATTTGTGCGGAACTTTATGTGGGAGCTGCGGGAATGAAAGCGCAGATGAAATATGCTGATCGACGCAAAGCTCCTTGTGTGGTCATTCAAGGGTCACAAGAACGTGAGAATGGAAAAATACAGATTAAAGATTTGATTGAAGGGGCACGTTTGTCTCAGGAAATTAAGGATAATCAAACATGGCGTGAAAGCCGTCCTGCACAAGTGATGGTTGATGAAGAGCAATTGGTGCAAACAGTAAAAGATATTTTGGCCTTTCAAAGGCGGTAAGGGGTTTAAGCAATAGGCTGTAATATTGCAGGTTTAAGTTTTGGACTTTATCGCGTTATTTTCCTAAAAGAGCTTGTGCTTTTGTTCCTGTTTGTCAATCAACAGCCAATCCCAAGGCAGCACGCATGTTTGAGACAAAGATTAAAACAAATTAAGAGCTCTGTGAGCTGTTTTCAGCTTTTGTATGCCAGATGGAAGCGGGAGTAGTGGGTTTCTTTAGTTTGTGTCATCTCTAAAATCGGTGGACTGCCTCATCGGGGGAGAAGACGTAAAGGTAAAAAAACAATGTTCCTCTTTACCGTCATTCTTTCGTTTGACTTTATGGCTTTCAAAAGCATCTAGAGCAATCTCTTTTAAATAATGAAGATGATGCATTGCCTTTTATTTATTGCGTATCTTTCATGGGGGTAATTTTCATGTAAAATAAAACGCCCCAAATGGAACATGAAGATAGCTATGTTACATATTCACGAGCTTGTTTTAAAGCGACATTGCTCAAAGCGCACAGCACGTCTATTTCATGAGGCTACGTCCATAAATGCTATAACGATAAAGCCCCCATGAAACAATATAAAAGTCATTGAGCTTCCATCTTTACGCTTTTAAAGGAGGAAGACGGCACTATCACATGACTTTTCCAGTTCTCAAATGTTGTGGACTACTCCTTGGCACTTCTCGACGATTTCATGAAAAGGCATTGTTAAAGGCACTGTTGTTGTACGAATCGTAGCTCTCATGGTTCCCCTGCTTTTGATCTGTAAGCAAATGGGTTTGATTGATTCAAGATAAACAGTTTTGAAATCAGAGAAACTTTCGATATTCGAGACTCTTCTGTAATATGAATAACGTTTAAATGATTATTATCAATCGAAATATTGTTACAAATAGATTTAAAAAAACACAAACGACACAAATTTCTCTAGCAAGGGAAATTTGTGTCGTAAAATTTAAATAGATGATTTTGCGTTGGAATTAGTTTTTCAAAGCTTTTAAAATATTTTGTGGTGAAGAAACTTCATAAGGATCTGTTGCGCAATTGTCTGAAAAACCTGCTTCTTCGAACCATTGTTCAACCACACCATCATTAATAACAGCCGCATAGCGCCATGATCGCATGCCAAAACCAACATTGTCTTTTGCAACCAGCATACCCATTTTGCGTGTGAATTCACCAGAGCCATCGGGAATTAATTTTACATTTTTGATATTTTGTGCTTTTCCCCAAGCATTCATGACAAAAGCATCATTGACGGAAAGGCAATAAATTTCATCAATACCGGCTTGTTTAAATTCATCATAGAGTTTTTCAAAGTCAGGCAGCTGAAAGGTTGAGCACGTAGGGGTAAAAGCGCCAGGAAGAGAAAAAAGGATAACACGTTTTCCTTTAAAGTAAGCATCGCTTTTCACTTCTTGCCACCGATAAGGATTATCGCCCCCCACTGCTTCATCGCGGACACGTGTATGAAATGTGACATTGGGAACTGTTTTTTTTATCATAGGGATGCTCCTGTATTTTTTACGAAATTTACGAAAATTGTGTTTTAAAATAGCCTTCATCTTTAAAAGCGTATGGAAAGGGGCCTTTTAAATCAAAGGGCTTCTTTAAAAATTCTTAATCCCAACAAGTGTGCAAATATTTCATACGTGCGTCAAGTGGAATTAATGGTCGACTTTGAATACTCTTCATCTTAAACTTAAAAGAAAGAATATGAAGGTATTACTATGACCATAAAGACAGTTTTAACCACAGCTTTTAAGGGGCAAAAACCAGGAACATCTGGTTTGCGCAAAAAGGTATCTGTTTTTCAACAACCTCATTATGCGGAAAACTTTATCCAGTCGCTTTTTAATAATGTTGGACCTCTTGAAGGAAAAATGTTGATTCTGGGGGGAGATGGGCGCACTTTTAATCGGACTCTGCTTCAGATTGTCTTGAAGATGGCCGCAGCGCATGGTGTTTCTCGCATTAAAGTAGGAAAGGGGGGGATTCTTTCTACCCCTGCTGTTTCGCATCTTATTCGTAAATACCATGCGCATGGTGGCATTATTCTTTCTGCAAGCCATAACCCTGGGGGGGTAGATGGAGATTGTGGGATCAAATACAATATTTCCAATGGTGGACCAGCACCTAATGCTTTATGTGAAGCTATTTTTGCAACATCACAACGTCTTTCTTTTTATAAAATTTTTGAAGCTCCAGATGTGGACTTAGATCGGCAAGGGATGACCTTTATGGGAGCTATGCAGATCGAGATTATTGATCCTGTCGCTGATTATGTTGCTTTGATGCAAGAGATTTTTGATTTTGATTGTATTGCTAAAGCCGTGGCGGGTGGTTTGACTTTACGGTTTGATGCCATGCATGCGGTAACAGGGCCTTATGCTCATGAAATTTTTGAAAAATGCTTAGGGTTTTCTGAAGGGTCGGTGGTCAATGGTCTTCCTTTACCAGATTTTGGAGGCGGTCATCCAGATCCCAATTTAGTTTATGCTAAGCCTCTTTATGATTTATTGATGTCAGAGCAAGCACCAGATCTTGGCGCCGCATCTGATGGTGATGGCGATCGTAATCTCATTATTGGACGTGGGCAATTTGTTTCGCCTTCGGATTCTTTAGCGATTATGGTTGAGCATGCTCATCTTATTAAAGGATACCAAAAAGGTGTTGTGGGGGTTGCACGCTCTATGCCGACAGGGCGTGCGGCTGATCTGGTGGCTGAAAAATGTGGATTAAACTTTTTTGAAACACCAACGGGATGGAAGTTTTTTGGAACGCTGTTGGATGCGGGAAAAATAACCTTTTGTGGTGAAGAAAGCTTTGGAACTGGTTCTCATCATATCCGCGAAAAAGATGGCTTATGGGCTGTCTTATTTTGGTTAAATCTTTTAGCACTAACAGGAAAAACAGTTGCACAAATTGTTCAAGAGCATTGGCACAGCTATGGGCGCTTTTATGCACTGCGTCATGATTATGAAGAAGTTGATGAAGACAAAGCTTTGGCACTCCTAGAGCACTTGCGGGAGAACTTACCACAAGCTGGAACTGAAATTGCTGGATTGTTAGTTCAAAAAGCAGATGATTTTATGTATCATGATCCTGTTGATCAAAGTGTGAGCACGCGGCAGGGTATTCGTATTTTTTTCGAAAATGGTGCGCGGTTGGTGGTGCGTTTATCGGGAACAGGGACGCTTGGCGCGACCTTACGGCTTTATTTTGAACAATATGAAGCTGATCCGCGCAAACACAATTTAAATCCGCAAGAAGTTCTTCAACCTTTGCAACAGGTGGCTCTAAAACTGTTGAATATACAACAAAAATTGGGACGAGATCGCCCTGATATTGTCACATAAGATTATTGGAATATTTCTTGTACAGATATCATGATTTTAGGGAGTATGATTTTAGGGGAGGTGATTTTATGAACCATGAGCCATAAGAGGGGCTTTAGTTGCTGCGTGTGCTTTGTTTTTTCCACTTTTACATCTCGATTGGATTTTTAAAACTGTTGGCTTTGTAAAACCAAATACTGAAGTCATCATAATCAGCATCATTGGAAAATTTATGCCCAATGATATCTGATGATTTGATAGAAATACCTATTTAATAGAAGGACCGTTCTGTATGTCAGATAACACATTATTATTGCTATAATTTTATATGCTGGTTTTAAAGAAGCTTCTCTTAAGACTCCTATCTTGTGCTCGCTGTTTTATGAAAGGGATAATGGTTAATCCATTGAGCCTGACCATTTTTACGTTTATAAAAACGTAATGTAGCATCATCATGCACTTGAAGCGGCTCCCAATGTTGCTGACAGATCTTGCTACTTGAGGCGATTTATGAAAAGTCATTTTTATTTGTACAATTTTTATCCAAAAATTAGCTTCGCTTGTGATGTGGAAGCGACATGTTTTGGATTGCTTTAACATAAAAACAACTCGGAAAAAGAGAACTGTACGATATTCAAGATTCAAATTCAATAACGAAGATTATTATTATAAATCAATCTTTTGTACAATGTTTTCTCTTGTATTTTTTTGGCTTTCATACGTTTGTCTTAAGAAAAGTTTCTCTTAAATCTCTCATCTTATGCATGTTGTTCATCAAGGGGATAAGGGTTAATCCATTGAGCACTATCATTGTTACTTATATGAGGGAACAAAGTGATATCATCATACAGTTAGGTCTGTTTTCCATGTTGATTCTTACATTTGAAAGCGTTGATAAGATGTTTCTTTTGTTATATGTTTTATCCATTACTTCACTTCATTGGTCATATGTTAGGAAATGATTTTGATTGATTGACGAAAAGCAGTGATAATACGTGAATCTTATGATGCGGAGATTTAAGGTGAAAAATGTTCAATCATCCTTGTCAACACATTCTATTGTATAGAATGGTCGCATGCATGAACACTGTTGAGAGGGGGTTAAAAGACACGTTTTTCTAAAATAATGGACAATAAACACTTATTGTTTTATGACCTGTCATCGTGAATGGTTTTTCTTTTAAAAGGGGAATTTATGACCCAATATCCCAAATGTCTTCGTTGTGATTGCCCGTATACTTATGAAGAGGGTGAAAATTTTGTATGTCCTGAATGCGCATATGAATGGCCTCAAAAGAATGAGAATACTGTTCTTTCCGAGATTGTTTATGATGCCAATGGTCAAATTTTGACAAACGGCGATACCATTATGGTGATAAAAGATCTGAAAGTAAAAGGCGCTTCCTCTGTTTTAAAAGGTGGGACGAAGGTTAAGAATATTCGATTGGCGGAGGGGGATCATAATATTGATTGCAAAATTCCTGGAATTGGTCAAATGAGTTTGAAGTCGGAGTTTGTTAAAAAAGTTTAGGCATTTATCCTTTTATATTTGTTTTTGCTTTTTGTTGTTTATATCTTTTTCTTCGATAGGAACTTCTTTTCCAATCGTTATGTTTTCCCTTGGGATATAAAAGTCCTATTTTGCCAGAGAAATGGCTATCTTTTCTTTCAAACATGTTGGTTGATGGTAAGGACGAGATGGTTCTTGATAAAAAAATAGTTAAAGTGCATACTTTATAAGGAAAATAATGCCGTAAAGTGAAAAATTTACGATGGCTCAATTGAGGGAATTTTTTCGCTTTTTCTTAGATCATTTCCCAAATAATCTTCATAGATCTAACTTTAATTTATGAATCTTTACAGGTCTTGATACTTTTGGCGTTTTCATTGATAAGGATGAGAATGAGGGAGATAGAGGGAGAATTTTTAATTTCAAGAATAGGAAAAGCCGGTATGGTGTTTTAAAAAAATCTTTCTTAAGGTGCTTAAATCTATTTTTGCAATGATGCCCATGGTATAAGGCAAACGCCGTTAGGAACTATCATTTAAAAGGGCAAGTCAGCATCATGGCACACTTTGCTGGTTTTCAGCGTTGCAACAGTTTTTATATTTGCTCCTATATTGTATCCTTATATTTGAAAATGTTCATAAGGAGTATTTTAAAAATCGTTTTTGTTATCTTTCAATGCATGATGTATCGGCGAATGATTTTGGTTGATACAATAAATACAATTGAAATGAGAAGATTATCAGGATTTCCATTTAAGGTGTAAAAGTGTGATTCTTATCGATTGGGAGCTACAAAAATATTTTGCGGGATTTTATCATCGGAAACACATCAAAATTATGTGTTAAGGGGGATAAGTGTGTGCTCTGTTTTACACGATGTTCTATTTTCTGTAACGGATCCCTTTTTTGGAGAAAATTGCATGACAAGTTCATGAGGCAAAAGAAATTTAAAGCGCGCTTCTGCCTATGCGTTATCCTTGCGTGTCTGTGATGGGTTGGTTTAAACAATGCTTTTAAAGGAGAAAAACCATTTTAAATTCTGTGGGGATAAGGGAAGCCTTATAATTTTCTAGTTTTTTAAAGCAGTATGGTATTCTTACGACTGTATGGCTTATGTCTAAAATTATAAGGGATAAAATAACGTAAGACTTTCACATCCGATGTTTTTTATCTTGTTGCAGAAAGACAATCTGTGTGGTCATTTTACTTAATTGAAGACAATGTTTATTGAGGCATGGCTTCAACGCCTAAAACTTCAGGGATAAAATGGCGTAGAAGATTTTCAATACCATGTTTGAGTGTTGCTGTTGAAGAGGGACATCCAGCGCAGGCACCCCGCATATTGAGGTAAACAATACCATTTTCAAAGCCGCGAAAAGTAATATCGCCACCATCATTGGCAACAGCTGGGCGAATACGTGTTTCAAGCAGCTCTTTAATGGTTAGGACAATATCTGCGTCTTTTTCGTCATAAAATTCCTCGTTAAGGGCATGGGCTTGGGCTTGTGTTGTCGCACTGGTGGTGATTACAGGCTCATTGGACAGAAAATGTTCCATAATTGTGCCTAAAATGACAGGTTTGAGATGTTGCCATTCACCCTCTTTTTTGCTTACAGTAATGAAGTCATAGCCTAAAAAGACACCATTGACATTCTGAATATTAAACAGCTTAGTTGCTAAAGGTGAGTTTTTAGCCGCTTCTTCACGATTACGAAATTCTAATACACCCTCGGAAAGAACCACGCGCCCTGGTAGAAATTTAAGGGTTGCAGGGTTTGGGGTGGTTTCAGTTTGAATAAACATTGTCTCTCCTTTTATCCTTTTATCATGAAGGATTATGTAAGATCATACCATTTTAAAATATTATATTTTTTAGGCAATAGATTTAATATCTTCATCGGCAAGATTGCTGGGAATGACAATGACAGGGATTGAAAAAGCTGTCCCTTTATTTCCGATTAATTGAACAAGGGGACCTGGCCCTTCGGAATGGCCACTGGCGGCTAAAACAATCAGTGCAATCCTTTTATCTTTGTCGATCAGTTTAGAAATTTCATCAATTTTTTTTCCTTCACGCACCACTATTTCTGTTTCAAGCGCATGGGAGGCGCGGACTTCACTGGCAATGTCTCCTAACATTTTATGAGCACTTTGCGTTGATTCTGTACGCATAATATTGTTGACTCCCAAGAAATGTTGAAATTCTGCACTATCAACAACACAAAGCAATACCAATGTTCGATTGGTATTTTGGGCATGTTGTGCGGCAAAAGCAACGGCACGCCGACATTCTGGTGTTTCATCGATGATGACTAAGTTTTTTTTCTTGGGTTCTTTTTTCGGATCTTTGGGTTTAGAAATCATGCACTTTCTCTATTTTGTACAAACGGCTTTTTTGCTCTCTACATTTTTTTTAAGTTTATTGTTTTTATGTATTGTGCAAAAATCCAACAATTTCACGAATTTTTTTCATGTTTTCTTCTGCGAGCATACTAGCACGTTCTGCGCCATCGTGCAAAACAGAGTCAATATAACCGCTTTCTTTATGAAGTCGACGTAATTCTTCTGTTATAGGGGCAAGCTTATGGACGGCGAGGTCGGCTAGAGCTGTTTTAAAATGTGAAAATTGTTGACCTGAAAATTCTAAAAGAACTTTTTCTTTACTGATTTTGGCAAAGGCAGCATAAATACCAAGTAGGTTATCTACTTCTGGTCGCTCTTTTAAAGCAGCAAGGGAATCTGGAAGAGGTGCAGAATCCGTTTTGGCTTTTCGTATTTTTTGGGCTATAAGATCAGCATCATCGGTTAAATTAATGCGTGAGAAGTCTGAAGGATCTGATTTTGACATTTTTTTTGTTCCATCGCGCAAGGACATAATGCGTGGCGCTGTTGTTCCAATGAGCGCTTCTGGAAGAGGAAAAAATCTTGGTCTTTTTTCTTCATCCGTTTGTATAGAGATGCCAAAATTTAAGTCAGCAATACGGTGTGCATAATCATTGTTAAATTTTTGTGCAATGTCGCGTGTGAGTTCAACATGCTGTTTTTGATCTTCACCTACAGGCACATGTGTTGCACGATAGACTAAAATATCAGCAGCCATCAACGTGGGATAGGCAAAAAGTCCAAGGGATGCTTTTTCGCGATCTTTTCCTGCTTTATCTTTAAATTGGGTCATGCGTTGAAGCCAGCCAATACGGGCAACACAATTTAAAATCCAGGCGAGTTCAGCATGTTGAAAAACACGTGATTGATTGAAAATAATGTGTTTTTTTGGATCAATACCAGCGGCTAGAAAGGCGGCTGTTACTGTTCTGGTGGATTCGCGTAAAATCAGAGGATTGGGGTTGACGGTAAGGGCATGCATATCCACAACACAATAGAGGCAGTGATAAGCGTTTTGCAGTTCAACCCAATTTTGAAGAGCTCCAAGATAATTGCCAAGATGTAAGTGACCACTCGGTTGTACGCCCGAAAAGACAAGGGGGGTGAAGGTATTCATAGGAGTGTGCTTTCTTCAATTAAAGTTATTTGTTTTATTGTTTTTGACAAAGTATAGATATTATGGACGTTTTTTCAAATTTTTAAGCGTGTGAAAAAAGGAACGGGGGTTAGATAAAAAATAGACACTGAAATAGGTCAAGAATATGCCGAGCATGATTCCGGCTAAGGTGCTGGCACGCAAGAAAAATGAGGCCTCTGAGGATAAGGGAAAAGATAAAAATCCACGCATATTCAAACCGTAATAGAGCGCGAGTGCACTCAAAAGGGAAGCAATCATGAGGCATAATATTTGCTTGATCAGTTGGAGGTCGTATTTCCAATAACCTCGTTTGATAAGGGTTCCCCAAAGCAGTAGGGTATTGACCCATCCGGAAGTAATTTCAGCAATCACAATGCCGCGTGCTGAAAAACGAGGAAATAATATTAAGGCAAGGCTGATATTGATGAAAACGCAAATGCCTGTAAAAATCATCGGTGTTTTGGTATCTTCATGGGCAAAAAAATTAGGAATAAAGACTTTTATGAGAACAAAAGCTGGAAGTCCTAGTCCATAAAGTCCCAATAATTGTGCAACATGCTGTGTTGATTGAGCGGTAAACTGGCCTCGTTCAAAGAGTAAACTGACAATAGGGGTGGAGAGCAGCAAAAAAGCGATGGAGGCGGGGAGTGTTAACAAGAGTGTGAGTTCAATAGAGCGATTTTGCAAATGGTGTGTTTCTTCATGTTTTTTGCTTCGTAAAGCGCGGGTTAATTCTGGCAAAAGAACGGTTGCAACAGCAATGGCAATCACGCCTAGAGGCAATTGATAAAGGCGATCAGCGTACATCAAAGAAGAGACAGCACCCGATTGACTAGAAGCAATGTTGGTATTGATGAGCAAATTAATTTGCGTGATACCACCCGTGATGGCTGCGGGGAACGCTAAGGTTAAGAGCTTGCGAACATTAGGGGTTAAATGGGGACGGCGGAAGAAAATTTTCATGCCACTTTGACGTAAAGCAACAAAAATTAAGGCGAGTTGAAGAAGCCCTGCGGCTAATACGCCCCAAGAGAGATTTAAGCCGATATGCCAAGCGTCAAGTTTATAAATCCAAGCATAGGCGAGCACACCAATCAGAATAATATTTAAAAAGAGTGGAGCAACAGCAGCAATAAAATAGCGGCGCAGAGCATTGAGCATGCCCCCCATCATCGCAGCGAGCGACATGCAGGTTAAATAGGGAAACATGATCGCAGTAAAGTGAATTGTGGCGTTAAACTTTGTTGCATCTTCGCTAAAACCTGGAGCAATAATGGTTCGGACCCAAAAAGGCATACTCAGTTCCATCGCAATGGTTAACAGTAAGAGCAGCGAAAAGAGAACGCCAAAAACTTCTTCTGCAAATTTACATGCTGTTTCTTGACCATCTTCAGTGATTTTTTTGGAAAAAAGAGGAATGAAAGCAGCATTAAAGGCACCTTCAGCAAAAAAACGGCGGAATGTGTTAGGAAAACGAAAAGCAGCATTAAAGGCATCAGAAACTGGACCAGTCCCTAGGGCTGCGGCCATAAGCATTTCGCGGACAAAGCCAAAAATACGGCTCATGAGAGTTCCTGAAGCAACTGTTGCAATTTTTTTAATCAATGTCATAAAAATCTATCGGGTTTGTGGTAAAAGAAAAGCGATGACAGGAAAAATAAACCGTTTAAAATTGTGAAAATCTGATCTGTATATCCATCCAAAAATATACTTTCAGCGTTTTACGACGGTGTTTATCTTTCTGTCAATGATGATGCGTGAAGACTTTTAAAATGCTCCTTGTTTATTGTTGCATGACAATTTTTATTGTTGCCATAAAATAATTAAAATTTCTTTTTCAAAATGAAATATGGGCGTGATGTCATAACAGTTTAGGGATATAGAATGGTCATTTCTCTCTTAAGGCGTGATGTTCTGTTCATGAAAACTATACCCCAATGGTGTTGTGTTTTTCGTGAGGGGTGTGGCTCACCTTTACGCTTATGACGTAATAAGCCGGTACGGTACATCACACACTTGTGCCAGCCTTTGAGTGTTGTAACAGATTTTGCATTGAGATGATTCATGAAAAGGGAGACGATTCATGATTAAGGCATTTTTACTCTTTGCTTCATCATTTTTTATCCATCCGTTAATCCCATTTGTAACGTGTAAAACGAATGGTTTGATTGATGCCACATGAGAGAGATTTGTTATCAGAGAATCTGATGATATTGGGGGGTTTTATTTAACATACAAAATAGTGAATACGCATTATTAATCAATTTGTTATACCAAATTTAAAGAGTGAAAATAAAAGCGTGAAGGAATATGCAGTTTTCATGATTTAAAAGACAGAGCTTTTAATGTTTTTAAAAGTTTGTCAGGTTGAGTTCAAAGGTGATGCTAAAGCGCGTGATTGGTTTTCACTTTTATGGTTTGATGTTTTTGACATAAATGAGGCAGTCTTTCCGTTTCAGAGATTCCATAAATAGAGGATGACAAGAGGTGATCTTTCAGTGGCGTTTTGCTTATTTCTAACGTCACAGGCAAGAGTGCTAAAGCGATGATTAAGGAGTGAATGATCTTTTCAAAAATGATCAATCCTTATCCATTGCTCTGTGGAGATTTTTTCATCGTTGATGGGGTGAAATTTCAGCAAGTAAGTAAAGTTTCTCCTTGATGGTTTTCACATTTTATTGATGCACAATTGGTTTGCCGATGAAGATAGCGAGTAAAGGAAATCTTTTGGGATTTGAGAGGGCACTTTGGCCTGAGAGGGCAAAAAATGAAAGGCTTATAGGAACTTTTAGACAGTCATGGCTTTTGCGTATTGCGTTTTATGTGGTTGAATATTTTCTTGTTCCTTGATGGGGCAATGAACCTTTTCTATCATTTTTTGTGCTTTACTTGCTTCTTGATCAAATGTGTTCGAACATGTTTTTTCAGTGTTTTTCTTGATCAATTAATGCGGGATAGGTTACCTCTGGTTTGATGCTAAGCATTTATTAAATTTGTAGTCATAAGTATAAAAAGACGTGGGGGATAGGCTTTGTTCTATCTGTTTTGTCTGCTTGACGATTGCCATAATCTCTTTTGCTTTGAGGGTTGAAGTACCAAGACTCTCAGCCAGTTTTTCAGGATTATTTTCCTCTATAGCACCATGCTCACTTGAGGATAAGCGCTCATTGATTTTTTTATGATAAGTCCTTACTTCTACCCTTAATTCAGGAGATTTTGATAATATTTCTTGCTGTTGTTCTTTTGATAAGGAAAAGAGATTTTGCATCCATGTTTTAGGCATTTCTATTGACTGTTTACTGCGTTTTTGTTTTTCGTGATGGTTATGGAGAATGTCTTTTTCTGTTTGTTTAAAAACATTGATATAACAATCAAGGGCTCTACAGAGGGGCAAAATATTGGTTTCAGCATTGATGCGCGCGTTATTTTTTATGCCACAGACATTTATGCCAGAAAGCTTAGCAATCGATTTAGCAGATGTGGCGATTTGATAAGTGAGTTGTTCGCCACGCATTTGATTTTCATGGATCATCTCAATTCTTTCCCGCAAAATATGCCGGTTGCCATAAACGGTTTGGCATAAAGTTTCGATTTCTGTTCTTTTTGCTTGAATGAATGGGTTGTTTTTTATTTTTGTGATAATTTCGTCGCGTGGAAGGGGAGGGACTGTTTCTGCGGGGATTAGAATTTCTTGTTGGTTTTGAATTTTTTGTGCTGTAAAGGAGAAGGGGTCACCTATTTTTAATGTTCGCATTTGCTCTGGAGTGAGATCTTTTTTATTCCCTACGATGAAAGTACCATTAACATCAAGCATGAAAGCATTTGCGCTAGCCCCTCTGTAGAAGCCTTCATAGAGATGACCTTCTTTCGCAGTCATAATAAGCTGATTATGAATATTTCTAAACCCAATACTTTTCATATTATCCATGAATTCTTTTAAAATCAGTTTTTTTTCTGGATTGCAGATATCCTCAAGCAGATGTTGCATTTCTTCTTTCGTATTGTGTTGTAGCGATGCAAAGCTGGCAAGGTCCATACGTTTTTTTGTGGCAAGAGAAAAGTCGAGTGTGTGTCCTGCTACTTGCCCAATTTTTTCAAGAAACATTCGTTGTGTACGCCCATTGCCTTCTCTGAAAGGATGCGTATAGTTGAGCTGTAGCAACAGATCAGTGGCTTGTTCAACAAATGTTTCACGAGTTAAGTCTTTTAAATTATTCGTTTCAGAAAGCATTTGATCTAAATTTTTTAATCCTTCTTGGATTTGGTTTTTTGAGGCAAAATGGACCCCAGCTTTTTTCATCTCTGACGTAAAAGCAACGCTGCCATCTTTAAATGTAAAAGGTTTTTCGCGGGTTTGTCCTGCCCATTCAAACGTGTTTTTAAACAGGGTATGATGAATATGTTTAAGATATGTGGAGTTTAGCTTTTGTGGTGGCGCTTCTTGGCGGAGATGAATCATTGCTTTTTCTACATCACGGGCACATCGCATTTTTAATTGTTGATAATCTTTTATTCCGTATTTATTTTTTAGAGTGGTATTATTTGGGTAAAAGAAATTGTGATCTGCTGCAGAATCTTGTTCGATTTTAGGTGTTGAGGATAACTTATCTTGTGAGATGAGAGAGGTGGTGTCGGCTGTTGTTGTTTCAGAGTCCCAGTATACCACTGCTTTTTGGGAGTGCTGTTTTGCTCTTTCTTGATGATCAGAGCTTTTCTCTTGTGTCATTTGGACAGTTATTTGATCATTTGTCGCAGTCTTGCTCGTTTGTAAATTGGTTTCTTGCGAATATGTTTGCTTTTGTCTCACAGAGGAAGAAGACTGAGCCATTGGTTGTGCACTTTGTTCTTTTTCTTGCAAGTTTTGGGAAATAACTTCAACGTTATCATGTAAAGCAGGAGAGGTATCCCATGGTACAAAATAGTCTTTTTCTTTTCTCTTTGTTTGAGGGGATGCTTTGTCTTTGTTCTTTTCGGTTATTTCATCGCCTTTAAGAGTGGCTCTTTTTTGTTGGCTTTGAGCTTTTGGCGCTGTAAAGGAGAAGGAGTCGCCTATTTTTAATGTTTTTATTTGCTCTGATGTGAGATCTTTTTTATTTCCCAAGATGAAAGTTCCCTGAGCATCTATCATGAAGCCATTTTGGCCACAGCCTCTATAGGTCCCACGATAGGTTTCTCCGTCTTTTGCGAAGACAGTAAGATAATAATTTCTTTCACCCATTCCAAGCATTTTCATAGCGTTGGTGAATTCTTGTAAAATGAGCAATTTTTCTGGATTCGAGATATCTTCAAGTAGATGCTTCATGGGTTCTGGATCGCCACGTTCCATGGCGGCTGCACGGACAAAATCTTTGCGCTTTTTGCTCACGATAGAAAAGTCCAGCTTATGTCCTGCTGCTTGAGCGAGTTTTTCAACGAATAGCCTCTTGGTGCGTTTATTGCCTTCTCTGAAAGGATGTAAGTTATGCAAATCGATCATTATTAGAGCAGCATGTTCAACAAATTCTTCGCGGCTTAAGTCTTTTAAATTATTCTTTTCAGCAAGTTTTTTATCTAATTTTTCCAGTCCCTCTTGGATTTTTCTGCCAACCGCAAAAGGTTTTGTAAATTCTTTTCTTTTCAAAATGGGCATAGAAGCAACACTGCCATCTTCAAATGTAAAAGGCTGTTCACGGGTTTGTCCAGCCCATTCAAATGTATGGAAAAAAAGGCGGTAATGAAGATATTTGAGATAGGAAGAATTAAACTGCTCTGGTGCGGGCTCTTGGAGCAGTTTGATCATTTCTTTTTTTGTATCCTCAAAACAGCGTCCTCTTAACAGGTCTTTATCTTTAATGTGGTATTTATTTTTAAGTGCTCTGCCCTTGGAATAAAAGAAATTTTTCGCTTCGTCATTGATTTTCTTTGAAATGGCTTCATTCACTGCAGAATGCTGTTCTGGCAATTCTTCCGTGGAGGAGGCACAATGTTCTGTGTTTTTTTTCATGTATATTTCCCTTTAAGTTTTTCATATTTTCTAAAAAAGCTTCTTTATTTACATTTTTTTCCTTCGGTTATTTTTTTAGCGTTTTCTTCAAAAAAGAATGCCGATTTGAGTCATAGAAAAAAATGATCCTCTTCACCTAGAGCCCAAGTTCATGATGGAACAACGTGAATGTTGGTCATTTTTATGAAATGTTATCATTAAGTTTTATCAATTCGTTTTGTCATATGATAATTTATTCAAATTTTTCTGTATGTTATACGCTATCCTTGATGAAATTTGGGCCAGATAATGGCACAAAAATTTTTTATAAAAAGCCAATCGTGATGAGACTATCACGACAAAGCCATTGCTTTTGATGTTTTGGCTCTGTGCGCTCGAACAGCCGATTGCTCTTCTTGTTGAGATGTTTCTCCAAACTCTTGAGGTTGCTTTGTTGTTGTGCGCTCAGGAAGCTTCGGGGGTTGCGATAAGCTTTGCTGCTTTTGCAATTTTTTATCGAGATCGGTAGGCGGTTGATGGCGTTGTTGTTGTTCTGTTTGATGGTTTTCTACAATGGTTTCTCTTAACTGTTTTACCGTATCAGCATAATCCATAATAGCGGTACAAAGGGTAGAAATATGTTTTTCAGCGGTTTTGCGCGCTTGGTTTTTTATGCCAAGGATTTTTCGACCAGCAAGCGGAGCAAAAAATGTAGGATTGTTTTCAATTTGAAATACAAGCTCTTCTCCCATACCTGGAATTTTTTGCATATCTTCCATTCTATATTGAAAAATAGATGAATCTTTATAAACAATCTGGCTCCAATATTGAATCTCTCTTTGACCATATTGAACCGATGGATCTTTTTCAACTCTGCGGGCAATTTCTTGATTTGAGAGGGGCTGAATTTTCTTTTCTGAATTGAGCAGATTTTGTGTGTGTTGAGTGATTACTCCTTCCTGTTGTTCTTGTTGATGCTGTCGTTGTTGTGTGTGAGAACTTTGTGAAATATTCTCTTGTTGTGTGTAGTTTAAGGTATATAGAAAACCTTCTAGGGCGTCACGCAAATTCGGAATCGTTTTTTCAGCGGTTTTGCGCGCACGATTTTTTATGCCAAGAACTTTTCTCCCAGCAAGCGGAGCAAAAGATGTAGGATTCTTTTCAATTTGAAATACAAGCTCTCCTCCCATATCGGGGTTTTCTTTGACGGCTTCTATTCTTTGTTCTAAAATAAGCTTTTCACCATAAACCTTTTGGCACAAAAATCGTATTTCTTCTTGATATGCAACGAGCAAGAGCTGTCTTTCCATTGTATTAATAGATGCTGTTTTTTCCTGAGACGGTTTTTGTTGTTCTCTTGCTGTTTTGGTGGAGTGCGTTTTTTGGATGATAGCATCGCTTTGTTTTCTCTCTCCTATTCGGTGCGATTTTCTTGAACGAGGGATTACATAGATTTCACTGTTTTGTGATGATGAACTGCTTTGCTGCTTGACTTTTCTGTGCTGTGATGTTTTGGGTCTAACGCTCAGGACGGGGGAGGCAGGATTTTGGATTGTTGTGCTGGTTGGTGTTTTTTCTCTTATGCGTGGAGACGTTTGCGAGGTAGGCGTTGCATAGAGGTGTTCGTTCTCTTGAGTTTTTTGTTTGTGCTGGCTTTTATCTTTTTCATGCGGTGATTTTTGTGGTGCTGCGTTTATGTGCGTGGAGGTGGGGTTTGGGGGTTCTGGACTTTGGATTGTTGTGCTGGTTGGTGTTTTTTCTCTTATGCGTGGAGATTTTTGCGAGGTAGGCGTTGCATAGAGGTGTTCGTTCTCTTGAGTTTTTTGTTTGTGCTGGCTTTTATCTTTTTCATGCGGTGATTTTTGTGGTGCTGCTTTTATGTGCGTGGAGGTGGGGTTTGGGGGTTCTGGACTTTGGATTGTTGTGCTGGTTGGTGTTTTTTCTCTTATGCGTGGAGATTTTTGCGAGGTAGGCGTTGCATAGAGGTGTTCGTTCTCTTGAGTTTTTTGTTTGTGCTGGCTTTTATCTTTTTCATGCGGTGATTTTTGTGGTGCTGCTTTTATGTGCGTGGAGGTGGGGTTTGGGGGTTCTGGACTTTGGATTGTTGTGCTGGTTGGTGTTTTTTCTCTTATGCGTGGAGATTTTTGCGAGGTAGGTGTTGCATAGAGGTGTTCGTTCTCTTGAGTTTTTTGTTTGTGCTGGATTTTATGTGATTTTTGTGGTGCTGCTTTTATGTGCGTGGAGATGGGATTTGGAGGGACTGTCTTTTGGATTGTTGTGCTGGTTGGTGTTTTTTCTCTTATGCGTGTGTGTGGGGGGGGTGCAACCTTTGAGGGGGGGGGCAAGTTCTCTGGGTGTTTTTGTATAGGTGGTTTTGACAAATTTTGAGAAACTTGTGGAGGAGATGTTCTGGAGGGAGATTGTTCAGCTGGTTGTTGAAATTTTTCCATCATTTGAGTGATAAAAGGGGAGGGGGTGCTTTTTTTCATCTATGTTCCTTCCAAACTCTTCCAATATTGTTTTTAAAGACCATTTAAGAATACACGTTGTGTGTTTATTCTGTTTTATGCTTTTTTACATAATCTTATGAGAGAGGATATGAAACTAAGCGGTTTTACGAGATATAACTCTCTTGCTGCAGATCATGATCACTCTCTAGATACTGTTTTATCAATAGGTTAAATGAAGTAGTAGGAGAATGAATTTTGTTTCAACTTTCTCCCTTTCTTGGTGCAAATCACTTTTTTCCTGTGTTGCGCCAAGACTTTAGATGCAACGTAAAAACTGACGATCTGTTTAGCTGGCAAAAGCCATCGCTTTTGGGGCGGCAGCTTTGCGAGAATGAAAATCTGTTTCTCTTTGTTGGCCAGAGGGCGTTGCGCCTTCATGCGTTACTGTTGAAGGTCCAGGGCGTTGAGCAAACTGTGAGAGGCTTTCTTGTTGCTGAAAGTTTTGCACTCTCTCAGATGATTCATGGCGTTCTTGTTTTACCTGCTCGGTTTGTAAAATGTACTCTCTTACTTGTGTTACAGCCGTTGCATAATTGTCAGCGGCATTAATGAGGTGAGAAAGTCCAGCTTCGGCATGTCTGCGTGCTTGATTTTTAAAACCACAAAAGTTGCAACCAGCGTATTTATTAAAAGACTGAGGATTTTCGGCAAGTTGCTGTGCGAGCTGTTCTATTGTTTCAGGGGTCTGGAAAAGCACTTCTACTTGTGATTGCAAAATATTTTCATTGCCAAAAACAACCGTGCACCAATATTTAACTTGGGCATGGTGTCTTTTGACCTTTGAATGTTGGTGAATTTTGGTGGAAATTTCTGCCTCTGAAAGTCTTTCTTTTTCCAGATGATCGGGTTTTTGTAAAAGTTCAGCGACAGCATCCTTCCCAATGAAACATTCATATTTTCTGATTTCTTGCTCTGGAGATTGTAATAGGCTCTCTCTTGCATATTTTACGGCTTCTGTATAACCATCTATGGTGATACTTAGGGCGGAAAAACTCTCTTCTGCTTTTCTGCGTGTTTGATTTTTGAAGCCACATACATTGATACCGGAAAGTTTAGCGATGCTTTCAGGATGGCCTATCATACGCCATGAGAGCTCTTCTCCTACTGCGGGATTTTTTTGAATTTCTTGCATTTTTTCTTGCAAAATATTCGGATTCCCATAGGCACTTGCGGATAAACGTCGGATTTCTTCTCCATATATTCGAACTAATGAATGGTGCGGAAGTAATAGAGTGATTTCTTCCTCGCGGAGAGTTCTCGTTGTTTTTTGTGATGCAACTGTTGCATAGGTCGTTTCAGATTGTTGCTGCCTTTGTGTCGATTGATCTCCTGTTGTAGAGGCTCTTGGTGGAGTCGTAACGGATGTATATACAGATTTTTCAGCCATAACTTCTTTTTTTGACTGGGAGGGTTCTTGCTCATCTTCCTCTACAATCGTAGATAATTTTCTGCTTTGTGATGTAACTCTTGTATGGCCAGCTTCTGGGGATGAAACTTCTGCGGCAGCTTGCTCATAGAGATCCATCAGTTGTCGTATGTGAGAAGAGGGTGACAGAGGAGGATTATGTTTTTTCATGCACGTTTCCTTTCAAAAATTATTTTAGAAAACCTCTTTGGTGTATTCTCCATTTTTATGATTTGATAACTTTAAGAGACAAGCAAGATATCAAGATTGAATGGCATCCAAAGATTTCGCGCTATTTATGGCTAGTCTAAAGGGCCTTTGTGTCTTTTATACAGTTTTTTTGTGAAGATTTATCAATAAGTTATCATTAATGATAGGAGGCATTTTAAAGTCTATTTTAGGACTATTTTTTGTAACATTCTAAAACAATTCTTGGCGCAATCACGATAAAATGATTTACGCCAAGAAATTCACTGCAAAAAAAATTAAATGAAACACAAAAATTGATTTATTTTTATATTTACACCCTTTTACATAGTAAAAGCCATCCCTTTGCTCTGTCCATGTTTTTGTTGTTGCTGGCTGTGCTCTGGATTATTGTCTGCTCTTCCTCTTTCGTGGCGATGATGGTGGTGATGCCTATGTTCGAAGTTTCTTTCTGGATTTTTGTGTTGTTCAGCTTTTTCTTTTGTCTCCTCATGGGTAAAATCTTTATGGAGCCGTTTTGTCACCTTTACATGTTTTTCAAAAGCTACACAGAGGTCAATAAGGCCCTCTTCAGCTTTTTTACGATCTTGGCTTTTTATACCAAATATTTCGCTCCCCGAAAATTTACCAAAGCTTTCAGGAGAAGCAGCAAGGCGCCATAAGGTTTCTCTTTGATGAGGGTCGTCGAGAATTTGCGCAAGCTGTTGATTTAAAGCATGCGCGTTACCATAAACAATTTTGCACCACTCTTGGATTTCTTTTACGCTATATTGGAATTCAGCATTTTGTAAAAGCTTTGTTGTAATTCTGTCTTTTGGGGTTCTGGGAGGCAGTGTTGTTCTGTCAGTGCTAACTCCTTGTGCACTCTGTGCATTCAGATCCATTTCTTTATAAATGTGTTCTTCTGGTTCTTGAGGAGAGCGCCTGCCCTGTGCCCCCTTAGCGGATTTGCCGTAGAAGGGATTTTCTTGTTGTTGAAATTCTTTCTGACCAGTTTCCAGATTAAATACTGCATAGGGACTTACAAGTTTTCGCGTAGAGGGTTCACGCACACTCCTATCAACTATCGCAGGGGCTGTTCCTCTTCGTTGAGAGGAAGGAATATCATACCAACTTGCTTTTGCACCTGCACCAAATTCTTTGTGAGTGGACATTCTTGGTTGTTGAGAGGGATGGACAGTTCTTGTTCGTTGAGAGGAAGGAATATCATATTCACTTGCTTTTGCACCTGCAGCAAATTCTTTGTGAGTGGACATTTTGGGTTGTCTGAAGGGATGGACAGTTCTTGTTCGTTGAGAGGAAGGAATATCATATTCACTTGCTTTTGCACCTGCAGCAAATTCTTTGTGAGTGGACATTCTGGGTTGTTGAAAGGGATGGACAGTTCTTGTTCGTTGAGAGGAAGGAATATCATATTCACTTGCTTTTGCACCTGCAGCAAACTCTTTGTGAGTGAACATTCTGGGTTGTCTGAAGGGATGGACAGTTCTTGTTCGTTGAGAGGAAGGAATATCATATTCACTTGCTTTTGCACCTGTACCAAATCCTTTGTGAGTGGACATTTTGGGTTGTCTGAAGGGATGGACAGTTCTTGTTCGTTGAGAGGAAGGAATATCATATTCACTTGCTTTTGCACCTGCAGCAAATTCTTCGTGAGTGGATATTTCGGGTTGTTGGGACGTTTGTCCTCTGCTGATATCTTGATTACGATCTTTGTGTGATTCATGAACCTTTTTATCAAGAGTTTCTGGATTTGCAGAAGGGTGTGGATGATGTTTTTTCATGCGTGTTTCCTTTTAAAAATTATTTTGGAAAACCCTTTTGGTGCATTCTCTACTTTTATGCTTTGATAACCTTTACACAAAGCAAAATATCAAACTGAATGAGCTCCAAAAATTTTGCGCTATTTACGGCTAATCTAATGGATCTTTGTGTTTTTTATGAAATTTTATCAATACGTTATAGTCAATGATAGGGGTCATTTTTAAGTCTATTTTAAGACTGTTTTTTGTAACGTTCTAAAACAATTCTTGGCGCAATCACAATAAAATGATTTACGCCAAGAAACTCACTACAAAAAAGATTAAATGAAAAACAAAAATTGATCTATTTTTACATTTATGCCCTTTTACATGGCAAAAGCCATTCCTTTGCCATGTCCACGCTTTTGTTGTTGTTGAGGGCTGTGCTCTGGACTATGATGGCGTTCGTGTCCTCTTTCATGTCCTCTTTCGTGATGACGATGGTGGTGATGAGATCTTTCAGTTTGTTGAGAATTTTCTTGCTGGCGTCTTTGTTCTGCCCTAGGGGTTCGTATAAGCCTCTCCCTTGTTGTTTCGACAGTTTTTGTATAACTATCAATAGCGTCAATGAGCGAACCAAAGCTCTCTTCAGCTTGCTTGCGATCGGGACTTTTTACACCAAGGAGTTGTCTACCAGCAAGCTTATGAATAGATTCAGGATTTGCTGCAAGTTGATATGAAAGCTCTTTTCCTTTACTGGGATCTGTAAGTATATCTTGCAAGTGCTGCTGGAAAATATTGTCTTTTCCATAAACCATTTGACCCCAATGCATAACCTCTTCTCCAAATGCTTTAACATGTGGATCTTTTAAAAGCATGACACTCATTTGCTCAGGTGAGAGGGAGGGGTTTCCTCTTTGTTGTGAAGAAACTTCTGCATAAACAGTTTCAGATTCTTGTTGCTTTTGATGATGCTGTCCGCCTCTTGAGCGAGTAACGCTGCTGACAGATGCGTATGTAACGTTATCTTCGCGCCTTGAGGGAGCAACTTGTGTGTAGTCTGTTTCAGGCTCTTCTCTCCTTTGATGATGGCGTCCTCTTGAGGGAGTAACGTTGCTGACAGATGCGTATATTATCTCGTCGGGGATTCGTTGGGGCTGGTTTTCTCTGTTTTGTTTATTCACTTTTGCATAGAGGGTGTCTGGATTTTCAGAAGGGTGTGGTTGATGTTTTTTCATGCCTGTTTCCTTTCAATATTTTTAGAAAACCTCTTTGGTGCATTCCCCACTTTTAGTTTCGATAACTTTTATACAAAGAAAGATATCGCACTGAATAACCTCCAAGGACCTGCGCTATTCGAGATCAGTGTAACGGACCTTTGTGTCTTTTATACAGTTTTTTTATGAAATTTTATCAATAAGTTATAATAAATAACAGGAGCCACTTTTAGGACTATTTTTTGTAACGTTCTAAAACAATTCTTGGCGCAATCGTAAGGAAACGATTTACGCCAAAAAACTTACTGAAAAAGAAATTACATGAAAAACAAAAATTTATTTGTTTTTATGACTATGTCCCTTTACATGGCAAAAGACATCCCTTTGCTATTTCCATGTCTGCGTTGTTGAGGGCTGTGCTCTGGACTCTCATGGTCTCGTCTTCTTGCCTGATGATGATGATGGTGATGATGTCTGTGTTCAGAGTCTCTTTCTGGATTTTCTCGTTTTTGACCGCTTTCTCTTGTCAGGTCACGTGTATACACTTCATAGAGCTTTTGTGTTTGAAATATATGCTTGTCAAGGGTAGAGCAAAGGTGACGAAAACCATCTTCAGCTTCTTTTCGATCAGGGCTTTTAAAGCCAAGGATTTTCCTACCAGCAAGTTTTCCAGCGCTTTTAGGGTTGGCTGCAAGGTCGAATAAGACTTGATCTGCACTCTGAGGATCGTCAAGAATCTTTGCAAGTTGTTCATTCATAGCATGTACGTTACCATAAACAATTTGGCACCAATTTTGGGTTTCTATTACACTCGATTGAAAGTCTGCATTTTGTAAGATCTTTGTCGTAACCATCTCTTTTGTGATTCTAGGAGGGCGGGGTGCTCTGCCAACGTTGTCATGGAGAGGATTGGCGCGTTGTTGTGGTTCTTGCCCGCCCTCAGCGCCTATTTCAAGTGTTGCATAAACAGTTTCTGTTGGTTGTTGAGGAGCGCGCCCGCTCTGTGATCTTGGATCAATTTCTGCATAGATGTGTTCCTCTTGTTTTTGGGAGTGCTGCACATTCTCAGCGCTTTCGTTAAGTGGTTCATAGAGGGGATTCTTTTTTCTTGAAACTCTACTTCACCTGTCGCTAGATTAACGACTTCATAGGGATTTGTGGGGTTTCTCAGAGAAGGTTCAAGCGCCCCCCTCCTGACGGTTGCTGCACGGGTCGCACCTCGTGGGTATTGGGGAGCATAGACTGTTTCTGGTGGTTGTTGGAGGGTATAGACCGTTTCTCGTGGTTGTTGAGGGGGAGGCGTATCATAGGGATTTGTTTCCGGTGTATTGTAAGGAGAATTTCCTTGCTCTCTCGTTCTTGATCTATTGGAGGGATCTTCTTGGAGAGGGGTTTGCACACCATCTCTTTTTCTGCGCGGTTTATTTACTCGTGCGTAGAGGGGTTCTGGGTTTTGTGGTTCTTGCCCGCCCTCAGCGCCTATTTCAAGTGTTGCATAGACAGTTTCTGTTGGTTGTTGAGGAGCGCGCCCGCTCTGTGATCTTGGATCAATTTCTGCATAGAGGTGTTCCTCTTGTCTTTGGGGGTGCTGCACATCCTCAGTGCTTTCGTTAAGTGGTTCATAGAGGGGATTCTTTTTTCTTGAAACTCTACTTCACCTGTCGCTAGATTAACGACTTCATAGGGATTTGTGGGGTTTCTCAGAGAAGGTTCAAGCGCCCCCCTCCTGACGGTTGCTGCACGGGTCGCACCTCGTGGGTATTGGGGAGCATAGACTGTTTCTGGTGGTTGTTGGAGGGTATAGACCGTTTCTCGTGGTTGTTGAGGGGGCGGCGTATCATAGGGATTTGTTTCCGGTGTATTGTAAGGAGAATTTCCTTGCTCTCTCGTTCTTGATCTATTGGAGGAATCTTCTTGGAGAGGGGTTTGCACACCATCTCTTTTTCTGCGCGGTTTATTTACTCGTGCGTAGAGGGGCTCTGGGTTTTGTGGTTTTTGCCCGCCCTCAGCGCCTATTTCAAGTGTTGCATAGACAGTTTCTGTTGGTTGTTGAGGCGCGCGCCCGCTCTGTGATCTTGGATCAATTTCTGCATAGAGGTGTTCCTCTTGTCTTTGGGGGTGCTGCACATCCTCAGTGCTTTCGTTAAGTGGTTCATAGAGGGGATTCTTTTTTCTTGAAACTCTACTTCACCTGTCGCTAGATTAACGACTTCATAGGGATTTGTGGGGTTTCTCAGAGAAGGTTCAAGCGCCTCCCTCCTGACGGTTGCTGCACGGGTCGCACCTCGTGGGTATTGGGGAGCATAGACTGTTTCTGGTGGTTGTTGGAGGGTATAGACCGTTTCTCGTGGTTGTTGAGGGGGCGGCGTATCATAGGGATTTGTTTCCGGTGTATTGTAAGGAGAATTTCCTTGCTCTCTCGTTCTTGATCTATTGGAGGGATCTTCTTGGAGAGGGGTTTGCACACCATCTCTTTTTCTGCGCGGTTTATTTACTCGTGCGTAGAGGGGGTCTGGGTTTTGTGGTTCTTGCCCGCCCTCAGCGCCTATTTCAAGTGTTGCATAGACAGTTTCTGTTGGTTGTTGAGGCGCGCGCCCGCTCTGTGATCTTGGATCAATTTCTGCATAGAGGTGTTCCTCTTGTCTTTGGGGGCGCTGCACATCCTCAGTGCTTCCGCTAGATGAGTCATAGAGAGGATTGGCGCGTTGTTGTGGTTCTTGCCCGCCCTCAGCGCCTATTTCAAGTGTTGCATAGACAGTTTCTGTTGGTTGTTGAGGAGCGCGCCCGCTCTGTGATCTTGGATCAATTTCTGCATAGAGGTGTTCCTCTTGTCTTTGGGAGTGCCGCACATTCTCAGCGCTTTCGTTAAGTGGTTCATAGAGGGGATTCTTTTTTCTTGAAACTCTACTTCACCTGTCGCTAGATTAACGACTTCATAGGGATTTGTGGGGTTTCTCAGAGAAGGTTCAAGCGCCCCCCTCCTGATGGTTGCTGCACGGGTCGCACCTCGTGGGTATTGGGGAGCATAGACTGTTTCTGGTGGTTGTTGGAGGGTATAGACCGTTTCTCGTGGTTGTTGAGGGGGCGGCGTATCATAGGGATTTGTTTCCGGTGTATTGTAAGGAGAATTTCCTTGCTCTCTCGTTCTTGATCTATTGGAGGGATCTTCTTGGAGAGGGGCTTGCACACCATCTCTTTTTCTGCGCGGTTTATTTACTTGTGCGTAGAGGGGTTCTGGGTTTTGGGGTTCTTGCTGTGGGTGACTTTTTTTCATGACTGTTTCCTTTTAATTATGTTAGAAAACCTCTTTGGTTTTGGTGCATTCCCAACTTTTTTGAGATCTTTTAAGATAAAAGAAAATATAAAATTGGATATCTTTCAAAAATTTCACGCTATTCATAGTTTATATGTAATGAAGTTTTATGGCTTTTATAAAGTTTTTTTGTGAAACTTTATCAATAAGTTATAATAAATCACAAGATTTATTTTTAGGACTATTTTTGTAAAACTCTAAAATAATTCGTGGGGGACAAACGCGATGAAATGGTTGATACAAAGAGTCCTGTTGGCGGTTAGAATTTTCGCATTTTTAGCCGGTAAGAGCGAGAGATGAGGAACGACTAACTTTCAAGCTGCGGGACTGACATTGTGCGTCTCTGGTGTGCTTTACAGTGTGTGCAATGTCTTTGGCTTTGCTTTCCGATGTCCCAAGTAGGCACGCCAGTCTTGTATAATTTTTTTCTTGTATGGCTTTACGGTCGTCTGAGGAGAGACGACTTTGTAGTTGGCGTGAAAATGTATGGAGTTCTTGTCGGAGTGAATAAGAATGCAATAAAGCTTCCCTTTGTTGTTCTTCTGATAAGGCAAAAAGATTTTGTAAATTTCTTCCAGGTCTTTTGACAGCGTGGCTTAGACGATTTTGTTCTCTTTGATGTTTCTCTAGAATTTCTTCTTTTGTTTGTTGTGTTATTGTGCCATAATTTTTAAGTGCTTGGCTGAGTTGTGGAATAGCCTGTTCTGCCTGTCTGCGATTTGAACTTTTTATACCAAGTATTTTTATTCCTGCAAGTTTAGAAAGTGATCGAGGATTTTTTAAAACTTCATTGGCAAATTGATTTCCTAGGCTTGGATCTGCTGTGGTGATATCCATTTTTGTTTTTAAGGTTTGTGTTTTGCCATAAACAATCTTGGATAATTTCTCGACTTTTTTTCGGGATGCTTCAACATAAGCGTCGTTTGAAATTCTTGCAAATAACTCTTCATTTGTGAGAGGGGCTAATGTTTCTTTTGGGATCAGTATTTCTTTTACATTTTGAACATTGGTTTTTTGAAAGCAGATGCGAGCACCATTTTGTAATGTTTTGACGTATTCTGGGGGAAAATCATCTTTGTGACCGACGACGAATCCGCCATCAACTTCCATGACAAAACCTTCTGCTGAGAAGCCTCTAAAAGTGCCGTCATAGGAGATGCCTTCTTTTGCTGTAACAACAATGCGATTGTTAATTTCATCCAGTCCAGCTGCTCTCATCTGGGAAATAAATTCTTTTAAAATAACGGATTTTTGCGGATGGGTGATATCTTCAAAAAGATCTTTCATTGGTTGGGGATTGTCATATTGCATGGCTTCAATACAAGCTACTGTCATGCGTTTTTTTGTGATGAACGAAAAGTCAATCTGATGCCCTGCTGCTTGTCCAAGTTTTTCCATAAACATTCGATTAACGCGCCCATTGCCTTTGCGGAAAGGGTGTGCGTGCTCAAGCGCCATAAAAACTTCAGCGGCATGTTCAGCAAATTCTTGGCGCGATAAGCCTTGTAAATTGTTCTTTTTGCTCAGAGTTTTTTCAAGTTGTCTCAGCTCTTTTTTTATCTGCGGACCGATAGCAAAAGGAACTCCATAGCCTTTGGGACGCATTGCCGGCATATGCGCAGTGGTGCCATCTTCAAAGGTAAAGGTTTTATCGCGGGTTTGGCCTGCCCATTCAAAAGTTTTGTGGAAGAGGCTCCAGTGGATTAATTTTAGATAAGTGGTATCAAATTTTTGAGGTGGTGGTTCATGACGAAATTTAACAGCCTCTTGTGCCGTATCTTGAACACAGCGTTCATACAGTTTTTTGGAATCTTTGATGTTATATTTATTTTTGAGTGTTTTGGTTCCCTTATATAGATAATTTTGCTCTAGCATAGAGTCTCTCCTAAAGAAGGTATGGTGGTGGTTGATACGCGTCTTAAAACGCGGGTCATGTTAAAAATCCCCCTTCGCGTATTCTTTTAAGACTTTGAGAGTTATGAGAGGTTGTTCCTTAAGGGTGTGGATGGTTGTATCAATTGTTTTGTAACGCTTTTGAAAGGCTTTTGGTATGAAAGATGTCAAATGATCTGTCGCGATTGTTTTCATGCCTGTTTCCTTTTGTTTATGGTTTTGTTGTGCTGTAAAATACTGGTAGACGACGGTATGAATCCCGTGAGGGGAAAAAGATAGATTTTTGATAAATACGCTCTGAGTAAATCCTTCATTCTTTGAGGTGAGGCGAGGAGATTAAAAAGAAAAATGTTTTTTAAGATTTTCGCCGTTTTGCTTTTAGTAAAGTTGTTTGCAAAAGCGCTTTGGTGAAGGGCGTGAAGATGGAGAGTAGCATCGCTCTTGGTTAGCGGCTGGTATTGGAAATTTTTATACACAGCATTCAGGCTTGGAAATCTATGGATAAAAGCAATCATCAAGAATTTTCTCCATTATATTTTTCTTATTGGTCTTATGTGGATATTTTATTTGTGCATTTTTTAAACAAAATGTTTCTTACTGCTGTATTATTGCTCTTACTGTATTGCGCTTCTTTAAGATCCATAAAAGGAAGAAACCTTTCTTTGGCTAAAGGAAAAGGCGTTTTTTCAGCGCTTGGACGTTAAAATAGAACACGCAATGATATCGTAAAGGGGGGAAAGCTTATATAAGAATGATTTATTTATTTTGATGTATATCTTGAATGTTTTTTTGGAAGTTGGTTTTCTTGGGTGTGGGGGCTCTTGTCTTAAAGGGGCTTTTTTTGTTTTGAAATTGGTGATGCGTGTTTTGAAATATTTTTGTGTTCGGGGGATAGGCATTACTTCACGCTTTTGTTTATTATGTTCTTTCATGAAGGTATGCCCTTTACGTAAAACAGAACACCATTGGGTTGTATCATCACGGGTTGGTTTTAAAGAGATATCTTTTAATACATCCATTTGACGAGGATACTCATGAATGGTGTAATGATAAAGCTCCCATGAAGTGTAATAAAATCTATTGAGCGTTCCCATTTTTATGCTTCATAAAGAAGCTGGGACTATCACACACTTTGCCAATGTTAAAATATTGCGGATCAATCCTTTGGGTTTTGGGGCGGTTCATGAAAAGGGATGCTTTTCTTGTACAATTTTATTCCATATGAGGCCCCCACTTGTGATGTACAAGCGACAGGGTTTTGATTGATTTAACATGGAACAGATTTGAAATGAGAGAATTTTAGGCGGTTCGATCTATCATTCAATACAAAAGATGAATTGTCATTATAAATCAATATATTGTCTAAATTATATATGAAAAACTTTGTAAGAATGTGTTCTGTTTCTAGGTGGAGATGTTGCTGTTGCTATTGGTTTGAGTATATGGGCGTTTTTTATAAAAACTTTTTAAAGACCATGGGTGTTGGTAAAACGATGCGCATAGTATAAAAGAAAAAGTCACCGATTTTTAACCATATTTTTCCTTATAGGTAGGGCGAGGGATTTTTTATTCATAGTTTTTTTAAACAGGAATGTATGCTTTTTTGTTGTTATTTTTTGTCAATATATCATCATGGGGATTAGTTTTTCTTTTGTGGAGCAAAGCGGTTTTTTGCAGCTATGGCTAACATATCTTTTCTTCTGAAATAGATAGCACGACCACATCGCAAAGGGGGTTGTCCTTGCATAAGAATAATTTGCTCATCTTGACGCATTTCCTGAATAATTTCGTGAGGTAAAATTAAGGCTCTTTGTTGGTAATTAATGTTGTATGAACTCTTCCCTAAAGATAAGCCTCTTGATTTGTTCGTGCCGGTGACTTCAACGGTCATTTGTCCACAGCGTTCTGAAATGTCTTTAGCCGTTTGGAGATCTTTAATAGCAGCATAACTGACAAAGGAGCAGCTTTCAAACCATGAACGTGCTCCTGATTCCCCAAAGTGATTGACCAACTGACCAGTGGATTGATAAAAGAGCATCAAGGATGTTCCGTATTTACGTCCACGATCGCGAGCTTCTTCTAAAATATTCATATAACCTAGAAGATCGACTTCATCTAAGACAAATAAAACACGCTTTTTATAGTTACCATCTGCTATAACCATGGCATTGAGAAAAGCACCAATAATCACACGTCCAATCGCTGGATAACTGTTTAAAATGCTGGCAGGGAGATTGAGAAAAACATCTGTATTGCCATTGGCAATATCTGAGGAGGAAAAATCATTACCGCAGACAAGATCTGCGTAATTGGACAAAGAAAGCCATTGGGTATCTTTGGAGGCGGTTGTATAGACTCCTGAAAAGGTTTGTTCTGCCATTTCTGTAAAAATACCAACCATTTCACGAATAAAAGGAGAAGGGGTTGTGTCTTGAATCATGCGTAATTGATTGACAATAGCTGTTTCTGATTGTGAGAGAATTGAGCGCAATGTTTTTAAATTGCGTTCATTGTCTTCATATTCATCAGAAAATATGACATGAGCAAGAAGTGCTGTTAAAAGATTATGGGCTTGTGTCGAGAAATATTCCGCTGAGGAATTATCTGATTTTTTATCTGTGAGAAGCAGTTTGGAAAAGCTTACAATATTTGCTTCACGTTGTGTGCGTGGTACGCTGTCATCTAAAAGCCAATCGATGACATTAAAGTTTTTTGTTAAAAGTGAACTGGGATCGAGAACAATAACATCTCTATTTCCCATATTTTGACGGGCAAATTTGACTATTGGGGCAACTTCTGTAGAAGGATCAAGACAAATAACAGAGCCTGGATAGGTTAAACACGTAGGAACCACTGTACTTGTGGTTTTATAGCCACCAGAACCAGCAAAAAAAATCATATGAGTTGAACCAAAATCAAGATTAAAAGTTAGCAAAGGGGCTGTTCCACCTTTGCCCCATGTTGTTTTATTACTAGGTGCAAAGGGAATGTTGCACACATTATCTTGATCAACACGGTATCTTTCTCCTACAACAATTTGTCCATTGGCAGGAAAGATTTTTGCTGCTTCTCTTAAATTCATCCATGAAGCGTTACCAAAAACCCCCTTTTTGGCTCGCTTGACCTTATTTTGAGGTGGAGAGGTTGTAATGAATTGAATGAGGAAAAAAAACACACCAATGATGATGCCAAAGACAACCATGGGATCCATGAATTGAAGCGCATAGCTCCACGTTATTCCTTGCTGGCCAACATAGGGACTTAAACGTTTTATTTCACCTCCAATATAGTAAAGAGCAGTGATTCCAAAAAAGACCAGAGAAACAAAAGTGATTATTTTACGCAGGTACAGTTTTTGCGAGAGACAATACAACAATGAAACAGCAGCCATTAGTGTTAAGATTAATAAAGGCTCTGAACGAAGAATCCAATAAACTTGATCACTCTTTAATCCATTTGTTATAAGCGACAAAAAATGAGGGACGAGAAATATTGTTGAAGCACCTAAAGCAATTGGGATTAAAATAAGGACCATTTGTGTCTTAGTGTATTTCATTGTATTTTACTTTCAATTCTCTTTAGAATTTTCTGTGAAATGCTCTTTTTTTCAGGTGTGCAATCTTTCTTTTTATAAAGGCGCAGAGTAACTCTAAGATATTTTCGTTTATGCGCTTTTCTCATAAAAGAGGAAGATTTTATCCATTCTTAGCTGGCCATAGCGAGCGCATTTGAACGGTTGACTGTGTGTGCGTAAGCTTGCTGGTGCACTTCTTTGGCTTGCTTAATGGCTTGTGTAATTTGTTTGGCTTTATGCTCTGATACACCAATGCTTTGAGCTAATATATCATACTCATTATTTTTGACAGCTTGATGTTCAGTTGCTGAGAGACGTTGATTGATGTTTTTGATAAAGGTAGTCAGCTCTTTTTTAAGTTCAGGATTTTTTGCTAAAGCTTCTTGTTGTAATTCTTTTGGCAAGACAAAAAGATCTTGCAAGCTTTGACTTGGCATTCCTATTGTTTTGGCACGGCGTGCTTGTTCTGTTACATGTTCTTGAATGATATCCCTCTCCGCATGTTTTACGGCATGCGTAAAATTTGCAACGGCAGTACAAAGCATATCAACGTGATTTTTAGCGTTTGCACGGGCTTGATTTTGTAGTCCACATAAACTGAAACCTGCAAGATGAGAAACAGAGCTTGGCACCCTTTCAATCTTCTCAGCAAGCAGTTGACCTAAGGCTGGATTTTTAATAATGGCGACCATCTGTTTGTCTAATGTTTTTGAGCTACCATAAACAATTTTTGATAACTTTTGAATTTGGTCTCGTGCTGTGTGAACACGGGCATCCTCTGCAACCATTTCGGCTTTTTCATTTTTTGTCAAAGGGGCTAATTTTTCTTCAGGAATGAGAATGTTTTTTAACTCTTGTGTTTGAGGAACGGTGAAGGTAAATCGATCACCGGGTTTTAATGTTTTGAGTTGTTCTGGTGTGAGATGTTCTTTATCGCCGATGATGTAAGCGCCTTTCACATTGAAGGCAAAGCTGTTAAGGCCAGCACCTCTATACACTCCCGTGTAAGTTTCACCTTCTTTTACAACCATAACAGGACGATCATTCACATTACGTCCGCTGTTTTTCATATTATCCATAAATTCTTTTAAAAGAGCTATCTTTTCTGAATTGGAAATATCTTCAAACAGATGTTGCATCGGCCCTAGATCACCCTTTTCTGCGACTGCAACACTGGCAAGAAGCATACGTTCTTTTGTGACAAGCGAGAAATCAAGCTGATGGCCTGCGGCTTGAGCAAGATTTTCAAAAAATGCACGTTGTGTGCGTCCATTTCCTTCTCTGAACGGATGGATTTGATTGAGATCGTTAAATAAGCTTATTGCTTCAGAGTTAAATTCTTCGCGCGATAAGCCTTGAAAATTGTTTTTTTCGTCAAGTGTTTGATCTAATCTTTGTAAACCTTCTTGGATCTCATCTCCGATTGCAAAAGCATTTTTCCAGCCTGTTCTTTTCATTTCGGGCATGACGGCTGTGGTGCCATCTGAAAAGGTAAAGGGGATATTTCGCGTTAAACCAGCCCACTCAAATGTGTTGCTAAACAATTTTTTATGAATATAGCATAGATAGGTGGCATCAAACGCTTCTGGTAAAGGCTCTTCGCGCAGATTAATCATCGCCTTTGTTGTATCATGCGAACATTTTTTCAAAAAAGTATCAAGGTCCTTTGTTCCATATTTATTTTTTAACGTAACAGTTTTAGGATAGAGATAATGATGAGGAGAAGGGTGGTCTATATGTTTTGTTTTTGACTTTGCTTTGGGCATCGTTATTTCCTTAAAATGTAATAATTCCTGAGAATATTGAACTGTTTGTGTATCGTGTTAAAGTATAAAACGTTTTAGATAAAACACGTTTTCTTCAAATTGATGGGTATTTATAGCGCACCCAATTTCTTTAGAATATTTTTATAATTTTTCTCGCGTTCAATGAATGGATTACCGTGTTTTTATAAAAGCGCATTCATGTCTTATTTTCTCCGTTCAAGGTGGGCATGAGTGTAAAAGAACCTGCCTTTCAATAAAATGTGCAAGAATGTATATTTTAGCTCGCCATAGACAGTGCGTGTTCTTTTGAATAATTGAGTTTGTGTGTGTGGGCTTGTGTATGTGCTTCTTTGGCTTTTTGAACCGTGTTGGTAATTTCTCGTGCTGTCTGTTTTGATACACCAATACTTTGAGCCAGTTTTTCATAATCATTGTGTCTGATTGCATTAAACTCGTCTGCTGAAAGACGATGCTCTAAATTGCGTAGAAAACTTTGGAGTTCTTTGTATCGTTGAGGAGATTGACGCAAAGTTTCCTCTTGTTTTTCTGGTGATAAGCAAAGGAAATTTTGTAAGCTTTTACTTGGCTTTTCTACCGCTTTTGCGCGGCGTTTTTGTTCTATTTCATGTTCTTGAGTGATTGCATGACGCATATATTCTACAGTATACGTATAATTCATAACTGCAGTACAAAGAAATTCAAGATGATTTTTAGCATTTACACGTGCCTGATTTTGTAATCCGCATAAATTGAAACCTGCAAGATGAGAAATAGATTCTGGTGCTTTGTTAATCTGCTCTGCAAGCTGTTGACCCAATTGCGGATTTTGAATAATCTCTCGCATCTGTTTGTCTAATCTTGTTGCATTCCCGTAAACAATTTTTGACAAATGTTGAATTTGGTCTCGAGCTGTGTGAACACGCGCATTTTCTGCAATCATTTCGTCTATTTTATTTTTTGCCAAAGGCTCTAATATTTCTTCAGGGATGAGGGTGTTTCCAAGGTTTTCAGTCTTCGGGGCGGTAAAGGTAATTGTATCACCGAGTTTTAATGCTTTTCGTTGCTCTGGTGAGAGATCTTCTTTTTTGCCGATGACGTAAGCTCCTTGCACATTGAGCATAAAGCCCTCAAAATTAGTGCCTTGATAGATCCCTGTGTAGGTTTCATCTTCTTTTGCAACCATAACAATATGATTATTAACATTGCGTCCAAGATCTTTCATGTTGTTCATGAATTCTTGTAAAAGACCTATTTTTTCTAGATTGGAGATATCTTCAAAAAGATCTTTCATGGGTTGTGTATGGCCATATTTTGTTGCTTGGGTATAGGCCATCATCATGCGTTCTTCTGTTGCAAGTGAAAAGTCAAGTCGATGGCCTGCTGCTTTGGCGAGATTTTCAAAAAAGAAGTTTGCTGTGTGTTCATTACCATCTATAAATGGGTGTATTTGTTTTAGAGAAAGAAATAGTGGTACGGCTTCATAGATAAATTCTTTGCGCGATAAGCCTTGTAAATTTTCTTTTTCAGTAAGTGTTTCCTCTAATTGTTGTAAGTCTTTGAGGATTTGCTCATCGCTTGCAAAATCATTTCCCCATTCCATTCTTTTCATGAATGGCATGGCGGCAACACTGCCATCTGCAAATGCAAAGGGAATTGTGCGCATTTGCCCTGCCCATTCAAATGTGTTGCTAAACAATTGTTTATGAATATGGCATAGATAGATGCTATCAAAACATTCTGGTAGAGGTTCTTCACGCAGAACCTTTAGTCCTTTTTCTGTATCATGAAAACATTTTTCCCGAAAAAGATTTAAATCTGTTTCTCCATATTTATTTTTGAGTATATCGGTACTAGGATAGAGATAATTATGGGGAGAAGGGTGGTTTATATGTTTTGTTTTCGATTTTGCTTTGGGCATCTTTCATCTCCTTATAGTACCGCGTTTTCCATAAGCATATTAAATTCTTCCAGTGAAATATTTCCCCTTGCGTATTCTTCTAAAATTTTCAGTGTTGTGGAGTGAAGCGTTATTCCCTCTATCGTATGGGAGCTGATGGCCGCATCGACGGTTTTGCGTCGTTGTTTTAATTCTTCCGCTGTCATTGATAAAAAATTTTCTCTGTTTTTGGTTGTTTTTTTCATGCCTTTTTCCTTTTATGCGCAATCGTTGCTTTAAAAGAATATTCAACTGATGTGATCTCTTTTAATCCCCTCCAAAGATATTGCGTTGTTTGAATGGATCATAATAAATTTCTGTAACCTTAAATTTTCCTTCTATTCGTTTGCATTGAATGATGATATCAATCATTGAAATTAATAGACCTCGAATATCATCACGCTCTAAATCACATCCCCCGTCACTTTCTTTGACCAAAAGGGTCATTTGCTCAAAGGCAGCAAGAGCTGTTGAGGCATGAACCGTTGTAATGGAACCTGGATGGCCTGAATTGACGTTGCGGATATAATAAAAGGCTGTACCATCTCGAAGTTCTTGTAAAAGAATGCGATCAGGACGCATTCGTAAAGATGATTCAAGTAATTCTTTTGGACCAACAGAAGCTAAACCTTGTCCATCTTTTGAATAGATCATCGAGACATGGTTCGGGTGAGGGATCACCAATTCTTGTGTGTCTTCAATGGTGATAATACGTTCGTCTTGAGGAATTTTGGCAATTAATGCTTTTGATAATGTTGTTTTACCCGAACCGGTTTTTCCTGCAATCAAAATATTTTTCTGGCATTTTACAGCCTGATTTAAAAAGGAAACAAAGTCTTTGTTACAATAAGCGTTGGCTAAGTTATGCTCGATAATTTTTAGTTCGTTAAAACGCGTAGGATAATCATTCAATGGCGTGAAAGAGACCTGCTCACAGTGCGAAAAGAGACCTTTATTGGCGAGCTCTTCGAGAGAAAAACTCTGCGAAGATGGTTTACGAATGGTCATACTAATCGTGTCTTTTTCAACAGCTGGTGGAATGACAATTTGAATGCGTTCATTGCCTGGGAGGGTTGCCGATAATATCGGATTCTTGTCTGATATATTTTGCTTGGAATAAGATGCAACAACTTTCGCAATCCCCATAAGCTCATTAAAAGATAGAGCCGGTACCTCTATTGTCTTCCATCCCCCCATCCCTTCTGTCATCACTTGATAAGGACGATTGATAACAATTTCAAAAAGACTCTCATCTTTCAAAAAAGCACTGATCGGTTGAAGTTTTGTGAGAACAATCGCGATGGTTTCATCGCTCATGGTGTGTACAATTTGGTTCATTTTAAAGGCATCGCAGAATTTTTGTAAAAGTTTCTTGAAACAGCTCGATTGATAATCTGTTTTTTATTTTCAATGACTTTTAATTTGTAAACGCTGGAAAAATCTAAATCGCGGGCAACAAAAACATTGACCATTTCCCCTTGGTTTTTAGATAAGGTTGGAGGAATATTGGCGTAATTTTCGACAAGAATATTTGCAATATTTTGTCCTGTAGAGACGGTTTCAGTTTCTTCTTTGTCTTGGCTTTTTGATAAACGTTTGTTGGCATAGCGTGTTGCATCTTTTATCAGCGATACAAGAAGGGCAGATCCGATCCTCTCTAACCAATGATTATCAATATCACCATCAATACCAGAACGCCCTAAATTGTCTGTTGCCGGTGAAGCTAAAGATATAATGATACCATTGGGGGTTTTTGCCCTATTCCATAGCACAAAAAGACGTGATTGGCCTTTTTTCAATCCGGCGCGATATTCACCAACAATTTGAGTGCCTTTATCAAGAAGCACAACACGGCCGTTGTCAGATAAGATATCTCTGGAGACGATACAACTAGCAAAACCTTGTTGATCACTGTTGATAGCTGTTTCTAAGATACAAGGGATAGACGTTCCCATCGTGATGATATAGTTTCGATTGCCAAGGGTTGAAGCTCGAATACCTTCAAGAACAGTGGGTTTGAGAAGATGATTAAAGCGTTGTGTTGTTTCATCAGGTTTGCTTTCTAGTTGGTGAGGCAAAGCGCTATTATTTGTTTGTGAGGCTGTTTTACTTTGTTGTGTATTCGCATAAGCCAATACAGGGGCACGTTGTGCTGCTTCCAGTAAAGAATCATCAGGATTTGATTGATTTATTTTCGGTGTTGGTAGTTCAACTTTGGGCAACAGAGCGTTATTTTGTTGGGATTGTTCAAGGAGAGGGGGGCAGGCTTTGCTGGACGGAAAAGCTCTATTTGTTTAATAACTTTCCCTTCTTTTGAAGTTTCAATCAATTGTTTTTTATCTGTAGGTTGTTTTTTTTCTGTGATAAGTGTTGAATAGGCTAAATAAAGACAGACACTGAAAAGGATAACAAGAGCAATGATTTTGCCTAAATTGCTCTGTTGACTTTTCCCTTGAGCGTTTTTGATGGTATCGCGATCATTAATGTTTTTTTCATCCACGGTGTTATTCATGGCTGCTTCCTATGTTCACTTTACGTTGTACAGATGGTGATGTTGTTCCTGTTTCAGGGTTAATTCCTTCGGGACTGAACCTTTTATTAAAGATGCACAATACTTCATTTCCACGCCGTAGCGTGAATTGTGCCGATGTTGCATGAACAATAACCTTGTTGCCTTTAATCGATTTGGGAATGAGAGCCTCTTGCCCATCAGGTGATACAAGGTAAATGGCAGGAATTTCAATATTGCCTCGAAAGGTAAAGGTTGTTGTTTTCCCGTTATCATAGACAGCCACAGGTTCAATGAGCGGTGAGCCTTGGGCTTCATAAGCCCAATTGCGTGGACCAAAATCTTCATGGATATTTAAAATATCATTGACAAAATTTGCTTCATGTTGTTCGGCTTTTGCTGCTTCGGCTAATTTTTTACGCAAGGCTTCATCTTCTGGATAACGAAACTTTACCAAGAAATACGTCTCATTGCCGGCTGAAACATCGCCTTCACGCACTTGCAGTTCAAATTGATAAGAGCGTTTTATTCCATCTTGACGGCTTGTGACGATTTGTAAATTGGTGACAGGTTGGACTTCACGCGGCTTGAGAAAAACAAAGTGACCGGCTGGTGCAACTTGCCAAGCAACGGAATTTCCAATACCTACATAGGTTACTTCTTCATCATCGGCAAATTCCAGCTGAACCGAAGAGCGGATGGAGCCAATGATTTGTACGACATTGTAGGGGTCATAATTGACAAATCTGATGCGGTTATCTTTACGTGCGCTAACAGGCGCTGTTTCCGAAAATGAAGAGACTGTGTGAAAGCCTTGAGTGATCATAAAAATCAAAAAGAGTGTTTGTAAAAGTCTGATCATTTTATCACCTCTGGATCAGATCTATATTCCGATACTTGAAAGCCAAGTGGATTGATAAGACGGTCAGTCGTTGAAATGTGTGCGTTAATGTAGGAAAAATTTAAAATTGAAACCCAATGGGAAATATTTTCTTTTTCATTAGAGTCTCTGACCGTTTTATAGTAACGAACTTGAATAAGATCCTTGCTTATAAAAGAGATCGATTTGATTGTAACTGTAACAACCGTGTTACGATAAATATTTTGTGGACTTTCTGGATTGTTGCCCGCATACCATTGTGCAAAACGGTTTTGCTCTTTTGGAGAAGATAAAAGAGAAACCAAGCGAAAATTGTTTTTTGCTTCTGATGACTGAAAACTTTCACGAGCACGAACATATTGGCTGGCAAAATAACGGGTTATTGCTTCATCATAGTCCTTAGAGGATTCTTTTAGAGCACTTACAGTATCAATGATACCTGTTGAATTATCAACGCGGATAACAAAGGGCTCTACTGTTTTCAAAGGTGTTAAAGCTGCGACAGCCAAAGCCAGCGCAATCGTCATCAATCCAAAAAGCACCGTCAATGCCATAGAAATTTTCATTCGCACGCGCATGCCATGCATGCGATCAATGTCAAATGAGCGCGCTTCTTTTATATATTTTTCAAGGGCATCACTTTTCACGCATAACCTCCACAGTTTTATCAGATCGTGCTTCAATGGTCGGCTTTAATAAAGCTGGATGAATTGCTAAGTCGGCTGTTGCTCTTTCGTTTTCTAAAGTATTGAGAATGATAGGCGTGCTAACAGGCTTGATGACTTTTTCTTGATGGACAATGTTTTTATGGTCCCAATTCCACTTATCTTTATTGAGAGCACGCGTATGTTTACCATTACAGCGTGGTGGTTTTTTAGGCCCACTTAAAGAGGCACAACCGGCTAATGCGATTGTTAGGATCATAACAAAAGTTATTTTTCGTTTCATTTTTTGAACTCACAGATATCTTGGAATATAATGCATGAGAGCCTTTGATTTTGAATAGGTTTACAAGTTTATGGGATGCAAGATTGTGATTGGTTTTGCTGTAAGACCCAAGATGTTAAGTCTTTCATGGAATAGGATCATGGTGCGTGCGCCTTTTAGCGCACGCAAGGAAAAAACAAAAAGGCTTATTCTTTTAAAGAGGTGTTGGACATTAAAATCGACCACGACCACCTCCAGATCTTGCTGCTTTTGCTGCAGCACCGGCCGCACTTTTAGCAGCACCTGCCGCACCAGAGAATTTTGACGCTGCATTTTTAGCGATCATTCCACCACTTTTTGCACTATTGGAAAGCATTGTGAAAACCTGTCCTCCTGAAGAGATACCAGCGTTAAAATATGGTCCACCAGACGATAATGCTGAGGCAATACCAGGAAGAGCGCGGAAGATAATAACCCCTATGATCGAAATGACGAGGACAGGGGGAAAAAGAATGTAGATTGAAGTAGATGAAACGTTAAGAACCTGCAGGATAACTTGACATATAATGGTTCCAAGCATGATCACGAGAACTTGCAGAATGGTAAAATTGATCAAAGTTGTAATCCATGCATCGGTGTATTTTCGCGTTGCATTGAACAAATACAAACTAATGAAGAGAGGCCCAAGACCTATAATCATCACCAGTGCAACTTGTGCAAACATTTGCACAATAAAACCACCGATACAAAAGAGAATAACAGCAAGAAGCATGATAGAACCAAGAAGTCCCACAACAATCTTTTCAAAAAACCAAGCATGGTATAAAACTTCTTGATAGCGATCACTTGCCTTTAACAAAATATAATCAAAAACATTCGAATTTGCAGGATTGCTGTTCAACGCATTCCCAATAGCGTTGGACAAGTCATTAAAGAAAATATTTTTGACATACGTATTAAAAGTATCTGCATTCGTTGCCATTGTTGTTACAACAACGATTTTTACAACATTATTGAGAAGACTATGCATAGAAAGGGCAACACGACCTGTCATAACATTATAGCCATACAGAAAAATAAAAATAATTGCGGCAAGATTTAAAGGCGCTGAAATAGCAGAAGATAACCCACTCACTGTTGTGTTCATCACATCGTCGAGAGGCTGTAAAATATATCCTGAAATGCTTTCAAATGGAGAAAAACTATAATCCGACATTTGTACCAGTACTTCCAAGTTTTTCTTTGAGTTTTTCTTCTTCTTCTTTTAACTGTGTTTGAAGTATTTTACGGTTTTGTTGCTCACTTTCTTCACGGAGCTCCTCTTTTGTTTTTCTATCTTTGGCTTGAATCATATTAAGAGCTTGAAGCTTTAAAGAATTTGCTTGAAGATTGGCTTGAAGAAGAGAAGCTTTTACCTGAAGATCCTGTTGACGGGCTTGAAGTTTCTGCAATTCTTCAAGGTTGGTTTTTTCTCCAGTTTCTGTTTGGGTTGTTGTTGTATCTATTTTTAATTTTAGTTCTTCAAGTTCAGTACCTATTTTTTTAATTTCTGTTGCAGTTGTACTGACTGTTTTATAAATGTCTGCAGCGGTTTCTGATTTTGCAGCATCGAGTTTTTGTGTGTTCTCGAGTGCTTGTTGATAATATTCATCGACATTATCGGACATTTGTGATGCCGCATGAGAAATAAAAGAAAAAGATAACAGTGTTACTAAGCCATATTTTTTCATTGATTTTTTCTCCTTTGATAAAATATGGGCAACCATTTTTCAGGATCTGCGCCATGTTCGTTTATAATTTCATTCATGAGTTCAATATTTTTGGTTGTGCCGCTTAAAACGGCGATCTCATCGTTCATTCCACGTAAGTTAAGTTCTGCAACGACAGAATTTTGTCCTTGTTTGACGAGAAAACGACGGGATTCTCTGCTTAATTCTGATTGTATCAATTCAAATTCACGCTCAGTGAGTTTGAAAGCTTCGACATAATCATTGTAATTTGCTTTTTGATTGGGAAAAAATATTTGAGTGGGGCATTGCTCAATAATTGTGTGGGCAATTGTGGAGTTCAAAGCATCTTTAGGGCTTTGTGTTGCAAAGAGCATCATGCCGTTTTGTTTACGGATTGTTTTGAGCCGATCTTGCGCAAAGGCTTTGAAGGAATCATCTTCCAAAGCTTTCCAGAATTCATCAATAACAATAATGATGCGTCGTCCATCAATCAGGTCAAGAATGCGGTGAAAAAGATACATCATCAAAGGGCGCCGAATTTCTTCATTGTCTAAGAAATCGGTCATGTCATAGCCAATGAATTGTGCATTTAAATTGAGATCATCTTGATCATTATCAAAAACCCATCCTAAATCATTGCCTCTAATCCAACGTTGTAGCCGTATGGCAATCCCTTCTTTGGATGTGTTGTCAAAAAACAGTTGAAGAGCACCAAGAGAACGTTGTGTTCGGGGTAAGTTTTCTAAGGAATCGATGGCTTTGGCGATATCTTGTCGTTCTTCTTCGGTCACAATTTGCCCTTCGCTGGTCACCAGCTTTAAGATCCAATGACGAAGAAAGATTTTATTCTTTTCGTTGTATTCCATGCCCTTTAAGGGGGCAATACCGGTGGGTTGTCCATTTTTTAAAGGTTTATATTTTCCACCCCCAGCCCGTACAAAAATTTCCGCTCCTTGATCTTTGTCAAAAAAAACCATGGTGGGATTGTGTTTTTGTAATTGTGCAAGCAGAAAATTAACAATCACTGTTTTACCAGATCCTGATGGACCACAAACAAAGGTATTTCCAAGGTCACCATAATGAAAATTAAAATAGTAAGGTGATCCCGCTTGTGTTTTTAGCAATGCGACAGCAGCTCCCCAAACATTATCGTTCAGTTTGCCAACGGGGAAAGAATGGAAAGGTGATAAAGCCGCAAAGTTTCTGCTGGTAATGGCGCCTGAACGCGCACGATAGCTAAAGTTTCCAGGCAGTTGTGCCCACCATGCGGCTTCTAGTCCTAAATCTTCTCTGGAAATGACAGCGCCCCCATTGGTTAAATGGGAACGGGCTTTTGATAGGTTTTCAGTTAACATTTTAGGATGATCTGCAAAAACCGCTAAAGAGATGTGGTGTTCGCCCAAAACAAAACGGTTTGACTCTAAATCATCTAGGGCTTCATCCAGCGCATCAATTTGTGAGCTCGCACGGTCGGCTGCATTAATCATTTGATTTTGCTTGCGGCTCATAATGGCACTGGCGGCCGCTTTACTTTTAAAAACAAAGGATTGTGTTAAGATGAACTCAAAGGGTACGGTAAGCAAACCATCGGTCATTCCTGGGCGGGTTCTAGAAGGGTATTCTTTCCAGCCAAACATGCCGACAAAGCGTTCATTGCTTTCATGGCGAATTTCGATAATTTCTTTCCCAAAAATAACACGATCTGAGTAAATCGTTGAGGCAATGGTGCCAAATGTAAGAGGAACACGTTCATGTCTTCCACCCACCAGCTGATGGAGAAATTCACTTTGCTCTGAAAATAAAATTCCTTCATGTTCATAAATTGATAGAAGGCGGACCTCATATTCTTCTAAACCTTGCATGAGATCTTGGCTTAACTCCTCGAGTTTCCGAATAGCATCTTCATCAGGTTCAGATTGTGTTTTTTTTGCTTTGCTTAAGCGCTGAAAAAATGAAGCGAGTTGTTCTGTTTTATCCACCGCCGGATTCCAAAGCAGTGAAATAAATAGATCATTTCGATACAGTTCTTGCGAAACCATTTTCTTCTTGTATTTTTCATCTAATGTTGTTGCAAAAGATGAAAGAAAATGGCCTTCTGGGTAAATCGTTTCACGGCGACGAATGATGTGAGAATATAAAGCCACCCGTTCATCGGCAATATTTTTCAAAAGAGTATTTAATTGGTTGTGTAAAGAATTGAGTTGATCAATATCTGCCGTATCAAAATTGACACCTTCAACAGCCAGCACAACCATTAAACAGCGCGAATTTAAAGCAATGACATGTTTATTGACGTGGCGAATGTAGGGAATATATTCTTCAGGCAAAGTTTCCCGTTTCATCATTGTCATCTGTTTCACCGGCTTCATTCCTTCAGTTTAGTTCCTTATAAGTGCGGACAAGGCGCAAGGGGGAGGTAGAACCGCCTCCCCATCGGCTGAGATTTTTTTGTTTTCCTCTTGTATTGAGCCACGCAAATAATACCCGAAATTGGTTGTGATCATATTTGGTCACTTCACGCAAAATAAAGTGCATCCCAATCCCAAGACCCATCATGGTAAAATCACTGGTCAAAATGAAGAGAATGGATGTCGCCATGACATTGAGTGCCATCGCTTCCATGGTCACACCGGCAAACATGGCCGGCCGTGTACAGGCAAGGAAAAGGGTATCTTCATTCATTTTATGTCGCCGTCGTGCCCGCTAATTTACTGACGAGAGTAGGAGCCCCAAAAACAATACCAATACCAATAATACAGTAAGCCGCTTTGCGTAAATCAATAAAGCCGTACATCCAGCCAATACCCACCGCAGCAACACATATAACGGCAATAAACCTTGCTGTTGAACCCGTCATCATATCTACAATATTTTTTAAAACATCATCGAGTTTTCCAAAACCATCCGCACCAGAAGTAGGAGCTGCATAAGAAAGATCAGACACAAACACTGCTGCAAAAAGCAGCATGGTCACGATAAAAATGATGTTCTGAAATCTATTATCTGTCATTTTACCTCTCTTTAACAAACAATATTTGTTCATATCTCGACATTCCATTGCCTCTAACGCTTGGAGAGCTCTGCTATTGTTTGACAGTCTAAACTCCTCGTTTTTTTGCTTTTAAAGCCTTGATCGTGAATCTCTTCACTCTCAAATGCTTCTTTGTTAAAGAGACGGAAGTCTTTTCAGGTTAAGATTGTGTTATATAAAAATGGCAATTTTAAGTTGTATTATTGGTTAAGACAACAATATTGAAACAGGGAAAGAAATAATATTATTCTTTACAAAGTGTAGTTAATCTGCGGCACAGATATTTTTATTTTTTTCTTTAAAAACAATGGTATTGCTGATAAATAATGTGAAAGGAGCGAAAAACAATGATTTTTTTGAGCGAGCGTGTTAAGAGATGCCATTTAAATTAATTGTTATTATTTACATTATGGGTTCCGTAGCTTGGGGATTAGTCCAATATAAAGATAAAATAGATTTCAGCGTTCTTAAAACATTTAAGATAGAAGATATCCAAGATATTCTTGATCTCTACAAGGAAGAAAAAAAATTGAGTCAATCGATCACCCAACAGTCCTTAGAAAAAACTGAATCAGTGCTTAAAAAAAATGAATCAGCGCTCGACCCGCAAAAGAATATTATATCAAACGATGATGTACATAATAGGATTGTTTTTCATGGTAGGGCATCGGTCACCAGCGGGGTTACATTTAAATTACTAACACCTTCTGCACAATCTTGGCGATCCCATACCGCCCGTGATATTCATCTTTATGGCGTAGACACATGTGCACCTCGTCAAAAAGCAAAGTTTAAGGATCAAGAATGGCCCTGTGGTGCGGTTACAATGGCTTGGCTTGTCACCAAAACACTTGGTGAGGATTTATCCTGTAAGCAGGCTTTTATGCACAATGGTGTTTATTATGCGCAGTGTTTTGTTCAGGGGATTGATTTAGCCGAGGCAGGTCTTAGCGAAGGTATGCTGGTGCTTTCAAAGGAGAGTAAAAATCCTATTCCAACACAGTATTATCATGTAGAAGAAAAAGCGCGTAACAATAAGATTGGTCTTTGGTCAAGTGACTTTACTGAACCTTTCAAGTGGCGGCGAGATAATGGTTCTTACAATCCCTTTTCACGTCGGTGATTGACTTTAGTGAATATATTAACTTAAACTTTTATAAAGAAAACTTTACCCATAAAATTGCAACAGGCTATTGGAAAAATTGGAATTAACCTTGATATTATTAGCGTCTTTTTTCATAAAAATGAGCAGATAACACTGCTATTTCCAAAAGAGATTTGCTCTCAAAATAGATTCTCTATCTTTGCTTATGTACTTGATGAAAGAACGAAAATGTCATTGTTGTTGGCAAAGGTTTTTTGAATATTTGTGCTTAAAGAAGTAAGTGAGAAGATAAAAAATGTTTAAAAAACAGATTTCTAGAACGGGATGGGTAAAGATAAAAAATAAAGAGATCTCAAAAATCGTGGAATGCTTGGTATACTAATAGAACATTTCACAATGGCTTAAAAAAAATCATAGAAATTTTTTAAAAATCAGAATTTTATCTTCAAGATTGGGCAATTTAGTTTTGAGCAATATTTGTTCACTTCTTTAAGAGTGATCAATCTGTGGCGTTCGGTGCGAAATTTTCTATAAAATTATCTGCTGCTAAATTTCAGTCTTGCAAATGATGGATTGATCTCCAATAGACCCTCATGAAGAAATCTTCATAAAAATGAAGTGCATTGTTGATTGTTTTCTCTATATTTTGAGGTCACGTTAATTTAAGCCTTAAACGGGGGAAAAATGACCAAAAATAAATAAAAGGGGTTGTCCTTTTCTTGTTATGGCTTCGTGGTTCATTGGTCGTGATGTCAAGCATTATAATGCTTTTAAATTTTCTAAAAAATAACAATTCCTATTGCTGTATTTCTCTTTGAAATCAGTTGGATAAAAACATGTATGCACCTTTTGATTTTATCATTTTTATTCAGTTTTGTTTTTTCTTTTTCATGGTATTTTATGATAAACTTATACGATGGGTATTGTAAGCTCTTCTTGCGTTATTTTATTTTAAAGTATTCACTGTGAAAGAAAACAACGAATAATAACGTTATCTCTTCATGAAATATGAAAATTCAAAACCCATTTTGGGGGTAATGTTAACAGATAAGGTATATAAAGAAGGTTAAAAAATATTTTATTCTGTATGGCTTTATTATTGGGAGCGAGGTGTGAAAAAAAATAGTGTGGAATATTAAAAAAGCTGTAAAATTAAGAGAAGAATGGGGCGAGAAAGAAGAGTTTTCTTTCAACGTCAGCTGTTAAGGACTCTACAAATTGTCAAAATGTTCTAAAAGCAGATCATGAAATATTTTTCTTACCAAAGCTTGATTCTATAGATTCTATAGATCGTAGATACGGCTTTTAAGAAATACATATCTCAACAATGGATGTGATCTATAAGCTCCAAATAAAGAAATTACTGTGCCGTTGATTGTGACTTCTTTCATGTTTATAGAAGCAATCGTTATCATTTTTTATTATCAATGATCGCCAATGTATAATGGTCAATCCATTGAGCACTTCCATCTTGATGCTTGTGAAGAAATAAGTCGGTATCATAACACACTTGTTGCTGACTTTTGAGTGTTGCGACAGCTCTTTCCTTTAAGACGATTCATGAAAAGCCTTTTTTCATCTTTTCTTAATCGTTTTTATCCACACATTCATTCTGCTTTTAAAGTACAACTTGTTTTTAAGGTGCAAGTGGATGGTGTGGTTTGATTCAACATGGGACAGGTTTGAAATGAGAAAATCTTACGATATGTGGGAATTTTCATACACTATGCAAAACTATACATTATCATTATAAATCAATATATTATTGAATATATATTCAACAATATATTTTGTTTCAACTTTATTGGCTTGAGTATTATTTTTTACGAGAATATGGGATCACGTTTTCTTATGATAGGTGTTGTGTGGCATTGAGATTTTAGAGGGAAAAACGTGTCTTTAGAATTTATAACAGATACTAAATCTTTATAGGAGGCATCTTACAAGTTTTTCGTATATCCAATGTATATTATTAAAAATAAATGGCGTTTCCTATTGTGAAAAGGAGAATGCTTTTTAAAATACGGTTAAGTATTTATCCTGTTGTGCTGTAAAATACTATCATTTGAAGTATGGTGATGTCAGGCATAAAACTTGTATGCATGTGGAGTTTGGTGAGAGAGAGTAGTGGATATTCAATGAAGAATTTCTTTAAAGCTTATGAAAGCCTCTTCATTTAGGGTGGGGATATAAACGTGAATCAAGGAAAGGGGTGAGATAAGAAGCTGGACTGTTTACAGAGCAGAACAGGTGGAAGCTTTTGTCTTTTAAGGGGAGGGAAGTCAAGAAAAGGATTTCACACATTGATAGCAACATTCTTTAGTTTTTCCTTAAGTTTAAGTGCAGATCGCCTTAAATAAAACAGCATGCGTAATGGAATAGAAGGCTGTCCTTTAAATATGCATGAATTTTGGGAAAGAAAAACTTTAACGTTGTAGGGCATAGTTTTAAAAGCTTTTATTAGGATCAGAGATCAATTGTGAAATGGTTTTGCGTTTTACCGTGGTGAGAATTTTAAAGTTTTTTAAAGCAAATATTCTTCTCTGTTTGAAGAAATTTCATCATGATGGTATGGGGCGTTTTCTTTTGTGATGATATCAGCATAAAAGAAGGAAACCGGAACATTTAAAATATCTGAAATTTTCTTTAAACATCTTGCACTTACATGATTTAAGCCTTTTTCCTACTTTTGAATTTGTTGAAAACTAACAACTAAATGGCTTCCTAAGGCTTTTTGAGATATTCTTAATACTTTTCTCTTTAAGAAAATTTTTTTGCCGACAAACAGATCAATATTAAGATTTTGAATTTGGCATTTTCCCTTGCCGCGTGCGAGCGTTCTCGCATTGGTATTCTGGGAGTAACAAGCACTGACCTTGAATCAGCTTTTTGCTTTTAGTGCGTAAGATGCACTTGGACAGTGCAAAATCTCTCGGAATTCTGGGATACCCACAAAGCGGGATAAATTCATGTATCGAAGTTTTCGGTTTGTTTTCTCTATTGGTCGTTGCGTATACGACTAAGAACACGTGCTCACCAATAAAGTAATTTTAAAAAATTAGCAAAATTGGAGAGGATGATGGGGGGAATGAAGGGGGAACTGGGATGGAGAGGAGAGAAGTCTATGGGGGTGCTGATGGGGGTTATAGAGGAGAGAAAGATGTGTATGGATAGGGGCGGTGTGTACAAGAGTTGGTATGACGAGATGCGTGAAAAATAGCATGAGCGGACGGGGCTCATTTTTTGAAGTTTGATACATGTTTTTTGAGAGAGGTGTTGTGTGTGGGGATATTGCTTGGAGAGGAAATTGGGATTGTAGATTTTTGTTTACAGAGCGCTGTGGGGGGCTCCTTTGGTCCTTTGAGTTTTTTAAGAAAGGGGCAGTGATGGTTTGTAAGTTTCCTTTACTATTTTCAGTAAAGATGTAAAAGCGTAAAAACGTTGAGCTGCAAAAGATAAGGGGAAGTTTTAGGGTGTGGAAGCTTTATGCGTTGTGTGTGTCGTTTAGGGCGTGGTTTGTGCTTTGTCTCTTATGCCGTAAAACATGGCGCTTTACGGGGCGGTGATATTAGCCATGAGAAATTTTGAGCAGGGAGATGCTGGATATATAAACAAATAATGTTTGAGGGGTCTTTTTTCTAATCAGAAATCAACCATAAAATTGCCTTTTGTATTTTCTCTTTGAGTTCTCTAAAGTTTTTCACAAGGGCGTGTTTTTTTTCGTTATAGGTGTATTGATTATGGTATGAGTGATTGTTTTGTGCTGAAATATCTTCTTTTGTGGCAATATCCGCTGTTAAAAGATCAGCATAAAACAAGCTTATCGGAACCTCTAGTTTTTGAGTGATTTCCAGTAAAGATTTGGCACTTACACGATTGAAACCTTTTTTGTATTTTTGAATTTGTTGGAAACTGACACCTAAAAAGCTTCCTAAGGCTTTTTGAGAAAGCCCCATGGCAATGCGTTTCGTGAAGAATTCTTTTGCTAATCGAAATATCAATAAAATGTGGATTTTTGATTTGCACTTTAAGCCTCCTCCGGTTGCGAGTGCTCTCGCGTTGGTATTTAGGGAGTCTAAAAGTACTCTTGACTCAACCTTTTTGCTTTTAGTGCGTAAGATGTATCTGGACAGTGTAAAATCTCCCAGAGTTCTGGGATATCCATAAAGCGGGATAAATTCATTTTTAGGTTTTAAGGTTTGTCTTTCCTCTTGATCGGTGCGTATACGACCAGCACATTTTTTAACGTGTAAAGTTATTTTAAGAGCTTGGTAATAAAAATCATTTTTCTTGAAACGGATCGGTTTTTTTTAAATGAAAGGCTGTTTTCTTTTAAATTTTTAAAAGATTTACTCATTAAAATTATGCTATCAGCCCTGCTTTTGGCAAAGAGAGAAAACAAATACACAGGGTTTAAGATTAAGCTCTCTAGGGGGCGTTTAACGAAGATTATGACCCATAATCAAAAAGGTTTGTTTTTCATACGGTTCCAGAAGCATGATGAGAGGAAAGTGCTCAATGAATACACAAAACAAAATAGATTGGGCTGTTCGTATATTTACATGCTTGTTTTAAAGAGATCTTTCTTAAGGTTCGCACTCATTTCACAATGGTTCTTTGTGTAGTGTATAAAGATAAAGCTTCTATGGATAGGATAAAAATTATACTTTTATTTTTACTGAAAAAAAGATGCACAATAGCATATATTGCTGGAACATAAATTTGTTCGTTCAAAATGTTACGAAATTTTTTGCATTTGAGAGAAAGGAATATTTTATTCTTTATCTTTAAATGTTTTTATGGCTCATTCTAATTATGAATGTGCAATAAGAAAAGATATTTTGGCTTTTTATTAAACGTTAATAATAAATTATTGTTGTAAGTCAATGATTTTATACTGAAAAAAGCAATTTTTAGATGTTTTTAAATCCGTTTATTTTCCACATTTAAGAATTTGAGTATTTTCGATAAAAAACTGGATTAATGCAGTTGTTTTTTAAACTTGAAGTTTTTATGAGAAAATGGGCATTGTGGAATGATAAGCTTTTGCTATAAAGCGTTTTAAAATTTTACAGAATTTAACGAATTTATTTTATCATTATGATTTTTATAAGCGGTGCAAAGTTAGGATATGGTTTGAGAAAGAAGATGACAGAAGTTTTATCTTTCGGTAAGTAGTTTTGAAGTAAAAGACAGTTTGATCAGTGATAAATAGAGATAGGTGCACCATGAATGAACTTACCCATATTGAGACTGTTATAGCGCATTATGATGCTGTTTTTTGTGATGTGTGGGGTGTGGTGCATAATGGTGTGCAGGCATTTGAACCAGCGTTGAAAGCGTTGTATAAAATTCGACAAATGGGAAAAACGGTTATTTTATTGACCAATTCTCCTCGATTACGGGAAGATGTGGCGGCCCAATTACAAAGCATGAATATTCATCGTGACTATTATGATGCCATTATTACTTCTGGGGATGTAACGCGGGATCTCATTTGTGCTGCGCCGCGTAAAGTTTTTTTCATTGGTCCACAACGTGATTTGGTGTTATTTGAAGGGTTAGCGTGTGAATTTGTTGAAGAATGGGAAGCTTCTGTTGTTGTTTGTAGTGGTTTTCTCGAAGATTTTGATGAAGAACCTTCTGCTTATGAGGAAATGTTTCGTCGCATAAGAGCGCGCAATTTACCTTTTATTTGTGCTAATCCTGATGTGATTGTCCACTATGGCAATAAGGAGTTTTGGTGCGCTGGTGCGTTGGCACGTCTTTATCAGCAATTAGGGGGGGAAGTTCGCATTGCTGGAAAACCTCATGCACCTATTTATGAATGTGCTTTTGAAAAACTTCAAAAAATACGTGGGACAGTAGAAAAAAGTCAAGTTTTAGCGATTGGTGATGGTCTTTTAACGGATATTAAGGGGGCGGCTCATTTTGGTCTTGATGCCCTTTATATTATGGGGGGGATTCATCGTTATGATTATACGCAAAATGATGTGATGGATAAGAAAGCTTTGCATTCTTTTCTAGAACGTTATGGTTATAAACCAAAAGCAATCATGTGGGCACTTCAGTAATGGCGAATTTTTTACGTCTTCAGGGAACTCATATGTTTCCCTCAGCTTGGCGGGGCGCTGTATTAGCACTTGGAAATTTTGATGGTGTCCATTGTGGACATCAGGTGGTGTTGCAAAAAGCACTTGATTTTGCGAGGATAAAAAAGAAACCCGCTGTTGTTTTAACTTTTGAACCGCATCCAAGAAGTTTTTTTCAACCTTCAGCGCCTGTCTATCGTTTGACAGAGGCGGCTGAAAAAGCTGAAATTTTTAAAGTCCTTGGCTTTGATGGCGTGATTGAACAGCCGTTTGATGCTCAATTTGCAGCTCTGTCAGCGGATGAATTTATCAGGTCGATTTTAAAGGAAACTTTTGATGTTTCCGTTGTGGTGACAGGTGAAAATTTTCAATTTGGTCATCAGAAAAGTGGAAATGTCCATCTTCTTTGCCAAAGAGGAAAAGAAGAGGGATTTCAGGTCGTGCAGGTTCCTTGTGTTTCTCATACATGCGTTTCTCATTCTCAAGATTCACAACCATTGGTCATTTCCTCTAGCTTTATTCGGCAACTTCTTTCACAAGGGAAAGTGGATAAAGCGGCCCATTTGTTAGGATATCACTATCGGGTATGCTCCAATATTATTCAAGGCGATAAACTTGGACGTCTTTTGGGGTTTCCTACTGCTAATCAGATATTGCCTCCTCAAGTTCGTTTGGCACATGGCGTTTATGCAGTACGCTTGCGTCGTGCTAACGGTGTTTTGCATGATGGGGTTGCAAGCTTTGGGTGTCGTCCAACCGTTGTTAAAGATGGGGCACCACTTTTGGAAACCTATTTATTTGATTTTAACGATGACCTTTATGGAGAAAGCTGTACGGTTTCTTTTTTCCAGTTTTTGCGCGGACAAGAAAAATTTGATGGACTTGAACCTTTGATTGCACAAATGCACCGTGATGAAAAAAAAGCAAAAGAAATTCTAAAGACAGTTCAACCCTTATCAAAATTGGATCAGCTGCTTACTTTTAAAAATATGCTCTAAGTGTATCTGAAAAAGAGAAAAGAGCTGTACAAATAGCACTTAAAGTGATGATCATCACAAAGAGATATTCCAAAACATCATGGAATATATGTTTTTTCCGTTGTTGAGAGGGAGAATCGAATATCTGGAGATCTGATTGAGACATTGTCTTTTTCACAGTTAATTTTATGGCGTTTATTGTTACTCAAAAGTTTACTGCTTGTTTCTTTCTGATCCGTTAAAATCTATGATGAAAAGTAAATGAATAAGCACACAGCGCATTTGGCAAGAAGAGAAGTGAGAGAAAGGTTGTTTGTAAAATTTCTTGTGCTTTTAACCTTAGAATTTTACAAAACTTAAAATCGATGACTTTTTTTATTTTAGAAGCTTATTGCTTTTTTTCTGATGTGCCTTTTTGATGCCGTATCATTGTTTATGATGATATTGGCTTTGTGTAAAGCTTTACGCCTGTAATATTTTTGTTTGTCATATGATGCATATTGCAAAAAAAAAGACTTGTTGTGGAATCTTGTAAAGTAAACCAGTGGTCAGCAGCGGTTCTTGATGAACCAATCACACAAACGAGGCTGAAACCGATGGGAAAACTTTAAGTTTTATTTCTCTTCTATGCGGTGAGAGGGATTCACATTAGGCAGACCAGAATGCACTGCAGATAAAAAGCAATGATTGCCAGAAAGCAGGTGTCCTTATTTTATAATTTCTCATGCTGTTGATATAAAGGAACGACACTGTTATCGTATTCTCTAGACCTTTTATATTTTTAAGCTCAAAGTTGTATCTTCATTTGTCTTTTATAGCTATAACACCTATCATGTAAGGCCATCTTATTAGGATAAGAACAAAGTTAATGGTGTCATTGTTTTTTTAAAACTGTTGGATAAAAAGTTGGAGTTTCTCTTCAATCCGTTTCCGATTGATTTGTGACTGTATGGCGTTGTTTTTCTCATCAATTTTTTGTTGTGGTTTGTCAAACCATAGTCAGATTCAACACAGACATGTGTTTGAGATAAAAAGGCTGTTGAATGTTTTCTCAGTTGTGCCTCTTTTGTATACCGAGCGAGCGTATTGCAAGTATCTGTTTGGATAATTATTGAGACTAATCAATAGCTTCATGGAGAAAGAACGTGATAAAGGGGATCAACCAGTGTACCATTTCTCTTCTTTTAATTTGGTTCATTTAGTTTTGTTTTTTTCAAAAATATTTAAAGCATTATCATCTTAAAGATGATACCGCACACTTCTTTTATTCTTTGAATAGGATCACATTTCTCAGAAAGATAGAATGCTGGATACAACTTGTGTTATCAATTTATGGCTTGTTTAAAGTAATATTTCAATGCTTCCTCTCGCCATTTTTCAACAATACTTTTGAAGAGTATAAAGTAAGCTTTATTGAATATCATAACATTGATTTACAATAATATTTTAGGATTATTTAACTTGAATTAGAATTTTCAAGTACCGTAAGATTTTCTTATTTCAAATTTGTGTATACTGGATTAATTAAAATTATTTTCTTGTACATCACAAGCATGAGCTAAAAGCTGTATAAAATAAGAACTAAAGATGTCTTTTCATAAATTATCTCAAGTTCCAAGGATTGTAATAGCATTCTAGAGCTAGAAAAGTGTGTGATGGTGTCGGCTTTTTTTCTTTATGAAGCATCAAGATGGAAATATTTAATGTGCATATCTTTATACTATTTTACGGATGGTGGTACAAAATGAGCTTGGATACATTGAGAAATGTTTCTTAAAATAAACGTGTGAATTTGCAACACAAGGATATTTGGGGGGGAGATATTCTGTTTTGGATACTCTATTTTGAGCGTTTTGTGTTACGTGAGAAACACGATTTTATTCAAAGAACATGAGAAATAAAAGTGTAAGACAAATGTGTCAGCTTCATTCTTAAAAAGATGTAGCTCTAGATATTTTTGAAAGCCGTAAAGCACTTGAAAGGTCATTGGCAAGGTTGGAGATTGGTTTTTACTTTACGTCTTTATATCCTCCTCAAATTAGGCTTCTCTCCTTATTTCAGAAAGTACATAAACAAAGCGACATAATATACTTATCTCCATCTGGCATACAAGAACTTATAACAGCAGAGAAAGCAAAGTTTAGTCTTTGTCTCAAACATGAAACATCATGTTTATACTTCATAAAAAGAGCAAGCCGGCACCATGAGTTATATTAACGGGCTTCCAATGGTTGTCCCGTTTTGGGCTCTGTGAAAGTGTTCATAAGAGATATTTTTTATATGGACTCTTTTTATTTTTGAAATGTAAAAGACATGGGACTTGGATTAATTCAAGATAAATAGATTAAACACGCTGTCGTGTAGCCTTTCATTCTGAAGATAATGAGAAATTCTACATATTAGGATTTCTCATGCAACGAGTGGAATAATAAATGATCACTATAAATCAATATGCTGTAATTAATTATAGAGTATGGCTTACAATTTTTTATAAAATGCTTTGCGCGACTTTTATAAGGAATCTGAGGAGAGTAGTTTTACTGTTGTTTTAGATGTTTGGTCCGTATGGATGTGGTGCATTGGTAAAGGAAGAGAAAAAAGCTAAGGCCATGATGAAAAGTGAGATGAAAATAATATTTTCTTGATCATCCTATGAATTTGCATGCATTTTTATGGTTTTAGGAAAGGCATGTTTGTTGTCTATTGAAGGGCAGAGCTTTCTTTTTGAGTTGTATGAAAGAGACTCCATAAAGGGAGAAATCCAAGGGAAAGGTGTAAGCTAAAAATTATTGCTAGACCATTGTTTTCAGAAGGCAAGAAGAGGCAGAGACGCTGTTCGGTATCGATTGAAGAATTTTTGTCTTTTAGAGCATATGGCAAGTGCGTAAAGTCTATGATTCAAGACGTGCTAATCGATAAAGGTATTGTGAACGCGTTCCGTGATGGCAATAGGCAAGAAGAGGCAGAGACGCTGTTTTTAAAATTTTTTGCATGGCTTCAACGTCTGATTTTTCTATGGTCGGAGGAGAAATGGGAATGTGATAGGCTTTTATGCCATGGTCATTTGCAATCGTTTTAATGCTGGAAAAATCAGGTTGATGAAGTTCTTCATGATCGGGACGGTTACAGATAATTGTTTTAAAACCTGCTTGTGCCAATGTTTTGATATTTTCTATACTAATTTGAGCACCAATAAAAATGTTAGGTTCAATTTGTTGTAAATTCATTTTTTCTTATTCCCAATCGCATTATCTTCACGATATTCTTTGGTATATAAAAGAACATGATGAAGGTAAGATTTTTCAAGGGCATCTTAACAAAAATATCCCTTTTGTCGAGAAGATCTGCTTGGAAAATGCGTTGTAAGGTGAAAAATATTCTACTATGCAACATGTTTGTTATTAACCTAAAACAAGATATGGATTTGTAGAGACATTGATTATAGGTGATAACCTAGCGTTATTTGTTTGTATTGAATGAGAATCTTAAATACCATAGGCTTTTTTCAAGTTTGTTCTATGTTGCATTAATCTCGCTCCCTTGCTTGCATGTTATCAGCAGGGAGGCTTCATGTGGCGTGAAACGGTACAAGAAAGGAGTAAAAATGCTTTTTTGTGGACCATTTCAAGTGTCAAGAATTTATCGTTGGGAGCTGTTAAAGAGGGTGATGGGCGCGGTTTTCTCCGTCATAAGCATCAAGATGATAGTGCTTAATGAAACTTGCATGATAGCATTTATGGATACCGCTGAGAAAGAGGCTTGAGTACTTTAAGAGATGTTATTTAACAATCCTGTGAAGACATCCCCAAAATCTATTCCGTTTGGGGTGTTCATTATTTTACATGGGAGTCGTGCCCTTATTTAAAGACAAGCGATAAAGAGATAAAGAAAAGCGTGAGGCCATAAGCAATCTTCATTATTTAAAAGATATTATATTAAGATATCTTTTAAAGTTATAAAACTGAATTATGGGGAGATGAAAAGTTGTTTCTCCCCTTAAGGCACGGCGCTCGTTTTCTCTTTATTCACTGTTGTTACGAAGTAGAGAATATTCCATTGGGGTGTTTGGTTATGGGCGGAGATATCCTTACTTCTCTCAACCCTATTTCACTTTAGTTATGTGCAAAGAGTATAAAATTTATTGTGCACAACCCAGCTTTAGTTCAAGAAAAGGGACAAACCAGCACCATTATACACAAGCTACCACTATTGTAACAGTTCTTGGTCTTTAACATAAAAGGTATTTTTATTCTTCTTTTTCAGTATTTGTTCTCATATGTCAGTTCTGTTGGTAATGGCAGATAAGTGATTTAATTTATTGAAGATAAGAGTGGAGAAATGAGTAAATTTTATGAATTTCAATCCTCTTATCCACCCATACAAAATGGTGTGTTATTCCTTATAATTTGTTATCTATTGAAGGGCAGAGCTTTCTTGTCGTGTTGTATGAAATAAATCCCATGGAGGGGGAAGCCGAAGAAAGGGGGAAGATGAAGAATAAAATGTCTTTCCAGTTGTATATTCACAGGTTTGTTTTAAAGATACGTCTTTCAAGATTTGTTATCCCCATTTCGCGTTGGCGCTTGTGAAAGGTATAACGATCAATCCATTGAAGTTCCCTACTTTTACGCTTATGAAGAAGCAAGTCTGTGCCATCACATACTTGTGCCAACCCTAGAATATTGCGATAACCCTTGGCACATAAGACTGTTCATAAGAGTTTAGTTTTTTCGTGTATAGTTTTACGGCTTCCACATGTTAATTTGCTTGTAAGGTGCAAGAGACATGATTTTGATGGCTTTATCCATGGAACAGGTTGGGAATGAGAGAATCCTACGATATTCGGGTCTCTCATTTAAGTTAAATAATACTATATAAAATAACGCATTATACGAAGTGGAAGGGGGGATATAGATTATTGCTAGACCATTGTTTATAAATCATCATGTGTTTAAAAAGCTTCGTTTTAAGGTGGGGGAAGGGAGCGTATCTTTTGTTTTATTTATCTTTATCTTTATCTTTTCAAGAACACGGTCTTCATAATATTTTTGGTCATGCGAAAAGAACAGTATACAGAAAGAGTGTTTTTTTTGTCGTAAAAATGAAGAAAAGTGATTGATTTATACGTATTGCATGCTTGTTTATTTTATTGTTTTCTGTATAATCGTAAACACGATAATGCTGAAAGGCGTCATAAATGATCATTGGACTTTTGAATCAAAAAGGGGGTGTCGGAAAAACCACGTTAAGCGTGAATCTTGCGGCCAGTTTTTCTCGTACTGGTGCAAGGGTATTGCTTATTGATGTTGACCCTCAGGGGAGCGCATTGGATTGGGCGGCAGCGCGTGAAGATACTCCTTTATTTTCAGTTATTGGTTTACCGCGTGCAACTGTTCACAAAGAGATTGCGCAGCTTGGTCATAGTTATGACCATATTATTATTGATGGTCCTCCACGTGTGACTGATCTTGCTCGTAGTGCTCTTATGGCTTCAGATTTGGTGCTTATACCGGTTTTGCCTAGTCCTTATGATATTTGGGCTGCTGATGGAATTGTAAAATTGATTGATGAGGCACGTGTTTATAAAGAAAATCTCAAATCTGCTTTTGTTATTAATCGTAAAATAGTTAATACAGCGATAGGGCGTGATGTAAACGAAGCTCTTGGCATATACCCCGTCCATGTTCTTTCTTCTAGCGTTGCACAGCGTGTGATTTTTGCAGAAGCTGCTGCACAGGGAAAAGCTGTTTATGAAGTTGATAAGCAAGGATCCGCAACAGCGGAGATTGAAGCTGTTGCAGCAGAAATCAAGGAGTTAGCGTGATGAATAAAAAAATCAAAATTGGCACGAAACCAACCAGTAAATCCATTCCTTTGACGGCCGATGCATGGATAGAAAGTCAAAAAGAAAATACGCATGGAGAGATGAAGCGTCTTACGATTGATATACCAGAAACTTTGCATCGGTTAATAAAGGTTAGTTGTGCAAGTCGTGGAACAAAGATGGCTGATGAGGTCCGCGAGTTGCTTTCAAAAAAATACGGAAAATGAAAAATAATATATAATGACAAATTTGTGTTAATTTGAGTGTTTTTTAAAAGATGATATCAGTTTGTTTTTGCGCGGCGTTAATTGCGATAAAAGTGCTTCTCTTTTTTCATGAAGGTTGCTTTATTTTAAGTTATTTTTCATTAGGTACACCTCATACAAGAGCTATGAGCTTATGAAAAATTCTTTGTTTCAATTTCTCTCCTATAGATGTGATTATTATCATATCCCTTGAGATCTTATATTCTAGCAACAATATATTGATTTATATAGATAATCTAGCGTTATTCAACTTGAATTAAACCCTCGAATATCGTAAAATATTCTTATTTTAAATCTCTCTCATGTTGCATCAATCAAAATTATGTCTCTTGCATGTAAAAAGCGGGGAGAGCCGTGTGGAGTGCAACTGTACAAGAAAAGATTAAAAATGCTTTTTGTAAACCGTATCAAGTGTAAAAGGTTATTTTATACATTCTAGAGCTGGCACAAGTATGTGATGGTGCCGGCTTGCTTCTTTATAAATGTAAAGGTGAGGAGAGTGGATAGATCATTATACTTATTTACGCGTGCCGTTGTTCAATGCGTTTGGGAGCCTAGAATATCTCTTTAAAATAAGTGCGTAAATGAGCAACGTAAGTTTCATGAAAGAGTATCCTTTAAGGTCGTGATAGGCCCTGAGGGGAAAAATCAAGTACAACCTGCCCTATAAGAAGACAAATCTTTTATAGATCGGACTTTGTAGAAATCTTTGTTCTTTAAGGTGGGGATACGATTGAGATTTAAGTGAGCATGAAAAGACGGAAACTTATGGTTTAAAATACATATAAAAAGCAGAAATTAATATCAAAAGAGCTGCGTGCGATATTTGAAACTGGGAGAATCTATAAAGTTAAATTTTTATTTTTATAAGAAATGAAGAAGCTCATGTATGCAGATCACGAAAAGAGAATATGCTTAGTATATCTCTATTACGAGAGCTAAAATAACAACAAACGTATTGATGCTGATAATTAAGGTTGAATAAAACACTGCGGCTCTTACGAGATCTGCCATAAGAACCTCTTTCTGTTCTCTGGAAGGTGATTTTGTGAATAACAATATATTACAGTTCGTAATATATGTTGATACACGCTATTCGGCAAGCTTTAAATTTTTTCTTTTTTAAAGGCTTGAGAAGCTGGAGGACTGTAAGGCATAAAAAAGAAAGGCTTTTAAAGTGAAGGATAGGCTTTGTTGGCAGAAAAATTTTTTATCCTGTTATGCCGTAAAATATTGTCATTTATGGCATCGTATAAGGTATGTAAGCTTGCTTGAAACGTTTAAGTGTTTTTGAGGATGTGGTGAGTATTGATAGGCTTGTTTATTGAGTTTTTCGTTTAAATTATCACATGAGGGGGAAGTGGAGAGAGAACGTGCTTGACAAAAATTAATACTGTGCACGGTAAGGCATTGATGAATAATAATAACTCAATGTTTTGCATATTATTAAATGAATACCTGATACTTGTAGGATTTTCTCATTCTAAATCTGTTCCATGTTGAATTGAACAAACCCATTTGCATGCATGTTACAAGCGGGGCCGTGTAGGTAAAAACTGTATAAGATAAGGTATACTTCTTATGAACTGTCTCAAAGTGTTAAGGTTTGTCGTACAACATTGGAGGCTGCGAGATACAATAATGGTGCCGGCTTATTACAAGGGCAGATTGAGTTAAAGTCTTTATCCTTTAAAGGGTGGGGAGAAAATACATTTTTTGATCCGATTTTTCACTATAGCAAGATCTAAGGCTGTTCTTATGGAGTATACTCTTTGTATGAAAAAAAGAACGTTCCAAATGGAATAGACTTATGGAGTCTATATTAATACACTTATATTGTACATTTATGCGCTTGTTTTAAAGAAATATCTTTCAATGCACACTATGGGTATTTTATGATGGCGCTTGTTAATGAGTATAGTGGTTCGTGTGGATAGTGTAACAGTAAAGCTTTCAATTAAATAATATAAAATTTTAATACTGTAAAAATCTATAGAATGTTACCATCTTTATACTTGTGAAAGAGAAAAATTTAATTATCGTACACTTTCCTCCAAATATTGACGATAGTCCTTGGCATTTGCGAAGGATCATCAGAGGTGTTTTTCTTTTAATATTTTTTTCAACCCACTAGGCTTTGTTTGTGATGTATATGTCAAGTGATTTTAATTTATTTAATATAGAACAGAGTGGACAGATTTTAAATATGATTATACCAAGTTCTACAAGTTTTTTATTAAGTATATAGAATAATAATTTATCTTTATTAAATAAATATCCTAGCTTGTAAGCATAAATATTTCAGTATTATTATGAAAGAGAAAGGTTTTATTTAAAGGGGGATGATGAGAAGGGGAGTGTAGTAGAAATTGTGCTTTTATTATAAAATGACTATTCTTATGCATTTTTTATTGGCTGGGGTGGGGGGAGGTTTATTTTTTAGTTTGGGGAAGAGCTCAAGAATAGAATATAGATATTTAAGAGAATATCTAGCGTTTTCTCGTAATGCCATAGTTTTTATACCAGCAGCGCGTGTCAAGCAGTGATATGAAGAGTAAACTGTATGGTATGGCGTGAAATAATCTAAAGGAAGATGAGGGGAAAAATTTTGAAAATATCAATGTGAGGAAGTATTATGCATTGATAATATTTTTATTTATAAGGATAATTTAGCATTATTCGATTTAAATAGCAGTTCTCAATATCGTAGAATTTTTTCATTTTAAATTTTTTTATATTGAAACAGCTAAAACCATGCCGTTTGCACATTACAAATGGGAAAGGCCGCGTAGGTAAAAACTATACAAGATAAGGTGTGCTTCTTGTGAGCCGTCTCAAAGTGCTAAGGGAGATATAACATTGGAAATGGCAAAATGTATAAGGCTTGCTCTTTTATTAAGCGTAAAGATGGGGGCGCTCAATGGATTTTACACAGTGGATTTTACACACTTCATAGAGGAGTTATCATTATACCATTTATAGGTACCAGCACAAAATGGGGACGGCGAGCATTGAGAGATGTTTCTTTAAAACAAGCATGTGAATATACGATTAAAGGCATAGCGAACTGATTGGCTAAGAAAAGCTTGAAAAGGTTTTAGAAATCTTATATAACCGTTTGTTGCAAGGAAAAGCGAATGATAATTGGAAAAGAGAGATTGATGGCGGTTTTGCTATTTTAAGATGTCTTTTTCGACAGTGCTATATGGCTGATCTGTTTAAAAGTGCATTCTTTTTGTATTTTATACGAAATTTTGCGTGTATGCAAAAAGGGTAGAGGGAGGATGTATCTTTGGAGTGGATCAATAATCTCGTAGGATCATCTTATAAGGCAAGAAGATACGGGTTTAGGTATAGAAAAGGCCATAAAGTTATGGAGGGTGACATGCTGCTATCGGTAAGATACTGAAATCTTTAATGAACTTAAGTTTTTATATGCTGCAAGTCGTGGTGGCAAGTGCTTTTTTGTCGCCAATATTATCGTCAAAGCAGTGTTTTTTCTGTTGATTTTGGTGGCGATAAAATCGGCAAGACGAAGGAGATAGGCAAGACGGAAGAGATAAATAAAACTTGGAAGTTTTGATAGTGTAGAGGTTTCAGGTTCATCGTGTGTTAGTGAATTGCTACCGTAGCAATGATGGTTTGGAGCAAGGCGGAAATATTTCATAAAATGTGTTGAACGTCGAAGAAGTATACCCTTTTAGGGATTGTCGTGTTGTTGTCTGAGTAATATTCGCACAATGAACTTAATTGAGTGTATCAGCATTGAAGAAAAACTGTTTAATCTCCTTCATTTGAAAGCAAGATTGAACAAGAGTGTTGAAGGGGAAATAAAAATGTCTGTAGTACAATATGGTGATGATAGTTTTGCAGCAAAAGCGAAAGTTCTTGATAATAATCTTATTGATCGTGATTGGGCGATGACAAAGTTTGTAGCTGCTGTTAAGGGATTGGCACAAGTAGTTGATTATGAAAGCAATATGCTAGAGAGCAGTGGTGTTCCAGATTACGAAGAAATAAGTTTATGTAAAATACGTGGTTTGCGTGATCTTAATAAATCCATGAGCGATGTAAAGCGTTACATGAATCAAGATATTGAACATGAGGTTGAAAGTTTGCTGTCTGATTTACAAGAAAAATTACAACGTAATAGTGAATTGCTTCAAGCTCATTTAAGTGCTGTCAATGATCTTTTCCAAGCTATGCAAGTACCTAAATATGCAAAAGAAACAGAGGAATGATTCAAATTTGATGAATATTGGTTGTTCTTTGTGATTATAGTTTTGCAGATTATAATGATGAGGGAGGGCGGTTATTTGCATAAAGAGGGTTGTTTGTTGGGGATATATGTTTTAAGCGCGTTTGGGTATTTAAATTATTATCATTCTGTTGTGTTATAAAACGGTGTCCTTAAATCAGCTTCCTTTTATCTTAAGTGGTACGAACTGCACGCATCTGTGGGAAGCCTGAGTGAAAGTTTCTTTAAGAGAAATTGGAGTGTTTACAGGGTATTGTTTTATTAGATTGGGTTGAGTGGGTGCTTGTTTTTTTCGTTCGAGGAAGCGGGTTTAAGAGAATATTGAAACTACCTCGTGATGTCTTATGAAATAGCCTCTTTTAAAGTGTGGGGACGTAAAGTTTTACCTACTCAATATTTTTTAGAACCTTTGATAACTATTGCCTAGAAAGTTTATGCTGCACTGTTGTTGGAAATGTGGTGGTGTAAAGTGCATGCTGTGGGAAGCTACATGTTTGAGACAAAGGTTAAAGTGCTTTAGGGCTTTTTATGCTATTACAGTTTTTGTATGCCAGATTGGAAAAAGCATTCAAAATTGGGGCGAAGATACTATTTATCTTTATTAGGATTAATATTTGAAACGAGAAAACAGCTTCATTGGGAAAAAATTATAAAGCTGTAAAGGTGATGTTTTTACCGTTTCTTTTTTGTTTACAGTTATGATTTTCAAAAACATCTAACACATTGTCTTTTAAATAGTGAAGATGATACACTTCTTCATATTTTTGTTTATTGCCTTTTTTAAGGGGATCACGTCCCTCATGCAAAGCAGAATTTTTTAAAAAATATATTTATTGCTTCCAATATACGCGCTTGTTTTTTTTAAGAAATATTTTTCAAGGTTTGTCACATCCATTTCGCAATAGCGCCCATTTTGGAACAGTGGCTGTAAAATACAACTTTTAATGGGGGTATATCCTTTACGCAAAATAGAATAATCCAAACGGAATATATTGGGATTATCAATTTATGTGCTTGTTAAAAAAATATTTTTGAAGGTAAGTTACACCCATCTCGCAACAGAGATCATTTCGTGATGTCGGTTTGTGACGCGACGATGCTTGTGAAGAGCATAATAAGCTTCTAATGGAAATAATATAAAGCACGACTATCTTTATGCTTAATGAAGAACCCCATTTGTATTGTTATATATTGTTCCATCCAATGTTGTGATAGCTTTTTGTTCTTAAGACAATTCATTATAGGTATTTGGGAGCAATTCTTAAATGTTTTTTATCTAATATCTTTTGCTTGTGATGTGTTAAGCGAATGATTGTTGTTGATATAACATGGAATAGATTTGGAATGAGAGAATCCTAAATTATTAGGAGCATTTCATTTGAGATAAAAATTATCTTTATCAACCTATTTTATGCGACTTAGTAGAAAATGGATTGTTTACAGATTGGTTTTGGCTTGAGGATCTTTGTTCTTTAAGAAGAGAAGAAAGTTAGCATGATTGATGCAAATTTGGTTTTTGCATTGCAAAAAAATTTCTTCTTATTTCTCAGAAACATTATACACTTTGCTAGTTTTTAATGTTGCGACAGCTTTTGGTACTTGAGATTCTTGAGGTATTTTTATTCTTTTTTTATTCATACATCACCCTTGCTTGTGATGGGAAAAAAGTGATTTTGATTGATTGCTCAATAGGAGAAGGGTGGTAATGAGAGACCCCTTACACTATTTTGTTTTAAAATTAAAATTATTATTTATGATTATAAATCAAAATATTATTTCGTTAATGATAGGTTCAGAGACCTTGAGGGGATGCATTTATATCAGTAGTCATAAGCTAAAATTTGGCTAGACGAAAAACTGGATTTTTTATAGATCTGGAGAGGAAGTTCAAGAAAAAACAAGAGTGCTATCGCTATGGTGCGTTTCTCGATTTTTTTATGAATGCTGATAAAGGGCACGAATGCTTACGAAGAAAAGGTATCGTGTTTTATATCGTAGGAAATCAGCTCAGTAAAATTGACTAAAAACTGAGTTATTTATCGATTACAGTATTTTATTCTTTAGAATAGAAAGCAAATTAAGGGATAAAGGTCATTTAAAGCATTTTAATTTTGTTCAGGAAATTAATTTTAAAATGGCTTTTTGTTTGACAGATGGAAGAACTCTAAAGTTTTTTAAAAGCAAATATTCCTCTTTTCTCGATGCAATTTCATCATGATGGTACGGGGCGTTTTCGTTTGTGATGATATCCGTGTAAAAAAAGGTAAGTGGAACATTCAAAATATCGGAGATTTCCTTTAAACGTCCTGCGCTTACACGATTTAAGCCTTTTTCATACTTTTGAATTTGTTGGAAACTTATCCCTAAAGCGTCTCCTAATGTTTTTTGAGACATTCCTAAGATTTTTCGTCTCAAGCGAATTTTTTTGCCGACAAAAAGATCAAGTTTAAGGTTTTGAGTTCGCATTTGCCCCCACCTAGTGCGAGCGCCCTCGCATTAGTATTCCGGGAGCTTGAAAACACTGAACCCTAGTCAGCATTTTTCTTTTAGTGCGTAAGATGCACCTGGACATAGCAAAATCTCCCGGAATTCCGAGACACCCACAAAGTAGGTTTATTTTTACGCTAGGGTTTTGGGTTTTCAAGGCCCACTTGATCGTTGCGTAGACGACCAAAACATCTTTTAATGTGTAAAGTAATTTCAGAAAATTGGCAATAAAAATCATTTTTCTTGAAATAGATAGATTTTTTTAATGAGAGGCGGTTTACCTTTCAATTTTTTTAAGGTGTGCTTACTCAATTCATAAAAATATGTTTTTCACAAAGAAAAATCTTGGTTATGAAGCTCAAATAAATCTTTATGGGGCGCGTTACAGAGCCTCTAAGCAATCACTAAAATGGTTCGTTTGGTCTTTTTGCTGCGGTTGAGATATCATAATGATAGGGGTGGGTTTTTCATGAGAAAATACGCTTCATGTAAAAGAAAATCCCCAAAATAGAATAGATTTGTTTTTGTCAATTCGTATGCTTGTTTTAAGGATAACTTTTTCAATGCTCACACTCATTTCATGAGTGACGTTTGTGAACAATATAAAGGACGCTTCGTGAGGGTGTATCAAGCCTTTTATGAGGAGTACAAAAGAATGGTACAAAGCTGCTATTTTTATGCAGTGCAAAGGAGAAAGTTGGTATGATTATTTACTTTGCCAATCTTGAATAGTCTTTAGGGCCATAAGAGGTATTTTTATGCCCTTCTTTAATTGTTTTTACCGTATATCAATGTTTTCGCTTGTGATGTGCAGGCGGAGAGTTTTGCTTGCTTCAAGGTGAACAACTTGGAAATGAATGAGAGAATGCTAAGATATACAGTTGTTTCTTTAATGGATAAAAATATTATAAATCAATATCTTATTTGATAAAATAATGATTTTTGAAAATTAAAAAAATATAAGTTTAAATCAAAAAGCAGCACAAAGTGCTGCTCTTTTTTATTTTATTGAAGTTAAAAGTTCTTTTGCTTTAAAAACGATACCGTATGCCACCCGACACATTAGCTCCCGATACACCAGTTTTTTGCAGTTTTTGTCGATAGCTAATATCGCCGTTCAGCACAATATTTTGAGAAAAATAGGCATTTACACCTATGCCTCCCTCAATTGAAGAGCCTGTAGGATCAAGATCAAAGGTATCGGCAATTTTAATTGTTTTGCCATCACCAAAAGTTCTGATAACATTCATTTTACCATAGAAGGAAACAGCCTGGTTTTCTTCCTTAGCCATGATCGTTTTTGTTAAACGTCCACCAAAACGGACCAACCATTGATGTGGATTACCCATGTCTACTTTTAAGCTATTGGCATCTGAGAAGATATCAAACATGAGATTTTGATAAATCAATTGCGCTTGCGGTTCAAAGACCAGTCCTTTTGTGTCGGTTGCTAATTTCTGACCAAGGGTTGCCGATATATTAAGGAACTCAGTCCCATCCAATTTTGCAGCATTCCCAACAAGAGCTGTGGTAATGTTTCCTTTTAAGGTCCCGTAAGAAAGAAGAGTATTGACATATAGACCATTTCGATGCTCGATGCCGCTATAAGCGGTGAGTGACCATTTATCAAGTGTTGTCTTTTCAGAATCTTGCATTCCTTTTGGTGTAAAGGCAAGTTTTCCGTATGTTCCTAAAAGACCAAAATTTGTGCTTATGTTTTTGCTTTCTAAGGTGGCTAATATGACTCCCAATTGTAAAGCTTTATAGTTTACATCAGCATCATAACCATAGCGCAGTGGGCCACGGTTGGAAGATAAGCTGACTTTCTCGCCGTAAGAAGAAAAAAAGAGATTATTCTTTTTATGGTCTTTTGCTCCAAACACTGTTGTTCGCATAGTATCTAACAAGGTGGTTTGATTGTTAACATCAGCAAATCCAGAAGAAAATAAAGCATTCGGTAGAGTTAAATAGTTCGCCACCTGTGGTAAAAGTGCTCGAACTTTTTTATCTTCATCAATATAGGCATTTTGTAAGCGAAAATCCCAGAAATTATTATTCTTACCCAAAAGACTTTGGCTTTCATGAGATGTCCCAGGTTTATAGCCCGCAAGGATATATTTATAAGGTTGTCCACCTATTGTCATATAATTTCCGGCTAACGTGAAGGAATTTTCATTTGCTTGTCCGTAAACTTGAATGATTGAAACCCCATGTGTCCCTAAAGGAAGTGACGCCATGTGTTCTCCCCAAACAGCAGAGTTATCGGTTGTTTTTTTATCTGTTTCCTGGAGATTGATATGAACAATAGTACGCCCCGATACATCACCATTAATTAGAATGCGATCGGTTTGTTGTTCTTTGACAGGAGAATGTTTGTCCCATTGAGTGTTTACATGAATCTCTGCAATACCTGTTGCACTATAAACCGCTGCTGTATGCGTAGTTCCATCTTCTTGTGGAAATTGAGACCCTATCAACAAAGTCTGGTACTGTCCCTCCACGGGCTTGTCAAAGATAATGGCACTATCTGTAAGCTGTAAGGTAGAAAGGCTAGAGAATGATTTTTCATCAAGACCAAACTGTACATAGTCATCTAAAACAGTATCGCCATTTGAAATATTATCACTATTTAAAGCATTTGTATTGGGCCTTATGTGCCATTTCGTTTCTTCTTTTAGATCAAAAAATGTTTTGTTGTCTGTAGAAGTTCTGACCCGTCCTTTTAAAGAAGAGTGGTTAGCAACCAGTGTAAGAGTGTTTGTGGAGTCGCTTTCATTTTTTGTATTTTTTACTAAAATATCGGCATCAATTTCTGAATTTTTAAGGCTGACTTCACCATTTGTGTTTGATCCATAAAGGCTGATTCCTGAACCATGTTTAGCGATCAGCTTTGTCCTCTCTAGATTTACTCTATCGGCCATACCTTCTTCTTGAGCGGCATTGGCATTTCTCTCAGCATTGTGTGGATATCGCCTTTGAGAGACACGAGAGAGACTATTGCGAAAAACAATACCATTCGCTTCAAATTCGCCTGTGACATGGATGCTTGAGTCTTTAAGGTTGACTGTCCCTTCTGTGCTGACTACACCAGCTGTTTCTACTGTTACTGTAATCCCTGAGGCATCAATTTCTCCACCATTGGATGCACTAAGTGCAATAAAGCCAGCATCAACGTTTCCCCCGTTCATTTGGATTTTTGAATTATTCCCTTCCGCATGTACAGCAAATCCTCTGTCTCGAATGTTTTTGTTATGCAGAGTGACAGTTTCACCATTTTCAGCCTGAACTCCAGCGTTTATATCTTCGATTTCTGCTGACTTTTCAGGTTGTATGGAAAATATTGGTTGCGTAAGCACTGGTTCTTTAGGTGCTTGTGATACTTTTGCTGTTGGTCTTGTAAGTTTTGGTTCTGTAGCTTCAGATGTTCCAGATGTTGGCCGTAAATTGAATGGAGATTGTATCGATTCTCGTTGTGAAGATAAAGTAGAACTCGGAAGTGTTGTATCGTCCCTAGAAGAGAAATTATCGGAAGCACCCGAACGTTTTCTTGATTTTGGGTTCATTCCTGTCGATGAAGATTGGGTAATAGGAGTTCTTTGTGCAGCTGAGTTTGTAGTGCTTCTTGAACTTCTTTTACGTGGCACTTGGAGAGTTACAGTGTTTGAGGAAGAAGGTGTTATAGATTCAGTTCTTTTAGAAGGAGGGGGTGTTGTTGTGGAGCCAGATGGGGTAAGGGGCGTAGATGCGCTAGGTGTTGAAGGTGAAAAGGAAGGGGAGGGTGGAGGAAAGCTTCCAACTGCATCGCATGGACTAGATGGATCAAAAAACCTAGATATACCTTCTAGACAATGAGGATCAGGGAGATGAGAGGTGCGTGGAGAAGGAAGATTTATCGTTGGTGATGGATGCGTACTATGAAGAGCATAAGACAAGCTGGTGGAAGAATAAAAAAGAACACTGGAAACTGTATATAGTAAGAAGCTTTTTTTCATATAAGTGTATTCCTAATTTTCCCCCCTCTTATAATCAAAGATAAAATTATATTTCATTATGTTTTTTTATAAAAGACATAATGGGATATAATAAGGGGGCTTTATATTTCAAGATATTAATACAAGTATTTTTAGAAGTGATAGCGCATTCCAGCAGAAATATTTATGCCAGAGATACCCACTTTTTTGAATTTATGTTGATAGCTTAGATCACTATGAAGCTCGATATTTTCCGATAAGTGTGCGTGAAGACCAAAACCACCTTCGACTAAACATCCCATAGCAGCCAGTTGAAAATTTTGACTAAAAGTTTTGATCATGTTCAATTTGCCATAAAAGGAAAGGGCGTGGCCTTTGTTTTGCGTTAAACGCCCACCAACACGGAGCAACCATTGATCAGGTTTGCTGATGTTTATTTTAGCGTTATCCTTATTTGAAGAAGCTCGGTCATTTGAGGAAGAACCAAGTATGAGACGCTGATAAACAAGCTGTGCTTGTGGTTCTAGAGTGACACCTTCAAAAGCTGTTGATAGTTTTTGACCAACAACTGCAGATGCCCCTAATATTTTTTGATTATTTGTTTTAGGGGTCTCTGTGATGAAATCTTTGCTCATATTTTCTTTTAAAATTCCATAAGAGAGAAATGCACTTGCATAGATGCCAGCGTCATGCTGAATGTTTCCATAGGCGGTGAGTGACCATTTATCAAACATCTTCTTATGGAAGCTTTCTGCATTTTTAGGAGCAAAAGACAATTTCCCATATGTTCCGAAAAGACCAAAATTAGTGCTAATATTTTGATCTTCTAGCACGATTAATGCTGCCCCTGCTTGCAATGCGGCATAGAGAATATCCGCATGAATATTTCCCTGTTCTTCTTGAACGCTCTCTTGTTCTACTTGAACATCATTTTGTTCTTCTTGAACATTTTCTTGTTTTGCCTGTACCTCTTCTTGTTTTGCTTGACTACCCTCTTGTTGTGAATGAATCCGTGAAAAAAACGTGTTCTTATTGCCATAAGTGGATAAGAAAATGCTTCTCTCTTGATAATTTTTGGATTCAAGCATTGTTATTTGCATATTGTCTAACAAGATATTCTGATTGTTGAAATCAGAAATCCCAACAGCAAACATTGCAATAGGCATAATTAAAGAGTTTTCCATTTGTGGCGTAAGCGTTTTACTGTTTTCTGCTTTATCAAGAGAAGAAGAAAGTGCGGCTGCTTTATCTTCCGTGAGCTTAGACGTATTTTCAGTATTAGCGGTGGGGATGTTCTCAATCTTTATGGGCAATTTCACATGAGATTCTGCGGATGTGTTAAGAGCCGTTTTTAATGCTGAGGAAGCAATGTCCGTTTGGGGATCAATATCAGATTGGATATTTTTATTTACCTCAAGCTGTGTCATTCCACGATCTGTTCTTGAGGATGAATTGTCCTTGTACTGTGAAACGGCATCAGCGGATGATAGTTTATCATTGGCACGTTTTTGTCTTGTGCTGGAATAAAGAAGAGGGGGGGTATTCCTTTTATGTGCAAGAGAGGAGACTCCTTTTCTTTCTATGTTCGTTATCCCATCGCCGTTTGAAGTATTGAGTACAGCTTTGTGTAAAGTATCTGAAAGTTCTTCATCTAGTCCTTTTTGAAGCGCTTGGTTGAAGTTCGAGCTCTCTCCCATCATGGTGCCAGAGGCTATTTTTTCAAGGGCATGATATGTTTGGGGACTAAAGCTAGAGGCGTGACTTATCGATGTGAAGGTAAAAGAAGAAAAAAACAAAGCACAAGCGGTTGTACAGAACAAAAGATTCTTATGCATAGAGACGTTCCTTATGATATTAAGATGTTCCTTATGATACTTTTCTTTTTTGATAAGAAATGAACCACTCTCTGACCCATTACGACTCTTTGTAATGGGGCAAAATAGGCAGAACTGTTTACATTTCAGCACTGCTCATTTGTCAAAAGTGAAAGCTAAGATTTCTAAAAGCGATAACGCATTCCACTGGAAAAATTAATTCCAGAAAACCCAGCTGTTTGAAGTTTATGTTGGTAATTAACGTCAGCATGAAGTGTGATATTCTTGGAAAGTTGTGCGTTAATGCCAAGTCCACCTTCAAGGGAAGAGCCCATAGAATCAAGATAGAAAGGTTCAATAATATCAATTGTGCTCTTCTCAGTAAAAGCTCTAAGGACATTCAATTTACCATAAAAAGAAAAAACACGCTCGTTTTCAATGGGAAGTATTGTTTTTGTTAAACGTCCTCCAATACGAGCCAACCATTGATGGGGAGTGCCTATATTAACTCGGAAGCCATCGATGTCTGAAAGCGTGCCAAAAGCAACATGTTGATAAATAAGCTGCGCTTGCGGTTCAAAAGACAAGCCTTCAACACTGGTCGCTAATTTCTGTCCAATGGTTGCTGATATATTTAATATATCCTTATTCTTTAACTTTGTGGTGTTGTCCCTAAGAGCTGTTGCGATATGTCCATTTAAAACGCCGTAAGAAAACAACGCATTAATATAAAGACCATTGTCATGGTGGAGATTTCCATAGGCCGTAAAGGACCATCTATCTAGTATGCTTTTGTTAGAGCCTTCCATATCCTTTGGCGTAAAAGCGAGCTTTCCATATGTGCCTAAAAGACCAAAATTCGTGGTTATGTTTTGACTTTCTAGCGTTGCTAATGTTACGCCTGCTTGTATTGCAGCATAGCCAACATCTGCACCATAACCATATTCCAATGGACTACGGCTGGAAAATAATGTCATCTTGCTACCATAAGTTGATAAGAAAATCCCTTTCTTTTTATGACCTTTTAATCCAAAAACTATTGAGTGCATATTATCTAACAATGTATTTTGATTGCTTACATCAGCTAATCCGGAAGAAAATAGTGCGTTAGACATGACCAAATAGCTAGCCACTTGGGGAACAAGAGCTTTGATGTTTCCTTCCTTATCAAGAGTCGCGTTTTGTAAACGAAAATCCCAAAAATTATCATTTTCTTCCAAGAAAACTTGTCTATTGTTTTCTTTTCCAAGGGATGATGCATCGGTATTTTGCGCATCTTTTTCTTTTGATTCTTGTAATATTCCGTTTAAATGACTTTGAGTTTTATCGGCTTTTCCGCGGCTGGATGTTGGTCCATAGCCATTGAGTACATATTTATAAGGTAAGCCCCCTATTGTAACATAGCCATGGGCAAGTTTGAAGGAATCTTCATTGGCTTGTCTTGAGACTTGAATGAGTGAGAGACCACGTACATTCGAAGGAATTGAACTTCCTGCTTTTTTAGAATCGGATGGTTCTGCATGCTTTGAAAGATTATTGAAATAAATCGTTGTGGTGCCTGATACACCACCATGAACGAGAAGGCGATCTGTCTTTTGTTGTTCTTTTGTAAGACCATTACTCCATTGGGTATTAAAGTAAATTCTAGCATTGCCCGTTGCATTGTAAACTGTTGTTGTATTTAAACGTCTGCTTTGCTCTGTTTTTGCTGGATGCCTTCCTACATTCAAGGTTTGATAACGGTTATTTACCAATACATGTGGCGCATTAAAGATGATAGAACTACTATCAAGGTTTAGGATTGAAACGAAAGACTGTGCTCGTTGATTAATATCAGTGAGATTATATCTACTAGATAAACTAAATTCATTATCTGCTTCAAATTGACTAATCTTTAAGTGCCACTTGCTATTATTATTCAAAGTAAAAATCACCGTATTGTGCGGTAATGTTTTTACCCTTCCTTCCATAAGCGAATTATCAGCAGTTAACGTAATCGTGCTAGGATTTTTATCCTCTTCGATTCTATTTTTCAATAACATATCAGCACGAATTTCTGAATTCTTAAGTTCTACCTCGGCAATAGCCCTTGAGTAGTATGGCCCTACAATACCAACACCATTTTTCACGAAAAGCTTTGTATTTGTTAAAGTTGCTTTATTAATAACTTTTTCGCTCTCTTTTAGATTCTCATGTATAATGTGATCAAAAAGGATGCCCCAACTCATATGATGCCCAGAGACGTTTATGATTGAATCCTCAACATTAATAATACCGTTTGCAATCTCTAATCCGCGGGTTTCTGCTTTTCCTATAATCTTTTTAGCATCAACACGCCCACCTTTTCTTGCGGCAAGCAAAACCGCATCTGAACGCATTGTTGATTTTGTAATGACGGTCAAGCTTTTTTCAGTAGCAAGCCCTGTAACATGCCCACCGCGAACAAAAACATCATTAAAAGTGTTGTTTTCTCCTTCAACTGCACGTGCTGTAAGTATAGTGCTTTTAGCCGGTTTTACATCTGCATAAAGCGAATCGCACTTTGCATAAGTTGCACTGCAATTTGCATAAGTTGCACCGAAATGAGAAAAAACGAAAGTTCCAGCAATTGTACATAACAAAAAATTTTTTTTATAAATAGATTTCTTACACATAGATATGCCTTTAGTATTTGGTATGCTTTGATGCTTACTGCATTCCCCTGATGGCGCAAGTACCTAGACGTATTTATATCATTATGTTTTTATTGTAAACAACAAAACAAAACTTATATGATGCTCTATAATTTAAAAGGTCGTATAACTCAGCGAACATGGATTGCAGAAAGGTCTACTTAATAAGCTTTCGTTTCATAAACGCTATGAAATAGGGATTTGGGAAGAATGTTTGTTGCTTAAAGCTTGCTGTTATGGAAGTTCTATAGATCTTTTATACATCAGGAATAAATAACTCGTTATATATTTAAATTCAATAAACAAGCAGAGATACTTTTTTTAGATACAAAGTTAATAATTTCGCATTCCATTTTTATAATGCAAAATTAAGCAGCACTGTTGATATTACAGTGCTGCATATATTTTAAAATAAAGATCAGAGACTTTTAAAAACGGTATTGTATTCCACCAGAAATCTGGAATCCAGATACACCCGCCTTTTGAAGTTTATGTTGGTAATTAACGTCAGCATGAAGTGCGATGTTTTGTGATAATTGCGTATTCATGCCAAAACCACCTTCAATAGAAGAACCTATAGAATCGAGGTGGAAAGTATCACCAATTTGTATTGTGCCACTGTCACCAAAGGTTTTAATAGCGTTCAGTTTACCATAGAAGGAAATGACAAAATCTTTTTCAGCAGGGGATATAGTTTGTGTCACACGTCCACCAATACGTACCAACCATTGATGAGGAGTGCCCATATTTACATCAAAGTTATCAACATCTGTGAGAGTGCCAAGCATGAGCCGTTGATAAACAAGTTGTGCTTGTGGCTCAAAGATCACTTTTTTAACACCAACTGTTCGCTCTTGTCCAATGGTTGCTGATGCACTGAATGTATTCGTGTTATCTAATTTTGCAGTCTTTCCGATGAGAGCTGTTTTGATGTCTCCCTCCAGAGTTCCGTAGGATAAGAATGCATTGATGTATATGCCATTGCTATGGCGAAGATTACTATATCCAGCGAGTGACCATTTATTCAATGTACTTTTATCTGCACCTTCCATATCCTTTGGGGTAAACGCTAAGTTCCCGTAAGTTCCTAAAAGACCAAAATTTGTGGTGATGTTTTGATATTCTGATGCTGCTAATGTAACCCCTGCTTGTAAAGCGTTATAGTGAACATCAGCACCATAGCCATATTGCAATGGCGTACGGCTAGAGGATAGTGTCAATCTATTACCATAAGCAGATAAGAAGATTCCTTTGTTTTTATTATTTTTTGTTTCAAAGGCAGTTGTCCGCATATTGTTTATCAGTGTATTTTGATTGTTCACATCAGAAAATCCAGCAGAGAATAGAGCATTAGGCAGTACCAAATAGCTTGCTACTTGGGGAACAAGGGCTCTAATATTTCTTTTGCTATCGAGCGTAGCACTTTGTAAGCGGAAATCCCAGAAGTTCTCATATTCATCTAAATGATTTGGCGCGCTGTCTGCTTTCCTAGGGTTTGATGCTGATTCATCTTTCACATTTTTCGAAACTCCTTCAAGAGCATTCTCGTTTATAACGTAGCTCGTATAATCTTTGAGAGTATTTTCTTCTGATTCTTGAGATACGTTTCCTAAATGACTTTGCGCACTATCTGCTTTCCCATGGCTTGATGTTGGTCCATAGGCATTGAGTGTATATTTATATGGTAATCCATTCATTGTGATGTAGCCATGTGCAAGCTTGAAGGAATCTTCATTGGCTTCTCCAGAGACCTGAATGAGTGAAAGACCACGCATATTAGAAGAAATAGAATTTTTAGCTTTTGATGGCGCACCTTTTGAAAGATTATTGACATGGATTGTTGTGGTGCCTGATACATCTCCATGGACAAGAAGGCGATCAGCTTTTTGCTGTTCTTTTTCTAGACCATCACTCCATTCAATATTGAAATAGATATTCGCATTACCTGTTGCATTGTAAGCTTTTTCTACAGTCGGGATCATGTTTTCCCGCGATTGATAAACCTGAGCGGTCCGTCCTACACTTAAGGTCTGATACTGCCCTTTTCCCAAAGCAAGTTTTGTATTGGTAGGTGGTGCATTAAATATAATAGAGCTATTATTAAGGTTTAGTACTGAAACAGTAGAAAGTGCTCGTTGTTCAAGGTCACTGAGATCGAAGCTAAAAGTACTAAAATCAGTATCTACATCTTCTTGACTGACATTTAAGTACCACTTGCTCTTATTGTTCAGAGTAAGAACTGTTGTATTTACTTTTAAGGTTCTTGTTCTTCCTTCTAGAATCGAATTGTCGGCACTTAATACAAGAGAGACAGGAAGAGTGTCGTCGTCATAATATTTACGTTTAGTTTTATTTCTCAATAAAACATCAGCACGAATTTCTGAATCTTTAAGATGGATTTTAGCAATAGCTTTTGAACCGTAAGGCCCTCGAATACCAACACCGTTGTTCACAAGGAGTTTGCTCTTGGTAAGACTAATCTCATTAACAACATTTTCACCTTCTTTTATAGTATTTTTGGGGGTTTCATAAACAACAATACCAGCAGCTCCTGCTTTTTGGACCACTATGGTTGAATCTTCAATATTGATTATACCGTTTTTTGTTTCTAAACCTTTATACAGTGTATTCGCATTAATTCCTTTAGCGTTAATTCGCCCACCTTTTGATACAGAAAGAGCAGCTAATTCTGCGTGTATTATTGAGTCTGTAATTGTGACAACTGCTTTCTCACTAGCAGATACCCCAGTCTCCCTATGACGGATAAGAACATTTTCAAAAGCTTCTTTTTTGTCCTTGTCTAAGCTAACTTTATGAACCATTTTAGGCGGTTGTGTATTTGCATAAGTCGGAGAAAAATGAGAAAAAATGAAAGTTCCAGCAATTGTACATAACAAAAAATTTTTTTTATAAATAGATTTCTTACACATAGATATGCCTTTAGTATTTGGTATGCTTTGATGCTTACTGCATTCCCCTGATGGCGCAAGTACCTAGACGTATTTATATCATTATGTTTTTATTGTAAACAACAAAACAAATTATATTGTGGTGTTCTCTATGATTTGAAGTTTTGCTTTAGAAAAGCTTTTTATATATGATTGTAAAAAGCAATAAAACGATGGATTCCATAAAATCTAGCTTGGTCAGTTTATGCTAAAACTATGATGAAGCATGCTATTTAAAAGTTGTCTTATTAAAGATAATTATTATAAAAGCTCTATAGCGTTGAGATGGGGTATATTGCTTGATGCTCTCGCCAAAATTTCAGCAGATTTTCTGATATAGAATAAGAATGGAAGTAGATATGAACGTCGTATTTACAGGTTTTCTGTAAAGAGACTTTTCTTAAAGGAGCAGAGCCTATTTTCCTGAGGTAACACAGCTCATTTCGCGCCAGCATCTGTGAATGCTATAACGGTAAATCTATAGAGCCCCATCCTCTATTATGCTCGATCATCTTTATGCTTGTGAAGGAGTAAGATGGCACCTTTACACTTGATAAAGAACAGATCATTGCACACTTTAGCCTGTTCCAATATGGCGACAGCCCTTGGGATTGAGCTGCTTCATAAAAAGGCATGCCGCTTTATATAATTTTCCTCATATGTCTCCCCTGTGTATAATGCATAAGAGACATGATCTTGGTTGATTCAATATGGTACAGGGTTTAAATGAAGAAATCTTACGGTATTTGGGGTTTTCATACACTAGGCAAAACAGTAAATATTTTTTATAATTCATTAAATTGTCTTATATTTATAATAATTATGTTATTAAGTGAGTTGATTATGCTGTTCGTTCCTTCAGTTTTGGCAATTGTAGGAGTGTTTTTCGAGACAGCAATGTTTGTTGCTATTCTCTCGTTATCGTTAAATATCCGTCGATGATTTTTTATCATCTTGTATATGAAATATCTCACAAGTTCCGTTGGATATGTTTTTTTCACAAAAAATTTCAAGGAATTGAGTTTCTGCATGACTGGTAGAAAGTCGTAAAATTTTTATAGTTTCTGTGTATGATAGAATATTTTATTATAAATTAAATTTATATAAAAATTTATTTAAATATATTAATGTTTATAAAATTGAGTTGTTTTACAATTTAACCTATTATTAGAAAATAGACGCTGTAAAATAAGGAAAATAGAACAAATAGATACTGCTTTTACAATATCATCTTAAGATTGATGGCACCGTATTGCGCTTAAATAAATTCATCTCTATTTTATTGATTTTGATCGCTTTTCCATTGTTTTATTTTTTCTCAATGAGATGAGTTTGAGAGAAGAGGGGGTGAGCTTTCTCAAAATTGTTTGCTTAAAAACAGTATAGGTCAGTGTCAATGAAGCCTTATAGATGGGAGGGTAAATATAGCAAGAGTGCGAAGAAAGAGCTTTTTTATTATTATCTTTTCCAATATTGTTATCTATATATTGTCTGAAAACGCATTTTTCTTAAGCTTTATGGATAAATTCACGAATAAAATATGGCTGGGAGATTCATATAAAGAGGAGGCAAAAATATTTTAAGTGAAAAAACGTTATATAAAGAGTTTCATGTTGAATCGTTGAAATGAATGGTGCAGTGGTCAATAAAATTGCCCTTTTATTAGAAATCACACTTTTATTAAAAGCTCTCTGCTTTTATCATTTTGGGCTTTGACATATTTTAAATAAAATCCTCTGACATTTTTCTTGAGAAAAAGGGTAAGGGATTTTATGAAGCAAGATTTATCAATAAAATTTGCGCTGGACATAGTCCTCTCTAGGTATTTTTTCTGAAAGTTTTTCTTTCACTTGGGGATGAAGCGCTTTGTAACATTTTGTTTGAGAGAGATGAAAGCATCCAATCTAATATGCTTCTAGGTTTCCAAAATAATAACTAGCCTCGTAAATCAATAATTCTTGATGGAGATGGTGTTTTAGGGGATAAACAACAAAGTTATTCGAGCGATTTTTTTCATGAAAGAGTGTCCAGAATAAAAAAGGCAGCATATTGTGCTGCCTTTTTATTAAATTGAATAGAATAGCTATTTTATAGTTTTTATTTAAAACTTATAGCGTATTCCGCCTGAAAATCTTGCTCCAGAGATACCGGTTTTTTGCAGCTTTTGTTGATAACTCACATCACCATGAAGAGAGAGGTTTGAAGACAATTGTGCGCTAATACCAAGCCCTCCTTCAATGGCCGCTCCCATAGGATCACGTTTATAATCCTTATCAATATGGAGGGCTTGATCATCCCCAAAGGTTTTGATCAAATTTACTTTTCCATAGAAAAACATAGGGCGGTTGTTTTCATTATTCACAACGGTTTTGGTTAAACGCCCGCCAACACGGATCATCCATTGATGAGGATTTTGCATGTCAATCGTCAGATTATCAGCATCTAAAATGGTATCAAACGTCAAATGTTGATAAGCAATTTGCGCTTGCGGTTCAAATGTTACATCTTGAATACCTGTGGAAAATTGTTTACCAATAGTTGTGGAGAGGCTTAACATTTTGGCATTCTTCAATTTTGCGGTTGTTCCAATGAGAGAATTGGTGATGTCTCCTTTTAGGATTCCATAGGATAAAAGGGTATCAAGATAAAAGCCATTGTCATGTTGTATGGTTCCATAGGCTGTGAGCGACCATTTATCAAAGGTGTTTTTTCCAGCATCTTGCATATCTTTTGGCGTAAAGGAAAGCTGTCCGTAGGTTCCTATAAGACCAAAATGTGTTGTGGTGTTAGGTCCTTCTAATGCTGCGAAGGTAACCCCCCCCTGTAGAGCTGCATAGCGAAGATGAGCACCACTATAACCATATTGACGTGGAGCATTTTGTGAGGATAGTGTTCCTGTGCTTCCATAGGTGTGTAAGAAAAAGCCGTTATTTTGTCCCTGCTTTTTTCCTATAACAGATGTTCTGATATTGTCCAACAATGCGTTTTGTTCAGCCATATCAGTCAGTCCGCTATAGAAGAGAGCATTTGGCATGACTAGATAGCTTGCCATTTGTGCGACAGGTGTATGCACATTTGTTTCAGGATCAGGAATAGAGCCAGAGTTGGAACCAGAGCCACCGGTATTAGAGCCGGACTCTGGATTAGAATTAAGAAACTCAGGTTGTAAACGAAAATCCCAGAAGTTTTCGTTTTTTTCTTCGAACAGATTTTGCTGTATATTGGCTTCGCCTTGGCTTGAGTCTGGTCCATAAGCACGGAGCATATATTTATCAGGTGAACCATTTATGGTCGTATAACCATGGGCTAATTTAAAGGAGCCTTCTGCAGCTGTTCCGGAAACTTGGATAAGAGAAAGTCCACGCACATTTTTCTCAACATTAGAAATATTTTTTTGAGCAGCATTTCCTTTTAAATTGACGAGAATGTTCGTATTTCCTGAAACATTTCCATTAATCAAAAGTCGATCGGTTTTTTGCTCTGTTATTGGCTTACCATCACTCCAAAAAGTATTAAAAGAAATCTGTCCATTGCCTGTTACATTATAGACAGCTTTGGTCTCTGGTTTTCCAGAACCTATATGCAATGTGTGGTAATGACCTTCTATTGGTTCTGCAAAAGCAATAGAGCTATTTTCAAGATCCAGTACAGAAATATCAGAACGTGATCTTTGAGCGATATCAAGCAGACGACCCTCAGAATCTTTGTCTTGTGTGCTGGTTTTTAAGAGCCATTGTGTCCCATTTTTTAGGTCAAAGCGTACGTTTCTTTCTTGTGCAATTTTTGCTCTGCCCTCTAAAGTGGAATGATCTGCATTTAATGTGAAACTACCGTTGACGATCTCTTTCATATTTTCATCATACCAGATATTTTTAGCTTGCCAAGAAATTTGGTTCCAAAAGATACCATCATCTAATAACATATCCCCATGGATTTCTGAATCTTTAAGATTGACTGTACCGATTGATAGAGCAGGGCTATGTTCAATGCTTTTTGTGGCGAAAGCTCCAACGAGAATTCCTGCACCATTATCAACGTGAAAAATTGCATGGCTTAAATTGATTTCATTGCTACGATATTTTTGTGGATCACTTGGGTCAAGTGGATCATTATCAGAAAAATTTGCGAATTGTAAACCAGCAATTTCTGCTGTTGCAGAAACATTCGTGAGATCCATATGGCCGCCATTCTCCACGATTAATGCAATTTTTTTTGCTTCTATTTCGTTTTGGGTACCATTACGCATTGTGGTTGTACCATCCTCACCTGCAGCAAGACCGATATCAATATCTTGAATGGTTGTGTTACCATTTAATTTAATTACACCATCTTCGTACGATTCTACGCCAATAGTTATTTTTTCGTTCTCACCTCCGGTTATGATTAAATCTTTACTAATAATTTTGCTTCCATCATTTGCAGAAAGACCGATATCAACATTTTTAATGGTTGTTATGCCCGTTAAATTAATTTCGCTACCAGGATTCCATGTCATTATTCCATTGCTATCTTCTTCAGGATTGTGATTAATTGACTTTCCACCGATGATATTTAAATTTTCGCTGGTGATTTTGCCACCATCGTTTGCTCTAAGACCATTAAAAGTATTGTTAATCGTTGTATGCCCGTGCAGTTCAATTGTGCTTTCACCAAATGCAAATGCACCGGTTCCTGTACCATCTGTTGTGAGTGTAACATCTGTAGCATCGATTACTCCTTTGTTTTCAGTACGCAATGCAGAAGAATATTTATTTTTCGTTGTTACACTTCCTCCTATCATTATAATTTTTGAATCTGAACCGTCTGCATAGACACCGTTTCCATAAGATGATGTGAACATAGCATTCTTTAAATTAATGGAACTTCCTTGTTTTGCGTATATTCCATCGCCTGTGCTCTCAAATGATCCGCCGGTGACTGTTATTGTAGAGTTTTTATCTGCAATTATGGCACTGGTTGCTTGCGTTACTTTTACATCTTTTAAAGCGACTGTACTTTCATCTACAACGATTCCATTGATGAGTGATACATCGTCTTTGCCACTGGATATTGTCACATTTTCTAGTTTGTTTTCGGTGTTCTTACTGTTCAAGAAGTGAACTCCAGTATTGGAAACGGTAATAGTTCCCCCAGTCATTTGAAGTATAGAATCATCTTTTGCTTCAAGACCAAAGCGGATGTCAGAATCTGCTCCTTTAATGGTTGTTTGATCTCCCGTTAATTTAATTGCACTGCCTTTTCCTTCAGTGGTTATAACGTAGGTGTTAGCATTTGAGTTTGTGTCTTTATTTCCAGTTACCTTCAAATCAGTTCCGGTGATTTGACCGCCTTTTAAGGTATGAAGAGTTTCATAGGTTTTTCCAGTTTCGCCAGTAACTACTTGTCCTTCTTCAGAAACTTTAAGAGATTTAGCGTGTGCATTGAATTGAATATTAAACAGCACAATAGTGGCTATCGCTATAGATGACAGAAGGGATTTTTTATACACGAATATTCTCCTTTTAAAGCCCCCAATACTCATTTCCCCGCACTCTTCAAAAGAAGAACAGAAATAGATATTGCTTTGCGTCAATTACTCATCACTTTGATAATTTATTTTACTTTATCTGTCAAAATTAAATTTGAATTTATATTTAAATATGAAATATTTAATCATGAAATACATAATGTATTTTTTAATATTTAGTACAATATTATAAGACACTGATAGTTTCTTCATTTTACTTTATTAATGGTAAGATACGTTTATTCATTGTCATATGATTAAAGCAATACAAGAATGGTGAGACAAAATAATGCAAACAACAAAATGAGGAGAAGAGAGGAATGCAAAATCCTTTGCCGCTCCCCTAGTTTGCAATTTACCGGCTATGGCAATGATCCCAAAACCCTCCACGGGGTATTGTTTCCAGAAGAGTTTGGTGATCGGGTTGCCATTGATGCCATCACCAGAACCATTCGGGCTGCAAAACCCGTTCAGATGATCCGTTGGATGCGTGATGATAGCTACAGTGCTTTGATGCATGGTTTAGTCGTGATTACCCATATTCGTAAAGACCATGATTATATTAGCCGTTCTGGTCAATCGGGGCGCATTCGCTATTCCATAAGCCTGTTACCGTTTTTTGATGGGGGAAAGCCGCAAGGTCAGTATCAAATAGGGCAATATCAGGGGGGACAAGAGGAGGATAGCCCATGAAGATCCCCGCAAAGCAGATTGTGGTCGAGCTTGAGGATATGAGTTTAGACTTGATTTGTTATCAGCATGCCTTGTCTGTTTTAGGAGACCGGCGGCAAGCGGGTTTATTAAAAGGTTATTTAGAAGCCACGCTGGAGGCTAATCCAGAAATTGCGGGGTATGGGGCTTTTTTACCGCGGGGCTTAAAAGTCTTTTTGCCTGAATTTGTCTCATGCGAAAAGAACAGTGTGGTCAAACGGCTATGGGATTAATGCGCACATATCCCTTTATTGAGGTAAGGGCGGGGGATAAACTTGTTCATGAGGTTTTTTACCAGCGTCTTTTAACGGCAACCATCACGGACAATACGAGTAATGAAGCCGATAGCTTTGAAGCAGAATTTGATGATAGCGGCAATGATTTAGAAGTTCCAGCAGCGGGCAGTGCACTCCATGTCACCTTTGGTTATGAGAACAGCATTCGTGCCTTTATGGGGCGTTTTGTTGTAGAATCGGTGATCAGTTGTGGGGGCAGTGATGGAGAGATTTTACGCCTTTGTGGCAAAAGCGCTTCCATGCGTGCGGAGATCAAAGAACAGGTGAGCGAACATTTTGACCATCAAACCGTTGGCAAGATTGTTGAGACCCTTGCCAAACGTCATGGCTATCAAGCAAAGGTTAGTCCACAATTTACCAAACAAACCTTGCCTTATGTGGTGCGCACGGATCAATCGGCAATTGATTTTTTAACCCGCCTTGCTGATCGGATGCAGGCGCGTTTTTTGATCAAAGACAATAGGTTTTTATTTTTAAGCGGGGACAATCTTCCTCTCCAGACAATTCATCAACAGGATTGTTCCCATTGGGAATTTAGCCTTGAGCCGCGCACCCAATACGGCACCATTGAAGCCTCTTATTTTGATCGCGCAAAAGGGCAACAGTATTTTGTCAAACATCGCACGGGGTATCATGGTTCGGTGCGTCGTCTGCGAACCTGCTACCCCTGTGAGGCGGAAGCTTTAGCCGCTTGCGCTTCTGAGTTGGATCGGCTTTGCCGCGCGATGGGCAGTGGTTCTGTAAGCCTTGAGGGGCGCCCTGAAATCATGGCGGGTCAACCACTGCTATTGCAAGGGTTCCGTAGAGAGATCAATGGTCCATGGCATGCGGCAACCGTGACCCATCGCTATGAAAAGCAAAGCGGATACACCACAGAAATCACCTTTGAGGCACCAAATCAAGGAAAAGAGGCATGAGAAAATTAAATGTGTTAGAAGCAGAAAACCCAAGAGATACTTTTGCCTCTTCTTTTCGGCAACTGCCCCATAATATTGAAGCAGAACAAGCTTTGCTTGGGGCAATCATGATCAATAATAATGCGCTTGAGAGTGTTGCTGATTTTCTCAAAGCAGAACATTTTTTTGAAGCCCTTCATCAAAGGCTTTTTGATATCATCTCACAAATTGTTCAAAAGGGAAAAGTTGCCGATCCCATTACCATGAAGCCCTTTTTTGCAAATGATGAGAAAGTTGGAGATATCACAGTTTTTAATTATGTGGTGCGTTTAGCCAAAGAGGCTATCACAATCATCAATACTCAAGAGTATGGAAGCGTTATTTATGATCTGTTTATTCGCCGCTCTTTAATTAACCTTGGCACTCAAATTGTGAATAGATCTTTGGATGCTCCCCTAGAACTGACCACTTCGCAACAAATTGAAGCGATTGAAAGTCAGTTATTTGCATTAGCCGAAAAAGGCAAATATGGGGGTGGTTTTGAAAAGTTTAATACCGCCATTACAAAGGCACTTAACATGGCAAGTGCTGCGAAACAGCGTTCTTCAAAGCTTTCTGGTATGGCAACCCATATTAAAACCCTTGATGCGAAAATGGGTGGGTTGCAAGCATCTGATTTGATTATTCTAGCAGGGCGTCCCGGTATGGGGAAAACGTCCCTTGCAACCAATATTGCTTTTAATATTGCCAATGCTTGCAAGTGTGATAGCAACACAAAAGAAGGTGAAGGGGGGATTGTTGGTTTCTTCTCTCTTGAAATGTCAACAGAACAGCTTGCAACCCGCATGATCTCAGAACAAACGAAGGTTTCTTCTTCTGATATACGGCGAGGGAATCTTTCTGATGATCAGTTTATAAACATTGTTCATATGACGCGTTCCCTTCAAACCATTCCTCTTTATATCGATCAAACGGGGGCTGTATCTCTTGCGCAATTGGCTGCGCGTGCAAGGCGTCTTAAACGACAACATGGTCTAGATGTTTTGATCATTGATTATATCCAACTGATGACAAGCGGTTCAAAGCGTTCTTTAGAAAACCGCGTTCAAGAGATTACAGCCATCACTATGGGGCTTAAAGCACTTGCAAAAGAACTCAATATTCCCATCATTGCGCTTTCACAATTATCACGACAAGTTGAAAACCGTACAGATAAACGTCCACAATTGTCTGATTTACGGGAATCAGGTTCAATTGAGCAAGATGCCGATATTGTGTTGTTTGTTTATCGTGAAGAATATTATCTCAACAATGAAGAGCCCAAAGAAGGCACGCTTGAATATCACAAATGGAAAGAGGCAATGGAGCAAGCCAAGGGCAAAGCCGAAGTTATCATAGCCAAGCAACGTCATGGTCCAACAGGAATCGTCCCTCTTGCTTTCCAATCTGACTTTACATGCTTTAGTGATTTAACAGATCATACTCATCTCTCAGAAATATCTGCTTGAGCTCAAAATGATGATCCGATGATTGAGAAGAAAAAAACCATAGATTCTTACAAAAAATTACGAATCTTAAAACACCCTTTGAAAGGCCTTTGAAGACCCTTTGAGAACCCCTTAAAAATCATCTGAAAAAAAATAAATTAGTACAAAACCTAGTGGCAAAATATACAAAACCTGCTGGCAAGCTACAGCAAGCTACAATAATTTATAGCACGACAAAAGTGTTGTGGCGGAGGGGGTGGGATTCGAACCCACGGTACAGTCTCCTGCACGCCGGTTTTCAAGACCGGTGCCTTAAACCGCTCGGCCACCCCTCCAAATTAGATACGCTTTTTGACAAACTTCTGACAAAAGGTCAATCATTTTAATACGCTTTCTAAGGCTTTTTTATAAAAATATTTAAGTTTCAACCAAAATAATTCTTTATAAATTAATTCTGTGAGTGTGTTACCTAACATTCTCATTTTTAAAAATTATAAATTTTTCTAAAAAAATGAAAGGTGGATATGATATGTATTATTTCATTTTTTTATCTAAAAGTTTTTCAAAAAGAAATATTCTTAGTACTAACTGTTGTTTTCGTAATGAAATGATAAGACATGTTCAGTTGAAAATATTTATAAATTTTAATTTTTTGCTGTCATGCATTTTTGAGTTATTTTATCATTCATATCTCGCGAAAAGAAAATATTATTGCTTTGATAGTTTATGAGAGATAAATTGGTAAGGATGAAAGGATGATATGTGTGTCATAGATGTTCAGGGCAAATTTTCAATGAGTCTAAATGAGTATGACTCGATAAGAAAACTCTTTAAAAAGTTTCAATTTTTTTAATAAAAATATTTAGGTATTTCGTGCAGCTTAAGAGTAGCTTGAAGAGAACGGTTGATTGGCTTTCATAGAGAAAAAACTGAAAATCCAGCTAGAATTACGGTTAAATTTTTATTGATTACCAGTATTTTTTGAATACTTGCACTGTTTCGATAGAGTTTTGTGCAAGATTTGCATTGATAGTATAAAGTTTTTTCAGATATGACTGGAAAATATATACATTTACAATATTTTCTCTATAAGGCTAACAAAAAGTTGATTTGAATAGAAGAAAAATCTTATTGAGCAATACACTTAACCCGCTGTTTATCTTATAATTGGCCTATGTTTTATGTCGTGCCTTTAACTCTAGATGCTGCACTTTTAAAGAAATTTATAAAAAACTCTTTATTTATAGTGCCGTTTATAACAAACAGTTTATTAACTATAACAACCTCTCCACTGAGAGAGATAAGGGGAGAGCGCTAATTGGCTCTATTTCTAATCCCATAATTGTTATGGCCATGTAAGTTGTAAGTATAAAAAATAATTACGATTCATTTAATTCTATAAAAGTTTATCTAACAAGAACAATGAAAAATTTAACTTATTGATCATAATCATTTTTTAGTGTTACTGGGTTGCTATTGAAAACATCGATAAACTTGCTATATTCGTAGGATAAGCTAGGAACAGATTTCACTTAGGTAGGGCATTGTTAGAATGCTGGAGGCTAGCGCCTTTGAGATGAGGATTCAGAAAGTAGGAAGGTAAACATTTACGCAAAAGCAATAACTTGCGTCTGCCTAATTTGATTTCACTATAAAGATGAATTAGTGAAGGTTGGTGCGAAAATTTTTAAAGAGAAAAATCCCCTAATCTATCATCATAATGCTTTATTTTACAAAGAGTGTCAAGAAGCATTTAAATAGCTCTTTTGGTAAAAAATATAAAATTACATCTGAATATGGGTTTTAAGACTACAGGCAATGGTCAATAATTCTCGTATTCATGTATTTTCGTACCTGTATGGAAGAAAGCAGTTCAACAATTAATGTTATTTATCCATGGAGGTAATAACGACAAGCGCAAAAAAATTATAAAAATATCTGTTCCAATTATAATCAAAATATTAATTATAATGTTGATAGAATATGATTTAATATTAACTTTGCTGTATCTTTGATACGGTATTTATGAGCTCGTTATCGGAAAGAGATAAATGGTAATAAAAATTTATAATATCTATCATTTTTTTTTAAATGAAGAAATGGCATGTAAAATAAATTACAGGTTGTGTTGTATTATCAAAATTATTCAAGGATAAAAAATGAAGAAGACTTTAAAATTATTAATCGGGACAGCCCTATTTGTTATGGCTGGATGTTATCCGGAACAGCCTTCTCGAACAGCTGTAGATATGTGGGAAAAGTTTGGTGCAGATCAACTTGAGATCAAAAAAGCTCTGTTGGAATGCGGAATGCAGCATCTTGATGGTCGTCTTGATCTAGACAGAAGTATGAATGAGCGATTCAATGAAGAGGAATCTGTCAGTGTATGCATGATACAAGCGGGTTTCCAAGATAAAGGAAGGGTGAAATGGTGTGAGAAAAAGGAATATAATCTTTCCATTTGTCAGCCTGATGCTGTTATTCCTCAGCGAAGTGTAGAGAGGCGCTTGAATAGTGCTCATTGTAAAGAACACAAAGAACAACCTGAATGTCAGCCTTAAGTATTGTGGCTGCTGTAATCAAAAAATCTCACATTCTTGTACTTGTATAGGGGTGGGGTTGTTTTTTCAATATCTATATGCTAGCGAGAGTCATCTTGTATGTAAGCAAATATTAGCAGACCTATCAGTCTTGATATTGTAGGTATTGAAGGAGGGGGAAATGAAAAAAATATTGAAATTATTGAGTGCTATAATTTTATTAAGCTCTGCTGGATGTATCAACAAACCTCCCCCATCGACCTTAGCATTGTGGGAAAAGCCCGGTGTCAATAAGTCTGTTGTCCAACAAGCACTATCAAAATGTGGCTGGAAACCAGTATACGCTTCTTCTGAAAATATGGATTCACGTGCAAGTGAGTTTGCAGCAATTTATGAGTGCATGACTAAAGCAGGTTATCGTTATAAATTGCAAGATTCGAAGGGAATCTATTTTTCACCAGCGCCGCGAAGTGATTCATTTTTAGCCAATTTAATGATAGCAGGGTATCAGCAAGTTATGGATAATGATACTTTTGGTGTAACCAATTCGACAAAACAGGAGCGAGATTTGATGTTACGTCTTGAGAATGATAAAAAACGCCAGAAAATAAAAAAAGCTCTGAAAAAGTGAAATACTCATCTTTAAAGCAATAATTGAATGAAAATATTATGGAGGAAGGATAAACAGAGCTCTTTTATCCTCTAATATAACTATATTCATCAGCTGTGATGTATGTAATAGTGTTATTATCAGATGATGATATTGGGGAGTATTTATAAATCTATTCAATATAAAGAATGACGAAGAATAGCTTTATTAAAATAGTTGTTTTAATGATAATAAGCGGATTACTTTCATAGAATTAACTTTGATGAAATCTTATTTTTATGCTTTTCAATTTTAGGGTAGTGAATATTTCACTATATTTTATTTTTATTTGAATATTTAGTTATTACACAAGTAGTTTTGGTGTTAATAGCTTTTCATTTTATGACCTGTTTTCAGATAATATCTTTTATTGTATCTCATTGTATGATATTTTTATTAACATATTTTGATTGCTTAAAGCTTAAAAGTTATTCTCATTTTGTTATATTTTTGTTTTGGAAAATGAGATAAGTTGAATATTATATCTCTTTAACATTCATATTTCTTCGCATTTTTTAAAGATTAATTTTCTGGTGTTTTGTGTGATACTCTCAGTATTAGGGGGTAAATCTTAAAGAGACCGTTATCTTCAATGATATTTTTTAATTTTTGTTCTTTCTTTACATAAAGTACAAAACATATTATTAACTAGCTCAATTTATCAGAAAAAAATAAAATAACTTTGCATATTTTATTCTTAATGTATTTAATTTGTAGTTTATTGTTTTGCCAGCATTTTTTGTTGAAAAAAGAAAGTTTTGAAAAGCAATGATAATCAAAGTATTTAATAATTACTTGTATTCGTGTGTTTTTACGGCAATTATTTTTTCTTTTTTGTTAAACATAAATGTTGGGGCACAGTCTCGATCATTTGGATCTCTGTCATGTGAGGACAACAAATTACCTTATGAATGCAGTGATGGTAAAAAGCATACAATTAGTGATCAAACATATAAGTTCACGAAACCTATTAAACCAAAGAATGGGAAGGGGAATTTTCTCACTTTTCCAGCTACTATAGAAGTACAGGGACAAAATACAGTCATTCAGGCAATGCGTATAGAGGTTGAAGGTACTGCAGGCATAGAAGAGATTTATGGTGCTGTTGTATCACGAGGAGGAAAAATTATTTTTAGTGATTCAGCTTTTAAAAATCTGTCAATAGGTCTTAAAGCTGATAGCGGAATAATTGAAATTAATCGTGGAACGATTGAAAATTCTCAGGTTGCGGCTTATGCAGAGAATTTAGGAGCATCTATTACGCTAACAAATACAAAGGTTAAAGTAGAAGGCCAAGGGATTGGTCGAGAGAGTGCTCTTTTTGTTAGTGCTGATGCAAGTATTCAAATGAAGGGGGGATCTATTGATGTGAATGATTCTGCGGCGCTTTATGTGGGGAAAGGGGGGAGTGCAACTTTAGATGGTGTGAGCATTACTTCAAAACGTCAAAAAACTAAAGAGAGAGAAAATAAAGAAATTGCTCTACCAGTTTTCAATGTAAAACAGCAGGGTTCTGTGTATTTAAAAAATACGAATATTGTCTCTACGGATGTTCATGTTTTAACAATTGGACAAGTTTTAACAATTGGACAAGATTTTAATACACAATCTGGTGTGGGCAGGGAAGAAAGTTTTTTAATTTCACGGGTTAATATTGAAGATTCAACGATTAAGGCAGGAGGTAACAAACATGGTATGCATTTTGAGATGGAGGGAAAAAATAATGTGCACGAACAGGGACTCGTCTTTTTGAAAAGGACGGCTTTTGAGGTTCCAGATGGAATAGCTATTCATAGTCAGAACAGCCACAGTTATATTGCGGTAACGGAAGGCACAAAAATTTATGGTGATTTATTATTAACAGCTGAAAAAGGAGGAACTGTAGCGATTTTGGCTGATTCTTCTTCATTGATAGGAGGGACTCGTGTTGTCGGTGATTCTGTTGTTGAGCTTTATTTGACAGGAGGATCAAAATGGTTTTTGACAAGAAAAAGAGGGATAGATTCGCACATTACAAATCGTACAAGTTCATTTATTTCATTTGTAAAACTTTCTGATGGTTTTATTGCTTTTGAAACGCCAATGTTTCAGGAATATCAGACACTTTATATTGGGAAGGGAGAGAAAGAAGTTTATAGTGCGCAAGATAGGGCCGATATTTATCTCAATACCTATCTCAGGAATGATGGTTTGCTCGATAATAAAAAGACTGATCGACTTTTGATTCATGGTGATGTTTCTGGAAAAACAACGGTTTATGTGCAGTTCATTGTAGAAAATCAGGAGGAGGTAGAAACGGGGGAAAATGCTCATAGTATTTCACTTATTCAGGTTTCTGGAAAAGCAGCAGAGGATTCTTTTCAGTTAGATCGTGCTTATATTGCATTAGAGGGGTCTCCTTACCAATATTATCTTCATGCCTATGGTCCAGCTTCTTCTCTTGGGAATGCACAAACTTCTCAAAGATTGGTTGAAGGAGAGGGAGATTTTTGGGATTTCCGCCTTGAAAGTAAATATATTCAGCCTGCTTTAGGAATGTCGGTTAGTCATCATTCTGATTTAAAGGTTAGGGATGTTGTTCCACAAGTTCCGACTTATCTTTTGTTGCCAAATGCTTTTTTTCATGTGGGGATTATGGATATCAGTCATCAACAAAAGCGGTTACAAGCTGCGCGGTCTATTCTTCGTAAGTCATTAAAAACTGAAGGAGATTTTGCTTCATCTGTTTATGGTTATGGGGGGAGTTATCGTTATGTTTCAGATTTGTCTCTTCTTGAATATGGGTATGATGGTAATGTTGATTATAATGCCATAGAAACAGATATTTTACTTAAAACAATGGAAAGGGCATATAGTACAACATCTTTTGGAATTATAGGAACCTATGGAAAGCTTTCCTTACAACCTCATAACGTGGAACAAAGTCAAAAGAGTCCGTTTAATAAATTATCATTTACAGCATATGGTAGTGTGAAACACAACACTGGTTTTTATGTGGATGGTTTTTTATCTTATGGTTTGTTTAAAGGGGATGTGCTTACTCATGCTTGGGGTAAGACGGCGACATTAAAAGCAAAACCTCTGAATGTTTCGTTGTCTGCTGGTAAAATGTTTATGACAGGACATGAAGGTCTTATTCTTGATCCGCAGATTCAATTTATTTATCAACATCTTCAATTTGATAAGTTTCGTGATATTGATGGATTTGATGTTGAGATGAAAAAAGCGGATCAATGGTTGATGCGTATTGGAGGGTATTTAAGTAAAATATTTACAGCAGATGAAAAAGATCGTACCATTTCTTTTAATGGCAATATTCATTTTGCACATCGTTTTGGTGAAAAACAATTTGCTCATCTCAAAGATGATTTCCAGTTAGGTTCTTTTGGTTCTTCGGTAGAAACAGGTTTGGGTATTAAAGCGCAATTTTCTTCTAAAGTCACACTTCATAGTGATCTTAGCTATCAGCATAAGTTAACAAAGGCAGGTTTTTCTGGTGTTCGTTTTTCTGGTGGATTACGTTATCATTTTTAATGAATTTTTAAAAAAATAATATATGTGATTTTTAAAATCTTAATGTTTTAATAAATAGCAAAGTATCAGGTTGTTTTAAACTCTTTATCTGGTTGATAGGGGGCGCAAATACTTCAAAAAAATTGCTGATAAAATCTAGATCTGTTTGTATCGTTTTGGCTACAAATATATGAGATGCTTTCGTTATAAGTTTTTTTAATAGCTGTATTGTGATCCTATTATGCTGTAAAAGAACTGTTTTTTTGAGGTATGCTGATATCAAAAAACAGGCAGGATCCTGATTGCTGGTTAGGAGACTTTACTGTTAAGAGAATATGGATGGTGCGCAAAATGCACAGTTCATGTTTTTTGTAAGGCGGTTTTTTTTGCTTTGTTTTATATTCTGTAAGGAGCATTAAAAAAAACACGTGAGTAAGCTGTGTAAAGATCTCTTTTTTAGATGAGACGTGTGCAAGGTTATGGGTAAATTATCACTATTAAATTCAACATCTACATTTTTCAATTGAGATAAATTTTTTTTAAAAATTATTCTGGCGACTGTTGCTGAATATGTAAACCAGATCCTAAATATATGAAAAAGACAATGTCTTGTTTGTTCAATAGATGTGAAATATAACTCTTAAATTAGAGTGGGAGGCTATTTTTCCTTTTTTGAGGCGTGCGGCGAAGAGGTTGATTACGCTAAACAAGTCGATTGCAGGTCTTTGTTATTGTTTCAAATATAGGAAATATTGAAGAGCTTCTATTAAAATGCGGTGGAAAGTAGGTTATAGACTCCCTCAATCCTTTGTTTCTGAAATATGCATTTTAAAGAAAAGAAGTGTTGGCAGAGTTTTAGGCAATCGCGTTATGATTTCGTCTGTCTCGATGAGATTGATATCAAAATTGAGGTTGCGTAGAAATTCTTTATCGGGTTACTGATCATCATGATGTTTCCACAGGATGCTTAAGGTATCATAAAGCCATTTATGGTAATCGCGTGCTTCTTGATCTGAGTCATGAACAGAGAAAATAAAACCAGGATATCCACCAAATGCTGGTGGCGGTGGTGCAATATGATCGTTTTCAAAGAAAATTATCATTCTAGCAGTTTGAGGATGTTGTGCAACCTTATCGAGACCTGAAAAACCGCAAAAACGTCCATACCCCTGAAGAGGAATAATGTAATTTGCAGCCACTTTTTTAGCGGGGAGTATATCGGGAAGGTCTGGGGTCTGTTCAGCTAAAGCGGCCTTCATACAGAGTTTTGCAAATGAAATCTCGGTTCTTTGTTCCACAATAAAATGGGAAACACCTGACCCACCGATACGAGCACCAATCTCAATGATATAAGGTAAGTTATTGGCATCTAGGCGTAGCTCTACATGGGCTGCACCCATATTGATGCCAAGAGCTTTTACTCCAGAGCATGCAGTCTCACATAAAGCAATAATGAGAGGATTATCTCTATCACAGCGTTGACGATAAATTGTTTCTTCAAACCATGGTCCTTCCGGTTGTCCTTTGTCACCAATGGCGAGAACATGGATACCTGCTGTATCAACAAAACATTCTACGACGAATTCTTTTCCTAGCAAATACTGTTCTATTACTAAACCTATAGGTTGATTTTTATCGTTAAAACGTGCCATGTCTTTATGCTGAACATTCCATACCGCTTTGACGAGATCAGGAAGTTCGGCGGAATTTTTAGCTAACATTACGCCTGTACTTGCCCATCCCGAGATGGGTTTAATGACCAATGGATAGTTCAAGGCATGTATTTGTGATAGATCTTCTGGATTATCTATATAAAAAAATCTTGGTGTTCTAAGCCCTGCTTTAGCAAAAGCTTGACGCATGAGATATTTGTTTCGGGTTAATGCTGCTACTTCTGGTTCAATACTTGGAGTATTGACTTTTTTACTGCCAAAGTTGTCCATAGAATGGCTTCTTCGCGAAGGGTTATAACTCCAGCAATGCGTTCTTTTACGCCTGCTACAAAAGTCTCTAAAGCTGCCTCTGGGTTTTCAAAAACAGGAAGTTGCCAAGTTGAAGTAACTGCTGTGTAGGTAGCTGAATAGGAGCGCTTTCAGCGCTATCATAGACCATGACTAATTCGATATTAGCGACTTGTGCTGCTTCAAATATAAAGGGTAGTTTTGCATTGCGCTGGCAAACTAACGCGAGTTTTTTCATTTTATTTCCTTATTAAAGTTGGAATTTTTAGCACGGTGTTGTCGTTGCAATGCAGATACCTTTGAGGCATCTATAAATAAGAGTGTCATTCCTATAACAGCCATGATCATGGCAATTATTTTGATCATATTGAGAGAAGTGTTTGAGCCGATGAGCCATTCACATGCAACCACTGCAAAAGGAGATAATACGCCGATCGTGTTGGCGTATAACACGCCTCCTTCGGCGAGAACTTTTTGGTACAATACATAAACGGGTGCCGAGCAAACAGTTCCCAAAATTAATATTTTAAGTATATCTTCTAACTTAAGATAGAAGAGGGGGTAGGATAAAAAATGAATAACGGCATAAATGATGCGGCAGAAATTGTCGTAATCCAAGCCAGTGAGGTGAGCAAAGGTAAATTTTTAAGATAACGTTTAGACAATAAGCCATAAGTCGAATAAGAAAGCGCTGCTGTTAAGGCAAGAGCTATTCCTATTAGACTATAAGATTCAACCTCTATGCCATTTATATTGAATGCTATAGCCGCTACAGTGACAATGATCATACCAATAAGCTTGAACCATGAAAACATAAGACTATTCGTGAGTGTTCCCAATATATAGGTCATTCCTATAATAGTGGCTAAAACCATGGTTAAATCACTGGCTTTGAGTGATTTTAAGGCTTCAAAGCTGCAGACAAAGTACAGAGAAAATCCTAACACCGATAGAATTGAAAAAGAAGGTATCATGGAAAGCAGTGGGAGGGATCTGAAAACAGCTTTTTCACGAAAGGCTGTTATCAACCATAAAGCGGCGGTAGTTGCACATAATCTCATTCCAACTGCATGCATGACGGGTATATTGCTCACCAAATTCTTAGATAATAACCAACTTATGGAAAACAATGCTAAAATGGCAAAAGTAAATAAGAATAACCGTCCTTTTAAAAAACTCAATGATTTAATCCCCCAATAACGCGCCGTGCATAATATGATGTTGAAAAATTAAATCGTGACTTTAAGTTTTCCGGTCTTCCAAGATTATTTTGGATATAATCCTTAGCCCCTGCCAAATAAGCGTCATCATCTAATGCTTCAAGTGCTTCTATATCTTCAATCATCAACATTATTACTTGCTTAAGACGTTCTAAGTCAAATTAAAGATAGCTTCGATCTGTTTTAATCAATGCTTTGTTACGCATGAATATTTCAAAAAGCAAGATACCTGTACCAGCATCGAAAGTCATATGCTGATCAGAACCTTTTGGATAACAAAATATGCGTTCTAACAAGACAAACTCTGTTATTTCTTTCCAAAACTTTGGATGATTTTGGAGCATCATACGCACTATAATTAAATCAACTTTAGTTTCTTCTAGAAGGCCTGTGAACCAATTTAATTTTATATATAAATTCTTATCCAATGGCCGCGGTCCAATATGATGTGCATCGTCGTGATAATAACCCCACAGACAGCGAACATCGTAAATGTCTTCTTTAGATAAGTTACGGCTATGCAATTGACCGAACAGGAATTTACTATCTTGACAGAGTAAAGGTTCAGCTTCCACAATTGTCTGCTTATTGTAAATATCAACGAATTTTCTGAAAAAAACAAAGCAAACGCTTGCTTATCAATTTTCTGAGCAGTCGCTACCGATTTTGGGAATAGAAAATGCAATTGCCTTCTAAAAAACCCTTTGATGCTATTCCCATTTTTATACATTGAAAAGGTGAATAACTATTTGTATATTTTGAGGCGTCGGCAAGATAGGTCGTTTCATGACGATATTCTGTAACGAATTCCAGCAGGAATCCTGCTGGATCGAGGCCATTTGTTGCACGCATTGGATCCTAAGAAAAATAAAGGAGCATTTGGTAATAGTGCTTTGAAAGCAGCCAAAGTGTTATCAAATTTAGGAGGGACCGTTAAACCGCTGAGCAACCACTGATGAAGATCATTAGAAGTAATCGCTAAAAGTTCTGGAAATAATCCGTCAATAACTTTGCATGGTGGTTCAGCAGAGTGATCAATTCATTGATCATATTGCTATCTGCTGAAGTTGGTTTCTTAATGCTCCCATCGAGTTCTTGGCGCATACGGAATTTGTCAACCAAGTTAACAATGGAAAGAAGTGCTTCAGATTGTTTCATGATGAGCTGACTTTAGCGAGTGGAGCAAAAAAGTTATTGGCACTTGTCCAAAATTTTCAACAATATCCAGCTTATAACGGTTTGCCGCAACCGATGTTGTGATACAAGCATCTGCTTTTTCAGTTTTAACAAAGCACGGCTGCATCAGCATTACTGTTGGCAAATATTTTGTCGTATTGATGAGCTACCAAAGATTGAAGGGCTGGATGAGTTGCTACAGTTTTAATTTCATCAGAGTTATTATGCTTCGCTAAAACCATAGAGTGGGTAGACATAATAATGCTGTCAAATAATTGCATATCATCCAAACGTGTAAATATGATTGTATGCAAATCGGGGTAAGCAGCACAGCTTGGGAGATATCCATCTTTTTTCTGAGAAAATTCATTGAATGCCTCTTTAAGCGTTGCGTATAAAATAATACGGGATCCTGAGTCAGTGGGTAAAATATTTTGATTGTGATTGTTGAGTTACCAGTGTGCTGCAGCTGCACAGTTAGTATTTTCAGGGCCAAGTGTATATAAAAATATTATTTTCAGATTGTATGATCTCTATGCTTTTAATTATTTAAATAAACTACTGAAATATATTAAGTATAATGAGTTAATTATAAATTAAGTTGTATTTTTAATATATTTTAATAAAATTATACTTAAAAAATAAAGGATAAATTTGGCTATTTTGCAAAGAATAGTTCTAATATAATTTATTTAAATACAATGATACTTATCATTTTATATTAAAAATACTTCTTTTTAAGGTGATGATATTAGACAGGAAAAACTTTACACATGAAGAAATTATGAGACGAATAATTGAAGTACTTTTGCATCTGAAAGGTATGCTGATGAATAAAGTACACTTTTCCATATTTTAAATAATGTGTGTTTTTGTGTTTTAAAGTTTTGTAAAAAACATTTTTAAAAACTGGAGTGTGTGTGGAGACCACTCTTGTAGATGGATAACTTTCAAGGTAATAAACCGATTTTCATTAGTAAATTTAACGTATTCAGTTTTTTAGTAAGATAAAAAAGTTTTTTAAAAGTTATCCTCACAGCTTTTGCTAAATATATGGGCAAGACCATTGTCTTGTTTGTTTAATATTAAGGATATATTTTAAAATCAGATTGCGATGGGTAAGATTTTTTTCTTCTGCTCAGATAGAAAAATTTGTAGGATAGGAAAATAAATCAATTTAAACCTTAAATAAAATATATAGAGCTTTGAAAAAAAATACTTTTTAAATATCATAGGTGAAAACAATATGCGTGAAATTTTGAATCATTTTGATAGGTCTTTGAGTAAAAATAATTTGAATAAAAATAGTTCTGTTCAAAAGATTCAAAATCTTTCATGCCAACCACACTCAAAACGGTTTTATAGGGAAGTGAAGATTGCTTATGAGGAGGGGGACTTTACGATCTTATTAGATGAACGTCCTGTTAAAACGCCAGCAAGGCGTCGTTTTCTTGTGCCAACGAAAGTGTTTGCTGAATTCATTGCTCAGGAATTTGAGAGTCAAAAGGACATTGTTGATCCAGTAAAGATGCCTATGACGCGTCTGGTTAATACTGTTATTGATGGTATTGCTGATGATATGCAAGTTGTTTTTGAAGATTTATTGCGTTTTGTTGCCTGTGATATGATTTTTTATCGCGCACAAACACCAAAAGAGTTGGTGCAAAAACAATCTGAACAATGGGATCCTTTATTAGATTGGGCAGAAAAAAAACTAGGAGCACGGTTTTATTTAACAGAAGGCTTGATGCATGTGGAACAACCACCAGAAGCACTTCAAGCTGTGAGCAATTATTTGCGTAGCGTTGAGTCTCCTTATATGCTTGCTGCGCTTCATATGATGACAACTTTAACGGGATCTGCTCTTATTGCTCTTGCGGTTACTTCAGGAAAAATTGATGCGGATCATGCTTGGTCTATTGCCCATTTAGATGAAGATTGGATGATGGAGCAATGGGGAACGGATCAAGAAACAATGGCACGTCGTGCCCATAAAAAGGCTGAATTTAAGGCTGCGGCTATAATTGTTAGAACTTGTTTATAAGATTAAATCTTTTTTATATAATTCTTTCCGATCACAGTATTTGGGTGATTTTTTGAGGCTTGATTTTTACTTTTTCAAGGCCAGGAAATACTTTATCTATTATATTTAAGATTGCTTCGTCATTACCTCGGATAAAATACCATTGGTCATTATGAAGGAGGGCAATAATTTCAGTCTGAATAGAGCATTTTTTTCCAGAATTTGTTGTGGTTATAAGTTCTACGGGTATAACAAAATAAGGAATGCCATTATCAAGTTTACCTTCACGTTTTTGATTTTGGTCAATGTGGATATTTTTAATCTTATAATTTTCTGCCAACTGTTTGATTTGGCTTTTCATGATTTGCAGAAATTGTGGTTGACTAAGATTTTTTTGGGCGGTTAAGCTGTTGATGATTTCCGGAGGGATAGCATTTAAGATGGCATTTGCATCGGCGTTTTTAAGTGCTTTACTATAAGCAGATGTTGCTTTTTCAAGGGCTACAAGCTTTTGGTTTGTAATTGTATGTGCTTGAGTTGTTGATGTGATAAGGACAATGCGTAAAAAAATGGAAACGAGAAAACAAATTCGCGTCATTAGAAACCTTGTTAATTAATTTGAAGAGACTCGACACATTATAAAGGAAAAGTAGATAAGCAAAAAGCCTTTTACACTCTTGCATAAGAAGAATATCCACAAAAATGGAGGCTTTCGCCTCCATTAAAAAAATCAAAAGAATGTGTATGATTCTTAAACAGAATAGTACATATCAAATTCAACAGGATGAGGCGTTGTTTCATAACGCAAGACTTCTTGCATTTTTACTTGAATGAAGGAATTAATCTGATCATCATCAAAAACATCACCAGCTTTAAGAAAGCCCCGATCTTTATCGAGTGCTTCAAGTGCTTCGCGCAGACTTCCTGAAACGGTCGGGATTTCTTTGAGTTCTTTTAATGGAAGATCATAGAGATCTTTATCCATAGCATGTCCAGGGTGAATTTTGTTTTTGATGCCATCAAGACCAGCCATTAAGAGGGCTGCAAATGCTAAGTAGGGATTGGCTGTTGGGTCTGGAAAACGCACTTCTACTCGCTTTGAGTTTGGCGAATGACTCATTGGAATACGGCAAGATGCAGAACGGTTGCGTGCCGAATAGGCAAGAAGGACAGGTGCTTCATAACCAGGCACCAAACGCTTATAGGAGTTTGTGGATGGATTGGTAAAGGCATTGATTGCCTTTGCATGTTTAATAACACCACCGATAAAAAATAAACAGGTTTCAGAGAGTCCGGCATATTCATTTCCGGCAAAAATGGGTTTACCATCTTTCCAAATGGACATATGAACATGCATGCCAGAGCCGTTATCACCAAAAACAGGTTTGGGCATGAAGGTTGCTGTTTTCCCATAACTATTTGCTATTTGATGGACGACATATTTAAAAATTTGCATCTTATCTGCTTCGCGAACGAGTGTATCAAAACGAATACCCAACTCATGTTGACCTGCTGCTACTTCATGATGATGTTTTTCGACCTGTACGCCCATATCTTTGAGTGCTGAAAGCATTTCAGAACGCATATCTTGGCAAGAGTCAATCGGTGGAACAGGAAGGTAGCCCCCTTTCATTCGTGGGCGATGCCCCAGATTGCCTATTTCATATTCTGTATCATCATTGGAGGGAAGTTCACTTGAATTGAGTTTAAACCCTGTATTGTAAGGATCTGTTTTATAGCGCACATCATCAAAGATAAAAAACTCTGCTTCTGGACCTACATTAATTGTATCTCCAATGCCTAGAGATTTCATATAAACCTCAGCCCTTTTGGCGATAGAGCGAGGATCTCTACGATAAAACTCACCAGAGACAGGATCTAATACGTCACAAAATATGATCAAAGTAGATTGAGCAAAAAAAGGATCAATATGCGCTGTTTGGGGATCTGGCATTAAAACCATGTCAGATTCATTAATTGTTTTCCAACCTGCAATTGAAGAACCATCAAACATAACACCATCATTAAAGGTATCTTCGCTAATCTCTGCGATATCCATTGTAACGTGATGTAATTTTCCTCGTGGATCAGTAAAACGTAAATCAACAAAACGGATTTCATTGTCTGCAATCTGTTTAATAATATCTGATGCGGTTGTCATATTTAATTTCCTTAATATGGCGTTGATGTGGATAAAAAATGTATTTTTTCGTTATGTATTAAAGGGCATCGATACCGGTTTCATCAGTGCCTATACGAATAGCGTCATCAATGGAAAAGACAAATATCTTTCCATCTCCTACATGTTTGGTTTGCGCTGCTTTTCGTATTGCATCAACAGTTTGTTCCAGTTTTTCATCGGATACAACAATTTCAATCTTTACTTTAGGTAAAAAGTCAACAACATATTTTGTACCACGATAAAGTTCTGTATGTTCCCTTTGGCGGCCAAAACCTTTCGCTTCTGTTACTGTAATACTGTGTAGCCCAATTTCTTGAAGCGCTTCTTTCACTTTATCAAGTTTGAAAGGTTTTATAATGGCTTCAACTTTTTTCATGCTGAAATTATCTCCAACGTTATTTTGCCTTTTTAGACTGCATCACATTATATTGACAACTGTAAGATGTCCAACAGATACTTTTTGCACAAAAAGTCGAAAATGATGATATTTTATGTCCTTTATGGAGAAGATTTTTTGTAGAATAAAGTAAAATACTGTTTTTGGGGAAAAATCTACACTCCTTATAAATAATCATAATAACATAATAAAAGAGTTTTTTATATAATACCTTGACTTATAAGGATAATTAGATGCTTGTTATATTGAATGAGATATCTAATAGCGTAAGATTTTCTCCTCTTAAGGTTTTTTTATTGTCAATCAATCAAAAACAATAGCTTTGTATATCATAAATAATACGAATATGTGGATAAAAAACGATTAAGAGAGAAACAAAAATTCTTGTAATGAACGGCCTTTCAAATGCAAAGGCTTTTATTGGCAAATATAATGATAGTGCTGATTTACTTCCATTATAAATATAAAGATGTTAGTGTACAATAATGAATGTATCGGGATATCATTTGCAGGGGCTGTCGTGTAAATGGAATTGGAGAAATTGAGAAATGCTTCTTTAACAAGTGTCTGGAATTGGTAACGCAAATATATTCCCTCTGAGGCATTCTATATTATGTAAGATATAGGATCTTATTAAGGAACGCGATAAATAGAAGCATAAGCATTAATGCGCAATCTTCATTATAAGATATTGTTGTGGATATTTTTGAAGGTCGTTCAGATGAATTAAAAGGAGATGGGAAAAACGGAAACTGTTTTATACCTTTGAAACTTCGTATCCTTTTCAAATTAGGCTGTCTGGTCTTTTTAGAAATTAAACAATAGAGATATGCAATTATGCGTGTATTCCTATTAGTCAATATAAAGATTGATTTATAATGATAATCTAGCGTTATTCATATTGAACTCGCCCCCTTCGAATGTCGTAAGCTTTTCTCATTTCAAATTTGTTTATCTTGAATCAATCAGAATCACTTGCTTGCACGTCATAAGCGGGTGGGCCATGTGGGTAAAAACTGTACAATAAAAATGCTTCTTATGAACCGTCTTACGTGCCAAGATTTTGTCCACAATACTTTAGGGCTGGCAATAGATGGTCCCGACTTATTCCTCCATAAGCGTAAAGATAGGGATACTCAGTGGATTTTATATTATTCTAGGGGGGCTTTATCGTTATATTATTCATGGTTGGCACTGCGAAATGGGTTTTGGGTGCTTTGAGAGATGTTTCTTGAAAACAAGCACGCAAATGTACAATACGAAAACTAAAACAGTTTATAAAGTGCTCAATCGTTTTAGCCTTTGTTTCAAATATGCTGCTACACTGAAATGAGGTATTAATTTATAGGCAACAATAAGAGTACAAGCTTTGTTTGTATGCTGTATTTACAAGGTAACGCATTCAAGAGTAAGCCTTTTTAAGAGTTGGAATTGTAGAGAGATTGACGCTGTAAAACATCTTTTAGAAATTTTCCCGTATAGGAAGCGGGAACTTTAATAATGTCTTCAGGGCGTCCAATTGCAACGATTTCTCCACCGCGATCTCCACCTTCTGGTCCTAAATCAATAATCCAGTCGGCTGTTTTGATAACATCAAGGTTATGTTCAATGACGATGACGGTGTTGCCTTGATCGACCAGTTCATGCAGCACTTCAAGAAGTTTGGAAATATCGTGAAAATGTAAACCTGTCGTTGGTTCATCCAAAATATAAAGTGTACGTCCCGTTGTTTTGCGTGAAAGTTCTTTTGCAAGTTTTACACGTTGTGCTTCCCCACCAGAAAGCGTGGTGGCTTGCTGTCCTACTTTTATGTACCCCAGTCCCACTTTAATAAGGGTCTCCATTTTATTATGAATAGCGGGAACAGCGTGGAAAAATTCTTCTGCCTTTTCGATGGTCATATCTAAAATATCGGCGATAGATTGTCCTTTGAATTTTATTTCTAGTGTTTCTCGATTATAGCGCTTTCCTTTACAGACATCACAAGTTACATAGACATCCGGTAAAAAGTGCATTTCAATTTTGATGACTCCATCACCTTGACAGGCTTCGCAGCGTCCTCCTTTAACATTAAATGAAAAACGCCCTGCTTTATAACCACGGGCTTTTGATTCTGGAAGTTCGGCAAACCAGTCACGAATGGGGGTAAAAGCGCCTGTATAGGTTGCGGGATTAGAGCGTGGGGTGCGGCCAATGGGAGATTGGTTGATATCGATGACTTTATCCAGAAATTCTAAGCCTTCAATTTTATCATAGCTGGCAGGGCTGTGATGGCTGCCCATGATCTGATGGGATGCTGCTTTGAAAAGCGTTTCAATAAGAAATGTTGATTTTCCTCCTCCAGAAACACCGGTGACGCATGTGAAGGTTCCAAGAGGAATGTTCGTACTGATATTTTTAAGGTTATTGCCTTTAGCGCCAATGACTTTAAGGATTTTTGATTTTGATATTTTGCGTCGTTGAGGAGGCATTTTAACAGTCATTTTTCCTGAAAGATATTGACCTGTGAGAGAGGCTGGATTCTCTATAATTTCTTGCGGTGTCCCTTGCGCTATGATTTCACCACCATGAACGCCCGCAGCAGGGCCCATATCGACAACATGGTCTGCTGTGAGAATAGCATCTTCATCATGTTCAACGACAATGACTGTATTGCCAAGATCGCGCAAATGCCGTAGCATTTCCAAAAGACGTTCGTTATCACGTTGATGTAAACCGATGGATGGTTCGTCTAAAATATAAAGGACCCCTGTAAGACCAGAACCAATCTGGGAGGCTAATCGAATGCGTTGGCTTTCTCCCCCTGAAAGGGTTCCTGAATTTCGAGATAAGGTAAGATATTCCAATCCCACATGATTTAAAAAAGCTAAACGTTCGCGAATTTCTTTTAAAATACGTGTGGCGATATTACGTTGTTTTTCTGTGAGATATTGATGGATATTGGCAAACCAATCATCTGCTTTTAGAATAGAAAGATCTGATATTTGCCCAATATGCATTCCATGGATTTTTACAGCAAGTGCCTCTGGTTTTAAACGATAACCATGACAGGCTGGGCAAGGTGAAGAAGACATATAACGCTCAATTTCTTCACGGGACCAAGCAGAGTCGGTTTCTTTCCAGCGCCTCTCCATATTGGGGATGATGCCTTCAAAAGGTTGAGTCATTTTGTGGGTGCCAGAATTATTTTTGTAGATAAAAGGGATTTCATGTCTTTTTGTACCGTAGAGAATAGCTTGTTGTGCTTCATTAGAGAGTTTACACCACTGATCTGTGAGTTTAAAATCGTAAGATTTTCCTAATGCTTCCAAGGTTTGGTTATAATAAAGTGAATCTGATTTAGCCCAAGGTGCAATGGCTCCGTCTTTTAAGGTAAGATTTTTATTGGGGATAATTTTCAGTGGGTCCATTGCCTTTTTGATGCCCAATCCATCGCAGAGAGGACAGGCTCCAAAAGGATTATTAAACGAAAAAAGGCGTGGTTCAATTTCAGGGATAGAGAAACCCGATACAGGGCAGGAAAACTTTTCTGAAAAAAGAATCCGTTTGTGTGTGTCATTTTTTGACTTATGGGCAGATTCTTTTGTTGTTTTTTCTGGTGCCAAGGGTTGGTCTGCCATTTCAGCAATGGCAAGTCCATTGGCTAGCTGTAAACAAGTCTCTATACTATCAGCCAAGCGAGAGGTGATATCCTTTTGTACAACAATGCGGTCTACCACAACATCGATGTCATGTTTATATTTTTTATCAAGAGGCGGAATATCAGGGATTTCATAGAATGTTCCATCAACTTTAGCGCGTTGAAATCCTTGTTTTAGAAGTTCTGTTAGCTCTTTTTTATATTCTCCTTTTCGACCTCGCACCAAGGGTGCCATAATAAAAATTCGGGTTCCTTCTGCTAAGGCCATAATTTGATCAACCATTTGGCTTACCGTTTGACTTTCAATAGGGAGTCCTGTTGCAGGAGAATGAGGGATACCAATACGTGCGAAAAGGAGGCGCATATAGTCGTGGATTTCAGTAACGGTACCGACTGTTGAGCGGGGATTGCGGCTGGTTGTTTTTTGTTCAATAGAGATGGCGGGAGAAAGGCCGTCGATACGATCAACATCGGGTTTTTGCATAACTTCGAGAAATTGACGCGCATAAGCCGAAAGGCTTTCGACATAGCGGCGTTGTCCTTCAGCATAAATTGTATCAAAGGCTAAGGATGATTTACCAGAACCAGAAAGTCCTGTGATAACAATGAGTTTATCACGAGGGAGGTCGAGATCAATATTTTTGAGGTTATGTTCACGTGCACCGCGAATGGAGATATATTTTTGATGAGTCATATTTTATCCTTGGCATGTGTGACAAAAATTGAGCCTCTAAAACGGAATAGAACTGTTTTTTTAGAATTACAATGTGTCTAACTGCTTTAACGCAGAAAGAAGGTATAAGCTTTGTAAAAAGAAAAATACAAATAAGCAGGTTTTTATTCTCTACTGATGGAATAAACTATGCGTTGTTATCATATTTTGCTATAGTTATGCCGATACAATATTGGGAAAGGATAGCAATATCCATATTGAAGGTCAATTACAGACATGTAAATTGAAGGTCAAGATGGTTATAACTGTTATATAACAGACTATTTTACGAATTAAAATTTTGGAGTTTATGCGATGGCTGGTAGCCTTAATAAAGTTATTTTGATTGGTAACCTTGGTGCCGATCCTGAAATCCGCCGTTTGAATTCAGGAGATCAAGTGGCAAATTTGCGTATTGCTACCTCGGAAAGTTGGCGTGATCGAAATACAAATGAGCGAAAAGAACGCACCGAGTGGCATAATATTGTTATTTTTAATGAGAACCTTGTCAAAGTTGCAGAGCAATATTTAAAAAAAGGCAGCAAAATTTATATTGAGGGGCAGCTACAGACACGAAAATGGCAAGATCAAAATGGAAATGATCGTTATACAACAGAGGTTGTTTTGCAAAAATATCGTGGTGAATTGCAAATGCTTGATGGGCGCGGAGGAGCGAGTGGGGAGCAAGGAGCAAGTCAAGGAGGCAGTTACAGTGGTAGCTTTGCGGATAGTAGCTCAAATCAGAGAAATACTTTTGGTCAAAATAATAGCCACGTGGAAGAAAGTTTTTCTCACAAATTGGATGATGATGTACCTTTTTAAGAGTCTTTAAATTACAGTGTTACGATTTCTTTATGGTTTGTTTTTTTCAGATTTCTGAAATTTAGCGAAGTGGAAACTGTTCATTATTGGTAATTTTAAATAGAATTAATAACATCTTGAAAAATATTGTTAAATTTCTCCTTTGTTAGGGGAGAGAAATTAGCATTTTAGTGTATTTTTCGATATAAACAAAGTCAAACGATTCTTTAATGATTCTTTTTTGAAAGTTTTGAAATTGTGACTGATCTTATTCCACAGCCAGAACGTGATGTGCTGACCGGTATTGAACCAATCAGTATTATTGATGAAATGCAACGCTCTTATCTCGATTATGCGATGAGCGTAATTGTCTCGCGTGCGCTTCCTGATGTCCGTGATGGTCTTAAACCTGTTCATCGACGTATCCTTCATGCCATGAATGAGATGGGGCTTGTTTTTAATAAGCCGTATCGTAAATCTGCCGGTGTTGTTGGGGAGGTTATGGGAAAATTCCATCCCCATGGTGATGCTTCAATTTATGATGCTTTGGTGCGTATGGCGCAGGACTTCTCTTTAAGAAATCCATTGATTGATGGTCAGGGGAATTTTGGTTCCGTTGACGGTGATCCTCCTGCGGCAATGCGCTATACTGAGTGTCGTTTAGAAAAAGTTTCAGAAGCGCTTTTGGCTGATATTGATAAAGATACTGTTGATTTTCAGGATAATTATGATGGGCGTGAACGTGAACCGGTTGTCTTACCAGCCCGTTTTCCTAATCTTTTGGTTAACGGATCAGGGGGGATTGCCGTGGGAATGGCAACCAATATTCCGCCCCATAATCTTGGTGAAGTTGTGAATGGTTGTATCGCTTTGATTGATAATCCTGCTATCACACTTGATCAAATCATTGAAATCATTCCTGGTCCAGACTTTCCTACAGGGGGAATTATCCTCGGCCATTCTGGTGTTCGTTCAGCTTATGAAACAGGGCGTGGCTCAATTATTATGCGTGCTAAAGTTGATATTGAAGAAATTCGCAGTGGTCGACAGGCCATCATTGTGAGTGAGATTCCTTACCAGGTTAATAAGGCAACGATGATTGAGAAAATGGCTGAATTGGTGCGAGATAAGCGCATTGAGGGAATTTCTGATTTGCGTGACGAATCTGATCGTGATGGCTATCGTGTCGTGATTGAGTTGAAGAAAGATGTTGTTGCGGAAGTTGTGTTAAACCAATTATATCGTTATACGCCGCTGCAAACTTCTTTTGGTTGTAATATGGTTGCGTTGAATGGAGGAAAACCTGAACAAATGACGTTGCTTGATATGCTTCGTGCATTTGTTGTTTTTCGGGAAGAGGTTGTTAGTCGTCGAACGAAATATCTTTTGCGTAAAGCGCGTGAGCGGGCCCATGTTTTGGTGGGTCTTGCCCTTGCTGTTGCCAATATTGATGAAATCATAGCGCTCATTCGCAACGCTTCTGATCCCCAAACTGCGCGTACACAATTAATGGAGCGACGCTGGCCAGCGATGGATGTTGCGCCTTTGATTAGACTTATTGATGATCCCCGTCATATTATTCATGAGGATGGTACTTATAATCTCTCTGAAGAACAAGCGCGTGCTATTTTAGAATTGCGTTTGCAACGGCTAACAGCCCTTGGGCGTGATGAAATCGCTGATGAATTAAATAAAATTGGTGCGGATATTGCTGATTATCTTGATATCTTAGCATCACGTGTACGCATACTGCGTATTGTTAAGGACGAACTGAGTGCTCTTCGTGAGGAATTTGCAACGCCGCGACGGACTGTATTTGGTTTTGGTAGCGCTGAGATGGAGAGTGAAGATCTGATCGCACCAGAGGATATGGTGGTAACGGTGAGCCATAGTGGCTATATTAAGCGCGTCCCTCTTAATACCTATCGTGCACAGCGCCGTGGCGGTAAAGGACGTTCTGGTATGTCCACGAAGGATGAGGATTTTGTAACGCGTTTGTTTGTTGCTAATACGCATACTCCAGTTCTTTTCTTTTCATCACGTGGGATTGTTTATAAGGAAAAAGTTTGGCGACTACCGTTAGGGACACCGCAATCGCGTGGGCGGGCTTTGATCAATATGCTTCCCTTACAACAAGGCGAACGCATTACAACGATTATGCCTTTACCTGAAGATGAAGCAAGCTGGAGTGCATTGGATATCATGTTTGCGACAACACGTGGAACTGTGCGTCGTAATAAGTTGTCAGACTTCGTTCAGGTTAATCGTAATGGTAAAATTGCCATGAAACTTGATGAAGAAGATGAAATTCTTTCTGTTGAAACCTGTACAGAACGTGATGATGTCGTTCTTACAACAGCAAATGGACAATGTATTCGTTTTCCCGTTGTAGATGTCCGTGTTTTTGCAGGGCGTAATTCTGTAGGGGTTCGTGGTATCAATTTGGCTAAAGGTGATAAAGTCATTTCAATGACAATTTTAGAGCATGTTGAGGCGACGTCCATTGAGCGTTCTGCCTATATTAAACGTGTGATGAATGAACGGCGTGCTGCTGGTGCGGATGCTGATATTGAAGATATTGTCACTCTTGATGAAGAAGATGGGGGGCTTGCAACAGAGTTAACAGATGAACGTTATGCAGAACTCCATGCATGTGAACAAATGCTTTTGACAGTGAGTGAATTTGGTTATGGTAAACGTTCTTCTTCCTATGAGTTCCGGATTTCGGGACGTGGGGGAAAAGGAATTCGTGCAACAGATCCATCTAAAACAGCTGAAATTGGTAAATTAGTAGCGGCTTTTCCAGTGAAGGCGCAAGATCAAATTATGTTGGTATCAGATGGGGGGCAGCTTATTCGTGTCCCTGTTGAGGGAATTCGCACTGCTGGTCGTTCAACAAAGGGAGTGACGATTTTTAATACAGCTGAAGGTGAAAGAGTTGTGTCGGTTGAGCGTATTTCTGAACCTGAAGATGATACGCATTCATTGGAGGATGAAGGCGAGAAGCATTCTGATATAATTAATATGAGCGAAGAAAAATGATTTTGAAGAGGGTGAAATGAAATCATGAAAATTGCTCTTTATGCAGGTTCCTTCGATCCTCTTACAAATGGCCATCTTGACGTTTTAAAAGGCGGGTTTGTGTTAGCTGATAAGGTGATTGTCGCCATAGGTATACAGGCGAACAAAAAAACACTCTTTAGCTTTGAAGAGCGCGTTGGTTTTATTACGCAGGTCGGGAAAGATTTGTTTGGTGTCGATTCTGATCGGTTGCAGGTTCTTTCCTTTAATAACCTTCTCATTGAGAAGGCACGTGAAGTTGGCGCTTCGTTTCTCATTCGTGGGTTGCGTGATGGTACTGATCTTGATTATGAAATGCAAATGGCAGGGATGAATGCAATTATGGCTCCTGAATTGCAAACTGTTTTTTTGCCGGCAAGCGTTTCTGGACGTGCGATAACGTCTACATTGGTTCGTCAAATTGCCTCTATGGGAGGGGATGTGACACCATTTGTGCCACCCCATATTGCACAAGCTTTACATTCGAAATTCCAGTCTTTTAAAGGTGAATAATTGTGTCTCGTAGATTCTTTGCTATTTTGATATGTGTTTTTTGCTTTTTTTCATGGCACGCTGTTGCTGATGATTCTAACTCAGCAAGTCATGCAAGCCTTCTTGTTTTATCTCTCAAAGACGGTGACGTTATTATTCGTCTGCGTCCTGATTTGGCGCCAAAGCATGTTGCGCAAATCAAGAAACTAACAGAAGAGGGGGCTTATGATAATGTTGTGTTTCATCGCGTTATTCCTGGTTTTATGGCACAAACTGGTGATGTGAAGTTTGGAAAAAAAGACAGTAGGGATTTTGATCTAAAACGCGTTGGTATGGGAGGTTCAAATTATCCCAATATACCAGCTGAATTTTCAAAGCAGCCGTTTAAGCGCGGTACTGTTGGGATGGCACGTTCACAAGATCCAGATTCAGCAAATTCTCAATTTTTCATTTGTTTTGATGATGCATCTTTTTTAAATGGTCAGTATACGGTTGTTGGGGAGGTTATAAAGGGGATGGATGTTGTTGATAAAATAAAAAAAGGGTCCACAAGTAATAATGGATCTGTAACAAATCCTGATGTTATTCATGCTGCTACTTTACAAGTTGAGAAATAGATCAAAGGAGCTTTCCATATGGCTGAGAATAAAAATCCAGAAAATACTTTAATTCTTGAAACAACGAAGGGCAGAGTTGTTATTGAGCTTTTTGCTGACTTAGCACCTCATCATGTGGCACGCATTAAAGAGCTTGTCCGTGAAGGGGCTTATGATAATGTTATTTTCCATCGCGTTATTGATGGTTTTATGGCGCAGACTGGTGATGTGCAATTTGGAAAAAAAGATAGTGAAAAATTTAATTTATCACGTGCAGGGATGGGTGGCTCTGAAAAACCAAATTTAACAGCAGAGTTTTCAAATCTTTCTCATAAGCGTGGTACAGTTTCTATGGCACGGAGTCAGAATCCAAACTCTGCTAACTCGCAGTTTTTTATTTGTTTTGCAGATGCTCCGTGGCTTGATCGTCAATATTCCATATGGGGGCAGGTCGTTGAAGGTATGGAAAATGTTGATAAAATTAAACGCGGTGAACCTGTTACTGATCCTGATGTAATTACCAAAGCTGTTATTGCTACGGATGCAAAATAGTATGAATCATACTACATGTTTCAATTGTAAATTGCTAAAATGGAAGACTCTTTCCTGATCGGTAGGTATACGAAACTTTTCTATAGTATCACGCTTACCTTTCATATTTTCGAGCCAAAGATTGTCTCTATATTTCCTTCAATCTGATTTTTACGATATGGTGCCAATGATTTGTACAAGCAGCTGTTAGGATAAGAAAAAGCAACGTCAGCTATATTAGGATTAGTGTTTGGCAAAGTATTTTATAAAAGCTGATATTTTCTTCAAATCGTTGTCGGTTTTCTAATGGTTTTATGATGTTATTTTTCTGAAGAAGTATGGGATTTTTTGCTACTTATATATCAACATCTAATTCTTATGCAGTAGGCATGTTTGAATTACATATTGACACTGGTCAAGAACCTAGTTGCTCCAGTGTTCATATGTAAAGTGGAAGTGCCAGCGTATTGTGTGTATCCTTATTGGTATAATCTCAAAACAGGAAGATTGCCTAATTGGGAAAGAACGTAAAGGTGTAAAGATAAACACAAAAAGTTAGACTTGTCCTTTACTTTTTAATTCAGCTTTCCTTTTTTTAAAATCATTTATATCATTAAAAATAAAACGATTATGCACGGACTTATGCTTTCGTTTTTATGGAGCCATGCCCATCATCTGGAATAAAAAGTCCCAAACAAAACTGCACATTTACACCTTTTCTTTAAGTATTTCTCAGCGTATATCAACTTTATTTCATGATGGTGTTCATGAAATGAATCATTATAAACTCCATGAGTAGTATACAGTTTGTCATGTACCACCATCTTTAAGCTTGGGAAAAAGCAGAAGGGCGTCATTATCTAGTTTGCCAGCTTTTAATGTTATAATAGAGCTCTTGCTATTTGAAAAATTTTACAAAAAGTATTTTTAGTTTTTTAAAAGTGTTTTTATTGACATGTTAATCTTTCTTGTGATGTGCGAGAAAATAATTTTAGTTGATTGAACATATAAAGTTTTAGGGTATTAAGATCCTTCGTTTAACAGATAAAAATGAACGATGCTTATAGATTAATATATTGATATTATTTTCCAATATTATCGTTACTAAAACATGCTATCATAGTTTGTATTTTGTATCTCAATATGACTTGTTTGTGCAATTTGAATATGAATAACCAAATTTGTTATATTCACCTTTAGAGGGAGCGTGATTTTTTACAATTGTTTTTGTATTTCATAATAGGGGAGTTATTATATTTTATACCAGTTAATTTTTTTGTAGATAATGATTTTATCGTTTGTATTGAGTATCTTTACTGTTTGAATGAATTATTTTTTGTGGTGATATTTTTCTTAAAAAACTGATCAATTATATCAATATAAATAAGGTAAAGTTTTGTAATAGAGTATTATATTGATATTGGCTGTAATGTCTAATTTAGAAACCTCTATATTCTTAACGTTATATCATATGAATGTATGTGTAAAGTGTTGAGAAAAGAGATTATGGCCTTTTTTATTTGCGAATACAATGTAGCAAAAATACGGGTTGTAGGTTTGTATTTTATGAGAAAATTTCTTAATAATTTTAGTGGCAAATTTCTTTCTATATTAAAAAAATGATTTATAATGATAATTTATTGTTTTATACATTGGATGAGAGCTTTGAATATTATAAAATTTTCTTATTTTAATTCCTTTGATATTGAATTTTTTCTTCACCCTAAAGGGTAAGCTTTCCAAGCATGTGGGGGTGTAAACAGTTTTTTCTCACAGTGGGTTTAATCGGTGAGTTATTCATGCGATTTAAGAAATCAAAACCATTCTTTTACATGTCATAAGTAGGATTGGTGTGGGGAGAAACAATTGGATAAAAGTGCCTCTTATGAATAGTGCCAAGGGCTCTTTCAATATTGTGAGAGAATATAATGGTAATGCTCATTGATATTTTTATGAAGCGTAAAGAAACGGAACACTATTTGGGCTGCATATTTACATGCTTGTTTTAAAGAAACATGCTCTTAGCATATACAAGCCTATTTAGTGAATGGTCTAAATAAAGTCCCTATGAAATATATAAAACTTATTGAGCAATACCATCTTTACGCTTAATAGCTTCATAAAAGAGTACTGACATTCTCACACACTTTGCCAGTTCCCTAATGCCTCCGCGAATTGCTATTGGTACTTGAGAGCAAGGGGTATTTTTTGTCTTTTCTTGCACAATTTCAGTTCACATGGCTCATCCACTTGTAATGTATAAGTAAGAGATTTTAATGGATTCAACATGAAACAGGTTTAGAATGAAAAAATTTTACGCTAATTGGGTCTCTCGTTCCATATGTAAAATATGCGGAAAATGAATTATTTTTATAAACCAATCTTTTATCCAATAGATAAAGATTTATCTTTCAAAGGTAAAAATATCGGAAGCGGATGTGTTCAAAATTATTGCTTCTGAAATCTGTAAAGATGAAATTACTGGAATAATAATTTCGCCGTTCTCTTAAGACTTTGGGGCACTAAGTCTTGATATTTTGAGGTATGATATTTTTGCTCTTTTCTAAAGTTAGGATATTTTTTTATGCTGGTTATTTCTTAAAAACAAATGTTCTTTTATTTCATTTAATTTTTTATGCTGGTTACAATATTGAGCGAATCAACAATTAATTCATAAAGCTTATGGCTATGCTCGTAAGAAAGATATTTTTTCTTTCTATAGAGATATGCATTGATGGAATCAAGAAGACGAGAGTGATGATAAAGACATTTCATTATAGAAAAATTGCGCAAGATGGATATGCACGCCGAGGCGAAATTATAATGGGGCGTGGATGTGTTCGTACACCTGCTTTTATGCCTGTGGGGACGGCTGGAACCATTAAGGCTATGTATATGGATCAAATACGTGATCTTGGAGCAGATATTATTTTGGGGAATACTTATCATTTAATGTTACGTCCAGGAGCTGAACGGGTTGCGCGTTTGGGCGGATTACATGAATTTTCACGCTGGAATGGACCTATTTTAACCGATTCTGGTGGTTTTCAAGTTATGTCATTGGCGGGCATTCGTAAAATTAATGAACAAGGTGTGATTTTTCGCTCTTATATTAATGGGGCCTACTATAAAATGAGCCCAGAGCGTTCTATCGAAATTCAAGGACTTCTTGATGCTGATATTCAGATGCAGTTGGATCAATGTATTGCATTACCGGCCACTGAAAAAGAAATGGAAGAAGCTATGGAACTTTCATTGCGGTGGGCACAACGTTGTAAAACAGCTTTTGGGGATCAGCCAAGCAAAGCATTGTTTGGAATTGTTCAAGGGGGTGATAATATGAAACTGCGTGAACGTTCTGCTCAAGCATTAAAAGAAATGGATTTAAAAGGTTACGCGATTGGAGGGCTTGCTGTTGGTGAACCGCAGAGTGTTATGACAGCAGTATTGGATGCTACTTGTCCGATTTTGCCAGAAGATAAACCACGCTATCTTATGGGGGTGGGAACACCTGATGATATTTTACAAAGTGTTGCGCGTGGTATTGATATGTTTGATTGTGTTATGCCAACGCGTGCAGGACGCCATGGTTTAGCTTTTACCCGCTTTGGCAGAATTAATTTGCGTAATGCACGTTATGCAGAAGATCCCCATCCTCTTGATCCACAGTCACTTTGTCCGGCAGCAAATGATTATAGCTGTGCTTATTTGCATCATTTGATCAAATCTGGTGAATCTCTAGGTGGTATGTTGTTGACTTGGAATAATCTTTTTTATTACCAACAATTGATGCAAGGAATTCGTGATGCCATTGAAGAAGGCTGTTATGCTGATTTTTGCTCTGAAACGCGTGCTTTATGGGCACAAGGACGTTAAAATACTCATTTCATATAGTGCTTTATTTTATTAAAAAATGAAATTAGAAATGCCTCCCCAAAATATAAAATTGCACTATTCCAAAACGTTATAATTATCATAAAAAACAGAAACTGTTACTCCGGTACGCGCTACCTGATCCGGAGAAAAACAGTTTATTTCTGTTTCTGATGATTGTTTAAAGCAACAATGTTAATGAGGCGTTAGCGAACTCTTAAAGAAGTATGAAAATTGTATTTTTATGAGCGACTTTGTGTTTTTTATTACTAAAGGTAAAGAAGAGGTTACATGCGGAAGAACAGATAAATTTTTATACAATTAAAATAAGAATAAAATAATATTATATTCTTTAAAATGCATTTTTACATTTTATGTTTTTATTATTTTAATATAATTAATATATAAAATTTAAATATTATTTTATAAAGTGGTAATAAATATCTTTAATAAAAACTGTTATATTTATTTTATATTAATGCAATTTATAAAAAACGATAATATATTACATGAATATTTTAAATTTATAGATAGTGAGTGAGAAGCTATTTTATATTATTCCTCTATGAGATGAGATAGGCTGAATATCATTAGAGTAGGATTATTTAATCAATGGAGAGATCAAGCACTATTATTATGTATTATGAAAACTTTTAAAATATTCTACAATAATGCATACGAATGGCGAATTCGTTAAAATTACAGCTTATCAATTTGGAGACTATGCATTCAGGTAATAAAAACGAAGCAATAATAAATTGGGAAAAAATTCTATTCTAATATCAAGATAATGAAGATGCATTTTTCGATAAGTTTTAGAGTTATTTATAGTGTGTGATACATATTGTTCTAAAATAGAAATTTTAGGATAAAACTGTACAACTGCTGAAGAGAGAAAATAAAGTTTATTATCTGGGCTTATTCTCTGCTAGGGCATATAAAAATAGTTGAATACATCTATGACCGTTAGTTTTTTAAAAGATCTTCTATTAAAGAATCTTACTTAAAGATTCATAAAATGCTTGTGTATCAAAATATTTCTAAAAAATTATTGGAATGGTTTGGCATGCGTGTAACAATGTTTTGAATTTTTATTTTACCTATTACAAATATCTACAGCTAAAACTCTTATCCAGAAGTGATGGTATGAAGGATTCTGATAAACAAAAGATTCTTGCATTGGAGATTGATTCGAGAATGCGACGTTTAGCAATTTTGGCTCTTGCGGTGGGGAGTTTTGCTATTGGGACTGCGGAGTTTGTGGCAATGGGGCTTTTGCCAGAGATGGCACGAAGTTCATACGTTGATATTCCTACGGCAGGTCAATATATTTCTGCTTATGCGTTAGGAGTTGTGATTGGAGCTCCTCTTTTAGCTGTTGCGACAGCTCAATTTTCACGCAAAACTGTTTTGATAGGGTTGATGTTTTTTTATGCCTTAGCAAATATTGCGAGTGCTTTTTTTTCTGATTTTAGCGTATTAGTTGTTTTACGCTTTTTCAGTGGTCTTCCCCATGGAATCTATTTCGGCCTTGCAGCTTTGGTTGCCTCTTCAATGGTGAAAATGAATGAGCGTTCAAAAGCCGTTGGTTCTGTTATGCTTGGCTTAACGATTGCAACCGTTTTAGGAGCACCAACTGCGACTTGGTTTGGTCAACTTATTGGTTGGCAGATTGCTTTTATCCTTGTGGGGATGATTGCTTTATTGTGTTGTTTGCTTATTGGGAAATTTTTGCCTTGCGATTCAAGGAGCTTAAGAACAAATCCTTTAGACGAAATGGGAGCATTAAAGCAAAAGCAGGTATGGCTTCTTTTGATAATGGTTTCGGTGGGAGCATCAGGATTATTTTCTGTTTTCACTTATATTAAGTCAACATTAATGCATATTTCTGGTGTCTCGCTTGAGTGGGTGCCATTTATTATGCCCTTAGTTGGATTGGGGATGGTGGGTGGAAATCTCTTGGGGCCTAAATTGGCTGTTAAAATAGGCATTTCGCCGATGATATTTTTTTCTATGCTTTGGAGTGCATTCATTTTTTTTCTTTTTTTCTTTTTATCTTATGCTCCGTTAACAGCTGCAATAGGATGCTTTTTGGTTGGGACTTCTTTTGCGGCTATGCCTTCTATACAAACAAAAATTATGGATGTTGCACGCAAGGGACAAATTTTGGCAGGCGCATTAATGCAATCTGCTTTTAATATTGCTAACGCTCTTGGTGCAGAATCTGGAGCATTGGTTTTAAAATTGGGCTATAGTTATGAATATACAGCTGTGTTAGGGAGTATTTTAACTTTAGGTGGATTAATAGTTTTTTGTTTTTCCTGGTCTTTGGAGAAGCATGCTTAGTACTTTTCTTTTTTGAGTGAAAAAGGAATTTTTATATTTTTCTTTCGTTATTGGAGTATCCTGTTGGATTTTTTAATATGCAATAAGAAATGCGTAATGCTAATGGAATAGCTAGACAAAATACCCCTCCCATAAGCACTATAAGAAGAGTTTTTGCTGCTAAGATCATGCCTATTGTTCCTCCAGGGTTAAAGAGGCCAGCAAGATTGGTGATGACACCTGCTAGCGTTGCACTTAAGGCTGCTGAAAATAGCTGTACAGAGGTAATGGATTCACTGGCACGCAGAGCATCTTCATCATTTGTACATTGTAAGATCCTTGTGAGCAAATGTGGCCATGCTATGCCTGCACTAATCCCAATAAAAAAAAGTGCTAAGCAAATAATAAAAATATATCCAAGTGTGGAAACTTTTGTTGGGATGAGCCATAAAAGAATAGTTAGGAATAACAGTTTTAATAGGGGGGAATATACAATGAGGTTTCGAATTTTCTTTGTGGAGACACCAGCACTTGAGATAGCTCCACATGTCCATCCTAAACTCATCAATGCTGCTGTATAACCAGCAATAAGTGGGGTTTGTCCATGAAGCTCTTGAAGAAAAAGTGGAAAATAAAGTTCTAGACTGTATATGACTGTTGTTATAACGAGGATCAATGCGTAAACAGAAAAAATTTCAGAAGAAAAAGAAAAGGTTTTGTGTGGCAACATAGGATGAAGGGATGATGATTCGATTTTTGCTAGAACAAAAAGAAGACTAAGTCCGATAACGAGTCCGCACATTTTTGCTATTGTTGTCTCCATAGTCCCTCCAACAGAAATAATAAAAATCAATAAGGTGAGTGTGAGAAGTTGGAGAAGAGGGAAGGGGGATGTTGGAACATTTCTTTCATTCTTTTTGGGTAAAAATTTAAAGGCGATGAGTGAGAAGAATATAGCGAATACGCCAAGGATCCAAAAGGATGCTCGCCATAGACCATAATATACAGAAATACCTCCGATTGCTGGTCCTAACAAGGTTGATATTCCCCACACTCCTGAGATAACACTTAATGCTTTTGACCATAAAGATGGGCTGAAAATAATACGTACCATGGAATAAGATAGGGATAACAAGGAACCACTTCCAAAGCCTTGAATAAAGCGTCCTATTAAAAATAATGGCATAGATGAAGAAATGCTGCAGAGGAAAGTTCCTAGGCTAAAGATCAGTCCAGAGATAACATAAGCGTTGCGAGGACCCAACTTCCCTAATATTTTTGTCGCAAGCGAAGTTCCCACGAGTGAAGCGACAATGAAGATAGCCGCTACCCAAGAATAATATGTTTCACCGCCAATATGATTCATAAGAGAGGGTAAAATGGTAATAACGATATAAACGTTGGTGGCGTGCAACAAAACTCCGCCCGTAAACGTTAAAAAGCAGAGACCATTTTTACCTAATAAAAGCACAGACCAGCTCTTTTTTTTACTGTTTTGCTATTTAATAAAAAATTATTCTCTTTATTACTTATAAAGTAGTTCTTTAAATTTTCCAAGAAAAATTCAAAGCTCTAAACAGAGCTTTGAATTATAGTTAAATTATTTCTTAATTGCCCATTGCTTTTTTGAGATTTTCATCAATTTTATCGAGAAAACCTGTTGTAGAAAGCCATTTTTGTTTAGGACCAATCAAAAGTGCAAGATCTTTAGTCATAAAACCTTCTTCAACGGTTTTAATACAAACTTCTTCCAATGTTGTGGCAAAGTTTTTTAATTTCTCATTGTTATCCAGTTTGGCACGGTGCGCTAGTCCACGGGTCCATGCAAAAATAGATGCAATAGAATTTGTTGAGGTTTCTTCATTTTTTTGATACTGACGATAATGGCGTGTTACAGTGCCGTGTGCGGCTTCTGCTTCAACAATTTTACCATCTGGTGTCATGAGAACGGAAGTCATAAGACCAAGAGAACCGAAGCCTTGGGCAACAATATCAGATTGAACATCACCATCATAGTTTTTACATGCCCATACGTATCCACCGGACCATTTTAATGAAGATGCAACCATGTCATCGATAAGACGGTGTTCGTAATGTAATTTACGGTTTTCGAATTTATCCTTAAACTCTGTATCGAATATTTCTTGAAAGATATCTTTAAAACGACCATCGTAAGTTTTTAGAATGGTATTTTTTGTTGAAAGATAAACAGGAACATTTCGCTGTAGTCCATAATTAAAAGATGCGCGGGCAAAATCACGAATTGACTCATCAAGGTTATACATCGCCATGGCAACACCTGCGCTTGGGGCATCAAAAACCTCATGCTCAATAACTTGATTATCATCACCGACAAATTTAATACTCAATTTTCCTTTTCCTGGAAACTTAAAATCTGTTGCCTTATACTGATCGCCAAAAGCGTGACGACCGATAATAATTGGTTTTGTCCAGTTAGGAACAAGGCGAGGGACATTTTTACAGATAATGGGCTCGCGAAAAATGACTCCTCCTAAAATATTACGAATGGTACCATTGGGGGATTTCCACATTTGTTTTAGGTTAAATTCTTTAACACGTGCCTCATCAGGCGTGATGGTTGCACATTTTATACCAACTCCATACTTTTTGATAGCATTGGCAGAATTGATCGTTACCTGATCATTGGTTGCATCACGGTTCTCGACGGAAAGATCATAATATTTGAGATCAATATCAAGATAGGGATGGATTAATTTATCTTTGATATATTTCCAGATGATACGGGTCATTTCATCCCCATCGAGTTCAACAACAGGGTTTTCTACTTTGATCTTTGCCATTAGAAGTCCTTTTTCTTTTAAGTGATATTACTTTATAGCACTTTCAGGTTTATAATGAAAAGCAAAAACAAGGGAAAAAAAGGCATATAAATATATAAGGGGGAAGAATATATGATCAATAGAGTGTAAAATTTTATTGAAGAGTTTAATTTTGGAAAAGAAGTAATGTGTTAGCAAAAATATAATCTATGTTTGCAAATCTATCGTCATTGTATCACTGATAAAAAGTTCGTTGAATAGATAATGTAAGGAGGTCACTGGGGAGGAGGGGGGTGTATTGTTATCATCAAAGTTTCTATTTAACTATTTGATAAATTGATTGTATTTTTAAATTATGGTTTCTTAAATTGTTTTTTGGCGTGAGTGAGAGTCTATTGTTATATCGCTATTTGAACTCTAAAATTACGGTCTGTTTGTTTATAGAAAAATTTAATGTGACATCAAAGTCCCTGTAGTGAGAATAATTCGTCTAAAGTGCGTTTTGGGAATCAATTTCAGTTTTGAGAGTTGAAAAAAATGCACAGAGGGTGTGGACGATTTTAATTTTAAAATTAAAAGTATATGTATGAGCATTATTTACAAAATTACCTTCTCACGAGAGAAAGCTCACTAATTTATATTTTGCTGATTTTTATTGCTATTAATTGCTCATATTAAAGTACTGTTCTCAAAAAGAGACAAAAAATGAATCACATAATGATTCATACACCTTTTTTACAAAGATATTCCTCTTGTAAATCCTATTCCCTTACTTTTATTTGAGTACCCCTAACTTCTTAAAACATGAACAAAATCAATATATTATATAGATAAAAATAAGGAATGGTACGCCCAAGGGGAATCGAACCCCTGTTTCCGCCGTGAAAGGGCGATGTCCTAACCGCTAGACGATGGGCGCAAACCAATGATGAGGCTTATAGAGAGGATCTTTTTACTGCGCAAGCCCTCTGGGGCATTTTTTTTTGAAAAAAGTGTGTTTTATTGAATAATTTTTGAGTGTCTTTTGTTTTGATCATTTTATTTTTTAATATTTTTTGTAAAAAAAACATAAAGTTATCATGATAGATAGAGAAAACTTTAATGTAAAAATTTATACTTAACGAATGATATCATTTTTTATTTTCAGTTTGAAGGCATAGGTAAAGGCGACCACAATAGCCTCCTAACGATGTTTATTTTTTGCATATTTTATTAATTTTTGTCTCATGCTTGTACATGTGAATATTTTTTAATTTGCTTGAGAGAACTTTTATACAGAAGGTTGCTTATTTGAGTTTATCATAAAGCAAAAAGAGTACAATTTATGAAGTAGAAAGCCAATATCTATGAGTAAGTTAACAAATGGGACGAATCATACAAAAGTTTTCTTTTGAAACATAAACTATCAACTCTTTGTTAAGTTAACAAAATTAAAGGATTATAATGATAAAAATGAAAAATATTGAAAGAGTTTTTACGAAATATCTTGAAAGTTGTTTTCTCAATTTCATTTTATAGATGGCTGTAAAAAATTTAAATGCTCTTTGATTTGTTCTCTTCAGTTATTGAAAAAATATTTTTTTTGAAATAAAGCAGTGCAGGTAAAGGGCTGATTTAGTTTTTTGTCATTTCAATTTGTTTGTTTTTCAAAGAGATAGAAATAAGTTGAGGTAAGGATTAGAATTTTGCAAACTTATTCTCCATATTTATAATGTCTCGGGATTATGTTGTACACACATAAGTTTTTGTTTTTACTTTCATGTAAGATTCCGTTTTGATATAGGATGACGTTAAGAGTTTGCATTAAAGAACGAGTTTAAGCTATATAATGGTAGAAAGAGATGTGGTATTATTTACTAATCGGCTTTATTTTGTTTTTTCTCTTGACGTATCACATGAAAGAATGTTTTTTGGTTAATACTTGTTGATGTAGAAGAGATACGTTTGTGTTTTCTTACAAAGTTTTCAGTATTCTTTCGTTTGTTATGGATTGTTTTTTGAGAGATCTTTCTATCTTTTGTTAATAGAGTTGAGTTTTTATGAGAGTTTTTTTTCTTAAAAAAACAAGGTAAATTTTTACGATAACTTGCATTTATCAGTTTTGCAGATTTTTATTTTGAATGAGATTTTTTTATAAAGGTTATAAAATCTTTGCAGAAAATAAATATTTATATTTTTAGGAAGTTTGATTGAACAAGTGGGGATAAATTCTATTAGAAAAAATTAACGTGAGGAGAGAAGGGGGGTTCTTTTGTCCTGATGAATATAAGAATTCTTTGTGTTGATAGGCACATCATTTAAACGATTTTTCAATTAAAGATAGGTATCAGTGGTTAGATAATGGCAGAAGCTTTAAAAATTGGCGTTGCGGGACTTGGTATTGTTGGTACTTCAGTTGTTCAAGCTCTATATGAAAAAGCGAATAGTTTAGCTTGTCAATGTGGACGATCCATCCAAGTTGTTGCTGTTAGTGCGCGTGATAAAGGCCGTGATCGTGGAATTGATCTTAGTAATATAAGATGGTTTGATTCACCTATGGAGATGGCTGCCTCTGATGAGATTGATGTTTTTGTCGAGTTAATTGGTGGTGAGTTGGATATTGTGTATACCGCGGTGAAGCGGGCGCTTGAGGCAGGACATCATGTTGTGACTGCTAATAAAGCTCTTCTTGCTCGACATGGGGTAGAGTTAGCTATAATTGCAGAACAAAAAGGCGTTTTTCTTCATTTTGAAGCCGCGGTCGCAGGAGGAATTCCTGTTATTAAAGCCATGAGAGAATCACTTGTCAGTAATCACATATCGCGGATTTATGGGATTCTCAATGGAACCTGTAATTATATATTAACACGCATGTTTACGGAAGGTCTTTCATTTAAAGATTGTTTAGCAGATGCACAAAGGCTTGGTTATGCTGAAGCAGATCCAACTTTTGATATTGAGGGAAATGATACGGCTCATAAATTAGCTTTGTTGACAAGTTTGGCATTTGGAACAGCTGTTTCGTTAGATGATGTTTATGTTGAAGGAATTCATAACATTTCGCAAATTGATATCCGAGCGGCTGATGAATTGGGATATCGAATTAAGCTTTTAGGGGTTGCATTAAAAACAGATTCTGGAATAGAGCAACGCGTTCATCCAACAATGGTCCCAACATCTTCAATGATTGCACAGATCAATGGTGTAACCAATGCTCTTTCTATTCAAAGTGATTTGTTAGGTGAATTACTGTTTTCCGGTCCTGGCGCTGGAGGGATGGCAACAGCATCAGCCGTTATTGGTGATTTGGCTGATATAGCAAAAGCACGTTTTGGTTTTCATTATGCACCTGTTTTAAGACGTCCAGCATTAGAACTTGCTCCTCATAAAAAAGCACGTATTTCAAATCATGCGGGGGGGTATTTTATTCGTTTAAATGTTCATGATCGTGCTGGTGTTTTTGCAGCAGTTGCAAGGCATATGGCTGATCATCACATTTCATTAGAGTCGATTGTTCAAAGACCTTTTGTAGAAAATCAGATTGAAAAAACGATTATTTTAATCACGCATGAAACAACAGAAGTGAATGTCCGACAGGCACTTGCAGAAATTGAAAAAGATGGGCATCTTGTGGCAAAATCTCAATTCATTCGTATTGAACGTGTGGCAGAGAATTGATAACTTATCTTGATTAAGACAAGCTTGAATGCTTTTATTTCGTGTAGAAAGTTTTCATCTTTGCCAAAAGCTTTATTCTTAGAGTTTAATAAGGACTCATATTTTTTCTGGTATTCATTTGGTAGGATTTTTTCAGATGCCCACAACTCAAAAGACTTTAAATGGACTTGATCGTATTTTGACACTTGAATTGGTACGTGTGACTGAACGTGCTGCTGTTGCTGCTGCGCGCTGGCGCGGACGTGGCGATGAAAAAGCTGCGGATCAAGCGGCTGTAGATGCAATGCGGCAGGAACTTAATCGATTGCCTATTGAGGGTACAGTGGTGATTGGTGAAGGTGAACGGGATGAAGCGCCTATGCTCTATATTGGAGAAAAAGTAGGTCTTCAAAATGGAGTGGCGATTGATATTGCACTTGATCCACTGGAAGGAACGACACTTTGTGCTAAAAATCTTGCCAATTCTTTAGCGGTGGTTGCAATTGCTGAAAAGGGTAACCTCCTTTATGCTCCTGATGTTTATATGAACAAAATTGCTATTGGTCCTAGTTATCCAAAGGGACTGGTCGATATCGATGCTTCTCCTAGCGATAATATTTATGCTCTTGCAAAAGCTAAAGGAGTCGCTGTTAATCAGATCACTGTTTGTATTATGGATCGGCCTCGTCATGAAAAATTGATTGATGAAGTGCGGGCGACAGGGGCGTCAATTCGCTTGATTGGTGATGGAGATGTTGCTGCTGTTATTGATACAACGGCCCCAGAGGAAACAGGTATTGATATCTATATGGGTATTGGTGGAGCCCCAGAGGGCGTTTTAGCGTCTGCTGCTTTACGCTGTATTGGAGGACAGATGCAAGGTCGTTTGTTGCTTGATACAGAAGAGAAAATTTCTCGTGCAGCCAAAATGGGAATTAGTGATCCCAATAAGATTTATACAATGGAAGAAATGGCAAAGGGTGACGTTTTGTTCTCAGCAACTGGGGTGACAGATGGTAATATGCTTTCAGGTGTAAAATTCACGTCTCGCTATATTCAAACGGAAACTCTTGTCATGCGCTCTCATACGGGGACAGTCCGTAATATTAAAGCACAGCATAGAGACCGTTCAAAATTTGATTAATATTTTTGTTATCTCTAAAAAAATAAAAGATGACTTTTAGGGCATACGCTTCCATGAAGGTTATTCATGGAAGCGTAGATATGAGAATATCGTCTTATTATGAGAGCTGGACAGAGTGCACCCAGCCATTTGTGTCTTCTATATTCCCTTTTTGAAGACCAACCAATTGTGTTTTAAGTTGTTTTGTGACTTCTCCAATCGTTTCATTTCCGATAATAAATTCTCCTCCTTTATATCTAAAACGACCGATTGAGGTAACAACAGCAGCTGTACCACAAGCAAAGACTTCTTTAAGATGTCCACTTTTTGCATCTTCTTGAAGTGTTGCAAAAGAATAAGGACGCTCTTCTATCGTTAAACCCATTTGTTGAGCTAATTGTAAAATTGAATGACGCGTTATTCCTGGAAGGATCGTTCCATTAAGAGGAGGGGTTATAAGTGTATTATTATCCATAATAAAGCAGACATTCATACCGCCAAGTTCTTCAATCCATTTATGTTCAACCATATCAAGGAAGAGTACTTGGCTACAATTGTTTTCAGTTGCAGTTTTTTGTGCAAGTAAGCTTGCTGCATAGTTGCCACCACATTTGGCTACACCTGTCCCTCCTGGACCAGCTCGACTATACTCTGTTTCAATCCAGACGCTGACAGATTTTTCTTCTCCTTTGAAATAGGATTCAACTGGAGAGGCAATGATACAAAAAAGATATTCTTGAGAAGGACGAACACCTAAAAAGTTTTCATTGCCAAACATAAATGGACGGATATAGAGGCTAGCATTAGGAGAATCTGAAACCCATTTTTGATCAATTTTTACAAGTTGATGAACGGCATTGAGAAAAATATCTCTTGGTAATGCTGGCATGGCTAATCGTTGCGCCGACTCTATAAGTCTTTGTGCATTGGCATCAGGACGGAAGAGCAAGATGCGTCCATCTTTTGCACGATATGCTTTTAAACCCTCAAAAACTTCCTGTCCGTAATGAAAAACAGTACTTGCAGGATTAATTTCTAATGCTTTGTATTGAGAAATAACGGCGTTATGCCAGCCTTTGTCTTTAGTCCATTGAATAGTACACATGTGGTCTGTAAAAAATTGACCAAAACCAGGATTTTTTAGAATTGCTTCACGTTTTTCTTCTGATAGAGGTGATGGATTCTTTTCTATTTTAAAGGGAAGTGACGATAAGGGAGAGTTCATAAGAAAAACCTTTTGAGATTATTTTATTTTTTATTAATAAAAATAAAGAGATATTTTAACTACAACTCTATTATTAGCAAATCCTTTGTGTCAATATTTTATTACAAAATTTAAAGGGGGGGGTATTACAGAATTTAAAGGAGTTATTATTTAATCAAAGGTCGGTAGATGCTCTGATTTTATTCTAGTTTTTTTCCAAACTTTATGCAACAAACTGGAACCTTTATCTCTCTTTATCGTTTTCTCAAAATAAATGCCTGAATGATTTCATATATGCATATTGTCTAGAAATTTAAAGGTAAGGGAATTGAGAAAAGGAATCCACTATGATTGATAAAAATTATCACACATATGAAGAACGTATGGCAGCAGAAAGAAAAGATCATGAACAGCGTGTTTCAATCGCTAAGGGTATTTTTGCTATTCTTCTTGCGCTCGTTATTATCTGGTTTGTTTTTGGTTTTTTAGGATCTTTTTTTACAAAATCTCCTGAACATAGTTCGCATTCTAATATTCCGGAAACAAGTCATACGGTCACAACACCCCAAAAAGATTTAAATTCATCTCCTGCTGTGCCTTATACCTAAAGGATACTCAGTGATTTTTTTCGTAAATATAATCTTTTAGATAAGACGAAAATCAACGTAGATTAAAAGATAAAATCAGCATAAATAGATAAGTAAAAAAGACAGAGATGATTTTAATTTCTAAAATTTTTGATCAATAATTAAATGCTATTGAAGTACATGACCTTGAAATAAATAATGCAACGGCTTTAAAACCGTTGCATTGATTAATTTAGCGTGTGATGAAGCAATTTCCACCAGAATTTTTAATGGTTTCACAAAGATTTACGGCTTCATCACGATTCTGCGTTTGAATACGAATACGGTAATAGGTTCCCTTTCCTGGTATAAAAGCTGATTGAATATTTAAAGGACGGGACCCGATAATGAATCCAAATTTGGATTTCATCTTTTTCAAAGAATCTTTAGCTAACTCATGCGTTGGTTGAGAGGCAAGTTGCACATAATAGCCCTCTGAATTTTGTAGTATAACTCTGTTTGGTGATGTGGGGTGAGACGCAGCGTGCGTTTCGAGTTCTGTATTTCTTTCTGCATGAGAAGGAATTGGGATAAATTTTTCTTCAATATCCGAATTAGAAGTATTTTTAGCGATTATTGTATCAATATTATCTTTGAGATCATATTCTGTTTTTGGGTCGTTGCTATCGGAATTATGCGATGAAACAACAGATGAATCTTGAAGCTCATCAGGCGTTTGTTCAATGGTTTTTGCAGATTGAGTTACACTTTTGCTCTCTGTTTGATTCATACCCTCTTCTTGATGTACAGGAGCAAGTGTTACTGTACCATCTTTATTGACAATAACGGTTCGTACCTCTCGCGTTGGAATAGTATGATTGATGGCTTGTGTGACAGCATCTTCAACATCAGATTCATTTGAAGAAGAAGATGAGAAGTTTGAAGAGTGTTCTGAATTTAACGCTTCTAAATTTTCAGGTTGTTCAGAGTTATCAATAAGAAATTTTTGTGTATTTTCTTGTTTCTCATTTTCTTCTGTTCTTTGTTTATAGATATCTAAATTATGGACAACATCACTTTTCGTTTCAGTTGATTCTGGTTTAAATTTAAAAGGTGTATTATCAGCGTGGATAATGATCGTTTCTTCATTTTTTTGTGAAGACATAAAAAAGTGAGAATAACCAGCGACTCCAATGGCTATTAAAATAAGAAGAAAAAGTCCTTTGATGAAAATTTTACCAAAAATAGAGCTTTTAAAAGGAGGAGGCGCTGAGTGATGTGTGAGGTCTTCATCTGCGCCTGTGTAGGTTGAATTCTCACTAAAAGAGGGAGAATTATGTTCCATTTTGGCGGCAGAAAAATAGTCGGCATTCTGTTCTTTAGAGTTTACATAAACACCTTCTTTTGAATTATATACAGTTTGGTGAAAAACTTCATTCTTCTGTTGTTTTTGAGAAAGATTGTCTGTTGGGACATTTCCAACATTGAGAACATCAGCAAATTCTTCTTCTAAAGCACCGCTCGTTGGTACATCATATTCTGGGGCTTCATATGGGACTTCTGGAACCATAATAGGACCAGTTTTTTCCACAACTTCCTCTGAAAAATTATAAGTATCAACATTGGGAGGGAGAGTACCTCTGTGTGTATAGTTATGGGCAAAAAAGCTATCTGTTTGTTTCGTGTTAGGAGAGTCTGATGAGGAAAGAAACTCATCTAAATTATTTTCATCATATGAAATTTCTTTATTTGAGTGAGAGACATTTTTAATCTTATTAATATATTGGGTTTGAGCCTCATTATATGTTGGATTTTTTTCGCTATAAGTTTCTTGTTGTGAGGTTTTTCCTTGAAAAAAGCGAGGATAACTAGCTGTATGAGCTTCTTGTGAAGATTCTTTTAAAGAAGACTGTTTATCAATCTGTATAGAATCTAAAGGTGAGGACAAGTCACTTACCGTTTGATTTCTTTCCACATTTTGTCTTTCTGACACAAAGTGAGAAGATGAAAAAGATTCATTTGCTTTAGAAGAAGAGGGAACATCCGTATAATTTTTTTCAGTCCAATTGTCTTGAGCTGCTGAAATTTTATAGGGATGATTTATGGAAGTCTCATAGAAGTTTTGATTGTCATCATAAGTTTTTTGTATATTCGCTGTTTCAGGCTGTTGTGAGGTTGTTTGTGAAAAACGATTAGTTCGTTCAACAGTTTCTGTCGCATTTCTATTATTTTCTCGTCTTTCAGATTCATTAAAGGAGAATTTTTTTGATTCTGATGGTGAAATAGGATTATTTTTTTCAAAAAAAGGATCAGTATTGGTTGCAGGCGTTTTTTGTTGAGGAGGTGGATTCTTTTGGATTGGTAATGGAGAAAGCGCATCTAAAATTTGTTCTTCATCATGATCATGGCTGGGTGATGTAGATGAAGAATATTTCTCTTCAGATAAATTATTTTGTTTCACATGGTTGAAAGAAGCAGTTTGGGCAATATTTGACGCTTGTGCATTGCTGGTTGCGTGTAAATCCCATTGCTTATTTTGATCATCAAAGGGTAAGTCATGCGTTAGATTATTTTCAAGTTCTGCTTCTAGAAAGGACAAATCAAAATCATCATCATGGGATGATGTTTCGGGATGAGATGTTGATCGATCTGTCTGTGAAGAAGATTGCTCATTTCGGTTTCCGCTTTGTTTGTTCGGATTAAAAATGCGCGTAAGTCTTTCTAAAGGATCATGGTGTTCATGATCTTGTTTTATTTCGTGCGGATTTTTGCGATCGTTATCGCTCATAGCTTTTCTCACATGATGATTTGCATTTTCATGCAATCAATGGTTAATTTTGATTTGTTAATTAAAATTATAAATCTTCCCCCTCTCATGCAAGGATACATGAAAAAGTTCATCAATACAGTATCTATTGTATGTATTTATAGAACTTTTTCAACGCATTTCTATTGGTGCTTCAACTCCTATGATGGTAAGTCCGGATGATAAAATATTGATAACAGCTTGTATCAGTCCTAATCTTGCAAAGGATAAATCTTTATCATCAGGCTGAATAAAGCGTAAATTAAAGTCTTCACTCCCCTTATTCCAAAGGGTATGAAAGTTAGAGGCAAGGTCATAGAGATAAAACGCTAATCTATGGGGTTCTTTATGAACGACGGCTTGTTCAATGATACGCGGATATTCAGAAAGTTTGCGTATTAATAGTATTTCATTATCATCTGTTAGTCGATGAAGATAGGGGATCAATGTGTCCTTTGAAAAGCTTTCAATATGAAGTGTTTCTTGTGCTTGACGAAAGACTGAATGACACCGTGCATTGGCATATTGTACATAAAAGATGGGGTTATCTTTTGATTGCTCTGTTACTTTTGCAAAATCAAAATCAAGGGGTGCTTCACACTTACGATATAGCATCATAAAACGCACTGGATCACGACCAACTTCTTCGACAACGTCTCTGAGAGTGACAAAAGATCCTGCTCTTTTTGACATGCGTACAGGTTGACCATTGCGAAAGAGTTTTACCAACTGACATAAGAAAACACTTAATTGGGCTTTATCCCCAGAAATCGCTTTTGCCATGGCTTCTAGCCGTTTTACATAGCCGGCGTGATCTGCACCTAGAATATAAATCATTTCATCAAAATGACGATTAAATTTATCTTGGAAATAAGCGACATCTGCAGCAAAATAAGTGTAAGAGCCATCAGATTTGACTAAAACACGGTCTTGGTCATCACCAACATCTGTTGAACGAAACAAAGTTTGTTCGCTTGGTTCCCAGTCTTCTACATCTTGTCCTTTGGGAGGGGGGGGGGTTCCTTTGTAGATATAACCATTTAAGGTAAGCTCGTTAATGGTGTCACGAATAGCACGAGCATTATCGTCATAAAGCGTTTTCTCAGAGAAAAAGATATCATGATAGATATTAAGAGCAGCCAAATCCTTGCGAATCATGGACATCATTGCATGAATCGCTCGTTCTTTCACGAGAGATAAGGCTTCATCTTTATCCATTGTGAGGAGTTGCTCACCAAACTCTTGAGCCAGCGATTGACCTAATGGTATCAAGTATTCTCCGGGATAGAGCCCTTCTGGGATTTCATCAATTTTTTGTCCAAGTGCTTCGCGATAACGCAATAGCACGGAGTGTGCGAGGACTTCGATTTGTTGACCCGCATCATTGATATAATATTCTTTCGTAATGTTGTAGCCTGTAAATTGCAGCAAATTAGAAAGAACGTCTCCAACAACGGCTCCACGACAGTGTCCTACATGCATGGGGCCTGTTGGGTTTGCTGAGACATATTCAACATTGACACGCTTGCCTTGTCCCATTGGGATACGACCATAAGAAAGGCCTAATTCAAGCATGGATTTTATAGCATCTTGCCAAAATAATTTTGTAAGCTTGATATTTATAAAACCAGGACCGGCAACATCAATATTCTCGATGGAGGAATCATTTTTAAGCAACTCTATAATTTTATCTGCAAGTGCACGGGGACTGAGCCCAACAGATTTTGCAAGCACCATAGCAGCATTGGTTGATAAATGACCATGGGAAGAATCACGTGGGGGATCAACGGTGATTTTTGATAAATCTAGATCTTCTCCATTTTTTCCTTTTATATCAGATAATTCAATTGAACTTTTAATTTTTTTTTCGAAGTTTTTAAAGATATTCATATTGAGCTTCCATGATGATGCCAAAAGCCATTAAACGAAATGATCTTTATGGTCAAATAAACGATGATATTCACGTAGAGCATAGTGATCAGTCATGCCGGAAAGAAAGTCAGCAATCAGACGTGCTAACTCTTGATTTTTTAAGTGCTCTGCTTTTTTGCACCAACTTTCAGGCATTGTATTTGGACTTTCATAATAACAATTGAATAATTTTTGTACAATGCATTTTGCTGCATTGCGACGACTAAGAACTTCTTCGTGGTAATAAAGATTTTTAAAAAGAAAGTTTTTTAGTTCTTTTTCGTAAACGGTCATTGACGGTGAAAAGGTAACAATGGTTTGTTTTGCTTGGTGAATATCGTTTATGCTGGTTGGTTTGATACGTGCTAAATTTTCGTGTGATTGTTTGATAACATCTTCAACCATGGTTGTTATTTGTCTTCGTACAAGTGTATAACCGCGTCGTGCTTGGTCAAGGTGGGGATGTTCCTTTGTTATCTCTTTTAAGATTGCTGTTGTGAGTGAAACGTGTTCAAATTGATCGAGTGTTAAAAATTGCGATCGTAAACCATCATCAATATCATGCGCATTGTATGCGATATCATCTGCAATTGCAGCACATTGTGCTTCTAGTCCTGCAAAACAATCGAGTGCAAGATCTTGCTTTGCATTGTATTCTAAAATATCAGGAGGAACCTCTTTATTCTTCGCGTGAGGACCTAAAAGGGGGCCGTTGTGCTTTACAAGTCCTTCAAGGGTTTCCCATGTAAGGTTGAGACCATCAAAATTAGCATAGCGCTGTTCTAGTTTTGTAACAATGCGTAAGGCTTGTGCATTATGATCGAAGCCACCATAATGAGCCATAGCTTCATTAAGAGCTTCTTCTCCTGCATGGCCGAAAGGTGTGTGCCCAAAATCATGAACAAGAGCAATGGCTTCAGCAAGATCTTCATCAAGACAAAGGGCACGAGCGAGTGTCCGTGCAATTTGAGAAACCTCTATGGAATGGGTGAGGCGGGTACGATAATGATCGCTTTCATCAGCAATAAACACTTGCGTTTTATGTTTAAGACGTCGAAATGCATTAGAATGAATAATACGATCTCTATCGCGTTGAAAAGGTGAGCGTGTAGAGCTCATCATCTCATGGAATAATCGACCGCGGCTTGTTTGCGGATGAGCACTGTAGACGGCTCGAGATTGGTAATTGAAGTTGATCGTGCCTATATCCATTGCAAGCTGTCCATTATCATCTTAAAATTAAGAATAGTTTATGATGAATAAATTTTTCTTTATAGTGTGGGATACTCTTTCTTGATGGTTTTATGCAAGGATATATAAAATGAATGTAAAAATTTCAGATGTGGCTGCTCAGCAAATTGTACAGATACTTTTGCGTGAACCAGAAAAAATAGCATTACGTATTTCTGTTGAAGGCGGTGGGTGTTCTGGTTTTTCTTATAAATATGACTTGGTTTCTGAAATGTGTAAAGATGACCTTGTTCTCAAAAAAGATGGGGCAACAGTACTGATTGATTCACTTTCACTGCCCTTCATGGAAGGAGCTGAGATAGATTTTGTTGATGATCTTATGGGGCAGTCTTTTCAAATCCATAATCCCAATGCTGTTTCATCGTGTGGTTGTGGTGTAAGCTTTTCAATTTGAAAGTAGGAGCTTTGTGATATTGTTTCTTGAAAAAAATATCATGTTGGTCAACAATGTCAAAATGGCTAGTCTTATAAAAATAGTGCACCGATGTGTGCGGTTATGTGTGTTGCTTACTTTATTGTTCTGGAGCCATTGTGCGTTTTGTGAAGAAAAAGGAACAGATCAAGGACAATCACGGAGTTTTATTGTAAAGACTCAAGAGCCAGAAAAAGAGAATTTAGCATCTCAGGCACAGCTCATTTTGAATGCTCAATTAACAAATAGCCGTCAAGATATTGAGAAAGGGCTTATCTGGCGGGTTTATGCCCCTATTCTAGGGATTGATAATAAATTACCCTTAGTGGCAATCTATAAGGGGGGAAGTGCGCGTTTTGATCTTGAGCCTGGAAGGTATCTTGTTCATGTCTCATTTGGTCATATGAGTGCTGTGCGCCAGATTCTTCTAGAAAATGGGCAGCGTCTTGTGAAAAACTTTCACTTTGAGGCAGGTGGTCTTATTTTAAATGCGACACTGCTCAATGGTATCATCAATGAAAAGGAATTACGTTTCACGATTTATGAGGATGAAAAAGAAAATGATGATACGGGGATAGTTTTATCAAATGTGAAGCCTCAATCCGTTGTGCGTTTAAAAGCTGGCCGCTATCATGTTGCTTCCCATTATGGTTCTATTAATGCGACGGCGCGTTCGGATATTCAAGTAGAGGCCGGTAAAGTTACGGAAATTACGCTTGAACATCAAGCAGCTCAAATTGTTTTAAAACTGGTACGACAAGAAGGAGGGGAAGCGCTTGCTGATACAAGTTGGTCTCTTGCCAATGATTCTGGTGATATTGTGTATGAAACCGTTGGTGCTTATGTTTCGCTTGTGTTAGCGGAGGGAGAGTATATTGCCATTGCTAAAAATAAAGATAAAATTTATCAAAAAGTTTTTTCTGTCGTTTCTGGTCATGATGAAGATATAAGTGTGGTGGCGAATGAACAAAATATGCAACGCATTGATGAAGATGCGGATTGATCGTTTTTTATGGGGGTAAACTATGATGAGAGATGAGAAATGGGGGGCATTTTGATTGAAATTTCTACGGTTGGTGTGTTCTTTGCGGGAGCACTCTCTTTTTTATCGCCATGTGTTTTGCCATTAGTTCCTCCTTATTTATGCTATATGGCAGGGGTTGGTATTGATGATTTTCGTTCAGAAAAGCGTGATGAGAAAGTCTTTATACGGTGGGCTTTATTGTCTTGTGTTATGGCTTTTGTTCTGGGGTTTACCACTGTTTTTGTAGCCTTAGGTGCAAGTGCAAGTACAATTGGTAAGTTCATCGGTTATTATCGTGATTGGTTTGCTCTTGCTGCTGGAGTGATTATTATTATTTTTGGTTTAAATTTTTTAGGGCTTTTCAAGATTAACTTTTTATTTCGCGAAGCGCGTTTTCAGACCCATAAAACACCGGCAGGTCTTTTAGGGGCCTATGTTATTGGTTTAGCTTTTGCCTTTGGTTGGACACCGTGTATTGGTCCTATTTTAGGTCCTATTATAACGCTTGCTGGAACAAAAGAAACTGTGGGAGAAGGAGCTATTTTATTAGCGGTCTATGCATTAGGGCTTGCGATTCCTTTTGTGTTGGCAGCTTTATTTTCGAGTCATTTTATGCGATTTTTAGCTGCTTTTCGTATTCATTTAGGAAAAGTTGAAAAAATTATTGGTGTTTTTCTCATTATTACAGGGATTTTGTTTTTAACAGGCTCTATGCAGGACCTTTCATTTTGGCTTTTAGAACATTATCCTTCATTGAGTTATGTTGAAGATATTGGTTTGCACGATATTATAAACTTTTTTGGATTTTCTCATTAGTTTTGTGTGTTTTTATGGTTAGAAGTTGTCTTTCTATTGTTCTTGCAGCAGGTGAGGGGACGCGTATGAAATCGTCTCTGCCTAAGGTGCTTCATAAAATTGCTGGATTGCCTCTTATATGCCATGTTCTAAAACAAATAGAATTGGCAGGATCTTCACAATTGGCTGTTGTTGTAGGATTTGGTGCTCAAGAAGTTACACATGTTGTTCAGTCATTTGTAAAAGATGCGATGATTTTTGAACAAAAAGAGCGTTTAGGAACGGCGCATGCTGTTTTATCGGCTCGTTTAGCTTTGCAAAAGGGAGCAGATGATGTTCTCATTGTTTTTGGGGATACACCTCTCATTCAGCAAGATTCATTGCTGAAAGTTCGTGCTGAACTTGCTGATGGAGCCGATGTTGTTTTTGCAGGCTTTCATACTAAAAGTCCAACAGGTTATGGGCGACTTCTCAAGAAAAATGGTCAATTGATCAAAATTGTAGAAGAAAAAGATGCGAGCAGTGAAGAAAAAAAGATTTCTTTTTGTAATGGGGGGATACTTGCTATGCGTGGAAAACACGCACTTTCTCTTTTAGAGAAGGTTGATAATAACAATAGAAAAAAAGAATATTACTTAACGGATATTGCCTCTCTGGCAACACGTGAAGGACTAGATGTGCGCGTTGTCGAAGTTCCTTTTGAAGATATCGTAGGAACTAACAACTGTCTTGAGCTTTCTGAGGCTGATTCTTTGTGGCAAAAACGTAAGGCGCGCGATTTAATGCGATCAGGTGTGACGCTCTTAAAACCAGAAACAGTCTATTTTTCTTATGATACAGAAATTGAACCAGGGGTGGTGATAGAGCCAAATGTCTATTTTGGATTAGGCGTGAAAGTACACTCTGGTGCTGTTATTCATGCATTTAGTTATCTTGAAGGTGCTGTTGTGGGTCAAGATGCACAGATTGGTCCCTATGCACGTTTGCGTCCTGGAACAGAATTAGCAAAGTCAGTAAAGGTTGGAAATTTTTGTGAAGTCAAACAAGCTAAGATAGGAGAATCTTCTAAAATCAATCATTTAAGTTATATTGGTGATGCTGAAATTGGTGTACATACCAATATTGGAGCCGGTACCATTACGTGCAATTATGATGGATTTAACAAATATAAAACCACGATTGGTGATCATGCTTTTGTTGGATCTAATACGGCACTTGTTTCCCCATTGGTAATAGGGGATGGTTCTTATGTTGCTTCAGGAAGTGTTATTACTGAAAATATTCCTATGAACAGTATGGCTTTTGGGCGTGCACGACAGGTTATAAAAGAGGGCTATGCAATAAAATTTCGGGCGCGCTTGTTAGGGAACAATTTGTCAAAAAACAAACAGAAAAAATGATCATTTTCAGTCTATTTCTGTGTTTTATGCCGATCTAACGATGAGTAAGAGTTTTGCTCTGAGAGATTGCCGTATTCTATGTTTGAATTATTTTATTATTTATCGTTTTAAATAAAGGCTGTTGGATTATTTTATAAAATTTAAATCTTTAAGATGTGGGTTGGAGCTTTTTAATGTGTGGAATTGTTGGAATTCTTGGAAAAAGGTGTGTTATATCTTCTTTAGTGGAAGGATTAAAACGTCTTGAATATAGAGGGTATGATTCATCTGGGGTGGCAACAGTCCATAATGGGCATCTTTCTCGTGTACGCGCTGAGGGAAAGCTTGTTCATTTAGAAGAAAAATTAAAAAAAACACCTCTGGAGGGAAATTTAGGGATTGGCCATACCCGTTGGGCGACGCATGGTGTTGCTGTTGAACGCAATGCGCATCCCCACGTAACGGAAAAGCTTGCGGTTGTTCATAATGGGATTATTGAAAATTTTGTAGAATTGCAAAAAGAACTCATCGAGGATGGTTATATCTTTGAAACAGAAACGGATACGGAAGTTATTGCGCATTTAATAACGCGTGCATTAAAAAGTGGTCTTTCTCCGCAAGAAGCCGTGCGTACCAGTTGGAAAAGATTGCAGGGGGCTTTTACTATTGCTCTTATTTTTGAAGGCGAAGATAACCTTATGATTGCAGCTTGTTCTGGTCCACCGCTGGCCATTGGCTATGGAAAAGATGAATTTTTTGTGGGATCAGATGCTCTTGCTTTGGCACCATTCGTTGATCATATTAGCTATCTAGAAGATGGAGATTGTGCTGTTCTCACACACGAAGGCGTTACAATTTATGACGGAGACAATCAACCCGTAAAACGTCCTGTGACAACCTTACTTGAAGGAGCTTTATTGATTTCTAAGGGAAATCACCGTCATTTTATGCACAAGGAAATGTTTGAGCAACCTGAAGTGATTTCGCATAATTTAGCGCATTATCTTGATCTTGGAAATTATACCGTTCGACCCTCTGAGAATTTTATTGATTGGAAAAATATTCATCGGATTTTTTTCGCAAGTTGTGGAACGGCTTATTATTCAACCTTAGTTGCGCGCTATTGGTTTGAGAAATTTGCCGCTTTAAATGTTGATAATGATGTTGCGTCCGAGTTTCGTTATCGTGAACCCCCTATAACGTCTGATGTGTTATCGCTGTTTGTTTCTCAATCTGGTGAAACAGCTGATACATTGGCTTCTTTGCGATATTGTCGTGAGCAGGGTGTAAAAACAGCAACAATTGTCAATGTTGAGCAATCAACAATGGCAAGGGAAGCTGATTTTATTCTCCCAACACTTGCTGGACCAGAAATTGGGGTTGCCTCAACAAAAGCTTTTACCTGTCAATTGGCAACGCTTGCTTCACTCGCGCTTAGTGCTGGGAAACAACGTGGGCGTCTCTCAGTTCAAATGGAAAAGCAATTGGTTCAACAGTTGGCAGAAGTTCCCCGTATTTTAAATGAGGTCTTAAAATTAGAAGGTAAAATTGAATCTCTTTGTCGTGATTTGGTGAATGTAAAAAGTGTTCTTTATTTGGGACGAGGAACCTCTTATCCGATTGCTTTAGAGGGAGCCCTTAAACTGAAAGAGCTTTCTTATATTCACGCTGAAGGGTATGCGGCGGGTGAGTTGAAACATGGCCCCATTGCTCTGGTGGATGAAACAATACCTGTTATTGTTGTTGCGCCTTATGATCGATGGTTTGAAAAGACTTTTTCTAATATGCAAGAAGTGGTAGCGCGCAATGGTCGTATTATTTTGATCACCGATCAAAAAGGTGCTGAAGCAGCTTGTCTGGACACTTTATCAACAATTACTTTACCAGTTGTTCCAGAATTTATTGCTCCTATTATTTATGTGCTTCCCATTCAATTAATTGCTTATCATACGGCTGTTTTATTGGGAACAGATGTCGATCAGCCACGTAATTTAGCAAAATCAGTCACAGTTGAGTAAAAATAGATTGTGTCTTTCTAAGTTTTTAGAGAATAATTAAGTGTAAAAAATTGATTTATAATGATGGTTTGTTTTTCAATTTTTCTCTGTTGAAAGAGAGCACCAAAGACGAGATTTTTTCATTTAAAATTCTTGATGATAGAATGATGAATATTCTGTCAAAAAACAGATCAGGTGTATGGATATAAGGGTAAAAAGAATGGTAGTAGGTTTCTATTCTAAGAAAGCGCGTACTTTTTCTTATAATATTCACATCTCGTGCAGTTTCATGTTTGAGACACATATTATAGACAGATAAGAGCCCTGTTGGCTGTTGTCTCTTTTGTATGCAAGATAGGAGCAGTGTGTATCCTTTTAGGGGGCATTTTTAAACGGGCAGACAGCCTCATTTGAAGAGAATATAAAGCCATAAAGATCCAAATCAACTTCTATTCTTATCATCACTTTAATTCAGCTTTAAGGCTTTCAAAATCATCTAAAGCAATATTTTTAATAATAGAAATCATGTATTGCTTCACGCTTTGGTTTATTGTCTTTTTTAATAAGGAAATATTTTTCAAGGAAAATAGATCGCTCCAAACAGAATATATTTAGGGGGCATATTCATTCACGCACTTGTTTTAAAGGAACCTCTCCCAAGGTCCCTAAGCCCACATTACGACTGTCGCCTATGAGGTGGTATATCGGAAAATCCATCGAGCACCACCGTCTTTAGGTTTGTGAAGGTGCAAATCAACACCACCACAAACCAGCTCTATTGCGACAGCCTTTGATACGTGAAAGGGGTTATAAGAGGCATTTTTAGTCCTTGTGTAATTTTACCCAAAAAGACAGCCCCGCTTGTGGTATGCAAGAAAACGGTTTTGATTGATTCAATATGGGATAGATTTAAAGTGAGAAAATTCTACGGTATTCAAGCTTCTCATTTAATATAAATAACGTTATATTATTTTTATAAATCAATAGCTTAATCTTTTAATGCAAGCGTAATCCAGATAGGGAGAGGAGATGCTGCTATTGGTTTATTCTTCCTTCATGAAGTATAATGGTGTAGGAATTGCGTTAAGCCATTTATGAGTGATACCAAGAAAGAAAATCATATTTAAAGAGAGAGGTATTTTTATTTTTTCAGAGAGTCTTTGTTATCCTGATCGTAAGAGACGTGTAGCATCATCGTGCCCGAAAAGATAAAGGAGCAATCGTAAAGCTTGTCCTCGCTCAGAAGAAAGATGAGGATCACGTTGTAAAAACAAGCGTGCATCCTTCCTTGCCATTGACAAAAGATCACTGTGAACTGCAAGGTTTGCTATATGAAATTCAGGGACACCAGATTGTTTTGTACCCAAAAGTTCTCCTTCTCCTCGCAAGCGCCAATCTTCTTCAGCAATTTCAAAACCATCTTCTGTGTTGCGGATAATATTCAGGCGTTTTGCTGCTGTTTTAGTCAGTGGATCTTTATAGAGCAAAATGCAGGAAGATTTTTTATCGCCTCGTCCTACACGTCCACGTAATTGGTGCAATTGTGAAAGGCCAAAATGTTCTGCGTGTTCGATGATAATGATCGAGGCATCCGGAATATCCACGCCTACCTCAATAACGGTGGTTGCAACTAAAATACGTGTATTCCCGCATTTAAAAGATTCCATAGCAGCTTCTTTTTCTACTGTAGACATTTTACCATGAATCATGCCGACGCGAGAGCCAAAGCGCTCATGGAGAAAGGCAAAACGGTTTTCAATGGAGGTGAGATCAAGAGAGATTGATTCTTCTACTAAAGGACAAATCCAATAGAGTTTTTCTCCTTTTTCGAGTGCAACGGCGATTCGTTCTATAAGCTCATGAATACGTTTCAAAGAAAGCATTGCTGTCGTAATAGGCTGTCGTCCCCTTGGTTTTTCTGTAATTTTAGAGACATCCATATCACCAAAAGCGGTTAAAACAAGTGTGCGAGGAATGGGGGTTGCGGTCATAACCAGCATATCCGGTTTATAGCCTTTTTCTGTAAGAGCGATACGTTGGTGCACACCAAAACGGTGTTGTTCATCGATAATAGTTAAGGCGAGATTGTTATAAATAACACTGTCTTGTATAAGAGCATGGGTTCCAATGACAATGGATACTTGACCTGATGAAATATCATTCAAGATATTTGTCCGCAATTTTCCTTTTTCTCGTCCAGTTAAAAGCGTTGTTTTTAATCCGATTTTTTCGGCAAGAGGGGTAATGGTGGCAAAATGTTGCCGAGCAAGCACTTCTGTGGGGGCCATTAAAGCTGATTGTCCTGAATTTTCAGCAATTTGTGCCATTGCCATCAGTGCTACGACGGTTTTTCCTGCCCCTACATCACCTTGGAGCAGTCTTAGCATTGGTTCTGGTGAAGCAAGATCATTGGCGATATCCTCGACCGCTTTTATTTGTCCCGTTGTGAGTTGAAAAGGGAGGACATTGAGCAATTTTTTTGTATAAATTCCTGTTGATGGTCGAGAGGTACCAACAAGAGATTTTGTTTTTAAACGCACAAGGCCTAGAGCTAATTGACAGGCAAGCAGTTCATCATAGGCAAGACGTTTTCGTGCTGTACTATCTAAAGATAGATCATCAGGATTAATGGGCGCATGGATACGGCGTAAGGCAACAGAAAAAGAAGAAAAATTCTGCTGCTTTTTAACATTTTCGTCTATCCATTCTGGGATGAAAGGAATAGAATCAAGAGCGTTTTGTACGGCGCGTCTTAGTGTTTTTGTCGATAGTCCGGCGGTGGAGGGATAAACAGCTTCGATGAGAGGAATCTGATTTGATTGTTCGCTTGGAGCCATATAGTCAGGATGGACCATTGAGAGTTGCTCGTTAAACCATTCAACTTTTCCTGATACAATAATTTTTTTTCCCTCGGGGAGTTGTTTTTTGAGCCAAAGAGGCTGAGCATGAAAAAAAACTAAATTTACTTTTCCTGTTTCATCATGGGCGCTAACACGATAGGGGATTTTGTTATGTCCACGGGGTGGTGGTTGATGTTGATCGATGACAATTTCGAGCGTAACAATCTCTCCTTCTTTTGCATAAGCAATGCTGGGACGCCTTCTACGATCTATCACAGAATGGGGCATTAATTGAAGAAGATCAATAAGGGTTGCTTCACGTTGTGTAGGATTAACATTTAAAAGTTTTGTCAATAAGCCATAGATTCTAGGTGTAATACCAGAGAGCGTTCGGATAGAATTAAAAAGAGGAATAAGAAGACTTGGAGGCATGAGGAAATTTAATCTGCTCCTTTTGTTTTTTCTAGACCTTTCAAAGAGCCTCTTGGGGATAAAGTCATAAAGAGGAGTTTTTTTATACATTAAGTTTTAGAAAGAAAAATTAATATTTAAAGAGAAATATAATAAAAGAATACAAAAACAGAAAAAGAATGCAAAAATTAAAGTTCTTATATAAATCATCTATATTTTTCTTTTTATTTTAAGCGTTTATTTGCTGTGAATAGAAGCATTTTCTTGATAGAACTCTCTTATAAATATTAATAAAATTGAAACATTTTTCCTATGTGGAATGATGAATTTATTGCTTTAAAGTTATGGTAACTTAAAGGTGTTTCTTTAAAGAGTGCAGTGCTGTTTGGCGTTTATTTTGTAGTGGAAAATTGTGAGAGTGAAAAAAGATAAAAATAAAATGCAAGAATATAAAAATTCTCTTCCTCGCTTTATTCATTTGAGAGTGCATTCAGCTTATTCCTTGCTCGAAGGGGCTTTAAAAATCCCACAAATTATTCAACAGACGATTTCAGATCATGCACCAGCGGTTGCTATTACTGATACCAATAATTTATTTGGTGCTTTGGAATTTTCACAACATTGTCTTTCTCATGGGGTTCAACCTATTATTGGTTGTCAGCTTAACGTTGACTTTTGTGATGAAAATGATCATTCACGTTTGGTTAAAGGACGGAATCCGTCTGATTTTTGTTCTATGGTTCTATTGGCAGCTAATGAGACCGGTTATGCTCATTTGGTTCGCCTTGTGAGCCGTGCTTATCTTGATAAATGTGATACTGATCCTCCTCATATTAAAGCGGATTGGTTATCGGCGCATAGTGAAGGCATCATCGCTTTAACGGGCGGCAAGGGAGGACCCATTAATCTTTCTTTGGCAGAAGAGAAAAAAGAACGTGCTGTTGAGCGTTTAATTTATTTGAAAAAAATTTTTACTGATCGTCTTTATATAGAATTACAACGGCATGGTTCTTATGACCGCAGAATAGAGGCTGGTCTTATTGAATTAGCTTATGCGCATGACATCCCCCTTGTTGCAACGAATGAAGCTTTTTTTCTGAAGAGAGAAGGATATGAGGCGCATGATGCGTTAATGGCTGTTGCAGAAGGACAAATTGTCTCTAATCCAGAGCGAAAACGAGTGACGCCAGATCATTATTTGAAGTCCCAAGATGAAATGGTAAAACTGTTTTCTGATCTCCCAGAAGCTTTAGAAAATAGCGTTGAAATTGCCTTACGTTGTCATATTGCTTCTCCCATCCGAAATCCGATATTGCCTCGCTTTATAGAACAATCTACTGATTCACAAATTACTTTAAAGGTAGAAGATAATGAATTGTTAAATCAAGCTAAAGCTGGTTTAAAAATGCGTCTTGAAACAATTGGATTAGCTGAAGGCTATACCGTTGCAGATTATGAGCAGCGGCTTGATTATGAAGTTTCAGTTATTACACGGATGCAATTTTCTGGATATTTTCTTATCGTTTCAGATTTCATAAAATGGGCAAAGGCTCATGATATTCCTGTTGGTCCAGGGCGGGGCTCTGGGGCTGGTTCACTTGTTGCTTATGCTTTGACGATCACTGATGTTGATCCATTGCGTTTTTCTCTTCTCTTTGAACGTTTTCTCAATCCAGATCGTGTTTCAATGCCAGATTTTGATATCGATTTTTGTCAAGATCGTCGCGAAGAAGTTATTCAATATGTTCAAAAAAAATATGGACGTGATCAAGTTGCTCAAATTATTACCTTTGGTAAATTACAAGCACGCGCAGTTTTACGCGATATAGGGCGTGTTTTAGAAGTTCCTTATCGTCAGGTGGATTATCTGACAAAACTCATTCCTGCTACGCCAGGAAGTCAGGTGGAATTGGCTGATGCGATTAAGGATGAACCGAAATTTGAAGAGGAAAAGAAAAAAGATCCGCTCATAGGACGTGTATTAGATATAGCCCTTCAATTGGAGGGACTTTATCGTCACGCTTCCACGCATGCTGCTGGGATTGTCATCGGAGATCGTCCCCTTTGGGAGCTTGTCCCGATGTATCGCGATCCTCGTTCTGATATGCCTGTTACACAATTTAACATGAAATATGTTGAACAGGCAGGATTGGTAAAATTTGATTTTCTGGGATTAAAAACGCTTACTGTTTTGAAAATGGCCGTTGATTTTGTTGCTAGACAAGGGATCAAAATAGATTTGTCAAATATTCCTCTCAATGATGAAGTAACCTACGCTATGATGGCGCGTGGTGAAACGGTTGGTGTGTTTCAGGTGGAAAGTTCTGGTATGCGCAAGGCGCTGATTGGAATGAAGCCAGATCGTATTGAAGATATTATTGCGTTGGTTGCACTTTATCGTCCTGGTCCAATGGAGAATATTCCAACCTATAATGCACGCAAACACGGAGAAGAGGAAATAGCTTCTATTCATCCTAAAATAGATCATCTGATTAAAGAAACACAAGGGGTTATTGTGTATCAAGAGCAGGTGATGCAAATTGCTCAGGTGCTGGCTGGTTATTCGCTTGGAGAAGCTGATTTATTACGTCGTGCTATGGGGAAAAAAATTCACGCAGAAATGCAAAAGCAACGTACGCGTTTTGTCAATGGAGCTGTTGCTGGTGGTGTTGATAAAGAGCAAGCTGATATTATTTTTGATCTTTTAGCAAAATTTGCCGATTACGGATTTAATAAATCACATGCTGCTGCTTATGCCATTGTTTCTTATCAAACAGCTTATATGAAAGCTAATTATCCCGTTGAGTTTTTAGCTGCTTCAATGACATATGATATGACGAATACGGATAAGCTCAATGATTTTCGGCGTGAAGCATTAAGGTTGGGTATTGAAGTTATTGCACCTTCTATACAAACATCTCATCGTGTTTTTGAGGTTGGTGATAACTGTATTTATTATTCTCTTGCAGCCATTAAAGGGGTGGGAGAAACGGTTGTTGATCATATCGTTGCAAGTCGTGGGAAACAGACTTTTAAGGACTTGGAAGATTTTTGTGCGCGTGTTGATCCTCGGATTGTCAATAAGCGTGCGATGGAAAGTTTAGTTTGTGCCGGCGCTTTTGATTGTTTTAACATTGCACGTGAGGTTTTATTAGCTAATCTTGGAACGCTTCATGCACGGGCACTTCGTATTCTCGATGATAATTCGAGCGGGCAGGTTGATATATTTGGAATGGTAGGTGGGTTAAGAGAACCTTTGATTTTATCACAAACCACTCCTTGGTTGCTGGCTGAAAAGCTTTATCGAGAATTTCAAGCAATAGGTTTTTATTTTTCAGCGCATCCATTGGATGAGTATCAAGCTATTCTTGCCAAAAAACGTGTTCAGACTTGGAGTGATTTTTCCAATGCCGTTAAAGGAGGAGCAACGGCTGCAAGGCTTGCTGGAACCGTTGTGGCAAAAAATGTGCGAAAAACAAAATCAGGTAAAAAGATGGGAATCATTCATTTTTCTGATGCAAGTGGACAATATGAGGCGGTTCTTTTTTCTGAAGCACTCTCGGATTATGAAGAAATGTTAGAACCCGGAAAATCTTTTATTGTTACGGTGAGTGCAGAAAATCGCTCTGAAGGGGTTAGTTTGCGAATTGAGACAATTCAATCTTTGGAAAAGGAAGCATTACAGCAGCATAAAATGATGCGTCTTTTTATAAAAACAGTTGATATGCTTCCACAAATTGAACAAAATTTAAACCTTGGAGGGAATGGAGAGGTTGGGATTATATTAATTCAGGAAGACGGATTGCGAGAAGTCGAAATTGCGCTTCCCAAGCGATATAAAGTAAATTCACATGTCGCCAATGCTATGAAGTTGATTCAGGGTGTTGTTGATGTTGAATTGAGTTAAAGAAGGGTACTGATTTTAAGTGGTATCTTTATTTAGAGAGCTAGAAACTGTTTTTTTTAATCGAAAAGGTGATTTCGAAAGATCTTTCTGTTATTTGAGATAAATGATGATGAACTTTTAGTGTCATAAAGCTCAAAAATCTCTTTCCTTGATAATATTCAAAGGATTAGAAGAATTTTATAAGTTTTTATTATGGTTTTTTATGGAATTCATCGCATCATACATATAAAGCCAATTGAGATTTGACATAATGCTCTCTGATGTACGAATTTTCATCATGAGGTTACGGGCTATTGCTATGGGACCGGTTGCATGATAAACAAATTTGTTGAAATCTCCGCGTTTTTTTACTGCTTCAATACGGGGGATGCGTATTGTTTCGTAAAGCGAAAGTGCTTTGGTTAATGAAAAATCTTTCAATGAAAGAGCTTCTGCTAATGTGGCAGAGTCTTCAATTGCCATAGCAGCACCTTGCGCTGCAAAAGGTAGAGCTGCATGTGCACAATCGCCAACAAATACTTGTCTTTCTAAGCCTACAAAGCGATTTTGTTTCATGTAAAAGAGCGGCCAATATCTCCATTCATCAATATGATCAAAGATTTGTAAGATTTTTGAATTCCAGCCCTTAAAAAGAGCTTTGAGTTTTTCTTTATCACCTTTATGGGCCCATCCTTCTTTTGAATTTTCTCCATTTGTGATAGCAACAAAATTAAAAATTTTTTCTGATTCTTGAATGGGATAGACAACAAGATGATTATTGGGTCCCATCCAAGCTGTGATCGTCTTCATATTTTGCAACGAAGAACGAAAGTTTTGAGGAAAATTATCAAATGCTGTTGTTGCACGCCAAGCAATAAAGCCACTAAAAGTTGCTTTTTCATGAAAAGGAGATTGTTGCCGTAATGTTGACCAAACGCCATCACATCCGATCAGGAGGGGCGTTGAATAAAGCTGTTCTATTCCTGTATCTGTTTTGATTGTCGTTATTTTAATGTCTGTTGCGGATTGGGTAGAAGAGATAATCGTTTCACCTGCTTTGTATTTGATCAAAGGATTTTCAATCACGGCGTTGTATAAAATTTTTTGTAAAGCAGCACGATGAATTGTTATATAAGGGGCTTTCCAATATTTTTCTGTTAGATTGATAAGCGGAGCACGTAGACGTATTTTAAAAGATACGCCATCTTTTAACTCAAGAAAATGTGGGATTGTTGCAGCTTCAGTAAGTTTATTAAGAAGTTCCCAGCGTGTGAGAATAGATGTTGCATTTGGAGTCAGTTGAATACCAGCGCCTACAGTTTCAAGTTTCTTACACTTTTCAATAATGGTACTCGCGATTCCTTTATGAGCAAGCGCTAAAGCAGTACTTAAACCAGCAATTCCCCCTCCAACGATGATAGGTGATGAGTCCACAAATGATTTCATATTAAACAAGCAGAATTAAAAGGGTGTTAGAAAAGCCTAAAGAACCTATTATAATTGCTTGTCTGGTTGGTATAAACATCCTGTTGGGTTTGTTTGATCGTACGAGAGTGAGGGAACATAACGATAAAGTGTTGAGCAATAAGGGCAGACTTTTTCATCAGCTGCTCCCATGTCGATAAAGATATGGGGATGATCGAATGGTTGTGTAGCGCCCACACACATAAATTCTTTTACACCAATTTCGATTGTTTTACATCCAAGGTCATTTTGGAAATGGGGAATATTATGATCAGCCATGGTGTGCACACTCCAGAATAAATTATTTCATTAAGCATGATGAAGTTCTTCTATTTTACAAGTACGAGTCTGTAATAAAGCTTATAATAATGCAAGATGCTTTTTAAGACAAATTTCCCCTCTTTTATGCTATATTAGAGTAGTTATCGTACTTTTAGCGCTTTGCGTATGGAGGGAATTTTAAGTATTTTAAAATATCAAATGCTAACATGATGAGAAAAATTAAGCATTAATGTGTTCGTATGATGATAACATATTATAAAATATTATGTGAGATATTTCCTAAAGGCTTTTTAAAAGCATAAAAGAAGATTAATGAGAATATATGGAACAGAGGGTAGCAGATAAAATTTCTATATCGAATTTAACAATGAAAAATCCGGCACGGTTTATTAATCGAGAGTTTTCATGGTTACAATTTAATAATCGTGTTTTGATGGAAGCAGCTAATCCAAAACATCCTTTACTAGAGCGGCTACAATTTCTTTCGATTTCAGCGACAAATCTTGATGAGTTTTTTATGGTTCGTGTCGCTGGTCTTGCGGCTCAAGTTCGTGCTCATGTTACAACGTGCAGTGCAGATGGGCATACTCCACAGGAACAACTTGATATTGTATTAGCTGAGATTTCAAAGTTGCAGGCTCGCCAACTACAGGAATTGAATATTTTACGTGAAGAATTTAAAAAGAATGATATTGAAATTATTTGTTCTGATGATCTGTCAGAAATTGAAAAGTCGTGGCTTGAAAAATATTTTCTTGAGAAAATCTTTCCTGTTCTCAAACCTTTGCCTATTGATTCTATACAGCCTTTTCCCTTTATTCCTAATTTAGGATTATCTCTTGCGCTTCAATTATCTGGAGGGGCGGATCAACACTCATGTACAATGTTATTGCCCATTTCAATGCTTTTGAGGCGTTTTATTCTTCTTCCCTCAAAGGATAATCATTTTCGTTTTATTGCATCTGAAGATGTTATTTGTTTATTTATCAAATATCTATTTCCTCACTATGAGGTTAATGGAATGGGTACATTTAGAGTGATTAGGGATAGTGATATTGAAGTAGAAGAAGAAGCTGAAGATCTTGTTCACTTTTTTGAAACAGCTCTTAAAAGGCGAAGACGTGGGCAGGTTATTCGAATTGAGTTTGACACAAAAATGCCAGAAAATTTGCGTCAATTTATAGCAAATTGTCTTGCTGTTCCTGATAATTGTCTTAATGTTCTTGATGGGTATTTAGCGCTTAATATGGTCTCAGAGATTATTACGATTCCTCGTGATGATCTCAAGTTTACTCCTTATGTTTCTCGTGTTCCGGAACGTATTCGTAAACATAATGGGGATTGTTTTGCAGCTATTCGTGAAAATGATATTGTGATCCATCACCCTTATGAAACATTTGATATTGTTGTTCAATTTTTACGTCAAGCGGCCTGCGATCCTGATGTTATAGAAATCAAACAAACTCTTTATCGGACATCAAATGATAGTCCAATTGTTAGTGCTCTGATTGAAGCTGCTAAACAAGGAAAGTCTGTGACTGCTTTGGTAGAAGTTAAAGCACGTTTTGATGAGGAAGCCAATATTCGTTGGGCACGAGATCTGGAGTGTGCTGGCGTTCAAGTTATTTTTGGTTTTATTGCTTTAAAAACACATGCCAAGATGTCTCTGGTTGTGAGATGTGAAGGAAAACGTCTTTGTTCTTATGTTCATCTTGGAACAGGAAATTATCATCCTGTTAACGCTAAAACTTATACGGATCTTTCTTTTTTTTCTACGGATAATGATATCGCTCATGATGTTGCATTATTATTTAATTATATCGCGCGATATGAGCGTCCAAATGAGGTAAAGAAAATTGCTTTTTCACCCTTAACATTGCGTGGTCGTATCTTAGAGCATATTGAAGGAGAAATTGCTCATGCACAACAAGGAAAATGTGCTGCTATTTGGATGAAAGTAAACGCATTGGTTGATCCTGAAATTATTGATGCTTTATATCATGCGAGTCAAGCAGGGGTACAGATTGATTTGGTGGTGCGGGGGATATGTTGTTTACGTCCTCGTATTCCAGGAGTTTCGGATAATATTCGTGTAAAATCAATCGTAGGGCGTTTTCTTGAACATAGTCGCATTTTTTGTTTTGGGAATGGTCAAGATTTGCCTAATGAAAATGCCTTTGTTTACTTCGGCTCTGCTGATATGATGCCTCGTAATCTAGACTACCGGATTGAAATATTGGTTCCAGTTTTTAATAAAATGGTGCGGCAGCAGATTCTTTTACAAATTATGGTGGCTAATCTCATTGATAATCAACAAAGCTTTGCTATACTCAAAAACGGAACATCAAAACGTATCACACCGCAGAGAGGTGAAAGTCCGTTTAATGCGCAGGAGTATTTTATGGCCAATACAGGGTTTTCGGGGATAAATAAGTCTTTTGAATCTTCGATTTCGCGCTTGGTTGCATTGCATCGGCAACAAGCTGAAATGCATAAAGACTGAAGTCCAATGACATATAGAGGTGCTCAAGGTCGGCTAAAAGGGCGCAAGCCTGTTGCTGTTATTGACATTGGCTCAAATTCTGTTCGACTGGTTATTTATGAGGGACTTGTTCGCTCACCAACGGTTTTGTTTAATGAAAAGGTTCTTTGTGGACTCGGTCATGGTGTGGCAAAAACGGGATTTTTAGAAGAAAATTCGGTGAAAATGGCATTGCAAACACTAGAACGTTTTCGTACGCTTTGTCGACAGATTGGGGCCGATAAGGTCTATACTTTAGCAACGGCAGCAGCACGAGATGCAAAAAATGGATTAGAATTTATTCAAAGTGCTGAAAATGTTTTACAAAATAAAATATATCTTCTTTCAGGAAGTGAAGAAGCGATGTATTCGGCCTATGGAGTTGTCTCTACTTTTTATCAACCAAAAGGCCTTTCTGGGGATCTTGGTGGTGGAAGTCTCGAGTTAATTGATATTGATCATTCTGATGTCGGTGAAGGGATAACGCTTCCATTAGGTGGTTTACGGCTACATTATATGTCGAATAATGATAGTAGTGTGGCCGCAAAAATTGTGCATGAGCAATTTTATAAATCTTCTGTTGCACGTACGCGTAAAGGTCGGGCACGTTATTTTTATGCCGTAGGGGGGACATGGCGTAATTTGGCAAAACTCCATATGGCAATGAAACACTATCGGCTCCCTGTTATGCATGGCTATGAAGTTGATGCCTTGGAAATGGAGAACTTTTTGCGTCTTGTCGCAAGTGGCGACATTGATAATATGAAAGGGATTGCAGCGGTTTCACAAAATCGTCGGAAACTTTTATCCTATGGGGCAATTGTCCTTATCGAACTTATTCAGTGTATGGAGTTTGAAAAAATAATCTTTTCTGGCGCTGGCGTTCGTGAAGGTTTTCTTTATTCACGTTTGTCCCAGGCAATTCAATCTTCAGACCCTCTCATTGCGGCGTGCACAGAAATGGCTATTTTACGGGCGCGCTCACCAAAACAGGCAGAAGAACTTATTGACTTTACAACGAAAGCTTTTGAAGCTTTTGGCATTTCAGAAACTGAAAATGAATGTCGTTATCGCCAAGCGGCTTGTCTTCTTGCCGATATTGGTTGGCGTATACACCCAGATTATCGAGGCAATGAGGCGGCAAATCAGATAGCATTAGGATCTTATCCAGGAATTTCTCACGAGGGGCGTCTTTATGCGGCACTTGCTGTTTTTTTTCGTAATACGAGTTTACTGGTTGATAAAGAATCTCTACCCATTTTTCAATTAGCAACGCAAAATATCATTGAGAAAGCACGTATTCTTGGTGAAACCATGCGTATTGCTCATCTTTTTAGCGCTTCTGTTGCAGGAATATTGCCTCATTTATTGTGGCATAAAAAAGTAGACCATATTGTTTTGAAGATCCCGAAAAATTACGCTGGCTTATTGGGAGAACGTCCTCTTGGACGATTAAAGAAGTTATCAAAAATCATAAAACAACCTCTTGCTTTTGAAATTTCTTGATTTTTCCTTTTAATTCATTCACCTTTTATCTCTAAAAGCTTAAGTATTTTAGTTTCTATACTCGTTCATTTTTAATGATTATATTGCAATTTTGATAAGTATTTTTTTCTTTCAGACACTTTATATGAATATGAAAAGTTGTCTGTTCGTCTCACACTTTTTTATGGATGGCTTATAAGCGCATACCTATTGATCTTGATAAGAAGCGTAATAAATTTTTAAAAATGAGAATGTTTTTAAATTTACTCAGAGTTTTTTTTCTATATTATTTCAAATAAAACGAGTTTAATGGGGAGAGGTTTTAAAACTTTTCTTTTTTGATTTTCCATTCATTTTGACACAAAATACCCCCCCTTGAGAGACTCTATGGAAATTTCAGAATATTAAAAATATGAATTAAAGCTGTTTTGTACTTATTTTTCCATCGTTAAAGTAAAATCCTATCTGGCCCTTTAGCAGTTGTTCAGCTTTTTGACCAAATATTTCATAGCGCCAGCCATTCATAGCGGGAATATTTTTCTTTATTCCTCCATTAGCAATTTTTTCTAAATCATTAGATGTTGCAATCATTTTAGGAGCAATGCTGTTTTCGTTTGCAACAAGTTTTAAGAGTACTCTGAGCAGATCAATAGCCGCAGCTGTTGTATCATTGAGTGGGTTATGTTTAGGAATAGGGGGTAAAGTAGAAAGATCGACCTCTAAGCCTTCGTGGACAGCCTTGATTAATGAGGATGCAATTGAACGTTTATCCCAATTCTTATTAAGACTGCGCAACCGTTTTAACGCAGCTTCATCTTTTGGTTGTTGGGTTGCTATTTCAATAAGACATTCATCTTTCATGATATGGCGACGGGGCATATTGTGTTTTCGTGCTTCACGTTCACGCCACGCTGCTATCTTTTGTAATACAGCCAGTTCACGCGGTTTTTTAACTTTTCCTTTCACTTTTTTCCATGCTTCATCTTCTGGCATATCATAGGTTTTAGGATTTAAAAGGATTTTTATTTCGTCATCCATCCAGTGAACACGTTGATCTTTTTCTAACCTTTTTTTCAAGAGGAGATAAACATCTCTTAGATAAGTGACATCAGCAAGGGCATAGAGCAGTTGTTTTTCAGACAGCGGGCGACAGCTCCAATCTGTAAAACGGGAGGATTTATCAAGATGATGCCCTGTGCAGCGTTGTACAATTTGATCATAGGAGATAGAATCACCAAATCCGCAAATTGATCCTGCTACTTGTGTGTCAAAGAGAGGAGAAGGAATAACGCCTCCAAGATAATAAATTGTTTCAATATCTTGGCGAGCAGAGTGAAAAACTTTGACAATTTTTTTATCGATCATAAGATCAAAAAACGGTTGTAAATCAATATCTGGTGCTATGGGATCAATCAGAACGGTAACGTCTGGTGATGCAAGCTGGATTAAACACAGTTGAGGCCAAAAAGTTGTTTCGCGGATAAACTCAGTATCGACAGTTACAAAATCAGAGGTGCTGAGAGCGTTAAGTGCAATTTCAAGATCTGTTGTTTGTGTAATAAGATTCATCATTCTACTATATTCGATAAATTGAATTTTGTTCTTTATATTGACTTTATTTTCGCGTTTTTATTCTTAATATCTTGACAAATGGTGATTAAAAAGCGTTTGTAGCGCATGTGAATATTATAATCAAAGGCAAAAAACATGCACCGTTATCGCAGTCATCATTGTGCGGCTCTTCGTAGATGTGATGTAGGAACACAAGTTCGTCTTTCGGGATGGGTTCATCGTGTTCGTGATCATGGAGGAATTCTTTTTGTGGATTTGCGTGATCATTTTGGAATCACACAAATTGTTGCGGACCCTGCTTCACCAGCTTTTAAAATTATTGAACAAGTGCGTTCTGAATGGGTTATTCGCGTGGATGGAGAGGTGTGTGCACGTTCTGATGAGGTTATTAATGCAACACTTCCAACAGGTGAGATTGAAATTTTTGCACAAGAGGTCGAAATTCTTTCAAAATCTGAAGAGCTTCCTTTACCGGTTTTTGGTGAGCCTGATTATCCAGAAGATATTCGATTAAAATATCGTTTTCTTGATTTGCGTCGGGAAACTATGCACAAAAATATTATGCGTCGGACTGAAATTATTGCGGCTATGAGACGGGCTATGCAAAATAATGGTTTTACGGAATTTACAACACCGCTTTTGACAGCCTCATCACCAGAAGGGGCGCGTGATTTTTTGGTTCCAAGTCGTATCCATCAAGGCAAATTTTATGCACTACCGCAAGCCCCACAGCAATATAAACAGTTGTTGATGATGTCAGGTTTTGATCGTTATTTTCAAATTGCGCCATGTTTTAGAGATGAAGATCCGCGAGCAGACCGTTTTGCTGGTGAGTTTTATCAATTAGATGTTGAAATGAGTTTTGTTGAACAAGAAGATGTTTTAGCAACGATGGAACCCATTATGCGTTCTATTTTTGAAGAATTTGCAGATGGAAAAAAGGTAACACAAAACTTTCCTCGCATTCCTTATGATGAAGCAATGCGTAAATACGGTTCTGATAAACCTGATTTACGCAATCCGATCATTATGGAGGATGTTTCTCAGCATTTTTGTGATTCCGGTTTCAAAGTTTTTGCTCAGATTTTAGCAAATGATAAGAATGCGCAAGTGTGGGCTATTCCGGCTAAAACGGGTGGAAGCCGTGCTTTTTGTGATCGTATGAATGGGTGGGCACAAGGTGAGGGGCAACCAGGGCTCGGTTATATTTTCTGGCGTGAAGAAGAAGGAAAGTTTGAAGGAGCGGGGCCTATTGCCAAAAATATCGGTGAGCAGAGAACTGAAGAAATTCGTATACAACTTGGCCTTGAAAGTGGTGATGCTTGTTTTTTTGTCGCAGGAGACCCGAAAAAATTTGCATCTTTTGCTGGAGCAGCCCGTATACGGATAGGGGAAGAATTAGACCTTGTCGATAGAGAGAGTTTTTCTTTAGCGTGGATTGTTGATTTTCCATTTTTTGAATGGAATGAAGATGAAAAAAAGATTGATTTTTCCCATAATCCTTTTTCCATGCCGCAAGGAGGGGAAAATGCTCTTGAGTGTCAAGATCCTCTTACGCTTAAAGCTTTTCAGTATGATCTTGTTTGTAATGGTTATGAGATTGCATCTGGTGGAATTCGTAATCACTTACCAGAAATGATGCTTAAAGTTTTTGAACTTGTAGGGCTTTCTAAGGAAGTTGTAGAAGATCGTTTTGGTGGTCTTTATCGCGCATTCCATTATGGGGCTCCACCCCATGGTGGTATGGCTGCGGGAATTGACCGCATCATTATGCTATTGCAGGGTGTTAAAAATTTACGTGAAGTTGCTTTATTTCCTATGAATCAACAGGCGCTTGATCTTTTGATGAGTGCGCCGTCTGATGTTTCGTCTACACAATTACATGATTTAGGAATTCGCATTGCTCCTCCTCAAAAAAATAATTCATAAAATTGATTAATGAATTGTTATAGTCCCTTTTTCGTAGTGTGAGTTTTGATTCTTCTCTTTGATGATTCTCAAGAGTGTAGATGCTTTTTATGGATTTAGAGAGGAAAAAAGAATGCTATTATGTTGATTTTTCATGAAGCGTGGTTTCTAAAAAAATGCCTCTCAATGCAGTTGCTCTCATTTTACGATGTTTACTCGTGAAGGATATAACTTAACCCGTGACTGCTATAAGAGCCATTATTTAGTATAATCTTTATTAAATAAAGGGTAAGCCATCATTCTGCCTTCTAGGTTTTAATGTTTTTGAAAATTTTTGTATGCAAATGGTTTCAGTATTTTTATTTCTTGCTTGGATAGTCGCTCTTATCTTTTGATAAGCAAGAAAACGATAATGATTGAGTTATCATGAATAAATTGGAAATGAAAAAACTTTATAATACTTAGAAGTCTCGTTTAAATTATAAAATATCTTTATATATCAATATATTAGTTATAGTTTATTAAAGTTTTTACAATGTCATAAAAGAAAAAATGTCTTTTCGTTTTTATGGGAATAATGCACTTTTTCATCCTATAGATTCAATTTTGGAAAGACGAGGAAAATTTATTTCATATCGCTTTAAAAAGTTATGTCATGCTTGCATTTTTCTTAGATATATCAACTAAATAATGGCATTTTTTTAGATTTTTATTTATTTTGAAATGCTTTTTTCTTTCTTTAACAATGAAAATATTTTATTTCTATCCCTTAAAGAGGATATTGAAAGAAGCTTTTGATAATGTATTAAATGTTTTCATATATCGTTTAGGAAAAGGAGAAAAACATGTATAAGTTTTTCAAATTGATATAATTTTCTGTTCATGTTTTAATTGCAATGTTTATTTTTATATCGTTGACTTTTAATAAAAAATTAAACTCATAAAAGTTTTCATGAAATAAATCCTACAAAATAACTTCTTATTATTGTGGGAATTGTTATTCTAATACTATGTCTGATAAAATGAATTTACCTTTTGATAAAGAACATATTGAACCAATAGAATTACGATCTGCTTTACAAGAACGTTATTTGGCTTATGCACTTTCTACGATTACGCATCGTGCATTGCCTGATGTGCGTGATGGATTGAAACCTGTGCATCGGCGGATTGTTCATGCGATGCGTCTTCTCAAACTGAACCCTGGACATTCTTATGCAAAATGTGCACGGATTGTCGGTGATGTCATGGGAAAGTTTCATCCTCATGGGGATTCATCTATTTATGATGCTTTGGTGCGTTTAGCTCAAAGTTTTGCGGTTCGTTATCCGTTGGTTGATGGACAAGGCAATTTTGGCAATATTGATGGTGATAATGCTGCGGCTATGCGTTATACGGAAGCACGCATGACTGAAGTAGCTGCATTGTTGCTTGAGGGAATTAATGAAAATGCTATTGATTTTCGTTTGACCTATAATGAAGAAGATGAAGAACCTGTTGTGCTACCAGGGGCTTTTCCTAATCTTTTAGCCAATGGTTCTTCAGGTATTGCTGTTGGTATGGCAACGTCTATTCCTCCTCACAATGTTGCTGAGCTCTGTGATGCGGCGCTGCATTTGATTGCAGACCCCGATACGCGTGATGAGGATTTAAATCAATTTGTGCTGGGACCTGATTTTCCAACCGGTGGTATTTTGGTTGAACCTAAAAAGAGTATTGAGGAATCTTATCGTATCGGGCGGGGTTTTTTTCGATTGCGTTCACGTTGGCATCAGGAAACTGGTAGCCGAGGTTCTTATGTGATTGTTGTGACTGAAATTCCCTACCAAGTTCAAAAGTCACGCCTTATTGAAAAAACGGCAGAATTGTTGCTTGCACGACGTTTACCAATGCTTGAGGATATTCAAGATGAATCAGCAGAAGATATCCGCATTGTGCTTGTTCCCAAAAATCGGTCGGTTGATTCTGAACTTCTTATGGAATCCCTTTTTAAATTGACTGATTTTGAAGTACGATTTCCTCTTAATCTTAATGTTTTATCTTTGGGAAAAATACCCAATGTTCTCTCGTTGCGAGAAAGTTTGCAGCAATGGCTTGAACATCGTCAAGAAGTGCTTATTCGACGTTCTCATTATCGGCTTGATCAAATTGATGCCCGATTGGAAATTCTTCATGGTTATCTTATTGCCTATTTGAATCTTGATGAGGTTATTCAGATTATTCGTGAAGAAGATGATCCGAAAAGCAAGCTGATTAATCGTTTTGAATTAACAGAAAATCAAGCGGAAGCTATTCTTAATATGCGTTTGCGTTCTTTACGAAAGCTTGAAGAATTTGAAATTCGTAAGGAATTTGAAGCGCTTAAGGGTGAAAAAGAAAAACTACAGAATTTGTTATCCTCTCCTACAAAACAATGGAAAATCATTTCAGAAGAGATCAAAAAAGTTCGAAATACATTTGGTCCTGAAACACTCTTGGGAAAAAGACGGACAACATTTGAAGAAGCACCAAGACATGATCTTGACGATATTCAACAAGCAATGATCGAAAAAGAACCGGTTACTATTGTTATTTCTGAAAAGGGGTGGATGCGTGCTTTGAAGGGGCATTTGAACGATTACAAAGTGCTATCTTTTAAAGAAGGAGATAGTTTAAAGTTAGCATTTCCAGCATTCACAACCGACAAGATTGTACTGATAAGTACTGGGGGAAAGTTTTTTGCACTTAGTGCAAATAGTTTGCCTGGAGGACGGGGACATGGTGAGCCTATTCGTCTTTTAGTGGATATGGATGATGAGCATGATATTCTTACGGCTTTTGTGCATCATGCAGAAGAAAAATTGCTCTTGGTTTCATCTTGCGGCAATGGCTTTATCGTTCCTACGGCAGAAGTGATTGCCAATACACGAAAAGGAAAGCAAGTGATGAATGTAAAATTTCCTGATGAGGTAAAGCTTTGTGTTCCGGTTAATGGTGATCATGTTGCTGTGGTTGGTAAAAACCGAAAAATGCTTATTTTTTCTATTGAACAAATACCAGAAATGAATCGTGGTAAAGGGGTTCGCCTACAACGTTACAAAGAGGGTGGTATTATTGATGCCAAGACCTTTAATTTATCAGAAGGCTTAAGTTGGCAAGATAGTGCTGAACGAGTCTTTAACCGTCAAGCGGATGATCTCATTGAATGGATGGGAACACGTGCGGGTGTCGGGCGTCTGGTTCCAAAAGGGTTTCCAAAATCAGGAAAATTTATCAATTAAAGGATAGAACGTTTTTATTCAAAATTTATAAAAGCATGAAATGTTATGTGTTTTTGTTATACGATAACTAATTGAGTTATAAGAATAATTCAATTATTATTTATATGAAATAAAATGCTTTATTCATGTTGAAATAAACAAAGTGACTTACTTGCACATCACAAGTAGGGTTAGTGTTTCGATAGCAAATTATAAAGAAATGAATTAAAAATACCTTTTATGCATTATTTCAAGTTTTAAGAACGATCATAGCAATAAAAACTGTAATAAAAACAAAGAGTTATTTGATTTATAAGTATAAGGATGATAGAATGGTTTTCATATATTTTATTATTTGACCATTATATTATTCATGAGGACTGTCATAAAATGATTTGATGCTTTTGTATGCCAAATAAGGGTAAGGGTATTGCGTATCTCTGTTTGTCTAATCTCTAAAACGGGGAGACAACCTAATTTGGGAAGAATATGAAAGCGTAATGGTAAAAAACAATGTCTATCTTTACCATAACCTTTTAATTCAGCTTTACGGCTTTCAAAAACATCCAGAGCAATATCTTTTAAATAATGGAGATTATGTATTGCCTCATGCTTTTGTTTATTGCGTTCTTAATATGGGAAAATTGGAGGGTGACAGTAGATTTTGTATTAAGTGGGAAGAGGTGGGATTAGATAGGAATACGTAATAATTTATTGTTTTTATATATAAAATTTATGCATTAACTGCGTATTTTGTCAAAATTAATTTTGAGCTCTGAAATTGCAAGAAATGGTAAAAATAGCAAAAATCGGAATTTGATGGTAAAAATGGGAAAGGTCTTTGAAGACCCTTTGAGAGCTCCTTAAAATTATTTTAAAGAAAATAAATTGGTACAAAACTTAAGTCAAAATATACAAAACCTGCTGGCCAGCTACAGTCATGCCCTTCTCAAAAAACAGAGAACCATAGGGTGCATCGTTCACACGCTTGTTTTAAAGAAACATCTCTCAAGACACCAATCCCATTTCGCAGCGATGCCTGTGAATAGTATAACGATAAATCTATTGAGCCCCTCATTCTTATGCTTGTGAAAGAGTAAGCCGGACAACATAACACTATTTGTTCACCCTAGAATGTTGCTCAGATTTTGTAACTGAAGACGGTTTATAAGAGGCATTTTTAGTTCTTTCTTGTACCGTTTTACTCACACACTAATCCCGTTTCTAACGTGCAGGTGAATGGTTTTTATTGATTCAATATAGAGAAATTTTAAATGAGAGAATCTTACGATATTCAGAGTTTTCATTCAACATGAATAACACTATATTATCATTATAAATCAATAACTTAATTCTTTAATAAGTGTATCTTTTAAAAAAATATATGGATGGATAATATAAGAGTATTCTATTTAAAAGCATACGATTTTGTGTAATAAGCATAGCTTTATTGATTAAGAAAATGGTACTAATCTTCTCTTAAGCATATTTATTCGTTAGGATTATGATGATATTGCCTAAAGAGATGACCACGTTCAGCCCATAAGACAAGAAGGATGGCAACAAGACTGAGAAAGAAAAATCCTGCTGAGTTTGGGATGGTTGTTTCATCAAATTGTTGAGCAATAAAAAAGCTCAATCCTGCACCGATAGAAGTCTGAAGAAAGCCAGATACAGAAGAAGCTGTACCAGCAATCTCGCCTACGGATTCGAGAGCGAGAGTATTGAAATTTGCCATAAGACCACCGCAGGCAAACATTAATATACAATATAATACCATATAAAAAGGAAAAGGAAGAATACCACCTGCTAAAATGGATCCAACAAACCAGAGACATGAAGTGGCACAAAAGAGTAAAAGCATAGTATGCGCAATACGTCGCATTCCAAGACGTCCGACAAATTTAGAATTCATGAATGATGCAAAAGCTTGAAATGCAGCCCCGATGGCAAATGCTATAGGAAACCAGAAACCTAAATTATAAATTCCTTCATAGGTTTGTTGTGATGTATTAACAGAAATAAAAATACAGCCTAAAATGATGGACGCTGCAAGTGTGTAGCAAAGTGTTGTACGATTTGTCACAACAACCCATAAATTATGTTTTATGGAAGAAAAAGAAAGAGGGCGTTGTTCGTGAAGTGTTTCAGGTAAGCGAAATAATATCCAAATTATTAACCCAAAACCAATCATCGCCATGAACACAAAAATAAATTGCCAGTGTCCGAGCAGTAAAATGATCTGGCCTGCTGCGGGGCCAACCATTGGGGCAACAAGAAAAACCATCATAACAATAGACATGACTTCTGCCATTTTTCGACCACTGTAGAGATCTCGTACGACAGAAACCGTAAGAACGCGCATAGCCGCGCCTCCAATACCTTGTAAAATACGCAAAACAAGTAAGAGAGAAAAATCAGTTACAAAGGCGCAGCCAATCGCCGTAAATGAATAAAAAGCAAGCCCGATAAGTATAAGCTTGCGTCGTCCATAGCGATCGCTTATTGGGCCAAAAAATATCTGGGCAATACCATAACTAATAAGATAACTCGAAATGATATAATGTTGATCATTTTGGTTGAGAACATTTAAGCCTTCCAAAATATTGGGCATAGCCGGTAACATAATGTCTACAGCTATAGCGTTAATAGCCATAAGTGAAGCAATAAGAATAACAAATTCTTTATAGCCAATTTTTTTCCTAATCGCATCACTGTGCGTTTGTTCATCAACTAAATACGACATACGGCATCCTTGAAATAAAGATTTCGTCTAAAAACAGTTCTTTTTTAGAGTCTGAATAAAATGAAAGATACCTATGATTGATTACAGGGAATATTTTTTTCTTTCAAAAGTTGTTGTAACTCATTGTTTTGAAACATTTCTTTAACAATATCACAGCCTCCTACGAATTCCCCTTTAATATAAAGCTGTGGAATCGTCGGCCAATTTGAGTAATCTTTGATTCCTTGACGCAACTCGTCAGAAGTCAAAATATTAATTCCTTTATAATCCAATCCTAAATAGTTGAGGATTTGAACAACTTGTCCTGAAAATCCGCATTGTGGAGCATCAGGCGTCCCTTTCATGAATAAAATGACGTCATTTGTTTTAATTTCGTTGTCAATAAAATCATGAACAGTGGTCATTTTTATCCCTCGATATCTCAGATTCGTAGTGTAATGATCTTCATACTATTTTTAATCGTATTGAACGAATGAATGCAAGAAGAAATTTAGTTTATTTGGGAATATTCGTTTGTAACATTAAGGCATGAAGATCATTTCCCATATTTCCTTTGAGGGCATCATAGACCATTTTATGTTGCTGAACACGCGTTTTACCACGAAAACTCTCAGAAATGACTTCTGCAGCATAATGTTCCCCATCTCCAGCAAGATCACGAATTGTTACAATAGCATCGGGAATACCTTCACGAATAAGAGTTTCAATTGCATGGGCACTCATTGCCATCATTATTCTCCTATGTTATTTATTTTTTTTGTAAGAGCTGTTTTAAAAGAATAGATTTTTACGCTTCACCCATAAATTGTGGAAACCAGTTCTCATAGGCTTGTGTAAGCTTGTCTATCGAAAGTGTGAATATCCCATCTATATCAAGCGAATCTCCTTCAACTTGGCCTAGCTCTATTAAAGAAACGTCATGGGTTTGTGCATGCTCTTTAAGACTGTTGAGTGCATCAGGTTTAACGGCTAAAAGATAACGTCCTTGGTCTTCTCCAAAAAGTTCCGCATGGTGGGGCGATTTATGGCTTAGTTTTGCCTTGATGCCTTTCCTTGCTTTAATGACCATTTCTGCGAGTGCAATTGCTAATCCCCCATCAGAAATATCATGAGCAGCATGAACAAAACCGCTATGAATGACATCTCGGACAAACTGACCATGCTTTTTCTCAAGTTGCAAATCAACGGGAGGAGGGGCACCAGCATCAATATTTAAAATGTCACGTGCATAGATTGATTGTCCTAAATGAGAGCCACAATTTCCCACTAAAATGAGACTATCTCCATTTTGCATACCACTTATTGTTACCATTTTAGACCAGTCACTCAGAAGGCCTACACCAGCAATTGTGGGAGTGGGAAGAATAGCTTCCCCATTTGTTTCATTATAAAGAGAAACATTGCCGGAAACGATAGGAAAGTCTAGGCTTCTGCAAGCTTCTCCGATGCCTTTAATTGCAAAAACCAGTTGTCCCATAATTTCAGGTTTCTCAGGATTCCCAAAATTGAGATTATCTGTCGCAGCCAGTGGTGTTGCTCCTGTCGCGCTAATATTTCTCCAGCATTCTGCGACAGCTTGCTTTCCTCCTTCATAAGGGTCTGCTTCACAATAGCGAGGTGTTACATCAGAAGAAAAAGCAAGAGCACGTTTACTCTGATTGTTGATACGGATAACGCCTGCATCACCTCCTGGACAAATAAGGCTATTTCCTTGGATAAGAGTATCATATTGTTCATAAACCCATCGCTTTGAACTTTGATCAGCAGAATTCAATAAGGACAAAAGTGCATCACCAAGATTCTCAATTTTTTTAAAGTCTTCTGCTTTTAGGACGGTTTTTTTTGCAGGTTCACTCCAAGGACGATCATAAACAGGGGCTTCATCACCAAGTTCTTTGATAGGAAGATTGACAACTTCTTCTCCTTGATGAAATACACGGAAACGTAAATCATCAGTTGTTTTTCCAATGATAGAAAAATGGAGTCCCCATTTATGAAAAATGGCTGCTGCTTGCTTTTCTAGCTCCGGTTTAAGAACCATGAGCATACGCTCTTGACTTTCAGAAAGCATCATTTCATAGGCTGTCATGTTTTCTTCACGAACAGGAACTGTATCGAGATTAAGCTGTATTCCTAAATTTCCTTTTGCACCCATTTCAACGGCAGAAGAGGTAAGTCCTGCAGCCCCCATATCTTGAATAGCAACAACAGCTCCAAGCTCCATGAGCTCCAAACAGGCTTCAAGAAGACATTTTTCTGTAAAAGGATCACCAACTTGAACAGTTGGACGTTTCTCACTAATTGAATCATCAAATTCAGCAGAAGCCATTGTGGCTCCACCGACACCATCACGCCCTGTTTTTGCACCAAGATAAACAACGGGAAGTCCTACACCTTGTGCTTTAGAATAAAAAAGAGCATCTGTCTTTGCAATACCGGCGACAAAAGCGTTAACTAGGATATTGCCATTATAACGCTCATCAAAATTAGTCTCTCCACCAACCGTTGGAACACCAAAAGAATTGCTGTAACCACCAATTCCAGAAACAACGCCAGCAACAAGATGGCGTGTGCGGGGATGTTGAGGGGCACCAAAACGCAATGCATTCATAGCAGCAACAGGACGGGCGCCCATTGTAAAGACATCACGTAAAATACCACCAACACCTGTTGCTGCTCCTTGATAAGGTTCAATATAAGAAGGATGGTTATGACTTTCCATTTTAAAAACAACACATTGACCCTCACCAATATCGACAACACCAGCATTTTCACCAGGTCCTTGAATGACGCACTTTCCTTCTGTTGGAAGAGTTCTGAGCCATTTTTTAGAGGATTTATAGGAGCAATGTTCGTTCCACATTGCAGAAAAAATTCCCAATTCAGTAAATGTTGGTTCTCGACCAATTAATGTTAGGATACGTTGATATTCATCCTCTTTTAGGCCGTGTTGTGCAATGAGCTCTGGGGTAATCGTGATGTTATTGCAAGGATTCATGAGTATTTATCCGTCAAATTAATCGAAATTTAGCATTTTAATTTTTTTAATCTAGCAGCTTAGATTATGGAAAACTACGTAGTTTAATAATAAAAATGTTCATAAGAACATAAGCTGAAGATTTTGTTCGTTTGGTTGGATAGATTTCAAAACCAAAAACAATTTTAAATAATGATGTGTTTAGAGAATAATATCCATTGTTGTTTATAAAGAACTTCGCTCATAAATTTATGATGTAAAAATGATATAGACCCTTGTTTTTATAAGTTATAGACGACAAAGATTTTTGTAGCATCAGTCATTAACCAATTCTAAAACACTTTGAAAAAGTAAACGACCGTCAATTCCTCCATGGGCGGGTTCAATAAGGTTTTCAGGATGGGGCATCATACCAAGAATATTACCAGCTTTATTCACAATACCAGCAATATCTTTTATTGAGCCATTAGGATTTGTATTTTCTGCGTAGCGAAAAACAATTTGTTCATTGTCTTCCATCTGTTTTAATGTGTCATCGTCAGCAAAATAATTTCCATCATGATGGGCAACAGGACAACGAATAATTTGTCCTTTAGAATAATATCGAGAAAATTTTGTTTTGGCGTTAACGACTTCAAGCTTGACCTCACGACAAACAAATTTTAAGGAAGCATTACGCATTAAAGTTCCAGGTAATAATCCAGCTTCCGCCAAAATTTGAAATCCATTACAAATGCCTATTATTGTAACACCTTCTTTCGCTTTTTCACGAACGGCTTTTAAAATAGGGGTTCGCGCTCCGATAGCACCACATCTTAAATAGTCACCATAAGAAAAACCACCAGGAATAATAATAACATCTACATCTGGAATTGCTGTTTCTGTTTGCCAAATTTTGAGTGGCTCAACTCCTGTTATATGATGCAATGCTGCAACCATATCTCGGTCACGATTTAATCCAGGAAATTGAATGATGGCAGTTTTCATGAGCGTTCCATTTAAAGAAGTTCGATAGTATAATTTTCAATGACAGTATTTGCGAGTAACTCTTCACACATCTGCTCAAGCTTTTTCTTTGCAGTTTCAGATGGTTGATCATCAAGGACAATGTCAAAAACTTTTCCTTGACGAATAGAATGAATACCTTCGAAGGCTAAACTTTTTAAAGCACCAACAATTGCTTCTCCTTGTGGATCAAGGACGCTTTCCTTTAAAGTAACTGTAATGCGTGCTTTCATTTTTTACTTCCTGTTCTTGAAAAAACCTCTCCTTTTAAGAGGCGTATTGATAGATAGTTTTATTTTACGAGAACGGGACCACTTGGTCGTGGCGGTTCATTTTCATTCATAATACCAAGGCGTTTTGCAACCTCTTGATAGGCATTAATAAGCCCCCCCATATCGTGACGAAAACGATCTTTATCCATTTTTTCTCGTGTTTGCATATCCCATAATCGTGCAGAATCAGGTGAAATTTCATCAGCAAGGACAATGCGCATTGTTTCATCTTCCCACAGACGGCCAAATTCCATTTTAAAGTCAACCAATTGGATGTTTACGCCGGCAAAAAGCCCAGAAAGAAAATCGTTAATACGAATTGAAAGTTGCATGATATCTTCGAGCTCTTGTGGAACAGCCCACCCAAAAGCAGTGATATGTTCTTCTGTTACCATAGGATCATCAAGAGAATCATTTTTATAGTAGAACTCGATGATGGATTGTGGAAGTGGGGTTCCTTCTTCCAGTCCTAAACGCTTAGAAAGAGAGCCAGCCGCAACATTTCGAACAACAACTTCCAATGGAATGATTTCTACTGCTTTAATAAGCTGTTCGCGCATATTTATGCGTTTGATAAAATGTGTTGGGATACCCAAACGTCCAAGATGGCTAAAAATATGTTCTGAAATTCGGTTATTTAAAACCCCTTTTCCATCAATAATTTCATGTTTTTTTGCATTAAAGGCCGTAGCATCATCTTTAAAAAATTGAATATACGTTCCTGGTTCAGGTCCTTCATATAAAATTTTGGCCTTGCCTTCATAAATACGGTGGCGACGATTCATTATGCTTCTCTGGTTATCTTGAGAGGTTTTAATAATATTAATATAAGTGATACTATCCTAATTGATAGAAATTCTCAATGATATTGCTATGATACTTTTATAATTTTTGTCATGATACATCTACTCAAAGGTGGAGATTTAGAGGCGATGAAAAAAAGATTCCCTCTTTTGGATTAAATTTTTGCAAGAAAGTGAGACAGAACCATAAGTCCTTCAGGCCAAGGTCCGTGTCCAGATTCTGCGTTAATGTGGCCAGAATAGCCAGCATCAACAAGGAGTGCACCCCAATCATTAGCAATTTTTTCTGCTACGGAAAATTGACAAAATTCATCGTTGCGGCTGGCGATGACAATGGAAGGAAAAGGCAATTTTTGACGATGATAGGGGCCAAATGTCATTAAATGTTTGGGACGTATTTTTTCATTGGAGACATCTGGAGGTGCAACAAAGAAAGCACCACAAATTTTTTCTGTATTTTGTACAGTTGCATGAAGTGCGGTAGGAACGCCTAATGAATGAGCAATAATCATCACAGGTTTTTGCGCTTGTGCGATGGCAGTTTTAACTTTATGAACCCACTCTTCACAAACAGGTTTTGACCAATGAGCTTGTTCTATACGGCGGGCTGTCGATAATTTTTTTTCCCAGCGTGTTTGCCAATGATCAGGACCAGATCCTTTGTAGCCTGGAATAATAAGAATATCGAGTTGATTTGTTTTCATGAATTATTTTCTTTTTTACAATAGATTTTGATCGTCAATAGAATAAGATTTAGGATTTCTATGTCGTTTTATTGTTGTTCAAAAACACGTTTAAAAATCGTATTGATATGTTTGGTATGGTAAGAAAGGTCAAATTTTTCTCGAATCTCTGCTTCACTTAAAGCATTGGTAACCTCTTTATCATGGAGCAGTTCTTCTAAAAAGTCTTTTCCCTGTTCCCAAACCTTCATCGCATTTCGTTGTACAATCCGATACGAATCTTCGCGACTGATTCCTGCTTGTGTAAGTGCTAAAAGTACCCGCTGTGAGTGAACAAGTCCTCGGAATTTATTGAGATTTTTTTGCATATTTTCTGGATAGACAATGAGATTCTCAATGACAGATGTGAGGCGAGAAAGGGCAAAATCAAGTGTAATCGTTGCATCAGGACCAATATAGCGCTCAACAGATGAGTGAGAAATATCGCGTTCATGCCAAAGGGCTACATTTTCCATGGCAGGGAGTGCAAATGCACGGACCATACGGGCTAACCCAGTTAAATTTTCTGTTAAAACCGGATTACGTTTATGAGGCATTGCCGATGAACCTTTTTGTCCCAGTGAGAAATGTTCCTCTGCTTCAAGAACTTCTGTTCGTTGTAAATGGCGTATTTCTATCGCTAACCTTTCAATAGAAGAAGCAATAACACCAAGTGTTGCAAAAAACATAGCATGACGATCCCGCGGTATGACTTGGGTGGAAACGGGTTCAGCACGCATTCCAAAGGCTTTTGCAACATGTTCTTCAACGCGTGGATCGATATTGGCAAAAGTTCCTACAGCACCTGAAATTGCGCAAGTAGAAATTTCTTCGCGTGCCGCTAGAAGACGTTTGCGACAACGGGAAAATTCAGCATATGCGAGAGCAAATTTGACTCCAAATGTTGTTGGTTCAGCATGAATACCATGACTGCGTCCAATGGTGATGGTCTCTTTATGTTCAAAAGCACGTCTTTTTAAGGCTTCAAGAAGTTGGTCTATATCCTTGAGTAAAATATCACTCGCACGCATCAATTGAATGCTCAACGTTGTATCAAGAACATCAGATGATGTCATGCCTTGGTGGATAAAACGCGCTTCTGGTCCAATGAATTCAGCAAGATGGGTTAGAAATGCGATAACATCATGTTTGGTAATGGCTTCAATTTCATCAATGCGATTGACATCAAATTTAGCAGCTGCTCCTTTTTCCCAAATGATCTTGGCGGCTTCTTTGGGAATAATCCCTAGTTCAGCTAGGGCATCACAGGCATGGGCTTCAATTTCAAACCAAATACGATATTTTGTTTCGGGAGACCAAATTGCGACCATTTCAGGGCGAGAATAACGTGCGATCATTATTTTTTTCCTTATTGTGAGAGAATTGCAGCTTGGCGCAATGCACTTATACGTGTTTTATAAAGCTCTTTGTTTCCGTTTTTATAAATTGCAGAGCCTGCGACAAATACATTGGCACCTGCTTTTGCTGTTATTCCAATTGTATCAACGGTGATACCACCATCAACTTCAAGATCAATAGGACGGTTGGCAATCATGCTTTTAACGCGCTTAATCTTATCTTTTATTTCTGGGATGAAATTTTGTCCACCAAAACCGGGATTGACCGTCATGATGAGGATGAGATCTAATTGATCAAGCAAATATTCAAGGACATGTTCAGGGGTACTTGGGTTGAGTGCAATTCCTGCTTTTTTACCCATTGCTTTGATTGTTTGGAGTGAACGGTGAAGATGGGGACCTACTTCAGCATGAATAGTTATAATATCTGCGCCAGCTTTTGCAAAAGCTTCCAAATAAGGATCAACAGGTTTGATCATCAGGTGGACATCAAATACTGCTTTGGTTAATGGGCGCAGTGCTTTGATGACTTCAGGACCAAAGGTGATGTTAGGAACAAAGTGCCCATCCATAATATCAAGATGGAGCCAATCTGCACCAGCATCAACAACATCTAATATTTCTTGTCCCAGTTTAGAAAAGTCAGACGCTAAGAGTGAAGGTGAAATGAGATGAGAAGGGGGCATTAAAATCTCCTTGATCGGCTATTTTATCATGTCGCTGTGTATACACAAATATCTTTTGTGTTATGACTAAAAAGATAGATATGTATTATAGATCTTTGTATAGAAAGATCGCTCGAAATTTTAAAGTTTGATAAGTGAAAGATATGCCAAATCATAAAACATATTTAATGTCTAAACTTCAAGATAAAATTACGATTTCTTCGCAAGAATATCGAGATGCTATGAGTCATTTTGCAGGTGCTGTACATATTGTGACAACAAATGGCATTAAGGGAAAGCGCGGGGTGACAGTTTCAGCGTGTTGTTCTTTATCGGATAATCCCCCAACTCTTCTTGTTTGTCTTATGCGCCATAATCTAAAGAATCAAGTGTTTATGGAGAATGGAATTTTTTGTGTTAATAGCTTGGCTGGTAAACATCGTCCATTAGCAGATATCTTTTCAAGGCGTTGCAATGTTACAGAAAATGAGCGTTTTGATGTTGCTCAATGGGGAACTTTGCAGACGGGGGCGCCTAGTCTTTCAGACGCTTTAGCATCTTTTGATTGTCGTTTGATTTGTTGGCATGAACATGCAACCCACTATATATTGATTGGTGAAGTTGTTGCAATCAACCGCAGTCAAGAAAAAGATGCTTTGATGTATTTAAATCGTGGCTATCACACTTTGCCTTTATAAAGATTTTATTTTTTTCTTATGTGTTAAATAATGCGTTGCTCCATTTAAATTTTAGTACAATAAGGAGGTGGAGATAAGATGGCGTTAATATTTTAATTTTCTTTTTTTTTGAATTTTTTTATAAACGAGAAAGATCATTTTTTGATGATTTTTTATCAAGCATCTAATTTAGACAAAAAAGCGATCAAGACGAAATAGCGTATTTAGATACACTTATAGATTGTGATGAAAAAACATTTTACCCTTGTGTTAATGGGGATTGCACAATATATAGATCCCACAGAGCATATGTGGAGATTTGTTATTGCATGAGCGAAGAGATTGATGGTCAATATCACCCTAGTGAAGATGAGCCTTTTATGAATGAGCGGCAAAGGGCGTATTTTCGTGCTAAGTTGATTTCTTGGAAGAATGATATCTTAAAAGAAGCGCGTGAGACTTTGGAAAATTTGCAGGAAGAGAATGCGGGACAGCCCGATTTGACCGATAGGGCGTCTTGTGAAACTGATCGTACAATCGAATTACGTGCTCGTGATCGTCAAAGGAAACTTATTTCAAAAATAGATGCGGCTTTAGAGCGCATTGATAATGGGACATATGGTTTTTGCGAAGAAACTGGCGAGCCTATTAGTCTAAAGCGTCTTGAGGCACGGCCGATTGCTGTTTTGTCGTTGGAGGCACAAGAGCGTCACGAGCGACGTGAAAAAGTTTATCGCGATGATTAAAGTCACTGAAATGATAAACAAATAAAGTTTGTCGTGATAAAATTGTATATTTTATTTTTCAGGGGTAGGGATAAATAAAGATGGTTCCTGCCGTCCTTCAATTTCAGCTGTGATTGCTGAATCATGTACCTCTTGATTCGAAAAAGAAGAGGCGTTTTTATCTAGCATATTGTCTCTTTCTGTGAGGGAGAGATTTGAATGGGGGGGGATTTCTTTCTTTTGTATTCTGGAGGTACTTGTAATATCGGATTCGACAACCACGTCTGTTAATCCGCCAATAAGAAGCAAATGTTCTTTATCATCACAACGAACTAAAATAAGGCGGTGTGCTTGATCTATAGAAATTGCTTCACATAATGCTAATCTTGATGGAGTTTTTTTTCTGTTAATGCTGAATCTTCCTGCTTTCAAACGGCGTAAAAACAAGACAATTATAGTAATAGCTGCGATTGTTATTATAAAAAATAAAAAGCTTATCGTTATGTTTGCAGCAGATACACCTATTTGGTCTGATAACCAGCTAACCATAAAATTTCTCCCATTTTGCTATGGAAATATCATTTTTTATTGAGACAAATTTATATACATACCCTTAAAAGGTTTACTTAAAGACAAGAAATAAACTTTTTAACTAAGTGAGCTTTCTTAAAGCGATAATATCATAGTATATATTTTCTAACAATGAATATAAAAAAATTTCTTAGTATAAAAACAACTATAATCTGAGGCAATGAGAGAGATGAATAAAGGTTTTGAGAACAATGAAAGGTTAGCATCTTCTTTTCATCGGAGAGTTGCTATTTGGGGTATTACTTTTATCTTCGTTTTCTTTTTCATCGTGGGCATTTTAGATTTTTTTTATCCACAAAGTTATTTACAAAAGGCTACGCTGGCATTTTTTTTGATTCTAGCAATTATTGGTGTTGCAACACTCGTTTTAAGTGGAATGGGAATTTTAAGATACCATGCATTGTGGTTGCATGAAGACTTTGATTTTAGCATCTTTAATAAGAGCGATGATGCAATTGTAATCTCTGATCTTTCTGGTTTTGTTTATTATTCTAATCAAAACTATCAAAAAATTCTGACTTATAAACCTGAAGGGTCTTGTTATAGCGTTATTGCTGATCTTCCAAGAGCGGGTGCGCTTTCCTATCGCTTAAAAACTGCAGCTTGTAATAATCTTGCAGCGCAAGAAGCATTAAGAGTAGAGCAACCAATTTTTACCGATTCTACACAAAAAAAATCGGTTTGGTATAATATTTCTGTTCAACCGCTTACAAAGCGGGAAAAAAAGCTTTTGTTTTGGCGCATTAGCGATATTTCGCATTTACAACAAACCCAAGAAGTTTTTTTCTCCAATCTTCAAGAGGCGATCAATCACTTGGATCAAGCGCCTGTTAGTTTTTTATCCGTTAATGCACAAGGTACACTTCTTTATGCCAATGCAGTTTTTGCCGAATGGTTTTCAATTGATTTAGCGAATTTTACCGTAGGTCAATATCACTTTGATTCTTTATTTGAGAGCGTGGGCGCTCAGAGTTCATGGAGTGATATCCGTTTGCAAACCAACAAATATCAAAACTCAGATTACCTTTTACCTTATAGGTTTTCATTATGTTTAAAGTCGCAAACGATTGGTGAGAAAATATTTCATTGTTTTGTATCTGTTTCTTCTCTCTTAGAGGAAGAAGCTATTTATCGTATTGTAATCATTCCACAGCAAATAGAAAAAGAAGAGAACGCTCAATTAAAACTACCTAATATATTAGAAGAATATTTTGATGCGAGTCCTTTTGCAATAGCTGTGGTGGATCAGGCTGGGCAATTGGTCCATATGAATAATACTTTTTCATCACTCACAGGATGTTTGGATAAAACTATCAATTTTTATGATGTTATTTCTCGTCATGATTATGGGCAGTTAGAGCGTGCCTTTCAAAAAATTGCGACCAATAAAAAATATTTTGTTTCTCTGGAAACTGTTTTAGAAAAGAATGAGGAACGTCATTTACGTCTCCATGTTATGTCTGTCCCCCCCTATCATGGTGATACGCTACAAAATTTGATTATTATCTCTGTCATTGAAACAACCGAACAAAAAACGCTTGAAGATAAAATGATGCAAAGTCAAAAGATGCAGGCTGTTGGACAATTGGCTGGCGGTATTGCTCATGATTTTAATAATGTTTTAACAGCAATTTTAATGTCATGTGATCTGCTTTTGAATACGCATCGTAGTTCTGATCCTGCTCATGCTGATCTGATCAATATTAAAAATAATGCAAATCGTGCTGCTGCTCTTGTACAGCAATTACTCGCTTTTTCTAGAAAGCAAACTCTTCGACCTGAAGAGGTTGATTTTACAGAATTTTTATCAGACATTCGCAATCTTATTTTACCACTTTTGGGGAATAATACTCAGTTAAAAATTATCCATGGAAGAGATTTGTGGAGTGTTGAAGTCGATCAAGCATCTTTTCAGCGTGTGATTATGAATTTGGTGATTAATGCGCGTGATGCCATGGTTGATGGAGGTATTGTTACGATTGCGACCAATAATATTACCAAGAAACAAAGTGCTGAATTTAATCATCTTGGTTTAGCAATTGGTGAGTATGTGCAATTAACTATTTCAGATACAGGAACGGGGATATCTGCTGCTACACAAGAAAAAATGTTTGAGCCATTTTTTACTACCAAAGAAGTTGGAAAAGGAACAGGCCTTGGTTTATCAATGGTTTATGGAATTATCAAGCAGAGCGGTGGATGTATTTATTGTGATAGTAAAGAGGGAGAAGGAGCAACATTTCATATTTTTCTGCCCCGTTATATCCCAGATATAAAAGGAGAAATTTCTCAAAAGATTGAAACAGATGAAGAGAAAGATAAAAATATAGACCTAACAGGATCTGCGACTGTTTTATTGGTTGAAGATGAGGATGCGGTCAGAATGGGAGGCGTAAGGGCTCTTCAAATGAGAGGATATACGGTTTTAGAAGCGGCAAGCGGGGTGGAAGCTCTTTCTATTCTTGAAGAAAAAAGAGCGCCGTTGATATTATTGTTTCTGATGTGGTGATGCCAGAAATGGATGGTCCTACTTTATTGAAGGAAGTTCGTAAACTCTATCCTGATATCAAATTTCTTTTCGTTTCTGGATATGCAAAAGATGCTTTTGCTAAGAATCTTCCACAAGATGCTGTTTTTGGTTTTTTATCTAAACCTTTTACACTCAAACAGTTAGCCATAACAGTTAAAGAAACACTTTCATCATAATACAATAAAAACAGCACATTTATTTTTTAGGGGAAATACGAGAGTATTTTGATCAATAGAGTTCGTGGTAATATCAGAGAACTGAATAAAAAAGAATAATTTTGAATTTTAATTAAATTTCAAAAAAAGTTTCATATTCTATGCAAAAATTTATGAAGAAATAGGCTTTCCTCTGTCAACATTTCATAGTCATCGATACGTACAGTGTTGTGGAAAATACTGTAGATTGCTGATCTACCTACTCAAAAGGATAAGAGCTGTTGTTGCGTGTCAACTATTTTTCTCTTTCCTTCAATAAACGTTTTCAAAGCTTCAGGGTAGAGCTTATGCTCTGCTTTAAGAACTCTTTGTGCTAAGTCTTCAGTGGTATCATCAGGATAGACTGGAACGGCTGCTTGGGCGAGGATTTTTCCAGCATCCATGTCTTCTGTAACAAGATGAACAGTGCAACCTGTGATTTTTACACCTGCTTGTAAAACTCTTTCATGTGTATTTAAACCTTTAAATGAAGGTAAAAGAGAAGGGTGAATGTTTAAAATTCGTCCCTCATAAAGTTTTACGAAACGCGATGAGATAAGGCGCATATACCCCGCAAAGCAGAGAAAATCCGGTTTATATTGATTTAAAATCGTGAAAATACTTTCTTCATGCTCTTCTTTCGTTTTGTAGTTTTTGCGATCAACAATATGAACAGGTAAGTTATGATGTTGTGCTTTTTCAATACCATTTGCACGTGGATTATCGCAAATAACCGCAACGATTTCAGCCGGATATCCTTTTTGCTGAGTTGCTTGAGAAAGGGCAACCATATTGGATCCATTCCCAGAAATGAAAACGACAATTTGTTTTCTCATAAATGCAGCACTCCTTTATAAAGTATTCCTTTATTTTGATCTTGACGTTTTGTTAAAATGCCAAGGGGAGTTACAGTCTCTCCATTTTTTTCAAGAGCTTGTATAATTTTCTCAGCGACACGTTGTGCTACGATAATGATCATGCCAATACCACAATTGAATGTTCGTAACATTTCTGTTTCTTCTATTTTACCTTGTTTGGCAATCCATGAAAAGACGGAGGGAACCTTGATGGTAGAAAGGTTAATTTCAGCGCAGAGAGAAGAGGGAACGACACGTGGAATATTTTCAGGAAAACCTCCACCCGTAATATGCGCTAGAGCTTTAATTCCTTCGTATTCTCGCATGATAGGAAGAAGCGATTTCACATAAATGCGCGTTGGTGTCAAAAATTCTGTACCAAGACTGTTTTTTTGGGAAAAAGGGGCAGGGTCATCCCATTTGAAACAATTTTGCTGGATGATTCGTCGAACAAGCGAAAAGCCATTGGAATGAATTCCAGAGGCGCTTAGACCTAAGATAATATCGCCTTCAGTCAGGTTCTTTGAAGGGAGTAGCGCACTGCGTTCACACGCTCCTACAGCAAAACCTGCTAGATCATAATCTCCCTCTGCATACATTCCTGGCATTTCTGCAGTTTCTCCCCCAATAAGAGCAGCGCCGGCTTGTTTACATCCCTCTGCAATACCAGAAACGATTGCGGCACCTTGTTCAGGGTCAAGCTTTCCAGTAGCAAAATAATCCAGAAAAAAGAGAGGTTCTGCCCCTTGTACAAGTAAATCATTGACACACATAGCTACTAGGTCAATACCTACAGTGTTATGGATACCCACTTCAATGGCAATTTTTAATTTTGTTCCCACACCGTCATTGGCTGCAACAAGGATAGGATCTGTGAAGCCCGCTGCTTTTAGATCAAAAAGGCCACCAAAACCGCCAATTTCTGCATCTGCTCCGGCTCGTTTTGTTGCGCGTATAAAGGGTTTAATTTTTTCTACCATAGCATTACCCATATCGATGTTGACACCGGCTTTTGCGTAGGTGAGACCAACTTTTGATTTATCCCCAGCCTTGGTTTTATTATTTGTAAGATCTTGATTGCTCATTGGAGCCTTCCTTGTAATGGAAAATCAGGTTTTGACGTTATGCAATGCCATGATAGAGTTTTCTCTGCAAGAGATATTAATAAGAAAGTAAGCAACTTTTCTTGTACCTTATTTTGAAGATGTTTATAATTTTTGTGAAGAATTTTTTTTTAGGATATTTTATGAGCAAGATATCAGATAATCACGGACAGTCTTCTTGGAAGCTGATGAAAAAGAAAGTGAGCGAGAATACATTCCGTGACCGTTATAAAACTTATATACCCGCATATACTCAATTACCGGTGCCCAATAATATGAAAAGACAAATCTTTTTTTGGCTGGGGACACTGATTTTTTTCATACTTTTTATGTTTATTTTTGGATCAATTTTGCTTCCTTTTGTTGCAGGAATTGTGTTGGCTTATTTTCTTAATCCTATTGTTCAACTCCTTGAAAAATTTGGTCTTCATCGTGTGTTTGCTACTGTCCTCATTACTTTATTTATTGTTATTATCTTTGTTGCTGCTTTAATTATTTTGATTCCTATTATTAGTTGGCAAATACAGCAATTTGTGAGTGATGGCTTACCTGTTTATATTAATCGTATTCAAACTTTTTTTGTTGAGCATGATTTTGATTGGATCAGACGTTATTTTGGAAGTGATCCAAATGAATTACGGCGTAATATTAAAGGATTTTTAGGAGAAGGTTCTGATCTTATTACATCTCTTTTGAATTCACTTTTAAAGTCAGGAAAGTCTATTGTTAATATTATTAGCCTATTTGTTGTCGCGCCTGTGGTGGCGTTTTATATGTTATTAGATTGGCCACGTATGGTTACAGCAATTGATTCGTTGATACCGCGTGATCATCTTGAAACTGTTCGTAGTATTTTTCATGAAATGGATAGAGCTATTGCAGGATTTGTTCGTGGACAAGGAACCGTTTGTCTCATATTGGGGGGGTATTACGCTATTGGTTTAACAGTCGCAGGACTCAACTTTGGTCTTTTGATTGGTATGTTGATTGGTCTTATTAGCTTTATCCCTTATATTGGTACAATGAGTGGTTTAGTTCTTTCTGTTGGTATTGCATGGGTCCAGTTTTATCCCAATAATTGGGGTGGAATCATCGTTGTGATGGCACTTTTCTTAATTGGTCAGTTTATTGAGGGGTATATCCTTCAACCAAAACTTGTAGGTTCATCAGTAGGGCTACATCCCGTATGGTTGATGTTTTCACTTTTTGCTTTTTCTTCACTCTTTGGTTTTACTGGTATGCTTGTTGCTGTTCCTGCGGCAGCAGCTATTGGCGTTTTAGTTCGTTTTGCTCTCCATACTTATCTTAGTTCTCAGATGTATTCGCAAAGTGGAAATTCGGAGCCGCTAAAATGAATGGGCGTGAAACGCAATTATCTTTAAATTTTCCTTATAAGCCGATTTTTCAATTCGATGACTTAGTGGTAACGCAAAGCAATCGTATGGCTTTTCAGCTTATTGATCACTGGCCAAATTGGAGCTTACCTATTGCAGTTTTGGTTGGAAAAGAAGGATCTGGAAAAACGCATTTTTCGAGTATATGGCTCCAAAAAGCAAATGCATTTAGGATTCAGCACAATGAAATTGATCAAGCTGTTGCGAAGGCTTCTTTAGGTAGATCATTTTTAATAGAGGATATTGATACTGGTGAAATTAATGAAACAGAACTTTTTCATTTAATTAACAGCGTTAAGCAAGCAAATGTTAATGCACGAAAAGCTACTTTATTGATGACGGCACAAACACTTCCTTCTACTTGGAATTTGAAGTTAAATGATCTAAAAAGTCGTTTTAATTCGGTGATGTTCGTTGAAATTAATCAGCCTGATGATGCATTGTTAACAGCTGTTGCCTTTAAGCTTTTTTCCGATAGGCAGCTCATCGTGCATCCAGATACGGTTTATTATCTTATTAGCCGTTGTGAACGTTCTTTATTTTCATTGAAGAATATTATTGATTCTGTTGATCAGTTAGCGTTGCAAAGAAAAAGAAAAATAACGCGCGCTGTGATTGCTGAAGTTTTGAATAGAAAAAAAATATAAACACTCCTTATCACGGTTTTACATCTCCTTTCGTTTTATTATTTTTTGAATATGAGGAAAGACAAGTCATTTAAATTTTCTGCTTTTTTATTATCAATTAAGAGTAAAAAAATATTATTTTTCACTTTATTTATGCATTTCTTTTAATTGGCTTTGAGATTTTATTGGATGAATATTCTTTTTGAAACTTATAAGATATTGATTTATAATGGTAATTTAACTTTATTGAATTTGAGTTAGATCCTTGAATAACGATAACGCAAGATTCTCTCATTCAAATCTGTTTATCTTGAATCAATCAAAATCTCTTGTTTGTACGTCACAAGCGGGTGGGCTATGTGGATGAAACTATATAAGAAAGAACTAGAATGATTCTTATGAACTATCTTATGTGCCAAGGTCTATCGCAACATTGGGGGCGGCAAATATAACGATGGTGCCGGCTTGCTTTTTCACAAACGTAAAGATGGGGGTGTTCAATGGCTTTACCGTTATACCATTCATGGTCACCGTCGTGAAATGGGCTTGGCTGCTTTAAGAGACGTTTCTTTAAAACAAGTCCGTGAATGTGCAAACCAATGGCGCTCCGTTTTACGTGAAGGTCGTGACCCTATTAAAGAACGCAATAAACAAAAGCGTGAGGCAATAAGTAATCTCCATTATTTAAAAGATATCGCGTTGGATGCTTTTGAAAGTTGTAAAGTTGAATTAAAAGATGACGGTAAAGATGGATATTGGTTTTTACCATTATGCCTTCATATTCTCCCTAAATTAGGTTGTTTTCTTGTTACAGAAATTACACAAACAGACATACGTGATACCCTTGCCCCTATTTGGCATACAAAAGCTGCAACAACTAATAGAGTTCTTGTCCGTCTTAATACTTGTCTCAAATATGCGGCTGCTTTGGGATTGGATGTTGATTTATAAGCAACAGAAAAAGCATGTGCTCTTTTAGGCAAGCAACGCCATAAAACGCAAAAGATGTCGGCAATGGATTGGAAAGACGTCACTGCCTTTTATCAAACACTGTGCCAAACAATAATCCTAACACAACTTGGAAGCTATATATTTTTGTATATAAAAATGTTTCTAAAAAGAGCTGTTTACTTCAATTTACAATGAAACGCTTATGGTTTAAAGCAATGTTTATTGTTTATGGACTTGGATTTATAGCAGCATGCGCTCTCTTAAGGTGAACGGAAAAATTAGAGTTTTTTATTCTTGGGAAATATAAAAAAGAGGGGAAAGAAGCTTAATCCAGCTGGATTTTTATGAATATCATAGAGACATTATATTTCTTTTGCAAAGTTTTTTGTAATATTTAAGTTGTTTTTTAAAAAATTATATCTTTAGAACTTATGCAGTGGGAGTTTACTTATAACAGAAGAGAATTGTGGCCTCTTTATAGAGGCGTTTATTATTTTTTATATCGATTGGATTTTTACGGCGATTATTTTCTATTTTCGTCAATAAAATATGTTATTGAGTAGGAAAAATTTTAAAAACGTTTTTTTTTTGTAAAGAAATACAACAAAATTGAAAAAAGTGTGTTTTTGCTCTTGCACTTCTGTTGTGAAAATTTTAGGAAGCATGCATGCAAGTAAATTCAAATGGCGGAGCGTAGCGCAGCTTGGTAGCGCACCTGATTTGGGATCAGGGGGTCGTAGGTTCGAATCCTATCGCTCCGACCATGGTATTTGATGCAGTGTATGAAAATGATCCTGTTGGGTGCGTGTGGTGAGAAAAGATCATTCAAGCGTTGTGTAATCTGAAGGGAAAAGACATGATCGCACGTATTTATAGTCCTGCTAAAACAGCTATGCAGTCCGGTAAGGGAAATGCAGGCTTTTGGATTCTAGAGTATGAGCCGGTGAAAGCAAAAATGCTAGAGCCTCTTATGGGCTATACAGCAACTTCTGATATGAATAATCAAGTAAAAATACGATTTAATAGGAAGGAAGAAGCAATTGCTTTTGCACGCAAAAATGCTATTCCTTATCGCGTAGAAAAAACACACATGTCGATTCGACGTACTGTTTCTTATTCTGATAATTTTCGCAGTGATCGGCAGCAACCATGGACACATTGAATTGAAAGTTGCTGTTTTAAATTGAGAAAATAATCAGTTGGGTCCCGTAGCTCAGCTGGATAGAGCAACGGCCTTCTAAGCCGTGGGTCACAGGTTCGAATCCTGTCGGGATCACCATATTAAAAAGTATCAACAGGCTACAAAAGTTTAGTTTTTTAAGCATTGCTGATTCTTTTAATGTTTGTTGCATTTCATGCTTTACAAAACAGACTGCCAAAACTTTCTTTTACGCGCTTCTTTTCATTTTTTTAATGAATAATATTATGGCGTTTTTCAGTATGATCTTTGGTAAAATTGATTCTGATGAGATAAAAGGTATGATGATTTCCATTCAGAAGTGTTTTACGAAACATTCAAGAATCAAAATGCTCTCTATTTATGATGAGCGTTTAGGAACAACATCCTTTAAAAGAATGGGGAGGTTTTTTCTGTAATGAAAACTATGCCTTATAGCGCGTTATGACATTTTTGCATAAAAAGATGCTGTGTGTGCCACCTAAATAAAATATTGTTTTTTTCAATGAGATACACTTATTACCAATCTGATTTAATGTGTTTGTTACTTTTGCTCAGAGTAGGGCTATAAATTTCAGTAATGTTACATATTCTATTTGAATTGTGAATGAAAATGGATGGTATCTTAGGGAGCAGTTTTTAGATTTTACATTTATATTTTTAAATATTTTTTCTTATTTCTTTATAGTTTTTGCTCTATGCGAAAACTATTTTAGTATGGAATAACGCTGGTAGTAAAGTGCTATGCGGATAAGGTCTGATGTTCTAAACGCATATGATTTAAGGCGATCATTGTTTCAATAGGATATCGTACAAAGAATAGAGTGGCATAGTTTATGTATTTGTTTTAAAGAGATAGCCTTTAAAGCCTCAAAAAATCCATTTCACGTTGACGCTTGGTGAATAGTATAATACTGAATTCCATAAAATACCATCATCTTTACGCTTTATACAGGAACAAGCAGATAGATTGTATATTATTTTCTAGCCATCAATGTTGCGATAAACTTTAGCTCTTCAGATCATTATAGATATTTTAGTGCCTTCCAGTACAATTTTTATTCACATGTCAATTCTTCTTGTGACGTACAAGAAAGTGATTCAACATGGGGAGAGGTTAGAAATGAGAGAATGTTATAATATCCAGACTTCTCATTCAGCATATTAAAAAACAAAATATTTTTTATAAATCAATATCTTGATCAAAGAAAAATTTCCTTTATCGTGTTTTTTACTCTTTTTAATATTTTATGATCCTGTCATTGGTAAGCTTAAAATACTGCTCTAAAAACCAAGTGTTTTATGCATCGATAAAACTGTTATTATATCTCCTAGCTATTTTGAGAGCAGGTGTACGTCAGTAGAGAAGAAAGAATCATAAAATTGGGGAATGGATCAAAAGACAAACAATGTTTTTTAGAAAAAAGTCGACGTTTGTTGAAAGAAATTTTACAGTTTTACAATGAAACTTCCTAATTCGTTGCAATGGAAACTGTTAATGCGCTTACAACGCCTTTAGATAATTTATTCCATAAGGTGTTATCAGAACTTAAAAAAATATTAGAAATATTCTGTAGAGCATGTTTTTATCGAGGCATATTGCAAAATTTCATTCCCTTACTTTTATTCATGTATCCCTAACCTCTAAAAACACATGAAAAATTAATAAGTTATTTATACTAAAAGCCGAATGGTGGGCGTGACAGGGATTGAACCTGTGACCCCTACGATGTCAACGTAGTGCTCTCCCGCTGAGCTACACGCCCATTCACCGATGTTGGATACACCATATAGAACGACAAACGTCAATGCTTAATTTCATTTTTTCTTACAACAGATGAAAATAACTTAAAAAAGCATCTTTTTAAGCAGCGATAAGGATCTTTTCAACCTCATTGACGAGTTCACGTAAGTGAAATGGTTTAGACAGTACTTTTGCATCAGGAGGGGCATCACTATTTGAATTGAGTGCAACCGCTGCAAAACCTGTAATGAACATTACTCGTAAGTCAGGGTCAATCTCAGTCGCGCGCCGTGCAAGTTCGATTCCGTCCATTTCTGGCATCACAATGTCAGTCAGGAGAAGAGAAAATGGTTCTTCTTGTAAACGTTCATAGGCGCTAATACCATTATCGAAGTCGGCAACTTCGTAGCCTGCACGTTCTAGGGCTTTTACAAGAAAGCGACGCATATCGTTATCATCTTCTGCGAGCAGGATTCGTTTCATGATTATGTTCCAATGGCTCCATTTGTCAGAGTTTTTTGCCGCATCGATTATACAATATAGAGTATTTATAAAAAAGATAGTAAAATGCTCATAATTGAAATGAATGGCAAAATGGTTAATTCTTACATTCTTATTTAGGATACAGCATATTCGTTGTGAGTTGGTTAAATTCGAAATGTATGTGATTTTTTAAAGATAATTCACCGTTGTTTTTTCTTGTAAACTTTTTTACTCTTATCAGAACTCTATTAAAAAACGTATAAAAATCAATGCGGCAGGACTATCCATATTGGGAAAGTAGAAGAATATTATGTTAATTTATTGTTTTTTAAAATCTCTACCACAAAATAGAATGTTTATAATCATTTGTGTTTTATAGAAACGTGTAAATAAAGTTATAAACGAAGTTTGTTTTTAGGATATTTTTCTTAAATGCTAATATACCGATTTATAAAGATAATTCATTTTTTGTATGTTTAATTAAGAATCCCAAATATCATAAGACCTTTTCATTTTGAACCGATCTATATTGAATCAATCAAAAGCACTTGCTTGCACATAACGAGCGGGATGAATATGTGGATAAAATTTATATAATAAATATGATTCTCATGAACCGTCTTAAGTGCCAAGGTCTGTCGCAACATTGGGTGCTGGAAAATAGTGTGATGGCGCTTGCTTCTTTGCAAGCGTCTCAAGTAGCTAAGAGCGATGTGACAACATTGGTGGAATTTCTAAAGTATAATGATGGATGCCTGCCTCTTCCTTTACAAGCGTAAAGATAGTTGTGCTTAATGAGGCACCCTATATACTACTTCATAGGCACCGTCATAAAATAGAATGGAATCGCTAAGAAATGTCTCTTTAAAATAAAAGTATAAAATTGCAATACAATAAATAAAAAAGGGTCTTTTGAAGTTTTATTTAGAAAAATTTATAGTGTTTTGTTAAGATAATTTTATCATCTTTATTTTATTAATAAAAGCTATATTTAAAATATATTTATATTATTAAGTTATGTTATGATAAATAACAATATACTTTAGTATATATTGTTAAAGAACTTTATAAATATTTAAATTATGGCCTATTTTTAGAGTCTATTAAATGATTCATATTCATAATTAAAAAAAGGAATTCATTATATAAGAAGTATCCATAGATTAACGTTATTCGTAGAAATCTTCGTTTTGGATAGGGCTGAGCAGAAACTAAAATCTGCTGTTATTTTACAGAGACATTATCAGGGATAAATGCATCAAATGCAGCCCAAAACTGTTTTTTATAATCTTCGTTATGCATAATTGTATCAAGTTCAGCGCCTGTAATGGTAATACTTTCTGTCAGGCGTGTGTGTTGGCATAATTGCCGTACTTCAATGTTATTAGCAAGATTATTTTGATTGGCGAGAATAAAGAGTGTTGGAATTTGTAAATGTCCGTGACGTATATTTTTCTTTACAGAATCAATTGCATCAAATACCGATGCCATCCATCGGGATGTTGGGGGCTTAATGGAAGGGAATAATCCTTGAGGCGTGTGTTCCAATTGTATATCTTTTTGTTTTATTTTTTTTAATTTTTTATCACTTTTTGCGGGGATGAAACCAAGACCTATATCAGAAAGAAATTGTGTTAGTTGATGTTGAAAACCATTTGTTTTATTACCGAATGGAGCAAAAAGAGGAGAAACACAGAGCAGTCTATTAAACTGATGATTAATAAAATCTAATCCGCTAAGTGCTGTTAGTCCACCCATACCATAGGTGAGCATAGAGTAAGGTGGTGGACAATTATGATAAACAACATTTTTAAGAAATTCATATAAGTCATTAATATCATTATTTATATCAAAGTAATAATGTCGGTTTTTTTTCCGTGTTTTGAAGGATGTTTTTTGGGGATTAAACCAGTCAAATATTGCTGTATGAAACCCTCGTTTAGCTATTTCATTTATGGTTAATAAATATGACTCTAAAACATTTGTGTTATTTTCGAGAATAACAATTGTTCCCTTAGACTTTTCCGCTTCAGGATATGTTATCGCAAAACGAATTTCGCGATCCGCAACTATTTTAAGGGTACCATGATGGATATTGGTAGGAGTGGAATCCTCATCTATGGGGGTAAGAGGTGTTTTCAATTGAAATCCTTTAAGGTTATTTGCCGCTCAGTGCAAGGTGAGATAACAAGAGGACTTTGTGATATTTATGTAATGATGAAAAAGGATTAAGAAAGGGGGGATATTGTTTTTTAGATCGTTTTTATCAATTTAGGTACAAAAGAAGAGTTGAAATAAGAAAAGACAATTACCAGATAATATAATGTGGTTGCCATGATGGGGCCGCGGGTTCACAGGTAAGTTTGCCATTTGGGAGCTTTGTGAATCAAATATAAATTATAGTCGCTCTAGAGGAGGGCAGTGTTATGCGTCAAGTAGACTTTTCACCATTTTATCGTTCTACAGTAGGTTTTGATCATCTTTTAAATTGGTTTGATTCAAGGACACAACCAGAAGAAATTTCTTCCTATCCCCCTTATAATATTGAACGTTTAACTGAAGATTCTTATAGAATTTCTATGGCTGTTGCTGGTTTTTCTCAAGATGAAATTGATATTGAAACGCATTGTAATCAGCTAATTGTTAAGGGAGATAGAAAGCCTGAGAAGAATGATGAAGAACGAGAATTTCTTTATCGCGGTATTGCTTCACGTGCTTTTGAACGGCGTTTTCATTTGGCTGACCATGTGAAGGTTATTGGAGCAGAACTTGGAGACGGGCTTCTTCATATTCAGCTTAGAAGAGAAACGCCTGCTGAATTAAAACCCAAAAAGATAACCGTACAGATGTCTCCACCCGCTACCAAAAATGATAGCAGCGACATTGTTGCGTAAAGCAAGGTTAGAGAATATCAGAACCGAATAATTATAAGTTTTTTAAAGAATAAAATAACGCGAGGCAAAAATCTCGCGTTTCTTGTGTTCTTATAAAAAAAGTTTTTCTCAAATTGATGATAAAAACATTATTGCACGATTCTACCTTGACTAAAAAAATCATATATGTGCAATTGAAATGAAAAATCCTAAATAAGCTTATATTTTATAGCGCTTTAAGAATGGTCGGAGCGGCGGGATTTGAACCCACGACCCCTTGACCCCCAGTCAAGTGCGCTACCAAGCTGCGCTACGCTCCGAGTTCGTGTAACGATTAAATGACTGTTTCTTTAAAGGCAAGAGAAAAAATAAACAGAATAAAATATAAAATGCTCTTAAGGCCTATAGCTTTTGAAAGTAAAAAAATTTTGCATATCAATATATTGTTATTTGTTCAAAATAAGCAATGAATCTGTAAAGCTTTTTGTTATCACTAAATCGTTAGCTATTATAGTTAATAGATCTATGATTTAACTCTTTTTGCAGATTATGAAGGGATAAGATTTGTAACTTTAGGGATATTGAAAAAGGAGGAGCAATAATTAAGTGCGGGAGATATATTTATTCACTCATAAAAAATAAATAGTTTCAAAAAGATAGAAGCGAATATATGATTGAAACATTTTCTTTTGTTTAGAGTTTTTATAGGAGAAGCATTTTGTGTTTTATGTGGACAAAAAATTATAAATTCTCTCTTGTACACTCAAGAATCTCATTTTAGGGGGATGCTTTTTTATGCCAATAAAAAGGTTAAGATGTTTTAATTTATGTCTTGTTGTTTTTTTTCTAAAGGACCAGATAGAATATGGTAGAGAAAAAATGTTTAAAGTATTCATTAAACCAAGAAAAGAGTAAACAATGAGCCGTTTTTCGGTAATAAATTTGACAGAAGCAGCTGTAAATCGTGTTAAAGCGATTATGGATACAAAAGATGCACGAGGTATTCTTATTGGGATCAAAAAAGGCGGTTGTGCAGGAATGGAATATACAATTACTCTCGTTAAAGAAGAGGGGATAGAGGCGGATGTGGTTGAAGTAAATGGTGCTCGTGTTTTTATAGCGCGTGATGCAGTATTGTTTTTATTAGGCACACAGATGGATTATGAAGTAACAACACTTCGTTCTGGTTTTGTTTTTAAAAATCCTAATCAAGTGTCAGCATGTGGCTGTGGCGAGTCGGTTGAACTTCGTCCTGCTACGCAGGAGCAATATAAAACAAATTGAATTTCGTGAAATTATCCAAGCTTAGGTAAATTATTATTGAGTGATTTTGGGTAACTTGTTCTTTTTGATAGAAAAAGTCTAATTTTTTATCATTCATTTTTAGCTTGATTCCAAAGTATTTCCATTTCGCTCAAGGATGCGTCCGTGAGTGCTTTAGATTGAGCGGATAGCTTTTCTTCAATATAAGCAAAACGTTTTCGAAATTTTATATTTGTTTTCTTTAATGCTTTTTGTGAATCAATTGCTAAGTGGCGTGCAAGATTAAGAAGGACAAAGTAAAGATCCCCAAACTCTTCTTCTATCTCTGAATTTTTTCTATTTTTGATGGCTTCTTTAAGTTCTTCAAGTTCTTCTTCTATTTTTGCAAAAACTTTATCACTTTCTTTCCAATCAAACCCCACTTGAGATGCTGCTTCTTGTAAAGAAAGAGCCTCTTGGTTTGCTGGCTGGATTTGTTTTACTTTTGCAAGAATGTTTGAATTGTTATTTTCTTCGCACAATTTTTTGTGTTCAGTCTGTTCTCTCTTTTTTATATATTCCCATTCTTCTTTTATAAACCCACGTTTTCTTTGCTCGGCATTTCCAAAAACGTGAGGATGGCGGCGAATCATTTTTTCTGTAATTGCATAAACAATATCTTCAAAGGTAAAGCTGCCTTCTTCTTGTGCAATGGTCGCATGATAGACAACCTGAAAAAGAAGATCTCCAAGTTCTTCACAGAGATCTCTTCGATTTTTTCGTTCAATGGCATCGATGACTTCGTAAACTTCTTCGAGCATATAGGGGATGAGGGATTCAAAAGTTTGTTTTTTATGCCAGACACAGCCACTATCGGGATTTCGTAAGGCTGTGATAATTGCGGTGAGATCTTTGATATCTTTTGAGGCTAACATTTGTCCTTCCTCTGTAAGCAATAGAGCTTATGTTAGATGTCCCAACGTCTGTGTAACCACGTCCATTGTCCAGGATATTCACGAACCCAAGCTTCAACAATATCATTTAATTTTTGCGTAGAAGCAGCGATATCAATATCATTTTTTTCATCACGTGGAAGTTCTACATGTTCATACAGCTCTAAACGATGACGCCCTCCAGGTAGACGAATACAGCGTGCTGGATAAATATCACAGTCATATTGTCGTGCAAGTTTTATAATTAAGGGATTAGTTTTAACGGGTCTATTAAAAAATGTTCCCATAATGCCGCGGCGAAATTTTTGATCAACGAGCATACCAACATTTTCACCTTCTGCTAATTTACCTGCTAATGCCCACGCTGCACCAGCTTTTGAGGGAACAAGATGTCCCATAGAAGTTTGTCGTGCTTTAAGGACTCGTTTGGCAACATAAGGGTTATTGGGTGGCCTAAATAATACTGTAACATTCAGATCAAAACTTTGTGCACAAATGGGCAGAAGCTCAAAATTTCCAGTATGCGCTGTGAAAAAAATATGGGGCTTTTTTTCTTCTTTTAATCGCTTAAATATTTCAACGCCTTTAACTTCAATAAAACCAGGTTGGTCCGCATGGGGATCAAAATCAAAAATTTTATCAAGAAAAATATATTCGGCCAGAAAGCGTCCTATATTTTCCCACATTTCTATTGCAATTGCCTGAAGTTCTTGCTCTGTTTTTTCTGGATATGCGCTCTCAAGGTTTGCAAGTGTAATTTGATGACGATGTACAAGGGGACCGATCTTTTTTGCCAACCAAGAAAAAAAGGAAATTCCCATTTTGGCTGGAAGGCATTTTAGAATAAATAAAGAACAAAAGAGCAGATATGCCCCTAATAAGTAGGATATTTTTTTAGCTATAACTTTAATACGATATAGGAGTTTTTTTAAAGAATGCTTCATCATGATTTAATCGATTTTGAGAATAATTTTACCAAAAACATCACGACTTTCCATTCGTTTTAAAGCTGTGTCAATTTCATCAAGCTCAACAATTGTATCAATGACAGGATGTACGATTTTTTGTGCCATTTTTTTCATGGCATTTTTCATATTTTCCATACGACAACCAAATGAACCAAATATCTTAAGCTGTTGTTGGAATAATTGCATGAGATTTAATTGGGCTGAAACACCAGAAGTAGAACCGCACGTCACTAAGCGTGCTCCTTTTTTCATACACAACAGAGAACCGTTCCATGTATCAACACCAACATGCTCAAAAACAACATCAACCCCTTTTTTTTGGGTTAGTTTGCGCACGACACCTTCAAAACGATCTTTACGATAATTAATCACATGATCTGCTCCAAGAGCGTGTGCTTTTTCAATTTTTTCATCTGAACCTACCGTCGTAATAACGGTGCATCCCATATGTTTTGCAAGTTGAATGGCTGCAGAGCCAATACCGGAACCACCAGCTTGTATTAGGATTGTTTCTCCTGCTTGTAGTTTTGCATTATCGAAAAGCATATGTTCTACGGTACCAAAAGTAATGGGAGCAACAGCGGCTTGCAATTCATCACATTGGGGAGGGGCTGGAACCAATAAACGTGCAGGTAAATTGACAAGCTCACAAGCAAATCCATCAAGATGAAAACCGTAGACTCCCTGTACATCAGTGCAAAGATTATCCCGTCCTTCATGACAGGCTTGGCAAACTCCGCAGGTTTTTGCACCATAAATTGAGACAATCTGTCCAACTTTGAGATGTTCAACATCATCCCCTATTTTTACAATCTCACCAGAGGCTTCTGCACCAATGATGAGAGGCATTTTTCTTTTGGCAAAGGCCATACCTCGCCATCCCCATACATCAATATGATTAAGAGCAACAGCTTTTATCCGCACTGTTACTTCACCTGATCCAGGTGAAGGGGGCGGGGAAATATTGGTGATTTCAAGTTGGCGTTCATTGAGCAATTGTAGTGCACGCATTATTATTTCCCTTCAATTGATAACTATCGCTATTGCTTCAGTATGATGAACTTTGGTCAGTTGGTGAAAAGACTAACCTTTATAAGCTGTGATAACAAGACTCGTATTTTGACCACCAAATCCAAATGAGTTTGATAAAACGGCATTGACATTGGCTTGACGGCTATGATGAGGAACGACGTCTAAAGGGATAGCAGGGTCAGGATTATCGTAATTTATTGTAGGGGGCAGTATCCCCGATTGAATGGTCAACAGCGAAAAAACAGCTTCTATGGCACCAGCAGCCGTTAAAGTATGTCCAATCATTGATTTATTAGAAGAAACTGGAATATGTTCTAGAATGTCACCGAAGACCGTCGATAACGCTAGATATTCCATTTTCTCATTTTCAGGTGTTGAGGTTCCATGGGCATTAATATAGCTAATTTCATGGGTGGCTATTTGTGCATCATCTAAGGCTTTGCGAATAGACTCAATGGCTGGTGAGGCATCCGGTTTTGAACGTGTACGGTGAAAATCATCGGCTGTTTCTCCACAGCCCGCTAAAATTCCTAAAATTGTAGCATTACGGTCTAATGCGCTTTGAAGTGATTCTAAAACAAGAGCACCGGAGCCTTCTGCCATAACAAATCCATCTCGATCACGACTGAAGGGTTTTGCTGCTTTTTCTGCAGGTTCATTTTGAGTGGAAAGAGCCGATAGTAATGAAAAGCGGATGAGAGATTCTGCTGAAACTGATCCATCTGTCGCAATGGTCAGAGCGCGATTTGTTTCTCCTCGTCGAATAGATTCAACGCCTAATTGAATTGCTGTTGCACCCGATGCACAAGCCGTGGAGAGTGTAACGGGAAGTCCTTTGGTGCCAAAGGTTTTTTGAAGTTTTTCGGCAATTGCACCAAATTGTGTGGTTTCAAAAAGTGCCTCATGGCGTTTATGCTTACAGATTTTAAGAAGATGTGCATAAGAAGGCTCATGATTGAATTTTTCCTCTTGATCAAGAGTAAAACGTGCTTTCCATTCAAGTTCAACAGGAGGTGCTGCTAAAAAAAGGGGGCCATTAAAGTTTGTTTTATCAAGTGCGGCTTGTTCTAAAGCTTCTTCAGCAGCAAGATGTGCAAGCTTTTCAGAAAGAGCCGAAGAACCAAGCGTACTTTCTTTAAGAAAATCAATTGTTCCAGCAATATATGTATTTAATCCCTCAATAGGAAAACGCGTTATTTTGTGAATGCCGCTTACACCGCTCGTTAATTTTTGCCAATTTTCATGTTTTCCTTTTCCCAATGATGTCACGACGCCGGCTCCCGTTATGGCGACAAGTGGACGTCCAAAATGATCATGATATTTCACGATAGAAATTTCCCTTCAAACAGCCGTAAGACGTACAACACCTTCAGCTCTTTTTATACCAATAGTTGTAACAAATATTTCATTTATTTTTTGAGAAAAAGGTTTTTCATGAGGACTTAACGCTGGAAAACAGTGTTTTTTTTCAATTGAAAGTGCAGCAAGAGCAAGTGCTAGAGGAAATTGTGCTTCTCGCATATAACCAAATAATGTTGTAATACCGCGGTAAGATAGACCAGCATCATCAAGAGCATTTTGTTCTGCTTTTGTAGCTTTATGAGCACCTGAGGCTCCCGAAATAGCTAGGGAATCTTCAGCGCCCACCGTTTTCAACATTGTCGCAATTGATTCTTTGAGCGGCACTTTTGTTCTATCTATTTGGTCTGTAATAATTTGGTTAATTTCAGCATAAGCACGTGCATTCCGTTTTTTTGCATGCTCTCCACTTTCAAGAACCAGAAAGACACCACCAGAACCGGTGATAATACCACCACCAGGGTGAATTTCACGATCCCACACCGGATTCCATCCATTATGAGTTAAAAGCCCCCCAAGCTCATGAGCCAATAACATATCATAACTTTGTGCATTATAGGAACTTCCTACAAGAGCATGAGTACTTTGTCCTGATTGAATACGGGCTACAGCAATTTGAAGTGCAGAAAGTCCACTGCCTTCTTCTCCCATAAAGGTGCGGGATGATCCAGTGACTTTATGAACTATTGAAATATTTCCTGCCAAAAGATTTGAAAGTTGTGCCAAAAATAATGTTGGACGAAGCTCGGTTGAAAGTGCGACATTCAACATAGAAGCATGATCGGTGACTGTGCGTGCTTTAGCAAGAATCTGTGTATCAACAGTAATATCACGTTCTCCTCCACTTGCAGCTACGATCATATCCATCGTTGACGTGAATTGTTCGTTATTTTTTATGCCAGCATCATCAAGAGCAAGACCAGCCGCATAGGTACCAAGACGTTGCCATGTCCCCATTTGCCGTTGATCACTCTTTTTGGGAATTTGTAAACTCCAATCAATGTTAGGCAATTGATGAACTGTGTAGGGTGAGAAAGTCGTACAATCTAGGTTTGGTTTACAGTTTGGATCATTTAAGAGTTTCCAATGTTGATCCGTTCCTTCCCCCAGAGAGCTTATGAGGCCTATACCCGTGATGAATACAGATTGATCATGCATGGTGAAAAAATTACTCCGCCTGTTTGAAGGCAACGAGAGCATCAATTTTTGCACAAAGGTTTTTAAGAACAAAATATTCTTCTGTGGCAACAGTCCCTTCATTGACTTCTTGCGTCCATTGTTCTAGGGGAACTTTTATTCCGAAAGCTTTATCAATAGCGAAAACAATATCAAGAAAATCAAGACTATCAATTCCTAGATCATCAATTGTGTGACTTTCAGGGGTGATTGTATTGCGATCAATTTCACTGATTTCCGCAATAATATCAGCAACTTTATCAAATGTGGAAGGCAATGTATGAATTCCTTATTATAGAGTTAGTCAATTAAAAATATATATAATACAGTTCTTCTAGCCTTTTTTCTCTTTAAAAAAAAGCCTTAACCAAAAATATGGCAGTCTTTTCTGGAGAGAAAAAAGCTTTATCATATGTGAAGTACTATACCTCAATATTTAAAAAAACTTGAAGTTTTATTGTATATTTATTTTACGAGTTTATTTTTTCTATTTGCTGCAAGAACGGCAAGGGCTGTCATATTAACAACGCCTCGTGAAGTTACTGAAGGCGTTAGAATATGAGCGGGACGTGCAGCCCCGATTAAGATGGGACCAACATGGAGTGCATTTGTGAGACTTTTAACAGTATTGAGCGTGATGTTGGCTGAATCAAGGGTTGGAAAGACAAGCAAATTCGCTTCACTTTTAAGACGAGAATCAGGAAAAACACGATCTCGAAAAACTTTGGAAAGGGCAGCATCACCATGCATTTCACCATCAGCTTCTAAATGAGGATGTAATTTGGCAAGAATTTCTGTTGCACGGCGCATTTTACGCGCACTTTCCGTGTTTTTAGAACCAAAGTTTGAGTGCGATAATAGGGCTGCTTTAGGTGTTATTCCGAATGCTTCAACTTCTTGAGCTGCCAATACAGTCATTTCAGCAATTTCTTCTGCAGAAGGATTTTCGTTGACATAAGTATCAGTGAGAAAAAGAGTACGCTGTTGAGAGATTAGCAAACTCATAGCAGAAAAACGGTGAACATGAGGATCAAGTCCGATAATTTGTTCAATCAATTCGAGTTGACGTTCAAAACGTCCTTCCAAGCCGCAAATCATTGCATCTGCTTCTTCACGCATGACGGCAAGGGCAGCAATAGCGGTTGTTGATGTTCTCACGATTGTTTTGGCCATTTCAGGTGTCACACCACGTCTTCCTGTATAATGAAAAAATAAATTAACATAATCACGAAAACGTGGATCATCTTCAGGGTTTGTTAATTCAAAGTCTATATTAGGGCGAATTTTCAAACCAAAGCGTTTTAATCTTGCTTCTACAACATGTGGACGGCCGATAAGAAGGGGCATTGCTGTTTGTTCTTCAATAACAACTTGCGCTGCACGAAGAACACGTTCATCTTCACCATTGGCATAGATGACGCGTTTACGTTTTGCTGTTTTTGCTGCAGCAAAAACAGGCTTCATTGTTAAACCAGAAAGAAAGACAAACCGATTGAGGACATCATGGTAGGCTTCCATATCTTCAATGGGACGAAGTGCGACACCCGTTGCCATTGCTGCTTTAGCAACAGCGGGAGCAATACGCAGTATTAAACGCGGATCAAAAGGAGAGGGGATCAGATAGTCTGGCCCAAAAATGGGTGGTTCTTTTGAGTATGCACGTGCAACAACATCTGAAGTTTCTTCACGAGCAAGGGCAGCAATCGCATGAACAGCAGCCATTTTCATTTCTTCATTAATGGCAGTCGCACCTACGTCTAGTGCACCGCGAAAGATATAGGGAAAACAAAGGACATTATTAACTTGATTGGGATAATCAGAGCGCCCTGTGCAGATCATTGCATCGGGTCTTATAGAATATGCTTCTTCGGGCATAATTTCTGGTACTGGATTAGCCAGTGCTAAAATGAGTGGATTTGGAGCCATTCTTTTAAGATATTCAGGCTTTAAAACACCACCCGCAGAGAGGCCTAAAAAAATATCCGCATCATCAATAATATCAGATAAAGTTCGTGCATCAGTTTTTTGTGCGTAATTGACTTTCCAACGATCCATAAGGGTTTGGCGGCCTTCATAAACTACGCCCTCTAAGTCGCTAAGCCAAATATTTTCAACTTTTGCACCAAGACGAACCAAAAGATTAAGACAAGCAAGGGCAGCAGCTCCTGCACCTGAGGTAACTATTTTGGCATTTTCAATCTTTTTTCCGGAAAGATTTAAGGCATTTAATACAGCTGCAGAAACAATAATGGCCGTTCCATGTTGGTCATCATGAAAAACGGGAATATTCATCTTAGCACGCAGCTTTTCTTCGACTTCAAAACATTCAGGAGCTTTAATATCTTCGAGATTAATACCACCAAATGTAGGCTCTAAAGCAGATATCGTTTGTACCATTTGCTCTATATCGAGTGCATCAATTTCAATATCAAAAACATCAATATTGGCAAATTTTTTAAATAAAACGGCTTTGCCTTCCATAACTGGCTTTGAAGCCAGTGGCCCAATGTTTCCTAAACCAAGAACAGCCGTTCCATTTGATATAACCGCGACTAAATTAGAACGAGATGTATATTGAGCAGAAAGATTGGGATCTTCATGAATTGCAAGACATGGTGCAGCAACGCCTGGGGAATAAGCAAGAGCTAAATCACGTTGATTATCAAGAGGTTTTGTTGCTTGTATTTCTAATTTTCCAGGTTTGGGGTGTTGGTGATAAAAAAGGGCGGCACTATCAAGTTCAGCTTTTGGTAAACTGAAGTTACTATTTCGTTCTCTAGACATTTTTATGATATCCAAGTTAGCATATGTTTATATGAGTGTTCCATTTACGATAAGGTTTTGTTTAATAACAGATCCCCATTTCTCTGAATATCAAAATACACGAGCATGAACAAACTGTTCCAGTATGAGAAAATTGTTCTGGAGCATAAAATAAGTTTCATATTTCTTTTCATTTGTGCGCATGAATCATTTCATGGGTAGCAGCACATCTACTTTTCTTTCCTTAATAAAACGCATCAAAATTTATGAGTCTAAAAACAAATAAAATATTCTACTAATGATTACATTACCAAGACATTATTTTTTTTGCAATGCTCACATAATAAAGAGAGTGTTTCTTACTCATTTTATGCGATTTTTATAAAATATATCTTTATATTTAGAGTTTTTAAACGTAGGTAGGAGAATTTTTCAATAATACTTTGAAAGTTATAACCTGTTTGTTTAGCTCTTTATGAAAAAATTGGAACGTTAAAAATGGAAGTCGTGTTGTTTATTGTTCTATTGAACTTTCAATCGTTTAGAGCTGTATTTTTTATATACGAACAAGTATGTATTTTAATAAAAAAAGATGTTGCTATAATAGCTGTCTTTGCGCATTTTATACCTGAGACTCATCTATTCCATATGATGTCCTATTTTATAACTGATAATAAAACATCTCATATGTGGAATAGAAAATTTGAATCCAATAAGATTCATTCAATTCCAATTTTCTTACTATAATAGAAAATATTTACTTGCATATTTCAAGTAAGAGTTATGATGAGAATGAAAAACTTTAAGAAAGAAATATTTCTTATGAGCTGTTTTAATAAAAAGCACAAAAAGTTGTGAGAATTAGCCAATAAAATAATGTTACCGATTTTTTCCTTTATAAAACTATGAAAAATAAATGATTTAAGGAAGGATAAACAAGTAGAAAATAGCTTTATAGTTTTTAGAATGATAGGCTATTTGATAAGTTATCATGCTCTCTTTAGAGTTATCGCTTAGGCTATCAAAGAAAACCACATGTCAATTATCAATCTTTGAAGTCAAAGCTCCAGTTAATCGCAAAGCGCTCTATGAGGAGCAATTAAGACAACCGGAGAGCGAGAAAGTGGAAAAACATTTTCTCCACTTTTCTTAAGAATAGCTTTTTTCTCTTCTTTTGTTGTCTATTGGATTCGCCCACTGGCATGAGCAAGCATGGTATAAACTTTTCCTGTATCTGAGATCAGGTATTTGCGAACTGAGTTGGATGAACCAGAACTGCGCGATATATCACGTAAGAGCTTTTCGAAATCCGCGACATATTGATTTACTGAACGTTTAAATTCAAAATCACTCATATATTTTTTCTGAATCATTTCAAATATTTTTTTTCCATTCGAAGTGTAAAGGCGCTCTGTTACAATGTTTTTTTGTCCACGTTGATAATGATCCCATAGTTCAACAATGGCATTGTGATTAATAGCTTGCAAAATACCCGATGCTAATGAGTTAAGAGAACTATTTTCAGGACGTGTTTTTGTTTGCACGGGTGTTAAAACAGTATCATTTGGATTTTCATCGTAAAATTCTTCTTCACGTGAAGCTCTTTCTAAGAGATTCGACACCCATTTATTGGGTCTTTTTTTGCTTTGATCTTGTTGCAAAACAGGTTTAGGGGGTATGATTTTTTTAATGGACTCAGAAGAACTCTCACTTCTTTTATTAAACATTGATGCTGTCGGAAATGCCGATATTAACTGTTCTTTTACGTCCTTTTGATCATTTTGTATAACACTGATGAGGTCTTTTAATGCTGTAATTTGTTCATTCAAAGCTGTGCGAATTGTTTGTGTTGTTTCTTTTGTTTTTTCTGGAAGCTTTTTAGCATTTTCATGAATATCATTATTAATCTTTGAAAATTCTAAACGAACTTCATCTGCGGAGCGACGTATATCTTCTGCTGCTCCTGAAAAACGTGTTGACGCTTCACTAATAAGCTTATTAAGGGATTTTTGGAATGAATCTGTGGCGTTACGCGCATTTTTATCAGAACGTTCAAGAGCTAAGTTGAAGATTTTTTCATAATGCTCAATCATTTGATTAATTTCATGAGACTTTGAAACAAGAGCATCACTTAATAAAGAAAGCGTATTATGTTTTTCTTTAAGTGTTGCATTCAATGAATTTTCAGACTGTTCAAGAACATGAATAGTTTGGGAAAGTGTTTTGGTATGTTCACCAAAATTATTTGTTATATGATTAATTTGTTCAAAGGTATTGTTTGAGAGTCCTTGCAGAATTTCAACATTATTATTGAGTGCTTGATTTGAGGCTGATAAACGTTCTGCTACTTGGTTTGTATTGCGGAAAAAATTGTTCGTAGTTTCATTAAACTGACCATCAATATTTTGAACGGCTGATAATAAAACATTACCATTTTCGTTGAAGTTATAAATTGATTGATTTAACTGCGTTAAGATGGATGAGACATTATTAACAAGTTCTTCCTTCATAGTCGTTACTGTTTGAAGTGTTTCAGAGTTCGCTTTGTTCAAGCTGTTCACTAAAGATTCATTATGGGCATAAATTCTTTGTTCAGCGTCTTGTGTGGAGAGAGAGAGCTGTTCACCAATATGCTGTGTTAAGTAATCAATTGATTCTGTTGTACTTTGCGCTGCTTGATTTAAGTGATCTGTCAGTTTTGTTATTTTTCCAACATGTTCTGAAATCTGTGTCGCTGTTTGATTTCTTGCATCTTCCAGACGGCTCGTTACATCAGAGAGCTGATGTCCTAAATTATTTTCAAGATTTTGCATAGAGTGGTGAAGAACGTTACAACGCTCATTAAGGATTTGCTCTATTGCTGTTGTTGATGTGTGAATTGTTTCATTTAATAATGCTTGTGCGTTATGACTGGCTGTTGCAAAAGCTTCGACAGTATGTGCTGTTTGTTCAGACAGAACAGACAGAACTTTTTCACTGGTATCATAAACTGTTTTTTTAACGTTTGAGACAATGCGATTGCCTGACTCTGAGAGAATATTTTCAGCTTGTGCGGTAACATTCGTAACAGATGAGAGAATTCGTTCACCCGTAGAAGAAAGAATATCAGAAGCTTTTATAATCTTATCATGCAGGTTATCTGTGACTATATTGACAGAATCTTCTAAGCTAACACGTATATCATTGACATTGCTTTCCAGCGCTTGTTGAATTATCTGACTTTGCTCATTATTCAGCATGAGAGACGTTTTTAACGTGTCAGAACGTTCCTCAATAACAGATGTTTGCATATCAATGGCTTCACAGACTTGGCTAAATTTTTCAGATAATGTTGCCTCTAGTGTTGTTGTCCGTTCAAAAATTTTGTGCGCACGATCTTCTAAATTTGTATCGAATAATTCCATACGCGTTTCAAAAGTTTCAAAGAAGATACCACTCGATTGAGAGAGAGTATTCTTTAAAATTTCAACGTGGCTCTCAAAGTTTTTAATATGATCTTGAACCGTTTCAGTAATGTTTTTATTATTGGCAACAATGGCGCTTTCAACTAAATCTATCTGTTGTTTCAATGCAACATCAACGCGGATATCACTTTTTGCGATAAGGTTATGGATTGTTTCCATGCGTTGCTCGAGAGTGCGTGCTTGATCGGCAAGAACCTCATTGAGAGAAAAACTATTAATTGCTAAAGAGTCACGCAGAGCATCGGCACGGATATCAATATTTTTCGCTTGTGTTTCTAAAGCATCTTGCGTTGTATTGCAGCTTTGTACAATGACTTCTTGTAGTTTATCTGTGCATTGAATAATATTTGCAATATGATTCTCAGCTTGTTTATCAACGACTTGAACATTATCAGTCAAAACTTTTTCAATACGAGAAGTATTTTGTGCCAAGACATCAATCTGATTTTTTAATGCATCAGTGATTTTATTCTTCTCATTATCGAGCATGTCTGCCATGATGGTTCGTTGATCAGAAAGTTGCAATTTAAAATCTTGCGAACGTTCTTTTATGATATCAACAATGGCATTATCGACATGTTGAATTTCTTCTCTTAAGTTTTCTTTACTTTTATCAATGGCAGAAAGAATAGTCTCACGTCCACTCGTAAATGCATGGGTAATGTCGGCTGTTTTTTCCTGGAGACTTTCATTTATTTTCAAGATATGAGCTTCCAAAAAATTACCAAGTTTTTCAGCATTATCTTCTAAAGCTTGACTCCGTTCTATGAAGGAATCAATGATGCTGTTACTGTGTTCTTTAAGAGAAAGATCAACAGTTGCTAAACGTTGTTCAAAGGCTCCAATTGCTTTTGAGGTTACGTTATCAAATTTAGAAGAAAGTTTATGTGCTTGATCGTCAAGCTTTAAGATTTTCTCATCAAAATTTTGTAGAGATTGATTATTGCGATCAATAAGAGCGTTATCTAGGACTTTAAACTTTTCGTCGACAGCATGCAACGTTTGATCGGTTACTGTTTGGATATGTGTTGCAATTTTAGCAGCATGCACTTCGGCTTTTTCTGCTGTTTCACTAAAGATTTTTTCTATTTGTTTCTCATTATAATCAAATTTCTTTGCAAAACCATCAAAGTTTTTTCCTAATTCATCGAAAAACTTTGTGTTTTTTTGCTGAATTTGTGTTGTTGTTTGGTTAAATTTTTCAACAAGCTGATTTGTTACACCATCACCGGCATAGGATAGTTTTTCAACAAGATCTTCACCTTGTTTTTGTAAAGTTTGAGAAAGGGTTTGTGCAAGCTTTTCAACATTGGTTACAATTTTAGAGGTAACCAAGCCAAATTCATCGCTCAGTTGTTTTTGGGTTCCTTTAATTGTTGATTGTACGCGATCGGCGTGATTCAAAATGGCTATGCGTTCATTACTCAACTCTTTAATGAGTGTATGAATGCGCGATTCATTTTCAGCATAAGCTTGTTCTAGGTTATGAACTTCACCTTGTATGATTGCTTCAAGTTCAACAGCACGTCCAAGGGTACGTTCAATGCCTTCGTTCATTGCCGCTACTTCTTCACGAATGGTTTGTCCTATAGCAATAGCTTGTTTTTCAGATAGATGTTGTGGTTCACTAAGACGTTGTGCAGCATTCGTCATAAGAAGAGCAATATTATGCAATTCGTTTGAACGTTTTGTTAATTGAGCAACGCCCCAAGATATAAGGATAGGAATCGCTGTTCCGGCTGCTACAGCGAGTCCTGTTGAGGATGTCATAAAAGTGCTGATATTGGATAAGGAGCTAAATGCTGTAGGGGCAAGTTTATGGGCAACAAAAGCTCCCCCCGCAGCCCATAAAGCACTAAGTGCTGTTGTATACCAATAGATTCGAGAGGAAGAACGTTGTTTTAAGGGCCCCAAACTTATAGGGGTTGTTATATCATCATTTGCAGGAAGAAGTTTTGTCGACAACAATGTATTGTGAACTGTTCCCCCTGAAATATCAGATGAAGGTTTTGGAGCAAAAAGCTGTTCAACAACGGATTTATCAATAACAGCGTCATCATGAATATTAGAGATGAAAGTTGAAGAACCGTTTTCAGCAAAATATTCTTCTTCTGCTATTGCAATTTTTTGAACCAAATCATCGACATCAACAATATTTTCAGAATTATTGGATGATATCGTTTCAAATCCCGTATCATTGAAATCAAAGCTCATCGCTTTTGTGAGGGCTTCTTCAACTTCAACTTCAAATGTTTGCAATTTGGTTCTGCGTGCCATACTCGCCTCGTACTCTTCCAGACGGAAATAAAGGGATACGTCCTCTTCCGTATAATTTCTGCATACTAGCTGTTAATTATTTAGAAAGGAATATGCTGAGGAAAAAAAATTGAAAACTTATCAAAATAAAGTTAACGCAGTATCTTAACCTCTGTTGAAAGGGTTATAAAATACAATAAAAACAATTCATTATTTTACACGAACAAAAACAAAAATACTGTTTACAACTTGTTTTTATCAAAAACTTTATCACCCTATCGTCTTTAAAGATAAGGACAATCTTGATGGCAGTTATTAATCTTAAAAACAGTGTGGTGAGAATGTTTCTATAAAATATCGATGATCGATAATACATGTTGTTGTCCACTTACTTCTATTGATTCTAAATGAAGGACATTCATTATCTCGTATATGTTTGGGATGTATAAAAATCTGTTTTTTAATTGTAAGCTCATAAAAAAGTAAACGTGGAAAAATTTTGAATTTAATGGTAGATTTTTGTAAGCTGTACTCTATTATTGTTGTGAGGGGCCTTTTTTTCTCTAATTTCAGTTGTTTGTTGCTAAAATTTGAGGCTTCTACATTGACAATTGGATATTTTTCAGTCGATATGCATGCACGAATATTTTATACAATCGAGATGAAGGTGTAATAATAATGGCAGAGCGATCACAACACCTGCAAGATGTGTTTTTAAATACGGTGCGTAAGCAAAAAATTTCCCTTACAATTTTTCTTGTTAATGGCGTGAAACTCACAGGTATTGTCACTTCATTTGATAATTTTTGTGTTCTTTTGCGCCGCGATGGACACGCGCAATTGGTTTATAAGCATGCTATTTCTACGATTATGCCTGGACAGCCTGTACAGATGTTTGAAGGAGAAAGTCCTGAGTAACCACATCACTTTACGATAAACTTCTTATCCCATTTATAAAGTATTTAGATTGCTATGATAAATGAAAATGAGAGATTAGAAGGGGTATTTTCACAAATTATAAAGCAGGTGCGTGCGCTTGTTTTGATACCGATTTTCCAAGAAAATAGAAATGAAAACTCTTTGAGAGAGCGTTCTCTTTCTTCTCGTGTTCAAGAGGCATTGGGGTTAGCACGTGCGATAAGGTTAGAAGTTGTTAATTATGAAACAATTAACATTGCAACGCCTCGTCCTGCAACCCTTTTTGGAAAAGGTAAAGCAAATGCGCTTGCCGATTATATCAATGAATATTCCATCGAGCTTGCCATTATAGATCACTTTTTAACGCCAGTACAGCAGCGTAATTTAGAAAAATTATGGAATTGTAAAGTTATTGATAGAACCGCTTTAATTCTTGAAATTTTTGGTGATCGTGCCCGAACAAAAGAAGGGGGGTTGCAAGTAGAGTTAGCGCATTTGTCCTATCAAAAAGGGCGCCTTGTGCGCAGTTGGACGCACTTGGAAAGACAACGGGGGGGACGTGGCTTCCTAGGTGGACCTGGTGAAACGCAAATTGAAGCGGACAGGCGCCTTTTACAAGAAAAGATTATTCGTATTCGTCGCGAATTGGCAACGGTTATTAAAACACGTGCGCTTCATAGAGCAAAAAGAAAAAAAACATCTTATCCTGTTGTTGCTTTGGTAGGATATACGAACACAGGAAAATCAACGCTTTTTAACCGTTTAAGTGGTGCAGATGTTTTGGCAAAGAATATGTTATTTGCAACGCTTGATCCGACTTTGCGCAAAGTTAATCTTCCCCATGGAAAAACTATTCTTTTATCTGATACGGTGGGTTTTATCTCTAACTTACCAACAAATTTAATTGCAGCGTTTAGAGCAACCCTTGAAGAAGTGGTTGAAGCGGATATCATTCTTCATATAAGAGATATGTCAGATCTTGATCATCGTGCTCATGCTGAAGATGTCTTAGAAGTGCTTTCAAGTCTTGATATCGATATTGATGATACAGAGCATATCATAGAAGTTTGGAATAAGATTGATGTGTTGGATGAAAAAGAATTGAATGTTTTACAAACGAGCGCAAAGACACGGTTAAATCCTGCCTTCATGGTATCTGCGCTTAAGGGAGAAGGACTCGATCAGCTATTAAGAGCCATTGAAAAGCGAATTTTTGGAGAGGTTCAACGCATTGAATATCTTTTAAAATCTCATGAAATGTCGCTTATTGATTGGTTTTATGAAAATTCTGCGGAAATAATGCAGGAAGGACATGATGATGGGTCTGTTACCATTAGAGCTGTTCTTACTTCTGAAGCAAAAAAGCAACTAGAGAACATCAAAAAAAATATGAATTAGTTTTTTTTAAGCTATTGTTGGACATCTTTGCTTAAGTTTTATGCTTTTCTTATTTCCAAATAATATCACAGCAAGTTAAGAGGATAGTTACTACTTTCTCTTAATAAAACAATATGAAGAAGTATTTTGCTGGTTAAAATAAAGATGAGTCTTAAATATAATAAAAGACTGTTTATATACACAGTATGGCGAAACATTGTGATTATTTTGCTGTTATTAATTCTGTGTATCTCTTTGATTTGGATGTATTATTTTATTCAGCCCCGTGGCTACCAAGCAACTTTAACATTCTCATTATCTGATTCTGTAGGAAAGCCACTCCCGATTGAAAAACAAGACAATATTATCGCCTTTTTATTTTCAAAGTCTCTATTCTTAGATGATTCGCATGTTTCTCTAAGGGATTCTTATTGGAAACAAAATCAAGGAAATATCCATTTATCCCGTCATGGTAACCTTATTGATCTTACTTTTGAAGCTGAAACACTTGAAGCTGCTCAACAGGGGGTGGAAACTTGGTTTTCCGCATTTTCACAAGCAGTCACGTCCCAAAAACAGTCTTTGTTAAATGAGAAGTTAGAAGACAAACAATATGATAATACTGCAATCGTTAATATTATGCAGGAATTTCGTGGATCGATCGATTCGTTTATTCAACATAGTGTAAAACAAACAGAGCTTCATGATCTTTCAATGCAATTAACGCAAGTAACTTTAAAGCGTATTCATTTAACAAGTTTGAATGCAACAATTAATATGATGCGTGAAAAGGGGCAATCTTTACTGTCTTTATCGTTTATTGCAAAAAATTCAGCAATTGTTGCTTTGGAAGCTAAACGTGATCTCTTGGAAACGCAAAGAGCCCATATGGCTGCGCAATTGGGGTGGACGCATCCTCAAATTAAGGCAATGACTGCAGAATTAGAGGCTATTTCTCAACAATTGAAAAATAAAATTTTACAGATCGTTTATCAAATTCATTCAGATGAGGCTATTACAACGGAATTGGAAAAACAGCTCAAAAAAAGAATGAGCTCTTTTGTCAAAGATCAATTCCAATCTTTAAGTCAAATATTTAATGAATTTGAAAATAAAATAAAAGCAGCAATTGATGCACAAAACAAAGCAATAACTAAGTCTGCTCAAGGGAAAGAAGAAGTCATTGATTCGAATGATGCTTCTCTTCTCTTGAAAAATACAAAGATCCAAGTGGTGATGCCAACAAAATTAGCACCAATTTCTTTTATATCTCTTTATGGAAAAAATATTCTTGTGAGTGCATTGGTGAGTTTCATTACTCTTTTTCTTGGAATAATGTTATTTTATCCGTGCTTTAGAAGAAAAAGAGAGCAACACTCAGAAGAGGATTTGAGATCAAAAGAAAATTCTCTTAAGAAGAATCAGAATATTTTAGTCTCTCAAGAAACAAAAAATCTTGAGGCTTTTATTACGATAGAAGGATTATCTGATGTCTTGAAATGGTGTGCTTCAACCGTTATTTCAATCATTGGATCAGAGGCAGCACGGACAGCGGCAAAGCTTTCACTTAATCTTGCAAAAGAGAACAAAACAATTTTATTGGTCGATATTTCTGGTCAACAAATAGAGAAAGTCATTGGTCCACATCGAGGACTGAGTGATATTTTAACAGGCAATGCCCAGTTTCATGATGTCATTTACCGTGATTATGATACGGGGGTTGATATTCTCCCTCAGGGGTTAACGAGCGCTGTTTCTGCACAAGATTTTTCAAATGATATTTCTCATATATTACAAGAATTTAAAAAAGAGTACGATTTTATCATTTTAGAGATGGCAAGCGAACCCCAATATGGGGTTGAGCAATTTGCAGAGCTAACAGACTATTATATTTGTAATACTGTTCTGAATAAACAGGATTGGATGATGCGGATGGTCAATTCCTTTCCAAAGACTGTTTATCGCATTATTACAGCATAAATTTAAAAAAAAGATACATATGTATCGTATATTATCGTGGTGTTCTTGTATTTTTCTAAGGTTATAGTAGATATTATCCTATAAAGGTTTAATGTTTAAACTTTTAAATGCATGTGCATTTGGAGAAAAGCGTGGGGCAATCATAGATGGCAGTAAAAAAATTTAACGAGAGCATTTTGACACCTGTGCAGAAGAAAAATCGAAAGCAAATTCAGGTGTGGCTTTATACTATTTTATTGCTTTGCTTGGCAATTGTTTTGGTAGGGGGCGCAACCCGTTTAACAGGATCAGGATTATCAATAACCGAATGGAAGCCAATTCATGGCATTATACCACCAATTGGTATTGAACAATGGCAAGAGGAATTTTTAAAATACCAACAGATAGCACAGTATAAACTGCTTAATCGCGATATGACTTTAAGTGCTTTTAAGGTTATTTTTTGGTGGGAATGGGCACATCGTGTTCTCGGACGTCTTGTTGGTCTTGTCGCTTTATTGGGACTGATTTGGTTTTGGGCGACAAAGCGTATTGAAAAAAATATTTTACTGCCGCTTATTGTCGTGCCAATTCTTATCGCTTTTCAAGGTTTTATCGGTTGGTGGATGGTTGCTTCAGGGATTGGACAAAGTAATTTAACAAGTGTGAGCCAATATCGTTTGGCATTTCATCTTATAACGGCATGTTTGGTTATTATTTTTGTTACTTATTTATCTCGAGGACTGGCAGAATATTCAGAAAAGCCTGCCAATAAAAGAGTGCAATATTTCGCGGCTTGGCTTGTTATTCTTGTCTTAATAGAGATTTATTTGGGGGCTTTGGTCGCAGGGCTTCATGCTGGAAAAGTTTATAATACATGGCCGCTTATGGATGGTCAGATTATTCCTGATGGATTGTTAGAACATCGCCCTATTTGGCTCAATTTATTCGAAAACTCTTTAACGGTTCAATTTGTGCATCGGTTTTTTGCTTATTTTTTATTTATTGTCTCGGTTTTTCATGCTTTCTATGTGCAAAAAAATATTCCGCATTCAACGCACTCGCGCCGGGCATTTCTTATTTGTATTATGATTATTATCCAAGCGCTTTTGGGAATCTTGACGCTGTTACATCATGTTCCAATAAGTTTGGGACTCATTCATCAAAGTATGGCATTAGCATTGTTATGTTTTGCGGTTGCGCACTGGCGAGCAACAAAAGGGGCCTATCGCGTTGCTGAATAAAAGTGTGTATCCAGATAGCGTTTAATTGCCTGAAAGCATTAAATCGAGGTTTTGGATAGCAGCAGCAGAGGCGCCTTTTCCTAAATTATCAAAGAGGGCACAGAGATTAAAAATTCCTTCGTGATCATTTCCAAATACGAATAGTTTCATACCATCTTTATTGGCAAAACATTCAGGATTTAGTCTTTGAAGAGAAGAGGTCTCTTCTTGTGATGCAACTGAAATGATATTTTGTCCATCGTAATGGTTTGTAAGAATTTCGCGCAGATCAGAACAATTTGCTGATTTTGTAAATAAATGACGGTGCAGTGGAAGATTCACAATCATGCCCTGAGGAAAACGACCAACACTGGGTATAAAAAGTGGCGTGTGGTTGATTTGTCCATGGAGTTTAATTTCTGGCACATGTTTGTGTTCAAGATTGAGTCCATAGATAAAATAACTTTCCGGAATATTTTCTTGAGATTGATTTTCCATTTCTGTGATCAATTGCTTTCCACCACCGGTATAGCCAGAGATTGCATGAATCGATATGGGATAATCGGCGTCTAGCAATCCTGCTTCGCGAAGGGGGCGAATCAAGCTAATGGCACCGGTCGGATAACAGCCAGGATTAGATACGTAATGGGCTGCTTGAATGCGTTTTTTTTGGCCTTTTGTCATTTCAGGAAAACCGTAGACCCAGTTTGGTGCGACACGGTGGGCTGTTGAGCTATCAATAACCCTAATGTTTTTATTCCTTTTAAGCCAATGAACCGTTTTACGTGCTGCATCATCTGGAAGACATAAAATAGCAATATCGGTTTGATTAAGATAGTCTTGCCGCAGATGAACATTATGACGGTCCTTATGAGCAAGAGAGAGTAATTCTAAATCTGTACGCTTTTCTAAGCGTTTTTGTATTTGTAGTCCGGTTGTGCCGTGTTCACCATCAATAAAAACTTTGGTTACCATTCTTTCTTGCCTTGATAAAATTTTTCTTAACTTATCTTAACGATATCCAGCTTTTCGTATTATTAATTATTCTAAATCATTATTAACTTAAATCATTGAATTTATTTATATTAAAGATATTTCATAAAAAGTATAAACAAATAAGAGTGTAAAAGAAGAAGTTTAACCTCATTTTTTTGTGGTTTCTGTCACGAAAAATAAGATAACAAATAAATATTTGTATCATTACTTAAATATTTGTATCATTATTTTTTAAGTGTAAGGGGGTTAAAATGTTTTGTTTACATGTTGTGCTGTGTTATCGTTTAGTGATTTTATCTTTTAATATTAGGAACACGTTTTATGACTCAGCAAGAAAATGACACACAAAAGCGCTTTTTTAATGATAATTTACAAACTGCTGATAGCGCAATTTTTGATGCCATTAGAGATGAATTTGGGCGTCAACAGCATGAGATTGAGCTGATTGCTTCAGAAAATATTGTTTCAAGAGCCGTTCTTGAAGCGCAAGGGTCAGTTTTAACCAATAAATATGCAGAAGGCTATCCAAGAAAGCGTTACTATGGCGGTTGTCAATTTGTTGATGTCGTTGAAGATTTAGCTATTGAAAGAGCCAAACAGCTTTTTGGGGCTGCTTTTGCTAATGTGCAGCCTAATTCTGGTAGTCAAATGAATCAAGCTGTCTTTTTGGCTTTACTTTATCCGGGTGATACATTTATGGGGCTGGATTTAAATGCTGGTGGTCATTTAACCCACGGTTCATCTGTCAACATGTCAGGAAAATGGTTTGACGTTGTTTCCTATGGTGTGCGTCAAGAAGATCAGATTATTGATATGGAGGAAGTTGAACGGCTTGCAAAAGAACGTAAACCCAAACTTATTATAGCTGGAGGCTCAGCTTATCCTCGATTCTGGGATTGGGAACGATTCCGTGAAATTGCAGATGAGATTGGTGCTTATCTCCTCGTTGATATGTCTCATGTTGCTGGTCTTGTTGCTGGGGGCGTGCATCCTTCACCTGTTCCCCATGCGCACATTGTAACGACAACAACACATAAATCGCTTCGAGGTCCTCGGGGTGGTTTGATCTTGACAAATGATGAGGCTTTATCCAAAAAAATTAATTCTGCTATTTTTCCTGGTCTTCAAGGGGGACCTTTGATGCATGTGATTGCGGCAAAGGCTGTTGCATTTGCGGAAGCTTTACGTCCTTCTTTCAAGAGTTACAGTGCCAATGTTGTTGCTAATGCGAAAACGTTAGCAAAAACATTACAGAGTAATGGTTTTGATATTGTTTCTGGGGGTACAGATAATCATTTATTGTTGGTTGATTTACGTTCGAAGAATCTAACAGGAAAACGTGCCGAATTGGCTTTAGGACGTGCTCATATTACCTGCAATAAAAATGGCATTCCTTTTGATCCTGAAACGCCATCTATTACATCGGGAATTCGTTTGGGATCACCTGCTGCTACAACACGTGGTTTCTTAGAAAAAGAATTTGTTCAAGTTGGTCATCTAATCGCAGAAGTTCTTGATGGTCTTCGGAATGTAACAAATGATGAAGATAATCATGCTGTTGAGATGTCTGTTAAGAAAAAGGTGGAAGAGATAACCAATCAATTTCCTCTTTACGCTTATCTTAGCGCACATTGAGGATATAAAAGAAATGCGCTGTCCTTACTGTCAATATGAGGATACACAGGTTAAGGATTCACGTCCCGCGGAAGAGGGGGCGGTTATTCGCCGCCGCCGTGTATGTTCTGTCTGTGGTGGCCGCTTTACAACTTTTGAACGTGTTCAACTGCGTGAGCTCTTAGTAACTAAAAAAAGTGGACGATGTGAGCCGTTCGATCGTGATAAGTTAATGCGATCGGTTGATGTGGCAGTACGTAAGCGTAATATTGATCCTGATCATATTGAACGAGCAATTTCTGGCATTGTGCGTCAGCTTGAAAGTGCGGGGGAACCAGAGATAGCTTCAGAGAAAATTGGACATCTTGTAATGGAAGCATTGAAAAGAATAGATGATATTGCTTATATCCGTTTTGCTTCTGTATATCGAGATTTTCGTAATGCAAGCGATTTTCACGATGTTATTGATGAGTTGTCAAAGAGTATAGCGGATACAGAATCTCGTTTTGATGAATAAAAAAATGCAAGATGAAAGGTTTATGGCTGCAGCTATTCGTTTAGCAGAGCGTCATGTGGGACTTACAGGTGAGAATCCTTCTGTGGGTGCGTTAGTTGTGCAAAACAGTGACGGTGAAGAGCCGTCTATTGTTGGCTATGGCGTAACTGCTCTTCATGGCAAACCTCATGCGGAAGTGCAAGCTTTATGCATGGCTGGTTCTTTGGCTCAAGGAGCGACTGTTTATGTTACTTTAGAACCTTGTGCACATTATGGAAAAACTTCTCCGTGTGTTAATGCCCTTATTGATTCAGGTATTTCTCGGGTTGTTGTTGCTCTGACTGATTGTGATAAACGTGTGAATGGTCGTGGACTTTCTCTTTTGCGTGCGGCTGGTATTGAAGTGGTTGAGGGCATTTTAGCTGAAGAAGCTTTTGAAGCTTTATGGACACATTGGTGTATAAGGAAGGTACAACGCTGTGCTGTTACTTTCAAAATGGCAATTTCTGCCGATAATGGTGTGGGGAAAAAAGAGAAGGGGGGCGTAAAAATTAGTGGAACGCTTTCTCATGCTCATACGCATATTTTACGAGCTCAAAATAATGCTATCCTTGTTGGTCTTGGTACTATACTAGCAGATGATCCACAACTTAACTGCCGTTTGCCAGGGATGGAGATACGCTCACCAATTCGTATTATTTTAGATGCAGATTTATCCATCCCCCTTGATGCAAAAGTTGTTCAAACTGCTATAAAAATTCCGACTTGGGTTATTTGTGATAGTAATCTTTCAAAGAAAAGCAAAAAAAATGCATTGGAGCAATATGGTGTGTCTATTTATTCGATAGAGATGAATAATGGTTGTGTAGAACCCTTTGCGCTTTTACAGATGCTTTATAAGCATGGGATTAATAGTGTTTTACTGGAAGGGGGGGTAAAAACAGGGGAAAACTTTTTGAATGCTGGTTGTGTTGATCATTTGATATGTTTTTATAGCCCTGTTGTTTTAGGAGAAAATCGTATTGAATCTCCTCATTTTGGAAATTATCTTTCGCAGTTTCATAAAGTTGAGACAAGAATGTTTGGAAATGACCGTTTTTATAAATGGAGACGTAAGACATTATGTTCACAGGAATTGTAACGGATATCGGTTGTGTTGAAGATGTTCAGTCTTTAAAACAAGGGATACGTTTAAAGATTACGACACGCTATGCTATAGAAAGTTTAGCAATTGGTGCATCAATTGCGTGTTCAGGAATTTGTCTGACAATTGTGGAACGAGGATTTAAACAAAGAGATTTCAATTGGTTTGTTGTTGAAGCATGGGAAGAGGCATTACGTTTAACGAATCTTTCCCAATGGAAAAAAGGAACTTTTGTTAATTTAGAACGTTCGCTCAAATTGGGTGATGAAATGGGAGGGCATTTGGTTTCTGGTCATATTGATGGTTTGGCTGAAATTATTGAACAAAAAAATGAAGGGGATGCAATTCGTTTTTATTTAAAAGTTTCAAAACCATTTATGCCTTTCATTGTTCCTAAAGGATCTCTTGCACTTAATGGAACATCTTTGACTGTTAATGGTGTTGATGATTGTGTTTTTGATGTTCTAATTATTCGCCATACGCTTGAAATAACAACTTGGGGACAAGCTAAAACTGGAGACTGGGTCAATCTGGAAATTGATCAACTTGCTCGCTATGCTGCTAAGCTTTTAGCTTTTAAAAGAGAAGATAAATAAGCAACAACTCTATTGATCGTCTTTAGAGTTTTATGCTCTATAGTTTTGAGTTTTTTGATTCGTTTTTTGTGGAATTCCGTTATGATGAAAGAGATACGTAAAAAATCTCACGTATTGATTGTTGAAGCACGTTTTTATGAAGATATTTCTGATGCGCTTTTGAAAGGTGCTGTGAGTGCTTTGCAAAAAGCTGAAGTAAGTTATGATATTATAACGGTTCCAGGCACCTTAGAGATACCAGCGGCAATAGCTTTTGCTGAACAAAATAAGATATCTTATGATGGTTATGTTGCACTGGGGTGTGTTATTCGAGGTGAAACATATCACTTTGAAATTGTTGCTAATGATTCTTGTCGGGCATTGATGGATTTAACTGTTCATAAGCACTTAGCCATTGGAAATGGTATTTTAACTGTTGAAAATGAAGAGCAAGCATGGACGCGTGCAAAACAAAATGAAAAAAATAAAGGTGGTTTTGCGGCTGAAGCTGCTTTATGCATGATCGCTCTAAAAAAGAAATTTGGAGATAATCGTTAAATATGGCTGATATAAAAAGCAGACATTTTCCGCGTTCAGCCAATAAACGTGGAGCAGCAAGACTGGCTGCAGTTCAAGCACTTTATCAAATGGATATTGTAGGTTCGGGAGTGATGGAAACGGCAGCTGAATATGAGGCTTATCGTTTGGGAAAAGATATTGATGGAGATCAGTATCTTGAAGCTGATTTTCAATGGTTTTTGGCAATTATAACGGGTGTTGTAAAAGATCAAAAGCAGCTTGACCCTTTGCTTCATCAACAGCTTTCCACAGAATGGTCTCTTTCTCGTCTTGATTCTATATTGCGCGCAATTTTACGAGCAGCTTTATGGGAGATGATCAATCGTAAAGATGTTCCTGTTGCGGTTGTGATGAATGAATATGTTGATATAGCCAAAGCGTTTTTTGAAGGAGATGAGCCAAAACTTGTTAATGCAGTTCTCGACAGTATGGCAAAAAAAGTTAGATCCTAAAAATTACAATTTCCTGCATTATTAGGCCTGATAAAATCAGACCTAATAATATTAAAACGGTATGCAGAGTTATATATCTTAGTGAGGAGCAGGCGGATTCGCAGGGCCTTTTATAATTTGAATTAAGAAAGGATGTTCTTTTGTTACCGTCGGTGTTGTTTTTGTAATAAAATCAAATACCTGACCGTCTTGTAAACCGTAATTAGCAACTTTTGCAACCTGATGGTTTCCATTGAAGTAAATAGCTAAGACTTTTCGATCAATAATCTTTGTTTTCATAAATTGCATCCCACGATAGCGTGTTTGTGAGATGTAATAAAAAACTTCATTATCATAATTTGTTTTTAAGGAAGGGGTTCCTAAAGTTAAAAGAACTTGTTCTTGACTTGAACCAATGGAAATAGAACTTAGAGCATTTTTACCAAGAATATAGCCCTCTCTATAAACTTGGCTTGACCCAGAGGAATCAAGCAAACTACAACCCGCAAGTGTCACGATGCTTGCTATTGACAGACCAACAAACAATTTACGTTTGATTAAGGCCAATATGTGAGGCATTTGAAACAATGATATCTCCTTTTTATACTGAGATGTACGACAAGAAGGCAACCTCAAGTCTTTTCTGATTTTAGCTTAAGTCTACCGTAGCTTACATTGAGTTTCCCTGTTATAGAGCGAATTATGCCATATAGAATTTCTTTAGAAAAGAAAAAAATGATAAAATTCCCTTGAGCTAAATCAAAGCACTGTGCTTTATATGTTTTCATATTTAGGAGTTGTCAATGAATGTTCAAAATGTTTCTCAAATGACATTTGCTTTGGCTTATCAAATATCCGTACGTTCTCTTCCTGCTAAAGGGATCAGAGTTCATCTTTGCGCAAATAAAAAAGAATGTACACATTTAGCTCAGAACCATGATTTAGTTGAAGTAAAATCTTGTGAGGGAAAATTCCATATTTTTCCGTGGAAAAAGCACGGCGTGCGTATAAAAGGTTTGTTACAAGCGCGTATAGTGCAGTTATGTGTTGTGACATTAGAACCATTAGAAAATTTTCTCCGTGAAAATATTGAGGTTGTTTTTGTTCCTGAAGATTCAGATTTGATGAAGCCAAAAATATCAGATGATACACGAGAATTATTTTTAGATGTGGAGGGGCTTGATACCCCAGAAGTTTTTTATGATGACAAAATTGATATTGGTGCACTCATGGAAGAATTTTTTGAGTTGTCTATTAATCATTATCCACGTAAAGAGGGGATAAATATACATGTGGTTAAAAATTTAGAAGAAGCAGAGCAAAAAAATTCGCCATTTTTTGTTTTAAAAAATTTGAAGTAATTGTAAAAACACAAAAAAGTTATCTATTGTATACTATGATAAAAACAGTATTTTCTACAAATCTGTTTTCATAAGGTATGCTTGATAAGTATTCAGGAGCAAAAAATCATAATATATGTTTAAAGACTTTAGTGAAAAAAAGATGTGGGATATGCAAGCGTGATTAGAATTTCTGTAGATGTCATGGGCGGTGATTGTGGTCCAAAAGCAGCTATTGCAGGAGCAGCAATTGTACAAAAAAGATTATCAAATGTTTATTTTCTGTTTTATGGGATAGAGGAGATTGTTAAGCCGATTTTAAAAAAATACCCCAGTTTGGATTCTGTATCGCGCTTTTATCCTACAGAAAGTTATACACGCATGGATGAAAAACCAAGCCAAGCGCTTCGCAATGGGCGTGGTAAATCTTCCATGTGGCATGCTATTGAAGCGGTAAAAAATGGTAAAGCTGATGCTTGTGTTTCTGCTGGTAATACGGGGGCGCTTATGGCCATGTCTTATTTTTGTTTAAAAATGTTAGCAGAGGCTGAACGTCCTGGTATTGCAGGTATTTGGCCTACACTTCGCAATGAGAGTATCGTTTTAGATATTGGAGCAACGATTGGTGCCTCAGCTCGTCAGTTAGTTGATTTGGCGGTTATGGGAGCGGGAATGTTTCGCGCTTTATATCATACTGAAAAACCAAGTGTTGGCCTTTTAAATGTGGGAGTGGAAGAGGCTAAAGGACTTTATGAAATTAAAAAAGCAGGGATGATATTGCGTGAAGTGTCATTAGAAGGATTGGAATATAAAGGATTTGTTGAGGGTAATGACATTGGAAAAGGAACAGTCGATGTTGTTGTAACAGAAGGATTTTCTGGTAATATTGCTTTAAAAACTGCAGAAGGAACGGCACGACAAATAGCAGAGATTTTAAATTCTGCAATGCGCAGTTCTTTTTTAACATCTCTTGGTTATTTTTTATCACGAGATGCTTTTCGTATACTGAAACATAAAATGGATCCCGATAGGGTAAATGGAGGAGTGCTTTTAGGTTTGAATGGTGTTGTCATAAAAAGCCATGGCAGTGCCAATGCTAATGGTTTTGCTTCTGCTATCCGTGTTGGTTATGAGATGGTTCATAATGAACTTTTGCAAAAAATAACGGCTGATTTACGATGGTTTCATGAGAATAAAGAGACACTTTTTAATCAAGAAGATGATACGGTGATGAATGAGGAAGCCTTATGATAAGCTCTTATAATAAAAATGAAAAATCTAAAAAAAAGGTGAGAGCTGAATGATTCGATCAATTATACGTGGTGTAGGAAGTGCTTTGCCCCAAAAAAGCTTGTCAAATGATGAGATTGCAAAGTTTGTTGAAACGTCAGATTCATGGATTGTTCAACGTACTGGAATACATCAACGTTATATTGCTAATAAAAATGAAACAACGGTTTCTTTAGGCATTGAGGCTGCGCGAGAAGCCCTTATAAATGCTGGTTTAACAATAAAAGACATTGATTGTATTATTTTAGCAACCTCAACACCCAATAGAACTTTTCCTGCTTCTGCTGTTGAAATTCAATATGCTTTGGGGATGAGCCATGGATTTGCTTTTGATATTCAAGCGGTGTGCTCTGGTTTTATTTTTGCTTTAACAACAGGAGATGCTTATGTACGCTGTGGAGCTGCTAAAAGGATTTTAGTTATTGGATCCGATACATTTTCTCGAATCTTGGATTGGAAAGATCGTACGACATGTGTTTTATTTGGTGATGGTGCAGGGGCGGCTGTTTTGGAAGCACAAGAAACTGAAGAGCAAAGTATTTTTGAGCGTGGCATATTGTCTGCGAGACTGCGTTCTGATGGTGCTCATATCGATAAGCTGTATGTTGATGGTGGGCCTTCAACAACACAAACGGTAGGCTATTTGCGTATGGAAGGACGGGAAGTTTTTAAATATGCTGTTGGTATGATAACAGATGTGGTTGATGACTGTTTTACAGCGGCAGGTATAGATTCTTCACAACTAGATTGGTTTGTACCGCATCAAGCTAATAGGCGTATTATTGAAGCATCTGCTAAAAAACTGAGAATTTCTCCAGATAAAGTTGTGATTACCATTGATCAACATGGTAATACCTCTGCAGCCTCCGTTCCATTGGCTTTAACAACAGCTGTTAGCGATGGAAGAATAAAAAAAGGAGATCTTGTTATGTTAGAAGCCATGGGTGGTGGGTTTACGTGGGGAGCAGTTCTTATTCGTTGGTAAATTATGGGTGCTTGACCATATTTGAATAAAACGTATAAGTCATTTTGTAATTTTTAATATTTGAATAGGTGGTTATAATGACAAGTAAGACAGTAACGCGTGCAGATTTAGCGAGCGTAGTTTGTAAAAAAGTGGGCTTGTCACATACTGAATCAGCAGCTTTAGTCGAATTGATTTTGGATGAGATTTGCAACTCACTTGTAAGAGGTGAAGCGGTTAAATTATCTTCTTTTGCAACTTTTCAAGTTCGCAGTAAAAATGAACGTGTTGGACGAAATCCCAAAACAGGTGTTGAAGCACCTATTCCGCCGCGACGTGTTGTGACATTTAAGGCTGCGAATGTCCTTAAACAGAGAATTTTAGATTCACATCGTGCAAAACAGAAAAATGATATTCCATAAATAAATATCGTGATAATGTTTGGTATTTGTTAAAAAGTGTATAGAATAAAGATTTGTATTGAAAAAAGGCTATTTAGTAAGAAGTCAAGGTCTTATTTTTGACTAATCTTGTTGAGAAATTGAGACGCAATGAGTCATTATCAAATTATTTGTCGTGCTTTAGATAAGGTGTTGCAAAATGGATAAAAGCTCTGATGCTTTTCGTACAATTAGCGAAGTAGCCGAGTTACTGGAGCTTCCGCAGCATGTCTTAAGATTTTGGGAAACACGTTTTAGGCAGATTAAGCCAATGAAACGCGGGGGAGGGAGGCGCTACTATCGTCCAGTCGATGTTGATTTACTCAATGGTATTAAGCGGTTGTTGTATGATCAAGGCTATACGATAAAAGGTGTGCAACGTCTTTTGAAAGAGAACGGTGTTGCTTTTGTGGCTGCATTTGGTCATGGCGATCTTGATGCCATGAATGTGGTTATAGAGAAAAGACATGCAGGACAAATTTTTGAAAATACGAGCAATAAACTAAAAAAGTCTTCTTTTGGGCTTTTGAGTTTCATGAGGAATGAGGAAGAAACAGCTATTGGTTCCGTGAATCTTTATAAAGATAAAACCGATAAAGCATTGTTGCAAGAAATCCTATTTGAACTCATGGAATGTAAGCGTGTTCTTGATAGAGCTCGATAACAATAATATTTTATACTTTGCTTCTTTTTTTAATGAAATTTACGTTTTAAAAGTTTGTTGTAAGTCGCAACATTGAGCATCTGCGCGGTAATGTGTTTCGTGGAGATATTCAGACGTTTTATGCATATAACTCGGATCAACCACTAACCTACTATGTATCTGTCGTTGACTAATTTTTTTTAAAAAAATTAAATTTAGTTAGATATAAAGAGAGGAAAGAATAAACGCCAAACTTTGTTATTTTTCTTTAGTTTAGCTTTATAACTAAACTCTCAAGGGATGTTAAAGCAATATCTGGTCAGCAAAGTTGCGGATTCTTTTATCGTATAGAATGCTATCGGGTTATCAATTCACGTACTCTGTTAAAGGGTATTTCTTACAGCTTCTCAAGCCCATTTCGCGATTATATGTAAAGGGCATAACGATAAAGCCATTAAGCCCTTCCATCTTTACATTTATAAGTAACAAGATGACATCATCATGATATGTAAGCGCGCTTTCCCAGTATGCACGACGACCCTTCTATTTGAGACGGGGCATTATTGTAGACATTTTAAAAACTCTTTCTAAATAGTTTTTATTCATATGGCACAGATTCGAATTATTACATGCAAACGAATAATTTTGATTGATTTAATATAAATAAATTTAAAATGAAAAAATCCTATGATATTGAAGATTCTCGTTTAAGATAAATAGCGGTAGATATATATCATTATAAATCAAATTGTTATCTTTTTTATAAGAATATCTTACGAATAAGACACATCATTATTCAACTCAGTTACATATTTGTGATAATCTTGTTTTCAGTTTTCTTGCCTAAGGTTGTACTAATTATCATAATGATTTTCTGTGTATCACCAATAAAGTAAAAGATTAATTGCTATTGTTAATATGCGCGTGCTTATGGTTTACTTTTAAACAGCTTATAGCTCCCACATTCAATCTTATCATCAACCTTTCTTATGGATTATGATTCATGATTTTTTTGGAGATTATAAATGACCGTTTATAGTAAAGATTAATATTCTACGACCTTTTGTGATGTTATGCGTTTATTACACGCTGTAAATCAGGAGGTGTTGCCTCATTTGAGAGTTGCTTAATGGCATCTTCTACAGATAAAAGAGTTTGATTTGGGCTTCCTAAGCAACGCATATTTACACTGTTTGTTTCAGCTTCACGTTTACCACAGACCAAAATGACGGGAACTTTTTGTAAAGAATGTTCTCGTATTTTATAGTTAATTTTTTCATTGCGAAGATCTGTTGTTACAGAAAGCCCAACAGCTCTAAGCTTTGCTGTTATTTTTTGGGCATATTCATTGGCTTCGGCTGTAATTGTTGCAACAACAACTTGTTCTGGAGCAAGCCAAAGTGGCATATGCCCAGCAAAATTTTCAATTAATATACCAAGAAAACGCTCCATTGATCCAAAAATGGCGCGATGAATCATAACAGGCTGGCGCTTTTCTGAGTTTTTATCAATATAGAATGCCCCAAAACGTTCAGGGAGATTAAAGTCTATTTGTGTCGTTCCACATTGCCATTCACGACCGATAGCATCCTTTAATGTATATTCAAATTTTGGACCATAAAAGGCTCCTTCACCCGGAAGAATACTTGTTTTGATTTGTCCCGCAAATTTTGTTTCAATCGTTTTAAGGACAGATTGCATAATATTTTCTGCATGATCCCATAACGCATCAGATCCAACGCGTTTTTCTGGACGCGTTGAAAGCTTAAGACTGATTTCTTTAAAGCCAAAATCGGCATAAGTTGATAAAATAAGATCATTAATACTCAGGCATTCATCGGCTAATTGTTCATCAGTACAAAAAATATGCGCATCATCTTGAGTAAAGCCACGCACACGCATAAGACCGTGTAAAGAGCCTGAAGGTTCATAACGATGAACAAGACCAAACTCAGCAAGTCGAATAGGCAAATCACGATAAGATTTTAAACCATGTTTAAAAATTTGCACATGACCAGGACAATTCATTGGTTTAAGAGCATAAACATTCCCATGGTCTGCATCTTCTGCTGCTGGAATTACTTTGAACATGTTCTCCTTATACCAACCCCAATGCCCCGATATTTCCCAAAGAGATCGATCGAGAACTTGTGGTGCATTAACTTCAGCATATTGATGATCATCAAGGCGTCTACGCATATAGTTGATCAAGTTTTGGAACATTTTCCAGCCTTTTTGGTGCCAAAAAATCATTCCTGGCCCTTCTTCTTGAAAATGAAACAAATCCATTTCACGTCCCAAACGGCGATGATCACGTTTTTCAGCTTCCTCTAGCATATGGAGGTAGGCTTTTAAGTCATTTTCATGCGCAAATGCTGTTCCATAAATTCTCGTAAGCATAGGATTATTTGCATCGCCACGCCAATAAGCTCCTGCGACTTTCATTAATTTGAAAGCATTGCCAATTTGCCCTGTCGATTGCATGTGTGGTCCGCGACAAAGATCAAACCATTCTCCTTGATAATAGATTTTTAAATCTTGATTGTCTGGGATGCTTTCAATAAGTTCAACTTTATAAAATTCCTTTTTCTCAGAAAAAACGCTTTTTGCTTTTTCACGAGACCAAATTTCTTTTCTAAAAGGTTTATTGCGTTGAATAATTTCACGCATTTTCTTTTCAATGACGGTAAGATCATCCAACGTAAAAGGTTGTTGGCGTGCAAAGTCATAATAGAACCCATTCTCTATGACAGGACCTATTGTCACTTGTGTATCAGGAAAGAGTTCTTGCACTGCTTCAGCAAGGACATGGGCGCAATCATGTCTTATGAGCTCAAGAGCCCGTGAATCTTCTCGAGTGATAATCTCTACTTGACCAGATTGTCCCAATGGATCCGATAAATCTCGCATGATGCCATCAAGACTATAGGCGACTGCTTTTTTTGCGAGTGATTTAGAAATGGATTCTGCTAATTCCAAGCCTGTCATTTCGGTGGGGTAATTACGTTTTGAACCATCGGGAAAAGAAAGAGAAACAGAGCAAGACATAAAAACACCCTCTTAATCCAATTCCGCCAACGATTGCGGATGGTTTCGTGAAAATTGAGTAAAAAGCTTATAGACTATCTTTTCTATCAATACATATGAAAAAAGAAAAGGATTATTTATTGTGTTTGTCAGAAATTTTCCAATAACGCCAAGGTTTATAAAAACAACAAGAATTTCCAAGCGAAGGGGGGACTGGATCAAAGCCATCTGTTCCAAAGGGACCACAACGTATGATACGAAAGAGTCCCATCCATGCACCAGCCCAAAGCCCATGGCGTGCGATCGCTTCATATATATATTCTGAACAAGTTGGGGCATGGCGACACTGATTACCTATAAGACTCGAAAGTGTTATTTGATAGAAACGTATAAAGAAAATTCCCAATAATCGTCCAGGTGTTTTTTGCCAAGCACCGGTGTAATTTCGAGTCATCTTTTTTTGTCGAAACTGTGATTTGAGCATTTATTTCTTTCAATTTGTTGAATACAGTCCATCGTTGCATCAAAGGGTAATAGTGTTGCAGCATGGCGTACTTTATAGTCTTTAATAGGCTGTAAGCAAGAAAAATCCTCAAAGGGAGCTTGAGGAGAAGGTCCATTTTGCGTTAGCATTTGATAAATAATTTCACGTAATATTTTAAGATCTTGTGTTGTTTGTCCAATGATATGAGATGCTAAAAGTGACGTTGCGGCTTGTCCTAGCACACATGCGTGTATTTCATGAGCAAAGTCTGTAACGATATGATCTTCTACCTTTAGATCTACAGTGATTGTTGAGCCGCAAGGATATGCACTTTTTTTTGATGTTGCATCAGGATTATCAAGACGCCCAATTCTGCTTATATGCGCAGCATATTCAAGTATTTTATCACTGTAGATATCATCAATCATGCACTATATTGCCTGAAACTTTGAGAGACGTGATTGTTTAAACTTTTAATTCGCTTATATAGAGATTATACAAAATGGAATAGGTCTGTAGCAAATGTTTTGTATAGAATTAAGGTTGGAGTTTTTGAATGCATAATAAAGAAGGCACAAAGGATTCTCTTTTATCTAAAGAAAAGAGTCCGAGTATTGAAGAGGTAGAAGAAGCGATTCGTACATTACTCTTATGGGTGGGTGAAAATCCAAGTAGAGAAGGGCTTTTAGAAACTCCAAGACGTATAGCCAAGGCATATCGCGAGCTTTTTAATGGTTATCATCAATCGGTTGAAGAAACTTTAGGTACCGTTTTTGAAGAGGTGTCTGGATACAATGAATCGGTAGTCGTAAAGAATATTCCTTTTTATTCGCACTGTGAACATCATATGATCCCAATTATAGGGAAAGCGCACATAGCCTATCTTCCAGATGCAAAAATTGTTGGTCTTTCAAAAATTGCGCGTGTTGTAGATATTTTTTCTCGTCGTTTACAAACACAAGAAGCGATGACAGCGCAAGTGGCTCAAGCTTTGAAAATCCACCTAAAACCTCGTGGTGTAGCCGTATTGATTGAGGCTGAACACATGTGTATGGCTATGAGAGGAATCCAAAAGCAGGGATCTACAACAATTACAAAAAAATTTCATGGTTATTATGAAAAAAATCAAGCTGCACAAGCCCATTTTATAATGATGGTCCAAAGATCATAATAAAGCCTATATTTTTAGTAATCACTACTAAGTTATAAACCATCCGGATAAAATAAATTATAGGAAAGAGAAAATTGGCTTGTACCTTTCTTTGTGATTTGTTAAAGGCTGAAGATCAAAATGCTTCGCTTAATAAGCATGTGCGGTCGTGGCGGAATTGGTAGACGCGCAGCGTTGAGGTCGCTGTGGGGCAACCCGTGGAAGTTCGAGTCTTCTCGACCGCACCATTAGAATTAATTTCTCATTAACGAGAGGAATCTGTATAGAGAGGGGGACTATGCGCATTATAGAAAAATCTTTCCCATTATAGAAAAATCTTTCTTTGTATGTTATTTATTGATGTGTTTCTCGTAACAGTTCATTTTTTATTACTTTGTCTGTGTATTTGAAATGTTATTTTTTTAAGAATTTGGTGGAGCTACAGTGAGAAGTATAGTGATTTTAAGGTATTTAACACTTCTTATTTTGGTTTCTTTATTATCAGCATGTAGCGATTCGCGTGCTGTTCTTTGGCATGGAGTGCATGCAACCCCTTCTATGACTGCTGTACAAAAGGAAGTTGAAGAGAAACCTATTTCTCCAAAAGCCATCGTTCCAGTGTATGTTGCAACAAGCCGTATGATGCAAAATAATTACGCTCAACCTTATGGCTCAGAGCGATCAAATAAAGTACATTATAACCGCATTGATGTAGGAATTCCTCAGAAACATGTAAAGGGAGTTGTTGAAATAAATGCGTATAAACCTACACATGATAAGTATTTTGCAGCAGTAGCATTGCAAAAATACGATAATAAAAAAGAGTTTAAGCAGCAATTAAATGCTGCTTTAGCAAAAAAGCCAAAAGGAAAAAGAGAAATTTTTCTTTTTATCCATGGATATAATAATAATTTTGCAGATGGGACATTTCGTACGGCGCAGTTTACATACGATTATTCTTTAGATGTTGTCGCTGTACATTATTCTTGGCCCTCTGCTGGGTCAATCCCTCTTTATATTTATGATCGTGACAGTGCTAATTTCGCTCGTGATGGATTGATAGAGCTTTTGACACTTATTAGTGAAACCAGTGCTGATCAAATTTCGGTTATTGCGCATTCTATGGGCAATTTTGTTATAATGGAAGCATTTAGAACCTTAGCCTTACAAGGAAAATATAAACCTATTCGTCGTATTACAAGTTTTTTAATGGCTGCACCAGATATTGATATTGACGTATTTGAGCGCCAACTTAATGATATTAAAAAACTCCCACAGCCAACAGCTATTTTAGTATCTAGAGCGGATAAAGCTCTTGCTGTTTCAGGGCGTCTTACAGGTGGGCATCATCGTGTCGGAGATGGTTCAGATATTGAAATGTTGCGTAAAAATGGAATAGCTGTTCTTGATTTTTCTCATGTGGATGGAGGGGCACACAATGTATTTGCGTCTTCACCAACATTGATGGCTCTTTCTCGAGAAGGTTCTTTAGCTTCAACAATTATGCAAGGCACAGAGTTGTCACCTAGTCAAGCGCTTCTTGCTGATGGTAGTAGCGTATTGGAAAAAACAACACATCTTATCCTTTATGCCCCCATACGTTTTCTTTCTCCGCGAATTTCACGTTGATCGTAAAAAGAGAGAAGAGGCTCATCGAATAATGTATTGGGATAATATTTTTTAGTACTTTCTTTAGAATAGCTTTGTAAAATAGAAAATAGATAGCGGGATGGATGTAAAAACCAATTATTAGGTGGTTTTGAGATGATTGCACCGGAACGCTACGGTAATACGCCTAAAGTTATTGACTATTTATCTCATTCCGCAATTAATTTGTTAAACATTCATGCGATGCTTGTGAAGGTGAGAAAAGGTGATATGGGGGAAAAACCAAATTTATTGCGTCAAATTAATTCTACAAAAAAACAATTAGACGAGATAAGCCACGCTCTTATTTTAGAATACCGTAAGCGCCAAGAAAATGAGCGCTTTTTAAAACAGGTGTTGCTATCTATTTCCGATCAACTTTTTTCACTTAATAATGGTTTTAAGGAAACAGGACGGCTTTTCTTTCAAGAAATTAGAATGCTTCAATCTCAGATACAATGCTTATACGAGGGTAAAGAGAAGCTACATTTGTTGAATAGTCAAGAAGCTTTTTGTTCTCCATCAAAAATTGATGAAGTCATTAAACAGTTACAAAAAGCTCGAGAAAAGCTCATTCTTGAAAGCCCACATCTCTTTGAGAAAAAGCATAAAAGCTAAAAAATAAAAGTTCTTTTAGTTGAGCCGATAGATAATTTTAATTTTACAGAAAAAGGGATACTAGAAGGTTATGGTTTTTTAATAAAAGAATTTTCATTATCATATAAGACATGCTTATTTGATAAGCACACTCTTTGTCGCATTAAAACATTAATAAAAAAATTAAAAATTAAAGAAAAAATCTTAAATCAAAAATTTAAGGTGATCTAAAAGGTGAACAAGAAGGTGGATTAAGAGAGGGCGATTCATAGATTATCAGCAGCATTGGTAAAAGCATCTTCTTAAGAAAAATATTATGATGGGGCGGGGCTGTAGTCGAATATTCGAAAAGAGAATACACATTCTTAGTTTTTTCGCTATACATACTACAATAAGCGCCGTAAATGGGGCTTGGTTCTGCCACAAGACTTTCTTTAAAGGAGCGCGTGAGCTTGCTAAATATTATAGCGATATTCTTAAAGAAGGCAATGATCCTATTGTCTTTCTGAGAACAAACTGTCTTAAAACAGCAAAGTAATAGCTTTAAAGAGTTGTGCAGGCGGCTTTTGAAAGTAAAAAAGCAGATACGGTATGAAAAGCACTTAATCGTATTAACATTTGTTTCAAATATGCTGCGGTCTTTGGTTTGGATGTTTATCTACAGGCTTGTATGAAAGCACGCGCCCTTTTAGGAAAGCCTCGTACTACATCACAAATATTCCGGCTATGTCTTGGCAAGAGGTTCCAGCATTTTATCAGAATTTGGATGATAAAATCCTTTCAAATTTAGCACTGAAATTACTTATTTTAACTGGGGTACAGTCATATCTATTGCGATATTTACGTCTTGAACAAATAGAGAAGAATATATGGATAATATCGAAAGAAAATATGAAAAGTATTGTAGGAAATTCATGTGCCATTGAGTGATGAAGTCTTAAAAGTGATTGAAAAATCTCTTCCTTTTGAAACTCCCCTTTGAAAAAAATGGTTTTTTATTTGCTGGTCTTACCGGCAAGCCAATTTCTGATACAAGTATGGCAAAATATATGACCGTTTGTAGTTTGACTTATCGCCCCCATGGTTTCCGTTCACGCTTATGGGATTGGATAGCAGAAACAACGTCAACACCATTTGAAATTGCCGAAACTGTTCTTGCCCATTCAGTTGGTAGTTCAGTTACAAAAGCTTATATGCGGACAGATTTTTTAGAAGAACACCATGCCCTCATGGAACAGTGGGCAGCGTTTATAACAGAAGCGGCATGATAAAGTATTCACAGCCATTAGAGTAAAGATATAATCGTTCTTATTCTACCCTAATGGTAATCCTAAAGCTTCAAAGAAGCGCTTATGTCTTTTTTCGGCGTCAGCTATGAGCTTATTAAATGAAATCACCTCTATATAGGATTTATAGCTCTGGTGATATCCAAAATATCCCATACAATCGCCTGATTCTGTTAAATCCCAACGTTTACAACAGCTTTTCACTGTGTCAGTTAGATCACAGATGATATAACAGTAACCGGGAACTTTTCCCTCCAAATCTATTGGACGTCCCTTTGGGGTACATACTTTACCCTTACGAATTTCTTTTAAATAAGTCATGACCTGTTGAATAGGATCTGTTTTAATACCAGCTTTTGCATCATTTCTCATGGGACGCTTAATTTCTACTATAGTAAGAGATGCCAAAGGAGAATATTCTGAATCCCCTTTGCTATCTGATACTAATAAAGGATTCTCATAGAGATAATTATCACACAATTTTAAACTACATATATCAGGTCTTTCCTTTGCAATAGATCCTGTAATAGGCATTTTTTGTAATGGGAGATCAGAAGCTAAATAATCATAGATTGTATAGTGTGTATATTAATTCGCATTAAATTCGTTATTTATCAATATGTTAAGTGTACAATGTCCAGTCGATTTGAAAATTCTGTCGCTAGCGATAGTTCGCGCTCGTCCGCCCCGCAACGAAGCCAACCCGCTGGAAAGTACCTTTTGCATTGATTTTATTGGTTTTTTTATGGAAAAAGCAAAGCATAAGCGATGATCTGTTTTTGAAATTACAATAAGAATATGGAATGCGTAAACTAATAACTATATGTAATGTATAGATAAAGCTTAAGAACATGATCTAGCCTCTTTTATTGGCAGCGTATTCTTGACGAGAAAGTTGAATCTGTATGTTTTTGGTTAATCTTTCATTGGCTTTTTTTATAATAGAATTTGTAATCTCTGGCTTAGACATCACTATAGCAATTGAAGGTCCTTCTTGTTTTGCAATGGGGAATTTATCGTCGTCTACTCTTTGAAAAACATGACCATTCATTTTTTTTAATTCAACACGCTTTGGAAAATTTCCCCCCTTAATAAAACCATGGGGCAAGATTTCTTTCTTTCCAAACATTGTGTAGGTCACACCGCGTTTTGTTTCTTTTGCTTGAAAAAATTTAAGAGGCAAGGGTGTTCCAGAACCAATGATATCTGTCTCGAGAAACTTTGCGGTAGCTTTTCCTTTAATATAAATACCTTTTTTGATACGCTTTAGTTGGGCTGATGAGAGGTCGGAAACTTGCTTTTCAGTAAAGCGTTCGATTTGTTTTGCTGAAGTATTTATAGCGTTCCGCAAAGCCCAATTAAGACGTGGTGCTTGAAGATTGGTAAAGGGATCTTTTACCTGTTGAAGATACCATTCTTGATGGATGATTAATTTCAACTTTTAAGCTTTTTTGTCGTAGGTGTTGATGATTTGGAAACTTTAGATGTTTCGGTCTGTTGAAGTGAAATTTCTTCTGCACTTGGTTCAGAGGATATCTGTACGGCTTCTTTTTCTATTGGCTTAATTGGTTCATTTATCTTTTCAGATTTTATTGTTGTTTTACTTTCCAAAAAAGGTTTTGCGGCATTGGCGCGTTTGAGGCGTGCGTAGACTTGATTGGAAACCTCCACAAATGGATTATTTAAAGTTGATGTTTCAAAACGAACAGTGCTTTTGTTGTCGCCAACAACACACATTGGTTTGGTGATGATTGCTTTCATCTTCACTCCTTTTGAGGAAGTTAATTAATGACATTATTGGTCAATGAATGGCTTTTGATGTGTGCAAAATAGATAATCCAGTTTTTTTAATAAAAACAGTAAGTTAAACTACTTTTAAAGCTTAATATTTTAACAAATTTTAAGGGATTTTTTTGAATTTTAGACACAATACGACCAGTGACAGCACAGGCATTAAATAAAATTTTCTACGTATTGTCAATAGAAAAAATCTATATTTTGTATTTTTTTAATTTTACCTCAATTTGGTGCTCAGAGAAATAAAATGACGCAAAATTTCTCTATTCAAATAAATCTTTTACATGACTTTTCTCGCCTCTCAAAGAACGGTGTTTTACGACAACAAGATAAAAATTTGAAGAAACTACGTAAGGAATGTTGATAGTTTAGCAAGGACTTCGTTCATAATCATGGGGGGAACTGTTTCCATTTTCTTACCCTGACGCGCTCTAATATCCAAAGCGCGTGGTTGGTCACAACGTATCACACCGGTTGTATGCAATCCCACCCCCATTAATGAGACAGCAAAACCTGCTGTTCTAGCAAAATTTCCTCCGCTTGTAATAGGTAAGACAATGGGTATTTTCGTTACACGATTAAACGCTTCTGGTGATACAATCAATACAGGACGCGTTCCCTTTTGTTCATAACCCGCAGATGGGTCAAGAGACACAAGCCAAATTTCTCCCCGCTTCATCACAAGAGCTCGCTACCAACAGCTTTAGCATCAAACCACTCCATATCCTCATCCGCAAAATCATCTGAAGGATTACATTGGGCTAATAATTCATCAAGAGTGTAACGAGGAAATTTCTGCGGTTTCACAATCAATTGTCCATTATCAACAGCCAAACCAACTTGCGTATTTTCTGTAAGATGAAGAACATCAAGCAATGCAGGCGGTATAGAAAGCATCACTGACCCTCCAACTTTACGCAATTTTGTTGTATGCATAAAAACACCCTCTCTAAAATATTATATAAAAATATAACATTTTAAAAGCTATTTCAAGAGTTTTTGATGCTTTTATAAAAATACTCATAAAACTTTACCATTTATTTTTGGGGTCAAAATATTTTTGAAGAGCATTAAGAACGATACGTAATGAAGGTACAAGATATGATAATCCTTGATCTTCTATAACAAGGTATTGTAATGCAGCATAAAAATTATACTGTCTGTAAAGATGTTGTGTTTCTTTTATTACCTCTTGCATATTTGAAAATTGTTTTGTTGTAAATTCAACCCATTTTTTTCTAGCTGCTTCATCAGAAGATGAGGGCATTTCATCATAAATTGCACTAGGTAATGTTTTTGCACATAAATAATCATTTTTCACTTCAAGATATTTTTGTGCTGCATCGTATTGATCTTGATTAAGGTTGCCTTGCAGATAAAGCCGTCCGATATAGGTACCGGAAAGCGGATTTTTTGCTTCTTCTATGGTCAAACAGAAGCGTTTGGCACGCATTTCAATTGCCAATTTATCGATAGGGTCACGAGGCATTTTGGTTCGTGAGATACGACCATTTGGTTCTCTGATACAACCTTCAATGCGAGGACGACCGCGTTTTGCTCGTTTTTTTCTTTTTGTCATATTTTTTCAATCAAAATGGCACGCTGTCATTAAGAGATGCGCTATAATCGGAGGCACCAGAGGCTGTAGCATAATTTTGAGAAGTCACGGGTGAGGGGGGAGATTGCTCTTTCTTTGCATCAAGCAAATACAATTCACCTTTGTATTGTGACAAAACAATTTCTGTTGTGTAACGGTCATGACCATTTTTATCTTGCCATTTACGGGTTTGTAATTTGCCTTCTACGTAAACCTTTGAACCTTTGTTTAAGTATTGAAGCGCAATTTTTGCCAAATGTGGATTAAACACTACCACGGAATGCCATTCTATTTTCTCTACTTTTTGGTGCGTGTTTTTATCTGTATAGCTCTCAGAGGTTGCCAACCGAAAATTGACCACTTCTGCACCAGAATTCATCGTTTTGCTCTCTGGATTATCCCCTAAATAGCCAATTAAAGTCACTTTATTCAACATGTTTGTAAGTTCCATTTGATTTGCATTTTATACATATAAAATTTTATCATAATTTGTTTATTTTTTCAATTATTTCAATTTATTAATCATACTTTTTTAAAGTATTACATTATATTAATTGTGCATAAAACATGAAGAATTCACTGGTTATTTAAAACTCTTGATATACATACATAAATATATTAACATAAGATATGAAAATAAGGTTTGAATGGAATGAAGCTAAAGCAAAAAGTAATCTTAAAAAACACCGTGTAAGTTTTGAAGTCGCTTCTCGTGTTTTTGCCGACCCATTCGCCATGGTTAAACAAGACCGTATTGAAAACGGAGAATATCGTTGGCAAACTTTAGGACTTGTAGATGGTTTTCTATTGTTGCTTGTAGTGCATACTGTCTGCGACGATAAAGATGGCATAGAGGTTATCCGTATTATTTCAGCGCGGCATGCTAATTTGAAAGAGAGAAAACGTTATGAAGAAGAAAGTTCGTTATGAAATTGATGTAGGTCATTTATCACCTTTGACGAATAAACAGAGGGTTGAAATTGATGAACTCGCAGCAATGCCGGAGAGTGCAATTGATCATAGTGATATTCCACCACTTGATGATGCGTTCTGGAAAAACGCCGTTCGCAATCCATTTTATAAACCAACAAAGACTGTCACAACAGTGCGTGTGGATTCAGACGTGCTAGCTTGGCTTAAAAGTCAAGGGAAAGGCTATCAAACGCGAATTAATGCCATTTTACGTGATGCTATGCTTCGTTCAATGCGATAAATAATTTGCTAATAAATCGGGAATTTTACTTTTGGTTTTTAGTGTAAGACTGTAGCGCATAAATGGATATGTTTATTAAACTGCGTGTATGAAACATAAGAAACAATACACAAACTAAAAAAGCATACCAAAGAGCAATATCTGAGTACCAAAATACGGTATCCAATGAAAAAGAAAACTGATGTTCCACGGGCTTAGAAATGGCAGGTAAAGAAACTGTTTTTTATAACTATTTGGAAAAATTAAAACGACAAGTGCTAAAATTATGAGCTTTAAGAGTTTGTGCATATATTGTTGCAAATCACGTGTTAGTATCACCCAACCCGTTGTATCATCATGTTTATATTTTGGATTATTTTGCAATTCAAAAGGAATATGAGAATTGCATAAAATTATAAAAATATTTGTTACCATTATCAAACCAAAAGATGCAAATATCAAAATACTTTGAATAAAGTAGGGATTTTTTCTAATTCCTAAAAAACATAAAAATTTCAATGCCAAATAAGGCTTTTATCTGCTTATCTGTAAACATGTTTATTTTCTTTACTTTCTGCGGCTTTTGATAACTTTTTAATTTCTTTGTTGATCTCATCAATGAGAGGTTCGTAATTGAGAACGCTTTTAGGTACTGTACCACCGTAAACCCATGCCTTCACTTGCGCTTTTGTGCTGAAATCCGCATTCTCTGGTATAGTGTAATACTGATCACCATCAAACTTTTCACACTCTCTTGTACCGTCTTCATATTCGTAGAGGTTGTAAAAATACTCTGCTGCTCCATCTCCCCATGGAACATAACCAACAGCTGTTGCTACGAACTTTTTCTGCATGGGCTGCTTACGGTTTATTAAGGATAAATGTTTTAAAATTGTCATGCTTTAATCCTAATTTTACCTATGGATTTATTTATCTCAAATTTGATCGTACAGAGTGTTTTATATTACAGATATTTTTATCATAAAATCTTTAAATCACTTTGTACGGTGCCTTTTTGTCGATTTAAACACATATCTATTCCAAAAATGATCAGCACTTTTCACTATTTTGCTGTTCTATTAGGTGACGTTAAATACGATTTCACAACTGAAACTCCAAAAAGATTGTTTTCTTTTACCTGTCTGCAATACTCTGCAAGCTCTGCTTCTGTTGGCATAAATGTCTTTGATAATCCCTTTGCTTGTCCACGTATAACATCCTTAACAGCTCGTTTAAGAGCGTGTTCTGAAGCGTCTGCTAACGCTATGCTATAGTTCAAAGCAATAACATCAGGGTCTGTATTTGCCGGTATTTTGAGACCAGAAAGCAAATAAGCTGCCGCCCCGATATGTTCAACTGTAACTTGCCGTGAAAGCAGTGTTTGTAAGCGATTACAATCTTGCAAAGTTTGCACTTCTTCCGCCTGCGTCAACGGCTTTCCTCTCACAGAGATCCGAGGATACCAACTCCGGTCCACCCTCTCTACAAGTTCTTTCAAATGAACTGATAGTCTCTGTATTTCTGCTGCATTCTGATCCGTAAGTATCGCCAGCATAGATTGCTGCTTTGAGTTCACTGAAGCTTTCTGCGAGGTTGCTGGAGAAGTTGTTTGATGGTTGCTTATAGCGTTCATTCGCATAGCGTTTTTCCCTTTCTAATTTTTCTCGTTTCTTGGCTAGCAATCCATATTCTTGGTGTGTAATCCACTTGTACCAAGCCTTTTGCCAATCACTTTTTTTAGCATTTCGACTTGGATTATCTTGCCAATGAAGTTTAAATCTTTCGAATTCTAATAACGCTTCATCATGCGTTAACCCTTGATCGATTGCGTATTGCAAATTAGGTTCGAAATCAGCAGGTAAGTGACAATCTCGATTAGCTTTTGTTCGTTTTGCTTTCTTAGGAACGTTTTCTTGCTCGTGAATGGGTAGTTGGTTAGTTTCTACCGTTTCGATTTGTTCTGATTGGCTCTGGAGGGTATCAACCTCGATTGGCTCTTCAACCAAATCGGTTGTTTCTAAATTTTCAGAACCAATTTCTTTTTTTACTAATACGATAGTATTAGTTTTTTTATATATATTCTTATTCTGGTTCTTTATAGCTTGATTTTGCTTAGCGTTTGCTTCAGAAAAATTATTAACATGTTGTTTTATCGCATTTTTTGCTTGCACACCTTTTTTACCAGTTTCACTACGAACTTGTGATATGTGGTCTTTTTTATCCGAAAAATCTTTTAGCTCTTTTTCAACACGCGTATTCCACAATCCACCATCTGTCTCAATAAGTTTATCATTCTTCATGAGATATTCGACAATAGCTGCAAATTTTTTCTGCGAACAATTGCAAGCGCGTGCGAGCGTTCCAAAGTCTGTTTTAATTGGTGCTTTTTATCGTACATGCGAACGAGAAGCGTCATATAAGCCCTTTCTAGCAAACCAAACAACTTTTAACACATGCGTGATTCACGCCACGGGGGAATTGCGCTTTAATGGAGGAAATCAAGATGAGTGAGTTAACTATCACGAAAACCGAATTAGAAAAACAAACAAATGATGGTGAAGCCAAACAAACAGCCATGGATCGCATTTTAACCAAAGCTTTAGAAAATGACGTCGATATGGATCGCTTAGAGCGTCTTATTGCATTGCGAGAAAAGGAAATAGAACGACAAAATTATCAAGACTTTGTCTTTGATCTTTCTGCTATGCAAACGGAATATCAAAAAATCCAAAAAAACGCTATTAATACCCATACAAAGAGTACATATGCAACGCTTGATCAGTATATTGAAGCAGTAAAGGATACTCTTGCAAAATACCACTTTTCCTTGTCTGCTAAGATCAAAGAGCAGAATTCAAACAACATAACTTTAGAAATGGCTTTGAGACATCCCACGGGAAATGAAATATCAACACAAGGAACATTTCCAATTGATGGACAAGGGAGCAAAAATAGCACTCAATCTGTTGGTTCTAGAATTACTTATGCACGAAGATACTTGTTAGGCATGCTTCTTAATGTCGCAAACAAAGAAGATGATACAGATGGCAACACGCTTATCGCAGGTGTCACACCTGAACAAATGAATGAAATCAAAGAATTAATAGAACAGACGCAAGCAAAGGAAAGCGATATTCTTTCTTTCATAGGAGTAAAAAATCTAACACAGATGTCTTATAAACAAGCACAAACCGTTTTGTTTGCTTTGAAAAAAAAAGAAACGCTCTCAGATGAATAAAACACAACAAGAGCAACAAAAGGCGGTGTGAAATGGAACAAAGAACAGCAGAATGGTTTCAAGCCCGTTTAGGAAAAGTCACCGCTTCAAACGTTTATAACATACTCAGTAAAACGGCAAAAGGAACACCTACAAGCAAATATGAAGATTACAAAATAAAGCTTATGACAGAGCGATTAACAGAGGAAATAAGCCAATCTTATACAACGCCTGCTATGCAATGGGGCATTGAACATGAAGAAGATGCTTTGAGAGAATATGCATTCATTTATGATACAGAGGTCACAAGATGTGGTTTCATTCAACATCCCACAATTCAAATGGCTGGTGCAAGTCCAGATGGGCTTGTTGGTAAGAACGGTCTAGTAGAGGTTAAATGCCCACAATCACCAAATCATCTACGCTTCTTTATCGATAGTAATATCAAGCCTGAATATCACGCACAAATGCAATTTCAAATGGCTTGTACGGGGCGCAAATGGTGTGATTTTATCAGTTATGACCCACGTTTTGTAGGCAAATCATCTGGTTTCCGTATGAAAATCAAACGCGTCAACCGTGATGAAGAACAAATTAAAAAAATCAATCAAGCGGTTGAAATCTTTTTAGCCGAAATAGACTAAGAGATGCAAAAGATTTTAGCGAAAACTGCTTGATATTATGGGGGTGCTCTCTCCTCCCAGCACCCCCACCCATTTACATAAGGAAATTAAATATGTGTAACACCAAAGATGAGAAGCCTTGTTTTTTTACCATTGGTTATGAAGGAAAATCACTAGACCATTATCTGAATTGTCTCATGGAAAATAATATCAAAGCTTTGTGTGATGTTCGTAAAAATCCAATAAGTAGAAAATATGGGTTTTCGAAAAGGCAATTAGAGAAAGCTGTAAGCAACATTGGCATTGAATATATGCACATGCCTAAACTTGGAATTGCCTCTGAAAAAAGGCGTAATCTGAAAACACGAGAAGATTATGAATATCTTTTTGAAGATTACCAAAATACAACTCTTAAGGATAATCTTCATGTAATAGAAAAATTATACCAGCTTTTTTTAGATAAAAAACGTGTTGCTATTACTTGTTTTGAATCTGATGTGTGCTTGTGTCATAGGGGAGAAATTGCGAAGGCTCTTACACAACTAACAAATTGGAAATATGAAATTAAACACATCTAACAAATAAATTTGCAAATTTTAAATACAGAGGTGTTTCTTAACAGCCTACTTATTTACATAACATAAAAAGATAGAAAGGTCATGAGATGATATTTGATGATGGCGATAGATATGTAACAACCCGTGAATGTGCAGAGCTTTTTAGTGTATCGACAACAACGATTCGCAATTGGGTGCTTCAAGGAGTATTTCCAGAACCATATAAACTAGGGAGAGCCGTAAGATGGAGAAAAAAAGAGATTCTGGCATTCACTCCAAAGAAAAATACGGAGCAAATAACAACAAATTAGGTAAAATTATATAAACCGTAGAAGGTGGTCTAAAAATGATTGTTTAAATAAAAATCTATAGATTTCAATGTACTAAAGACACAAAAATGGTGCCCCCAGAGAGATTCGAACTCCCGACCCCCTGATTACAAATCAGGTGCTCTACCAACTGAGCTATAAGGGCATAATCATGTATGGGTTAGCACAAACTCATAAAAAGGAAAACAGAAAATTATCAATTCTTGTGTATATTATGTGCATATTTAAAAAAATTATATAACAAATAAAAAAATAATCAGGCTTATTCCTCTTCTCACGATTGTTTATAGTAACGTTGAAATTATCCCTAGTGGTATCTTATAGAATCTTTGATGAGAATTTAGCATTTTTCTATTGAACTACGAATCTTAAGACTCTGACTGATGAGCAAGATATTTTTCTAGCCAGTGAATATTATAATCACCATCAGCAACATCTTTATTATTAATAAGATCGCGAAAGAGAGGTAGTGTCGTTTTTATTCCATCGACAACAAATTCATCTAACGCACGCCGTAAACGCATCATGCATTCTAAACGGGTACGCCCGTGAACAATCAGCTTTCCAATCATGCTATCATAATAAGGAGGAATACGATAACCTGAATAAGCACCTGAATCAACACGGATTCCTAAACCTCCAGGGGTATGAAAATGTGTAATGATTCCAGGTGATGGCGTAAAATTAATAGGATCTTCTGCATTAATACGACATTCAATGGCATGACCAGAGAAACAAATATCGTCTTGTGTCACTGAAAGCTTACAGCCTGATGCAATATGGATTTGTTCATGAACTAAATCTATACCTGTAATTGCTTCAGTTACAGGATGTTCGACTTGTAAACGCGTATTCATTTCAATGAAATAAAATTCACCATTTTCATAAAGAAATTCAATAGTTCCAGCTCCACGGTATCCAAGTTTAGCACAGGCATTTGCAACAATACTGCCAATTTTTTCCCGTTGAGTCTCATTAAGGGCAGGTGATGTAGCTTCTTCCCATACTTTCTGATGCCGTCGTTGAAGTGAACAATCTCGTTCTCCTAAATGAATAGCATTTCCCGCACCATCACCTATAACTTGAACTTCAATATGACGGGGTTTTTCTAAATATTTCTCTATATAAACAGCGTCATCACCAAAAGCTGCTTTTGCTTCTGAACGTGTTGTTTTGAGAGCTATAGAAAATTCCTCTTCAGAATGAACGACTTTCATACCACGCCCCCCACCTCCAGCAGAAGCTTTGATAATAACGGGGTAACCAATTTCACGAGCAGTGCGCAAAGCATCTGATTCTTCAGTAACAGCACCATCTGAACCAGGAACGACAGGGATACCAAGTTTTTTTGCAGTTTTTTTGGCTTCGATTTTATCGCCCATGATTCGGATATGAGCAGCCGTTGGACCGATGAATGTAATATCATGGGCTTCTAGAACATCTGCAAACTTTGCATTTTCAGAAAGAAAGCCATAACCTGGATGAACCGCATCAGCTCCTGTAATTTCACATGCAGCAATAATTTGTTGAATACTCAAATAAGAATCACGAGCAGGAGGAGGGCCAATACAGACACTTTCATCAGCAAGGCGAACATGCATTGCATCTGCATCAGCAGTAGAATGAACGGCTACGGTTTTTATGCCAAGTTCTTTACAGGCACGTAAAACCCGAAGAGCAATTTCTCCCCGATTAGCAATGAGGATTTTTCGAATCATGGTTGCCCCTCGCTTTATTCAACAATAATAAGTGGTTCACCAAACTCAACGGGTTGAGCATCTTTGACAAGAACAGTCGTTACCGTACCTGAGCGTGGTGATGAAATTTGATTCATTGTTTTCATGGCTTCAATGATCAGTAATGTTTCACCTTCAGAAACCTTTTGACCTACTTCTACAAACGGTCGTGCACCTGGTGAAGGAGCAAGATAAGCTGTTCCAACCATTGGAGAAGTTATTGTATTTTTTGATTTATCTTCTTGGGGAGATTGTATGGGAGATTCAGTTGTTGCAACTGGAGAAGATGTTACAGAAAAACTAGGAGTAGAAACAGGGGTATAGACTGCTTGTTCGGAAAAAGTTGAGGTATTTTGGCGTGAAACACAAATACGAAGCTCCCCTTGCTCAACTTCAATATTCGTTAAATTCGTATCATTCAAAATTTCAGCAAGATCACGAATAATTTCCGTATCAATTGCGGTATATTTTTCCGAATCTATTTTTTTTGTTGCCATTTTATTTCTAACTCCTTGATCGATAAAGATCGTCATTATCTCATTTTATGACCGAATATCTCTAGATTTAAGGATAATATCTTTTGAGGCTTTAAAGATATTTATTTCCTTTAAGTCATTATACTTTGCAATTTTAAATTCGTATCTGCTTCATGCAAAATTGAACTTATAAGCCTGTTGTCAAAAAAGAGAAAGCCTAAAATCACTCCACTTACAGTATTCTTTCTAGAACAGATTAGATATAGAACTGCTACTCACTGTATATTATCTATTGCTTTTTTTAGAATATCTTGTCTGGCTGCACCGATAAATACTTTATTACCGATGATGTAAGAGGGTGTTCCCGTGATATGAAGTGTAGAGGCAATTTGAATATTTTCTTTAAAGGCGTTTTGTAAATTAGGATCTTTTATTGCATTACGGAGTTTTTTTTCATCGGCTCCTAATGAAACAGCTATTTTTATAGCTTTAGCTTCATTTGCGCGTCCCTGATTCATTAGGAGCGCTTTATAAAACTGTGGATATTTTTCTGGAAGTTGTTTTCGAAATGCATAAGCAACCGTATGAGCTGCCATGGAATCAGGTCCTAAAATTGGTAAGTCCTTGATAATAACGCGTAGATCTGAGTATTCTTTTATCAAGTCTTCTATATATGAATATGACATCTTACAATATCCGCAATTGTAATCAAAAAAATCAACAAGTACTTTTTTACCATTCGGATTTCCTAAAATTGCGTCATGAGGGGAGTGGAAAATTTCCTTTTCTAAAGAATGAATAACTGAAGTTTGTCTTTGGTTTTCGTATTCATTCTGTTTTTCCAGCTTGTCTTGAAGGATAAGCTGCATTTCAATCATAATTTCTGGATGAGTAAGAAGATACTCTCTGACAATTTTTTGAATATAATGAGAATCAGTATCGGGTATCATTTTTTCTTTAAGCTTAGATAAAAAGCTAGAATCTTCCAAAAGTTGTGTTTTAAGCTTTTCTAAGTTTAGATGATTTGCTGCTTTGGGGTGCGATTCTGCATTTGATAAAGAAGGTGAAAAGATTGAAAGACTGAACATAACTGGGAGTAAAATTTTTGAAACAAGCATTAATTTCGAGTTTTGAGGTTGATGGGTCATCTGTATCCCTTCATATTTTCTATTGTGTGATTAAGTGAACTATATGAAAAGCGTTCTCTAAGTGCAATAAAGCATTTAGCTATAGTGTGTATTCACGAATGAGAGAAAACATCAATTTTTTTCTAAAAGCTTTTATATGATACATATTTGAAAGAATTATTATCTCTAAAGGAGGAAAAAAACTCCCTGTTAATTTGTCAAATGTTGTTTTGATAAAAGGGTGGCAAAAAGCTTTTCATACGTATTTAAAAAGCTTTTCATACGTATTTATTGTGGAAAAAAGCAGCTTGATCGTACAATGAAGAACGCTTGTGTTGATTTTTGCCTATTACCTTATTGAGTAAGGTGAAACAAAATTAAATAATGAAAAGTAAAATTATGAAAACCACAACACATTATGAATTGTTTATCATTGGGGGAGGAATAAACGGATGTGGATTGGCAAGAGATGCAGCTGGACGCGGTTTTAAAGTGGGATTAGCTGAAATGAACGATCTTGCATCAGGAACATCAAGTGCATCAACAAAGCTTATTCATGGAGGGCTTCGTTATCTTGAACACTATGAGTTCAAACTTGTTCGTGAAGCACTGAAAGAACGCGAGATTATTTTACGTATGGCGCCACATATTGTGCGTCCTTTGCGTTTTCTTCTTCCTTATCATAAAGAATTACGTCCTGCTTGGATGTTGCGTTGTGGACTTTTTATTTATGATTATTTAGGCAAATGGAATCAGAAACTGTGGCGCAGTAAAACAATTAATTTTTCAAAAAGTTTTTGCTCTACACTGAAAAAAGAATATGAGAAAGGTTTTGAATATTCTGATGCCAGAGTAGATGATGCCCGTTTAGTCATTGCCAATGCACGTGATGCAGAAATGTGGGGAGCTGATATAAAAGTACGAACAGAAGTTCTCTCTTTAACAAAAGAAGATAATAAATGGCGTATCGATCTTTTAGACAAGTTAAGTGGGAAAGAATACAGTGTTACAGCCTCTTATATCGCAAATATGACTGGGCCATGGATCGATCGTGTTTTGACAAACATATTAGATTGTAAAGAACATCCACCAATACGACTTGTTAGAGGTTCTCATATTTTGGTTCCCAAGCTTTATACGCATGATCGTGCTTATATTTTTCAAAATGGTGATGGGCGTATTATATTTGCTATTCCTTATCAAGAAGAGTTTACTTTGCTTGGAACAACAGACTGCAACTATCAGGATGATCCGGCTGAGGTTCGTATTACAGATAAAGAGATTAATTATATTTGTGCAGCAGCCAGTGAATATTTCATACAACCAATATTACCAGAAACTATTGTCTGGTCTTACTCTGGGGTTCGTCCACTCTATGATGATGGAGCTTCAAAAGCACAAGAAGTTACGCGTGATTACGTTTTAAAAGAAATGGGAACAGAAAGCACACCAAAGCTTCTTAATCTTTATGGTGGAAAAATTACAACGTATCGTAAATTAGCTGAAGATGCGATGAAATTTGTTGAAAAAGCGCTTGGCAAAAAAGGAGCATCATGGACGGCTAATGCAGTCCTTCCAGGAGGTAATTTTCCTTATAACCAATTAGATACAATCGAAAATAGGATTGCTTTTTTGATGCCAGATTTAGATACTTTTACACATCGCAGACTTGCACGATCTTATGGTACAGAAGCATTGGTAATATTTGCAGATGGTAAGGTGGTTAGGGGAAAAAATTTTGGACATGGGCTTTATGAAGTAGAAGTAAAATGGTTGATAGAAAAGGAATGGGCTAAAACATGTGAAGATGTGTTATGGCGTCGTTCAAAACTTGGCCTCTTCTTTGATGAGCAAGAGGTTGCTGCTCTTTCTTCCTATATGCAAAGTCAAAAAGAATTGAAAAACATTTATAGTCATTTAGCTTGACGGATTTTATCTGCAGTGTTGTAAAGCATTTTTCTTCAGAAGACATTGATACAAGCTATACACATTGAAAAAGGCTAAAGAAAATTAAGTTCATCAGGGAAGTTATGTCATGTTTTAGTTTATTATCCTAAACTCTGTGCTAAAACATGTAAAAATAGAAGGCTCATGAGTATAAAAAAGAACTGGTAAATGAGTTTTTTTATTATAGATGAAGATCTTCTTTTCTCATTTATATATCTAAGCATGACTCCATGAAAGTATGGTTTAGTATGATTGATTATCGTAATCCTTTATATCAACTGAATAAAGAATTTGAATAGAGAGGCTTTTATTATGCTCATGATGGTATCAGAGAATAAAACTTCTTATAAACTAAAAAGTAACTATTTTTCTATGTATAAAGAGAAACTTATGGGGATATGAGAGTAATACCCTCGTGATATTTTACAACCTTCCATCACCTATAAAATTTGCAGTAGCACCAATGTTGGACTGGACAGACCGGCATTGCAGATTTTTTTATCGTCTTTTAACGAAAAAAGCACTCCTTTACACAGAAATGATCGTAGCAGATGCTGTCATTCATGGTGTTCGCGAACAATTGTTGGCTTTCAGCCATGAAGAATCTCCCGTTGCATTACAATTAGGAGGAACAGATCCGAAAAAGTTGGCAGAAGCAGCACGAATTGCTGAAGATTTTGGTTATAACGAGATAAATCTCAATGTTGGTTGTCCATCAAATCGTGTTCAAGCGGGTGTATTTGGAGCTTGTTTGATGTTACAACCTGATATTGTGGCAAATGCAGTGGAAACAATGAAAGAAGCCGTTACTATACCTGTAACGGTCAAATGTCGGCTTGGAGTTGACGAACAGGATGAAGAATTAGCTTTAGATCTTTTAGCGGATAAAGTTTGGAATGCAGGGTGTGATGCTCTTTGGGTCCATGCACGTAAAGCATGGCTAAAAGGATTAAGCCCGAAAGAAAATCGCAATATTCCACCCCTTAATTATGAAAGAGTTTATAAATTAAAACGTAAATATCCTCATAAGTTCATTGGGATAAATGGTGGAATTAAATCAATTGATGAGATAAAAAAGCACTTGACTTTCTGTAATGCAGCCATGGTTGGGCGCCAAGTTTATCATAATCCAACTTTGTTAAAACATATTGACTTTGAACTCTATGGTGAATCACAAAATACTTTGAGTGAGAGTGATCTTATTGAGACCATGTGTGATTATGCGGCTCAACATATTGCATCGGGAGGACGGCTTTCTCATGTGACGCGTCACATGATTGGTTTATTTCACGGGCGGAGTGGAGCACGTCGATGGCGGCAAATATTATCAAATGATGCGACAAAACCAAATGCAGATATATCTATTTTGAAAGAAGCTTTTTCCGCTCTCATTGAAGAACATCCCCCAAATTAATATATATTATAAAGTTTGAATTTTTAGCATTTTGATTTATTTGCAATGATTTTAATTACTTCTGCTTTATAAGTTTTTGAAAATTTATTACTTTTATTATGAATAAGAAGGTTAGCATTTATATATTAAACGGCATGCTGATGATGTCTATTAAATAGAGAAATAGATTAAGAATGTGATATTAAAGATAATTATAATATATTGATAATATTTTAGATTTTTTCATATTTTACATATTTATTATTGGGGTAGAAAATAGAATACAAAAATCATCGCTTTTATAAGATTCAACATTTTAAAAACACTATTTAAAAAAGCAATAAATTATTCATACCCTATCTATATGATATAATTTTCATTAAACATTGTAGATTTTAAAAGGTATTTTCATGACCGCTCGTCCATTTGATGATTTTCGTGCTTTGCTTACAAATTTACCTGTGGCTGATGAGTTTTCTATAATTTTGGCTAAAAAGCGGCAAGAAAACTTAACAAAAGCACGAGGAACATTAGGGAAACTGGGAGATATTGCTGTTTGGTATGCGGGGTGGAGAGGTACGGAAAAACCTATTGTAACACGACCTTTGGTCGCTATTTTTTCTGGAAATCATGGTATTGTAGAAGAAAATGTTACACCATCTCCACAATCTATGACACAAAAGATGGTCGAAAATTTTTCATCTGGTGGTGCTGCTATCAACCAAATTTGTATAGCTTATGATCTTGGATTAAAAATTTTTGATTTAGCACTGGAATATCCAACAATGAATATTACAAAGGATGCCGCAATGGACGAACGAAGTGCGGCTGCTACAATGGCATTTGGCATGGAATCTATTGCTGGTGGAACAGATCTTTTATGTATCGGTGAAATGGGAATTGGAAATACAACAATAGCTTCAGCTTTATGTTTTGCATTATTTGGTGGAGAAGTTGAAGAGTGGATAGAAAATAATATGGGGGCTGATGACGATTTTTATCAGCGTAAAATAGCAGCAGTTAAGACAGCCACCGCTTTGCATAAGGAGCATTTTAATGATCCCTTTGAGATAATGCGTCGCCTAGGAGGACGTGAAATTGCTGCTATGGTTGGTGCTATTTTAGCAGCAAGAATGGAAAAAATACCTGTTATTTTAGATGGTTTTGTGGCAACAGCTGCTGCTGCTATCCTTTATAAAATGCATCCAAGAGCGCTTGAACATACCCTTGTTGGACATGTTTCTTCTCAGACAGCTCATCGTCGACTTTTGAAAAAAATTGGGAAAGAGCCACTCCTAGATTTAGGGATAGGCCTTGGTGAAGGGGCAGGAGCCGCTATGGCTGCTGGTATCGTTAAAGCTGCTGTTTTAACACATGCGCAAATGGCAGTTTTGGAACAAGAAAGTCTGAATACCTAAAAGGATGATGAGAAGAATATCAAAAAACTCTTAAGAGTTTTGTTCATTCGCCTTTTCGTGTAATTTAATATAATTAAGTGGAAGTTCTGTTGTATATTTAATCTGTTCCATTGCGAAAGAGGATGAAACATCACGGATGTCAATTTTAGAAATTAATTTTTTATAAAAAAGATCATAAGCTTCAATATCGGGAACAACAACACGCAATAAATAGTCAATATCTCCACTCATTCGATAAAATTCAATGACTTCACGAAATTCTTGTACAATTGTTGAAAAACGCTTAAACCATTCATGACTATGGGTGTTTGTGCGAATAGAAACAAAAACCGTGACATGCGCATTGACCTTTTCTGGAGAAAGAACAGCAACACGACGCTGAATAACGCCATCTTCTTCAAGTTTTTGAATTCTACGCCAGCAAGGAGTGGTCGAAAGTCCCACTTTTTTAGCAATATCAGCAACAGAAAGCGTAGCATTTTCTTGTAGAAGATGTAAAATTTTTCGATCAAGACGATCCATATTTTTTCTCAATATTTTAATTTATAAAAATTCACGCACTAAATGACGCAGATATACAACAAGCTCATTATTAAACCATGGATTTTTCTGTAACCAAGCAGTATTTCTCCATGATGGATGAGGCAAAGGCATAACATTATAACCTCTAGGTTGCTGTATGGAAAGAATATTCCTCCAGTCTTTGACGGTTGCTGAGACAGTTTTATGTTTTAATTCTGTAATATGCCACTTTTGTGCATAACTTCCAATAGCAAGAACAAGCTTTATTTGCGGCATCGCTTGAAATATCTTTTCATGCCACATTTCACGACATTCACGTCTTGGTGGCAAATCAGCTTTATTTTTGTCATACCCTGGAAAACAAAATCCCATAGGAACAAATGCAAAGAGAGACCTATTATAAAATTCTTCCTTTGTTACATTAAGCCAATCACGTAATCGTTCACCAGAACGATCATTAAAAGGGATAGAAGTTTCATGAACACGCAAGCCCGGTGCTTGTCCTGCAATGGCAATAGAAGCCGTATTAGATAAATAAACAATAGGATTTGGTTCATGAGAAAGAGGAGGAAAATAATGTGGTTGTTGGATACACACCCGACAGGAATAGATTTCTTTTTCAAGTTTAATGAGCTGATTATATTTTTTCATCGGTAAAAAATAAAGAATCTCTCTTATTCCATGCGAGGATTTGCTTTGCGCCATTCTTTCGGTCGTTGAAAACTTGATGCCCATATTCCTCTTTTTTTTCTTCTGGCTTCTTTCTCCTCTTTAGGGTATTTGTGATAGCTTACAGCCCAACCATTCTGTACAAGCGCTGCATTGATATTGCCAACATGTTTCGTTTTACATGTTGCAAGGATACGGTGGTATTTATCAGTTTTATGCCCGTGACATGTAACAGATTGATTTTCTACCAATTGTTCTAAATATTTTTTTGCCTCAAGCCCACAAGGGTAGCGTGTCTCCTTTTTTCCGCACAATTGGTGAAGTTCAGGGGCATCAATTCCAAGCAATCGAATCTTAATAAAAGAAATCATGATGGAGTCGCCATCAATAATGAGTGCCTTTCCTTCAATAGAATTTTGAGAAGAAAATTTTTCTTTTTGAAAAACTGGTTGAGTCTGCTTAAAATAAGTTGCCATAATGACAAATATGCTAGCAGCGATCAAAATACTAAAAACGATATTTTTTTTTAAACTTCTTAGGCCAAGATGAGAAAGAAATTTTTTCATGAAAAAATAGAGAAACTGAAACTGTTATTATAACCCATTTTATTGAGTATTACTTATAATCCTTTCAAAAAACTTTTATTCATATGACGAAATAACATCTCGTTTTAATGATAAAATTTTTTTAGATATTATAACAATCAAATACTCATGCAGTATGATATGTAAGAAACTTAAACAATAAATCAACTTAACTAAATTTGCACAGAACATACAAATTTAAAGTTATACAGATTTTAAAGTAATTTTTTTAAGGAAACAAGAAAACACCCCTCAGAGAATAACTCTGAAGAGGAATAACCTCATATTTTTTCTGGAATATAAAACCTATCAACAATGAGCGGCTTATTTATTTAATTTTTGTTTCCTTAAATTCAACGTGCTTTTTTACAACTGGATCGTATTTACGTTTGCTCATTTTATCTGTCATTGTGCGGCTGTTTTTCTTTGTTACATAGAAAAAACCAGTATCTGCAGTTGATAAAAGCTTGATCTTAATGGTTGCTGCTTTAGCCATAATGTAAAAACCCTATTTATACTGAAAAAAATATTACCACTGTCAAAAATTATTTCCGACATCATCAGATTTTCCGGCAACAGTACGGATGTTCTTAAAAAAGTCAAGAGCTGATTAATTTTCTTATAAGTTGGATAAATACCAAAATAACATATAAACCAAAAAAAACAGCCATAGCTATTGAAAAACCAAAGGGATGAAAGATATCCATAAATTTTCCGATAAAAGTAGGTCCGATGAGCATGCCAATTCCATAGCAAAAAATAAAAGCAGAATTAGCAGCAGCAAGTTCTTGGCCCTTGAGGCGTGCCCCTAAATGTGCAAGACCAATAGTATAAAGGCTTGCAGATACACCCCCAAGAAGGAATAGATCAGTCATCAAAATCCATGGATATTGAATAATCCATGGTACCATGAAAGTTCCCGTAAAACCTAATATAGCGCAACTGATTAGCGGGTAGCGTCGATCTTGGGCATAATCACTTATCATGCTGATAGGAATTAAGAGCAAGACATTCCCAAGTGCAAGCGTTGCCATAAAATGTGCTGCTTTATTCTCATCATAACCAATGGATAAACTAAAGGGTGTTATAAGAGTCAATGCCCCCATTTGAATAGCACCATAAACAAGGACAGCCATCATTGCACTTGGAACATGAAAAAGATAACGAAAAAATGGCGTATATTGGCTTTTTTGAAATTCTGGACTTAATTTCCAAGCGGTAAAAATTGGAATAGCAGCCAATATAATAAGGCTATAGCCAATGCCAAAAGGAATAAATCCTTGTGTTCCTACTTTTATTAGCAGCGTTGGACCTACGGCAAATCCTAATCCTAAGACAATAGCATAAATGGAAAGAACCAAACCACGTTTTTTAGGGGGAGCATAACTGTTGATCCAAAACTCTGACAGGATAAACATCACTGTCATGGTAAAATGTAATATAAATCTTAAAATGAACCAAATCCATATGGATTCGAAAAAATAGAATCCTAGAAAACTTAAAGATCCTATAACCATCATAAGCAATATTGTTTGAGAAATACCTAAGCATAAGGCGATTCGCGACGTAAAAATAGCAGCAATAATTGTGGCGATTCCACCAACTGTTCCACTATAACCGATCGTACTGTTGGAAAACCCTTTCTCTGCCATAAGAAAAGAGACAAGTTGTGTTCCCATTCCCAATGCTATTCCAACAGTACCAATGGTTGCAATAGCGGCAGCAATTGCACGCAAAGAATTATTTTGAGGGGCTAAAAAATTTTTCATAAGAATAGTTTAAGAAACTTTTGTTTACTCGAACAATGAAGAGGAAAACTGAAATAAAAAAAGATTAAATAATCTTTTTTAGATTTTTTCAATTCATTGAATATAAAAAACTTTGCAAGATTTAATACATTTATTGTAGATATAAAATATTATAGATATAAAATGCATGGATTTATATGCTAAAAAAAGCATATTGTATATATAAATAATCTTAATTATAGGAAATTTCTTCTTTTAAAGCATTATTATAGTATTTTTATTAAATGTGCTCTTGGAGAGGAGGTCAAGGAGCTTATTTTTGAAGGATTATAATTTAAAATAAAATCATGAAAATTTAAGAAATATTTTTAATTAATATTTTTTTCTTCCATAAAAACGATGCTTTTGTTTTTTTAATTTGTTTTTATGGTAGGAGCTCGATGAGAATTTAATTGGACGAGGTTCTGTTAAGAGCTCAAAGCTTAAAGCACCAGCAAAAGGTTGTACCGTTATAAGTCTTACTTCTACAATATCACTGAGCTGATAGCCTTTATGGCTATGTTGTCCTATAAGAACATGTTGCGCTTCATCGAAATGATAATAATCATTTTTAAGTGTAGAAATAGGGACAAAACCATCTGTATTGAGTTTATCAAGTGAGATAAAAAGACCTGCTTTTATAACTCCAGAGATGCGCCCTGTAAAAACACGGCCGATTTTACTGGTTAGATAATGAGCCACAAGCCGATCAATGGTTTCTCTTTCAGCCATCATTGCACGACGCTCGTATAGAGAAATTTGCGCAGCAATTTCTGCAAGATTTTGTTCTTGGGTATCTGTTAATTGATCATTGCCTAATTTGAGAGCTTTAATGAGTGCTCGATGAATAATGAGATCAGCATAACGACGGATTGGTGAGGTAAAATGTGTATAGTTCTGCAAATTCAAACCAAAATGGCCACTATTTTTAGGATTGTATTCTGCTTGTGATTGTGAACGCAAAATAACTTGATTGACCAATTCTTGCTGTTCGGTATGAGCAACTTTTTCTAAAATTCTATTAAGGCGTGCTGATGTTAATTCTGCACTTTTGGAGAGGGATATCCCTAAACTTTGAAGAAAATTCCGCAATATTTCTTGTTTGGCAAGAGAGGGTTTATCATGAATACGATAAATGAGGGGTTGGTGATGTTTTTTTAATGTTTCAGAAGCTGCAATATTGGCTTGTATCATAAACTCTTCGATCAAACGATGGGCTTCTAAATGTTCTTCGCTCACAACATCTTGGATGCATCCATTTTTATCAAGAATAATCTTTTTTTCTACTATTTCTAATTCTAGGGGTTGTCGACGATCCCGCGCGATCTTAAGGCATGCATAAGCCTCCCATAAGGGTTGCAAGATATTCTCAAGCAGGGGCGTGATTTTTTTATGAATATGTCCTTTTCTTGCCAATTGCACTTCTTGATAGGAGAGTTTGGCTCTTACACGCATCATAATACGATGAAAACTATGTTTTTGTTTATGACCATTTGCATCAAAAATCATACGAACGGCTAAAGCGGGCCTTTCTTTTCCTTCACGCAGAGAACATAAATCATGAGAAAGGCGTTCAGGAAGCATTGGGACAACGGTATCAGGAAAATAAACAGAATTTCCGCGTTTTAATGCTTCTTTATCTAAAGCACTTCCTGTTTTGATATAGTAAGAAACATCGGCAATAGCCACAATAATAATCCAGCCACCATTATTTGTTGGGTCCTTATCCTTGCTTGCATAGACGGCATCATCATGGTCTTTTGCATCTGGTGGATCAATCGTAATAAATGGTAATTGTCGCCAATCTTCGCGATTATCCATATTGGCAGCTTTAATATGTTTGACCTGCTCAAGAACACTCTCAGGAAAAATATAAGGTATTCCCTTTGAGAGAAGAGCAATCATTGAGAGTGTTTTCTCACTCTTAATGTGCCCTAAAACATTTTTTATTTGCGCACTTTTTAGTCCATAACCAGTATTTTTTGTTATTTCAACTTCAACGAGATCTCCCGCTTTGACCTTCATTTTTGAAGACATTTCAACCATGAGCTCATTGTTTTTGCGGTCTATAGGTTCAAGGCGCAATTGATTATTTTCTAACTTTCGTACGACACCCAGTATGCTCTTTGGGGGCACTTCGATCTTACGAATAATTCGCCCCGTATAAGGAAAGCCTTGAGAGTTTTTATTTCGAAAAACTTTTACAAGAGCATGATCCCCAACGCCAATGCTTCCTCCTTTTATATGACGAAAAGAGTGTATTTCAATATTGGGCTTTGGCGTACCTTCCCATTCAAGAGGTTGTGCAATAAAACTGCCATCTTTATCCCGTTCGCTAATTTTTACTAAAGCAATAGGGGGCAATTTTCCTTTGTTTATTTCTCTTTTGCGCTGTTTAGATATAAGATTTTGATCCTTTAAGGCACGCAATATATCTTTAAGCCAAATACGAGAATCACCTTTTAAATTAAAAGCTTTGGCGATTTCTCGTTTGCTTGATCGATTAGGGTTTTCACGGATAAAGGAAAGTATTTCTTCCTTATTGGGCAATTTTTCTCCCTTGACTGAGGAGAGGCGTTTTACGTTTTTTTCACCTTTAGCCAAAATTTATGTCTCTTTTGTTTTTGCTTTTGTTTTGGAAGAAGCTTTTTTTGACGTTGTCTTTTTACTCGATGCTTTAGCCGATATAAGTTCTAATGCCTCTGAAAGTGTTACACTAATGGGGTCTTTATCTTTTGGCAATGTTGCATTAATTTTGCCCCAATTGACATAAGGACCATAACGTCCATTACGCACGGTGATAGTTCCTCCTTCTGGATGCTCCCCTAATGTTGCCAATGCCGCAGATGCCGTTCTGCTTTGCTTGGTTTTATTTTCTTGTTGTTCTGCCAATACTGTAACAGCGCGATTGATACCAATATCAAAAACTTCATCTGCATGAAGAAGGCGCGCAGATTTTCCATTATGACTAAGGTAGGGACCATAACGTCCGATTGTCGCCGTAATCATTTTGCCAGTTTCAGGATGAATACCAATTTCACGGGGAAGGGACAGTAAAGCCAAAGCTTTTTCAAAGGTTATATTTTCTGCCTGCCATTCTTTTGGTAGTCCTGCACGCTTAACTTCTTTGCCTTCACCCAGTTGAATATAAGGACCAAAGCGACCATTACGAAGAGAGATATCTTTTCCTGTTTCAGGGTCAATACCAAGCATAATAGGTTCGTCATTGCGAACAGCTTCATTCTCTTCTCCTATATCTGTACCAAGTTGACGTGTGTATTTACATTCAGGATAATTAGAACAACCAACAAAAGCACCATAACGACCAAGTTTTAATGATAATTGACCATCTTTACAGAGAGGGCAGGAACGTACATCACTTCCATCTTCACGTTCAGGAAAGGCGAGAGGGGCTAATGTTACATTTAAAGCATCAAGAACATTAGCGATACGCAGTTCTTGAATATTGCTAATAGATGCATTAAATCCATCCCAAAAATCGCGTAATACGTCTTTCCAAGAAAGTTTTCCATCAGAGATAAGATCCAACTTTTCTTCAAGATCTGCTGTGAAACCATATTCTACATAGCGATTAAAGAAATTTTCAAGAAAAGCTGTAACAATACGCCCCTTAGCATCAGGAATAAGCTTCCGCTTATCAATGACAATATATCCACGATCACACAATGTCGCCAATGTGGAGGCATAAGTTGAAGGACGACCAATTCCTAATTCTTCAAGTTTTTTAATTAATGAGGCTTCAGAATAACGAGCAGGGGGCTCTGTGGTATGTTGTACAGATTCAACTTTTTCTTTTGTAAGTGCTTCACCCGTATTTATTTCTGGTAAATGTGTTGATTCATTTTCTTCATTATTTTCTTCGTCTCGTTGATCCGTATAGACAGAAAGAAATCCGTCAAAACGAATAACAGATCCCGTTGCACGAAGATTTGCACGCTCTTGTCCATGTTGTGCTTCAATCTCAACGGTTGTGCGTTCAACTTCAGCAGAACGCATTTGGCTGGCAATCGCGCGCTTCCATATTAGTTCATAGAGTTTTGCCTGATCATTGTCGAGAAAATTACGGACTTGATTGGGAGACCGTTGAAAATCAGTTGGGCGGATTGCTTCATGTGCTTCCTGTGCATTTTTTGCCTTTGTTGAATAAAAACGTGGCTTTTCAGGAATATAGTCTTTTCCAAAAGATTCATGAATTACTTTTCTTGCTGCATCAATGGCTTCTGGCGCTATTTGCACACCATCAGTACGCATATAGGTAATAAGCCCTGCTGTTTCACCATTAATTTCAATGCCTTCATAAAGTTTTTGGGCAATTTGCATTGTACGAGAAGCTGAAAAACCTAATTTTGAAGAAGCCGCTTGTTGTAGTGTAGAGGTTGTAAAGGGAGGAAAAGGATTTCTCTTTGTAGGTTTCGCTTCAACACTAAGTGTCTGATATTGGGCCTTCTCCAACATAAGACGAATTTGGTCTGCTTGTTCTTGAGATTGAATATCAAGTTTGCCAATCTTACTTTGATTAAACCTTGTCAATCTTGCTTGGAAATGATCATTTCGGATGGTTTTTAACTGTGTTGTAATAGACCAATAATCTTCTTTGATAAAATGTTCTATTTCTGATTCACGGTCACAAATAATACGCAAGGCAACCGACTGAACACGCCCAGCAGACCGTGCACCAGGAAGTTTACGCCATAAAACCGGTGAAAGTGTAAAACCCACGAGATAATCGAGAGCACGACGGGCAAGATAAGCATCGACAAGTGATGTATCAATATCACGTGGATTGTCCATAGCATCAAGCACAGACTTTTTAGTGATAGCATTGAAGACAACTCTTTTAATAGGTTTATCTTTTAAAACTTTTTTTTGGCGAAGAACATCCAGAATATGCCATGAAATAGCTTCCCCTTCACGATCAGGGTCTGTTGCTAAGATAAGGCTATCGGCTTCTTTAACAGCTTTTGCTATTTCATTTAAACGTTTAGCGGCTGCAGAATCTATATCCCATTTCATCGAAAAATCTTGATCTGGTAAAACAGAGCCATCTTTTGCAGGTAAATCACGAACATGTCCAAATGATGCAACAACTTTGTATTGAGATCCAAGATATTTATTAATTGTTTTTGCTTTTGCTGGAGATTCAACGATAACGATATTCATAATTTTACCCGAATATTGAAATAAAAACTTTTTTATAAACGCCTTTCATGTGAATAGCTAATAGCAATTGCTTAAGAACACATAAAAAAAATATTAGCCATATAAAAAACATGAATATTGTACAACTTGTGATTGTTATTATTAAAACGCACCCTATATAGAATTACACGATTTATTTTCCACTGTTATTACAAAAACATACGGCGAAATACTAAGATAACGTCTATTGAGAGGTAGGAGGGGAAATGCTCAAGGATAGAAGATTATGTTTATAAATCATTTAAAAGTTATCCAATATATTACAGATATGTCAAAGCAAATGAATCAGATGGCGCGTCAGGCGCATAGTCCGCTTTTAGCTTTGCTTTTGGATATGGTTGCCAAAGAAGGACAAAGCATTATTAATAGTGCAGAGACTCTTGGGGAAGATCAAGATTCGACAATGACACACAACCACCAGAGTGTCGAATAAGCTTTCCAGCAAGCTCGAGTTCTACTAAAAAGAGGTAGAGAGTTGGAAGTGAAACACCTGAATGGGTACTGAGTGTGTCTATGTCTATTGGCGTTGTTGAAAGAGCAGAAAGAACTGCTGCACGTGCCGCATCATCATCTGTTAAAGAAAAATGAGCGTTTCTTTCGTCTGTTGAATTAAAGCTCTCCTTTTCAAGTTGTAAAGAGGATGATTCTTCAAAAAAGTTGAGTTGAGAATTTTGAGGTAGTGCAATCAAGGGCGTAAGTGTTTCTACGATATCAGAAGGATGTGTGGTGAGTAGAGCACCGTCCTTGATAAGGTTATTTGTACCAACAGATCTTGGATCAAGCGGAGAACCGGGAATGGCGAAAATTAACCGTCCCATTTCAGCGGCTTGACGTGCGGTAATTAAAGACCCTGAGCGCAAAGCAGCCTCCACAACCAAGACACCAAGTGATAAAGCAGCAATAATACGGTTTCTTCTGGGAAAATCGATAGCGCGCGGCTTCCAGGAAATGGGCATTTCACTGATAATGGCGCCACCGTTGAAAATAATATCTTCATATAACTTTTTATTTTCAGGAGGATAGATATGATCAACTCCCCCAGCCATGACGGCAATAGTGCCTGTTTTTAAACTTGCTTGATGCGCAATGCTATCAATTCCACGAGCGAGTCCAGAAATTATGACAAAGCCTGCTTCTCCAAGAAAATGCGCAAATTGAGCCGTAAGCTTTTTTCCAGCAGCTGAAGCATTTCGAGAGCCTATAATTCCAACAGAAGTTTTTTGAAAAATTGAAACATTACCTTTGATCGCAATCAGTGGTGGAGGGGATTGCGTAACCTTAAGAAACGCTGGATAATCTGGTTCCCCCATACAGATAAATCGAACACCCAATTTTTCAGCTTTTTGTATTTCTTTTTCTGCATCTTCTAAGCTTGCTATTTTAATAGACGCAGAACCACCCCCTTTTCTACTAAGCTCTGGCAACGCTGCTAAAGCGTTTTCTGCTGTTTTATAATGATCAATGAGATTGCGAAAACTAACTGCACCAATATTTTCACTGCGTAATAACCGTAACCAGCTTAAACGTTGATGATCAGTAAGCAGAATTCCTTCATTTATCTCCGTTTTGCGTACCAATCTTACTTTCTTTCCCAATTAATAATCTACTGATATTTGCAGAATGTTTTATGAATACAAATAAGCTCATCACAATTAGCATACAACAGAAATAAGAATCGGAAAAATAAAAAACAAATATCGGCGTGACCGTAACAGCAACAAGCGCAGATAATGAAGAATAATGCATGAGGAGGAAAATAGCACTCCATACAATAATAAAAATAATAGCTGCAGGCCAATAGACTCCTAAGCAAACACCTAGATAGGTCGCAACACCCTTGCCCCCTTTAAATTTAAGCCATACGGGAAAAAGATGTCCTAAAAATGCAAAAAAACCCGCTAGAGAAACAAGAATATTATTGTCTAGCGGATCACTAAAAAACTTTATAATGAAAACAACGATAGCTCCTTTCAGCATATCACAAAGAAGGGTTAGAGCAGCAACTTTTTTATTTCCTGTTCGTAAAACATTTGTTGCCCCAATATTGCCGGAACCGATTGTTCTTATGTCGCCAAGTTTAGCCAATTTCGTAAACAGAAGACCAAATGGAATTGAACCAATGAGATAAGATACAAGGAAAATAAGCCATGGAGTGGACTGAAAAAATATTTCTGCTTCATTCATGTAAGAATCTCTTTAAGTTTATTGATCAAGTTTAAAAACGGTTTTCCCTTTCACAAGGGTCTGGAGCACACATCCTTGAAAACGTGCATTCTCAAAAGGGGTATTTTTCGAACGTGAATAAAACTTCTCTGTTGAAACAACCCATGGTTCTTCAAGATCAACCACAATAAGATCTGCATAAGCACCCTTCTTCAATGTTCCTGCATTCAGTCCAAAGAGCTTTGCAGGCATCGTTGACAAAAGTTCAGTTATCCGTAGAAGAGATAGGCTCTCATCATGATAAAGACGTAAGGCCGCACTCAATAAGGTCTCCATACCAATAGCACCAGCTGCTGCATCATTAAATGGTAACTGTTTTGCGTCGATACCCTGGGGATCATGGGAAGAGACAATGATATCTATAGTTCCATCTTTTATGGCTTCAATCATTGCTATACGGTCTTCTTCTGTCCGTAATGGAGGCATGATTCGGAAAGAAGTTTGATATTGGCCAATGTCATTTTCGTTGAGAGATAAATGATTAATCGATACACCGGCTGAAATTTTCTCACTACGTTGTTTGCTTAAACGAAGGGCATCAACAGAAAGTGTTGTCGATATCTGGGCAGCATGATAACGTGTTTGCGTTAATGTTGCTAAGCGTAGATCCCTTTCAAGTGGGATAACTTCTGCTTCGCGGGGAATACCAGAAAGACCAAGCCAACTGGCGAGTAGTCCTTCATTCATTACGCCTTGTCCTGTAAGATCTTTATCTTGCGTTTCGTGGATTAATGGGACATCAAAATCGCGTGCATAGGTCATTGCACGTCGCATAACAGATGAATTTTGAAGTGTTGTTTTTCCTTCACTAAAAGCAACAGCTCCTGCATCCTTGAGCAAACCAAATTCGGTTATCTCTTTCCCGTTGAAACCTTGGGTGATTGCCGCAACAGGATAAATATTAACCGATGACATTTCCCCTGCTGTGCGCTTAATAAATTGAACAAGGGCAACATTATCAATAATTGGTTTAGTGTCTGGCATCATAAGGAAGGAAGTAATACCACCTGCTGCAGCTGCTTGACTTGCAGATGCAATTGTTTCACGATTTTCATTTCCTGGTTCTCCAACAAAAACACGCGCATCAACAAGTCCAGGGAGAATTGCTTTGTTTTGTGCATTAATAATTTCTGCTTCTGCAGGAGCTCCCTGATTTAAAGCTTCTTTTCCAGCGGCTATAATTTGTCCATTTTCAACAATAACGGTACCAATTTCATCGAGTGCACGTGAAGGATCAATAATACGAGCCTGTTGAAAAACAATTGGTTTTATCATTTTTTTTCTCCATTGGTCTTCAAACGTGAATCTAATAAAGCCTCCATAACCGCCATACGCACTGCAATTCCCATTTCTACTTGTCTATGAATCATGCTTTGTGGTCCATCAGCTATGTTAGATGCAATCTCCACACCGCGGTTTATAGGACCAGGATGCAAAATAATGCAATTTTCTTTGGCATAGGCTAAATTTTCTTTATGTAAGCCAAAATAATGAAAATATTCACGCGTGGAAGGAATAAAAGAACCTGTCATCCGTTCATGCTGTAAGCGTAACATCATGATAACATCAGCATCTTTAAGACCTTCTTTCATGGTGTTAAAAACCTCAACACTCATATGATTAATTTCGGATGGTAAGAGTGTGGAAGGGGCAACAGCGCGAACACGAGCCCCCAAAGCATTAAGACTAATGATATTAGAGCGTGCAACACGTGAGTGCAGAATATCTCCACAAATGGCAACCGTTAATCCTTCAATACGACCTTTTGCTTTTTTAATTGTGAGAGCATCTAATAAAGCTTGAGTTGGATGTTCATGAGCACCATCACCTGCATTAATGACACAACAATCAACTTTTTGCGCTAATAAAGCTGCTGCTCCCGCACTGCTATGGCGAAAAACCAGTATATCTGGCTTCATCGCATTAAGCGTTGCGGCCGTATCAAGGAGTGTTTCTCCTTTTTTTACAGATGAGTTACCGATCGCGATATTCATCACGTCTGCGCCCAATCTTTTTCCTGCTAGTTCAAAAGAAGATTGTGTTCGCGTAGAAGCTTCAAAAAAGAGATTAATTTGAGTCCGTCCACGCAAAATAGATTTTTTTTTATCAATTTTGTTAGAAAAGGTAATGTTTTCTTCTGCACGATCAAGCAATGTATTAAGGTCTTGTACACTCAGATCTTTAACAGCTAAAAGATGTTCATGAGGGAAAAGTGGAAAAAAATTATCTTGAATCATAGCATTCTTTTTTATCTCTCTTTAAAACAGGTTAAACAGGCATTTGTTTGAATATGATAAATGTTTCTTAACTCTAAAAAGACAAATAGTCTATGATATGAATGATTTGAATATAGGAATAGACCTATGACTGCTGTATCTGCGCAAAATACTCGTCGAAAAAATACATTTCTTAACGATACTCTTATGTTTCGTATGGCCTCTAATTTGCCTAAGTTTTTATTAGCAAGCTTTGAGGAAATAGGAGATTTTGCTGCGAGTCAAGAAGCATGGAGGCTCTCTTGCTTAGCCAATCATCATAAGCCTTTATTATATTATAATGATGAATGGGGACAGAAGGCAGAAAAATTAGAAATACATTCTTCCTATCAAGATCTTCAACAATATTCTAGACAAGCGGGATTGGTTACCTCGCTTTGGGAAAATACGAGCTTAGAAAATGGGGTACGCTATCAAGCGCGTGCGATTCGTTTGGCTTTATCTGCTGGTTTAGAAACAGGGCATTTAAACGAGGTGATTATAACCAGTGCAGCGATTGCTGTCTTAATTAGTGATAGTGAGCTCTTCAAAAAATGGCAAAATGTTCTTTTGTCTCGCCAATATGATTCCTCATCAAAGCCTATTCATCATAAAAAATCTGCTTCCCTAACATGTGCCTTTGATGACATTGAACAAAACGCTTTCAATTTTCCAAATATTAAGAAAATTTCTTTCGATGAAAATATGGAACGTGATCTGTATCGTTTAAATGTTGTTAAAACCAATGTTATTAATCCTACAGCTGATGGATATATTGTTAGTGCAGAGTTAAATGGTCATTTAAGTTGCTTTTTTGTTCCACGCATACAGGAAAATGGTGCATTAAATGGATTTATATCGATTCGCCATTTAATTCAGCGTTCTGGAGAACTTTCAACCCCAGAGGGAGTTGTTGATTTTCAAGGCAGTTATGGCTGGCTTTTAGGAAATGCTGGGGAAGGGCTTAAAGTTATTAAAGATATTGAAACGATGATGCGTTTCGATCAATCCGTCATATCGGCCGGTGTTTTGCGAGCAGCCCTTCAATTTGGTATAGATTTTTTCCGAAAAAAAATGCCCAATCAGCCTTTACCACCACTAACAGAACGTATTTTTGCAGATATTGCATTAGATATTGCTGCTTCGCAAGCATTGGTTTTACGTCTAGCACGCGCATTTGACAATGCAGCAAATGACCGTTCTGAAGCCGCTTTTGCACGCATTATGACCCCTATTATTGCTTATCACGTCAGTCAATTGGTTTTACCTATTATTGGTGAAATTATTGCACAACTTGGTATTGAAAGCTTTATAGAGAATAATCCATTATCGCAAATGCTGCATAACGGTCCTGCGCGAATTGTGAGAAATAGCTCTGCTAATCAATTGGTAAAAGATGCTATTCTTATTGCTAAAAAAGCACCAGGATTGTTTCAGAAATTGTTAGAAAAAATTGCTCTTGATATTGGTCCTGCAGGACCACGAGCCATCGAAATTATTAAGTCTGCTGGTGATATGGCAGCCGAAAATGAAGGAGCAGGAAGGTTTTTTGTTGAACAAGTAGCCTATGCTGCTGCAGCCGCATCACTACGTTCTACAGATATAGAACATGTTGCCAATGCCTACATGGAAAGCCGCCTTGGGGGACAATGGAGGTCTTCCTACGGAATGCTCATTGCGCGCTATAATGCAAGCCATTTGCTCAATGTTCTCTATCCTTCCATATGATGAAAGTTTTGAATTCTATTGAGAGCACCTTGCAATATAAAAGCAGCAGCTGCCGAATCAATTCTATTTGCTCTTTTAGCGCGTGATACATTCATTTCTAAAAGAGAACGTTCTGCAGCAATTGTTGATAAACGCTCGTCCCAAAAAACAAATGGAATTTTTGTATGCTCTTTCATACTGCTCACAAAAGCTTTGGTTGCTTGAACACGAGAGCCACTGCTTCCATTCATGTTAAGAGGTAAACCAATGATGATAACGCCTACATTTTCATGGTCAAAAATTTTAATAAGTGTGTGAGCATCTTCTGTAAATTTCTTTCGCTGGAGTACAGGACGTGGATTTGAAACAGTCAACCCCATATCAGAAATCGCAATTCCAATCGTTTTTGTTCCTAAATCTAAGCCTGCTATTGTTTGTCCAGGCAAAAGATGGGTCATAACTTCATTTATATTAATAATAGCCATAAAAATTATAATATGTTCTTTAATGTTTCAGATCTATAATTATATTCTTTATTCATGTTATCTAATATTCTTGCGCTTGCAAGCGCAGCCTTGTATAGCCAAATAAAGATCAATTCATAAAATAAAAAACAGAAAGGCCTAAAGAGTATGTCTGTTGATCAAGAAACCGTCAAGCGGATTGCACGTTTAGCGCGGATTGCCATCCACGATAATGAGGTAGAACCTATGACGAAAAAATTTAATGCTGTTTTAGGTTTTGTAGAGCAACTGCATGAAGTTAATGTCGATGAAATTGATCCATTAACATCTGTAATACCGATAACTCTACGAATGCGTGAAGATAGTGTTACAGATGGCAATAAAGCAGCAGATATTGTCGCCAATGCCCCTGTTACAGAAGAAAATTTTTTTCTTGTCTCAAAAATTGTTGAGTAACTTTTTATATTTTTGAAATTTGAGAACCAATATGACTGATTTAACAAACCTCACAATTGCACAAGCTCGTGATGCTCTCATAAAGAAAAAGCTTAAAGCAACGGAATTAACGGAAGCTTATTTAAAAGCTATTGAATTGGCTAATCCAACTTTGAATGCTTATGTAGCAATAACAGCAGAACAAGCAAGAAAAATGGCGGCTGAATCAGAGTGCCGCTTGGCAAAAGGAGAGGGGAGACTTTTGGAAGGAATTCCCTTAGGAATTAAAGATCTTTTTGCAACCCGCGGTGTTCATACGCAAGCCTGTTCAAATATCCTTGATGGTTTTAAACCGCACTATGAATCAACTGTCACGGCTAATTTATGGCAAGATGGTGCCGTAATGTTAGGGAAACTTAATATGGATGAGTTTGCTATGGGCTCCTCTAATGAGACATCCTATTATGGTCCCGTTATTAGTCCTTGGAGAAAAAAAGGCTCGAATGAAAAACTCGTCCCTGGTGGTTCTTCGGGGGGATCTGCTGCGGCTGTTGCCGCACAAATTTGTGCTGGTGCAACAGCAACAGATACAGGTGGCTCAATACGTCAACCAGCAGCTTTTACAGGAACTGTAGGAATAAAACCAACCTATGGACGTTGTTCACGATGGGGCGTTGTCGCATTTGCTTCATCCCTTGATCAAGCTGGACCTATTGCTAGAGATGTTCGTGATTGTGCTATCTTGCTTAGATCAATGGCCTCTTTTGATGAAAAAGATTCTACTTCCATGAATTTACCAGTCCCTGATTATGAAAGTTATCTTGGTCAATCAATTAAAGGAATGAAAATTGGTATTCCAAAAGAATATTATCTGGATGGAATGTCTTCTGAGATTATTGAACTTTGGCAAAAGGGAATAAATTGGTTAAAAGAAGCAGGCGCTGAAATACACGATATTTCTTTACCTCATACAAAATACGCTCTACCTTCTTATTACATTATAGCTCCTGCAGAAGCTTCTTCTAATTTAGCGCGTTATGATGGTGTTCGTTTCGGTTTGCGCGTACCTGGAAAAGACATCATTGAGATGTATGAAAATACACGTTCTGTTGGTTTTGGTGATGAAGTTAAGCGGCGTATTTTGGTTGGAACGTATGTTCTTTCATCGGGATATTATGATGCCGGTTATTTAAGAGCTCAAAAAGTAAGAACACTTGTAAAACGTGATTTTGACCAATGTTTCGATTCAGGCATTGATGCTATTCTTACACCAGCAACACCAACACCCGCTTTTGGTATTGCTGATGAAAAAATAAAAAATGATGCTGTGGCAATGTACCTTAATGATATTTTTACGGTACCCGTTAATATGGCTGGTTTACCAGGAATTTCTGTTCCTGCTGGTCTGTCATCAAATGGTTTACCCTTAGGATTGCAATTGATTGGTAAACCTTTTTCTGAAGAAGTTATTTTTCAAATAGCGCACATTATTGAAGAAGCTGCAGGAATGTTCTGTGCAGAAAAGTGGTGGATATAATCATCAAACTTCACAAAAACATTTCCTTATCTCTTAAATAACATCTGTGCCTATTTGTATCCCTAAAAAGAACGGATTGCTCTTTAATAGCTTCAAATATGGTTGAATATAGATGTGCCCCCTGTTGCAATCCGAAAATATTTTTTACAAATGAGACACATACAAGTGTATATTTATGCAGTAAATCATTATCGAGCTCAAAAAGCTCTCCACCAGAAAAAATAATAAAATCAGATTTTATGTCATTTATTGTATATAAAGATTCAGGAAACGCATCATCTCTCACCATACATTCCATCGAATACGGACAATGATTGCAGCCCGCACTGCAATTTTCATTACAAATTACAATATTATCGCTCATGAAATTTCTCATTCAAGTTCATATAATCCAATACTAATTGTTTCATGAAAATATTTTGGTATAGACAAAGATCAGAAATTTTTTTAGCTACAAACGCTTTTATCATTGGTAAAGCTTCATCCTTTGATATAGACAGCAAATGAGAAATATAGTCTATCCGTTCTTCTAAATTGAGAGATAATCTTGGACTGGTGAAAAATGTTAAGATGTCCAATTCCGGACTGGCTTCTTGACATAAATCCCAATCCACGACCATAAAATAATTATCAGGAGTAACAATGATATTATCAGGATGTAAATCTCCATGTGATAAGATTATATTTTTGCTTAATCGATCTTGAAAGATCTTATTGATTTGATCAATAATCGCCTTTTGATGTAGCAAATCCATTTGGCTCAATACAGTACCCCGAATAAACTCCCATTCGATTACTTCATCGCAAAGTGTTATCAAATTTGGGGCAGGATAGAGACTTTGTCGAAAAGAGCCATCCTTGATGTGTTCATTAATGCACGATGCTTCCGGATAAATTTGCCCATAGCAAAACTCTTGATGCTTGCGTTTCAAGAAATGTTGTTTTGACGATTGTGCATTTTTAGGCTGTAACCAAATGATTTCTTGTTTTCTGACAAAAATAATTAAAGCAGACACCCCAAAAATCACAGCCATAACCACTGCCAACCACAAATTAGCTTGCCAGAATGTTGAAAAAATATGACCGTATAAAAAACTAAATGCAAAGGATACAACGGCTGTAATAATGGCTGAAAATGATAAAACAGTCGCGATAGCTTTGGGATCAATCAGTGAATTTATAAGAAGAGACGACAGATAAGATCGATAAGCAGATTTAAAAACACATAGCAGTAAAAAACCTAATATAAGAGCCGCAATGATTTGAAATGACATGAGAAAAAAAGCAATGGTTACCATACAACCAATCATTAAGACGGGAAAAATAGGATTTTGAAATTTTGAAAAATATTTCTGAAACAATATATTGGAACTTGCTGAAAAAAAATTCCCAATGATAAAAATAATCGAAATCAAAATAGCAGGTTGAAATGGCAAAAAATCAGAAAATGCGATAGAAACAGTTCGATTATTAACCAAAATAGCAAAAGCTGAAACTGCACTTAAAAAAATAAGAGTGAAGCGATAAGGATTTTTGACTTCTTTACGGCTAGCACACATAACTGTGAAAATACTCGGATGAGCGTTGATATGAAAACTATCTAATCCCTTCGTCAGTTTTGAAAACATAAAAATGGCAAAAATTAATGAAAGGATTTGAAAAATCACAGGCAATGCAGGATGCACATAATAAAGTATTCCCCCTAAAAAAATAAGTACCGTTGTCACACTATAGGTAACAGCAGCCACTTCGGACTTAACGGAAAACAGTGTGCGATGCTTTGGTACTACAGAAAAGAGTAAACTATCTTCCGCACCTGAGAAACAAGCGGCTGCTAATGTAATACACAACAAATAAGTAGCGTAAGCAAAATATGCATAATTCATAAAAAGAGCTAAAAAACCGCAAAGAAAGAAAAACAGCCCAGTATAAATAACGCGCTTACTTCCATAAACATCTGATAATAAACCCAAGGGGACTTCTAAGATCAAAGGAAGCAATAAAAAATAACTACCGATTAAAACAATATCTGCTTGCGACAAATGCAATTTTTCCGACAAAAAAAGTGGTAAAACAGCAACCACTAGAGCAGTAGACTTGCTAACACTATAAATCTTAAACTGCTTAACCTTATCCACAAAATACCTTCCCACGACATCCGCTACATGCGCCAGATTCTTTCAAAGATTTTAAAACGCTTTGAGCAGACCAATCTATTGCCTCATAATTTTGTAGATTTCCAAAAGATTCTGAATAAAAGCAATTTTTTTAATCTCCATTATAGTCCAATACCAAGGATAAAAATGGAAATAAACACATTAACGGCGACGAAACGTACGTAGAGTTTTCGCCTAAGTAATAATTAATACAATTTACAAAATTTTGTGACGTCCATGCGATTTTCCTTTCTTGGAACTTTTTATCTATATAAATCTGGAGGGGGATTCTTTCCTTGGTAATTCATCTCTCAAATGAAAAAGTGAGGCGTTTGACGGAAGAGTTTTGTTTCTTAAAGCCTCAGATCGATTCTTTGTATTATTTTTTCTAGAAAAACTAAATGATGACGTATCGAGCGGATTGAATCCGATATAATCGACATCTTTGCTTATACAAAAATCGATAAAATTAATAATATTTTCTAGAATCTCTTTGATAACTGTCGCTCTTATTCCTATACTTTGCAGAGGTTTAAGATTCTTAACTATTTCAATGTTTTTCCACACGCGATCAAATTTATTCGCTCCCCGTATATCATAATATCCTTGGACACTCGTTGAATCCATAGAAATAACAATTTCTTTTATGTCATACTGTGAAATCCATAAATTTTTATGCAATAAGATGCCATTGGTATTTAATTCAACAGGCCGATCTAGTTCATTCAACGTTAATAAAATATCTTTAAGCTTTGGATGCATTAAAGGTTTTCCCCCAGAAAGCCTCACTGAGACAGCTCCTTTTTCTTTCAACATTCTAAATAATGGGTATTAAACTTTCTGGAGTATGCCAATTTTTTTCCTTAATCTTCCAGCAATCGCACATAGGACGAGGGCTATTGTAATTCTGGATAATACGTATAATAGGTGTCACAGATACCTATAATTTTTTAAGATCAAAAATCGAATCTGACGCTCTAATCAAGTTTTCCTTCTTTAAAAGAAAACCATTCTTTTCTAGTTCTCTTAACAAGATTGAAAAATCTGACGCTAAAATCTCTGTCTCTACATTAAGTTTTACCGCAACAGTTTCAATTTTCTGATTCTGTAAAAACTGAATCAATTAAAATTATAGCTGAATCATTAAGCACAATAGTCTGAAAATCATTTAATTTAGTTATGCTATTCTCGTCGAGATTAATACGAAACATTTCTCCTCCTAAATTGTTTTTTAATAATACAATGGATAAGAGCGCTGCTGCGCCCTTATCCTACTTTTTTATTTTTTTCTATCTCGCACCAATGGTTTATAACTGATGAGAAATATTTTTTTAAGGAGAAAAGATGAGCTCTATTTGCTTAATTTCTTGCCTTTATCCACCAAGATAGGCTTCTTTAACACGCGGATCAGAAAGCATAGCTTTTCCTTCACCGTGAAATAAAATATGCCCGACCTCTAAAATATAAGCATAATCAGCGATAGAAAGTGCAGCAAATGCATTTTGTTCAATAAGAAGAACAGTTTTTCCCATATCATTAATTTTTCGGATAATCGAAAAAATTTCCCGAACGAGAAGGGGGGCTAACCCTAACGAGGGTTCATCTAATATGACCATATCTGGATTGCTCATAAGTGCGCGCCCTACAGCAACCATTTGTTGTTCCCCACCTGACATTGTTCCTCCCAACTGTTTTGATCTTTCACGCAAGCGTGGGAAAAGATCAAATATCCATTCAATATCACGAGAAACCCCCTGCTTATCATGACGAATATAAGCACCTAGATGAAGATTTTCTAAAACAGTAAGATGAGGCATAATACGCCGCCCTTCAGGACTGAGGGCAATCCCTAATCGCAAAATTTCTTCGGGTGATTTTTTAACAATGGATTGGCCATTATAGCTAATTTCTCCATAAACAGAGCGATTAAGTCCTGTAATAGAGCGTACAATACTGCTCTTTCCAGCACCATTGGCTCCAATTAAAGTGACAATACTGCCCCGTTTTATCGACATAGAAAGATTTTGGACCGCTTTAATGGCACCATAATGAACATGAAGATTTTTTATTTTAAGAATATCCATAAACATCTCCGCCAAGATAAGCTTCAATAACTTTAGGGTTATTACGAATTTCATCTGGTGTACCATTGGCAATACAACAGCCATATTCCATGACAAAAATATGTTGGCAAAGCCCCATAACCACTTTCATATCATGTTCAATAAGCAAAATTGTAAGATCAAAGTCTTTTTGTACTTTTGATATGAATGTTCTAAGATCTTCACTTTCTTGTGGATTCATACCAGCAACAGGTTCATCAAGAAGAAGCAATTTGGGCTTTGTTGCTAATGCACGTGCAATTTCTAAACGTCGTTGCACACCATAAGGCAGCGCCGTTGCAGAATGACTAGCAAGATGATCAAGTTGTAAACGTTCAAGAAGTTCCATAGAATTTCTATAAACTTCTCTTTTTTCTTTTAAGGCTTTTGGAAAAAAGAGAGCTGAAGAAAACCAAGGATATTTTTGTCGAACATGTGCTCCCACCATAACATTCTGTAAGACTGTTAAGCCTGAAAAAAGACGAATATTTTGAAATGTTCTCGCAATATGATGTCTGCAGATAATATAAGGGGACGCTCCAGAAATTTTTTGCTTATCAAAAATAATGGTGCCGCTTGTAGGAGCATAAAATCCAGAAATCATATTAAAAACGGTTGTTTTACCAGCGCCATTAGGACCAATTAATCCAGTAATACTTCCTCGTTTAATGCCTATATTAATATTATTGACAGCAACCAATCCGCCAAAACGCATCACAATATCATTGAGTGAAAGAAGAGTATCGTTCATAGCTTTCCCTCAGTCTTAGAAAGCTTTTTGCGTGTCAAAAAACTATAAATTCCATTCCATGAGAATTCATGTTGTCCCATCAACCCTTTTCTCCAAAACAAGATAATGACCAGCAATAAAAGTGAGAAAACAACCATGCGAAGTCCTGGTGTTTCTGGAATATGTATAAAACCTAAGTCAAAGGGACTTTCAATAATACGAAGCCATTCCAGCATGACTGTAATAATAATACTGCCAATAATACTTCCTGTAATTGAACCAAGACCACCAGCAACAACAATCATCAAAATATTAAAAGTGAGAAGAAAATTAAACATTTTAGGATCAATGGTTGAAATAAGAGCAGCCATCAATGCACCACCTATCCCTGCAAAAAACGCTCCAATAGTAAAGGAAAAACTACGGTAGAAAAAAGCATTTACACCCATGGTTTTTGCAGCGATTTCATCATCACGAATAGCGCGTAATACATTGCCAGTATTGCTTTTCAGTAAGAGGACAATAAAGAGAACTGTAAATGCTAACCAACCATAATTCCACCATAATGTCGCCTCTTGAGGGATCCCTTTGATTCCCAAAGAGCCATTTGTGAGTGATGTAGCGTTTGTAATAACAATGCGAATAATTTCTGCAAAACCCAATGTTGCAATTCCAAGATAATCCCCACCAAGACGTAATATTGGCAAAGCAATCAATAAACCGATAACTGCTGCACACAAACCACTGACAATAACAGCAATAAAAAAAGGAAGTTGCAAATGGGATAATGGTTCAGCAATAGGCTCAAGAATCCACATCATCTCTTTTTGTTCTGGAGACAGAAGTAAAATTGCACAGACATAAGCACCAATAGCCATAAAACCGGCATGTCCAAGGGAAAACATACCTGTAAAGCCGTAAATCAAATTAAGTGAAATTGCCAAAATCGCATTAATAGCAATCAAATTTATGATACGGAGTGTATAGTCATTAAAATGATTATCCGCATAGAATAAAAAAATGATAAGAAGAAAAATACTGATACACGATAAAAAAATTGTCGCTGACTTAGCCATTAGATTTTCTCCTGACTTTTTTTACCCATTAATCCCGTGGGCAATACCAATAAAATCAGAATCAATAAAATGAAAGCGAAAGCATCTCGATATCCAGATAACGCGGGAAAAAATGCGATAATCATAATTTCAATAAATCCTAATAACAATCCTCCCAACATTGCTCCTGGTATAGAGCCAATACCTCCGATAACAGCAGCGATAAAGGCTTTGAGACCAGGAAGAACGCCCATATAAGGCTGAATTTGAGGATAACGTAAAGACCACATAATTCCTGCTATAGCAGCAAGTGCTGAGCCTATCCCAAATGTAAAGGCAATGACCTTATTGACAGAAACGCCCATCAAACGCGTCGTTTCAATATCGTGAGAGATTGCACGCATAGCAAGACCAGGTTTTGTTTTATGGATAATCCATAGCAGTAAGACAATAAGAATCAATGACACAATGGGAACAATCAGAGACATGGGAGCAATTCTAATGATACCCTCTGTTCCTGAACCTAGATGCCATAAAAATGGTGTTACCAAAAAATCTGGCTGTTTTACACCTTTGGGAACACCACTAAAGAGAACAGTAGCAAGGTTTTCAATAAAAAACGAAACACCAATTGCACCGATCAGTGCCGAAATACGTGGCGCATGGCGTAGAGGTTTATAAGCAAATTGATCAACAATAATCCCCACTGCACTTGTAATAAAAATCGAAAAACAAAGAGCTAAAACCCAGACCGGAGTAAAATCTTGTGGAGAAATTTTAAAATAATAAATAAACCCTAACGCAAGAATTAAAAAAACAGCAACCCAATAAATTGGAGGGCGCCTTTTAAAACCTATAAAAACTGAATAATAAATAAGGGCAGCAAGAAACAAAAGGAGAAGCGCAGCCCAAGCAGGCATAAAACTGATTGTGGAAAAGAAAACAAAGTAAGCTCCCAGCATAAAGATATCACCGTGAGCAAAGTTAATTAGCCTCAGTATACCGTAGACCATAGTGTAACCAATCGCGATAAGTCCATAAAGAGACCCCAATGCCAGCGCATTAAAAAAGTACTGGATGAACATTTCAGTGCTCATCTCTCATCCTTCCACATTTGTTAATTTACATAGGATAATAAGAAATTACTAAACTCTTGGTTATAAAAAAGATCCTAAACCAACCTTTTGTATTTTGATAAGTACAATGCTTAAATTAAAAAGCAGGTTTAACCTCTTCTAAATAAACACGTTTTCCATTCTTTATTTTAATAATACCAATAGGAATTTTAGGATTATGATTTTCATCCATCGACATATCACCAAAAGGTGTTGGAAAGTCTTTTAATTTACTCAATTCAATCGTAATTTTTTCACGATCAGCACTACCAGCACTTTCAATAGCCTTCATGAACATCATATAACTCGTATACCCCAAAACTGAATTGATATTTGGCTCTTTGTCAGGATAAGCTTTTTTCCATTCTTCTGTAAATCTTTGCGCTGCTTCTGACATATTGGGCATATCCTCACTATAGGGAAGTGTTGTATGTAAAAAACCCTCTGCAGCACTTCCTGCAATCGTAACCGTTTCTGGATTATCCATAGCATCTCCCCCTATGATTTGAAACTTTGCCCCTAATTCTCGGGCTTGTTTCATAATAATGGCACCTTCAGAAAAATAAGACGGGATAAATAAGATATCAGGTTTTTGCGCGATAATTTGCGTGAGAACAGCAGAAAAATCCTGATCTCCAGAATTATAATTTAAATTTGCGATAACTTCACCACCTAATTTTTTGAAAGCACGCGTAAAGTAACTTGAAAGACCAATGGCATAATCGCTTGAAATATCTTTAAGAATAGCGGCTTTTTTTGCATGTAAAGTTTGACTTACATAGGTTGCAATTCCTTTCCCTTGATAAGAATCAATGAAGCAAGCACGGAAGTAATATTTTTTACCCTGCGTAACAAGGGGGCTCGTCGAGGACGTTGCAATGGTTGGAGTCTTCGCTTTTTCAGATATTTCACCACCCGCCAACGAGAGTGAAGAACCATAGCTACCAATGATTCCACTGACCTTTTCACTTGCTGTTAAACGCATAACAGCATTAGCTGCTTCTACTTTATCAGACTTATTATCAATAATAACAAGCTCTACTTTACGTCCCAAAATTTCTGGAACTTGTTTATGGGCTAATTCGATACCGCGAATTTCAAGCTGACCTCCAAAGGCATTTTGACCACTTAATGGAAGATAAACACCAATTTTGATCGGTTCATTCGCATAAACATTCGCTGTAAATGCCATAAAAGCTGTGATTGTCGTAAGGACTTTCTTCAATTGCATTGCGCATCTTCCTTGAATTAAATTGTCGTTTTTTTACTTTATATTGAACTTCATCATCATGCAAGTTACACATTCATGAAAATATCATTATGTAAAAAAACTTTATATGACCTTTTTTGCAGGGCATTCCTTGTAAGATATGTAAAGCGTACAATCAAATAATTTTATAAATATTCTTTAAGTGATACGACAATATGGGGAAATCTTATCTTGGGGCTTGCGTGTTGATACAAGAGCAATGTTTACTTAAGCTTTGAGAATCAATATTGTGCAATTTATAAGCTACAGGATCACGTTATTATGACGAGTAAGGATGCATTAAAGGATTTTTCCCTATCTGAGGATAGTGTAGGTGCTTGTGGGGAGATTATCGAAATCAGTGGTGTCATTAAGTGGTTTGATGGTAGTAAGGGTTATGGATTTATTGTACCTGATTTACCTAATTTTCCTGATATATTATTACATGTTACAGTGATGCGAAGGGATGGTTTTCAAACAGCTTTGGAGGGTGCTAAAATTATTTGTGCTGTGGAAAAAACGGAACGAGGATTAAAGTGTGTTCAGGTGAAATCCATCGATTGTTCTTCAGCGGTTCATCCATCGGAAGTTCCAGCCCGTACGCATGTTGTTGTTACGCCAGAAAGTGGACTAGAACGTGCAATTGTTAAATGGTTTAATCGTGATAAAGGTTTTGGTTTTCTTAGCCGTGGGCAGGGGACAGAAGATATTTTTATTCATATGGAAACGTTGCGCCGTTTTGGTTTAGCCGAGCTTCGTTCGGGACAAGTTGTTCTTGTCCGTTTTGGTAAAGGGGAAAAAGGTTTGATGACAGCGGAAATTTATCCAGATATAGGGATTCCTTTTGCGACACATTAAATCGTTGCACATTGAACTTTACAAGTAAAATCAGTATTTTTCTGTGTTTTAAAAGGGGGGCTATTGCGTAAATAGCTAGAGAAGTGTTCTTATTATGGCTCTCATAAATTTAATAAAGTAAATGAAAAAAATGTGCATATTCTAAATATAAGGAATAGCTCTCTTGTTTTTTGGGCTTTTAAAGTGCTGGTGTTTTTTATTTTAGAAACAAAATTAAAAAAATTCTATGGTGGAGACGAGAATGTTAAAGCCTTTTAAAAAAGGGCATATTATTTTATTGACAATACTTTGTATGTTAGAAATGCACGTTGCTGTCGCAAAAGAGCCTATCGAGATTCCTGTTCATCCAATTCCTTTAGAAATACACACAAAGCACGGTACAGTTTCTTATAAGGTAGAGCTTGCTTTTACGCCCTCTCAAGCAGCAGCTGGTTTAATGTATCGAACTGATTTTCCACGTGATCGCGCCATGCTCTTTAAGCAGCAAAAAAACGATCAATCGGAAGATGAACAACAGTTTTTTATGTGGATGGCCAATACACCTTTACCCTTAGATATGATTTTTTTAAACTCTGAAGGGATTATTGTATCGATTATTGAAAATACTTCTCCATTTTCAAAAAAGACTATTTCATCGGGCGTTCCCGCTGCTTTTGCTCTTGAGATTAATGCTGGTGAAGTTTCTAAAAATCAGATACAAAAAGGGCAGCGTGTTATTCATCCTGTTCTTTGTGGAGAGTGCAATAAAAAATGACAGCTGAAGATCTTCGTTTTTTTGAATATGATGGTTTGCGATTTGCTTATCGAGAAGAAGGGCAAGGCGCGCCTATTTTATTGATCCATGGTTTTGGATCTTCTGCGCGGGTAAATTGGTATGCAACGGGTTGGTTTCGTATTCTTACTGAAGCAGGATATCGCGTTATTGCACTAGATAATCGTGGTCACGGGGATTCAGTTAAAAGTTATGATCCTAACTTTTATACACCTCAGGCTATGGCGAGCGATGCAGTAAGACTATTACAGCATTTAGAGTTATCTAAAGCCCATGTTATGGGATATTCTATGGGAGCTCGTATTAGTGCTTTTATGGCTCTTTTGCATCCGACATATGTAAACAGTGTTATTTTTGGTGGTTTAGGGATTGGTATGGTAACAGGAGCAGGAAATTGGGAACCAGTTGCTGAAGCTCTTTTAGCGGAAGATCCCTCTACTATTACTAATCCACGTGGTTTAATGTTCCGTAAATTTGCTGATCAAACGAAAAGCGATAGACGTGCTCTGGCTGCATGTATTATCACATCAAAACAAGAGTTAACGGCATCTGAAGTTTATAAAATTAAACAACCTGCACTTGTTGCCGTTGGTTCATTAGATGAGATTGGCGGTGCTGCAGAGCCATTAGCAGCTTTGTTGCCTTGTGGTGAAGCTTTATCGATTCCTAATCGAGATCATATGCTTGCTGTAGGCGATAAAGTTTATAAAAAAGGTGTGATCGATTTTCTTTCTCGTTACCCTATAAAATAAGAATTTTTTTAGATTTTAGCATTTACCAAAATACTTAATTCGTTATTGCATATAAACTGAAAAACTTATTTAAAGTTTTTCCATTGTGACGTAAATTTCTATGCAAAATAGGAAGAGAAATAAACTCTTATTTGCTTATTTTGTATATTATCTTGGATAATGTAACAATATCTTTTGTTTTAAAATGCATTTTTAAATAAAAAATTATGATTATTTAAATTCTTTTATAGAAAGAACAAATTTATAAAGGTTTAATTAATTTTTCTTACCAATATGAATCACAAATGCAGATGCTAAAGTTGGAGATAAAGTAAAATTATTTAAAATATACAGTTTTCTGCCACTTTTTTATCTATACGGATATATTTAACAATGATAGAATCCTTTTATAAAAGCTCTTTATGAATATCTAAAGAAAGATCTATAAATATATATAATATTAAGAAAATATTCAGGTTAAGCTTTTTTACTGGCTTTACAGAATCATAGGAGTGTCTTATTCACGCGGCACACAATTATTTTAATCATCTCAAAAAAAGGAGAGCATAGTGAATGCTGATGAAATAAAAAAACTTGATAATTATTTAAAAAATACATTCCAAAACTCAGCATTGCAAGTCAGAGCACGACCTAAAAAGGATGATTCTTGTGAGGTTTATATGGGGGATGAGTTTTTAGGCGTTATCTATCGAGATGAAGATGAAAATGAGCTATCCTATAATTTCTCAATGGCTATATTGGATATTGATTTAGAAAATTGATTTTCTATTCATCTTTGAATAAAATCCTTTTCCCCATAAGATTTATACAAGTTTTAATGCTTTAAAACTTGTATAGTTATGTCGTGCAATAATAAGATGATCATGGATCGTAATGCCTAGTGCATTTGCCGCATCTTTTAATCTATATGTCATTGTTATATCTGCATCAGAGGGGGTGGAATTGCCAGAAGGGTGATTGTGGACTAAGATAAGTCCTGATGCAGACAACTCTAAAGCGCGAGAAATAACTTCACGAGGGTAAACAGGAGTATGATCAATCGTTCCAATTTGTTGTACCTCATCGGCAAGTAAGCCATTTTTCTTATCGAGAAATAAAATACGAAACTGTTCACGTGTCTCGTGAGCCATAACCGCTTTACAATAAGCTAATACCTTATCCCATGATGAAAAAATATCACGTTTAAATAATTGCGCACGAGCAATACGTCCAGCAACATCTGAAATAATTTTTAAATCAATTGCCGTTGCGGGACCACATCCTTGAACTTCTTGAAGTCGATGAATATCAGCTCCTAGTACATCAGCTAATGAACCAAAACGTGCTAACAAATTTTTAGCTATCGGTTTTGTATTTGCGCGGGGTATCGTACGAAAAAGCAACAGTTCAAGATATTCATAATCTTCAATTGCATTTCCTTTTGACTTTAAATAGCGTTTTCGAAGACGTTCACGATGTCCTTGATAATGTTTATCAAGCTGTACACTTGTCTTAGGTTCTTTACTTTTTCTTTCTGATACTGGAATGAGTGGAGAGCTTGATGTTAATGCAAAGTTATTACTTTGAATATCTTCCTTTTGATTTGTTTTTTTAGCCATAACACCTCTACAGTGCATTAGATCTGCAAATTTGGAATATAAAAAATATTTTTAGGCGATTGTGTAAATATTTCATACCCTTCATTTGTAACACCAATTGTATGTTCATATTGTGCTGTCAGAGAGCGATCACGAGTAACGGCAGTCCAACCATCAGATAAAATCTTAACGTGTGGCTTACCAAGGTTAATCATAGGTTCAATGGTAAATATCATCCCTTGTTTTAATTCGATTCCTTCTCCAGGATTTCCATAATGGAGAATATTGGGAGCGTCATGAAAAAGCTGACCAATACCATGTCCGCAAAAATCTCTCACAATTGAGCACCGTTCAGATTCTGCATACTGTTGAATGGCAGCACCAATATCACCTGTCGTCGCTCCAGGTTTAACGACAGCGATTCCTTTCATAAGACTTTCATAGGTTATTTCTAACAGGCGTTCTGCAGCACGTTTGATTTTTCCAACAGGATACATACGGCTTGAATCACCATGCCAGCCATCAAGAATAAAGGTCACATCAACATTCACAATATCGCCTTCTTGCAAAGGTCTTTTATTGGGAATACCATGACAGACGACGTGATTAATGGATGTACAACATGAATGGCTGTATCCATGATAATTTAAGTCAGCAGGAAGAGCACCTTTTTGGGCTCCAAAAGTAAATACAAAATCATCAATTTCTTGCGTCGTGACGCCAGGTTTAATAATATCCGTAAGTGCATCAAGACATTCTGCAGCAATACGACCAACTTCACGCATTTTAGCAAAAGCGTAATCATCGAAAATGCGAATTTTCCCGTTAAATTTTAAAGGGATTTTATTATATTCAATATATTCAGTCATTGTTTCTTCTGTTTTCTATTTTTACTCTCTGAATCGGAAAAATACCTTCTACACTTACGTGACACTTTACAGCATAACATTCTACCCCTGATTTTAATGCTAAATCAAACTGACGTCCATAGAGTGGATCAAGATCATGACAAATTGAAAAAGCTGTACAATCTTCTCGTTGAATAACATAAAGCATCACCGCTCGTTTTCCTTGTTTTACGATTTGTATGAGTTCTTCAAGATGACGAGCTCCCCGTTTTGTTACGGTATCAGGAAATTCTGCTAATCCCTTTTGGCGAATAAAATGAACATTTTTGACTTCTAGGTAACAATCAGGAAGACTGTCATCTTGTAAAAGAAAGTCAATGCGTGATTGTCTTCCATAACGTTGTTCTTTTAAAATTGTTTTATATCCACTTAATTCTGGTAGCAATCCGTTTTGAATAGCTTCTAATGCAAGTTTATTCGGTAAAGTGGTATTAATGCCAACCAAACTATTATCGGATTCAACAATTTCTAATTGATAGGCATATTTTCTCTTAGGATTTTTATGATATGAAAGCCAAATATTGGCGTTGAAATCTGTCAATCCAAGCATTGATCCTGTATTTGGTACCGACACGGTGAAGACATGTTGATCATCTTGTTTAACATCTGCAAGGAAACGTTTATAACGACGGATAAGCTTTGCAGGAAAAAGTTTGGGCGTAAAGTGCATACTCTTTTTTAGGGTTTATAATTTCATAATTCAACTGAGATTATGATTTATAGGGGCTATTCTTTATTAAAAAAGATAAAATTAATGTAAAAAAACGCTACGATATCTTATATAAATTGTTACAAACCCCATCGTGTACTTTAAGGGCTTTTTAAATTTATTATGAGGAGGGAGTTTACACTCTTTAAGTAAAAAATAATATTGTTTATAATTTGCCATTAAAAATACTCAAGTACTATGAAGAATATTGTATTAAAAAATAGTGAAAAAAGAAATCGTTAAATGGCACTAGGTAAAGTTGATGGCTGGAACGAATAAAAATCGTAAAAATTTAACAAATGGTCCCATTATTATTTTAGTTGAACCGCAGCTTCCTGAAAATATTGGTATGGTCGCAAGGGCAATGGCAAATTTTGGACTCTCTAAACTTCGGCTCGTCAAACCTCGAGAAGCATTTCCAAATGAAAAAGCCATAGCTGCTGCAAGTAAAGCAGATCATGTCATTAACAACACTGTAATTTTTGACACATTGCGTGATTCAATTGCAGATTTACACTATGTTTTTGCAACAACAGCCCGTGAAAGATGTGGATTTAAAACTGTAAAAAGTGCTGTAGAAGCGGCAAATGTACTGCGTCAGCGTGAAAATATCGGACATAAAACAGGTATTGTCTTTGGAAGAGAAAGATGGGGATTAGAAAATGATGAAATCAGCCTTGTTGATGAAATTATTACTTTTCCGGTTAATCCTGCTTTTGCGTCACTTAATATCGCGCAAGCGGTTCTTTTGATGTCTTACGAATGGATGAAAGCAGGTCTAGAAAACGTGAACGATACGGCATTTCGTGCCGTAGAGATGGAGCCTGCAAATAAAACAGTGTTTCATGGTTTTTTATCTCAATTAGAAGAAGCTTTGGATATCCGTGGGTATTTCAGACCCCGAGAACGAAAAGAGGTTATGCTTACAAATTTGCGCTCTGTTTTTACGCGCGCTAACTTTAGTGAATCTGAGGTTCGCTTATTGCGAGGCGTTATATCTTCATTAGATCATTTTTCTCCACAATATCCACGGGGTAGTAGAGCTCCTGAAGAACGTGATCGTCAAAAAATTAAAAATAAGTGTGAAAATTGATGGATGAACGGCCTGTTCTTTTTTTTGATAGTGGTATTGGTGGTTTAACAGTGTTGAGACAAGCGCGCACTCTTATCCCTGAAATACAATTTATTTATGTGGCTGATGATGAAGGATTCCCCTATGGCAATTGGGAAGAAAGCGCTTTAAAAGAGCACATTTTAAAGATTTTTACAAATCTTTTAACACGCTATAACCCTTCCTTATGTGTAATTGCTTGCAACACTGTTTCTACACTGATGATGGCAGATTTACGGCAAAACTTTCCGCATGTCCCCTTTGTCGGAACGGTTCCTGCAATTAAATCAGCTGCTGAACAAACAAAATCTGGTTTTATTTCTGTATTGGCAACTCCTGGGACCGTTAAACGTGCCTATACAAATGAATTGATTAACGCGTTTGCTGGACAGTGTCATGTTCAACTTGTAGGAAGTGAAAAACTTGCTGGATTTGCTGAAGATTATTTACGGGAAAAACCTATTGATTCAGAAGAGTTAAGAAAAGAAATCTTACCATGTTTTGTGGAAAAAGATGGTAAATATACTGATGTTATTGTTTTAGCCTGTACGCATTATCCTTTTTTGATTAAACTCTTTCGTGAACAAGCTTTATGGTCCGTCAAATGGATTGATCCAGCAAAAGCAATTGCCAAACATATCAGATCATTATTGCCCTTTTCGGACAAAATACATCAGCAACCCATAAAAAAATATCAAGATTTTGCGTTGCTAACATCGAAAAAGTTCACATCTTCAACGGAGTATTTATTAAAAGGGTTTGGCTTAAAGCTTATAAAAGGAGTTGACTTTGGGATACGAGAGCAATAAAGATGCTTTAGCTTTTTCTCTCAAGAAAATAGCAATCATTGACGTGTCCCGTGAATAACTTTGCATGTTGGTATGTTAAGCTATTCTGTCAGTCTTTAAGCATTAAAGGCAGAGGAGGGCGCGTTTCCTTGGGATCTTAAGATCTCGTGTTTTATTTAAAAGGAAATGCGATGAGTAAACGCGAAACAACAAAATATAAAATTGACCGACGTATGGGGGAAAATATTTGGGGTCGTCCAAAATCTCCTGTCAATCGTCGTGATTATGGTCCAGGTCAGCATGGACAGCGCCGTAAAGGAAAACTTTCTGACTATGGAGTACAATTGCGCGCTAAACAGAAGTTGAAAGGCTTTTATGGCGACATTTCAGAAAAACAATTTCATAAAACTTATGTGGAAGCTGCTCGTCGTCGGGGTGATACGGGTGAAAATCTTATCGGTTTGTTAGAATCTCGTTTGGATGCTGTTGTCTATCGTGCAAAATTTGTCCCTACCATTTTTGCTTCTCGCCAATTTATTAATCATGGTCATGTGAATGTAAATGGACGACGTACAAATATTCAATCATATCGTTGTAAACCAGGTGATGTTATTGAGGTTCGGGAAAAATCAAAACAACTTGTTTTGGTTTTAGAATCTGTGCAATTGGCAGAGCGTGATGTCCCTGATTATATTGAAGCAGATCATAAACAGATGAAAGCGACCTTTACACGTATTCCTGCTTTTGCAGATGTCCCTTATGCTGTGCAAATGGAGCCTAATCTGGTCGTTGAATTTTATTCTCGATAATTTTTCTATAAGAAAAATTGTTTCTCTTCTATTGTTATAATTTCAAACTATTGTGTTGTTTTTATAATCTTTGAAGTTAGGAAGTGTTTTGGAAATGGTTCTATGTTGAGTTTATTACACTATTCTAGTGTTATAGGCTTATATAGTTCCATTTCTTTTTTTCGTATCTGTTTTTATAAATTCAAAAAATATAAATATAAACTTGCTTTATGTTTGTTTTTGTCTTTGCAAAACAAGCTATTACTTGTGCAGGACATAGTCTTATGAATAATGTTTTCGTTGAATATCAGGCAATAGAAGAAAACAAAGAGAAAGATAATCTTTTGGCAAGCGAAGAAGATAATTGTCATCCCATATTTCGGCGGGCTCCTTCAAATGTGGAGTTTAATAAATTACGCAAGCGGCTTTTGCGTCATATGCGACAAGCTTTGGATGATTTTTCTATGTTCTCTACTGGAAAAAAATGGCTTGTCGCTTTATCAGGCGGAAAAGACTCTTATGGTTTATTAGCACTTCTTTTAGATTTAAAATGGCGTGGTCTTCTACCCGTTGAAATTCTTGCTTGTAATCTTGATCAGGGACAACCAGGATTTCCTAAACATATTCTTCCAGATTTTTTAAGCTCTTATAAAATTCCCTATCGTATTGAGTATCAGGATACTTATTCCATTGTTACAGATAAATTAGCAGAAACACAGACATATTGTTCACTTTGTTCTCGATTGCGACGTGGTAATCTCTATCGCATTGCACGTGAAGAGGGGTGTTCTGCATTAGTTCTTGGTCATCATCGAGATGATGTTTTGGAAACATTTTTTATGAATTTGTTTCACGGGGGCCGATTAGCCGCTATGCCTGGCAAACTTAAAAATGATGAAGGAGATCTTTTTGTGTTACGTCCTCTTGTCTATGCCGCTGAGGAAGATATGGAAAAATTTGCTCAAGCAATGCAATTTCCGATTATTCCTTGTAATCTTTGCGGTAGCCAAGATGGTTTACAACGTAATGCCATGAAAGAAATGTTAAAAAATATCGAAAAACAAATGCTAGGACGTAAAGATACAATGATTCGCGCTTTAACGAATGTGCGTCCAAGTCACTTACTCGATAAGAAATTCTTTGATTTTAAAACATGTTCATAAAAATGAGATATTAAAAAATAAGTTTAAAGAATTTGAGATAAGATACTTATTTATAATGATTTTATTGCTTTGCAATTTAACAGCCATAGGCGTTTTATTTCGAATTTTCTTATATTGTATCCATAAAAAGTCCCCATGATATCGTAAGCGACGCTCTGATATGCATAAAACACAATTTAAAAAGCTTTTTTAAATAACCAATGACAGTCCAATAATAATATGATTCTTGATTTACGCTTTTTAAAATAAAAACGAAAGAGGTTTGTAGGTTTTATCTTATCTTGTTGTGCCGTAAAACACTGTCATTTAAAATGACGATCAACCAAAATAATAGCTAACTTCTTGTTAAATTAAATATTTTTAGAGTGTCTAGAAATTCTTAAGGACAGGGATTGTCCGCAAATTCTCATGAAGTAAATTATATAAGTAATTCAGACTCTATCATGGAAAACAATTTTCTAACCGATACGGATAGAAATCTTCAGCATTGAGAAAAGAAAAAGCCAAAATTTCAAACAGCTATACCATAAAGATCATAAGAATCCGATTGTTCAATTTTAACGGTGACAAATTCACCGACACGCAAGGGGCGTCGCGATGATATATGGACAACACCATCTATTTCTGGAGCATCATATTGACTTCGTCCTTTGGCTACTTTTCCTTGACTTTCATCGATAAGCACTTGGAGTCTTTTTCCAATTTTTTTCTTTAAAAGATGTGCAGAAATTTGTTGTTGTTTTGCCATAAAACGATGCCAGCGGTTTTCTTTTACGTCTTCAGGAATATTTTCTAATCCCAAATCATTTGCAACAGCTCCTTTTACTTCTTCATATTTAAAGCATCCAGCGCGTTCAATTTTTGCTTCTTCTAACCATTCTAGCAACATATTAAAATCGTCATTTGTTTCGCCTGGAAACCCAACAATAAATGTTGATCGTAAAGCGAGATCTGGACATATTTTTCGCCACTTTTCAATTCTACGGTTTGTTTTTTCCATAAGAGCAGGACGTTTCATATGACGTAAAACAGTCGGTGATGCATGCTGAAAAGGAATATCCAGATAAGGGAGAATTTTTTTAGCTGCCATAAGTTCAATAACTTCATCCACATGAGGATAAGGATAAACGTAATGCATACGTATCCAGATCCCCATATCGCCTAGTTCGCGACACAGATCAAAAAATTTTGTTTTAATTGTGCGATCTTTCCAAGAGTTTTCGAGATATTTCAGATCAATACCATAAGCACTCGTATCTTGCGAAATAACCAAAAGTTCTTTTACACCCGCTTGTACGAGTTTTTCAGCTTCGCGAAGAACGTCACTGATGGGGCGTGAAGTAAGATCACCACGCAGTGTAGGGATGATACAAAAGCTACACCGATTAGAGCATCCTTCAGAAATCTTTAGGTAGGCATAATGGCGAGGTGTTAAACGAATCCCTTGGGGAGGAACTAAATCAAGAAAAGGATCATGAACGGGAGGAATCGCTTTATGAACAGCTTCTATAACACTTTCATAAGCTTGGGGTCCTGTAATGGCCAATACATTAGGGTATGTTTGTCGAATAACATCAGGATCAGCACCAAGACACCCTGTTACAATAACTTTTCCATTTTTTTTGAGAGCTTCCTCAATATTGTCTAATGATTCTTTTCTGGCAGAGTCAAGAAAACCACAGGTATTCACAATAACGACATCAGCCCCTTGGTGTTGGCGTGAAATTTCATACCCTTCAGAGCGGAGGCTTGTAATAATTCGCTCAGAATCTACGAGTGCTTTTGGACATCCGAGGGAAACAAAACTAATACGAGGAGCGACCATGATAACCCTATAATTATGATGAACGATTGCATTCCATTTTTTTGACTTAAAAAGTCAATAAATGTGCTTTATTTTTATACATAACAATCTGTTACAAATTTATTTGATTTTTTTCTATAATATTTTGTGTATGCTTACAATTTTATCTTATTGCGCTGTCAAATATTTTTATTAAGGACGATGATATAAGACAGCCCCTTAAAGCATTCAAGTTTTTTAGGTACGTGCTGAATATTAAAAAAAACCGGCATCATCGCACTATTTGCTAGCTCTAAAATGTTGCCAACAAACCTTGGCACGGAAGACAGTTCATAAAAGCCATTTTTAGCTCTTTCTTATACAATTTTCACCCACACGCCAACCCCGCTTTTGACGTGCAAACAAGTGATTTTGATTGATCAAGATAGAGAGATTTGAAATGAGAAAAGCTTATGTTATTTGAATGTCTAATTCAATATGAATAACACTAAATTATCATTATAAATCAATATATTTATGCTTACTTATTGAGCCTTGCATTAAGTAAAAAATATAAGAGGGAAGGGGAGGGAGGAAAGTTGAAACTCGCTCAACAGAGATTTTGATTGTTTATAGACCGATTGAGGCACATTTTTAGCTGTAGGAAGAAAATCAACTACGTATAGATAGCATAATAATATCAAAAAACACTCCGTAGTTTTTTATGCTGCATTTTATTGCAATATCTATCGCGTATATAGGTTTATTTTTTAATATTTACGAATAAGTCCGGTAAGTTTTCCTTGTATTTCTACACGTTCGGATTTGTATGTACGCGCTTCGTAATGAGGATTAGCGGCTTCTAATGCAACTGAGGTTCCTTTGCGTCGATAACGTTTTAATGTTGCCTCTTTTTTATCAATAAATGCGACAATAATTTCACCTGATATTGCTGTATTTTGACGTTTGACAATAATCGTATCTTTATCAAGGATACCAGCCTCCGCCATAGAATTATCCTTAACTTCTAATGCATAGTGTTCACCTTTATTAACCATATCATGTGGAAGAGAAAGTGTGCTTATTTGTTGCAGGATAGCAGAGGCGGGCACGCTCGCAGAAATACGTCCCATAATAGGAATGGTAGTATTTTGTTTTTTCTCTACCTCTAAATTATCAGGATTAGTCAAGTTTTTTGATATTTCCCTTTTATTTTTTTCTATCATACTAGGGGAAATCTTACGTGCTAGAGAAAGGTTAAATGTTATTTTTTCAGGGAGTCGAATCACCTCCACTGCACGAGCACGATTGTGTAAACGACGTATAAAACCTCGTTGTTCTAAGGCTATCATGAGCTTATGAATGCCAGACTTTGAAGAAAGTTCTAAAGCATTTTTCATTTCTTCAAAAGAAGGAGAAACACCAATTTCTTTTATATGATTGTGAATAAATAAAAGCAGCTCATATTGTTTACATGTTAGCATTCAGTGTTCCAATCAAAAGAATAAAAAATATTACCGTAAAAAATACATGTATATAAAATAATTCTACATTTTTTGAGCTAAATCAAAATTATTTTCCTTAATTTTTATCTTATATATAAAGTTAATTAGACAATATGTTTATTTATATACATATTTAATGTGTGATAATTATAAAATTTTACTTTAATAAAGGTATCATAATATTTTTATATATTATTAAAATACATTAATATTTAAAAAATAATATTTTATAACTCTGATTGAATTATCCGAAACTAAAGTTATGATCAGTATCGCCTTTCTATTTTTAATAGATCTATGTATTTTTTAATTTCTCGTATAAAAACTTAAAAAATTTGCATATCATTTCTATTTTCTTATTTTTTAGTTCAATGATCTACAGCTACAATAATGAATGTCACGTATAATCATATTTGATATTTTCAATGAGATTAAATTTTTTTTGTTCCATATCTTCTTCATTTTATAGAACAATTGACTTTCGTTATAGAATCATTTTGCATGAATAAAAAGTCGCATCCTCAAAATGCCCTTACTTCACATTCAAATATTTTTTTTAAAGAATATCTCTCAATATGCTTGATGCTTGCTTCCATCAAAATAATCTTACCACTACAATAAAACCTATTGAGCAATGCTATCTTCACATTTCAACAGTCCTATAGCATCATACTACTTTTCCCAACCTTCATGTTACGATAAGTTTTTGTTGTTAAAAAGAAATACACGAAGCATTTTCATTTTTAATCGTTTTATTCTTCTCCTTATGTTGGCCAAACAAATGATTTTATTGTTTCAATATACAACAATTTGAAATGCGAAAACCTCGCAGTATTTGATATCTCTCATTCGAGATGATAAAGAAATTAAAAAAAATCAATAGGTTATATTAATCTTTATGCATATTAAAAATTGAAAACTAAAACATGAGGCGATAAAAAAGAGTGTTTTCTACTCACCCCATGATGCTCAACTGCCCATGTAAGGAGAAAAAGGGGAGAGCTTATAATTTTAGTGCTTCAAATCTATGAGATATTTTTATAGTTAAATTATTTTTATCGAGATTTCAAAAGAAGATCAAAGAGTAACTATGCTATGATAAGGAAAGGGAGAAAAAACAAAAATTATTGATAACTAGAAAAAATAATAATATTTTTTTTTAAAAGGTGTTGACCAAATGAAAAGTCAACCGTATGTTCCCCTCACTTTCTGCAAACTAGATAGCTTGTATGAGAGCGCGTAGCTCAGCTGGTAGAGCAACTGACTTTTAATCAGTAGGTCCAGGGTTCGAATCCCTGCGCGCTCACCAAATTTAAATAATACCAATAGCCTATACAAAATTTAGAGAATCTTTGCTGCTTCGATTCCTTTTAGTTTTTTTAACTATCCTAATTGTTTTTGAGTTTTTTATTGATTCTTCAGGCAACTGTTTTCCATCAAACATTTTGATAGAATATTCTCCAGTCTAAACCAAAAGTGCTTTAAACTCCATGATGCAATGACATCTGAATTGATAGCAGATGTGGCTGCTCGTTTTCACAATTCATGGTTTGATTTTTTTATACTCTCTATATTAGATGAAATAAGCAAATCATCATACTTATTCACAATTTATATTATGAGATGACTTTTCACTAACGTATTGATTTTTTTATTTTTTATTTTTTAACATTTTTACATAGTGCATTTATTTCCTATGAAAGTCACAAAATGGTTAGCAATATGTTAATTTTTTGATAGAAGGCTGGGTTTAAGGGTGGTGTATGCGCGAGAGCGAGAGAAATTATTTAGAAACGTGAATTGTCCTCTCGTGTGCAGAGAGCGTGACGTTTTTTTTACAGCAGTACTTAACAAAAATAAGTGGACTGAATAAATGCCTTCAAAAAATAAAAAGAATTTTGCTTCTATTATTAAACCGACACTTCAATTATTTTCTATGATCGTTATTTCTCAGTCATTGGCATCTTGTTGCGCAAGCCAAACTGCACATTTTTCAATAAAAGATTCCCATTATAATAAACCAATTGACGTAGATACTTCTGTTCTACCAAAGCAAATGTCCAATAAGAAAAATCAATCAAAAGAAAACAAACGTGGACGGGCCGTTGTTGGTAAACCTTACCGAATAAAAGGGAAATGGTATTATCCTGAACATGATCCAACCTATAAACGTGTTGGCGAAGCATCATGGTATGGTTCAGATTTTCATGGGCGTTTAACGGCTAACGGTGAAATTTATGACATGAATCTTTTGACGGCTGCTCATCCTACAATGCCTTTGCCTAGCTATGCTCGTGTTACTAATTTAAAAAATGGATCTTCACTTATTGTTAGAGTGAATGATCGCGGACCTTTTATGAAAGACCGTATCATTGATTTATCCAAACAAGCTGCAGCAATCCTTGGTTATGTAGATAAGGGGGTCGCAGATGTTAAAGTAGAGTATATTTCTGAAGCTCCCGTTGGCCACTATGATGGTGCATATTTAATGGCTTCTTATACTCCTGGAAATGCTCCCTCATATTCATTAGCGTTAGAAAATATTTCGAAAAGAAGAAAAACTATTGCAGTGAAATTGCCAGAAGTTGGTCCTATCATGGCTGATAAGCCCGTTCCATTCGATCAAGTTGCTTCTATAAGTAAGCTCAACAAAAAAACAAAGTTCAATTGGCTACAACCGTTTTAAGAAAAAGTGTTGATTTTTGATCAATATCATTTTCAAATAAAAAGCGATAAAGAAGATCAGAGTTAAGTGTTATTATGAATAATTTAGAAAGTCTCTCCAATCTATTGCTAGGATGGTACTTGTTTATTCTTGCTTTCTAAATAGAGCGCATAATTTTTTCTGCTATGACAGCTTTTTCTCAATGATAGGCAAGTGGATTTTGTGAGCTGTTTGTACAATCTCTAAAAACGGTTATACAATCTAATTGGAAAAGAATATGAAGTCCAAAAGGAAGGAAATATTTTCTTTTGATTCGACTTTGTAATCTTCGAAAACATCCAAGGTAATATCTCATGAAGAAATTACACATTTCCTCGTACCTTTTATTGATTTCTTAATGCAGTAACACCCTTCATGTCAACTAAACATCTCAAACAAATACACTTTTGTATTGCCAATTCATACGTGCTCATTTTAAGGAAGTATACCTGACTTTCATACCAAACTCATGAAAAATATAACTATCCGGCCATTTTTATGACAGATTAAGCATCACACTCTTTACAGGTAGAAAGATATAAACCACTAGCATCATACATTTTTCAAAGTTCTTATGTTTTGCAATAATTCTTAGTACTTGAGAGATTTATAAAAAGTATTTTTATTATCTCTTTGATAATATTAATTTTTATCCCTATACTAATCTTGTTTCTGAAGAGTAAAAAGCAAATTTAATTGTTTCAAAGGGGGGCTAATGAGAAAAAATTACAGTATTTTGGTCAGATTTAAGTTAGAAAAATGATCATTTAGCATAGATAAATCAATATACTAGCAATAAATAGCCTTTTTGTCTTTTATGCTTTAAAATTAGCTCTTGCGTAGAAGATAAAAAGTACATCCTTGTATTTTTGTTCATACTGAATGAAAATAAAATCTTTTCTTAAATTGTCAATAATTCCTTAATTTGCGGAAATAAGAAGAATTTTTCCTATATAGTAGATTCTGCTGATCTTTGAATGAGAGGAGGGCTCATGTGTATAGCATTAAGGATCTTATTAATTTTATGGGGAATATTGGCATTTGACACGTGGGGACAAGCGCAAGGCTTTAAAATTTCTGCCTCACAAGTGTTGTTACTCGATGATGATACAGAAACAATACTTTATGAAAAACAAAGTGATCTTCCTTTTTTTCCTGCTTCATTAGCAAAATTGATGACAGCGGAAGTCGTCTTTTATCAGTTAAAAGAAGGATTGTTAAGGAATACACAAAAATTTAAAGTTAGTGAAAATGCTTGGCGCAAGGGTGGGGCCCCTTCCGGTACAACTACTATGTTTGCAAAGATAAAGACACAAATCAGTATTTCTGATCTTTTGCGTGGTTTAATTATTGTCAATGCAAATGATGCTGCTATTATCCTTGCTGAAGGAATATCAGGAGATGAGGCTCATTTTGCACAGCTGATGAATCAGCGCGCTAAAATAGTTGGATTATCTCAAAGCCATTTTGTTAATGCAACAGGACTTCCAGAAGAGGGACAATTTGTAACAGTGCGCGATATGATTATATTAGCGCGTCATATTGCTCAGGAATATCCTGATTATTATGCACTTTATCGTGAACCTCATTTTACTTGGAATAATATTTTTCAACGAAATAAAAATCCTCTTATTTCTAAGGAAATTGGTGTAGAAGGATTTGGTTTTGGCTACAGTGAAAAAGAAGGATTTTCAATGGTTACCACCATTTATAAAAATCATCGGCGTCTTTTTTTAGCAATCAATGGGTTGCAAGATGGTAAAAAACATACAAAAGAAATAGAACACATTCTTCAATGGGGAATAACAGCTTTTGATCTCAAAACGATTTTCACAAAAGGAAAAGTGGTTGGTCGTGCTTCTGTTTATGGTGGAACGCAAAATTTTGTTCCACTGATTGTCAAAAATCCAATAAGTTTTATGCTTTCAAATGAAAAAGAAGTTAATGTTAAAGCAAAAATTAAATATCATGGTCCATTGAAAGCTCCTATCGTTTCAGGACAATCCGTTGGAGTCATTCAAATTTTAGAAGATAACAAGGTTCTTTTGGAAAAACCGGTTTTTGCCGGAATAAATGTTCAAAAAGGAAGTTTCTTTACAAAAGTAAAAGATGCATTCTATGAAATAACAATTGGATGGTTACGGAAATATTTGTAATTACAAACTCATAAGATTAAGGTTCATACGTGTCAGGTTATTTTATTACATTCGAAGGAGGGGACGGGGTAGGAAAAACAGTGCAAATTTCTTTACTTGCTAAATCTCTCACATGCCAAGGTTATGATGTTGTTATAACACGAGAACCAGGAGGAACAGCAGGAGCAGAAGCAATCCGGCATATTTTGTTGTCGGGGCAGGTACAACAGTACGGACCATTGATTGAGGCTGTTTTGTTTACAGCAGCACGCGCTGACCATGTTGCTGAGATTATCGCACCTTCTTTGCAAAAAGATAAAATCGTTTTATGTGACCGCTTTATTGATTCTACACGCGTTTACCAAGGACTTAATGAAGCTGTCAATCCTTCTCTTCTTTCTGTTTTAGAGAGTGTTGCACTCAATGGTATCATGCCTCATTTAACATTTTTATTAGATATGCCAGCAGCGTTTGGTATGAAGCGTGCAAATTTGCGAAGAAAAAAAACAGAAAAAATCGATTATTTTGAAAAAGATCAATTGGAAGTTCAAGAACAAAGGCGTCAAGCTTTTCTTCAATTGGCTAAACAAGAACCCGATAGGTTTCGAGTCATTGATGCGACTGCTTCAGTAGAAACCATTGCGCATCAAATCAAAAATATTTGTCATCAGAGATTGTTGGATCAGTTTTCATGAGTAATATAAATATTTTACGCCAATATGATGATATTGATACAATTTTATCTCCGTCCCAGAATAATATTATCTTTGGTCATGAAGATGTTCGTCATTTTTTGGCACAAATGCTTAAAGAAGAGCGTTTGCATCATGCGTTATTATTTGAAGGAGAATATGGAATTGGAAAGGCCACATTAGCATTTCACCTTGCTTGGAATATTTTAAGTTCTCAAAAAGGGGATTTTCTAAAACCCGATCCTCATTCTACTTCATGGCGCCAAATAACTCAGGGAAGCCATCCTGGTCTTTTGTATATTTCGCGCCGATTTGATGTAAAAACACAAAAGTTTAAAACAGGAATACTCATTGATGATATCCGCGATATTCTGCATTTTTTAAGCCGAACATCGCAAGATAATGGATGGCGTATTGTGATTATTGATTGCGCAGATGATATGAATAGAAATGCCGCCAATGCAATCCTTAAAATACTTGAAGAACCTCCTGCAAAGACGCTCTTTATTATTATCGCGCACTCCTCAGGAAAATTACTTCCAACCATTCATTCACGGTGTCAAAAAATTTCTTTTCGCCCGTTAAATTATGATGAAATGAAAAAAGTCATTACACATATTTTTTCCAACCAGGATTTATCTGATGAAAAAGCGATTGAAATGATTATTAAAAAATCTAAAGGAAGTCCCCGAAAAGCTGCTTTACTTATTTGCCATGACGGTCTTGAAATTATTAAAACGATTGATGCTCTCCTAGAGCAACCTGTTTGTAACGCAACACTTGTACACACTCTTGCACAAACATTTTCATCTGTTTCTTCCTCATTCCAATTTCAACAGTTTTGTGATGAAATTCTTGATAAAATTCAACAAAAAGCTATCACGTTCGTTGAAAAAGGAAACTTATTTCTCTCAAAAAAATATGCGCAAAAATGGCAAGAGATACATCAAGAAATAGAGGAAATACAACTGTTTAATCTCGATAAGAAGCAGTTTGTTATTAACTTACTTTTTAGAGTTCATAAGATCATTCATGAGGATTAGTTTTTCCGTGACAATATGATAAACAGACATTATGTCATTATATCTATTTATGGCATTTTACAACGGGTATAACATGCGTGACACATATTACATAACAACTCCTATTTTTTATCCTAATGGTACGCCGCATATTGGACATGCCTATAGTGCCATTGCAAGCGATGTTTTAGCCCGCTTTCAACGCTTAAACGGAAAAAAAGTATTTTTTCTTTCGGGTACAGATGAGCATGGTCTAAAGATGCAACAAACCGCAGCAGCATTGGGTATGACACCTCAGCAACTTGCAGATCGTAATAGTGCTGTGTTTCAAAAAATGCTTGCGGTATTAAATTGTTCTAACGATGATTTCATCCGTACGACAGAAGAACGTCATTATCAAGCTTGTCAAGAAATTTGGAAAAAAATGGAAAAAAATGGCGACATTTATCTCGGCCGTTATAAGGGGTGGTATTCGGTTCGCCAAGAAGCCTATTATGAAGAGAAAGATACAGAAGTTGGGCCAGACAATATTCGTCGCGAAAAGGAATTAGGTTCTCCCGTCGAATGGAATGAAGAAGAAAGTTATTTTTTTAGACTTTCTCGCTATGAAAAAGCCCTTCTTGAATATTATGAAAAACATCCCAATTTTATTGCTCCTCTTGAGAGGCGTAATGAAATTATAAGTTTTATCAAATCTGGTTTAAAAGACATTTCTATTTCACGAGCAAGCTTTAATTGGGGAATTGCTGTTCCTGAAAATCCTAAACATGTGATGTATGTTTGGGTTGATGCGCTTACAAATTATCTATCAGCAATTAATTTTTTCAACGAAGATTCAAAAAAACGTGATTTTTGGCCTGCCAATACGCATATTATTGGTAAGGATATTATTCGTTTTCATGCCGTCTATTGGCCAGCATTTTTAATGTCTGCTGGAATTAAACTGCCTAAAAATATTTTTGCACATGGTTTTTTACTTAATCGTGGTGCCAAAATGTCAAAATCTGTTGGAAATGTTGTTGATCCTTTTGAAATGGTTGATCATTATGGTCTTGATCAGGTTCGTTATTTTCTTCTTCGTGAAGTGCCCTTTGGACAAGATGGTAGTTATAGCCATGAAAGCCTTGTAAACCGTATTAATGCCGACCTTGCGAATGATCTTGGTAATTTAGCACAGCGCTCCTTATCTATGATTGCCAAAAATTGTGAGGCAAAAGTCCCTAGACCCGCTGCATTTTTAGTTCAAGATAAACAGCTTTTAGAACAGTCTCTTCAAGTTCTTGAAACTGTACACCAAGCGATGTCTTCTCATAGTATGCATTTAGCCCTTTCAGCTATTTTTTCAATTGTAGCAGATGCCAATCGCTATTTTGCCAACGAACAACCTTGGAGTTTACGGAAAAATGATCCAGAACGGTTTTCTACAGTTCTTTATATAACTGTAGAAATCTTGCGACAAATAGGAATTATGCTTTTGCCTTTCATTCCCCAGTCAGCAACAAAGCTTCTTGATAGCCTTGCAGTTGCTGAAAATGATCGATTGTTGTATCATATAGCTCATGCAAAAATTCAAGAAGGGATTGATCTTCCACCACCAGAACCAATTTTCCCTCGTTATATCTTGAAGAAAGAAGATTCTCATGCTCATTGATACACATTGTCATCTTGATTTTGAAGATTTTTCACAAGATTTAGATAATGTTATCCAACGGGCTTTGGATGCTGGCGTTGGACGTATGATAACAATTTCAACTCATGTTCATAAGTTAGATAAGCTATTAGCCATTGCGCAAAGCTATAATCAAGTCTTTTGTTCTGTTGGGACACACCCCAATCATGCGCATGAGGAACAAAATATTACAGCCAAAGAACTCATACAGCTCTCAGATCACCCTAAAATTGTTGCGTTTGGGGAAGGGGGACTTGATTACCATTATGATTATTCGACACCAGAAGAGCAAAAAAAAGTTTTCCAAGAACATATCATTGCTTCTCGAGAAACACAGATTCCTCTCGTTATACATTCACGCGATGCAGATATCGATATGGAGAAAATCCTACGCGAACAGATAAAAGAAGGGACTTTTCCCTTTATTCTTCATTGTTATTCATCTGGAATGCAGCTTGCTCGTGCGGGCATTGAACTTGGTGGTTATATTTCTTTTTCAGGTATTCTTACTTTTAAAAATGCATTTGAAATTCGTGAAATAGCAAAAATTGTGCCCCATGAGCAGTTGCTGATTGAAACAGATGCACCCTTTTTAGCCCCCACTCCCCATCGGGGGAAAACCAATGAACCATCTTTTGTACGCTATACTGCAGCTATTTTGGCTGAAACAATTGGCTTAAGTCTTGAAGAAACAGCTCAAGTAACAACGCGTAATGCTTTTAATTTATTTAGAAAAATAAAATAAGGTAAAAGCTATGTGTGATCAATACCGATTTACAATATTAGGCTGTGGTCCCTCTCCAGGAGTCCCGCGGCCCAATGGTGATTGGGGAGCATGTGATCCGGATAACCCTAAAAATAAACGCTATAGGAGTTCTTTATTAGTTGAACGCATTAAACCATCAGGAAAAAAAACAACGATTGTTATTGATACAGGTCCAGATTTTCGCTCACAAATGATCGATGCGCATGTCAACCATCTTGATGCTGCTCTTTACACCCATTCTCATGCAGATCATATTCACGGTATTGATGATTTGCGCAGTTATGCACTTGCACAAAAATGTTTAATCGATATTTATGCCGACAGCTTTACACTAGAGCATCTTAAAAATTCTTTTGGATATTGTTTTCAAACAGCAAAAGATTCATCTTATTCCCCCATCTTAAAAGAGCATCTTATCGATGAAGATAGCCAATTTATTATTCAAGGGCAGGGTGGCACAATAAACATCAAGACGCATTTACAATACCACGGAAACATTCATTCCTTAGGTTTTCGTATTGGTAATGTTGCCTATTGTACAGATGTAAGTGAGTTTCCTGAAAAGACATTATCTAAATTAATGGATTTGGATGTCCTCATCATTGAAGCTCTTCAATTTAAATCCCATCCGAGTCATTTTTCTGTTGATCAAGCATTACACTGGATAGAATATTTAAAGCCCAAACAAGCCATACTGACACATATGGATAGATCTCTAGATTACAATGAGGTTATCAATTACCTTCCACCACATGTTAAGCCTGCATATCAAGGTCTTATTTTTGAAACAAAAGCACTTTTTTAAAATTACCCTTTATTTTGTTTCGTTTTTGTCGTAATTGGTCTTTTTATGTCAAAAATGAGGTTTTTTATACATAAGAGTTTTAAGCGGGGTATGTGTGTTGTGGCTTTAGCGGTTTCCTTAACAGGATTGTAGGGGGCGTTTAGAAAAAAATATTTCAACGACAACATTACATGACGGAAGAATGAGTTGCGCTGATATTCAACGGGAGTTTTATGCGAATAAACGCCAGATTAATGATACAATTGCAGAGCGTTCTAAAGCAAGAAACAAAAACGTAGCTTTAGCGGCAGCAGGTGTTATATTTGTACCAGCTTTGTTTTTTATGGATGTAAAATCAAGCGAAAGCAATGAAATTTCAGCTTTAAATAATCGTAATATTGTTTTGAGTGATCTTGCGCGTATGAAACGTTGTAAGATAGCACGATAATCTTTCTTAATTTATAATACGGTATTTCATGATAACTATTTGGTCTTTAAGGAAGATACCTTAAAGACCATTAAGAACATATTCTCTTCATTTGGGTTAGAGTTTTTTTCTCTATCATATTATCGCATAATATATATTATGGAACTTTTTTTGAGGAAATAAATCTTATGGCATCAAAAGTTAATGATCACTATTTTCTATAAATATTTTTCATTAAAGTTAATGACGATATCATTTTTTATTTTTTACTCTTTTAAAGAAAATCATCATAATTTGTAGGATCACAAAGACTAAAAATAATATTCCATGAAATAATGGTACAAATGGCTGATCAATAAAATTAGAATAATAGATTGTTATTGTTTCAATCAATGCTGCACTACACCATAAAATAATGCCCCATAGCGAATACATCCAAAGTCCAATCAAGGCAATAGGATAGAGAATAGCCAATATAGCTGATGCAAATTGCCACTGCCAAGGCATAAGGTCAAACCGCCACAAAACACCTGGAAAAACACCAACAAGGCGTATCCAATAAAAAATACTCAAGCTCAAGCAAATAAGCGCCAAAAACCGTAAATAACAGTTATAAATTAAGTTAATTTTTGAAATCCGTTTATGTGAATTGTTTTTCACAATAATAACTCTTGTTCAACAGGTTGGAAGTAAGAATTTACCATTTCATCTGTGACATCTGAAAGTTTATCTGGCTGCCATCGAGGCGTCTTGTCTTTATCAATTAACATAGCACGTATTCCTTCATGAAAATCATGTGAATTAATCATATGATGTGCAATGCGGTTTTCAATTTTCATGCAATCTTCCAAAGTCCGATGCGTATTTTGTTTCATTTGTTTCCAGATAACTTTTAAACTTATCGGGGAACGTGACTGTAAAATATCATAACATTCTTGAGCAAATAAAATGCCTTCATTACTTTTTTTATGAAGAGATTCAAGACATTCTTCTAATGTCTGGACACTAAAACAAGTGTTAATAATATCACGTATTTCATGACTCGTTTCATAGTCTCTTATAATTGCGCGCTCGTCTAAAGCTAAATTAGGATTTCCTTTCTCAATAATTGCTTTCTTAATCACATCGAATTCCACTTCAGGAACAGCGTGTGTTGCTAACCCCAAATTTAAGCAATCACCCCATTTTATACGTGCACCAGTTAATGCAAGGTAGACGCCAAAATAATTGGGAAGAGAGGGGAAGAAAAAACTTGCACCAACATCTGTAAAAAATCCAATTGCCCCTTCTGGCATAGCAAAAACTGTATTTTCTGTAACAACTCGATGGGAACCATACAGCGAAATGCCTACCCCTCCTCCCATCCAAATACCATTTAAAAAAGAAATGTAGGGCTTTGAAAAACGCTTAATATAAGCATTTAAACTATATTCATCCCTAAAATATTCATAAGCAGAAGCACTTTTTCCCATATGATAAATTTCTACAACATCTCCACCAGCACAAAAAGCACGCCCTTCCCCTTCAATTAAGACACAAGACACCTCATCATCTGTTTCCCATGTCTTGAGAGCTTTTTTTAAAGCGAAAACCATTCGTTGATTAAGAGCGTTTAATGCTGAAGAGCGTGTAAGCTTTATAATACCAGCACAGCCCTCTTTCGTAAAAGAAATATCATCACCTGCTCCAAAATCAATTTGCATCTCACGCCCCTTCTTAAAAAACTATTTTATTGTTCTTTTTATATTTTTTGCTCCAAGCTGAGGAAATATCTGCATGATCGCGCCAATACAATATATATAAATTCCTGTTATTGAAATTCCTATTTTAACCCAATATGGAGCCTCTAAGCGATAAAAAAATGCAGAAACACCAAAAAAACACCATAAGAGAAAAATTGTAAAATTAATTCTCCGCAAACGAAGAACTCTTACGGGATGAATGAAATAAACTGGCAAGAAAGATATAATGGCCGATAAAACAATGATGGTAAAAGTAATCCACTCCTCTGGTCTTACGACAAAAAGTGTAAAAATCATCATATTCCAAACAACTGGAAACCCTTTAAAAAAGTTCTCTTTGGTTTTCATCCCCGTATCTGCGTAATAAATAGCCGATGAAATAACAATGATTGCACTCAATGAAAATGAGAGCCCTACTCCCATAAAACCACTTTGATAAAGTGCAAAAGCAGGAATTAAAACATAAGTTACATAATCAATGATATTATCTAATAGCTCTCCTGACCATGTTGGAAGTACATATTTTACATCAAGTTTGCGTGCAATGGGTCCATCTATACCATCAACGAGAAGTGCAAGTCCAAGCCAACAGAACATAGCTGTCCATTCTTTTTGAGAAGCCGATATAAGAGAAAGAAACGCTAAAAATGATCCCGAAGCTGTTAGTAAATGAACAGAAAAAGCTTTTGCTTGTGGCATTGTTACTTTTTTATGGCGTAATAATTTAGCATTTGTTTTGATTTTTTTTGTTAGTTTACGTTTCAAGGTTTTCTTATCCTCGTTTTTAAAGTCTTCATCCATTTATCAATACGCCATTTTTATCCATGATATGAATCAGCATAAAAAAAATCATAAAAAGGTTACTTTTTTATATCGCATTATTTATTAATAATATAATAGAAGAGCTTCATACAATAAAAAGAGAGCGATCATTTAGAAATGTTAAAATATTTGCGCAATGAGGAAAGGCTCAAATTGTTGTGATCGTTGAGAAGAAAGAATATAAAAACATTATTGTTATTGGTGCAGGTCCTGTTGGGATGTTAGCCGCATTGAGGCTTGCGCATGAGGGTTTTTCTGTTTTTCTTGTTGGCCCTCCTGCTCATACAGATGAGTTACGAACAACAGCTCTTATGATGCCTGCAATACACACACTGCAAAAACTCAATATTTGGCATAGTCTTCAAAAACGAGCTGCAGCTTTATCATGCATGAGAATTATCGATATAACTTCTAGGATTGTGCGGGCTCCTACAGTGCATTTTTCTTCTGCTGAAATTGGTGAAAAAGCTTTTGGCTATAATATACCCAATGTAGACTTGAGCAATGCTTTAAACGATGCTGTTACACAAATGCCCAATATTAAAAGATTTGTTTCTGAAGCCAAATCTTTTCATCATACCAAAAGCCATGTATCTATTATTCTTGCTGATGATAAGGTCATTCAAGCACCACTTGTTATTGCTGCTGATGGACGGCATTCTCTTACGCGTGCGGCAGCGGGGATAAGTGTCAAACAGTGGAACTATCCACAAAAAGCACTTGTTCTCAACTTTTCTCATGAATTTTCTCATCAAAACACATCGACTGAATTTCATACAGAACAAGGTCCATTTACACAGGTTCCACTACCAGGCCGAAGATCCAGTCTTGTATGGGTTGTTCATCCTTCTCGTGCTGAGGAATTATTGAATATAGAATCAAAAGCAATTGCAAAAATAATCGAAAACCAAATGCAATCAATGCTTGGAAAACTAACCTTAGAAACATCAATTCAAGCATGGCCGCTTTCAGGACTTCTCGCTCATCGTTTTGCTGCTAATCGAACGATCCTAGTAGGTGAAGCTGCTCATGCTTTTCCCCCTATTGGAGCACAGGGATTAAATTTAGGATTCCGTGATGTTCAAACTTTGATTGATGTTTTATCCGATAAAATATCCAATTCTAACTCTGAGATAATTATTGCACAGTATAATAAATGCCGAAAACCAGATATATTAATTCGAAGTGCAGCTGTTCATACCCTTAATTCTACTTTACTTTCTCATATGTTTCCTGTTCATATCATACGAAGTGTTGGACTTGGTTTATTACATAATTGCTCGCCATTACGTAATTTATTTATGCGTGAAGGAATATATCCCGGTTATGGATTGAAGGAAATGATGCCAATATTTTCAATAAAATCGCCTAAATAACTCTATTGAGAAATAAGGGATAATAATGCAAAATAAATGCTAGCTTTGTATCTAAATTGCTCATGAAAGCCAAAAAATAATAATAAGGGCATAAAACATAAATAGTCCAATAATATAAGTGTATTTTAAATTTCAGCTTATGCATTACAGAACATGTATACTAAAGAGTTTATTTCACTCATTTATGTGCTTGTTTTAAAGTGACATTTAATACTTAAACTCATTTAGCAATAGCCCTCTCCCTTAATTGTATAAACGGAAAACTACTGAACTATTATTTTTATGTTTATAAATCTGAAAATCCGTACGCATTATAGTTGTTTTCTATCTTAATGTTTTGATCTCCTTATATTTTAGAGCGTTTCTAAGAAATATTTTGTTCCTTCATCGACTTTTACTCATACACAAGATTATTTTATAACATACCAATAATTTTAATTAATTAAGAGTAAATAAATTATTATGATATAACTTATGTTTTATAAATGAGTAATATAAAAATTATTTATATTAATACTTATATCTTAATAATATTTATTATTTGTATTATAATATATAAAAATTAATATTTTTATAGCTCATATTTAATTAAAAATAATCTATATATTATTATATATAATGTATAAAATATCAGAATTATATTACTTAAGCATATTTATAAATTATGCATATAATCATAATGTAATTTAAATTTTATTTAGTAGTATGAATAGCATAAAATATATTATTTATAATAAATTAAATAATAAAAAACAGTTTTATTTAATCAATAAATTTTAAAAAAGTTTTGTTGTTAAGCATAATATTAAAAATAAAATCATCTTAGGAACTGATTCGCAATACAATGGTTAATAAAGTGTTGTTTTTACTAAAGAGTGACAAGATGAAACTAAATAATTTTTTAAACTTAAGTATTTTTTTTATGATGATTATATGTGTCTCATTGATCGTCATTACTTCAATTAGTGAAGTTTTTCATCTTCCTTATTGTCAAACCTTTATCTACGACACTACTCAAAATATCACTAAAATTGGTCAGAATTCATTTACTGCTTCACAAGTTAAAAACTGTCTCATGCAAAATGGTTTTAAGAATATTAAACGATTGCGTTTAGATGACAAAGGAATCTGGCGTGCCTTAGTAAAGTTTAAAAAGTCCCATTTTCTTGTATCCGTTGACTACTCAGGCACAGTTAGCATTCAACATGAAAGAAAAAAATATGATTAATTTAAAAACTTACAGCAATATTTCTATTCATCGTTGTAAGGAATTTTTTTTCAAAAAGTGCTATCACTCTATTAAAGAGTTTGCTTTCATTGGCGGTTTAAACGGTAGCATATCAGGAGCAATCTCAGCAACTCTTGCTACTTATGGCTATATTGCTTTTCCAGGATTTGGTCCAGTTATCGCCATGGGTATCGGAATAGCACTTTCTGCCGGAATAATCATAGGAGCACTAATAGGATCAGGAATGGGGGGAGCTATCGGTATATGCTGTATTTTATGGGAAGTTTATATGAATCATAATCGTCCTTTCCCTTATAAATTTCACGATAAATAAAAAGTTTTCGTCATTTTTTCTATGAACAAAGCTTAAATTTATCCATAAATTATATATGCTGTTTTTTGATGAAATGTTCATCATATTATAAATAAAATCATCGCGCACCTATTAAATTTATAGGCTTAAGTTCTTATTATACCTCAAAAAATAATTTTTTTTGAAACGCATCTCTTGAAGAAAGATAAATGAGATATATTTACTATTTTGCAGATAAAAAAAGATATAATTTTTTATAATAAAAAATTATATTTTAAATTTTAACTTATTTACTTTTTATAATTAGTAATAATTTTTAATATTTTTTATATAAACTATTATTTTTATGTAAATTTAAGTTAAATAACTTATCTATATTTATATGTTATTTAATAAGGTATTTTGTGAAAAGAATAATACTATTATTTTTAGCTTTTACAGCATTTTTAAATTATAAAAACTCTGCATTAGCACTATCAACAAAAGTAAATATTTATAAACTAGAAGATAATAATTCAAAAAAGTTTATTGGTAGCATTCAAATTGAAGAAAACACACATGGTTTGGTTTTCATTCCTCATTTGTCTACCTTACCAGAAGGGATGCATGGTTTTCATATACATGAAAATCCTTCATGTAATACAAAAGATGACATAATTGGTGGAAGCGCAGGTGGACATTATGATCCTGAACATACCGGAAAACATCTAGGACCTTATAATATCAATGGTCATCTTGGTGATTTACCAGCACTTTATGTTGATAAGCATGGGAATGCCACGATGAGCGTTCTTGCTCCACGACTGAAAAAAATCTCTGAAATTACAGAGCGCTCATTAATAATTCATTTAGGAGGAGATAATCAATCAGATAAACCATTACCGCTTGGTGGAGGTGGTGCACGCATAGCGTGCGGTATTATTGGAAAATAAAGAGAGTATTGTGATAAACTATGATAGTATATACTCTCTTTAGCATAAGATGTAATAGAAATTTATTTCAAGAATTAATAATTTTATAAAATTGATATTTCTTTTTGAATGTTTAATATGGATAATAAAGCGCTTAACAATAATCAAGACGAACAACAATCGGAACTGAGAAGATACAAATATAAATTCTACGTAATAAAGCCTCTCAATATGAGCAAGAAATTTTACTCACCTTCGCTTGAGACATACACGAAAAATTTTATTGTTTTAATATCAATATAAAATAGCTTGAAACGATTGAATATTACAATATTCTAACCTCTAAGATACATTAAAGAAGACTGAATATTATTATAAATTAATATAATAAGGCAAATAAAACAGTGAGAGTAATTTTTTATTACTCTGAAAAAGAGCTTTTAAGCAAATAGTGTCTTTTAAATACCTTTCATGAACCCATATGATCCCAATCAGATGAACGTATCTCACCAGTTTGATAAAATTGACGAATGAGCTTAACATAATGAAGAAAGTCTCTATTTTCCTCCACTAATCTATTAGCAGTATCCCAATCAATATCAGTCCGTTCTTTAGCTGGAATTATAATTTCACTCTCAGAAGCATTTTCCTCGTCGAGTCTTATAAATCCAATTCCATGCAAACTTGAAAGCATCCGCAACTCTTTTAATGTATCAACACCTTCAATTTCACTCGCAACTAAATAACCAAAATTAGCCCATGAAGAATTGCTAACTGTTTGAAAAAATGCTTTTCGTAAATTTGAACGATTGATGAGAACTTTAACTTCAAAAGACCAAAGCTTCGTCTTTTTATCAAAATATTGCAAAACGCAATCTTTGATTTCACGATTCCATTCTTTACTTAAATCTTGTATCCCGACGAGGTCCGGATAAAGCCATTTGTTTCCGCCCGAACCATGTTTATTGTGAGAACATTTCTCATTAATGCGCTTGCTGTAAACGGCAAGCTCTGACCATAAAAATTTAGATAATAACGGATAAAGATCTTGTTCTTTAACAGAACCATCTTTTGTTCTACTCTCTGTATTATCCTCTACGGCATCAATTTCAGCGTTATCTGTTTGTTTTGTAAAATAATATTGCCGTGGTCGTCCTTCTGTGGTTTTTATTTCTGGATAACGCCTTTGTAACTGAGGTCGCTTAGATCCTATTTCAGCGACAATTTGCTGAATAAGAGCTGTATCGTTCTTAAGGGGCATGATCGTTGCCGTTGAACGCTTTTGTTTTTGGCGGCATTTTTCTGGGTAATTTTCAAATATCCATTGAGCAATTTCTCGAGCCGTAAATTTTTTTGACGGGTTTTTCTTTAAAAAATTAAAAACAGTGTTTGTTAAATTCAAAGTCATATATAAAATCTCCCCCTTTTATCCTCTGGATATTCCATTGTATTTAAATGTTTTAGAGTTAAGAATAATAACCTGTTGATTTTTAAAAAAAACATAATATTGCATAATTCTTTTATATATTTTTTCTTTTATTTTCGTGTATTCAGAAAAAAATAATAATTTTATAATTTAAGCAATCCCCAATATTTTTAAATTAATGGTGCAATAGCGCACAAAATTAAAAATAATATTTAAACACTTTATTGAGCCTCACATCCATCAATAAAAAACTTATTTGTTTTAAACGTTATGAACTCTCAAGTATAGATTCTGAAATGGTAAACTCTGCGCATAAACCTTCAAAACTCCTATTTGCTTGAATAACATCATGAGGGATAAGCACATAATGCCATTTTTTACAGCCATAAGTAGCCGCATAGCGCGTTGCATGATAACACCATTGAACTGCTGCTTCTTTCTTTTTTAAAATAATAGAATTTTGCATTTCTGAGGCTTTTTTGGGTTCACAAAGATATTTTGCCTCTTTCGTTTCTACAATAAAATCCGGTTCATAGGTTGAGCCTTTATCATATTCTATTCTAAAAAATCCCCGAGCAGGTTTCATCCATTTCAATACTTGTGCATCATCCTCTAATATCTGAGCAAATCGTAATTCCCCTTCTACTGAATCAAACTTTTGCAAAGGGTAACAGCATTTTCTAAAACCGCTGAATACAAGTTTTTTAATATCGCTTTTAATGGCAGGAATACTGCGAAAATCAACAGGCGATGTTCCTTGCGGCAACACATAATGGATAGGTGTTAAAGTTGTAAAACCTCGTGTCACTTTAACTTCATAATCTTTTTCTGTTTCCCATTGATGTTTTCTTAATTGTGCAACAATAAAATTATTAAGTTTATGCTGATAGTGAATTAATACGTTCTCAACAGCCGCATCATTGGGTAAATAAGATCGGAAATGCTCGACCATCTGGACAGCTAATTTTCGTAATAACAGTGTATGGCTATCATAATCGATAAAGTCATTATCAATTAAGCCACGAATGATATAATTTTCAAGATGAGGCTCTTTGATATATTCATTCTTAGAGCTAAGAAAAATACTTTTATGTGTGCGCAATTCTCGAATTAAAAGCTCTTGACTAACAGGTTGCAAATTTAAGCTTTCTAGATTTTCCAAATCAAAATCAGAAAAACCATAAGTAACCTCACGCGAAGGAATGAGTACAATATTGGGAATATCTATGATCAATTTTGGTAATTGTTTTGTTAGAGTTTTAACCACTTTTGATACGAGAGCCTTTTGTGCTAACGGCATAGCACTCATAATTTGATTGCTTATTTTTTCTTGTATCGACTCAGAACAAAGCATTTGAGAACTTGGTAAATTATCATTCTCTTCGATAACATCCCACGCGATAGCAGCAATTTCTTGCTCCTCAGACGTTAATATAGGGAAATCTGTATTACGTGAGATGATATTTTGTAAATCAGATGCTCCATTTATATTAGAGTGACCCGTTACCACCGTTTGCATCAATAAAGCTTCTGCTTGACTTGGAACCATCACTATATCTGTCTTTTCAGAGGGTATATCCCCACCTACTCCAACTTCAATATGCTTCTTTATAATTGAGTTTGGATCGTTTGCACGATCAATAATATCTTGAAAACGATCATGTGCAATGATTGTTAAACGATCAATAGCTTCTACACCCGTCCTACATCCATAAGGCAAACGCAATCCACGCCCAATGGTTTGCTCAGTTAAAATTTCTGACACCGATGCACGTAATGGTACAATCGTATAGAGATTAGTAACATCCCACCCCTCCTTTAATTTATTAACGTGAATAACAATTTCTGTTGACTCATGAGGAGCCTCAATCGCAATGAGCTTTTGAATATTTTGATCTTCTTCTATATTGGATTTCTTTGTATGAATCTCTAAGATTTTTCCTTTATAAACCCCCGCAAAAAAATCATCTGATTCTAATAAATCACGCAATTTCTGTGCATGATTTGTATCTTGAGCAACCACTAAAATAAAAGGCTTAACAAACTTTTTATTATAATCTTTGGCATAAGCCATTAAGTCTTCTTTCACATTTTCATGGGCATGAATAGCATCTTGTAATTTAATATATTCTAATTGTTCAGGGGTATAATTTTGAGGTTGAAAGTCTTTACGTGTCGCAACCGCAGGCTCTTTTACAAAACCATCCCTCATTGCTTCTGCAAGTGAGTAACTATAAACAACATTTTTAAAATCTACAGGTTTTACCCCTATTGTTTTGGGCGTTGCTGTAAGCTCTATTCCTAATACAGGCTTTAACTCATTAATTGCCGCAGCTCCAGCAGAAGCACGATAACGATGTGCCTCGTCCATTAATAAAATTAAATCAGGAAGATTGGCGAGATAATCAAAATAACTTTCACCTATTGTCTCTTGTAAGCGTTTAATCCGTGGAGTACTCGACTTTAGTGCACCTTTTTTATTATCCGTTGTATTTATTTTAGAAATATTAAAAATATTGATAAAAGCTGTATCTCTATTTTCAAACAAACGCGTTTGCCCGTGAAAGTTCTGTTTATCGGCGCGAATACCTTTACCACTTTCATAATCTTCACCGGTAATGATCACGGGTCTATTGGCAATAAATTCACTCATGCCACTGAAAACATACTTTGAACTTTGGGGGCTAAAATCCTGTTTTAATTTTTTATAAATCGTCAAATTCGGCGCTAAAATAAAAAAATGACGACTACGACCTGTCAAATAAAGATAGCTGATAAAAGCACCCATAAGTCGCGTTTTTCCAACGCCTGTTGCTAAAGCAAAACAAAAAGAAGGAAAGTTTCTTTCAAAGTCTTGTACAGAAGGATAAAGATTTTTTACCAATTCTAATTCTGCAACCAAATCAGCATTTTTAGAAAGCTCTAACTTTTCTAAAATGTTTACCAAAATATTTAAAGTTCACGTTGAGGATCACGCAAGGATAGACGAGCAGAAATCCTTTTTTCAACAGTGTTCATGAGAGACTCCGCTTTTTATATATTATCCAAATAAATCTAATTCTGCTTGCGTATCATCTTTATCTTTGTTGTTTTCCTTTACCTCAATCATTGGTTCAAGATTGGCAATATTTAAACTGTAATCATCCCTTCCCCATTCACATTTTTCTAATATTGCACGGGGGATTTTAGTCAGTGTCAGATTCTCAAAGGATGCTGATTTTGTATCAAAGGCTGTACAACAAATCAGCAATGTGCGATGAGAACCAACCTCTTCGCTTATAATACGCAGTTGTTCATGGGTCATAGCACTTGTTGTTACATAAATATAATCTGTTTCCGTGGAATATCCTTGCATCCAATAGTGATTTTCATCCGGCGCATAGGTAAATCCCATATGTTTACACATCGCTTTTGAAAGCATTGCCGCATTATATTCGCGACTAATAATCCATTGCCCCCATGGATCTTTTTGCAACAGAGAAGGTGCAAGACGATAGTAACGAAATCCACCACCACCTTGCCAATTGACACTTTTGGAAATTCCCCCTTGATCGATTCCATCAATCACTTGTTTTAAACGAGGGATAATATGGGTGTGACAATGATCACCAAGTTCGATCATAATCCACTTGCGGCCCATTTTATGAGCAACGGCACCGGTCGTACCAGAACCTGCAAAAGAATCTAAGACAAGATCACCGAGATTGGTGGCAAGTTGAATAATACGTTCCATGAGACGCTCAGGTTTGGGAGTTGTAAAGACACTCTCAGAATTAAAGGCTCTGACTTCTCTTTTAGCATCTTGATTGTGTCCTACTTCCGTATAGGGCCAAATCGTCATGGAAACCATAGCATTTTTACTTCTGATAAAAAACGCTTTAGCGAAGGAACGTTGTTTCCTGTTGGACCAAACCAAATGCGATCATCTTTTAATAATTCAGAAAACTTTTTTTCACTCATAGCCCAACTTCTGCCATGAGGGGGAATCACTTTGCGACCAGAAGGTGTGATGATTTCATAAATATCCTTAAGAGTTACCCTTTTTACGGATAAATCTCCGGATTTCCAAGGACCCCGAGGATCATTATCAGGATTTTTATAGCGGGCATCCATATCGCTTGAACGAGGAAGCAATTGAGGACGCCAAATCGTTTTGTCTTTAGCATAAACCATTATAAAATCATGGTTATCGGAAAGCCATTTTGCATCATTTTGTGGGGCATATTTCTTTTGCCAAATAATATTGTTGATGAAATTTTTTCTACCAAAAATTTCATCCATCATCACTTTCAGATAGGCTTGTTCATCATCATCAATCGATATCCAAATACTTCCATCATCCGCAAGCAAATGATGTAACAATTCTAACCTATCTCTCATAAGACTGAGCCATATGGAGTGCTCCAAGCCATCTTCATAATGTTCAAAGGCATTGCCGGTATTATAAGGTGGATCGATATAGATACATTTTATTTTCCCCGTATATTCTTGCTCAAGCGCCTTGAGTGCGAGCAAATTATCACCAAAAATAAGTTTATTATCAAAAATATCTTGAGATGATATTTGATGCGAAGCATGATAAGATTTTTCAACATCTTCTAATAAGATACGAGGTTCCAGTTTGGGGCGTTTTTCTTTTCCAATCCAGTTAAGTTCTAATTTTTGTTTATTATAATGCATGTGATCGTTTTTAAATCTAACTGTTTGTGAAAAATAACGTATCCACAAACAGTATTGTTAGTACCATCCAACAGCAATTTGTGCTTCTTCTGACATACACTCAGGGGTCCATGGTGGATCAAAAGTCATAGTGACTTCAACATGCGAAACCCCTTCAACGGCACTGACAGCATTTTCTACCCATCCTGGCATTTCACCGGCAACAGGACAGCCCGGTGCTGTAAGAGTCATTTCAATTTTTACTGAACGATCATCTTCGATATCAATACGATAAATAAGTCCTAGCTCATAAATATCAGCAGGAATCTCTGGATCATAAACTGTCTTAAGAGCAGCAATAATATCATTCGTCATACGATCAATTTCGTCTGCGGGAATTGCTGATATGTAAGAGTTTTTATTTTCGCTTACAGTTTCAGCAGCTTCTGTAGAATGACGCTCTTCTATTAACTCACCCATTAAAAAATGTCCTTGTTTCTTTTAATGCTTCGACGAATTGGTCTATATCTTCTTGAGTATTATACATGGCTAATGACGCACGACAAATAGATGTTAAACCAAAGCGCTGTAATAAAGGCTGGGCACAATGCGTTCCCGCACGTATTGCAACCCCTTTTCTATCAATAAACATAGCGATATCATGGGCGTGAATACCTTCAATTGCAAACGATATAATAGCGCCTTTATTGGGAGAGTGACCATAAATACGCAATGATTCAATCGTTTTCAGTTTTTCATGCGCATAAGCTGAAAGAGACATTTCATGGGCATGAATTGTACTGCGACCTTTCTCTTGTATATAGTCAATAGCCGCAGCTAATCCAATAGCTTCAACAATAGGAGGCGTTCCTGCTTCAAAACGATAAGGAGGAGCATTATAAAGAACCTTATCGGTTGTTACCTCCTCGATCATTTCCCCTCCCCCTTGAAAAGGACGCATTTCTTCTAACCGGTGTTCCTTACCATAAAGAACACCTATACCGGTGGGACCATAAAGCTTATGTCCTGTAAAAACATACCAATCACAATCGAGATCTTGCACATCAACAGTTAAATGTATGGCTCCTTGAGAACCATCAACAAGAACAGGAATAGAATTTTGATGGGCTCGCTTAATCATCTCCTTAACAGGAGGCACAGTGCCTAATATATTGGACATATGGGTTATAGCAACAAGGCGGGTTTTTTCACTTAAAGCCTTTTGGAAATCTTCAATGTGCAGAATACCGTTTTCATCAACGGGCACAAAAATAAGTTTTACACCTTTTTGTTCACGCAGAAAATGCCAAGGAATAATATTTGCATGATGTTCCATGATCGTTAGAACAACTTCATCACCTTCCTTGAGTTTGGGCATTGCCCAACCATAAGCAACCGTATTAATTGCTTCTGTTGCATTTTTCGTAAAAACAATTTCCTCAGCTTTTTGAGCATTCAGAAAAACACGAACAGTTTCACGAGCATTTTCATACAATTGTGTTGCTGTATTAGCTAAAAAATACATTCCTCTATGCACATTAGCATAACTATAGTGATAATAATGATTCATTGCATTGAGGACTGATTGTGGTTTTTGAGCAGAAGCACCACTATCAAGATATGCTAATCGCTTTCCATAAACTTGATGGTGTAAAATAGGAAAATCACGTCGAATTTCGTCGACATTATAATTGCATGTTTGTACGTCATTTTCCATTTTTTCTCTCTTAAACATTTTTTTCAAGCCATTGACCAATAATATTCTCCAAAACAGTTTGGATATTATCTTGTTTGATGTCATCAATGAGCTCAGCAATAAATCCTTTAATCAAAAGAGCACGAGCCGTTTTAAAAGGGATACCGCGCGCCATAAGATAAAATAGATAATCGTGATTAATATTAGCAACCGTCGCCCCGTGACCACAGGCAACATCATCAGCAAAAATCTCCAGCTCAGGCTTTGCATTAAATTCAGCATCATCTGAAAGAATAAGGCTGTTACAGGCCATGCGTGCATCAGTTTTTTGCGCTTTTTGAGCAACACGTATGATGCCTTGGAAAACACCAACAGCCTTATCTGTAACCACATTGCGTATAATTTCAGTTGAAGTTGATTTTTCTTCCACGTGACGAACGGTCATGGTAAGATCACTATGTGTTTGTCCTGATAATAAATTGATAACACGCAATTGAAAATCAGATTCCTCCCCCTGTAATTCAATATCGACTTCCTGACGATTGAGTTGGCTTCCTATGTTAATGACATAAAGTGCTAACTTCGCTCCTCGAGCAAGAACAGCACGCAATCGACCAAATTGCGTCGAATTAAAACCACGATTGCGAATGAGAATCCACGTAACCTCACTATGAGCGGCAATGTCTAATGAAAATACTGAACTGACAAAAGTATCTTGATCATTGCCAACTTGATGTTCAATAAACATAACTTGACTATTTTTATCAACTTTTATGTCTGAAAAAGTATGAGATTGTCCTCCCATTTGTATATTTTGTAATTCAATAGGTATATTTAGCTTTGTATTTTCCGGAATGTTAAAAAGCCAACCATCTGTAACAAAAGCTGTATTCAATTGCCCAATAAAATCTTCATCAGAAATGTTTTGATCAATCTTTACAGAATTATCTTCTAATGCATCTGAAAGGCATTTTATTGTAATCTCATCTACCTTTGACTGTGTTGCTACTTTTCCATTATTTAAGGAAAAAACAGCGCTTTTTGAAAGTAAGGCGTCAATTGATTGATTATCTTGATCTTTTGAAAAATTACTCACAGATTTCAGTAACGTGCGCAGATTGGTATAATGCCAATTTTCGATTTTACGGGAAGGAAGCCGTGCCGCTTGAAACTTCTCAAGAGCCCTCTTGCGAATTTCATATACGACTTTATCACCCAGTAAGTCATTGATATACTGATTGAAATTACTAATAATATTTTTTTCAACCGGTAAAAGTTCTTGCTGTACCTTCATAATACCCTCAAACCGCTTCCCTGATAAGATCAGCATAGCCATTTTGTTCTAAATAAAGCGCTAAGGATTTGTCTCCGCTTTTGATAATTCGTCCTTTATGGAGGACATGTACCGTATCAGGAATAATATAATTAAGTAGCCGTTGATAATGGGTAATCACCAAAAATGAACGGTTTGAATCTTTAAGTTTATTAACACCATCTGCAACAATTTTTAATGCATCAATATCTAAACCAGAATCCGTTTCATCTAAAATGCAAAGTTTAGGTTCAAGAAGTGCCATTTGTAAAATTTCAGCGCGTTTTTTTTCTCCCCCTGAAAAGCCTACATTTAATGGACGTTTTAGCATGTCCATATCTATTTCAAGCTTAGCTGAGACCTCTTTAACATATTTTATAAATTCAGGAATTTTAAGCTCTTCATCACCACGTGCTTTGCGCTGAGAATTCATCGCGACTTTTAAAAATTCCATTGTTGCTACCCCTGGTATTTCCATGGGATATTGAAATGCAAGAAAAATACCATATGCCGCACGTTCTGCTGGATCCATTTCTAAAAGTGATTGTCCTTTATAGAGAATATCCCCTTGTGTTATTTCATAATCATCACGACCAGCAAGCAAATAAGACAAAGTTGATTTTCCGGCACCATTCTGCCCCATGATCGCGGCAACTTCTCCATCTTGAACCGTCAGGTTTAAACCACGAATAACTTCTGTATCCGTCCCTGCGATACGGGCGTGCAAATTTTTTATCTCTAACATCATTAAATCCTGTTCTCGCTGTAAGTCTTGTTCTGGCTGTTTTTTCAGATATCAATGCGTATTTTTCTTTAGCATACAGCTTCTTTTGGTCATCACCATAGAAGTTACTTTTTTACATTATTTTCTACTGTTACAGCCTTTTTGCATCAAGTCTTCTACTTATCTCATTAAATAAAATCATCCAACACTCCCCTCAAGGCTAATACCGATAAGCTTTTGCGCTTCAACAGCAAATTCCATGGGAAGTTTTTGAATAACTTCTTTTACAAAACCATTGACAATTAATGCAATGGCTTCTTCTTCGGGAATGCCTCTCTGCATAACATAAAAAAGTTGGTCATCAGAAATTTTTGATGTTGTGGCTTCATGTTCAAACTGAGCTGTTGCATTTTTTGCTTCAATATAAGGAACTGTATGCGCCCCACAATCATTGCCGATTAACAAACTATCACATTGTGTAAAGTTACGCGCATTTTGTGCTTTTCGATGGGCTGAAACTTGTCCCCGATAAGTATTATTTGAAAAACCCGCCGAAATGCCTTTGGAAATAATACGACTGGAAGTATTTTTCCCTAAATGAATCATTTTTGTACCAGAATCAATTTGTTGGTAACCATTTGCAACAGCAATAGAATAAAATTCTCCACGCGCATTATCACCGCGAAGTAAACAGGATGGATATTTCCAAGTAATCGCGGAACCAGTCTCAACTTGTGTCCATGAAATTTTGGAGTTATCACCTCGACAATCTCCACGCTTCGTCACAAAGTTATAAATACCGCCCTTTCCATCTTTATCGCCAGGGTACCAGTTTTGTACTGTAGAATATTTAATCTCTGCATTTTCAAGAGCAATAAGCTCAACAACAGCAGCATGAAGTTGATTTTCATCACGTTGGGGGGCTGTACACCCTTCAAGATAAGAAACATAGGAATCTTCAGCAGCAATAATTAATGTTCGCTCAAATTGCCCTGTATTGCGTTCATTAATCCTAAAATAAGTTGAAAGCTCCATAGGACAACGAACCCCTTTGGGAATATAAACAAATGAACCATCTGTAAAAACAGCTGCATTTAAAGCTGCATAATAATTATCTCCCGCTGGTACAACGGTTCCCAAATATTTTTTAATAAGCTCAGGATGTTCAATAATCGCCTCTGAAATAGAGCAAAAAATTACACCTGCACGTGCCAACTCCTTTTTAAAGGTTGTCACAACAGAAACAGAATCAAAAACCGCATCAACAGCCACCTGCCCCGATACCGACATGCTGTCATCAAATGTAGAGGGATCAGACTGTTTTCTTACCCCTGCCAAAATCTCTTGTTCTTTAAGGGGAATGCCAAGTTTTTCGTATGTTGCTAATAATTCAGGATCTACTTCGTCCAAAGATTTGGGTCCTGTATGATTTTTCGGAGCTGCGTAATAATAAAGCTCCTGAAAGTCAATTTTAGGATATTCAAGACGTGCCCAATGAGGCTCTTGCATTGTCAACCAACGGCGATAAGCTTGTAGGCGCCATGTTAGCATCCATTCAGGCTCATGTTTTTTAGCAGAAATAAATCTGATAATATCTTCATTCAAACCTTTGGGCGCTTTATCCGTTTTAATTTTCGTTTCAAAGCCATATTTATATTGGTCAACATCTATTTCACGGACTTGGCGTATCGTTTCTTGTACTGCCGGCATAAAATTTCTCCATTTTTGGGCATCAAAAACCGGTAACTTAAAAGTCTTGTTTTTTTCAAGAGTAAAGTTAAGCAAGTTATTTCTTAAGGCTATAGGTAAAGTGCGAAAATTTCAATCAAAGTTATTTGATTTTTAAAATAATTCTAATTTTTATAATTTTCTCATGATGAGTTTTATCCTTTTTTCTTGCTGATCATTTGAGAAAAAAACAATAGAAAGTCGTCAATATCTTCAGAAGTTGTGTTACGCCCTATTGAAATGCGAATGGCACCATTTGGTACATGATATCCCATTGCTTCCAAAACTTTGCTTTGTTTTACTTTTCCCGAAGAACAAGCAGAACCAGCTGATACAGAAAAACCTTCTAAATCAAAAGCAATTTGCATCGTTTCAGCTTTGATATTTTCTATAGTAAAGTAAGTTGTATTTAGTAAACGCTGAGCTCTTTTGCCAAAAATTTTAATATTTGGACTTATTTTTTGGAGTCCATCTTCTAATTTATTACGCAAATATACTAACTGTTTTATCTCTTCTTGGCTATAACTGTCAACCATTGCTGCTCCAAAAGCAGCAATAAGAGGCAATGCTTCTGTTCCTCCACGTAAACCTTTTTCTTGTCCCCCTCCGATAATAAGAGGGGATGGCATGAGAAGATGACCACATGAAACAAAAGCACCCACTCCCTTAGGACCGCCAACTTTATGTGCAGACAGTATAAAAAAGTCTCCTCCTAGCTGGTTAATATCAACAAAATTTTTATCCACATATTGTGTCAAATCAACAATAAGAGTACCTCCTAAATCCCGAACAATCGCAGCTATTTCTTTTAATGGTTGAATAACACCCGTTTCACTATTTGCAGCTTGAATAGCAACAAGAGGTAAACCTTTGGTCTTATCGTGATCCCTTAAGAGTGATGTTAATTTATCTTGTTGAATAAGCCCATCTTGATCAACAGTAATAATACTTATTAACTCTTTTGGAAAACGCCCTCCTTCTGCAACAGAAGGGTGTTCAGTTGCTCCAAGGTAAAGATGAGAAAACTGAACCTTTGCCTTCCCCATCGTGTAAAAGGGTGTTAACAAAGTCATTGCTGCTTCACTCGCACCAGAAGTAAAGACAACATTATCTGGATTTGTTTTAAGACTTTCAGCAATTTGTCGGCGCGCCTTTTGCAATAAAATTTTAGCAGCACGCCCTTCCTTATGAACCGATGAAGGATTACCAAATATCTCTAAAGATTCCAGTAACGCCATCCGCGCTACTTTTTTGAGCGGTGTTGTGGCATTATAATCAAAATATCGACGTTTTATATCCATTTTACATCGGCCATTATTATCTTCTGAATGGATGAAAAAATAATGCAATTTGCTTGAAAAGTGCATTAAAAAAAGAATATCTAATGATTATTTAAGAGATTCTATGGTAAAAGTCGACCAAGGTCAATGAGAGCCTTTTATAGCATTTAAGGAGCCTTTTATGCCAGAAATTATTTTTAACGGTCCCGCGGGGCGGCTCGAAGGGCGTTATCAACCTTCACAAGAAAAAAATGCCCCCATTGCGATCATTTTGCATCCTCATCCCCAATTTGGTGGAACAATGAATCACAAAATTGTCTATGATCTCTTTTATATGTTCCAGCAACGTGGCTTTACAACTTTACGTTTTAACTTTCGTGGTATTGGCCGCAGTCAAGGTGAATTTGATTATGGAATAGGGGAACTTTCAGATGCTGCTGCAGCTCTCGATTGGGTGCAAACACAACATCCAGACTCTAAAAATTGTTGGGTAGCAGGATATTCATTTGGCGCATGGATTGGTATGCAGCTTTTAATGCGCAGACCGGAAATTGAGGGATTTATCTCTGTTGCCCCTCAGCCGAATGTTTATGATTTTTCATTTCTTGCACCTTGTCCCTCCTCTGGGCTTATCATTCATGGTGGTATCGATAAAGTTGCCCCCCAAAGGATGTTCAAATACTTGTCGATAAATTGAAAACACAAAAAGGTATCGTCATTACACAAGAAATACTGGAAGAAGCTAATCACTTTTTTAGTGGATGTCATGAAAAACTTATTGAACGATGTGCCCACTATTTAGATAGCCATATCACCAATGAACTTATCGCCCCTCCTCCGGAAATACTTTCACTCACTTAGAAAAACACGAGAGAGTGATAAAAAACGCAAAGCTTATTTCTAGATATAAAGAAGTAACTTATTTTTTAGACTGTCTTTTCGGCTTTCCTTAAATTTTGTTTCATAATATAAAGTGAGGATAAACAAATACCTTTTTATTATTGGATCATCTCTTTGTTTAGCCTAAAAGAAGGATCATCTATCTTATTTCTTCATGACCAATATATCTCGCTCTCTTGTGAGATTTGTGTCATTTATGGTAGATAAGGGATTAATGATCCATTATATAATCATCTATTATATACAATAAATTCACCCTATTAATGAGGAAATTTAATCTGTGTTTGCCTTTAAATCTGATTTTTTACACATTATGAGCGAGCGTGGTTTTATCCACCAAATTTCGGATGAAAAAGGCTTAGATGATCTTTTTTTAAAAGAAACTGTAAGCGCTTATACTGGATTTGATCCAACAGCATCAAGCTTACATGCTGGAAGCCTTCTTCAGATTATGATGCTTTATTGGCTCCAAAAAACGGGTCATCGCCCCATTGCTTTGATGGGCGGAGGAACAGGATTGATCGGTGACCCTTCCTTCAAAGATGAAGCACGACGGCTTCTAACACAAGAGGATATTGCAACCAATATTGAGGGTATTAAAAAGGTATTTTCTAACTATTTAACCTTCGGTGATCGAGAAACCGATGCTTGTATTGTGAATAATGCTGAATGGTTATGCAATTTAAACTATTTAGAATTCCTGCGTGATGTAGGAAAATGTTTTTCTGTCAACCGTATGTTGTCATTTGATTCTGTTAAACTCAGACTTGAGCGTGAGCATTCTTTGTCCTTCTTAGAGTTTAATTATATGATTTTGCAAGCTTATGATTTTGTTGAACTTTATAAACGTTATGGCTTGCGTATGCAAATGGGGGGATCTGATCAATGGGGAAACATTATTAACGGGATCGAATTAGGGCATCGTTTAGGAGCACCACAATTATATGCATTAACATCACCATTGCTGACGACCTCTTCCGGTGCCAAAATGGGTAAATCATTGAATGGTGCTGTATGGCTGAATGCTGATATGCTTTCTCCTTATCAATTTTGGCAATATTGGCGCAATACAGAAGATGCGGATGTTACACGATTTCTAAAGCTTTATACGACATTGCCAATGGATGAGATTCTCAGACTTTCTTCATTACAAGGGACTGAAATTAACGAAGCCAAAAAAATTCTTGCAACAGAGATTACAGCCATGTTGCATGGACGCGCTCTTGCTGAGGCAGCTGCAGAAACTGCCCGCAAAACCTTTGAAGAAAAAACACTTGGAGAAAATCTTCCAACCGTTGAAATGAACGCAACAGAATTAAAAACAGGGGTTGGATTGCTCTCTCTTCTAGTCAAAGCAGGACTTGCAAAATCCAACAGCGAAGCGCGCCGTCATATTCAAGGTGGAGGCATACGTGTTAATGATCAAATTATAAAGGATGAAACACACCTTGTTATTGAAAATGATATTACGACAAAAGGCATCATTAAACTTTCTTTTGGTAAGAAAAAACATGTATTGATCAAACCACTATAATCTATGAATATCTCATTCATTCCATAGATTTTTATCCATGATAACGATGTTTTGTGCGCTTTTCTCTCGCATTTTTCATTTATTTTTTATGACAGAATAATTTTTGTATGATCGCGAAAAAGCTTTGAAATAATTTTATTTTAGAGAGTTGAAACTTTGTGCCTTCTCTGTATGCTAGTCATTGTTTTTTTCACTCAAAAAGAAAGATAAGAAAATGACAAAATCAATGAAAGGGACTCTTGCTCCCAATTTTAATTTGCCACGTGATGGAGGAGAGACAGTTTGTCTTTCTGACTTTAAAGGCAAACCAGTTGTTTTATATTTTTATCCTAAAGATGACACCAGTGGCTGCACAACTGAAGCACTCGATTTCACACAATTAAAGATGAAATTTGATGAAATTGGTGTCACTGTTATTGGCATTTCTCCAGATAATGTAAAAAAACATGATAAATTTAAAATCAAACATGGGCTTGATGTCATCCTTGTTTCCGACGAAGAAAAAACAACCCTTGAAGCTTATGGTGTTTGGGTAGAAAAAAGCATGTATGGACGCAAATATATGGGTGTTGAACGGAGCACTTTTTTAATTGATGAAAATGGAAAAATAGCAGAAGAATGGCGCAAGGTCAGCGTATCTGGACACGCTGAAAATGTTTTAGCTGCTGCAACTCTTTTACATCGTAATAATGACTTGTAAGCTGAGTATTTAACTTACTTTTAAAAGAAAAAGTCATTCTCTCCAATTTGTTTTATTTTTCCAACAAATTCAATTTTTACAATATATCGTGATGTCGTGATTTATACAGATAACTGATTAGTTATCATTTAAATTAGTTCCCTGAATTGTTAAAATTCTCCCCTTTCAAATCCTTTTTTATCTTGAATTAATCAAAATAAATTCACTGGTACATCATAAGCAGAATTAGCTTGTAAGAAAAAACTTGAAAAAAAAGAACAGAAAAATGTCTTTTTGAACCTCTCCAAGTATAAAGACTTATCTGTACCTCACGATATCAATAAAAAAATAGCTTAAAAAGTAAATCTGCACAGCTTGAAAGAGAGACTAATGAATATCCTCAACTTCTTTGTCTTTTCCATAAATACGTTGAGAAAGTGCGGCCTCTATAAATGCATCTAAGTTCCCATTAAGAACAGATTGTGGATCAGTATTTTCAACGCCTGTACGCAAATCTTTTACAAGTTGATAAGGTTGAAGAACATAAGATCTAATTTGATGTCCCCATCCGATTTCTGTTTTAGAAGATTCAACAGCATTGGTTTCTTCTTCTCTTTTTTTGAGCTCTTCTTCATAAAGACGTGCCCGTAACATCGACCAAGCCGTAGCACGATTTTTATGCTGAGAACGCTCAGTTTGACATTGAACAACAATACCCGTTTTTATATGTGTGATACGAACAGCAGAATCTGTCGTATTGACATGTTGCCCTCCTGCTCCAGATGCACGATATGTATCAATACGCACATCTGCTTCTGAAACATCAACTTCAATATTGTCATCAATAACTGGATAAACCCAAATGCTCGCAAAAGAAGTATGACGCTTTGCATTCGAATCAAAGGGAGAAATTCGTACCAAGCGATGAACACCTGATTCTGTTTTCAACAATCCATAAGCATTATGCCCCTTTACAAGAATAGTCGCTGATTTTATTCCCGCTTCTTCCCCATCATGAATTTCTAATAGCTCAACTTTCATTTCATGCTGTTCAGCCCAGCGCATATACATACGCAAGAGCATAGAAGCCCAATCTTGGCTTTCTGTTCCCCCTGCCCCAGCATGAATTTCTAAATAGGTATCATTGGGATCGGCCTCTCCTGAAAGAAGCACATCAATTTGCCTTTTATCGATTTCACTTTTAAGATTACGTATTGAATTTTCCGCATCAGCAATAACTTCAACATCACTTTCTTCTTCACCCATCGCAATGAGCTCTATGCATTCTTCAAGTGTTTTTGTAAATGATAAAAGACCATTGATTGAATCATCAAGACGCTGACGCTCACGCATCATATCCTGTGCTCGTTGCGCATCATCCCAAAGTGTAGGATCTTCTGCTTTTTGATTAAGATATTCAAGACGCTTTAATGATTGATCCCAGTCAAAGATGCCCCCTTAGCAATTGAATTGCTTTTTGAATTTCATCAACTAATGTTTCTATTTCTGCTCGCATAATTCAACACCGTATTTTTTACACTCTTTCTGATTACATCTCTTAATATTTTATACAAATTTAATAAATTCTAGAAAGAAATGGCTTGGATTCATCATTCTATTTACAGAACTGATACTATAAAAAATAGAAAAAAACCAAGGTTCATAGCAAAAAAGATCTTGTCAATTAATACAGACCACCTGCCCCGCTTTCAAGAGCTTTATTGACTTGTGGAGAAGTGGTTACTGCAGGAACACCTTCTTGAAAAGAATTCGTACCTCCAATGACTTGATATATATCAGCAGGACCAGTTCCTGGTTTAAATGCCTCTATAATAACATCTTGATCTCCTCTTTCTGCAAGCATTCCTGTTTTTCGATTAATGGGCATTAAAATCATATCTTTTGGCATCTTAAAGGGAACATCTGGCTTTCCTTTAAGAGCATCTTCCATAAATTCACCAAAAATAGGGGCTGCTAATGAACTTCCCGTTCCATTATATCCTAATGGAGCAGGTTGATCGTAACCAACAAAAACACCAACGACGAGATCGGGCGTAAATCCCATAAACCAGACATCTTTAGAATCATTGGTTGTTCCTGTTTTAGCCGCAATATGTCGATTAAGATAACGTAAACGCGCTGCAGTACCACGTTGAACAACCCCTTCCATCATCGAAGTAATCTGATAAGCTGTCATAGGATCAAGAACTTGATCTCTTTCATCAATTAATGTGGGCTCACGTTGATTATTCCATGTCTGAGCATTACAATGCTCACAAATCCGATCGTCATGACGATAAATTGTCTTCCCATAACGATCTTGAATTCGATCTATCAAAGAAGGGTTAATAGAGCGTCCCCCATTGGCAATAACAGAATAAGCTGTAACCATTCGTAATACGGTTGTCTCAGCAGCTCCTAAAGCCATGGGAAGATAAGGCTGTAGTTTATCGACTACACCAAAACGTTCTGCATATTCAGCAACAAGAGGCATTCCCATATCATTGGCAAGTCTTACGGTCATCAGATTACGAGAACGTTCAATACCATAACGTAATGTTGAAGGTCCTGCAAAAGTACCACCATAATTTTTAGGTTGCCAAACTTCACCATTATACTGGTGAACTTCGATGGGACCATCTAAAATAACCGATGCTGGCGTATATCCATTATCAAGTGCGGCTGCATAGACAAACGGCTTAAAAGCCGACCCCGGTTGACGATAAGCTTGTGTTGCTCGGTTAAACTCAGATGCTGCAAAAGAAAAGCCTCCTACCATCGCAAGAACGCGCCCTGTATGAGGCTCCATCGCAACGATGGCACCTTCAACCTTTGGAATTTGTTGTAAACGATAAATGTTATTTGTATTGGGTAGCTTTTCAACAAAAATGACATCTCCAACGTGCAGAACATCAGACAAGCTCTGAACAGTTCTTCGATAACCATTTTCCTTCACAACATGGAGTGCCCATTTTGAATCAGCTTCAGATAAAATAGCAATTTCACGTTTTTTTGAGAGCATCCCCGAAGCTTTGTGCTGTGGCTGTAAACCAATCTTTACTTTATTGGGACTAGCAGAAAGAACAACGGCTAAACGCCATTCAGGAACATCACTTAAGCCTGAGATATTCGCAAGCTCTTCCCCCCAATCACCTTTCTGATCAATATGCGCGTAAGCGCCACGCCATCCTTGCGAATGATCAAATTTAACTAATCCATTGTGCAAAGCTCGCCGAGCAATAAGTTGTAAACGCGGATCAAGCGTTGTACGGATGGATAACCCACCTTCATAAAGTGTTTTCGCTCCATAGCGATGCATTAAACGACGACGTACTTCTTCAGTAAAATAATCAGCCGCAAAAACATAGTTATCACTTCCTCGGATTGTCGCTCCTAAAGGCTTAGCTTTCGCTTTTTCACCTTGTTCACGCGTTACATACCCATTTGCAACCATCCGGTCTATAACCCAATTGCGCCGATCAATAGCGCGCTTTGTATTCTTAAATGGATCATAATTGGCTGGTCCTTTTGGAAGAGCCGCCAAATAAGCACATTCTTCTAGCGTTAGATCATTAACGGACTTATTAAAATAGGTCAAAGAAGCAGCGGCTACACCATAAGTACCTCGACCTAAGTAAATTTCATTGAGATAAAGTTCGAGAATATGATCTTTTGAGTAAGTTTTCTCAATACGCATTGCTAAAATAGCTTCCTTAAATTTACGCTCTAATGTTGTTTCTGAACTTAAAAGAAAGTTTTTAGCGACCTGTTGCGTTATGGTTGACGCTCCCTCTGGACGTCTTCCAGAACCAATATTACGAATATTATTGATCAAAGCCCGAGAAAGTCCTTCTGGATCTAAACCAAAATGATGATAAAAGTTTTTGTCTTCAGCCGAAATAAAGGCATCTTTAACAAGCTTTGGTATGGATTGGATCGGTAAATAGAGGCGATGTTTTGTTGCAAACTCTGCCATAAGACTTCCATCAGAAGCATGGACACGGGTCATTACCGGTGGCTCATAAAGTGAAAGAATTTCATAATCAGGAAGTGCATTTGCTCGACAACTGGTCATAACACCCCATGCTATTGCGCCACAAAGCCCAGTAGCAACAAAAAAACGAACAAGATATCTTAAAAAAATCATCATAAAAACAGCTATCGCTTTCTTAAGAACTGATCAAAGAAAAAATACGCTACCTCAACCACATTACGTAGATATCACCACAAGATTGAGATAAAGAAAAATTGTTTTCTATTTTATTTAGACTAGGATACACTGAAATCCTATACTGATTACTCTATTTTCTCACAAATTTAAAGAGGCTGTACCATTTTCTGCCGATAATCAGCAAATTGACGAATAGAATGAGCAATAGAGGCTGCCATTTGTTTTCTCCAATGAGGGTTGTTTAATAACTTTTCATCCTCTTTATTGGATAAATATCCTATCTCTATCAAGACAGAGGGTATATCTGAAGCTCTTAAAACTTGAAAATTAGCATAACGATGAGGGTTATTGATCAAGTGAATATGACTCTTTAGTAAACTTGAAATAACACTATTAGCAAAATTAACCGAAAACATATGCGTTTCACGCCGCGTAAGATCCATCAAAATATCTGTAACCTCAAGCGTTTCATCTGCTGGCAAGCCATCAAGCAAATCAACTTTATTTTCACTTTCAGCTAAAGATTTTGCAATCGCGTCAGAAGCTTTATCTGATATGGTATATACTGTGGCACCGCGAAGAGAATGCACATTAATTGTATCTGCATGAATGGATATAAAAAGATCAGCATCAAACTCTTGCGCTTTTTTAACTCTTTCACTTAATCTCAAAAAGGTATCAGAATCACGCGTTAAAGCAACACTAATATGAAAGTCCTTTTGTAATTCATCTCGTAATGCACGCGCAAAATCTAAGGTTACATCTTTTTCTAAGATCCCCGTTACACCCCGTGCACCACCATCAATACCACCGTGACCAGGGTCAAGAACAACACGAAAATTCTGGACTGGAAATAATGGCGTTTTTATATCAAAATTAGTTTTTTGTTGATTCTTTAATATCTCATCAAATTTTTCTTGTGTACTTTTACGAATATCAATCAGCAATTGCCATAAGCCATTATCTAATTTTTTTACGATAGTTTTTTCAACAATAAAACCCGTTTTACTTGTCAAAATAATGCGTGAAGTTCGTATATCAGAGACAGCATAACGCACATCTAATAGCATAACAGATAATTTATTCTGTTTTTTTAAAGGCGTATTTTGCATTGAAAAATCAACTGTCGGTAAATTAATAACTAAACGTGCAGGCCTATCCAAAATCTGCAAACGAACATTTGGCTTTGAATTGAAAACCGCAATAATACGTGTGTGAGCACTATCACCAATGGTTCGAAAATTGATAAGTCTTAAAGAATCCGCCGCTTGAACACTGGTTTGACATAGCAAAAATAATAATAAAAAGCATATGAATTGCGAAATAATATTCCAATAGGCTGTTTTCAAATTTTGGGTAAAAAACACTCTTATCATAAGAAAAATACTCTGCATTCTATTTATAATAATTTATTTTGGTTATATAAAACGATGAACCTATTTATTCTTTAATTTATAATAAATATTCACTCTCTTCATTATAAACAGCCCAAAACGAAATTTAAGGTAACAAAGATATTATCATGGTATATGATTTACATTGTTACTTGCCAAACGTATGATATCAACATAAAAGAAATATTTATGCTTCCTAGCTGATAATAGCCATCTAAATTATCTATAACGTATAGTAAGTTGTCTTCAGAAGGATTGTTGCATATTATGCGTTGAGACTTTGTTATGGATGAAAAAATTCTATGTTATAACATTAGGATTGCATCACTTAAGATTCGTTGGTTCGGTTCTCCGAACTGTTTTAAAGATTATTTACCGGAGACTTTTAAGAAATATGAGTCATACAAAACGGGTGGAGATAATGATGAGAAATGGTGTAAATGCACTCATGCATCTGCGCGTAGTATTCCATCCTGTTTTTCTGGTACCTCCCTTTTATGGCAGACCACCTTTTATGTTTACGAATGATTATACCATTCGTTTGAATAAAATTGTGCATGTCGCCTTCAGGATATTAACTTATGTCAAACAAAATGCTTATAGACGCCTCCCATCCGGAGGAAACGCGTGTTGTTGTTGTTCACGGCAACAAAATTGAAGAACTTGATTTTGAATCAGAACATAGAAAACAGCTCAAGGGGAATATTTATCTTGCACGTATCACGCGTGTGGAACCGTCTCTCCAAGCAGCTTTTGTTGAATACGGTGGAAATCGTCATGGTTTTTTGACATTTTCTGAAATTCATCCGGATTATTATCAAATTCCTATTGCTGATCGCCTTGCTCTCCTTGAAGAAGAAGAAAAAGCAGCTGTAGGAGAAAATTCTCCTGATTCTTTTACGGAAGAAGCCACTAAAAACAAAAAACGTTCCAGAAAAACAAAGAAAAAAGAAAAAAACAATATCTTAGCAGCGGATATTGAAAATGATGCCATATCCGAAGCAGCAGCAGTTGAGGATATAGAAGAAGCTGATATTTCTCATGATGAGATTGAAATGGTTGGTGCTGAGGACATCCGTGAAGAGCTCCCAACTTATCAAAGAAAACAAGGGCGTCAGTATAAAATTCAAGAAGTCATTAAACGACGTCAAATTTTGCTGGTGCAAGTTATCAAGGAAGAACGTGGTAATAAAGGTGCTGCACTTACAACCTATCTCTCTTTGGCGGGTCGTTATTCTGTTTTAATGCCCAACACAGCACGTGGCGGTGGCATTTCACGAAAAATTACCAATGTGCAAGACCGTAAGCGTCTTAAAGAAATCGTAAAAGAATTAGCCGTCCCCAAAGGTATGGGCGTTATTCTACGAACCGCTGGTGCCAATAGAACAAAAGCTGAAATTAAACGCGATTATGAATATCTTATGCGGTTATGGGATACCATTCGCAATTTGACGCTCGAATCAACAGCACCATGCCTTGTTCATGAAGAAAGCAATCTCATAAAGCGTTCTATACGAGATCTTTATAATAAGAATATTAGTGAAATTCTTGTCTCTGGAGACCAAGGATATCGTGAAGCGAAAGATTTTATGCGCATGCTCATGCCAAGTCATGCAAAAGTTGTGCAACCTTACCGCGATCCAACCCCCATTTTTGCAAGAAATAATATTGAAATTCAACTTGATAAAATGTTGCAACCACAAGTTTCTTTAAAATCTGGTGGTTATCTTGTTATTAATCAAACAGAAGCCCTTGTTGCTATTGACGTAAACTCTGGCCGCTCCACGAAAGAATTCTCTGTTGAAAAAACAGCCTTACAAACGAATCTTGAAGCTGCAGAAGAAGTTTCCCGTCAATTACGTTTACGTGACCTTGCCGGTTTAATTGTAATTGATTTTATCGACATGCTTGAAGAACGCAATGTGCGACTGGTCGAAAAAAAATTAAAAGATTGTTTAAAAAATGATCGTGCCCGTATTCAAGTCGGTCATATTTCACACTTTGGCCTATTAGAAATGAGTCGTCAACGTATTCGCATATCGGTTTTAGAAAGTACAACACAGCCCTGCCCCCATTGCGCGGGAACAGGAAATATACGTTCTGAATCATCAATTGCTTTACATGTCATGCGCTCAATTGAAGAATATCTTCTTCACAATTCGCAATATAATATTATCGTACGTACACCCGTAGCAACAGCGCTTTATGTATTAAACCATAAGCGTAATATTCTTGTTAATTTAGAAACTCGCTTTAAACTTAATATTAGTATTGAAGCAGATGATAGCATTGGAACACAACATCTTGTTATTTCTAAAGGTACAATAGCACAGAGCATGTCTCATTCTTCATTGGAAGATGATAGTAAGCAAGAAATTGAAGAGGCTATTTTCATAAAGAGTAAATCTATTGAAAATTCCTCTTCCATTGAAGCAAACCAAAAGCGCCAGCGCAAAAATCATCAAAATGAAGTTATTGATCATTCTCTCTCCATCGTTCATAAAAAAGAAGATATGTTGAGTAATGATTCTTATCGTCGAGGACGCCGTCGAGGGCGTCGAGGTGGTCGACGTCATCAAGATAATAGCTCTCATCAGATTCGCATTCTTTACGCAGAACCAGTGGGAGATTTTGCTAAACAGGCTTTAGCAGAAATTAAAGCAGAACATCGCAAACGTCGTGTTCCACCTTCTCAACTTGAAGAAACAAAAAATGATACACAAACTCTCCATGTACAACAACAAGATGAAACGGAAAAAGTTGATAAAAGTGTAAAACCTAAAAAACGTAAAACACGTTCTTCAAAAGCAGTAGAAAGTCAACTTTCTATAGAGAATGAGCAAGATGCTGCCGAACAAAAATCTCTTGAAGAAAATTCTAAAACTCGTTTAGTCGGTAAAACTAAAACAAAAAAAGAAGGTAAATCTATTGAGGTAGAGGATAAAATTCCTGAAAACAGTAAAAAATCAACATGTAAAACACGCAAAAAATCACCCTCTAAAGAGACAACACAAAAAACTTTAGAGAAAGAAAATATAATGAAAACGAAAAAAGCTGTCGAATCCTCTCCTTCCCCAATTGAAGAAGTAATCAACCAACCCGTTGTTATCTCATCAACGCCTAATGATGTTCCCAAAACTGAGCGTGTTGGTTGGTGGAAACGTAAAACTCTTACAAAAGATTAAAAATAAAAAACGCCACAGGAAACTGTGGCGGTTTAAATAAGAAATTATAGAAAAATTCAATTAATTCTATGGCGTCGTGTGTATCACTTTTGTTTTGCTTTTTCCTGCTCAGCCTGCATACGCTCTTCAATTTCTTTTTGTTTTGATTGAATGGCTTGCTGTAGCTTTATTTGCTCTTGTTGAAAATCTTTTTCTTCCATCCCAGGACCGGTATATGCAGCTGTAAATCCATTAAGAGAAAATTCAATAGGATTAGCTGAACCACGGAAATTAACAGTGGTTACAACCATTTTTGTACCACTTTTCATAGCTGCGATAAGCTTATCATCTAAGACATCATTGGCAATACAACTCGGTCCATTACAAATGATATAAGGAATTTTTTTAGAGAAATCATCACCAATTTTAATGAGAACACCTTCTGGCAAAAAACGACCTGTAGGCACTTGAATACCTATACGCTTTTCATTTTGTTTCCCTTTTATTTCAACAATATTAAAAGCCGTTAAAGGTTGTCCCGTATTCGATAATACCGTATTCATTGTATTACAAATATCAACATCATGCTGCTTGCTGCAAACTTTGTACCAACCTTGCGATAAAGTTTGTGCATTTGCAGAAACACCAGCTATAAGAAAAAGGGCAGCGGCTCCAACTAATGCTGAAACAGCAGAATAAACATTTTTATGCGACATGATTAAGTTAATCCTTTCAATGCGCTTTTAAGTAATTTTAAAAAAATATTAAATATAATTCCAACTTAAATTTATTAAATTATAATGAAATGATAATTAATTTTATTATTTTTACTTTAATATAAAAAAAAAAGTCAAATTTAGAGAAAAAACTACGATGAGCATTTTAATTTACATACCGATATAGCATTCCCCTATGATCACACTCGTGTTTGACGCAATCTATCCATAAAACACTTCTGTACATTGGCGCTAAGATTACACAAACGAATCAATATTGCAATACTAATTACAATAAAGTCTTATACTAGTTTAAAAATCTTACGAATTTAAATTTCTTACACTTCATGTGAGGCTACAAAGCTTTAGCAACGAATATTGTAGTGCATGAAACTCCAAAATATCATATGAAAACCACGTTTTTATATGTCCTTTGTATGAAATAAAAAGGATAAAGTTAAATTATAAGGACATTTACAAACTAAACTCATTCCTAACCTACAGTTTTTGAAAAATTGTAAGAAATTTTTCTGTAGGTCCTTTTTATCCTTGGTTTATGAAACAATGATCGTATGCTTTTGTCATAAAACTTGTATATTTTGTAGCTTTTGGCTAAAAAAATTGAGTTTTAAAATACACTACTAAGAAATTATTTTTCTTATTTCTCGGACAGAAAACCTATAACTGTCGAAAATATTTTTATAATAAACTTTCTTTAAAAGAGAATAATATATTAATTAAAAGAAGTTAGTATTTTTCATATTGAAAATTACGCATTGTCTCACGCTTTTGTTTATCGCGCTTACTTTTACGAAGTCATAGCCCTCATAAAAAACAGAGCACCATTGTATAGTTATACGCTTTTTTTCAACACATTTCTTAAGGTACCTAAAACCATTTCACGATGGCGCCTGTAAAAAGGAAAGTATTTCTTCCTTATTGGTAATTTTTCTCCCTTGACTGATATGATACAATGATAAAGTTATTGAATATCCCCATCTTTACGCTTATGAAAGAGTCATCTGATGCTATCACAGCTTTGCCTGCGTTCAACGCTGTGTGGCGACAGCTTTTGGCACTTGAAGCGATTCATAAGAGCAAATTTTATTCCTTTCTTGTGCAGTTGTTTCCACACGGCTCTTCTTTCCTAGTAATGTACCAACGAATGGTTTTGATTAATTCAACGTAAATAGGTTTGGAATAAGAGCAGCTTACATTATATTCTTATTTAAGAAAAATAATTAATTATTATAAGTCAATATTTTATATAAATTCTAATAGAATAAACCTCTCTTTGTATTAAAACAATCAAATCTATTCACTTTCCCCATCACAAACGATGTTGGTTGTATAAAATAAAAAATCGTTGAACAATGGAATAAAGGCCCCCCCTTATAAAATAATTTAACGTGTCCAATGTTGTTGTACAACAGTGAGGAATAACAATTGTATGATCATGCCACCGTTATACCTTTATTAAACAAAAATGATAATAATAGATTTTATACACTTCATCGAAAATTTTACGTTGTACCCTTCACAGACACTATCATAAAATAAGCTTAGGTATACTGAGAAATATGAGCATTCGTGTTGAAATAAGAACTGTTAATGATAAGTAGATCAAACGCATTTTTTAATGTTTGAATATGATATGACCATAGAAAAATTTAAAAACTTTTCTTTCTTCATAAAATGAATAATAAACTGTCAATGTTTCAGTTCTTCGAAGTTTAAAAGAATTCTAATTTTTCTGAGATCATTAATCCCACTATAAATATAATAATAATAGCGGAACTCTATACATATTTAGATGCTGGTTTAATTGCATTAATTCGTAACTTGAACAATGCTCTTAATTTCTCGAGTTACTGCTTTAAATTTCCTGAATAAACCTATGCTTATATAGTTATAACATTCAATATGTTATTGCACCACCGTACGAATATCATCTTTCAACTCTATAACGTGAATAAAATATCATTCTGGTCCCTATATAAAATGACTACGATCTATGATTAACAACCCTTATCGTATTAATAAATAATATTTAAAATACGAAATATATTTATCATATGAAAAGAAAAATACATAAACACAAAAATATTCATGCATAACAACAAAATAGCTGATATTATTTTTGACTTTTTTTTACAAAATACTTCAAATGCATTACTTATGAAAAATAAATGCCTTTCTATTATATATATTCCTCTAATTAAACCATTATTCAACATAAGATCCCGTGCGATTTATAATATTCTTTCTCTTTTCTGAAAGCATTATATTATGTATTTCTCTAATAGTTCTGCAAAATAAAGGAGCGCTTTTTAATAAAGAAGCGCTTTTTACATCTGGAGAGTTAACTTTTATCATATTACTTATATGATTTATTACCCTTTTTTCGAACTCAGAGATACTAACCATCATCATTTCTTCAAGATGTTTGATTAATTCAGGATCTATTGAATTAATTGCATCCTTCGCCCAACTAAAGTCTTCTTGTTTCCAACCAAAATCTCTCTGTAATACCCCCCCTACATCACTGTGCAACATACTCTCTTTAATTTTGCAAGCAAAAATATACATGAGCTTCTCCCTAATTATTTTATCAAGATCTCTATCGCTCAAAATCTCTATATCCTCTGCATCACCACCCAATCCCAAATCATAAGCTGGTTGAGATTTCAGATATTCTTTTGCTTTAATTAATTTATTTTCATACTCCCCTATCTCATACTCTTTTGCTTTATGCGTTTTATATACCAAATCCTCTTTTTCGTTTACTAAATCGTACAATTCAAGACTTAACTGAAGTCCTTCCTTAATGAGATCCTCTCGCTCTTGCATAAGCTTATCATGCTCTATATTATGAATGCGTACTTGCGAAAGCATTAAATCAGGAAATTTATTTTCAATAAACTTTCTCCTCGCTTCAATAGCTTGCAGTCTTTCTTTAAGACGTTTATATTTTTCATCAAGCGTTAAATTAGAAAGCGATAATTCTGTTAAGTTAAACTTGGCGTGAGCATTGTTTACGTCATGGATTAAAGTGAGTAACAAAAAAACTATTGTTAGTAATCTTTGTAATGGAGAAAGCATGTTATCTTAACCCTAAATTTTTCTTTCTAGAAAACTTATAAAAAACACTTATAAGTAAGTGTTCACCGCAGTTATACATCCTAGCGTATTTTCTCAATTGTATCAATACGTGCTATAACAAAAGAACAATAAATACATATGTAAAGGATTCTTTTATTGTAAACTTAATTTTTTTTCTTACAAAAAACCAATAAGTGTTTATTTTTATAAAATAATTTTATAAAAATTAAGGAGTAATTTTGAAAAGTAGAGAAACTTCTTTAAAAAGAATGCTGTTCTGTCATTTCTACAAGCTGTGTCATAATCGTTGCTGCTCCAATAAGTCTTTCATCGACTTTAGCCCAATCCCGAATAAGAGCAATCGTTTGATCTGGACGAATTTTTGCCATTGAACCTTGTTTTCCCACCCACTGAACAAGAGCAACACTATTGACAAAATAGTTATTGCGAAATTGTAGGACAATACCCTTTGGTCCAGCATCTAATTTTTCTACATTTGCTTTTCGACACAATGTTTTGATATGAAAGACTTTTAGAATGTGGTGAACTTCAAGGGGTAAAGGACCAAAACGATCGATTAACTCCGCTGCAAATTCATCAATCTGTTCTAAATTCTCGAATTCTGTCAAGCGTCGGTAAAGCCCCATCCGTAATGATAAATCAGGTACAAAACTTTCTGGTATCATCACAGTTATGCCAAGTGAAATTTGAGGCGACCATTGCTTATCCTCACTGAGCTCTCCATCTTTTAATTCAGCAACAGCTTCTTCAAGCATTTTCTGATAGAGTTCAAATCCAACTTCTTTGATATGTCCTGATTGTTCTTCACCTAAAAAATTGCCTGAACCACGAATATCCATATCGTGACTTGCCAATTGAAAGCCTGCCCCCAATGTATCAAGAGATTGTAAAACTTTAAGACGACGATCAGCCGCAGGCGTTAAAACTTTACCAGATGGAAATGTAAAGAGTGCATAAGCACGTTGTTTGGAGCGTCCTACCCTCCCGCGTAACTGATAGAGTGCAGAAAGACCAAACATTTCAGCACGATGCACAATTAACGTATTGGCTGTTGGAATATCAAGACCAGATTCAATAATGGTTGTCGATATCAAAACATCGTATTGCCCATCATAAAATGCATTCATAATATCATCAAGTTTCCCAGCCGGCATTTGTCCATGTGCTATAACGAACTTGAGCTCTGGAACATGGGTTTTAAGATATTCTTCGACAAAAGCCAGATCAGAAATACGAGGACAAACATAAAAACTTTGTCCACCACGATAATATTCTCGAAGCAATGTTTCGCGTATAACAAGTGCGTCAAATGGTGAAATAAAAGTACGAACCGCCATTCTATCAATGGGTGGAGTGGTGATTAATGAAAGTTCGCGTACCCCTGATAATGCCAACCCCAAAGTCCGTGGTATAGGGGTTGCTGAAAGTGTCAGAACATGAATATCACTTTTAAGCTCTTTTAAACGCTCTTTGTGTTTTACCCCAAAATGTTGTTCCTCATCAATGATAAGAAGGCCTAACCGTAAAAAATTGACTGCACCACTTAAGAGTGCATGGGTTCCAATGACAATATCAACTGTACCATCTGAAAGACCTTTTTTAACTTGTACAAGTTCTTTCGCTTTTACAAGCCTTGAAGCATGACCAATTTTAACCGGCAATCCTTGAAAACGCGAAACAAACGTCTTGTAATGTTGACGTGAAAGTAAAGTGGTCGGTACAACAACAGCCACTTGATAACCATTTAATGCTGCAACGAAAGCACTGCGAATAGCCACTTCGGTTTTTCCAAAACCAACATCACCGCATATCAAGCGATCCATCGGCTTACCTGAGGCTAAATCATCTAATACAGCATCAATGGCATTCATTTGATCTTCTGTCTCTTCATAGGGAAAACAAGCAACAAACTCATCAAATGGTCCAACTGGTGGAAGTAAAGCAGGTGCAGCACGTGTTGTCCGCTCTGCAGCTATACGGATTAATTGCCCTGCCATTTCCAATAAATGTTTTTTAAGCCGAGCTTTACGTGCTTGCCAAGCAACACCTCCTAATTTATCTAAATTTACCTCTGTTCCTTCTGAGCCATAACGTGAGAGAAGCTCAATATTTTCAACAGGTAAAAAAAGTAAATCACCTCCAGCATATTTTATTTCAAGACAATCTCGCAAAATTCCAGTGGTGGTAATGGTTTTTAGACCAACAAATTGGCCAATACCATGATCGATATGCACAACAAGATCACCAGAATTTAAAGCAGAAATCTCAGAAATAAAATTTGTATTGCTCTTACGCCGCTTTGGTGATCTTATGAAGCGATCCCCAAGGATATCTTGCTCTGCTATAATAGCTAAATCTTCAGCCTCAAAACCATGCTCTATCATGATAACAGCAGCTAATATGCGATCTCGTGGAGTTGCTTTGACAGTTTGCAAGGATTTTACAACATCTATTTTTTTCAATCCATGCTCATCAAGAACTTGTAGCAAACGATTGAGAGATCCTTCACTCCAACACGCTAAAAGCACTTTTTTGCCAGCAGCGCGTAAAGAGGCAATGTGATCAATAACACTTGAAAAAACATTTTTTTCCTGCGCATTACGCTCTTTTACAAAATCATACCCCTGTTTAACTTGTGCGTGAATAACTGTTTGCTCCAAACTTTGTGGAATATTAAAAGGTGAAAAATCAATTCGCTGTGAAGATTGTTGCACACATTCCAAAACACGCTCTGGCGTTAAATAGAGAAGATTAGGGTCTATCGGATGATAAGACGTCGTATTTTCTGTATCATTTTCACGCTCTTTACGCGCACTGTAATAATCTTCAATAAGACGATAACGCTCAACGAAAACGTCTTCTATAAGATGGTCAAAAACAAGGGGTACGTCGCCACAATGCTCAAAAAAACTATCAAGTTTTTCATAAAAAAATGGAAGCCAATGTTCCATACCAGCAAAACGCCGTCCTTGAGCAATCGCTTCATAAAGCATGTTATTTTTTTGTGATACACCAAATGTACGCGTATAATTGCTTTTAAAACGGCTGATGTGTTCAACTGTCAAAACAACTTCGCTCATTGTCTGTAATAAAAGTTCAGTTTTTTGGCGTGTTGTTCTTTGACTTTCTGGATCAAATACGCGGATGCTCTCTAGGGTATCTCCAAAAAAATCAAGACGTAAAGGTTCAATATCCATAGGAGAAAAAATATCAAGTATTCCTCCCCTTACAGCAAATTCACCAACATCACGGACAACCGTAACGCGTTCAAAGCCATTGGTTTCTAGGAATTGAATGAAATGCCCCATGTTATGGCACTGGCCTACATGTGCGTGAATAAGCTGAGATTCTATCACTTCACGGGGAGGCAACTTTTGCATAATTGCATTAGCTGTTGTTAATATAATTGCAGGATGTGGATTTTGACGTAAATTGGCTATATGTGCCAGTGCCGATAATCGACGTGCCATAATAGCAATTCCTGGTGATACGCGATCATAAGGCAAACAATCCCATGCAGGAAATTGAAATACCGGCAAATTGGGTTCAATAAAATTTAAAACTTGTTGTAAATAAGCAATTTTTGTTCCATCTCGGACAACATAGATGAGGGGTTTACCTTGTGCAATTTCTGAACTTAATTGTGCAAGAGCAAAAGCTTCAAATCCATCTGTAACGCCATCAAAAATCATAGGAACAGAACTATTGGGGGGAATGACATTTTTTTTAAATATAGGCATAAAAATCAATAATTTAAGCGAGTACGATAATTGGCAATATCACGGAAAAGTGGACTATCAACTTCAGAAGGTGGTGCAATTTCTCCGGTAATCCATGTGAGTAAGTCACGATCATCAAAAGACATAATATATTCAAGTTCACAGAGTGTTTTATCATTCATCTCAATGATATGAGAATCAACATAATGTCCAAAAATGAGATCCATTTCACGAATACCACGATGCCATGCACGAAAAACCAACCGACGACGACGCACATCCAGTTGATTTTTGTCAACGACACAAACTGTCATAAAAAGTCTCCTTGAATAAATTAATATAAACCATTCAATATATAAGTATTAAAATTTATATCTTTCCTTTAAGGAAGTTCAATAATCTTTTGTTCTTTAAGTGTAATTCTACGATGCATTTGCTTTGCCAAAGCATAATTATGTGTTGCAATAAGAGCAGAAAGGCCAGATTGACGAACAAGAACAGATAAAGCTTGAAAGACATAAGCTGAAGTTACGGGATCAAGATTCCCTGTAGGTTCATCCGCCAGAAGAACTGATGGTCCATTGGCTACAGCACGTGCGATAGCAACACGTTGTTGCTCTCCTCCCGATAACTCTGAAGGACGATGGTGTGCTCGATGAGAAACACGCAGATACGTCAATAATTTACGCGCGCGATCTTCTGCTATGGTTTTTTTTAATCCTGCTATCATCTGTGGTATCATAACATTTTCTAAAGCCGTAAACTCTGGAAGTAAATGATGAAATTGATAAACAAAACCAATATCATTTCGTCTGATAGCTGTTCGCTCACGATCAGAGCGCTTTGCACAAGAAACACCCCGTAACATCACATCACCAGCGGTTGGTTTTTCTAATAAGCCTGCAATATGAAGAAGCGTTGATTTTCCAGCACCAGAGGGTGCGACAAGTGCAACCAGCTCTCCACGATTAAGAATAAAATTCGCTTTATCTAAAACAATAAGCGGCTTATCACTCTCAAAAAAGTGTCTTTCAATCTCTACAAGCTCTAAAATTGCTGTCATTATTCATACCTCAAGGCTTGTACAGGATCTAGCTTAGCAGCACGCCATGCCGGAATGAGAGCAGCAAGAAATGACAAGAATAGAGCCATCATAGCAACCAAGACAGTTTGTTTCCACTCAATTTGTGCAGGCAGTTTTGTTAAAAAATAAAGTTGAGGATTAAACACGTCGACATTAAATAACCAAGATATAAAGTCTTGAATATGATTAATATTCAAGGTCGCAATAATACCCAAAATTAACCCCAATATTGTTCCAATAAAACCAATCATCATTCCTGTAATAATAAATATACGCAAAATCCCACTTTGTTGGACACCCATTGTACGTAAAATTGCAATATCATGGCTTTTATCTTTTACAAGCATAATGAGCCCTGAAATAATATTTAAAGCAGCAACAAGAACAATCAGAGAAAGAATGAAAAACATAACATTCCGTTCAATCTGTAAGGCTGAAAAAAAAGCCTGATTGCGTGTACGCCAATCAATTAAATAGATCTGTTGATCAATGGCTTTTTCTACAACAGGTTTTATTTGATCAACAGCATCAGGATCATTTAAAAAGAGCTCTAAAGACTGGACCTTATCGCCCAAATTAAAAAACATTTGTGCTTCATGAAGAGGCATAAAAACGAATATTGAATCATACTCAGACATACCAACTTCAAAGATCGCAGTGACTTTATAAGCTTTCACACGCGGTGTGACACCAAAAGGGGTTTCATCACCATTAGGGGAAATGATACGAAGATCTCTCCCAACGGTAAGTCCCAATTTTTCTGCTAAGCCACTTCCAATTGCAACACCTTCTTCTTGATCAAACCGAGAAATTGATCCTAATTTAATGTTTTGAGAGACTGTTTTAAGTTTTTCTAAATCTTGTTTGCGCATCCCGCGAACTAATGCACCAGAACCACCTTGAACTTCACCTTGAACAAGCGCTTGACCTTCAATAACAGGCAAAGCAAATTTCACACCATTTGTCGCTTCTAAAGAAGAAATAAGACTCTTATAATCATCAAAACCAGAATCAACTGTTTGGACAATAAGGTGCCCATTCATACCAAGAATACGATTAAGAAGTTCTGTACGAAAGCCGTTCATCACTGCCATAACAACAACCAGAGCGAAGACCCCCAACATAATCCCAATGAGAGAAATAATTGAAATAACAGATGCAACAGCATGCTTTTTATTGGGAATCATATAGCGAATAGCAATCATCCACTCATAAGATGAAAACCATTTATTTTTCAGCCTCTTCATAACATTTCCTATTAAATTATAGAAAGTTGGCTGATGACATCTTCAACCTTTAGAGATTTTTTTGCACCTGTTTTTCGATCTTTAATTTCAACTTCATTTTGTGCAATGCTGTTGGGACCAATAATAATTTGAGTTGGCAAACCAATCAAATCCATTGTTGCAAATTTTGATCCAGGGCGTTCATTTCTATCATCTAATAATGGATCAAAACCGACATCTTTTAATCCCTTATAGAGAAACTCACACGCCTTTGTACATTTTTCATCATCGGGTTTCATATTGATAATGCCAAAATCAAACGGTGCCATTGATTTTGGCCAAATAATTCCTTTTTCATCATGAGAAGCCTCAATAGCGGCTGCCACAAGACGTGAAGGTCCAATACCATAAGATCCCATAGAGACCACATGCTCTTTTCCATCTTGTCCCATAACTTTTGCCTCCATAGGAGCAGAATATTTCGTCCCGAAGTGGAAAATATGCCCAACCTCAATACCACGCGCTGAAAGACGATTTCCTTCAGAAACTTTAGCCCACTCTTCCTCATTATGCATTTCTTCTGTCGCTGCATAAAAAGATGTCCACTGTTTAACAGTATCACCTAAAATAGTTTTATCACTAAAATCGATTGAACTATCGGGAACGCTAAGTTCAAGAAATTGTCTATCACAGAAGATAGCACTCTCTCCCGTTTCAGCCAAAATGATAAACTCATGACTAAGTTCCCCCCCTATTGGACCTGTATCAGCACGCATAGGAATTGCTTTTAAACCAAGGCGAGAAAAAGTGCGTAAATAAGCAACAAACATACGATTATAGGATGTTTTAGAACCTTCATAATCAAGATCAAAAGAATAAGCATCTTTCATTAAAAATTCTCGTGCCCGCATCACACCAAAACGTGGGCGAATTTCATCACGAAATTTCCATTGAATATGGTACAAATTAAGCGGAAGATCTTTATAAGAACGAACATAGGAGCGAAAAATATCTGTCACCATCTCTTCATTGGTCGGACCATAAAGTAAATCACGCTTTTGACGATCTTTAATGCGGAGCATTTCCAAACCATAATCATCATACCGACCGCTTTCACGCCAAAGATCAGCGGATTGAATTGTCGGCATCAATATTTCTATTGCACCAGCACGCTCTTGCTCTTCACGAATAATTTTACAAACTTTATCAAGCACTTTTTTTCCCAAAGGAAGCCAAGAATAAATTCCTGATGTTTGTTGTCGAATCATCCCAGCACGCAACATAAAGCGATGAGAAACAATTTCTGCTTCTTTAGGATTCTCTTTTAAAAGTGGAAGGAAATATTGAGAAAGACGCATTGAAATAATTAACTCCTACTCAGATCTATCATATTGAAATAATTTAACATACCCTCTATTCATCTATAACTGCAATCTGAATACTTGCAAATATAACGATCTTATTGTTTAAAAATTTGTTGTGCTTTATTCTCTATTTTTCTTAATTAAGCAGTAAAATAAAAATGCTCTTCTCTTTTTAAATAATGTAATCTGGAAATGCTTTATTTTGACTGATGTAAAAAAACCGTGCAGAGAGGTTTTTTTTGCCAAATTTCATAAACAGCCGCTCTCACAGCACGTCGTGTTGCCTCTCGAATAACTTCATTATTTTTTCGTTTCATGCGTGGGATGTTATAAACGGTATTTTCCACAATATCTAAAAGAATATCTTTCAATTTTTCCCCCTCTTCATTCCTTTCAGGTAATCCCAATATGCTGAAACCGATATCATCTAATAATTCATGCTTGCTATTCATATGGAGAGAAACAACAACATGACCAGCGTAACTTAACTTTCTACGTTCACGAATTCCTAGCTCATACTCATCTCCAAGAAGACAGCCATCCTTATAAATACGCCCAACAGGTATTTGGTCAATAACTTCTACAGGTGTTGGTGCAAGACGCAGCATATGACCATTTCTGATATCCCTAACAATTTTAATCCCTGCTTGACGCGCTAAAGCCGCTTGAGCCGTAAGATGTATTGCCTCACCATGTACAGGCACAAGTATCTGCGGTTTTATCCAATCATACATCTGTAAAAGTTCTGAACGACGGGGATGACCTGAAACATGAACCAGTGCATCTTCATTCGTAATAACTTTAATACCCAAATCGATGAAACGATTTTGTATCTCAAGAATTGCTTTTTCGTTTCCTGGAATGCTTCGTGATGAATAAATAACAGTATCACCAGCAGAAAGCGCAAGATTCCTCATCCCCTCACGTGACAGTTTAGCCAAAGCAGCATGTGGCTCACCTTGGCTCCCTGTGACAATTAAAACAAGTTCTTTTCGTGGAATATAACCATAATCATCCTCCGTTACAAACGGTGCTAACCCATCCATATAACCAAGCTCTTGTGCAACCATAATCGTTCTCTTAAGGGAACGCCCAATAACAAGAACCTTACGCCCAACAGCTTCAGCGGCAAGAGCAATAGAACGTATTCGACCGATATTAGAAGCAAAAGTTGCTATTGCAACACGCCCTTCAGCTTTTGAAATAATCTCAGAAAGACTGTTTTGAACCTGCTGCTCTGATGGAGATATACCATCCCGACACGCATTTGTGGAATCACAAAGCAACGCTAACACACCTTTATTACCTAAAGCTCGAAATCTTTTTTCATTCGTTATAGCCCCGAGCGAAGGAGTATGATCAATTTTCCAATCACCGGTATGAACGACAGTCCCCAAAGATGTTGTAATGGCTAAAGATACAGACTCTGGTATTGAATGGTTAACAGCAATAGCCTCTATAGCAAAGGGTCCAACCTGTAAACAGTCTCCTGCTTGAAAAATATTGCATGCCATTTTATAAGATATAAAATCGGATTGCCTTTTACTTTCCAATAACCCTGCCGTAAAAGCTGTACAGTAAAGGGGAACTTGTAATTTTGGCCATAAATCAAGAACAGCCCCATAATGATCTTCATGTGCATGTGTTAAAACAAGACCCCGTATATTATGTTTTTCACTTTCTAGAAAACGAATATCCGGAAGAATAAGATCGAACTCCTGGTAACTCAGAACCCGCAAAACTAACGCCCATATCAACCAGCAACCATTCGCGAAGATTTTGGGAGCCAAATCCATAAGCAGCCAAATTCATCCCTATCTCACCGACTCCTCCCAAGGGGACAAAAACAAATTCATTCTCACTGGCTGCAATCATATAATAGCTCCTCAATGATTTAAGATAATCTGATCGTGTAATAAACTTTTATAAATTAATAACATCCCGCATGAACTTAAGCAGCCGAACCAAAATGTACATCTCCACATGTTACAATAGCTTGTCTCCCATCTTCTTGCTTGATAATACAGTTAAAATTACGATCAAGTCCATCAAAAATACCCTCAATGATTTTTTTATCATTCACAATTTTGACATGTTTTCCAAGGTGCTCAGAATATAAAAGCCATTTATTTCGGATTATTTCACATCCTTTTGCTTGTTTCCAAAGAAGGTAATTTCTAGAAAAAGTTTCCGTCAAAACCGTAAATAACTGTTCTGCTTCAATATGCAAACCGACATTTTGTAAGCTTGAAGTAGGATAAGGTGCATCTTCATAATTATATTTTACATTTATTCCAATACCAATAACTAATGCATATTGTCCTGATGATAGTTTAAAAATTTCAAGCAAAATTCCAGAACTTTTAGCACCTTTCAGTAAAATATCGTTTGGCCATTTTAAGCGCACAATATTATTTGTTTGCTTTTCATCTTTGATAAATTGTTTTATTGCCTCTACAACACTGACTCCAGCAACAAAACCAAGCTGTGCAGCTGTTTCATGAGCTATATCATCAATTAACAAAAGACTAGAATAAAGGTTCCCTTTTGGACTAGACCAAGACCTCCCCCTTCTTGCCCTTCCTTGTGATTGTTCTTGTGCAACAATCCAAAGATAACCACAATGACCAGCATGCGCTTTTTTCTGTGCAATGAGATTTGTGGAATCTACACTTTCGTACGACTGAACAGTGTATCCTTGCTTTTGTGCAAAATCTGATAAAATATAAACCATATTTATTAAAATAATGCAGTGGCTGCTTTTTCTGCCAATTCAGCAAACCAAATTCCAAAAAAGGTGTAAAATAAAATAAATAATGCAGAAAGACCAAGACAAAACTGAAGCTCTTTTGATAGAATAACAAAATGCGCTTTTGCTTCATCAAACCACATAATTTTAATGACTCGCAAATAGTAAAAAGCGCCAACAACAGAGGCGATCATACCGACAACCGCAAGGGGTGTCAAACCGGCATGAACAGCAGCAGAAAATGTATACCACTTCCCAAAAAAACCAGCCATAGGGGGTATACTGGCTAGTGAGAAAAGCTGTATTGTCATGACAATCGCCATAAATGGATTTGTCTTTGCTAATCCTGAAAGATCATAAATATTTTCAACATTACCACTCTGAGATCGCATTCCAAGAATAAAAGCAAATGAGCCAAGCGTAACACCAAGATAAATGGTCATATAAAGAATAACACTTTTTACCCCAATCATATCTCCAGCCGATAAACCAACAAGGGCATAGCCCATATGACTGATCGATGAATAAGCCATTAAGCGCTTAATATTATTTTGACCAATTGCAGCAAACGCACCAAGTATCATTGATGCTAGCGCCATAAAAACCAAAATTTGTTGCCATGCAGGCATCACACCATCAATACGCCCTAGTGGAATAAAGGTCATCACAATAATACGGATGATTAAAGCCATTGCAGCAATTTTAGGGGCACCGGCAAAAAATGCTGTAATCGGTGTTGGTGCACCTTCATAAACATCAGGTGTCCACATATGAAATGGAACCGCAGAAATTTTGAAAGCCAAACCAGCTAAAATAAAAACGATTCCAAAAATGACCCCCAATTGTAAATTTTCACCTTTTAAAGCAAGAGCAATTTCGTGAAAACCAATCTGACCGGTAAAACCATAAAGTAAAGAAATACCGTAAAGCAATAATCCTGAAGATAATGCGCCTAAAACAAAATATTTCATACCAGCTTCGGACGATTTTACATTGTTACGATTAATCGCTGCTAAAACATATAAAGCTAAGGATTGCAGTTCTAACCCCATATAAAGCGATAGCATATTACCCGCTGAAATCATAAACATCATGCCAAGGGTTGCTAAAAGAACAAGCACGGGAAATTCAAATATATTAAACTTTTGCGCATTGGCAAAGCCAACAGACATGATAAGAGAAAAGAGCGCGCCAATAAGCATTAAAATTTTCATATAACGACCAAAAGAGTCAATAATAAGCGCATTGGTTTGAAATGAGCCTGTCTTCGGAAAAACGATGAGAATAATAATGGTTGCCACAAGAAGCGCCATGGCTAAACCTGTAACAGTTAAAGAAGCACGTCCATTGGAATAAACACCAATCATAAGCAACATGATGGCGCCTAATGCAATTAAAATTTCTGGAAGAATTAAGACTAATTGCGTTATTATTTCACTTTGCATAAGAATTCTTCCCTTATCTAGTGTAGCTTATTGATGAGGGCTTCTACAGAAAACGCCGTCGCTTTAAGAAGTGGCGTTGGATAGATACCAAAGAATATTGTAAGAACAACCATCGGATAAAGAATAAATTTTTCTCTTGAAGAAAGATCTACCAGCACTTTTAAATTCTCTTTATCCAAGGAGCCAAAAACCACGCGCCGATAAAGATAAAGGGCATAGGCCGCTGATAAGATAACACCTGTTGTTGCTAAAATGACAACCAATTTATTTACTTGGAAAACACCTATTAAGGTTAAAAATTCACCTAAAAAGCCTGAGCTTCCAGGGAGTCCAACATTTGCCATCGTGAAAATTAAGAAAACAACAGCATATTTAGGCATATTATTGACTAAACCACCAAACGCTGAAATTTCACGCGTATGCAAGCGATCATAGATCACCCCAACACAAAGAAATAAAGCCGCAGAAACAATTCCATGTGACAACATCTGATAAATAGCCCCTTGTATCCCCTGTTCATTCGCAGCAAAAATACCCATCGTTACATATCCCATATGGGCTATTGAAGAATATGCAATAAGTTTTTTGATGTCACTTTGAACAAGTGCAACGAGCGAGGTATAAATAATAGCGATAAGCGATAATGTGAAAACAAAAGGCGCAAAATCTGCTGAGGCAATAGGAAACATCGGTAAAGAAAAACGAAGAAAACCATATCCCCCTAATTTCAGTAAGACACCGGCTAAAATAACAGAACCTGCGGTCGGTGCTTCCACGTGCGCATCAGGAAGCCAAGTATGAACTGGCCACATTGGCATTTTAACAGCAAAAGAAGCAAAAAAGGCAAGCCATAACCACATTTGCATATGAGCCGGAAACTGATAATTGAGTAAAGTTGGTATATCAAGTGTTCCTGCCTGCCAATACATAGCCATAAGAGCAACCAACATAAGCACTGAACCAAGTAAAGTGTATAAGAAAAACTTGATACTTGCATAAACACGACGTGCTCCACCCCATACCCCTATGATGATAAACATTGGAATGAGGCTGCCTTCAAAAAAAACATAAAATAATATTGCATCAAGAGCACAAAAGACTCCAATAATCGCAACTTCAAGGAGAAGAAAAGCAATCATATAAGCTTTTAATCTCTCTTTAACATTTTCCCAACTTGCTAAAATACAGAAAGGCAAAAGAAAAGCCGAAAGAACAACAAAAAGAATAGAAATACCATCAACCCCCATATGATAGCTAATGCCATTCCCTAACCAACTGAATTTTTCAACCATTTGAAAGTCTGGATTAGTGGAATCAAATCCTATCCAAATAATTAAAGAAATAATAAAAACAAATATCGTCGTAAAAAATGCGACATTACGTATATTATGGCGCGCAGCTTCACTATCATCTTTGATAAGCAAAATCAGAAGCACACCCACAAGCGGCAAAAATGTAACCGTAGAAAGAATAGGCCAATCGGTCATTAGTTTACGCCCCCGATCATCATCCATGTAATGAGCAATGCAATACCTATAAGCATCGCAAATGCATAGTGGTAAAGATAGCCTGTTTGCAACCGAACAACTCTATTTGTAATATCAACAACCCGCGCAGCAATACCGTTGGGACCTAAGCCATCAATAATTTTACCGTCTCCCACTTTCCAAAGAAAAGAACCAATTTTAAAGGTAGGACGAACAAACAAAAAATCATATAATTGATCGAAATACCATTTTTGGTACAAAAATTGATATATTCTTGGCATAGCATTAGCCAGTTTCTTGGGAAGAAATGGAAAAGAAATATAGAATAAATAAGCGAACATAAATCCAAGCACCATTGCTATAAAGGGCGACCATTTTACCCAATTAAAGACATGGTGAGCATCATGAAGAATATGATTATGGCTGCTTGTAAACAATGCGCCCTTCCAAAAAGCATCATAGAAGTCACCAAAAAAGTAAGGTTGGAAAACTACACCAGCAAATATTGCTCCAAGAGATAAAATAAAGAGTGGGATTAACATAACTGGAGGTGACTCATGAACATGATGCATAACATCAGCCGTTGCCCGTGGCTTCCCATGGAATGTCATAAAGATAAGCCGCCATGAATAAAAGCTTGTCAAAAAAGCCGCAAAAACAAGAAGATAAAAAGCATATCCTGAAGCAATATTATGGGATGCAAAAGCAAACTCTATAATCGCATCTTTGGAGAAAAAACCAGCCGTTCCAAAAAGAGTTCCTGGGATTCCAACACCGGTCAATGCAATGGTCCCGATCATCATCATCCAATAAGTGACCTTTATATGCTTGCGCAATCCACCCATTTTTCGCATATCTTGTTCATCAGATACAGCATGAATGACAGAACCGGCACCAAGAAATAATAATGCTTTAAAAAATGCATGCGTAAAAAGATGAAAGACAGCAGCGCCATAAGCCCCAACACCTAATGCCACAAACATATACCCAAGTTGAGAACATGTAGAATAAGCAATAACACGCTTAATATCATTCTGCACCAATCCCACAGTGGCTGCAAAAAAGGCTGTTGTTGCTCCAACAATAATAACCACGGTCAAAGCAGTTGAAGACAGTTCAAAAATGGGTGACATGCGCGCAACCATAAAAACACCTGCCGTTACCATTGTAGCGGCATGAATAAGTGCTGAGACAGGCGTAGGTCCCTCCATTGCATCAGGAAGCCAAGTATGTAAAAGAAATTGTGCTGATTTTCCCATCGCACCAATAAATAATAAAAGACATGTAATGGTAAGTGCTGCCTGTCCATCAAGCTGCAAACCTAAAAATGTCATATCTTGTACAAAGCTATTATCTGCAGCTTTTGCAAAAATAGAGGCAAAATCGACCGATTGAAATAAAACGAAAATACTAAAAATTCCTAAGAGAAAACCAAAGTCTCCAACACGATTGACCACAAAAGCTTTCATTGCAGCCTTATTTGCAGAATCGCGCTGAAACCAAAAGCCAATAAGCAAATAAGAAGCAAGCCCTACACCTTCCCAGCCAAAAAACATCTGAATCAAATTATTGGATGTCACCAACATGAGCATCATAAATGTAAACAAAGAAAGATAAGAAAAAAAACGGGATCTTGAAGGATCATGGTGCATATAACCAATTGAATAAATATGCACTAATGCTGAAACACTATTCACCACAATAAGCATAACAGCTGTTAATGTATCAATATGGAGAGCCCAATTAAAGCTTAAACCACCAACAGTGAGCCAATGTAAGACCAACACATCAACCACTGGAGCATGACCAAGTGCAACATTGAAAAAAACGACCCACGACAATATGGCAACAAGCACCATAAAGCCACACGTTATCAGTTCACTGGCACGATCTCCTATCGTTTTTCCACCGAGTGCAGCAATTAAAAAACCTAAAAGCGGAAGAAAGACAATTATATGATACATCACTGGTTAGCCTTTCATTACATTAACATCTTCAACCGCAATAGAACCACGATTACGGAAGAAAACAACAAGAATTGCTAAACCAATGGCAGCTTCAGCAGCTGCGACGGTTAAGACAAATAAAGCGAATATCTGACCAACGAGATCATGAAGAAATGCTGAAAATGCAACAAAATTGATATTAACAGAGAGTAATATAAGCTCAATAGACATCAAAATAATAATTATATTTTTTCTGTTGAGAAAAATTCCAGCGATACCAATTGTAAACATCAAAGCAGAAACAACAAGATAATGCGTAATATCAATATACATATCCATAGCCCCCCTTAAATACCTTTACCTGATTCAACCTGCTTGATTTCAATGGCACTTTCTACCGTTCTAGAAACTTGTTCTGCAATAGACTGTCTCTTAACTCCCGATTTATGACGAAGTGTTAAAACAATAGCACCAATCATTGCAACCAATAAAATTATTCCAGCAATTTGAAAATAAAAAACATAATTCGTATAAAGAACGTCACCTAATGCTTGTGTATTTGTTCGCTGCGCTAAATCTGGCATTGGTTGCGTAACATGCGCTCTTAAAACTGGAGAGAAGTAACTACTCACAAAAACAACAATCAATTCTACGGCCATAATAACGCCAATAAGAGCACCAATAGGCGCATATCGAAGAGCACCACTCTTTAACTCAGCAAAATCAACATCCAGCATCATAACGACAAATAAAAATAAAACAGCAACGGCTCCAACATAAACAACAAGTAGAATAAGCCCTAAAAACTCTGCTCCCGCAAGCAAAAATAAAGCCGCGGCATTAAAAAATGCAAGAATTAAAAACAAAACAGAATGCACAGGATTTCGTACTGTAATAACAATCACTGCACTTGTTAGCATAATAAAAGCAAACAAATAGAAAAATGCCACCGCTAGATCTGTTAGCATAGGCTTCTCCTTAATTATCCAAACGATTGGTACAAACTTTATACCAGATTACAATTTATCGGAAAATTATCCGACATCTCATTTAACGATACACTTAACGATAAGGCGCATCTATCAATATATTTCGAGCAATTTCTCGCTCCCAACGATCACCATTCATTAAAAGCTTTTCTTTATCATAATAGAGTTCTTCACGCGTTTCTGTTGCAAATTCAAAATTTGGGCCTTCAACAATAGCCTCTACTGGACAAGCCTCTTGACAAAAACCACAGTAAATACACTTAACCATATCGATATCATAACGAACAGTTCTACGTGTTCCATCATTACGTCGCGGTCCAGCCTCAATTGTAATCGCCTGTGCCGGACAAATCGCTTCACATAATTTACAGGCGATACAGCGCTCTTCACCATTGGGATAACGACGCAGTGCATGCTCACCACGAAAACGCTGAGAAACAAAACCTTTTTCATAAGGATAATTAATCGTAGGTTTTGGCGAAAAAAACTGACGCATAGCTAAGAAAAAAGCACTCACAAACTCCAATAAAAGGAGTGACTTTGCCGCCTGAATAAAACCTGACATCGTAAAATCTCCTCTTAAACGAAATTTGTAAACTTTAAAAAAGCCGCAGTTATTACAACCATTGCTAATGAGAGAGGAAGAAAAACCTTCCAACCAAGCCGCATGAGTTGATCATAGCGATAGCGTGGAACAAATGCTTTGACCATAGCAAACCAAAAAAACACAAAACAGACTTTTAAAACAAACCAAATGATGCCAGGAACCCAATTAAGCCACCAAACATCCAAGGGAGGAAGCCAACCGCCTAAAAATAAAATGGTTGTCAAAGCACACATTAAAACAATAGCAACATATTCACCAAGAAAAAAGAGCATATAAGGCGTTGAAGAATATTCAACCATGTGACCAGCAACAAGTTCAGATTCTGCTTCTACCAAATCAAAAGGCGGACGGTTTGTCTCTGCAAGCGCAGAAATAAAAAATATAATAAACATTGGAAAAAGAATAAGCCAATTCCAATCAAGAAAACTGTTAAAAGGAAGACCAAGAGTTGTACCAAGCCCATAACTTTGTTTTAAAACAATTGTTGTAAGATCCAGTGATCCACTTACTAAAATAACGGTCACAAGCACAAAACCAATAGAAACTTCGTAAGAAACCATTTGTGCCGCTGAACGAAGAGCCCCTAAAAAAGGATATTTTGAATTTGAGGCCCAGCCCCCCATAATAACCCCATAAACTTCAAGAGATGAAATGGCTAAGATGTAAAGCAAGCCAACATTAATCTTCGCAACCTCCCAACCTTCATTGACAGGAATAACAGCCCAAGTTGATAAAGCCAGTGTTGCTGAAACAAAAGGAGCCAAAAGGAAAACCCCTTTATTGGCACCAGCAGGGATAATAGGTTCCTTTACAGCAAATTTAATTAAGTCTGCAAAAGATTGTAGCAACCCCCACGGACCAACAACATTGGGACCACGCCGCAATTGCACAGCAGCCCAAATCTTTCTATCTGCATAGAGGAGATAGGCAATCAATACTAAGAGAACAACTAAAAGAAGAAGTGTCTTCCCAACGATAACGAGTAATGGCAACAACCAAGTTATAAAGAAATCATACATCATTATTCCTTTTCCTTTGCCCTTACTCTACAACTTCTATAGCACGGCTTTTTGCTAGAGATGAACATTCAGCCATAACAGCAGAAGCACGCGCTATCGGATTTGTTAAATAAAAGTCTTTAACCATAGAAGTAAATATTTGACTTTCTAGGGAAACCATTTTTGAACCAAGCGCCTTAAGATCACTTATATCTGCAGGCATGATATCATCAACAGCATCAAAATGTGGATACTCATTAAACAAACATTGCCTTAATTGAGAAAGAGAATCAAAGGGAAGCCTTTGTCCTAACACATCCGATAAGGCACGCAAAATGGCCCAATCTTCTTTTGCTTCACCTGGAGCAAAACCAGCCCGATTTGTCATTTGAACACGCCCTTCTGTATTGACATAAAGCCCTGACTTTTCAGTATAGGCCGATGCAGGCAAAATAACATCAGCAGCGTGCGCCCCATTATCACCATGGCTCCCAATATAAACTTTAAAAGCTTTTATATTGGCTAATTCCACCTCATCAGCACCAAGCAAAAATAAAACCTCACAGGTTTTAAGAATATTTTCAACCCCAAACTGAGAAGTAAAACCTATGTCTAACCCTCCAACAATTGAGGCTGCATTATGAAGGACGCCAAAACCATTCCATTCTTCGCTAAGGGCACCAATATTATCCGCTAATTTAGCAAGACTTTTTAAAACAGATAACCCTTCATTTCCGCAAATCGCCCCCTCTCCGATAAGAATAAGAGGCCTCCTTGCGTCCTTTAAAACATTATAAAAAGCATCCTCTCCACAAATAAGTGTATTTAATGCATCACTCCCAGATCCAAGATAAGAATAAGGATAACGTAAATCGACTTTCTCTCCAATGAGCGCGATAGGAAAATTTCCCATCCGTTGGCGCTTTAAAATGCGCGCATTTAAAACAGCAGCTTCATGGCGTGGATTAGAGCCTACAATAAGGAGAGCATCAGCCTGTTCAATCCCCGCAATTGTAGGATTTAAAATATAACTCGAACGCCCAAATTCAGGCGATAAAGCTCCCCCTCTTTGACGACAATCAAAAAGCTTTGAACCCAACGAGATCAGTAACGTTTTAAGGGCATACATTTCTTCAACAGAAGCAAGATCCCCAGCAATAGCTCCAATTTTTTCTGGCAAAACCTTAGAGGTCATCATTTTAATTTTCGCAAAAGCTTCTGTCCAACTGGCAGGTTGAAGCTTTCCGTCTTTACGGATATAGGGTCTATCAAGCCGCTGAGTCCGTAATCCATCCCAAATAAAACGGGCTTTATCAGAGATCCATTCCTCATTTACATCGTCATTTGTACGCGGCATAATCCGCATAACTTCACGACCGCGACTATCAATACGAATAGCACTGCCAAGCGCATCCATCACATCAATCGATTCTGTTTTAACCAATTCCCAAGGACGGGCATGAAACGCATACGGTTTTGAGGTTAAAGCCCCCACTGGACAAAGATCAATCACATTGCCCTGTAATTCAGATGTCATCGCTTTTTCAAGATATGTCGTAATTTCAGCATCTTCACCACGACCAATCAAACCAAGCTCAGAAATACCGGCAACTTCCGTTGTAAAACGAACACAACGTGTGCAATGAATACACCGTGTCATAACCGTTTTAACAAGAGGCCCAATATATTTATCTTCTACAGCACGCTTATTTTCCGTATAACGAGAACAATCTCGCCCGTAGAGCATTGCTTGATCTTGAAGATCGCATTCGCCCCCTTGATCACAAACAGGACAATCTAAAGGATGATTGATGAGAAGAAACTCCATCACACCTTCACGTGCTTTTTTTACCATCTCAGTATTGGTAAAAATTTCCGGTGCTTCACCATTAGGCCCCAATCGTAAATCACGAACCCCCATCGCACAAGAAGCTTGAGGTTTTGGAGGACCACCTTTGACCTCAACCAAGCACATACGACAATTTCCAGCAATTGATAAAGTTTCATGAAAACAAAAACGCGGAATTTCAGCACCCGCCGCCTCCGCTGCCTGAAGCAACGTATAGTAATCAGGGACTTCAATCTCTTTACCATCAACTTTGATATTTATCATCACCCATCCAACCTGCGGACAATCCACTTAAAATTTGCATTCAGTTGCTCTTTTAAAAAATCTCTATCCTACTGCTTCCAAAGCAATATTCTTTCTTTGAACAACATTTCGCGTATATTCATCAATTCTACGCTCAATTTCTGGACGAAAATTACGGATCAATCCCTGTATTGGCCATGCTGCTGCATCACCAAGCGCGCAAATCGTATGTCCTTCGACTTGTTTAGAAACTTCAAACAAAAGATCAATCTCACGTTTTTGTGCTCTTCCCTCAACCATACGCCCTAAAAGACGCATCATCCATCCTGTTCCTTCACGACACGGCGTACATTGACCACAACTTTCATGTTTGAAAAAAGCCGCTATACGCCAAATTGCTTTGATAATATCGGTTGATTTATCCATAACAATCACACCACCAGTACCAAAAGAAGATCCAACATCACGCATTCCATCAAAATCCATGATCGCATCAACCATATCCTCACCACGAACAACAGGACAAGAGGCCCCTCCTGGAATAACCGCTAAAAGATTATTCCATCCGCCACGAATACCCCCTGTATGTTTTTCAATTAATTCACGAAAAGAAACACCAAGAGCTTCTTCAAAGGTACAAGGGGCATTCACATGTCCAGAAACCATAAACAACTTCGTTCCGACATTATTCGCACGCCCAATAGACGAAAACCACGAAGCTCCGCGACGTAAAATCGTTGGAACAACCGCTATAGACTCCACATTGTTGACTGTTGTTGGACAACCATAAATGCCCATATTTGCAGGAAATGGCGGTTTGAGACGAGGTTGCCCTTTTTTTCCTTCAAGACTTTCGAGAAGTGCTGTTTCTTCACCACAAATATAAGCACCAGCCCCATGATGAATAATAATATCACAAGCATGACCATATTTTGTTTTTTTGCCAAGCAAACCTGCTTCATAACACTCATCGACAGCTGCTTGAAGTGCTTCACGCTCACGAATATATTCACCACGAATATAAATAAAAGCGACATTAGCTCCCATAGCAAAAGTAGCAATTGCGCATCCTTCAATCAAAGTATGGGGGTCATGACGTAAAATATCACGGTCCTTACATGTTCCAGGCTCTGATTCATCAGCATTTACAACCAAATAGTGAGGACGACCATCACTCTGCTTTGGCATAAAAGACCACTTCATTCCGGTAGGAAAACCAGCACCACCACGACCGCGCAAACCCGATGCTTTGACCTCATCAATGATCCAATCACGACCTTTATCAATAATCTCTTTCAGACCATTCCAATGCCCACGCGACATCGCAGCCTTTAATGACTTGTCTTTTAAACCATAAATATTGGTGAAGATACGGTCCTTATCAGCTAGCATACCCCACCTTTTTTTCTATTGCCCGTAGCATTTTAGCTTTTCCTCAAATGCAATTTAAAAAAACTTCTTAAAACTTTCTATTTTAAATCAAATGTCATTAGAATATGGATAAAATAATGAAATATCTTTTCAAAAAAATATTTAACTAAGATTCCACTCCCTTATGATTCTTTTTCTTTGAAGACTTAGGCAATTTGCTTTTTTCTTCATCCTCAAGCAGAGATGTTAAACCACTAATTGGCTCCGACGATTGACGACTGTTTTGTGGACCAACCGCTATATCAGAACCTTTTCCTGCCTCAAATGCATCAATAATCTCTTCAAGGCGTTCCGCTGTGAGATCTTCATAAGTATCTTTAAAAATCATGACCATAGGAGCATTAACACAAGCACCAAGACACTCCACCTCCTCCCATGATAAGGTTCCATCCTGATTGGTCGTAAAAGGTTCATGATGAATTTTTTTCTGACAAACTTTAATCAATTCCTCAGAACCACGTAACATACAAGGAGTCGTACCACACACTTGAACATGCGCTTTTGTTCCTACAGGTTTAAGCTGAAACTGAGTATAAAAAGTAGCAACCTCTAAGACTCGGATATACGCCATAGAAAGAATTTGAGCGATATGCTCAATGGCCGCACGCGTCACCCAACCATCTTGCTCTTGTGCACGCATTAATAACGGAATAACAGCCGATTGTTCACGCCCTACAGGATATTTTTTTATGGTATTTTTCACCCATATCTGATTTTCCTTTGTAAAAGAAAACTCTGCGGGCTGATAGACATCATCGGCAAGACGGCGTACGGACATTAGCGATCAACCTCCCCAAAAACAATATCAATCGACCCCAAAATAGCTGTAGCATCTGCCAACATATGGCCGCGAGTCAAAAAATCCATGGCTTGGAGATGAGCAAACCCAGGAGCACGCAACTTAACGCGATAAGGTTTATTGGTTCCATCAGAAACAAGATAAACACCAAACTCACCCTTTGGAGCTTCCACGGCGACATATACTTCTCCAGGAGGCGTATGAAAGCCTTCCGTATAGAGCTTAAAGTGATGAATCAGTGCTTCCATCGAGCTTTTCATCTCGCTCCGCTTTGGTGGTACAATTTTGCGATCCAAACTTGAAACAGGGCCATTCTTTTCAGTACCAAGTAGTCGTTCTACACATTGACGCATAATTTTCGCTGATTGACGCATTTCTTCCATACGAATAAGATAGCGATCATAACAATCACTATTTTTACCTATAGGAATATCAAATTCCATTTCATCGTAGCATTCATAAGGCTGACTTTTACGCAAATCCCATGGCACACCAGCGCCACGGATCATAACTCCAGAAAAACCACGTGCCCAAGCTTCGTTGATACTGACAACACCGATATCCACATTACGCTGCTTAAAAATCCGATTTGGCGTCACAAGCGCATCAAGTTTTTCAAGAGAAACAAGAAATGGATCAATAAAATTACCAATGTCCTCAACTAAAGATTCCGGTAAGTCTTGGTGCACACCACCGGGACGAAAATAATTTGCGTGCAAACGAGCGCCACAGGCACGCTCATAAAAAATCATCAATCTTTCACGTTGTTCAAATCCCCAAAGCGGTGGGGTCAAAGCACCAACATCCATCGCCTGTGTTGTTACATTAAGCAAATGATTAAGAATACGCCCAATTTCAGAAAACAAAACACGTATCAATTGCCCTCTTTTAGGAATTTCAATATCCAATAACTTTTCAATTGCAAGAACAAAAGCATGCTCTTGATTCATGGGAGCAACATAATCTAAACGATCTAGATAAGGCCCCGCCTGAAGATAAGTCTTTGTTTCCATTAATTTTTCTGTGCCACGATGTAATAACCCAATATGTGGATCTACACGCTCAACAACTTCACCGTCCAACTCTAAAACCATACGCAAAACGCCATGCGCTGCAGGATGCTGCGGACCAAAATTGATATTAAAGTTTCGAACATTAACTTCAGCCACAATCAACCCCTTGCTTTCTTAAAAACTTCATATCAAATATCAAAGAAATCTATCACACTAAAAAAAATAATTATTTAAGAAATAAACGACTCTAATATATTACCTTATCAAAACCAATCTTATTTTTCTCCATCTACTTTCCCATCGTGAGGCAAAGCATATTGTCCTCCTTCCCAAGGAGAAAGAAAATCGAAATTACGCATTTCTTGGCGCAAAACAACGGGCTCATAAATTACCCTCTTTGCTTCATTATCATAACGGCACTCAACAAATCCTGTCACAGGAAAGTCTTTGCGTAAAGGATACCCTTCAAACCCATAATCTGTTAAAATCCGTCTCAAATCCGGATGACCAGAAAATAAAATTCCATACATATCATAAGTTTCACGTTCATACCACTCTGCACCCGGATAAACCGTACAAGCTGAAGCAACAGGAGTATTCTCATCCGTACGAACTTTAACACGTAAGCGCAAATTCTCACGAGGAGACAATAATTGGTAAGAAACATCAAAACGCTTATCGCGAGAAGGATAATCCACACCACTAATGTCTGTAAGATTAATAAACTGACAACGAGAATCATCACGAACAAACATTAAGACATCAGTAATTGCATCAAGACGTACCACAATGGTCAATTCACCAAAAGCAAGAATGGTCTCTTCAAGCTTATTTCCTAACTTATTTTCCAAATAAGCAGCAAGTTCAGCCAATGCTTCATTCATCATGATAAGAAAACTCTCTATCGCTCTATGGATCCGGTACGACGGATTTTTTTCTGTAATAACAATATGCCGTATAATAAGGCCTCTGCAGTAGGTGGACACCCTGGAACATAGATATCGACAGGTACAATCCGATCACATCCACGCACCACTGAATAGGAATAATGATAATATCCTCCACCGTTTGCACATGATCCCATAGAAATCACATAACGTGGCTCTGGCATCTGATCATACACTTTTCTTAAAGCAGGTGCCATCTTATTTGTTAGAGTACCTGCCACCACCATCACATCTGACTGACGGGGTGAAGCTCGTGGGGCATACCCAAAACGCTCATTATCATAATGCGGCATTGAGCACTGCATCATTTCAATAGCACAACAAGCCAAACCAAAACTCATCCACATTAGAGAACCGGTACGTGCCCAAGTAATCAAAGCATCTGCCGAAGTAACTAAAAAACCCTTATCTGATAATTCCGCATTAATATCACGAAAAAACTGATCATCTGATCCTATCAACTCACCAGTACTGGGATCAATGATTCCTTTTGGTTTTGGAGCCATAATTGTTGAATTATTAGATCTTAATTCCATTCAAGAGCTCCTTTTTTCCATTCATATATAAATCCAATAGTCAAAATCGCCAAAAACACAATCATTGACCAAAAGCCAAACAGACCTATCGATTCGAATGAAACAGCCCAAGGAAAAAGGAAAGCAACTTCAAGATCAAAAATAATAAATAAAATTGACACCAAATAGAAACGAATATCAAACTTCATGCGCGCATCACTAAATGAATTAAAGCCACATTCGTAAGCCGATAACTTTTCAGGGTCTGGGGAACGATATGCTACTATGTAAGGTATAATCAACAAAACCCCAGTAATAACCGCTGACACAATAACAAAAATCAAAACTGGCAAATAAGAGCTCAGTAAATAAGCCATAACCCTCTTCCATCGTAACAAAATGCCTGAGTTTAACACAACGACTCGACATTGCGAGTTCAAACAGACAAATTTTATAATCGCTCTATTAATTTTACTCATAATGCTCAAAAGGCATACAGAGCGATATTTTTCTTATCGGCATAGGTAACGCAGAGCAAAGAAAGACGCAAGTCCTATTCTTATAAACCATATAAAAAGGAAGAAAAAATATTCCCCCCTAAATTAGATACCCCACACTAACCTACGGCACACGAATATCTTAAAAAGTGATTTCTACCAGAAAATACAAAATGGCGCGAGTGACGGGGCTCGAACCCGCGACCTCCGGCGTGACAGGCCAGCACTCTAACCAACTGAGCTACACCCGCGCACTTTTTTGAACTAATTCATTATTAGTACAAGCGGTCGTGTAAGATGTTCGTTCGTTTATGTCAAGAAGGATTATGCATTTTTTAAAAAAATTATTAAATACCATCTTTATTCTTGCGTTTAGAAAAATTTTTCCTTAAAGAGGTCCTACTCAGTTGTTGATCATTATATTGGGCGATTAGCTCAGCTGGTAGAGCGCCTCGTTTACACCGAGGATGTCGGGAGTTCGAGTCTCTCATCGCCCACCATATGTGTTTACTTCTTATGTAACTTACTGATTTTATGTATGTTTTAATGGGTTAGAGATACCTGAATAAAAGTAAGGGAATAGGATTTTACGGTATGCCTCTATAGGGCGTCTGTTTTTTGATCGAATTTCTCTAATAATTTTTTAAATCTTGTTAAATCCTGTTGTAAACTTCTCTAAGTTTCTAACAAACATACTAACAACTTCACGTCTAAATGAATCAGAAGTTTTTATTGTAAAACTCTTGCAGAAAGAATCGGCTTTTTTCTTAAAAAGCATGCTATCTTTTGATTTAAAGAGTAGCACTTCACGACCTTTTCTTCCATACCAACGAGTAGTTATTTTTTGCTAATTCTTATAAAAAAACAAGATATAGCGTAGATACGTCTAATTTTTCAGGCATATCGAATAAGCATTATGAAGGACCAATACGAAGTTTTCGTAAGATTTTCCAAAGGATATAAACATTTACAAAATCCTGTAAAAAAATACGCTCATGAATCTAACAAATACTTTTGAAGTTTTCATTTTATTACGAATCAGAATCTCTTTTTAAATTGTTTTTTTAATTACTTTAAGAAGAAATTGAGGATATCTAATTCTTTGAGAACCACTGTTTTAAATATACAAAAACATTACCTATTGCATCCATGAGAGGAGAAAAATCAAAAATCGATAAAAAGATTAAAAATGCACTCCTTTTCATAAAGCGTGACATTTTTTGATAGGTGTACATCATTTCTTAAAGCATTTTCTCTGCTTCTGTAAGTTTTATCTGTTTTGTCGTTCTTTTTCTAATCATATTTCCATCCACACAAGCGTTCACCTTGCTTATTATATTTTAAAATCTCTCTTGCTAGGTTTGGGTTAACGATAATAAAGTCTTATTTTTTCATTAAATAGGTAACCAAGCAACATAAGAGATCTGCTTATTTATCACGCATCCAAGCAAAGAGTTCAAAGTGCACATCAACATCACTTTTTCGATTAACATCACATTGGCTTCATACGCTCGATTATCGGTTTTCTCTACTATTTTATCAGCTTCTTTTCTTGCCATTTCCGCTAAGCCTGTTGTAACCTTAGCGCTATTTTCTACTCCCTTCGCATCTTGAGCTTTATTCCGCGCTTCATAAGCACTGCATGATGCTTGCTACGGCATCCATGTTTGGCAAAACATGCTTTATTTTTTGATTCCTTAGCAATTTTTTGAATTCATCCACTTACTGTTTCTAACCGTACAGCCTTCTTCTAGGATCTTTCAGAAACCTTCTTTATCCCTTCTGCTATAAATTTCACACCATTGGCTAATTGTTTTAAATCATCTAAACGACCTTTAGATTTTAGATTCTTGTGCAACCTTTTTTATTGCTACGGCTTTACTCTTTTCCTATTTTACTAAACACCGCAGATTACGCTCTTGCTTTGACTTCATTGGCTATTCAAGATGACTCTAACTTATCGTATTGAGCTTGCTCAGCTTTTACTGTTTCACTGTCCAGCATACTTTTTGCTTCTAAGGCTATCGACTTTTTAAATAACACAATTTTAAAAATTAATTTTTTAAAAAACTTACAATGTGAGCTATTAGCTCATTGAGTGTAGATAAAAAATATAAATAAAATAATAAAAATAGTTCTTATAATACCTATTTTAGTGAAATATAACTTCATTAATAAGTAAAAAAGATATTTCCCTATAATCTTGTACCTAGTAAAATCTATTGATACTTTTAGGCATTTAATATGAAGCGCTTAATTGAGGGCACCAATCATCATCAAACAGCAGCTAATATTTATATGATTGGGTCGTTATCATAAGCAATAATTCACAAAAATTTCTAACGAAATAATAACGAGTAGATTCCTTTTAATCTAGCTTGTTCAATCTTTAGAGAATAATACCCAACCACATTTCCTTTATGCCATCAGCTATTTTTTAGCGTAATCTTTATTTATCGCAATTTCTTTTCTTTAAATTATAAATTTGAAGGGCATAGAAACAAACCACAAGCCAAGAAATCCAACTAATACCGACAATTAAAACGGGGCGCGTCTCATCGAAATACCATAAGAGAATAAAAATAAAAACCATAAATACAATAGAAAAAATCGATCCTATTGGCCAAAATGGAATTGGAAATTTTAAATCATGCTGTGCTTCTTTAGGCATCTTAATTCGCATAAAAATTTGCGAAAGTAGAATCATCATCCAAACAAAAACCGTCGCAAATGTTGCCATCGCTGCAATAAGAAAAAAAAGCTTTTCATGATAAAAATAATTAAGGACAGCACCAAGAAGAAAAATAACGAAGATCATCAAAATAATAAAAACTGGTATACCGTTTTTTGATAAATATTGAAATTTCTTTAAAGCATAACCTTCCTGCGATAAACCATGTATCATACGACAAGCACCATACATTCCACTATTCATTGCTGAAATAGCCGCTGTAACAACAACAATATTTAAAATATTTGCTGCATATGAGATTCCAAGATTTTCAAAAATAGATACAAAAGGACTATCCATAAGACCAATCTCATTCCAAGGATAAAGAGACATTAAAATAGCTAACGTCATGATGTAAAAAAGCAAAATACGAACTGGAGTAGAATTAATTGCCTTTGAAATCGTTTGATGAGGATTTTGAACTTCCATAACTGCCATGCCAATGATTTCTATACCACCAAAAGCAAAGACAACAACACTAAAGCAAGCTAAAAAACCAAACCAACCATTGGGAAAAAGACCACCATTATTCCATAAATTATGAACTGTAACAGTGGAAGAATCGCTACCTGCACCTCCCCCTAAGAAAATAATGACTATCCCTAAAATAATCATCGCAATGATAGCAATAACTTTAATAGAAGACAGCCAAAACTCTAGTTCACCATAAACTTCTACAGCGGCTAAATTAATAGCTGTGATGATTAATGTAATACTCAATGCCCATACCCAAGGAGCAACATCAGGATACCAAAACCCCATATAAGTGGCAAAAGCCGTAATATCAGCCAAACCAACAAGAATCATCTCAAATACATATGTCCACCCCGTTAAAAAACCTGCCAATGGCGATATATAATTTGCTGCATAACGAGCAAAAGAACCAGGCAAGGGATTATGTAGTATCATCTCTCCTAAAGCCCGCATAACCATAAAAATAGCTAAACCAGCAATACAATAGGCAATCAAAACACTGGGGCCTGCAAGCTTAATTGCTTGGGCTGATCCATAAAAAAGACCTGTTCCAATAGCAGAACCAAGAGCTAAAAAAATAACTTGGCGCTTATTCATCCCTCGTTTTAGTTCATCTATTGCCATTTTTTTCCTTCTTTATTGAAACGCTGACAAAATCCACAGCACAATAACAGCTTTATGAAAAATGAAGCTCATGTTTCTTTCAAAAATATATTTAAAAAAACATTGAAGATTAGCCAGTCCAACACTTTGCTTTAAACAATGAAAAAATACTTTTATTGCAAATTATTCAGCTTTTATAAGCTTGCAATTTCGTATTATTTTATCGGAATAACGTGATAATGATTTTTTTTACAATTGTCATTTAATTCGTTTCGTATTATTCAATTTTTTACAGAGAAAATTAGCCATAATGCAGTTTAAACTTTTAGGCTTCTATTTCAGTCCACCGAAATAGAAGCCTAAAAATCCATAACAGACACATTCACTCTGTGTACAATTAATTTTTTGTTACTTTAAGCAAACCCTCTTTTAGCCCATAAAACAAGCTTTTTACGCCAATTGATAGAGATTTATTACTGAATAAAGTGAATTTCGCCATTCTTCAGAGATGTTAGAAGATTCATTTTTACCCCGTGTAGCAAAATCTCTGATCAACTTAAACGCACGCATCCCAATGAAAAAAGCGACTGCGATAAATATCACCTTTACAATATTTAGCCCAATAAGAGAATTTCCCTTTTCTTCAGTTATTTTATCTGAAATACCCATAACATTTTTCCTTTTTACCGGAAAAAAACTATCCCTTTCCTGTACCCGCATAGCAATAAAAATATCTTGTTGATACCTTTCTCTCCAAAGACTCCAAGAATTTCCATCATTTGTAAAAAATAAAAAGTGATTGCTATTAAAACACATAGTAGGCGATTTTTAGACATTTATTTCCCCTTTCTTGTGATTTAAAAGTAAAAATTGTAAACCATCTTTTAAAAAGAGAAATACCCAATAAAAATGGTTATTATTGAGTAATGACAATTCATAATATAATATTTATAAGTATAAATAAAGATAAAATAATAAAAATAAACTCTAAAAACTCTCTCCAAAAGCCTTTCTAATATGTTATTCTACGATATTATATAAAATGGATTACATTATGAAATGATAATATTAGGGAAATAATTGGATATAAAACCACTGCATAGTAACTAATAAATGAGAAAATATTTATTAGTTACTATGAAGATATATTATTATTTACCCTATTCTTATATAAAAAAACTCATCATTAGGTCTCTCTTAAATTCAACAATAAATATCATTTCAGTTCTAATTGAGGAAAAATTGTTTTTGGTAAAACAGATAATAAAGCCCCTTCGCTTACAAGTATATGTGCTTGATGAAGATCTAGAGCCATATAGCGATCTTCCTTAAGAGACGCAATATTCTTGCGTAAATATTCCATAACAGACTGCAAAAGAATACTTGTTTTTAAAGGAGCACGATATTCAATTCCTTGTGCTGCAATAAGTGTTTCAATGCCAATAATCGTAAAAAGGTTTTCACTCATTACTAATAACCGACGAGCACCATGGCAAGCCATTGAAACATGATCTTCTTGATTAGCTGAAGTTGGCGTTGAATCAACGGAAGCTGGATGAGCCATTTGCTTATTTTCAGACATTAAAGCTGCTGCTGTTACTTCAGCGATCATAAAACCTGAATTAAGACCTGCATTGTGTGCTAAAAAAGCTGGAAGACCACAAGAAACTGCTGGATCAACCATAAGAGCAATACGCCGTTGAGAAATAGATCCTATTTCACATAAAGCAAGAGCGATTTGATCAGCAGCAAATGCTACAGGCTCAGCGTGAAAATTCCCACCGGAGACAACCTCACCATTCCTTAAAATCAAAGGATTGTCTGTAACAGCATTTGCTTCAATAATCAGTGTTTTTGCAGCCGCTAGCAAAATATCAAAACATGCTCCCATAACTTGTGGCTGGCAACGTATACAATAAGGATCTTGGACACGCTCATCACCCCGTAAATGTGCTGCACGAATTTCTGAATCCTCTACAAGCTCTTCTAATGTTTTCGATACAGCAATCTGCCCATAATGGCCTCGTAAAATATGGATATCAGAATGAAATGGCGCCGTTGACCCCATGATAGCATCTGTCGTCAAAGCCCCTGCCAACAATCCACCACATAATGCCCGATAAGCTCGAAAAAGTCCAGCAAGGGCCAGTGCTGTTGATGCCTGAGTCCCGTTAATAAGAGCGAGACCTTCCTTTGCCGCTAAAATAATAGGGGACAATCCTGCTTTTTCTAACGCAAGCGCTCCACTCATACGAATATTTTGAAAAAACGCTTCTCCCTCTCCCATCATAACAGCCGCCATGTGAGCAAGTGGAGCAAGATCACCTGAAGCACCAACAGATCCTTTTTCTGGGATAACAGGAATGACGCCCTTTGCAAGCATATTTTCCAGCAAATTGACCAATTCTAGACGAACCCCAGAAGCCCCTCTTCCTAAAGAGATAAGCTTTAAGCTCATCATCAAACGCACAATATTCTCAGCTAAAGGATCTCCTACCCCACAACAATGCGACAAAATAAGATTTCTCTGTAAAACAGCGACATTATCTGCATCAATTTTAACGGAAGCTAACTTCCCAAAACCAGTATTAATACCATACACAGGCTCACTTCCAGCAGCAATTTCAGCAATGCGCTGTGCTCCTTTCTCAATCGCTAAATGCGTATCATTACAAAGTTTACTGATTTCACCATTAAAATAAATAGTTTCAAGTTCGCTAAGCGTTACCCCGCCCGGTTTTAGTATAATCGTCATAATTTTCTTTCTTTTTTAATTAAAGTACAATGCTAACATTATTGCCCCTTCTATAAAACCAAAAACTATAACGTTTCTTTGAAAGAAGAATAATTTAACAAAATATTCCTTACGATAAAGTTATTGCCCAAAGAACTGTTAACGACAAATACAATAAAGACTGTAGATTTTAAAAAATAGATAATATATTGATGTATAATAATATGGTGTTATTTATATTGAATTCAGAGATCTGAATATCGCAAGATTCTCTTAGTTTAAATCTGTGTATTTAAATCAATGAAAACCATTTGCTTGTACGTTATAAGCAAAACTGATGTATGGATAAAATTGTATAAAAAAAGAACGAAAAAAGCTTATAAAACATTTCAAGTGCCAAAGGCTAGCGTAACAGTAAAAACTAGAAGAAATTTTATGATACCAACGAGCACTTTTATTAAGTATAAAAATGGGAACCTTAATGGGTTTATCATTCAACAATTCCTACTGGGTTTATAAAAGAGTTTACACAAGCCATCATGGGTATAAAAAATTAAACTCCCCCTTGAAGATAAAGCAAAACGCACAATAGAACTCTATAAAAAATAAAAATGCCTTATATAATGTATTTCTATTTTTCTTTTCTATTATATTGGATCTGATTTTAGAGTTAATTTCAAAGCTAGTTTTTTTAGATTCTTCAAAAATACTTTTTCTCAAGCTTCTACAGATTTTTTTAAAGCTCTTTACCCTTTTTACAACCCAATTCTACTCGTGATAATTTTTTTAATTTTTCCTGTCAAAGTCTCTTTTAACAAAACACTCATTTTATGGCAAAAATAGATATAAAAACAATAGGTTATCCTTGTATTCTTATTTAACTCCATATCTTCCTTAATACAGAAACGACTATCACACTACAACTTTTAAAGGTATACTAAATCAAAATTCAGAAATAAAGTAATTCGAATATATCTTTTAATGATTGCAGATAAAACTTTTTTGCGAGATTTTCAAACCATACTAAATATCCAAAGCATCTCAAATGCTTCAAAAAAATCGCAATCTTTTCCCTTCCTCTACCTTACCACATTCATTCAAACTAAAAATAAAAAGGCCTTGGATAACTTTAAAAAACCTTATCATCATCACAAAATCTATCTTCAAAAAACCAATAGAATTACAAAAATTTTCTGAAGAAAATAATTGAAGAATCTTAATCTAAATAAAATGAACTGTTTAAATGATCAAAAAGTTTAACAATATGTTTCCATAAAAAATTTAATATAGTTTAACCGTATTAATAAGATTCTACTCAACATAGCTTCTCTTTGCCAAAAGCTTATTAGAATTAAATTGAATAAATATTTTTAAAGCTAAAAGAGTTATAGCTTTTCCTGAAAACATACATATTGCAAATGCTTTAAAACAGATTGAATACCCAAAAAATAAAAGACTAAGGTGCAACCTAGATATTCTATGGTTGCCTATAAATGTTTTTATTTAAAATCAATTCTCTTGTGCATTTTGATTAAATCATGCTGTAACAAAGAAATATACGGACTTAATACTTCCTCCTCTCACAGCTTGTCACTAAAACAAAAAAGATGAGAGACAAAAGCATAGGTACACAATTATAAAAACCTTTATCAACTCTTTTGCCGACTCTACCAAAAGCCACAGTCAATGATGATTTTTCAGTAATTTTTTTAAATACATCGACATCAAAAGCTATGACGCAGTCTAATCAAATATTGCTTAGGAACATACACGTATATACTGATGAACGATACTCTTCAAAGTCATTTATCATCAAATATACAAGAATTATTTACTATTTTGCGCTTTTCTTAACTCTGTAATCAGAACACCACCAATGCCTCAATTATCTGTCTCCACTTCATTAGTACCGGTAGAGAAGTGGATCAAAATAACCAAGTAAAAAATTTGTTATGAATGCCATAGCGATAATAAGCGCACGCATCGTGATAGCTGCACCCAATAATATAAAAATATCTTTCCAATTCTTCCAAACGAAAAAAACATACTCCCACAACCAAACAGCCACCATAACTAAACAGCCACCATAACTAAATAGCCACCATAGTTAGCACTGGCTATATAAGAAAATAGAAAACATAAGCGCGCCCCATCCCTCAGACCACAATAACCATACAAAACACAGTAATTTTAAAATAATTCAAAGCTTCATGATGATCCTTTCCCCCTTACCCTCATCTCCTTAACTGCTAATCCCCTTCCATAGGCATTCTCTTTCATTATAACAATGTTTATCTTTAGAGAAGAAAAGAAGACCGCTTGAGCTAACAGAGCAACATATTAGCGACTTATCGTCAACATTAATGGATGCGTTAAACCTCTTTTATTTGTTTTATACTTTAATATATAGAAAAAAATCTTACATTTTTTTATTATAATAATATAATTTTTACATATATAAAATAATATATTATAATATTAAAAATAAAACAAAACATTCCTTTGAATATATTCAAACCTATAGCAAATAAATTTAGCAAACATCTCTACAACTCAAATACCTCAAACGGGTAGATACTCAATATACCTAGAATATCATAGACTAAAATTTTATCATTTTTTCTTTGGATCATCACCTATTTTTATTTAAAAGTTACGATTGAACTGTATAAATATTCTTTAAAACAACATTTACTTCGAGATCTCCTACGAAGAATAAAATTCTTTATTATCTCACTTAATTCAAAAGCGTATGTAAAACTATCCTTGTGTTTACTAACTTAAAAAAGATACTGTATGCCATATCTCGTATACATAGCAAAATGGCCTTTGTATAATAAAGGAACTTTAATCTAATATAGACTTTATTTTAATCTCAACAGTGATACGTAAAAATGCATGTCAAAAGCTATAGCCCAAATTAATGAATGGTATCAAAACTTACTTCTGAACTATTGAGAAATAGATGTTGTTTACACAATTATATCTTTCCAGTACAAAGAAAATGAAAATTTAGGGGTTCTCCTATGATTAATAGTATTTATTGCGTCGGATACAACTATTTAGAACACGCTTATGAACTTGGCAATGTCGTCGAAGATGAGCCCGTTATCTTTAGCAAACCCTATAGTTCACTCATCTTAGGAAATCAAATTGAGCTCCCTAATTTTTCTAAAGAAACCCATTTCGAAACTGAAATTGTGCTCAGAATCTCAAAGGACACCTTTATGGTTGATGAGATAGAAGCTGAAAAATGCTACGATGCCGTAGCAATAGGTCTTGATCTAACTGCCAGAGATTTACAAACAAAATTAAAAGAAAAAAAGCTTCCTTGGCTTTTGTCTAAAGGATTTAAAGGAGCCGCATACGTTTCTAACTTCATAAACAAGGAAAAAATAAATGATCCAATAACCTTCGAAATGAAGCTGAATGGTGAAACAAGGCAACTTGGTAATACGAGAAATATGATCTTTAGCTTTGAGAAAATAATTTCTTTTTTGAGCAGCTACATTCAATTAAAGAGTGGAGATATCATATATACAGGAACACCACAAGGTGTGGGTAAACTTTCCCCATTTGATGAAATAGAATTATATCTTGAAGATAGATTAATTTCAGAAATAAAGGTGAATTAAATCATCAAATACTACCTTACCTTATATTGCATTCTGTTATTTGGGATAAACATATACTTTTATAAGTTATAAGAAGAACATTATTATTTCTATAACAACGCAAGACGATAAAAAACTAAAAATTCATGCAATATATTTTTTTAGCAATGAGTTTATATTAAAAAAAATTAAAATACTTTTTACTGAGAAAATATATCCTATATAATACATAAAATAGCTGTGGAGATATTTTTATGTTTAATTTACAAATTGCTTCAACCGTATTTTCTTATCCTGCAATTAAAATGTTAAGACAATTTTCAATCGCACTTTTCTTGGTGTTTTTAATACCATTTTTAAGTGGCTGCGGATTTAATACAATACCAACAAATGAAGAAAAAGCACAAGCTGCATGGAGTGAAGTGCTCAATCAGTATCAACGCCGTACAGATCTCATTCCCAATCTTGTGGAAACAGTTAAAGCTTATGCAGCCCATGAACAAGCTGTTTTTACAGATGTCATTGAAGCGCGTGCCAAAGCAACGCAAGTCAATATTAATGCTGATATGTTGAATAATCCGGAAGTAATAAAGCAATATCTCAACAACCAAGCCAATTTATCAAGTGCACTTTCTCGGCTTATGGCAGTTGTCGAAAACTATCCAGATCTTAAAGCAAACCAGAACTTTCTTGCTCTTCAATCACAGCTAGAAGGAACTGAAAATCGTATCTCCGTTGCACGCCGTGATTATATCGAAACAGTCCGAGCCTATAATACAGCACTCAAAACAATGCCAACAATGATTTGGGCTAAATTATGGTTTCGTGATGCTAAACCTATGCCAACTTTTACCATCGATACGGAGAACCAACAAACACCAAAGGTTAATTTTAATTAATGAAGTTATTTCAATACTCCATAAAACGTCATATTTTTCTACGTTTATGGATCCCTTTGAGCATTCTCTATCTGATCATCTCATTTTGTGATGTCACTTACGCACACACGAAGTTTCCTCGCTTAACTGGCTATATCAACGATATGGCTCATTTACTCGATCATACAACAAAAAGAAATTTAACGGAAAAGCTTACAGCTCTCGAGGAAAAAACAGGAGATCAAATTGTTCTTGTAACCCTCCCTACTCTTTCAGGCAATGATATAGAGACATACAGTAATTCCCTTTTTCGTACATGGAAGTTAGGTCAAAAACAGATCAATAACGGCGTATTAATCGTCATTGCCCCCAATGAACGTGAAGCACGTATTGAAGTAGGCTATGGTCTGGAAGGAGAATTAACAGATGCCATTTCCTCTGTTATCATTAATAGCTTTATGATTCCTAATTTTCGTGAAGGAAATTATCAAAGAGGAATTGTCGAAGCCATTCATGCAATTATAAAAGTGATTACACACAGTGATGCTGAGTTTTCTTTTCGAATCAATCAAAAAGCTAAAGTTATTGAAGAACAACGTAAACAAGCTGAAAAAGAAGAAATGATTATAAATACAATCATGTTTCTCATTCTCTTTATCATCTTTGGTTTGCCCCTTCTTGCTATGATTTTTGGTAAGAAAGTAGGTCCACGAAAGTATCTTTGGATGGGGTTTATCTTCACACCTTGGTTTCTAAATTTAAATGCAAGCAGTAGAGGCTATGGCGGAATCTTTGGTGGACATTCAGGAGGGGGAGGATTTAGAGGTGGTGGTGGATCATCAGGTGGTGGTGGTGCAACAGGAAAATGGTAAAATAAATATAATAAATTTTTAAATAAAATTCATTGCACTTCTTATCAATTGTCTCTTAATCTTACTTCTTGTTATTTTTTAAAGTTATAATACAAACTCAAATATTAAGATAAATATTGCCAATGACATTTGAATTGAAACATAGCAATCGTAATCACTTATCACATCATTTTAATGCAATTCTAGGAAATCCACCCGTTGAATGGAAAATAAGTGATGATTTGGTCGAATATCCTGAAGCGCTGCGTTATATGGAAGAGCGTGTAGAAAAAATTCTTGCAAAAACTGCCCATGAACAAGTTTGGCTTCTTGAACACCCTTCCCTTTATACAGCGGGTACGAGTGCAGATAAAAAGGATCTTTTATCACCTCATTTATTCCCTGTATATGAAGCAGGACGTGGGGGTGAATTTACATATCATGGTCCAGGACAGCGTATTGCTTATATTATGCTTGACCTTAAACGCCGAAAACAAGACATCCGTGCTTTCATTAGTGCTTTAGAAGAATGGATCATACGGATGCTTGCAAACTTTAATATTAAAGGGGAACGCAGAGAAGATCGCGTTGGTGTCTGGGTTAGACAGTCTCATTATCCATCAAAACAAAAGGGGCTTTCTTCCGAAGATAAAATTGCAGCTATTGGTATTCGCGTGCGTAAATGGATAAGTTTTCATGGCGTCTCTATCAATGTTAATCCTAATTTAGCGCATTATTCAGGGATTGTTCCTTGTGGAATTGCAAATCACGGTATAACCAGCTTTCTTGATTTAGGGTGTTCTGTAACAATGCATGATATTGATATTGCTCTCAAACAGGCTTTTGAACAAATTTTTGGTCCAACAATTGATGTTTCCTAAGTTCATTGATTTTTAAATAAAAAGCAGGCATAAAACTTATTTTAATGAAGATTATATTTATGAGGTAGATAGTTAAACGCTATGAGCGATAACAACAAGGATCTTTTTAGTATTTTAAATAAAGCCCAATCTCGGGTAAATACAAAAGAAAGCACTCTACAATCTCCAACGAAATCAAAAGCAATGATTTCAAAAAAAAGTGCAAAAAATACACAAGAAGACGACTATAATGCCCTCTCTATTCGAGTGCTTGAGGGTTTAGAGCCTGTACGTTTACGCCCTGGAATGTATATTGGTGGAACAGACAGTAAAGCACTTCATCATTTATTTGCCGAAATTATCGATAATGCGATGGATGAAGCTGTCGCAGGTTATGCAGACTCTATTGAGGTCTCATTAGAGAGAAACGGTTATATAACCGTTACAGATAATGGACGCGGCATTCCTGTTGAAAATCATCCTCAAATGCCGGATAAATCTACTCTTGAGGTTATTATGACACAACTCCACTCAGGAGGAAAATTTGATGGAAAAGCTTACCAAACCGCAGGTGGACTTCATGGTGTAGGAATTTCTGTTGTCAATGCTCTTTCAGATGATATGGAAGTTGAAGTAGCACGAGAACGAAGGCTTTATCGACAACGCTTTTCACGGGGGATTCCTCAATCTGAATTGGAAGATTTGGGGGATATTTATAATCGCCGTGGTACACGCGTTCGTTTTCATCCTGACCATGAAATTTTTGGTGAAAAAGCAACTTTTGATCCAGAAAAAATTTATAAGATGGCGCGCTCCAAAGCCTATCTTTTTGGCGGCGTAAAAATTCGCTGGACTTGTGATCCCGACATACTTGAAGGCGTCAAAAATATTCCTGAAAAAGCGGTTTTTCATTTTCCCAATGGGTTGAAAGATTATTTACTTTCATCACTAAAAGATGAATATCGCGTAACGTCAGAAATTTTTTCTGGCAAAACACAACAAAGTAATGGCCATGGATCGGTTGAATGGGCCATAGCTTGGCATGGCGGTGATCCTTGTGTTCAGTCTTACTGCAATACTATTCCTACCGGAGAAGGGGGAACGCATGAGACAGGACTGCGTCAAGCTCTTTTGCGTGGATTGAAGTCCTACGCTGAGTTAATAGGAAACAAGCGCGCAGCAATCATTACATCTGACGATATTATGATTTCAACAGTCGCAATACTTTCAGTTTTCATCAAAAATCCTGAATTCGTTGGCCAAACAAAAGATCGATTAGCAACCATTGAAGCGCAACGTATGGTTGAGAATGCAATCCGTGATCCTTTTGATCATTGGTTAGCAAATTCCCCTCAAGAAGCAACAAAACTTCTCGATTGGGTTGTTGAACGTGCTGAAGAACGCGTGAAACGACGCCAAGATAGAGAAATAAGTCGAAAAACAGCTGTCCGTAAACTACGCCTACCCGGAAACTTGCAGATTGTAGCCAAAACCATGCTGCTGGCGCTGAGTTATTCATTGTTGAAGGGGATTCTGCGGGAGGATCAGCCAAACAAGCAAGAAATAGAGCAAATCAAGCAATTTTACCTCTTCGTGGAAAAATCCTCAATGTTGCCAGTGCTGCCCATGAAAAAATGAACTCAAGCCAAACAATTAGCGATCTTATCCTTGCTCTTGGCTGTGGAACACGCTCTAAATATCGTGAAAAAGATCTCAGATATGAACGTATTATCATCATGACAGATGCTGATGTTGATGGTGCTCATATTGCATCATTGCTCATTACCTTCTTTTTCCAAGAAATGCCTGACCTTATTCATCAAGGACATTTATATCTCGCCGTCCCTCCTCTTTATAGAATATCACAAGGAGGAAAAGTTGCTTATGCACGCGATGATATCCATAAGGATGAACTGCTCAAAACTGAATTTACGGGAAAAGCTAAAATTGAAATCGGGCGTTTTAAAGGACTGGGTGAAATGCGTGCGGAACAACTTAAAGAAACGACGATGCATCCTCAAAAGCGTACATTGCTGCGTGTTTCTATTGATGCCGTGGAAATACAAGAAACAAAAAAAACTGTAGAAAGTCTTATGGGAACAAAAGCAGAAGCACGATTTCGTTTCATACAAGAAAACTCTACTTTTGCTTCTAATTTAGACATTTAAGAGTATTTCTTAAACCACTGCAGCAGCGTCAATCACGCGCAGCTGCGGATTAATGGTTCCATTCCAATAATTCAAACTAAGATGACCCGCTAAATGAATTATTTCCCCAATATTTCTCGACAGAAAATCACCAAGCGCTGTCCCTACAGCACGAAAAGCTATCCCTTGTAGTTTTTTACCTTCCACATTGGATACAATGAGGCGAAGATGTCCTTTACCAACTTCAGATAGATTCATTAATCGATGAGAAGGTAAAACAAAAACAGGTGTTGTATTCCCTGTCCCAAAAGGCCCCGCTTTTTCAAGCAACTCAAATAGTTCTTGATTGACACCAGAAGCAGAAAGAGAACCGTCTATACTAAGAGACTTTTTTGCGTGTAATTGTGAAACCATTCCAGCAACTTTGTCTTCTAGCCATTTTCGAAAAACTTCAATTTTTGTTGATTGAATTGTAATTCCCGCTGCCATAGCATGTCCCCCTCCTTTTTCTAATAAATTAAGTGTAACAGCTTCACGAACGAGTGCGCCTAAATCTATGCCATTAATTGAGCGTCCCGACCCCACACCCCTTCCATCTTCTTTCAAAGCAATAGCAAAAACAGGACAAAAAAAACGCTCTTTGAGGCGAGACGCAAGAATACCAATAATCCCCGGATGCCACTCTTTATGAGAAATAACAAGTGATAAGGGTGTTTCTTGATCTTGATAAAGAGAGGCAATATAAGATTCTGCTTGTGCTAATTGAATATTCTCCATTTCTTGGCGTTCTTTATTAAGCTGATCTAATTGTTCTGCTATTGTGTCCGCTTTATCTTTATTCTCACAGCTCAGCAAACGTGCTCCCAAAGCTTGATCGCCAATACGCCCTCCTGCATTAATTCTAGGACCTAATAAAAAACCTAAATGAAAACTATTCAGTGGCTCCCCTATCCGCGCTACCTTTGTTAAAGCTGCTATCCCTAGATTGTGCATAGAACGAGCAACTTGAAGTCCTTTTACCACAAAAGCGCGATTAACACCCTGTAACGGAACGACATCACATATGGTTGCCAAAGCAACAAGATCAAGCATACTGAGAAGCTCAGGAAGCCCCCCTTTGAATTGTTTTTTCCGCAGCAAACGATGAACCCACGCTAACGTAATAAAGACAACGCCTGCTGCACACAAATGCCCTTGTCCAGAAAAATCATCAGGACGATTAGGATTGACAAGAGCAACGGCTTCTTGATGAACCTCTGACATTTGATGATGATCTAAAATCACCACATCAGCACCTGCAAGCCTTGCTGCTCTTACGGCATCTGGACTGTTTGAGCCACAATCAACAGTAATAATTAAACGAGCACCTTCTTGAACGAGCATTCTCATGGCCTGTTCATTCGGCCCATAACCTTCAACAATACGATCAGGAATATAAATTTTGACTTCAAGCCCAAAATAACGAAAAAATCGCGCTATGAGTGCTGATGAACAGGCACCATCCACATCATAATCACCAAAAACTGCAACCTGTTCTTGATTGAAAATAGCCTTTACGATGCGCTCTGCTGCACATTGCATATCGATAAAACTTTCTGGATCAGGCATGAGTGTACGCAGTGTTGGATTAATAAAGGCAACCGCTTCAGCTTCATCAACATCTCTTGCTGAAAGGACTCGCGCTAACTGATCTGGAAAACCAAACTTTTGAGCAATAGCGCGCGCGTTATTGCTCCCTTGAATATCAAGAGCATCTAACCAAGCCTGACCACAAGCAGAAGATTCAACATTGAGAAAATAACGAGACGACTGCATCAGTATTCATTTTATAATGAAGATCGATAAAATACAACCATGCGTTAAAGACAAAATAGCCTTTTGCAACATTCATCTTAAATTTAATCGGCATGCTTAACACCTTTACCTTATATAAGGTTCAGGTCTGCGATATTCGCGAATCTTCGCTGCAACTTGTCCACATTATTCATAAGCTTATTTAATGAGGTATCATAATACCGCTATTATAAAATACTGTTTTATAAAGTTTTTATTTTCTCTTGACGTTAAACAAAAGACATTATATCAGAGCAGACAAGATGCGTTAAATATTTTCGCTGTGATAACAATTTTCAACGCAAACAATCAAAATGCCCTCATAGTACACTCATAGTGCAAGGGTTTTAATAAAGGATACTTCTATGGCAACTTTTTCACAAAAGCCAACTGAAGTGGTAAAAAAATGGGTTATTATTGACGCAGAAAACCTTGTTTTAGGTCGTCTTGCCACATTCGTTGCAAACCGCTTACGTGGTAAACATAAAGCTACATTTACACCACATGTTGATGATGGTGACAACGTTATTATCATCAATGCTGATAAAATAGCTCTTACCGGCAAAAAATATACGGATAAAAAATATTATTGGCATACCGGCTATATTGGTGGAATCAAAGAACGTACAGCACGCCAACTTCTTGAAGGACGCTTTCCCGAACGCGTTGTTGAAAAAGCTGTAGAACGCATGATTCCACGTGGTCCCCTTGGTCGCCGTCAATTGAAGAATCTCCGTGTTTATGCTGGAAACCAACATCCACATGAAGCACAGCAGCCCGAATCTCTTGACGTTAGTGCTTTAAACCGCAAAAACAAAAGGATTGCTTGATTATGGCTGAAATTAATTCTCTTGCTGAGCTTAGTGTCGTAACAAATATTGTGGAAGCTCATGAAAATGTCACTCCTGTCCATGTGCAAAAGCTTGATTCACAAGGGCGTGCCTATGCAACAGGAAAACGTAAAGACGCTGTCGCCCGTGTATGGATTAAACCAGGTTCTGGAAAAATTACCATTAACAACAAGGAATTTGACAAATATTTTGCGCGCCCTGTTTTAAGAATGATTCTTCGTCAACCAATTGTTGCAACAAATAGAGATACCCAATTTGATATTATTGCAACCGTTGCAGGTGGAGGTCTTTCTGGACAAGCAGGTGCAGTACGCCATGGTATTTCCAAAGCTTTAACTTATTACGAACCAGAACTTCGCTCAATTTTGAAAAAAGGGGGGTTTCTTACCCGCGATAGCCGTGTTGTTGAACGTAAAAAATACGGTAAAGCAAAAGCGCGTCGTTCTTTCCAATTTTCAAAACGTTAATTTCAATTTTTGTACAATATTTTATGCAATGTACAGAGCCCCGTGTTTTCATCGGGGCTTTTTTCTTCTTGCTAAAACAGAGTTTTAGATGAATGTAGAAAAAACTATACCAACGATAAGAAAACAAGAATGCAAAACAACTACTTATCTTAAGACAAAGCTAAGAAGAATAGACCCCAAAAAATCAAAACTTCATTTTAATTTTTAAAGTCTGTTTTGGGAACCTAAATATACCAACGCGCTAAAGCACAAGAATGTTTTATATTATAACCTTAGCAATCTCATAGACTCTTCGATGTTTTTTCCATCATTGCTTGACAAAACTTTAGTCCACAAAATGTTTTACCATTGTAATAAAATGAGGAACGGAAATGGGCTTTGACATATATTCTTCACATCCACTGGCACGAATTCGTTCTTCATCCCCCTTCATAGCAAAGGCTGTTACAGCAACAACAGGGATTGACCTCAATTCCTCATCTTCTTTTAATTGTTTAATAACATCTATTCCCGAGACCTCTGGCAACTGAATATCCACAAGGATAAGAGATGGCATCGATGAACGCGCCAAATCTAATGCCATAAGACCGTTACGTGTTTCAACGGTTTCATAGCCACTCGCTTCTACAAGATCACGGAATAACTTCATATTAAGCTCATTATCTTCCACGATCATGACTTTTTTTGACATTCGTACAACTCCACCCTTCTCAGATAAAATAGAGAAATAGAAATGAATCTATATTCTCTTTGCTTAAGATAAAATGATAAAAAAAATTGTAAACTACAAAGAGACTAAAAGCTTCCAATAAAAGTATTTTTTGCAAATATTTGTAAGACGTATCACTATGCTTTTTGGGTTCATCAAAATGAAATTCACAATAACAGTAAGATTGTATTACCCTGTATTTTTTGAATGGATACGCACTGTTTATGGATATCTCAATAAAGCATCTGCATTTCATCATAAAAAAATATAAACCACAAACGAGCTCAAATGCATATTTTGAAAAGAAAAAATTAAGTAACCTTAAAAAGCAACTGATTATTTAAATTTAATGCACTCTATACTGCCATCTCGAAGACAATATCTTAAGGATATAAAAGGATAAATTTATCAATATCATTCAGATTGTAAAATAAATAAACCGTGATTTAACATCACGGCTTATTTAATAAAAACATTCAATAATAGAACAACTTAAAATTCATCAAGGATTACATAGCCCATACACTATGAGTAGCAGCATCAAACACTTTTCCACTGCTACTTCTTGTAGCATCAGGCGGCTTTCTAGTAAAGAAATATACACAATATGCAAAAAAACCAAAAAGCGCTGCCTCCATCCCCATTAAAAGCGCAACCTTTTGGATATTTTTCTCAGCACTTTGTCCTTCAAATTGGCTCATAATCATATTAACAGCTTTAGTAACTCTATTTTCTTGTGTCATGACAGAAATGAAACCAGTATTCTGAAATCCATCATTTAAAGAATTGGCATTAACACAAAAAACCTGTGAAAAAAAAATAGCCATTGCAACAATATACAATATACAATGATTAAATACTTTCATCATAAACACCTATATAATACTTAACAAAATAAATTTTATTTACTTCTCATTTAAACAAAAAATCACATCACCTATCGATAATGTCTCTTTATTTTCTGACAAGAAGAATATAACATAAAATTTTAATTGATAACTTTATTTTAAGTATCATTTTATGTTATAAAATATTTATAATAAATACAATGCATATTTATGTAATTTGTAAATTATTTATTTTGTGTTTTTAACATAAAAAGATAAATATTTTTAAAGCTTATAGAAAAGTTAAAAAATATTTTATTGGAATATTCTAACACAATATTTTCCCTTTATGATAGATTGAGAAGAAATAGCTAAACGAGTAGAAGTTAGCGTAAGCACAAGAAACAGCTTAGTCCTTTGACTGAAAAGACTAAACGAGGTGAAATAAGAAAGAGTATTAATGAACACGCTAACTTTAATTCATAAAGAAATCGTTCTACATTTCAATGATCTTATAGCCATTCACTTCTAAAAAATCACAGAATAACTTCAATTTAAGTTTATTATCTTTCACGATCATAGCTTTTTAACATTAATATAATGCCACACTTTAAGAAAAATAAAAGAAATATATATTCTTTCTAAACAAAACAAATGATAAAAAACTATATATGCCAAATGAATTATTTTATAATAATAGTCAAAAAAGGTATTCTAAGCTACAGAATTAAAGCTTGATAGCCCTATCAATAAATACAAAACAGCAAACCGTGATTTAAAATCACAGTTTAGTAATACGAAAAACTCAAGAACAAGATAATTTAAAGTTTATAAGAAAATATTCTTTTAATTATTAAAAGCCCATACGCTTTGAGAAAAAGCAGTAAATGCTCTTTTGGTTTGGTAATGGGTTGGGGACTTTCTAGTAAAGAAAGTATATTAGATATGCTACTAGCCTCCAAACTGCTCCATCTCCCTATTAAACTCGCTCCTTTTGGGACATTTTCTTCATTGCTTTGTTCTAAGAATTGACTCACAATCGCCTTAGCAGTTTTAATAACTTTATTTTCTTTTATTTTATGTACTAAGGAAATTCCTATTACTGAGCCGTATAAAATCCAAAATATGATAAACACCTAAAACAGCCGAACCACTGAGTGGCCCTTTTCCAACTTACAGAAGGCCATTTACGCCCTTGTCATAACCATCCACATCACAACTTGTCAGAGTGAAATCAACTTAATCAATATGAACGACTACTTAAATCATGCGATGAGCTTGAAATACCCATTTTATTCTACTTTATTTAAGGCATTATAGTGATATAATTAAAGTATTTATGATACGTTTTAGATAATTATAAAATATAAATTTAAAATAACATCAATAAAAACATTATATATGATATAAGTAATAATACTGTTAAAATATGATATAATAAAATCTCTTTTTCTTAATAAACTCAAATGAGTTATTCGCAAAAGAAATGACTATTCTTCTATTGGTTTACAAAAAATACTAGAAATATATTTATTTTGTTATTGAACTCAGTTACGTTGTCATTGTCATACCTCGACCTAATTTAGCTTATCCTTTTGTTTTTCAAGTAATTATTAACTAAATCATCCCCTTTCAGCCTGCTAAAATTCTCTATATAATCTTTATCGTGCTAATTGCTATCATGGTGTTTAGTGGAGCTTTTAACACTCTATAGAGTTACTTAAGCGTTTTTATTCAGTTAAGTTTCTGGCTGTTTAAGCAAGAAATCATCCTACGTAATAATATATCCAATATGCCAACAAAATTTGTACTATTTTATTATAACGACGCTCGATACATGTAGAAATTAGCCATCTTTGATAATTTTCTAGCACTATAACCGCAAAAAAATAAATTCGGCTCGTATTGTAAAGTGCTAGTGGTATCACCTTACCATTGCTTTTATCATCAAGCTTCCATCTAAAATTAAGTAGATTAAATCTCTAATTTCTGTTTCATCCCCCTTATTAGTGGCTGTGAGAACATGCCAATATTATTCGTCAATATATCTCATAAAAAACACCTATGAACACAGATTTTACCTGTCTTATAGCACCAGCATCAATAACAATATTTTACGATATAATAGAATTAGTCATTCAATTTTCTTTATTTTTATGATCAGGCTGACTTTCATCTCATCCCCCTAATCCGTTAAATTTACGAATTGTTTTTTTATAGATTATGAAAGTCATGGCAATGGAAAGAAAAGTGCTCAACAAAAGATAGCTGATATACCACTCATTTTTACCAAGCAACAGGGACACAGGCAAGGAAGCAGAAAAAACTAGAGGCAGCAAAAACAGCAGCCATTTCACAAAATTTAAGGGATAAATTGCTATGGGAATAAAGGAAAGTTGGTAAAGCATTGCATGAAAATAGGCAACGGGCATCTTACGACTGGTGATGAATGTTATAAAGTTGAACATCATAAAAAAACATAAATTGACGATAAAGACACAAAAAATTGCAACGAGAAAGAAAAGCCATTTCAGCTTTATCTCTGACATATCCGGTAGCGAGACAAAGAGAAAAGCACTCACACAAACAATAAAGAGCTTGATCAGATAAAGAGGTTTGCACCAACCAAACAGCATTAACAGCCAAACTGAAATCGGCTTTGTCAGATAAATCTCAATTTCTCCCTCTGCAACTTTTTTAAAGAATGTTTCAATAGAAGTAGTAAAAATATTCAAAAATATCCCAAGTAAAATGAAGACAACAAAAATAAGATGAATTTCATCTCTACTATAGTTTCCAATGTTTCCTGAAAAAGAAGAGATTTTATCAATAAAGATGAATTGAATAAAATAATAGCACAGAGAAAGAATAAATGCTCCCGTGAAGTTTTTACTGTAAACAATTTGTCGATGCACATTCATACTGATAAAGTAAAAGATTTTTTTCACCTCATCCTCCCGCTCCATGATAGGCTTTCATTCCTTTCTTCCAAGCAATATGAATGAAGAATAAAAGACCCAAAATATAAAAAACACTGCCCACAATAAATTGCTGAAACACCTTCACATCATGCGTTGAAAAAAATTCAGCAGGAGCCGATATCGTGAAACGATAAGGATTAAACTGCATCAAGGGAATGAGCCATGTTGGCCAAAAAGATGGCGGTAGAAGAGTACCACCCAAAAGCGCAGAACTAAGAATACTAAAAGAGAGCAAGATATTGTATTCAATTACCCAGAAACTCAATAAGGCAATAGCAAAAGAAAGAAAAAAACACAGAAATTGTGAAAGAACAACAATGAAGAAGAACAATAGAAAAGCGATGACCAATCCTAAAATATTCTCAAAGGATAAACTAAGCTTTACAGCAAAAACAGCCAGTAAGGGCAAGACATAGAGCACACTTTCACCCAAAAAAGTAAACAGCATTTGTGTCATGTAACTGAATCGTTTGGTGAGATAGACTTCTAATTTCCCTTCTTTAACATGCTGAGAGAAAGATTGGATGATGCCATAACCATTATTTAAGCGTGAGAAAACTAGGGTAAAGGCATAGTAATATATCATATCATGAAAGCCAAAACCGTTTATGTTGTCGCGCGTATCAGAAAAAATGGCACTCCATAACAGAAGTTGAATGACAAAAGGCGATAGCGTTCCCATAACAACATCGATAAAAAACATTGTCCTGTCACTGAGGATCGTGAGCAATCCATTTTTGCCAAAGAGAAAGAGAGCAAAGCAATGATTAGAGAAATTCTTTAAATTTAACACGGAGCATCTCTTCAAGTGAGGGGGTGGATACAGAGAAGGGACAATTAAATTCTGTTGCAATTTCTCTTATAAAACGGGGAACATCGTCACGTAGGAGTGAAATCTCTAGGGTACATTTTTCATCATTAAAGTGTTTCTCTTTGAAAGGGATAGATAATTTTATTGCGAATTCATCAATATCTTTTATAAGCGTTGAAGCTGTTGGCAAATGTTCACAAAAAAGCGTTATTCTCACACTTGAGGGGATCATCTCTTTCAACGTATCAATATCGCCATGAAACTTCTTTTTTCCTTTATGCAAAAGAATAATATCATCGACATAACCATCGATGTCTCCCATATCATGACTGGTGATGATATATCCCATACCTTGCTCTTTTTTGAGTTTTTTAAGCAGCTCCCTGATTTCATGTTTAGACGTAATATCAAGACCAATCGTTGGCTCATCAAGAAACAATAATTGAGGTCTAAAAGACAAATTAAATGCTAATTCGCTTTTTACTCTCTCACCAAGGCTTAACATACGCACAGGCTTATCCATGATATGCTCAATGTTCAAGAGCTCAGTAATTTCTTTAAGATCGCGGTGAAAAGAATGCACTTCAAGATCATATAAAGGACGAACCATGTCCAAACTGTAGCGTAAAGGTAAATCCCACCATAAGCAATTTTTATGACCAAAGACAACTCCTAAAGACTTGAACAGATTTTTTTTGGCATTATAAGGATGAAGACCTAGGACTTTAACATCTCCCTCATCAGCAGCTTGTATGCCAGAAAGTATTTTAATCAATGTTGATTTGCCCGCTCCGTTGGGACCAACGATGGCGAGTGCTTGCCCTGAAAACAAGGTAAAACTGATCTCTTTCAGTACCTGATAATTTGAATAAGTAGGCCTAAAAAGAGAAACCACTTTGTTGGTAAAACCAATGGCACTGTTTATGCTGCGGTATGTTTTTGAGACGTTATGAACATCAATCAACAATGATCCCATCAGTCACTCCTCATTGCAACTTATCGCCTCTTGGAACATTTCCATAATCTTAAAAAATGTGTTTTCCCTCCTCAGAGCCATAAAACACACCAAACGCTTTCTATACAATTTTTAGTATAGCATATTTTTCAATATGATGAGTTCACTTCAATGAAGCGCTAAGATTCCAAAAACTTGTTTCTTCTTTTGTGAAAGATAATCTTTTAGATAAACTCAATAAGAAAAAGAATAATTGATCATTAAAAGGAAAATTTTGCTCATCAGTTCTCATTGTGTAAGCAAAGCTACAAACCATAAATCTATAAAAAATATATTAAATCACACCGATAATAGAACAAACTTTCTTGAAAATAAGATTTTTTAAGAAGCTGCTTTCCTTAAAAAATCTCGTAGAAGCCCTCAATTATTCCTCATAAAAAAATCAAAAACTATCCTTACTTTTTCAGTAAATATTCTTCAGATTTTATCTCATTGATCTCCCTCAACAGATACACCTCCCAATATATGGCTCCTGTAAATAATTCAAAGGAACAGATTCATAAGACAAGACTATTTGAAATACATTCTATACTAAAAATAACAATACAATCAATATGAAAAAAACTGTAGAAAGAAAGCTTATGAGATTTTAAAATTCATCGTTCAAAACCATAATTCTCTCATAGCCATTACTAAAATTCTCTTCAAACCATACCCTATCTATCTCAATCAAATTTATAGACAAAATTGATATCAATAAAAAAGAACAAATGAAATTTTTTATTCCGTTTCAGCATCACGCTCATTAAAAGACAAAAGATTAAAACTTTGAACCATATGAGGAGGTAAAGGAGCAACGATATCCAATATGCCTCCTGATGGATGAGGAATACGAATACGGCGTGCATGAAGGTGAAGACGGTTTTGAATTCCTCCTGGTAATGTCCAGTTACTATCAGAAAAAAAATACTTTGAATCGCCAATGATAGGATGATCTATATGGGCAGCATGCACACGAAGCTGATGTGTTCTCCCCGTATAAGGTTCCATTTCAAGCCATGAAAGAGCCCGCCCTCGCGCATCTAAAACGCGATAATAGGAAACCGCATGCTGTGAATCGGGTTCACCATGTTCACAAACACGCATTTTATCACCTTGTGCTGTTACATCTTTGACCATCCATGTTGAAATTTTGTTCTGCTTTTTTTTAGGAACACCTCGAACCAACGCCCAATAAGTCTTTTTTGTTTCCCGTGCTCTGAAAGCCGCTGTTAAGGCCTGCGCTGCCCCTCTTGAGCGTGCAACAATAAGTACGCCGGACGTCTCTCGATCAAGACGATGAACCAAACGCGGCTTTTCACCTTTTTTATTGCGCCATACTTCAAGCATACTGTCTATATGACGTGTTAAACCAGAACCTCCTTGTACAGCAAGACCTGCTGGTTTGTTAAAAACAAAAATCTTTGGATCTTCATATAGCAGCATTTTTTTCAAAACAACTCCATCATCCTGACCACGAAGTGTTTTATCCGTTATTGGAAGACTTGTCGTATCATCAAGAGGGAGAGGTGGAACACGAACAGACTGCCCCATACAAAGACGCGTATCGGCTTTGACACGTCCACCATCAACCCGTATCTGACCAGAACGCAACAATTTTTGCAAAGCTCCAAACCCAAGCCCTGGATAATAAGCTTTAAACCAACGGTCTAAACGCATTCCATCCTCGTCTGCCTCAACTTTTTTTATTTCTACACCTGCCATGAAAGTTCCCTTACCTAATAATTTTGGGACTGATAATTTTATTGATCTATTTTTGCGCCTTTATAAACGCAAAAATTCATATTTTTGTTGGCTTTATCACACCATATTACAATGAGTATCCAAAATTGCCTTTTCCTAACGTTCAAATTTTATTAGTTAAAAATTATAAGTGTTATAAAAATTAACCGCCTTTGCACTTAACAGCGAATGGAGATCCTTAACAGTGTCCTTATTCAAAACCTATGCACGTGTTCTCACTTACCTAAACAGAGAAAAAAATGCATCCTTTTTAATCTGTAGCGCTAATATTATGCTGGCGATTATCACCATTGAAGAACCTATTTTATTTGGACACGTTATTGATTCCATTACAGAAAAATCAGGAATTATCCCTACCCTTGCCATTTGGGTTTGTTTTGGTCTTTTCCATATTATCGCTTATATTCTTGTGGCTCGTAGTGCGGACCACTTAACCCATAGACGCCGTTTAACGGTTTTAACAGAATCTTTTGAACGTATCATTGCCATGCCTTTAATTTGGCATCAACAACGCGGAACTTCCAACACACTCCATACACTTTTGCGCGCGATAGACTCCATGTCAAGCATATGGCTTGATTTTATGCGCCAACATCTCTCAACACTTGTTGCTTTATTGGTTCTCATCCCCACAGCCTTTAGCATGAATTGGCGTCTTTCAACAGTCTTGGTTGTGCTTGCCATCATCTATGGATTAATTGCACGTTTAGTTATGCAAAAAACAAAAAACGGACAAGCCGCTGTAGAATGCTATCATCATAATCTTTTTAAACATGTCAGTGATTCAATCTCTAATGTTTCTATTGTACAAAGTTATAACCGAATAAAAGAAGAAACGTCCATACTACACCAACATACAAATGACCTTCTTAAAGCACAAAATCCTGTTCTCAATTGGTGGGCGCTCGCCAGTGGACTAAATCGAATGGCTTCCACAGTTTCAATCGTTTGTGTTCTTCTCCTTGGAGCTTTTTTTGTAACAAGAGGTCAATTAAGGGTAGGTGAAGTCGTTGCTTTTGTTGGGTTTGCACAACTCATGATTAGTCGTCTGGATCAAATGAGCAATTTTATTAATTGTACGATATCCTCACAAGCAAAACTGCAAGATTTTTTTGAAATGGAAGACTCGACCTTTCATAATAATGAACCCCAAAATCTTCCTTCTCTAAAAAATGTTAAGGGTTCTATACAATTTCACCACGTTACCTATAAATTCCCAAATTCTTCTCAAGGTATTTTTGATGTTTCCTTTAAGATTAAAGCAGGACAAACTGTTGCGATTGTCGGACCAACAGGGGCTGGAAAAACAACTTTAATCAATCTGTTACAACGCGTATATGACCCTAGCTTTGGGCATATCTCCATTGATGAAATAAATATACGCTCAATCAATCGCGAATCTTTACGAAAATCTTTAGCGACAGTGTTTCAAGATGCAGGTCTTTTCAACCGCAGTATTCATGACAATATCTCAATAGGAAAAGCAAGCGCAACAAACGAAGAACTTTATGAAGCAGCAAAAATAGCACAAGCCCACGATTTTATTCTAAAGAAAGATGATTGCTATAACACCATGGTAGGAGAGCGAGGATCTCAACTATCTGGTGGAGAAAAACAGCGACTAGCAATTGCACGTGCCGTTTTAAAAAATGCCCCCATTCTCATTCTCGATGAAGCAACAAGCGCTCTTGATGTTGAAACAGAAGCACGTGTCAAAGAAGCGCTCGATTGCATCAGCCATAACCGCACCACTTTCATTATAGCACATCGCCTCTCAACAATACGCAATGCTGATGTGGTCCTTTTTTTGGAACAGGGTCATTTAATTGAAAAAGGAAGCTTTCAAGAATTGATTGATAAAGGAGGTCGTTTTTCTAAATTTTTAAAAGCAAGTGCTTTAACAATCCAACCACCAAAAAAAGAGAAAGAAAATGTCATTTCCTTACATGAAGCCATAGCGTCGTAAAAATGATACACTTCACAAAACACGTTCCCTAAATAAACTGTTCAATATAACACAACAAGAGTATTTGTGTGATACAAATCAACAGATTTCTAAGAATACCATAATCCATTTTAGGTATTTAAGACAACCATTAAAACCATTGAGAGCTTTCTCTAATATTGCAATTTTACGAGATTGGAACAAAACTATTGCATATATTTTTGCATAGTAACGTGTACACGCTTTCATTAAAAAAATATCAAAGATGTAAAGCTTCCAGCTTTAATATTTTCTTCTATCTCAACTTTACAAATTTCAAAACGAATGAATATCTTTAAAATAATAAAATATTATTGCTGAATGTAGATACAGAGTCATTGAGAGAAAAAAGATAAAAACAGTGATTGTTTTTATGATCACTTTTTCATTTGGTTTTATCGTTTTCAAGAGTTATAAATGAGTGAATTATCGATATAAACCAAATGAATATTGCCTAAATCTAAAGTTTTATATTAATATTTCATTTGTTGTGAGTTGATTATCTCAACACATTGATTTATAATAATTTATCGTTTTATATGTTGAATAAGTGTTCTCAATATTTGGAGAATTTTCTTATTTTAAATCTGTGTACGCTCAATTAATTAAAATCATTCGTGGTTACTGTAGTGAAAATGGGCTTTAAGAGCATCGAGAAATGTTTTTTAGGTCATGTGAATGCGCTAATATGGGGGATGGTTTGTGCTTCATGAAGGTTCTATAAGGAACATGAAAAACAAAAGTGTAATAAATACACCAATATTCATGATCCTTAGATGCTAAATTGAAGATAAAAATATAAAAAGCATCGATAAGAAAGAATTTTACTTTTTAAATTTTTTCCAGAAAATTTTTTAGTTCTGCAAATGCCTCAGCAGCCTTGTTTCCCTCAGGACCACCAGCCTGCGCCATATCAGGACGACCACCTCCACCTTTACCACCAAGAGCAGCAGACAGAATACGAACAAGATCAACAGCATTTAACTTATCCGTTAAATTATCCGTAACGCCAACAACAGCACTCCCTTTTCCATCTTCTGAAATACTAATAAAAGAAACCACTCCAGATCCAATTTGTTTTTTTCCAGAATCAACGAGAGCCTTAAGATCCCGTGGTAAAATATTTTTGACAATGCGCCCCATAAAAGAAAGTCCATTGATGATGGTAATATCATCTTGACCACTTTCTGTCATTTCTCCACTCAACACCATTTTTTTGCGTACATCATTCAACTCTTTTTCAAATTTACGACGATCATCAAGCAAAACTCTCACCCGTTCTTCTAAATCAGAAGAAGAAGTTTTTAAAAGATCTGCGATTTCATGAATACGTTCATCTTGGCGGCTCAGATAAAGACGCGCTGCAGCACCTGTTAAAGCTTCAATACGCCGCACTCCAGCTGAAACAGAACTTTCAGAAACAATATGAATCAAACCAATATCACCTGTTCTTTCCACATGTGTTCCTCCACAAAGCTCAATGGACCAATGTTTTTTTAATCCTTCCTGTTCAAGTGGAACCCCCATAGAAATAACGCGAACTTCATCACCATATTTTTCTCCAAAAAGCGCCATTGCTCCTTCAGAAATGGCATCATCAACATCCATAAGGCGCGTTGTCACTTTACTATTTTGCAAAACAATCTCATTGGCTAAATCTTCTATCTTTTTCAATTCTTCTGCACAAACAGCTTTTGGATGAGAAAAATCAAAACGCAACCGTTCCGGCGAAACAAGAGAGCCCTTTTGCGTCACATGAGATCCCAATACTTGACGTAAAGCTTCATGTAACAAATGAGTAGCAGAATGGTTTGCACGAATTTTTTTACGCCGCATAACATCAACGGTTAATTCTACACAATCAGACCTCGATGCATGACCAGATTTAACTTCTCCAAGATGAATAAAAACACCGTCAGCCTTTTTCTGAGTATCATGTACTTCAAAAATAAAGTTTTCACCAGAAATGATACCGCTATCACCAATCTGCCCACCAGATTCACCATAAAAAGGAGTCTGATTGAGCACAAGAATAGCTTTCTGCCCTGCAGATACCTCATCAACAATTTTACCCTCACACACAAGAGCTGTAAGAATACCTTTAGCTTTTTCTGTTTCATATCCTAAAAATTCTGTCCCCCCTACCTGATCACGAATAGAAAACCAAATTGTCTCCGTGACAGCTTCACCAGAACCAGACCAATGAGCACGTGCTTCCTGCCTCTGGCGTTCCATTGCTTTATCAAAAGAATCAATATCAACAGATATTCCACGACGCCGAAGCACATCTTGCGTTAAATCAAGTGGAAAACCATAGGTATCATAAAGCTTGAAAGCAACTTCACCATTTAAATGATCCCCTTCCTTAAGCGGCGCACTTTCTTCATTTAACAAACCCAATCCTCGTTCAAGCGTTTTACGAAAACGTATTTCTTCTAATTTTAAAGTTTCCGAAATCAAAGATTCAGCCCGCACCAATTCAGGATAAGCTTGCCCCATTTCGCGGATTAAAGCAGGAAAAAGCTGCCACATTAAAGGCTCTTTAGCACCAAGAAGATGCGCATGACGCATAGCACGACGCATAATGCGACGCAAAACATATCCCCTTCCTTCATTAGAAGGCAAAACACCATCCGCAATCAAAAATGCCGATGAACGAAGATGATCAGCAATAACACGATGACTGGCAATAAAATCACCCTTGGCCTTAATCCCTGTAATTTCTTCTGATGCTCCAATTAATGCACGAAAAAGATCAATATCATAATTATCATGCACGCCCTGTAAAACAGCAGCAATACGCTCTAATCCCATGCCTGTGTCGATAGAAGGATGTGGTAAATCAACACGGGTCTCCTTAGAAAGCTGCTCATACTGCATAAAAACAAGGTTCCAAATCTCAATAAAGCGATCACCATCTTCTTCCATACTTCCAGGGGGACCACCCCAAATTTTATCACCATGGTCATAAAAAATCTCCGAACAAGGACCACAGGGACCTGTATCGCCCATCGCCCAAAAATTATCAGCTGTTGCAATACGGATGATTCTTTCATCTGGAAGACCTGAGATTTTACGCCACAATTCAGCAGCCACATCATCACTCTGATAAACAGTGACCAGCAATTTATCTTTTGGTAAATAGAATTCCTTTGTTAAAAGATTCCATGATAAAAAAATGGCTTCTTCTTTGAAATAATCACCGAAAGAAAAATTACCCAGCATTTCAAAAAATGTATGATGACGTGCCGTATAGCCAACATTATCAAGATCATTATGTTTTCCACCCGCACGAACACATTTTTGTGCCGTTGTCGCCTTTTTATAAGAAGACTGTTCAAGTCCAGTAAAAACATTTTTAAACGGCACCATCCCTGCATTTGTAAACATAAGTGTAGGATCATTGCGTGGAACAAGTGGGCTAGAAGGCAGAACTTTATGCCCATTCCGATGAAAATAATCCAAAAATGTTGACCGGATATTATTAACACTATTCATATGAATACCTGCTCAATACAGCACAAAACCATAAAAGAAAATCTCCCTCATTAAAGATCCCCTTTGCCACGCATAGAGTCAATTTAATCAAAGAATGGAATATTTTTTCAAAAAAATTGAGAAAAAAATGATCGTATATTAAAAAACTCAAACAAATAAAAACAGAAAAAACATTAAATGAAAAAATTATAAACGAAAAGACGCTCCATCAAATGGCTTCATCGCTCTCTGCATTGTCTGCCCCTGCATTTTCTAACAATTCAATCGCAATCAAACCTGCATTTTGACGCAAAGCCGTTTCAATTTCTGCTGCTATCTCCGCATGTTCACGTAAAAACTGCTTCGCATTTTCACGTCCCTGCCCTAAACGTTGAGAATTATAAGAAAACCATGAGCCAGATTTTTCTACGATACCCACTTTGACTCCCAAATCAATCAATTCACCGAGCTTGGAAATACCTTCCCCATAAATAATATCAAACTCAACCTGTTTGAAGGGAGGAGCCAACTTATTCTTCACCACTTTAACACGTGTCTGATTGCCAACAATCATATCCCGATCTTTAATAGAGCCAATACGGCGAATATCCAAACGAACAGAAGCATAAAACTTTAAAGCATTTCCCCCTGTTGTTGTTTCAGGCGAACCAAACATCACACCAATTTTCATGCGAATTTGATTAATAAAAATCACCATACAGTTAGAGCGAAAAATAGAAGCTGTAAGTTTCCGCAAAGCTTTGCTCATTAATCGCGCTTGTAATCCTGGTAAAGCATCCCCCATTTCACCATCAATTTCTGCTCGCGGTGTTAAAGCTGCAACAGAATCCACAACAAGCACATCAACAGCACCAGAACGAACCAACGTCTCTGTAATTTCCAATGCCTGTTCACCGGTATCGGGCTGAGAAATAAACAAATTTTCTAAATCAACACCAAGCTTACGCGCATAGATGGGATCAAGCGCATGTTCAGCATCAATAAAAGCACAAATCCCCCCTCCTTTTTGTGCCTCAGCAATAGCATGCAGAGCTAATGTTGTCTTCCCAGAACTTTCTGGTCCATAGATCTCAACAATACGCCCCTTTGGTAACCCACCAACCCCTAAAGCAATATCCAAGGATAACGACCCTGTTGGAACCGTTTCAATCTCAACCACTTGCTCTTTTTGCCCAAGACGCATAATCGAGCCTTTACCAAAAGAACGTTCAATTTGTGAGAGAGCAGCATCGAGAGCTTTTGTTTTATCCACAATTATATCCTTGACCGATTTCATAATAATCTAACACTTAAACTGTATACTGCACTTTTAATTTAACGAAAGTCTTGCATTCAAATTTTCACAGACTCTTTCCATCCCTATCCCTCTATAACATATCATAACCATCAAAATAAAGATCTGTCCTTTTACCTTATGATATAAAGTAGGTTCCAGTAAATACTCTATAGAAGAGCAAGTTAACACATTTTTTTCTCTCTAGAAAAGAAACAATTTAAATTTCAACATAATGTTTAAGCTTATCCCTTAGGCTAAGTCCTGAAAGAAAAAGACTCACCCTTGTAATCATACAAAAACACATTATCACGCAAAACCACACCCTACTACATTGAAGAACAAAATGCTCTTGTATTGTATATTCGCGCACTTGTTTTTAAAAGACATCTATCAACGTTTGTCACACCCATTTCGCGACAGCACTTATACATGATAGACTATAAAATCCATTAAGCACCAATGTCTTTACTTTATGCTTGGAACAACGATTACCATCAGACACTTTTCCAGCCCTAAAATGTTGCGACGTCTTTCAACACTTGAAATAATTCATAAAAGTCATTTTTAGTTTTTTCTTATAGAGTTTTTACCACACATTAATCCCACTTATAACATACAAGAAAATAGCTTTGATTGATTAGGTTTAGAATGAGAAAAGCATACGGTATTTGGAACTCTTATCCAACATACAAAACAGCGGATTATCCCTATAAATCAATAGATTACTCAATTAAAGCCATAAAAAATAAAGTATCTTAAGAATTTAATGACTTAATTTAAATGTGAATCTGTAAAAAGATATTTCTTTTTAAGAGATCAAAAAATGAGCAATATTATAAATGTTTAAAATATAAATTGTTCATACAATGACATGAAGGATACAAAAATAAATCCAAAATCAATAAAAACGTCTTTTAACTCAAATTTTATTGTTAACTTTTACGTTTTCTGCGCAATTGTTTCCACCATTCAAGACGTTTTATAATTTCACGCTCAAATCCACGCTCAACGGGTTTATAAAAACTCTGACGCCCAAGTTTTTCAGGAAAATATTCTTGTCCTGAAAAGGCATCTGGTTCATCATGGTCATAACAATACCCCTCTCCATACCCTTCCTCCTTCATTAATTTTGTCGGGGCATTAAGAATATGTTTAGGAGGCGGTAAAGAACCATTTTTTTGTGCACAACGCAGTGCCGCTTTATAGGCGAGATATGTGGCATTTGACTTTGGTGCCGTTGCAACATAAAGACAAGCCTGCGCCAAAGCCAATTCTCCTTCTGGTGGACCTAAATAATCATAGGCGTCTTTTGCCGCATTACAAATGACAAGCGCTTGAGGATCTGCCAAACCGACATCTTCAACAGCCATACGAACTAATCTTCGCCCAATATAGAGAGGATCTTCACCAGCATCCAACATACGTGTTAAATAATAAAGCGCCGCATCCGGATCAGAGCCACGAACGGATTTATGCAATGCTGAAATAAGATTATGGTGCCCATCTCTTCCTTTATCATAAATAGGCGCACGACGCTGAATAACTTTTTGCAAAGCACCCGCATCAAGAATCTCTCCAAAACGCACAACAGACCAGACTTCCTCTGCTAATGTCAAGGCTACCCGTGCATCACCATCAGCCATCCCTATCAAAACGTCTCTGGCCTCATTATCCAAGGGTAGAAGCTTTCCTACCACCTCTTCAGCACACTTCAAAAGCATAGCTAAACTTTCATGATCATGAGAAAGAAATGTTAAAACCCGTGCACGCGAAAGAAGGGCAGCATTAAGTTCAAAAGAAGGATTTTCAGTTGTTGCACCAATAAGAACCACCGTACCATCTTCCATCACAGGAAGAAAACTATCCTGCTGTGCACGATTAAAGCGATGAATTTCATCAACAAAGAGAAGCGTTTTATCTCCAGACATAAAACGCCTCTGTGCAACTTCAAAAATCTTTTTAAGTTCAGAAACGCCTGTAAAAATAGCAGAAACTTGTTCAAACGCAAAATTTATTTCAAGTGCTAATAAACGCGCAACCGTTGTTTTTCCTGTCCCTGGAGGTCCCCAAAAAATCATCGATCCAATTGAGCCCGCTGCCACCATTCGTGAAAGCACACCATCTTCTCCAATTAAATGCTTTTGTCCCACAACTTCATTAAGAGAACAAGGACGCATTCTTTCTGCAAGGGGCTGATTTTTATTAACTTTAGGATCAAACGACGAAGTAAAAAAATCTTTCTTCAAAAACAACCTCAACGAATAAATTGGCGAATATACATACCATCACGTTCATATTCCAATTGCCAAGTACGCGAACGCATTTGCATAAGAATCTTTTTCAATTGATGAACTGTTTGAATCTTATGACCATTGACAACACGTAAAATATCTCCGGGCCGAAAAATTCCAGCAGCATTGCTCATCTCATCAAGATTGGTAATCACCACACCTTTTGCCGATATAGGAAGATGAAAACGCCGACTATTTTGCGGTGTTAAATCTAATACCTCAGCACCAGAAAGAGGACTTTCACCCATAATTTTTTCAGATTTTAAAAATGCTGTCTCTGATATTGATTCAACCGTTATCTGTGTCTTTAAAGTTTTTCCACTTCGTAAATATTCTACAGCAAGACTATGACCAACATCCGCTGTCATCAAACGATAACCAAGACCATCTGGACTATCAACGCGTACCCCCTGCACACTCAAAATAACATCGCCTACTTTTAAGCCGGCTTTTTCAGCAGGACTGTCTTTAATAACTTCAATAACAAGAGCACCATAGGGACGCTCTAAACCTAAACCACTTGCAATATCAGGTGTAACATTTTGAAAGGAGGCCCCAATATAAGGCGGCACAAAATATTTTCCACCGCGTTTAACAGTCTCAAGCATCACTTTTACCAGATTAACCGGAATAGCAAACCCAATCCCTACAGAACCACCGGAACGCGAATAAATAGCGGTATTAATTCCAATTAATTGACCTTTCATATCAATTAAAGCGCCACCAGAATTTCCTGGGTTAATGGCAGCATCTGTTTGAATAAAAAAGTCAAAATCAGAAATCCCAACACGTGTACGCGCTTGCGCTGAAACAATACCACTTGTAACTGTTTGACCAACACCAAAAGGATTACCAATAGCCAGAACAAGATCACCTACTTCAACAGTATCAGAATCTCCCAAAGGAAGAACTGAAAACTGCGTATTTTTTGCATCAACTTCCAAAATGGCAATATCTGTTGCTTCATCTTTAAGCACGACCTTACTCTCAAATTCCCGCCCATCAGAAAAAGCTACTTTAATTTCGCTTGCATCTTTAATGACATGGTAATTTGTAACAATCAAACCACGCTTATCAACAATCACTCCTGACCCTAATGATGATTGCTTACGAACAGGAAAATTATTTTGCAAACGACCAAAAAATTGCTCAAAAAATGGATCACCTTCAAAAGGAGATCGCGCTCTAATTTGTCGAGCTGCGTAAATATTGACAACAGATGGAACAGTCTTTTTAACTAAAGGAGCAAATGAAAGAGTGATCTCTTTTTGTGTTTGAGGAACATGAGCATATGCATGATTAAACGATATCAGCATCATAGTCACAAAAAAAAGCCGCACCCCAAAAGAATACCTCATAAATCTACTCCTTATAAAATCAGCCCATTCGTTGAGAATTCATAGAATTTTTAAAATACATTCCCGCAAGATCTCTATTAATATTTCATAATAGAGAATAAAAACAACCTATTTAAGAAAAAATATTATAAAAATAAAATAATTTGATATCCTATAATTTTCTCTTCTCATCTATTTCTTAAAAAAAATAAACTTTTAAAATACGTATAAAAAAAACCGCCCCTGACAAGGCGGCCTTTTAAAATTCAACAGAATAAAAAACGTTATGAAGAAGTTCCCTTTTTATCCTCTGAAGCTTCTATACGAGCACGATCTCCTGCTCCCTTTGCTTCAACATCACGATCAACAAACTCTATAACAGCCATGGGCGCATTATCACCACTACGAAACCCCGCTTTCATAATACGCAAATACCCACCATTGCGTGATGCATAACGTGGTGCAAGTGTATCAAATAACTTTGCAACTTTCCCTGTATCACGCAGTGCTGCAATTGCTTGTCGACGCGCATGCAAACCACCACGTTTACCAAGAGTAACGAGTTTTTCAACAATAGGACGAATTTCTTTAGCCTTTGGAAGTGTTGTCACAATCTGCTCATGCTCGATCAACGAAGTTGCCATGTTTGCAAACATCGCTTTACGGTGACTAGCAGTCCGATTCAACTTGCGTCCTGACTTACTATGGCGCATAAGTCCTCTCCTTAAATTCTAACTTCAATACTGATCTTCATAGCGTTTAGCAAGATCATCAATGTTTTCAGGCGGCCATGCTGAAATTTCCATCCCAAGATGCAACCCCATACATGCCAAAACTTCTTTAATCTCATTCAATGACTTACGACCAAAATTGGGAGTCCGAAGCATTTCAGATTCTGTTTTTTGAATAAGATCACCAATATAAACAATATTATCATTCTTAAGACAATTTGCCGAACGAACGGAAAGTTCTAATTCATCTACTTTCTTGAGAAGTGCAGGATTAAAGGAAAGCTCAGAATCAGCCTCTTCAACAAGCTCCTTCTGTGGTTCTTCAAAGTTAATAAATAACGATAATTGATCCTGAAGAATGCGTGCTGCAAAAGCAACAGCATCTTCCCCATGAACAGCACCATTTGTCTCAATCGTTAACGTTAATTTATCATAATCGAGAACTTGACCTTCACGTGTATTTTCTACTTTATAAGATACCTTACGAATTGGCGAATAAAGACTATCAATTGGAATAAGTCCTATATGGGCATCATCAACGTAATTACGATCAGATGGAACATATCCCTTTCCTGTATTGACAATAAATTCCATACGAATTTCAGCATCTTCATCAAGCGTACAAATAACATGATCTGGATTAAGAATTTCCATGTCTCCAACGGTATTGATATCTCCCGCTCTCACAACACCAGGACCCTCTTTATAAACAACGACACGTTTAGGCCCTTCTTCTTCCATACGAAGTGCAATTTCCTTTATATTCAGAATAATATCTGTAACATCCTCACGAACGCCTGGGATTGATGAAAACTCATGTAAGACACCATCAATCTGCACAGCAGTAATAGCGGCACCACGAAGCGAAGATAACAACACACGACGAAGTGCATTTCCTAATGTTAAGCCAAATCCCCGCTCAAGAGGTTCAGCAATGACACTTGTAATATTTGGATTATCATGCTTAGATGATTCAACCTTATTGGGTTTAATAAGTTCCTGCCAGTTTTTCTGGATCATATTTTTATTCCCGTTCTTTAGTTCCGTTACCATTCAATCGTAACGACCAATGTGAACACCAGAGAAATCTCTGATAACAAAAAAACAACACCCAATTAAACACGCCGTCTTTTCCGCGGACGACATCCATTATGAGGGATCGGTGTTACATCACGAATAGAAGTAATAACAAAACCAACAGATTGCAATGCACGTAGAGCAGATTCACGCCCCGCCCCAGGACCACAAACCTCAACTTCCAAAGAACGCATACCATGTTCTTGTGCTTTTCTCGCACAATCTTCTGCAGCAACCTGAGCGGCAAAAGGAGTAGATTTACGTGCCCCTTTAAACCCTTGAGCACCAGCAGATGACCACGCAATGGTATTCCCCTGGGCATCAGTAATCGTAATCATTGTATTGTTAAATGTTGAATTAATATGCACAACACCCGATGAAATATTCTTACGTTCGCGACGACGAACACGTGTGGCTTCCTTGGCCATATTCTTCCTTTCAACGATCTCATCACTGCCGTAATATCAGCAGCTCCACCTTCTTTTTTCTTATTACACCAACCTTAACAAGAAAAAAGAATACATAAAAAAAACCTTTCGTAAAGATTCTTATTTTTTCTTACCAGCAATTGCTTTAGCTGGCCCCTTACGGGTACGAGCATTCGTATGTGTACGCTGTCCTCGAACAGGCAAAGATCGACGATGACGCAATCCGCGATAGCAACCAAGGTCCATCAAACGTTTAACATTCATAGCAACTTCACGGCGAAGATCACCTTCAACTTGATAACCCTGATCTATCGCCTCACGAATTTGCAAAACCTCAGCATCCGAAAGCTCATGCACACGACGCCCTATGGGAATACCAACCTTTTCAATAATCTCTTGAGCAAATTTTGGTCCAATCCCGTGAATATATTGAAGCGCAATAATTACACGCTTATTTGTTGGGATATTGACGCCAGCGATACGAGCCACGCCTACTCTCCTTAGTTATGTTGACAAATTATTATAAAATACCCGATGTACCTTACAAAAAAGAATAGACTCAGAACAAAAATACTTCCGAATCCGCTTATTTAATTGAAATAAATTAAATTGTTTGTGATAGATTTTATCTCAAAAGTCAACTCTTTTCATTGCTTTCTCAAAAAAATCTTATTAAAGAAAATCTTTAATCATACGCGTTACTTCAGCAATATCAATCATTCCATCAATGACCTTCAACATGCCTCTATCTGAATAAAATTTTGATAAGGGTGCTGTTTTTTCACGGTATTCTACTAATCTTTTTGCAAAAGCGACAGGATTATCATCTAAACGGACCTGTCCACCAGCTGCTAGTGTCTCCTGAACACGCTTCTTCATACGTTCAATTAATGCGTCCTCATCAACGCACAATTCAATAACAGCATCAAGCCGCATATTTTTTGACTTAAGGATATGTTGTAATGCCTCTGCCTGCCCTACAGTCCTTGGATATCCATCCAAAATAAAACCGTCTATACAATCAGCTTCATCAATCCGATCTGATATGATTTGATTAACAATACTATCAGGGACCAAAGCACCAGAACTTATAATAGCTTTAGCTTTTTTACCAATTTCCGTTTCTCTGGCAATTACCTCACGTAATATATCCCCCGTTGATAAATGAGGAACATTATATTCCTCACTTAGCATTTTAGCTTGCGTCCCTTTTCCTGCTCCAGGAGGACCTAAAAGAACAATTCTCATCGATTTCTCCGACCTCCACGAAGTTTTGATTTTTTTATCAACCCTTCATATTGGTGTGCAACAAGGTGCCCTTGAATTTGAGCAACCGTATCAAGAGTAACAGTCACAACAATCAACAAGGACGTCCCCCCAAGATAAAAAGGAACCCGTAATGCAGATATCATAAATTCAGGAAGTAAACAAACCAAGATAATATAAATAGCGCCCACAACAGTAATACGAGTCAAAACATAATCAATATATTCGGCTGTGCGCTCACCTGGACGAATTCCTGGAATAAAACCAGAATGTTTTTTCAATTGATCTGCAGTATCACTTGGATTAAATACAATAGCCGTATAAAAAAAGCAAAAAAATGCCATTAAAAACGCATAAACAATCATATAGAGTGGTTGTCCATGACCAAGAGAATAAGAAATCGCCTGAATCCATTGCGGCATTTTATCAGAAAAATTATTAATAGTGGCAGGTAATAACAATAAAGATGAAGCAAAAATGGGTGGAATAACACCAGCAGTATTCAATTTTAAAGGAAGATGCGACATATCACCTTGAAGCATTTGATTACCAACCTGACGTTTCGGATACTGAATAAGAATTCGCCGTTGTGCACGCTCTATAAAAACAATAACCCCGATAACCAAAACAGCAATAAGAACAATTCCTATTAAAAGAAAAGTCGATAAATCAGCCTGACTATGCGCGGTCAAAAGCTGAGCAAAAGTAGAAGGAAAATTGGCTACGATTCCTGTAAAAATGATGAGAGAAACCCCATTACCAACACCGCGTGATGTAATTTGCTCTCCAAGCCACATGAGAAACATTGTCCCGCCAACAAGCGTAATAACAGAAGAGATACGAAACATGAGACCTGGTTCCACAACAATTTGAAGCCCTGTCCCAATACCGCTTTCAAGGGCAATCGCAATACCAAAAGCTTGCAGAATAGCCAATACGACTGTTACATAACGCGTATATTGATTAATAACCTTACGACCTACCTCCCCCTCTTTTTTAAGCATTTCCAAAGAAGGAATAACGGACGTGAGCAATTGCACAATAATAGATGCCGATATATAAGGCATAATACCAAGCGCAAAAATTGCCATACGCCCAACAGCGCCCCCAGCAAACATATTAAAAAGTCCTAACACACCTGATGCATGATGTTCAAATGTTTGCCGCAAAGCATCAATATTAATACCTGGAAGAGAAATATAAGTACCGAAACGATAGACAAGAAGCGCCGCCAGAGTAAACCAGATACGTTTCTTTAATTCAGTTGCACGCGAAAAGGTACCAAAGTTTATATTGGAAGCAAATTGCTCTGCCGCTGATGCCATAAAACGTCTCCACTTCATACTTCAGTGATTTAAAGAACTGAAGTATAACCCTAAAACTTATATCTTTATACACAAATAATAGCTGAATTTAAACAATTCCCCACAAGATACTCAAAAGAGTGGATGTAGCTCTTCTTTAAATCACTATTCATATCAAAAAACTATCGAACAACATCAGGAAAAATAACTTGGCCACCCAATTTTTCAACCTTAGCACGAGCAGCTTGTGAAGCACCAGAAACATGAAAGGTAACCTTAGCTTTCAAGTCACCATCAGAAAGAAGACGAACCCCATCTTTTACACGACGAATAATACCAGCCTCTTTCAAAGCAACCATATCAACAGGCTTTTCAATACTTAACTTACCTGAATCAACAGCCAATTGAATACGTCCCAGTGAAACCTCATTGTAAGTTTTAGCGAAGAAATTCCTAAATCCACGTTTTGGCAAGCGACGATAGATAGGCATTTGCCCACCTTCAAAACCATTAAGAGAAACACCAGAACGCGATCTTTGCCCTTTCACACCACGACCACCTGTCTTACCTGTACCCGAACCAATACCACGTCCAACACGCTTACGATTTCTTGTTGCCCCTTCGCAATCACGCAGTTCATTGAGTTTCATATCTAATACTCCCGCAACTTTTAATCTTCATCTATAACGCGAACAAGATGCCGAACCTGAGCAATCATACCCCGCACACAAAGTGTATCTTCCAAAACGCGCCGCCGACGTACTTTATTGAGTCCAAGCCCCTTCAAGGTTGCACGCTGAATTTGTGAATTCCGAATTGGACTTCCAATTTGCTCTACCGTCACAGTTTTACCACTCTGAGATTTTTTCTGAACCATTTCCTAATTCCTTTTCTGATAATCTCAGAAACTACCCTTCTATGTCGACTAAATGGCGACGACGCGCCTGTAAAGTCGAATATTTTATACCACGTTGAGCAGCAATATCTCTTGGATGCATTTGATGCTTCAATGCATCAAATGTCGCACGAACCATATTATAAGGATTCGATGATCCTAGTGATTTTGCAACAACATCCTGCATCCCAAGAGCTTCAAAAATAGCACGCATCGGCCCCCCAGCAATAATACCAGTACCAGCAGATGCTGAACGGAGCAAAACACACCCAGCCCCATGACGACCTTCAAGATCATGATGCAATGTACGGCCAGACCGAAGTGGAACATAAATCATCCCACGCTTTGCAGATTCCGTCGCTTTACGAACAGCTTCTGGAACTTCACGAGCTTTACCATGTCCAAAACCCACACGCCCCTTTTGATCTCCAACGACAACAAGAGCAGCAAAACCAAAACGCCGACCACCCTTCACAACTTTAGCAACACGATTAATATGAACGAGCCTATCGACAAATTCATTATCGCGTTCTTCTTTATCATTACGTTCTTTTTGTGCCATTCCTCATTCCTTTTTCTTTTCCGGAAGCACGATAAAAAAGCTCTTCATCCGATAAGAAGAACTTAAATGAAGTATTCTAAAGTATCCTGATACATTCGTAAATAGGAAACTTTAAAAGTTCAAACCACTTTCACGAGCAGCCTCAGCCAAAGCTTTGATACGACCATGATACACATAGGCTCCACGATCAAAAACCACTTCATTAACACCAGCTTGCTTAGCACGCTCAGCAATTAACTTACCAACAGCAAAAGCGGCTTCTTTATCAGCACCACTTTTTAATGATTTTTTCAAATCACTTTCAAGAGTAGAAGCCGAAACAAGTGTACATCCTCGTAAATCATCAATAACTTGAGCATAAATATTCTGATTTGAACGATAAACACTCAGCCGAGGACGATCATGAGAAACCATCTTGATTCTACGACGAACACGCCTTGCACGACGCTGGATAATGTCCTTAGATGAAACCATAATACAAAATCCTTATTTCTTTTTACCTTCTTTACGGAAGATACGTTCATCGGCATGTTTAACACCTTTACCTTTATAAGGCTCAGGCCTACGATATTCGCGAATCTCCGCTGCAACTTGTCCAACTTGCTGTTTATCAATTCCAGAAACAACAATCTCTGTAGGCTTAGGAACAGTTACAGTAACACCTGATGGAACTTTATAAACCACATCATGGGAAAAGCCTAAAGAGAGTTGAATATCCTTACCCTGCAAAGCAGCACGATAACCAACCCCGCTAATTTCCAATCTCTTTTCAAAACCATCTTTCACACCACAAAAAATATTCTCAATCATTGAGCGTGACATACCCCATTTAGAGCGTGCATCTTTTGACTGATCCCGCGGCATAACGGATATAACATTTTCCTCAAACTTAACTAAGACTTCATCATTAACGACGTAACTGAGTTCACCTTTTGGACCTTTTGCCTTAACAAGCTGACCTTCAACAGTAGCAGTAACCCCAGAAGGAATTGAAATGGGTTTCTTTCCAATACGAGACATTGTTCTAACCTACTTTTCTTCTGTTTTCTTGGACACACTTAGAAAACACGACAAAGGAGTTCTCCACCAACATTCTGTTCACGCGCTTCATGGTCCGCCATAACACCTTTAGAAGTCGATAAAATCGAAATACCAAGACCATTTGCCACCTGTGGAAGTGACTTAGCAGAAACATACACACGACGACCGGGCTTTGATACACGTGAAACCTCACGAATAACCGCCAACCCTTCAAAATACTTCAATTCGATTTCAAGCTCAGCCTTTCCATCACCTAAATCTATTTGATGATATCCGCGAATATAACCTTCCGACTGAAGAACATCAAGAACATGCGCACGAAGCTTTGAAGCTGGAGTAACAACTTTGCTTTTTTTACGACTAAGTGCATTACGAATACGTGTTAACATATCACCAAGAGGATCTGATATAGACATTAAATAATCTCCTCTTACCAACTAGACTTTACAATACCAGGAATATAACCAATAGAGCCAAGTTCACGCAATGCAATCCGTGACATTTTTAATTTACGATAATAAGCCCTAGGACGACCTGAAACCTCACAGCGATTACGAACGCGAACTTTCGAAGAATTACGCGGCAACTCTGCCAATTGAACAGAAGCTTTAAAACGTTCTTCAAGAGAAACCTTCTGATCCATAACGATTGCTTTTAAACGCGCACGACGTGCAGCATAACGCTTCACCATCACCTCACGACGCTTATTTTTTTCAACGGCACTTACTTTGGCCATAATTTTACCTCGCTACATTTGCCGTTACGAACGAAAAGGAAAATTAAAAGCACGCAATAACTCACGCGCTTCATCATCCGTTTTTGCTGTCGTACAAACGATAATATCCATACCCCAAATTTGATCAACCTTATCATAGTTGATTTCTGGAAACACAATGTGCTCTTTAATACCCATAGCAAAATTGCCACGGCCATCAAAACTCTTTGGATTTAAACCACGAAAGTCACGAACCCTAGGGAGAGCAATCGTAACAAGACGATCTAAAAACTCAAACATACGGTCTTTCCGCAATGTCACTTTTGCCCCAAGAGGCATTCCTTCACGAACCTTAAAGGTCGCAATAGAATTACGCGCACGGGTAACAACGGCCTTCTGACCTGTTATAAGTCCCAAATCCTCAGCAGCAAGGGAAGGTTTTTTCGAATCAGCCGTCGCTTCACCTATCCCCATATTAATTACAATTTTATCAATCCGCGGAATTTGCATCGCATTTTTGTAATTAAACTTCTCCTGAAGTGCTTTACGAATCACCTCAAAATAATGCGCTTTCATACGCGGTGTTTGTCTTTCCTCAGCCATTAATCAACTCTCCCGAACGCTTGGCAAAACGTACTTTATTACCATCCGCATTCATACGAAAGCCTACGCGTGTAGGCTTACCATCTTTAGGATCAGCAATTGCCAAATTAGACAGATCAATCGGAGCTTCTTTAGAAATAATTCCAGCTTCTTGCTTCTGTGTTTGACGTTGGTGACGCTTAACCATATTAATCCCACGAACAACAGCCTTATTCTCTTTTGGACTAACCTTAATTACTTCACCACTAGACCCTTTATCCTTACCGGACAAAACAACAACTCTATCACCTTTTCGAATCTTCTGCATAACATTGACTCCTTACAGCACTTCAGGAGCGAGCGAGATGATCTTCATATGATTCCTCCCACGCAATTCACGGGGAACAGGTCCAAAGATACGCGTACCGATCGGCTCTTTTTTGTTATCCACTAAAACTGCAGCATTACTATCAAAACGAATGACACTACCATCTGCGCGACGAATATCCTTAGCCGTACGAACCACAACAGCTTTCATAACATCACCCTTTTTAACACGGCCACGAGGAATAGCATCTTTGACCGAAACAACAATGATGTCACCGACCGAAGCATATTTCCGCTTTGAACCGCCTAATACTTTGATGCACATGACACGACGAGCGCCAGAATTATCAGCAACGTCGAGGTTTGTTTGCATCTGAATCATGACTGGCCACCTTTTCTTAACATATATATCCGCTTATATTTTTTATACAATCGAATTTTCCTGCCAAATAACGACAAAGTTATCATCTTCAAATTTATCAACGAAAAACCACTGTTAAATTTTAAAACAATAAACTCAACTTATTACGCTACATTGTCTTTTACAACAATCCAACATTTATCTTTCGAAATTGGTCTCGATTCCTGAATAGAAACTTGATCCCCAATCTTAAATTGGTTGTTTTCATCATGCGCTTTATAATTTTTAGACTGTCGAACAGTCTTTTTCAGAAGCGGATGAGAATAACGACGCTCAACTTTGACAACGACAGTCTTATCGCTTTTGTCGCTAACAACAACACCCTGCAAAACGCGTTTAGGCATCTCTTATTTCCTTAAACCTTACTTTCACTTAATCTTTGACGAAGAAAAGTCTTAATGCGCGCAATATCACGACGAACCTGCCTAACGCGTGCAGTCTTTTCTAACTGACCTGTTGCTTTTTGAAAGCGCAAATTAAATTGCTCTTTTTTTAACTTAGCCAATTCATCTTTCATTTGGTCGAGCGTTTGCGCCCGTAACTCTGTGGCTTTCATCGCTTAACCTCTTTATTCAGCAATACGCTGGATGAAACGCGTTTTTATAGGCAACTTTGCAGCGCCCAACCTTAGTGCCTCACGTGCAACGTCTTCAGGGACACCATCAAGCTCAAACATAACGCGTCCAGGAGCAACACGTGTTGCCCAATAATCAACACTTCCCTTGCCTTTCCCCATACGAACTTCCGTCGGCTTAGATGTAACAGGAAGATCTGGAAAAATGCGAATCCACACACGACCAGAGCGTTTCATGTAACGTGTAATTGCACGACGCGCCGCTTCAATTTGACGAGCAGTAATCCGCTCCGGCTCAACAGCCTTCAAACCGTAGGCACCAAAATTCAAATCCGTACCACCCTTCGCAACACCGTGAATACGGCCCTTGAACTGTTTACGGAACTTTGTGCGCTTTGGTTGCAACATTGTTCTCTACTCCAAACTTTAGTTCAATCTCAAAATCAAGTATTCTCGCGGCGACGATTCAATGAAGAACCAGATTGATCAGCTTCCGTAGCACGACGCTCTGAAGCCATCGGATCATGTTCAAGAATCTCACCCTTAAAGACCCAAACTTTAATACCACAAATACCATAAGCAGTCTTAGCTTCTGCTGTACCGTAATCAACATCGGAACGCAAGGTATGAAGTGGAACACGACCTTCACGATACCATTCCATACGCGCAATTTCAGCACCACCAAGACGACCAGAACAGTTAATACGAATACCTTCCGCCCCAAGACGCATAGCAGATTGAACAGCACGCTTCATCGCACGACGAAAAGCAACACGACGCTCTAACTGCTGAGCAATTGATTGCGCAATAATCGTAGCATCAATCTCTGGTTTACGAATCTCCACAATATTCAATGAAGTTTCAGCATTAGTCATTTCTGAAAGCTTACGACGAAGTTTCTCGATATCAGCACCCTTTTTACCGATAATGAGACCAGGACGTGCAGAATGAATTGTAACACGACATTTTTTATGAGGGCGCTCAATAACAACTTTAGAAATCGCTGCCTGTTTAAGCTCTTCAAGCACATAAGAGCGAATTTTCAAATCTTCATGAAGAAGACGTCCATATTCACCACTATCAGCATACCAACGAGAATCCCAAGTCCGATTAACACCAAGACGAAGTCCTATTGGATTGATCTTCTGACCCATTACGCGGCCTCCACTTTTTCGCTAACTTCACGAACAATAATAGTAAGATGTGAAAATGGACGCTCAATTCGACTAGCACGCCCGCGACCACGAACATGAAAACGTTTCATCACGATCGACTTACCAACATAAGCCTCTGCTACAATAAGCGAATCAATATCAAGATCGTGGTTATTCTCTGCGTTTGCAATCGCTGATTCAAGCGTTTTTTTCACAGTAACAGCAATACGTTTACGCGAAAACATCAAATCAGCAAGCGCCACATTAACTCTTTTACCACGAATCATTGCAGCAACCAAATTAAGCTTTTGCGGACTAACACGAATTGTCCGTGTGACAGCCTTTGCTTCATTATCTTTAAGCTGGCGCGGAACCTTAGCTTTTCCCATTCCTACTTCCTCTTCGCTTTTTTATCGGCACCATGACCATAATAAGTCCGGGTAGGAGCGAACTCACCAAACTTATGTCCAACCATCTCTTCAGAAACAGAAACAGGAATATGCTTATTGCCGTTGTAAACACCAAAAGTTAATCCAACAAATTGTGGCAAAATAGTAGAGCGACAACTCCATATTTTTATAACTTCATTGCGCCCACTTGCACGAACCTTCTCTGCTTTACCAAGAAGATAGCCGTCAACAAACGGACCTTTCCAAACTGAACGAACCACTTCAGACTACCTTTCTCATTTCTTGCGTTGATGACGCGTACGCATAATAAACTTATCAGTGGCTTTATTGGAGCGCGTACGCTTACCTTTCGTAGGTTTACCCCAAGGAGACACTGGATGACGTCCCCCCGATGTACGACCTTCACCACCACCGTGTGGATGATCAACAGGGTTCATAGCAACACCACGAACGTGCGGACGCTTACCACGCCAACGGGACCGACCTGCCTTACCATCATTAATATTCCCATGATCCGGATTTGAAACAGCACCAACAGTTGCAAAACAACTACTAGGAACTAACCGCTGTTCACCAGAATTTAAACGAAGAATAGCCATACCGTGATCTCGTCCAACCAACTGTGCATAAGCACCTGCTGAACGTGCAATCTGCCCCCCTTTTCCTGGCTTCATTTCAACATTATGAATAATTGTGCCTACCGGCATATTACCAAGGGGCATAGCATTGCCTGGTTTAACATCAACGTTCGAACCAGCAACAACACAATCGCCAACACCAAGACGCTGTGGTGCAAGAATATAGCTTAATTGACCATCTTCATAGCGAATTAAAGCGATAAAAGCAGTCCGATTAGGATCATACTCTAAACGTTCAACTTTTGCTGAAACATCACGTTTAAGACGTTTAAAATCAACAAACCGATAACTACGTTTATGGCCACCACCCTGAAAACGAGCCGTAACACGGCCGCGATTGTTACGTCCACCCTTTGAAGACAAACCTTCAGTTAGTATCTTTACAGGTTTCCCCTTATAAAGACCAGAACGTTCCACAATAACAAGCTGACGTTGCCCAGGTGTCGTTGGATTAAATTGCTTAAGTGCCATTATTCCTATCTCCGAGCCTCTTTAAAGACCTGTCGAAACGTCGATAGTCTGACCACTAGCCAGAGTTACGATCGCTTTTTTTACATCACTCTGCCGACCAACAATACCTCTGAAACGCTTCACTTTACCCTTACGGACTATCGTGTTAACTGCTTCAACTTTTACGCTAAAAAGCGCCTCAACAGCAGCCTTAATTTCAGGTTTCGTCGCTTTCGGCGCGACATTAAAAGCAACTTGATTATATTCAGAAATCATAGTCGACTTTTCAGTAATAACTGGACTAATAATTATATCATAATGGCGAAGATCTGTCATTTAAAACGCTCCTCAAGAGCCTCAACAGCTGCCTTTGATAAAACAAGTTTGCTGCGACGCAAAATATCATAAACATTAATTCCCTGAATTGGTAAGATATCAATATTAGGAATATTCGATGCTGCACGAAAAAAATTAATATCAATCTCCTTACCACCGATCAAGAGAGCATTATTAAACCCAAGCTTAGAAAAATGAGAAACAAGCTTTTTCGTTTTAGCATCCTTAACAGTCAACTCATCCACAATAATTAAATCTTTTGCTTTTAATTTTGCAGATAAAGCAAGACGCAACCCAAGAGCACGAATCCTTTTAGGAAGATCATGCGCATGGCTACGAACCACTGGCCCATGCGCCTTACCCCCACCTCGAAACTGTGGTGCACGGGCAGATGAATGCCGAGCACGCCCAGTTCCCTTTTGTTTAAACATCTTTGCTCCCGTTCGTGATACATCAGAGCGCCCTTGGGATTGATGACTTCCCTGTTGACGACGTGCAAGCTGCCAACGAACAACACGTTGCAAAATATCCTCACGAGGGACAAGATCAAAGATAGATTCAGAAACCTTTAATTTACCAGCTTCATTACCATCAAGAGTTTTAATTACAAGATCCATTATTAGGCTCCCTCAACTTCAGAGGCTTCCGTCACCGGAGCAACCATTTCCGTGTTCTCCTTTACAAGACGGCGAATACCAGCAGGCTTGGGAGCATTATCAGGAAGACGCTTTTTTACAGCATCTCTCACCAAAATCCAAGACCCCTTAGAACCAGAAACAGCACCACGCACTAAAATCAAACCACGCTCAATATCAGTGGAAATAACTTCAATATTCTGTGTTGTTACACGCACCTGCCCCATATGGCCAGCCATTTTTTTACCTTTAAAAACTTTACCAGGATCTTGACACTGTCCCGTAGAACCATGAGCACGATGCGTGATCGAGTTACCATGAGAAGCGCGATGTCCGCCAAAGTTATGCCGTTTCATAACTCCAGCAAATCCCTTACCAATACTGGTACCGGTCACATCAACTCTCTGTCCTGGAACAAAATGTTCCACTGTAATTTCTGTACCGACTTCAAGAAGATTATCGGGACTCACACGAAACTCTGCTATTTTTGCTTTAGGCTCAACAGAAGCCTTAGCAAAATGTCCACGAAGAGCTTGTGAAGTATTTTTAACCTTAGCAAAGCCTACACCTAATTGAACAGCAGTATAACCATTCTTTTCAACTGTACGCTGAGCAACGACTTGACAATTCTCCAAACGAAGTACTGTCACCGGCACATGCTCACCAGCATCATTATAAATACGGGTCATGCCCAGCTTCTGTGCTATTACACCTGAACGCATCGGGTCTGTTCCTTCTGTCCTCAAACCTCAGAGCTTAATTTCTACATCCACACCAGCAGAAAGATCGAGCTTCATAAGCGCATCCACTGTTTGCGGCGTTGGATCAACAATATCAAGAAGACGCTTATGTGTGCGCATCTCAAACTGCTCACGACTCTTCTTATCGATATGCGGTCCACGATTAACCGTAAATTTCTCAATCCGCGTCGGAAGCGGAATGGGACCACGGACATTTGCACCAGTCCGTTTAGCAGTTGATACAATCTCACGCGTCGACGTATCAAGAATCCTATGATCAAACGCTTTCAAGCGAATGCGAATATTCTGACTGTTCATGCTCTTTATTTCCCTGTCATATAAAGCGCCTTCGATAATCGAGGCGCTCCACACACATTATTTATTCAATGATCTTAGAGACGATACCGGCACCAACAGTACGACCACCTTCACGAATAGCAAAACGAAGTTTCTCTTCCATCGCTATCGGAACAATCAGAGACACATCCATCGCAACATTATCGCCTGGCATAACCATTTCTGTTCCTTCAGGAAGCGTAACTATACCCGTAACATCCGTCGTACGGAAGTAAAATTGTGGACGATAATTCGTGAAAAAGGGCGTATGACGGCCTCCTTCATCTTTCGTCAAAATGTAAGCCTCTGCTTTAAAACGGGTATGTGGTGTAACAGAACCAGGCTTTGCCAATACTTGACCACGCTCAATTCCTTCTCGATCAACACCACGAAGCAGAGCCCCTATATTATCACCTGCTTGACCTTGATCTAAAAGCTTGCGGAACATTTCAACGCCTGTCACCGTCGTCTTAGAGGTTGGACGAATGCCGATAATCTCGATTTCTTCTCCAACTTTAATGATACCACGTTCAACACGACCCGTAACAACCGTTCCACGACCCGAAATAGAAAAAACATCTTCTATTGGCATCAAAAATGGTTGATCAACAGGACGCTCAGGTGTTGGGATATAACTGTCAACTTCACTCATTAAAAGACGAACCGCATCTTCTCCAATGCTTTTATCTTTATCCTCAAGTGCTGCCAATGCAGAACCTTTAACAATCGGAATATCATCACCTGGGAAGTCATATTTGGATAATAACTCACGAACCTCAAGCTCTACAAGCTCCAAAAGCTCTGCATCATCAACCTGATCAACTTTATTCAAAAAAACAACAATCGCTGGAACACCAACTTGGCGAGCAAGCAAAATATGCTCACGGGTCTGAGGCATAGGACCATCAGCCGCAGAAACAACCAAAATGGCACCGTCCATTTGCGCTGCCCCAGTGATCATATTTTTTACATAGTCAGCGTGTCCTGGACAATCAACGTGGGCATAGTGACGATTTTCCGTTTCATACTCAACATGTGCTGTAGAAATGGTAATCCCACGGGCACGCTCCTCTGGTGCCGCATCAATTTGATCATAAGCTTTAAATTCACCAAAAAATTTCGTAATCGCTGCTGTCAACGAAGTCTTCCCATGATCAACGTGACCAATCGTACCAATATTAACATGTGGTTTCGTACGTTCAAACTTGCTCTTCGCCATTTGAGCTCTCCATTTTCCGTCCAAAGCAAGGACTAAGTTAAAAATTAATTACCAACCTGAAATTACGCGTATTTCTTTTGAATCTCCAAAGCAACAGCCGAAGGAACAGGCTCGTAATGATCAAACTGCATTGTATACTGTGCACGCCCCTGACTCATAGAGCGAAGATTGTTCACATAACCAAACATATTTGCCAAAGGAACCATCGCATTCACAACCGTTGCAATACCACGTGCTTCAGTTCCTGAAATCTGCCCTCGCCGAGAGTTAAGATCACCAATAACATCACCAACATAATCATCTGGCGTAACAACTTCCACTTTCATGATTGGCTCAAGAAGCTGTGCACCAGCCTTCTTTGCTCCATCACGAAATGCTGCACGAGCAGCAATTTCAAAAGCCAACACAGAAGAATCAACATCGTGATAACCACCGTCAATAAGCGTTGCTTTTACACCAAGCATAGGGAATCCTGCAAGAGGTCCTGACCCCATAACACTCTCAATTCCCTTTTGGACGCCTGGAATATATTCTTTAGGAACAGCACCACCAACAATCTTCAACTCAAAAATAAAATCATCACCTTCATGCGGTTCAAAAACAATTTTTACACGAGCAAATTGACCAGCACCACCCGATTGTTTCTTATGTGTATAATCAATTTCTGCCACTTTAGTAATTGACTCACGATAAGCAACCTGAGGCTGCCCAACATTGGCTTCAACCTTAAACTCACGCCGCATACGATCAACAATAATATCAAGATGAAGTTCACCCATTCCAGCAATGATAGTCTGACCCGACTCCTCATCCGACTTAACACGAAATGAAGGATCTTCCGCTGCCAAACGATTAAGAGCAATACCCATTTTTTCTTGATCTGCTTTTGTCTTTGGTTCAATCGCAATCTCAATAACGGGCTCTGGAAACTCCATCCGCTCCAAAATAACAGGCTTTAAAGGATCACAAAGCGTATCACCTGTTGTTGTTTCCTTAAGACCAGCAAGAGCAACAATATCACCAGCAAACGCTTCTTCAATATCCTCACGAGAATTTGAATGCATTTGAAGCATACGCCCTAAACGCTCTTTCTTTTTCTTCACAGTATTCTCAAGAGAAACACCCTTATGAACTTTACCAGAGTAAATACGACAGAAAGTTAACGAACCAACAAAAGGATCATTCATAATTTTAAAAGCAAGCATAGATAGTGGAGCCTCATCAGAAAACTCACGTGTCGTCTCAAACTCAGTCTTTACATCGATGCCCTTAATCGCTGGAATATCAATTGGAGAAGGAAGATAAGAAACAACAGCATCTAAAAGCGGCTGAATACCTTTATTTTTAAAAGCTGTACCACAAAGAACAGGATGAAACTGAACCTCTACGGTTCCCCTACGAATAAGAGAAACAAGCTGCTCGTTGGTTGGCATAACACCCTCCAAATACGCCTCTGTCGCAGCCTCATCAACCTCCACCGCCATCTCAATCAACTTCTCGCGATACTCTTCAGCTTTTTCCTTTAAATCAGAAGGGATTTCACTGATCACCGCAGAAGCACCAATAGAACCATCCCACTTTAAAGCTTTCATTTCAACAAGATCAACAACACCTTCAAAGTCATTTTCAGCACCAATCGGTAACTGTAAAACAAGCGCCTTAGCCCCTAAACGAGAACCAACCATTTCTACACTACGATAGAAATCAGCACCGATCTTATCCATCTTATTAACAAAAACCATGCGAGGCACACGATATTTCTCAGCCTGCCGCCAAACGGTTTCTGTCTGAGGCTCCACACCAGCATTGGCATCTAATAACGCTATTGCTCCATCAAGAACACGCAAAGAACGCTCAACCTCAATCGTAAAATCGACGTGCCCTGGCGTATCAATAATATTGAAGCGGCGCTTGCGACCATCACGCCCTTCCCAAAAAGTGGTCGTTGCAGCAGATGTAATCGTAATACCGCGCTCCTGCTCTTGCTCCATCCAGTCCATCGTAGAGGCACCATCATGGGTCTCACCAATTTTATGATTCTTACCCGTATAGAACAAAATACGCTCAGTCATTGTGGTCTTACCAGCATCAATATGCGCCATAATACCAAAATTACGATAATCTTCAATTTTATATTCGCGAGCCATTATATTTGCCTTAGTTTAAAACTTCTACCAGCGATAGTGAGAAAAAGCACGATTAGCTTCGGCCATACGATGAACATCTTCACGTTTTTTCACAGCAGAACCACGATTATTAGCTGCATCCATCAATTCACCAGATAAACGCTCAATCATCGTTGTCTCATTACGACCGCGCGCCGCAGAAATCAACCAACGAATAGCAAGAGCCTGACGACGATCAGGACGAACATCAACTGGAACTTGATAAGTAGCACCACCAACACGACGTGAACGAACCTCAATATGAGGAGAAACATTCTCTAAGGCCCGATGGAACAACTCTACAGGATCTGTTTTCACTCTTTTCTCTACAGAATCAAGCGCACCATAAACAATACGCTCTGCAACTGATTTTTTACCATCAAACATAATGGCATTCATAAATTTCATAATAACCAAATCACCAAACTTAGGATCTGGATTAATTTCACGCTTTTCTGCTCTATGACGACGGGACATTGGCTTTGTCTCTCAATATTATTTTGGACGCTTCGCGCCATATTTTGAACGACGCTGTTTACGATTCTTAACACCTTGCGTATCAAGCAAACCACGAATAATGTGATAACGAACCCCTGGCAAATCCTTCACACGACCACCACGAATCATCACAACAGAGTGCTCTTGAAGATTATGCCCCTCTCCAGGGATATAACCAATTACCTCAAATCCATTCGTCAAGCGAATCTTAGCAACCTTACGAAGAGCAGAGTTAGGTTTCTTCGGCGTTGTTGTATAAACACGTGTGCAAACACCACGCTTCTGTGGATTCGACTGCAAAGCAGGAACCTTATTCCGTCTAACTGGCGCTATACGCGGCTTGCGAATCAATTGGTTTACGGTAGGCATGCAACCTTCCTCTTTTCGATCTACATTCTTCTTACCCAACCTGGGCTTTTTATTTATTTTTACCCACTTCAACAGAATCGAAATGGATACCGATTCTACATACAAAATCGGGCACAGCTGCTAAAAACAGTCTACCCGATCACAAGCAGAGAAGGCAATAGCCTTTTGCACTAGCATTTGCTTTTAATCTTCTTAACATCCATTCGAAGGACCTTTTGGAGCATACCCAAAACAAATGATCACTTCAACATCGGTTATATTCGTGTCTAATAGCGAGAACACAGACATTCGTCAAGAACTAAACAACAGAAAGTTCGTAAAAATAAAAATAAATTAAATTTAAAACTTTCAAATTGTTTTTGTACCCTTGATAAATCAATTTACCATAGTAATATCAACTTAAATAGAAAAATGAGCGATGAAACATAATAAAATATGGATGCAGTCAATTAAATTGAATTGCATATTTAATATCTAATGATAAACACCATGAAAATAGCAACGTGGAATATTGCGGGAATAAAAGCCCGACATGAAACGTTGTGCCAATGGCTACAGAAAAATCAGCCGGACATAGTTTGTCTACAGGAAATAAAAAGTATTGATCAAAATTTTCCACGCGATGCAATTGAAAGTCTAGGTTACCATATAGAAACACACGGACAAAAAAGTTTTAATGGCGTTGCGATTCTTTCTAAAAAAACACCAGATGAAGTAATCCGTCGATTACCAGGCAATGATAATGATGAACAAACACGCTATATTGAAGCCGTTTATTCAACAAACAAAGGTGTTGTGCGTGTTGCCTCGCTCTATTTGCCAAATGGAAACCCTATTGAGAGTGAAAAATATTTCTATAAAATGGAATGGATGGAAAGATTATATGCCCATGCAAAATCACTGCTTGCCTATGAAGAGCCTCTTATTCTAGCCGGTGATTATAATGTCATCCCCACCCCACTCGATGCAAAGAAACCTCAAGAATGGAGTCAAGATGCCTTGTTTCTTCTACAAACAAGAAAGGCATTCCAACGTATTCTTCATTTAGGTCTTTACGATGCTATCCGGAATGTTACCGATACCCCCTCCTTTAGTTTCTGGGATTTTCAAGCGGCGGCTTGGCTTAAAAATAATGGGATTCGTATTGATCATTTACTCCTATCACCAGAAGCTGTTGATCACCTTATTTGTGCTCATAGTCAAACAGAGGTAAGGGGATATCAGAAACCATCCGACCATGTTCCTGTTTGGATTCATCTTAATGTCAATTAAGAAAGTACAGCCCTCATTTTGTGAGATAACAAAAAATCTACTCAGAAAAATAACTATGCTACGCTGTTCAAACAGTATATTCTGAGTGACTAAAAAATAAATGAATGGAGGACATAAATGAAGAAATCATTGTTAATGTTTATTGCAGCTGCAGCCATTGGGCTTACAAGTATTGCGCACGCTGGAGACGATACCCTTGAAAAAATAAAACGAACAGGGGAAATCACTTTAGGTGTTCGTGAATCATCGGGGTTAGCCTATGCCCTTGGGAATAATAAATATGTAGGTTTTCACACAGAAATGGCAGAACGGATCATTAATGATATCTCAAAAAAAATTGGTAAACCAATTAAAATTCATTATCTTCCCATCACTTCTCAAAATAGAATTCCTCTCTTGAAAAATGGTACTTATGATTTTGAATGTGGCTCAACAACAAATGATACTGCCCGCAGTAAAGAAGCAGCATTTGCTTATACAACATACGTTGAAGAGGTTCGGATCGCTGTTAAGAAAAATTCTAACATTAAATCTCTTGAAGATTTAAATGGAAAAACAGTTGCAACGACCACCGGTACGACATCCGTTCAACTTATTCGTAAGAATAAACGGGCAAAAAACATTCATTTTAATGTTGTCAAAGGAAAGGATCACGGAGATAGCTTCTTATTGCTTGAATCTGGTCGTGCCGATGCCTTTGTTATGGATGCCTCAATTCTTGCTGGACATATTGCCAAATCAAAAAATCCATCTGATTATGTCATTCTTGACACCGTACTTTCAGTCGAACCCATCGCCTGCATGCTTAGATTACATGACAAAAAATTTGAACAAGTAATCAACGACAGTATTCTCCGTCAAATTAAAGACGAATCACTTGAAAAACTTTATGATAAGTGGTTTATGAAGCCGATCCCACCTGCCAATACTGTAATGAATCTTCCCTTATCAAAACAAACAAGATATGCTTGGGATCACCCAAATAATAAGCCTCGGGAAAGCTACACAGAAGAAGATTTATAAAATTTGAAAAAACCACACTCTTTAAAAATTGAGTGTGGTTTATATTTTAGTTCACTTTTTAATAAATTCCACCTATGTAAATAAACTTGGATGTATTGTTCTGTTTGTGAATGACTAATTTGAGGAAATATCAATTAATGGACTTTTCTTTCCTTTGTAGAGATGACCTTACTCAAACACTGGTAACAGGATGTTTGGGTACTCCTGGTGTGAGCCATACCTATTTAGATACGCTTCTCGATGGCTTAAAAAATACGGTTATATTGTCCATCACTTCGCTGATATTAGCCATATTTTGTGGTGTTATTATAGGAACAATGCGCACTTTACCCAAAACATCCATCATCAATTGCATATTTCGCACAATCGGTGCTATTTGGGTGGAGATTATGCGTAACATTCCCCTCCTTGTACAAGTATTTTTATGGTATTTCGTTGTTCCTAAAATTTATCCACCAGCGATGAAATTTTCCCCGATTCTCTTAGTAACATGCGCATTGGGATTCTTTACATCAGCACGCATCGCAGAACAGGTTCGTTCAGGCATTGAAGCAATTCCTTCAGGACAACGCTATGCTGCAATGGCAATGGGATTTACAACTTACCAAAGTTACCGATATATTATATTACCGCGTGCTATGCGTGCAATTATGCCGCCGCTTACTTCAGAAGCAATGGGCATTGTGAAAAATTCATCTATAGCATTCGCCGTTTCAATCAATGAGCTCATGCAATTTCAATACCAAGCAATTGAAGAAGTAAGTCATGTTTATGAAAACTATTTGCTTGTCACGATCCTTTATATTCTTATAGCCTTATTTGTGTTCATTGTGATGACAATCATTGAACAAACGCTTAAAATTCCTAATCTTCAAACAAAGGGAAATTGAATATGATAAATTTCATAAGCTCTCAGTTTGGACTTTATTTTCCTTTCAATTTTTCAGATTTTGATTTTTCCTTTTTTACTTTTGATGTATTTCGTTCTTACATTTTATCAGGCTTGCTCTTTAGCGTTTTTCTAACTCTTTTTGCAACAGTATTAGGGTTTATTTTCGGCACATTTTTAGCAATGATGCGCCTTTCTTCCATAAAGATTCTTTCTTGGTTTGCAATCGTTTACATAACCGCTATGCGTTCAATACCACTTGTAATGGTTATCTTATGGTTTTTCGTGCTTCTTCCTTTTTTAACCGGTACATCCATCGGTGCCAATAAATCAGCACTCATTACCTTTACTGCATTTGAAACAGCTTATTTTGCTGAAATTATGCGTGCTGGTATCCGTTCAGTCCCGCAAGGACAAAAATATGCGGGACAAGCTCTTGGAATGACATATTGGCAAAGTATGTATATTGTTATTCTTCCTCAAGCCTTTAGAGATATGCTTCCAGTCTTTTTAACCCAAGTCATTATCCTTTTTCAGGATACAACCCTTGTTTATGCCATCAGCGGTCATAGCCTTTTGAATGGTTTTGATATTGCTGCGAATAATTTTGGTGTAAAGCAAGAAGCTTATATCTTAGCAGCTATTTTCTATTTTGTGATCTGTTTTACACTGTCACAAATTGTTTTATATTTACAAAAAAAAGTATCCATTATTCGCTAACAAGGAAAAAAAATGTCCACGCATATGATCGAAATAAAAAATGTTTCTAATTGGTATGGCGAAATTCAAGTCCTAAAAAACTGTACAACTAACATTAATAAAGGAGAAGTGGTTGTCATTTGCGGACCATCAGGATCAGGAAAGTCAACACTCATTAAAACCATTAACGCTCTCGTTCCTTTTCAAAAAGGTGAAATTTGGATTAATGGAATACCAGTGCATTCAAAACAAACGAATCTGCCTAAATTGCGCAGTCAGGTGGGAATGGTATTTCAACACTTCGAGCTTTTCCCCCATTTATCTGTCACAGAAAATTTGACAATTGCACAAATCAAAGTTCTAAAACGCAGCAAAAAAGAAGCGCTTGAACGTGGTTTGTTATATCTTGAGCGCGTTGGACTGACCGAACATAAAGACAAATATCCTGGTCAACTTTCTGGAGGACAACAACAACGTGTTGCTATTGCACGTGCTTTAACCATGGATCCACACGTTATGCTTTTTGATGAACCAACATCTGCTCTAGATCCTGAAATGGTAGGTGAAGTACTCGATGTCATGATCAGTTTAGCAGAAGAAGGCATGACGATGATTTGTGTAACACACGAAATGGGCTTTGCACAAAAAGTCTCGGAGCGTGTTATTTTCATAGATCAAGGAACAATTCTTGAAGACTGTTCATCCAAAGAATTCTTTTCTCATCCAGAAGCCAGAACACCAAGAGCGCAAGAATTTTTATCTAAAATCCTAAGTCATTAGCCATTATAGTGTTGTAAAAAGCTATCTCTACTATAAAATTAGACATAGAAAGGAGAAGTTTAAGAACAGATGAGAGAATATAAAAATTATTACAATCAAATATTTTAAAAATTTTTATCTTTTAAAATATCAGCGACCAGTGACATTGCTGTACGTCTCTCAAATTCATTACAAAGAGTAAAACCTTGCTCTTGCAAAGATCGAATCCATTTTTTGTCTTTTACGTTAGCTTTTTCATAGGCAGCAGTTAACATTGCCGTACCGCGAATGATTTTTCCTTCTTGAAGAAGCATATTTCCAAGCATCGCTTGGGCAGAAGGATTTCCTTTTTTTGCTGAAAGTTGAAACCATCGTGCTGCTTGTATAAGATTTTTCTCCCTTCCCTCTCCCTCTAAAAATATTTTTTCTAAATGATACTGAGCATTAGGATTTCCATAGTTCACCGCAGCCTGCATATAAAGACGAGCAGCATAAGAAGGATTAGGTTTCACGAGCGATTGAGGAATGCCTTTTTTATATATCCCGCAAGTCTAACCAATGCATCAGAAACATAACTTTCATCCTCTGAACCAAGATCAGCGCCTTTTTCAACGATATAGGCAAAAAAATGATAGGCTTTGTAATCATCTTTAGGAACACCATCACCGTTTGCGTAGATAGAGCCAAGTTTCCAATTTGCACCAATATGGCCTCTCTTAGCAGCACTATACAGTGCTGAAATAGCCTGATCTATATGTCCATTTTTATAAGAAAACATACCACGTTTCAAAAAATAAAACGAATCATCATTCACTTCCTGCAAGCTATTGGCATCTATTGCATAAACAATCGAAAAAAGTCCCCCTACAGTCACAATAATCTTAGCTTTTTTCCATATCTGAAATCTCTTAACCATTTTCCCCCTCTCTCAATATTAATTGCTCTCTCTCTGTTACAAATTTCTTTGTAGGTCCTTAAATTCTTCTTCTTAATCAGAAATAAGAAGGATTCTAAAGTAAAATTTAAAAAAGAAAAGACCAATAAAATAACCTGCATATTGAACAGCATTTCGAAAACGAAAAGAATCTATGATAAATGAGAAACATTTAACGACAAAAAATAACATGAAAGGTGGATAGATATAATGATGATCATTAACTTATAACTTCACAACTGCCTCTCCAGCTAAAAGATGAAGTTTCTCATTCCCATAAATCTATAAATAATCTAGTTTTTTGGTAGTTTCTAACTGCTGATCTTTTCATGTGCTTTTCTTAATGGATAATATATCGATTCATACTCCCAATACAGGAGATTCCAACCCTCTTTCATATTGAAGCAATTAAAATCACTTGCACATAAGCGATAAGCAGGATTTGCGGCTGAATTTAAATGAGAATTTAAAACACCTCTAATAAATATACTTAAACAGAAAAGCTATTACAACATTGGAAGCTAGAAAATATCATAACCGCCCCGCTTGTACCTTTATAAGCTCTACAAATCAGATCTCCCCTCAATATTTGCTACTCCATAAGCAAAAATACCGCATATGAAAATTTTATATGCCTATTGAGCTAAATGATAATGTTTTACAGTAACAATTCAACATATTGATTTATAATGATAGTTTACTGCTTAGCTTATTAAACGAGGCCCACAAATATCATAAAATTCTCTCATTTCAAACCTGCTTCATGTTTAAACAACCAAAACCAACCTTTTGCCCGTTATAAGCAGAAAAATCTGCGTGGAGTAAAACTGTGTAAGAAAAAACTAAAAAAACATTTTAAATGTCAAGGCCCCCCCCCGCACAGCATTGGATACTAGCAAAGTGTGTAATAGCGACCGCCACATTCCTCCACTGTAGCTTGCCAGCGGGTTTTGTATATTTTGACACTAGGTTTTGTACCAATTTATTTTTTTTCACATGATTTTTAAGGGGTTCTCAAAGGGTCTTCAAAGGCCTTTCAAAGGGTGTTTTAAGATTCGTAATTGTTTATGAGAATCGATGGTTTTTTTCTTCTCAATCATCGGATCATCATTTTGAGCTCAAGCAGATATTTCTGAGAGATGAGTATGATCTGTTAAATCACTAAAGCATGTAAAGTCAGATTGGAAAGCAAGAGGGACGATTCCTGTTGGACCATGACGTTGCTTGGCTATGATAACCTCAGCTTTGCCCTTGGCTTCCTCCATTGCCTCTTTCCATTTGTGATATTCAAGCGTGCCTTCTTTTGGTTCTTCATTGTTGAGATAATATTCTTCACGATAAACAAACAACACAATATCGGCATCTTGCTCAATTGAACCTGATTCCCGTAAATCAGACAGTTGTGGACGTTTATCTGTACGGTTTTCAACTTGTCGTGATAATTATGAAAGCGCAATGATGGGAATATTGAGTTCTTTTGCAAGTGCTTTAAGCCCCATGGTGATGGCTGTAATCTCTTGAACGCGGTTTTCTAAAGAACGCTTTGAACCGCTTGTCATCAGTTGGATATAATCAATGATCAAAACATCTAGACCATGTTGTCGTTTAAGACGCCTTGCACGCGCAGCCAATTGCGCAAGAGATACAGTCCCCGTTTGATCGATATAAAGAGGAATGGTTTGAAGGGAACGCGTCATGTGAACAATGTTTATAAACTGATCATCAGAAAGATTCCCCCGCCGTATATCAGAAGAAGAAACCTTCGTTTGTTCTGAGATCATGCGGGTTGCAAGCTGTTCTGTTGACATTTCAAGAGAGAAGAAACCAACAATCCCCCCTTCACCTTCTTTTGTGTTGCTATCACGCTTGCAAGCATTGGCAATGTTAAAAGCAATATTGGTTGCAAGGGACGTTTTCCCCATACCGGGGCGCCCTGCTAGAATAATCAAATCAGATGCTTGCAACCCACCCATTTTCGCATCAAGGCTTTTAATATGGGTTGCCATACCAGAAAGCTTTGAAGAACGCTGTTTCGCAGCACTTGCCATGTTAAGTGCCTTTGTAATGGCGGTATTAAACTTTTCAAAACCACCCTCATATTTGCCCTTTTCGGCTAATGCAAATAACTGATTTTCAATCGCTTCAATTTGTTGTAAAGGACTAAGTTCTAGAGGAGCATCAAAAGATCTATTCACAATTTGAGTGCCAAGATTAATTAAAGAACGCCGAATAAACAGATCATAAATGACGCCCCCATACTCTTGAGTATTGATGATTGTGACTGCTTCTTTGGCTAAACGCACCACATAATTAAAAACTGTGATATCTCCAACTTTCTCATCATTTGCAATAAAGGGCTTCATGGTAATGGGATCTGCAACTTTTCCCTTTTGAACAATTTGTGAGATGATATCAAAAAGCCTTTGATGAAGGGCTTCAAAAAAATGTTCTGCTTTGAGAAAATCAGCAACGCTCTCAAGCGCATTATTATTGATCATGATTGCCCCAAGCAAAGCTTGTTCTGCTTCAATATTATGGGGCAGTTGCCGAAAAGAAGAGGCAAAAGTATCTCTTGGGTTTTCTGCTTCTAACACATTTAATTTTCTCATACCTCTTTTCCTTGATTTGGTGCCTCAAAGGTGATTTCTGTGGTGTATCCGCTTTGCTTTTCATAGCGATGGGTCACGGTTGCCGCATGCCATGGACCATTGATTTCTCTACGGAATCCTTGCAATAGCAGTGGTTGACCCGCCATGATCTCAGGGCGCCCCTCAAGGCTTACAGAACCACTGCCCATCGCGCGGCAAAGACGTTCCGACTCAGAGGCTGCTGCTGCTTGTGCTTGGCTCTCACAAGGGTAGCAGGTTCGTAGACGGCGAATGGGCCCCGTATACCCCGTGCGATGTTTGACAGAATGCTGTTGCCCTTTTGCGCGATCAAAATAAGAGGCTTCAATGGTGCCATATTGGGTGCGCGGCTCGAGACTAAATTCCCAATGGGAACAATCCTGTTGATGAATTGTCTGGAGAGGAAGATTGTCCCCGCTTAAAAATAAAAACTTATTGTCTTTGATCAAAAAACGCGCCTGCATTCGGTCAGCAAGGCGGGTTAAAAAATCAATTGCCGATTGATCCGTGCGCACCACATAAGGCAAGGTTTGTTTGGTAAATTGGGGACTCACCTTTGCTTGATAGCCATGACGTTTGGCAAGGGTCTCAACAATCTTGCCAATGGTTTGATGGTCAAAATGTTCGCTCATCTGTTCTTTGATCTCCGCACGCATGGAAGCACTTTTGCCACAAAGGCGTAAAATCTCTCCATCACTGCCCCCACAACTGATCACCGATTCTACAACAAAACGCCCCATAAAGGCACGAATGCTGTTCTCATAACCAAAGGTGACATGGAGTGCACTGCCCGCTGCTGGAACTTCTAAATCATTGCCGCTATCATCAAATTCTGCTTCAAAGCTATCGGCTTCATTACTCGTATTATCCGTGATGGTTGCCGTTAAAAGACGCTGGTAAAAAACCTCATGAACAAGTTTCTCCCCCACCCTTACCTCAATAAAGGGATATGTGCGCATTAATCCCATAGCCGTTTGACCACACTGTTCTTTTCGCATGAGACAAATTCAGGCAAAAAGACTTTTAAGCCCCGCGGTAAAAAAGCCCCATATCCCGCAATCTCTGGATTAGCCTCCAGCGTGGCTTCTAAATAGCCTTTTAATAAACCCGCTTGCCGCCGGTCTCCTAAAACAGACAAGGCATGGTGATAACAAATCAGATCTAAACTCATATCCTCAAGCTCGACCACAAACTGCTTTGCGGGAATCTTCATGGGGTGTCCTCCTCTTGCCCCTCTTGGTATTGCCCTATTTGATATTGACCTTGCGGTTTTCCCCAATCAAAAAACGGTAACAGGCTTATGGAATAGCGAATGCGCCCCGATTGACCAGAACGGTTAATGTAATCATGGTCTTTACGAATATGGGTAATCACGACTAAACCATGCATCAAAGCACTGTAGCTATCATCACGCATCCAACGGATCATCTGAACGGGCTTGGCTCTTCGAATTGTTCTGGTGATAGCATCAATAGCCGCACGGTCTCCAAACTCTTCTGGAAATAATACCCCGTGGAGGGTTTTAGGGTCATTGCCATAGCCGGTAAATTGCAAACCAGGGGAACGGCCAAAACGTTCTAAGCAAACCCATGAAGCAGAAAACTCTTCCTCAAAAGATTGGAAATTCAACCAGTCCACATAAAATTGATGCGGTCCTAACATCAGCAAAGGATCTTGCATGCTCCATCCCCTCTCATTCTATTCCCTTCATTCTATTGTCTCCATTACTCTGTTCCGCCGTGCAAGGCATTGGCTCCTGCCCGTTGCAAAGCATGACGAACCGCATAACCGGTTGCAACAGGATCACGTGCGCCATTGACATGCACCGTGACATTTTGATTGTGCGTAATGGGGACGCGCTCTTTCTCTCGCTGCTCTGTGAGAGGGGCATTGTCACGCCCTGCGCTTGCAAATTGCACAAGTGGTTGGATAGGCGTTTTGCCTCCCAAAAAACTTGGCAAATAATCTCTAAAATCAATCGACCCAATCCACCCCTTTATGCGGCGAGGCAAAGATTTACAAAAATCTATCAATTGTGAGATAGACGACATAAAGCCATCGACAATCGAATCTGCTAAATCTTCTCCGGCTTGTTCCATACCAGCCTTGGCACTCTCAGAGAGCTTTTCGCGGGCAAAAAAGCCACAAAGCCACCCCCAAAAATTGGAAAGGCTTTGTTTAATCCCATCCCACACATTACCAAACCACTTGGAAACAGAGGCAAGTCCCTGTTTAAGCTTTTGCCAATGGTGAGAGAAATCAAAGGCAGCAGCAATGATGTTTTTCCAACGGGTAATGGTGCTGGTATCGGCACCAAAAAACGCATGACAGCTTCAAAGGCTCGCCCAAAAGCACGTGTTATCCCCCGTGCAAAGCCTTTTATAAAAGAAGAAAAGCGGTCCCAATATTTCCACAAAATAAAACACTGAGCCAATATGACAGCTATAGCAGCAGCAACCGCTGCCCCGATTGGCGAAAAAACAGCCCCAACAACAGAGGCAATGCCAGCCCCAACCACCTCGATCACAGTTCCTATCCAACCAAAAGAGGCAGCAAATGCTGTACCTGAAATTGCAATCCCCCGCAACGCGCCCATCAATAAAGTCATAGGGCGCAAGAGTTGCAGTGAACTTGCCCCAAGTCCTGCAGTAAGCAAGCCCAGTGAACGCCCTGAAGCCAAGAGCCCGCGCCAACTGGCTTTCAGCGCACCGCTAACAGCCCTCATCTTGATAAAAGAGCCGATTAATTGAAGAACCCCAAGGCGGGTACCCGCCATGGTAAAACGCACAACCCGCAAAGCAATATTAAAAGCCATGAGGGCGGCAATGGTTTTGATGATCACACCGGTTAAAACAGGGTGTTCATTAGCCCATGCCATCAGCACGTTTAGAAAACCACCCACACTGGCCATTAAACTGTTGACATGGGGCAACAACACTTCACCGATGGTCACCCCTAAAGCCACAACGCGGTTTTGTAACAGTTCAAATTGCCGCATGGCACCGGTTGCTTGTTTGTCTGCCTCTTGTTCAACAGAGCCTTTAAAGATTTTTGGGTCTTCAACAAACTTTAAGGCTTGTTGTAACAGTTCGGGGTTATTGACTAGTTTGGCAAAGTCTCCCGTAAAATCGCGTCCTGCAACGGCGATCAGAGAATTCATGCCTTTTTCTGATTTGCCTAAGGCTTCAAAAAAGCGCACCAAGGTACCTGTGGCATCCTTGTCCAAATCTTCCATAAATTTTTGGCGGGAGAGACCAATATTACTGAAAGCATCTTCAATATGTTTTCCCCCTGCCCGAATACGCGCACTGATGGAATTAAAACCACGCGCTGCACTCTCTGGTACAATACCAGCAGAAATCATTGCCGTCCCAAAGGCTGCGGTTTCACGAGCGGTGAGTTTAAACATGGTTGCCGCACCGGTCGCCCGATTGGTAAAGTCTGTAACTTCACTTGCCTTTGCCGCCATGTGATTGGAGAGATGATTGATGGCATCGCCTAAATCTTCAATGCCTGCCTGATTAAGCTTAAAGACATTGCGCAATTTGGCAAAGCGTTCCCCAATCTGGTCCCCCGTCATATCAAAGGCAACGGCGGCTTTGGCGGCATAAATACTAAAAGCCTCGAGATCTTGTTCACCAATGCCTGCTTGGCTGGCACTGGTCATCAATTCTAAAACTTCACGGGCGGCGAGAGGAATCTTTGTTGAGGTTTCCAAAGCAAAACGGCGCAATTCTTTTAAACGATCAAGGGGGGCATCCAGAACCTTTTCCAAGCCCTTCATTGATTGGTCAAATTGCATGGCTTTATAAAGAGGGGCGATTAAGGTTGCGGTTTGAGCAACAGCCCCCACCATACGCCCACGCGCATGGTTATAAGCATTTTGCGCATTTTCTGTCGCTTCTTTTAGATGCTTAGGGTCAAACCACCCTTTAAAATGCTTGCGTGTCTGGTTTTTGAAATGCGCAATATCAAGGCTAAAGGCTCTGAGGTCTTGCTTGGCAGAAGCGATCCCTTCTTGGAGATGATTCACAAAACGGATAACAAGGGAAACATCCATGATTGCCTCTCATCCTAACATTTGGCTTTCATATTCTTGTTGTTTCAAGCGGGCTAATTCTTCGCGGTAGGCAATGACGTCCAGCCAATCCATCTGATTGATCTCTAGAGCCGACCAGTGGTAATAAAGGGCTAGTTCGGCTCCAAATTGTCCGGCATAGAGGATTGGAGTTTGGGAAAAAAAGCAAAAAAAACCTTAAAAACAGCCACAAGATCAAGCAAATCAAGACGATTAATCAATTCAACGGATTCATGAGACATCTCTGCCAAAAGTTCAGCGATTCCTTCCATGGCTTCATGGGTAAGTAAAGTCTCACAAAGCTTGAAAATGAGAACATCATTGCTCAAGGGTGTTTTATCTTCTTCTAAAGCGGGGAGAATGAACTTTGCCAACTGTGGTCCCATTAACACGGCTAATTGGCGTGCTTGTTTGAAGTTTGGGCGATAAAAGGTCAATTTGTGTTGTGTGGCTTCTTTGCCATCCTTGTCTTGATAGACAAGGGGAACCTGCAATTCCACAGCGACACTTGTTTGTAAACTGGTCATGATCAATTCCTATAAATTAAGTATAGCGCGGCGGCGCCCACCGATCTCTTGTCCATTGCGCACCAACCAACCGCCTCGTTTAAAGGAAAAGCGGTGCAAAACAGAACCATCCCAAAATTCCGTATAGTCCCAAATATTTTTGATCTCACAATCATAGCCTGTGGCTTTTCCAGCTGTTAAGCTTTCGCTATCAACTTTGACCAAACGCCCCGTGACATCAATGGAATGTTCATGCTCGCGTCCATCTTCTTCAGACACCACATGTTTTTTGCCGGTAAATTTATGACGAACCCCTGGAGAACCACCAAAAATGCCGATGATTTCGGGGGTATGGCTGTGGATCTTCATTTGTAAGCTTAAAGCTTTCACACCAAGACCACTGACATCAATTTGCATATCAGAGCCACCAGGTTGATAGGTTTCGGTGATTTCTTCCAACGTTGGAAGTTTGAGTGTTTCAAGATCAAGATGAAGGTTTACATCATCATCAACAATCAGGGTAAAACCACGAACAATTCTTAAAGTCATGCGTTACTCCTTGCTGCTTTGCGATAGGTATCAAGCGTATCACCAAAAGTATGGGTCATTTTATTTTGGATATCTTCAGAGAGCCGATTAAAGTAAGCGCCATTGCGCCGGCTTCCAAAGCTTAAATCTTCGAGAGGGGGGACTTCTTCTGCATCAAATTCCACCCGCAGTTTTCCCAATTGCAAATTGCTGTTGGAATTCAAATCACGGTCAAACCAAACCCGCCCCCCTAAAAGGGCACCACGGACAATCATATCATCAAGAAACTGTGTAAGGCTGCGGGTAATGGCAATCACATGTTGACCGGTCAGGTTTTCGTCATTGGCCCAAGGGCGCAAATTGTTAATGATGGCCTTTTCCAAGGCGGCGCGGGTACGCACCACATTGACAAAGCGCCAGAGTGGATCACTCGAGGTGGTGTGATTGCCCCATAAAATGCGCCCATTGGCAGACGGTTGTCCTTGGGAATTTTGGCTAAGGCGGGCTGGAATAAAGGTGGCGATATCGGCTTGATTGAGACGATTAGCCTCATGATCAATTTCCCCATCAAAATAGCTAATGGGGCGTGCTGTGCCTAAAATACCTTTGACATCTTGATTGGAGGGTGACCAAAAAACACCCCCTTTTTGTTTGTCCCGTTTGATAAACATAGCGGCTGCAAAGGGGCTTGCCGGTTTAATGCTAAAGCCCCCCTCAACATTTGCTACACGCACAAAGGGGTCAATGAGATAACAAAAGCGTGAAGAGAAATCCGCCCGAAAGGCAAGGCTTTCTTCCGTATTTTTGCCTCCCGTATCAAACACGGCAATGGCTTGTAGCTTTTCGGCAACCTGCTCTAGAGCATCTGCTAGTGGATTTTTAGCATTATCAAGCCGCCCTGCACTATAAGCTGGTGCTAAGAGAATTCTAGGCTCCACACCCAAATGCCCCCGTGCATGTTTTAGCGCATGAACACCAGTTAAAGCAACACTTGACCCTACCATTTCGGTTTGTGTTTCAGCAATAGTGGATTTTTCTTCCACCCGCACAAGGATCACTTGTGCCTCAATTCCTTGTGCACGCACGGCATTGATAACATCAAGGGCTGTGCCTTTTTGCCCAAGCTTTTGGATTTTCTCTGTCTCATGGGTAAAGACCAACACGGGCTCATTAAAGGGATAGATCTGTGCATCCGCATCAGGGGCTGTAACAACCGCCCCAATAGCGGTTTGGCTAAACATCTCTAAGGGGCGAGACGCTTGACCATCCTCAATGAGACGAATACCATGATTAAATTCTGTTGCCATTTTGCTCTCCAAATCAATGAAGAGACACTAACAAGTAACAGCATGCTTCATAAGCCTGACAGTGTCAGTCAAAAAAGCCCTTTAAAAGGGCTTTGAAAGAGCGATAAAAAGACTTAAAAACATACAAAGACTGTTTTATACAACAACTATCCATTTGAATTGCGCTATCTTTGGTTTTGTATTTATTCTTTCCATAATCTTATAAGAACAGCACCATCAGCACCAGCACCGCTTGGATAAAGGTAATAGCGAGAGCCAGCACCGCCACCCCCAAAACCACGCCCTGCTTTTCCTGAAGTATAATCTTCTTTCCCACCACTTCCAACTCCACCACCCCCACCTCTTGATGTATCACCCCCAGCATCACCGCCATTTCCGCTTACGCCTTTTCTTCCATTCGTTCCAGCATAACCATTGCCGCTTTTGGCAATTCCTGGATGTTCGTCTGTTGCTAAACCAAAATTTCCTCCCACGCCTCCAGCACCACCAGAACCTAAAGAATGAAGACCACTGTAGCCACCATTTCCTCCTGTAGCAGTGATAAAATTTTTGCCAACGGTTGTTGTGCCTCCAGAATTTCCTGTCTTACTAAGTTCTGAAACAGAAGTCCCTCCTTTACCAATGATGATATCTTGATGACCGTTTAAACTGGCTTTATAGCCATACCATACGGAACAACCGCCGCCACCACCACCACCACCCATATATGGATTATTAGTTGCACCACCACTACCGCCACCGCCCCAGGCTGTAATTTCGACTTTGGTTTTATCCGTGACCCAATCGGGCCATTCAATTTTTCCGTTCTGCGTATAGAGCAATTCAGCATCAGCAAGAGCCGGCCAATTTGTGATTTTATCGGTCAAATCTTTTTTAAGACTCTTTATCTCTGCCAAAATGGCGGCATCTACTTGCGCCTTGGTATAAACAACATCACCATCGATTTTCAGGGGTCCTTTAAGCGAGCTTCCGCTTGTGCTTAAATTTGTCACCACTTCACCATTATGGATAAGATTCAGTGATGAATTGTTCAGCAGTTCCAAACCACCACTCATGGTGACTTTGCTGGTAAATTTATTGTAGCTTTGCCATTCATTGGCTTGTTTTAAGCGCCCATAGCTGGTCAGATCTTCATTAATCTTAGCTCTAAAGTCATCAAGTCCTACAATATCTTCTGTTTTATGTTGATGGGTGCCTAACAGCGATATCGCACTGCCAAAGGTAAAATTATTGTTGCCTGATTTATAAAGCACATAATTGTTGGCGGCATCTTTTTCCCCCTCGATATCGCTTAAATCGGCAAAAGTGAAGGTTTTATTCGCTGCCATTTTGCCATTAAGGGCTGTTTCTAGCCCCGTCACATCACTAATTGTATGCTTATGTTGTAAAGGCGCTTTTTCGTTTGTCTTTTCTTCAACTTCTATAAGGGCTTGATCAAGTTTGTTGAGGTTATCGCGTAAAATGGGGAATTCAGAACTGATAAAGCGTCCTTCTTGAGGCAATTCCATGTCGAGTTTTTTAGTTTTTGTCATCTCTCATTCTCCCATTATATGATACCGGCGCCAAAATCACACACCATGGACCGTGCCGCTGGTCCACCGGTAAGGGTAAGTTTAAGGCGCGCATGTCCTCCTGTTTTGTCACTGCTAATAAACTTGCGCTCTGTCCAAAGGGGTTCAGAAAGCTGTTCTGTTTCATCGAGTTTTAAAGGGGTAAAAGCACCATCATCCAGTTGCATCTCGAGGGTTAAGCAAGAACCACCTGGTAAAAAGCTTTTGATATAGCTGGTTAATCTTGCCTTTTCCCCAAAGGCAAAAGCTCTCGTGACATAGGTTGCTGTTTTATGAATCTTTCCTGCAATCAATTGCACGGGAGCAAATAACACCGGCGAGAGCTTTTCTGTACCTTTGAGAATAGCGCGAAGCTTGACTTTTTCACTGATATATTCGGTTAGACTGAGCAATTGAAAGGGCAACAATTGATAAACCGTGCCATTATTGCGTTCAATTTCAAAGATGACAGAACAATCGCTTGAAGGCAATTCAATGGCTGCACGGATTTGTAAATCAGAACAGTCCACAAGATCAAAGCTGCCTAAATCCACTGTTTTTTCTGTTTGCTTGTAGCGGGCGGCCAACACCCGAAAGGCTAAGGCTTCATCTTGGTGCGCGCTCCAGCTTTTTGCATTCACAGAAGAAAAGCGTGGACCCGTCACATAAGGGTGACTGGAAACATACCTTTGATGTTCTTTATCAAAATCCCCAAGTTTGGCAAGTGATACGGAATGATCACCATCATCGGTCTTAATGACAAAGGCGGTCAAACGATCATCGGGCACTAACAAGGGTACAGCATAGCGTGCGCTCGCCCAGCCCGTTTTGGCGCCCTTCATGGAATAGGAGGTTTGGGCTTGAATATCAGCGGTAGGATAACCGTTTTCAGTGGTCACCAAATCAATCACCAGATCATGGGCTTGATTGCCAATTTTACAAAGATGAAAGTCAATGCCGGTGATTTGTCGTGTTTCATCGGGGGTAAAGACTTGTGCTTGCGGATCATAGGCTGTCCATATTTTTACCGTGGTGGTGCGCCGCATGACTTTTACATCAATCACGCCTTGTCCGGTAAAAAGCCCCATTGCAACCCTTCCACCTTTGCCGCGTGCAATCACATTCTTTGTCCCAGCGGTAATGTCTTTAGGAATGGTAACGGTTCTAGGGAGAGACGCAAAATTTTGATAAGGATTGATTTTTTCACAAACCGTTGTCAATTCTTGCGCAATGATAACCTCATTGGCTCGTTACGGGTGAAGGCGAAGCAAGTTTCCCTCTTCTTAAGATTCATTTAAAGCATCAAATTGAAAATGAAAAGCCACTTAAAAGCACCACAAAATTCCATCTAAAACATCATTTAAAATGAAAAATGAAAGTGGAAATCTTTTTACATTAAGAATCTTTAATAACGCCTTATTTTTAAAAAATTATATCTGCAAAAAATAGAAATGCGCCATATGGCGCGTATCTTTTTTGCTTTTTTGGTCATTTTCGGTTTATTTTGCAATGCGCTTCACATTTTATTGGATTTTTTCAAAGGATCTTCAAAGGCAGTTTTCTGGACTTTCACAAACTTTTTAAAAATCTTTAAAGGATTTTCAAAGACCTTTCAAAGCTTTTTCTCATTTTTACACTCAAATTCCAATTTTCGCTCTTTTTTAGCATTTCTTGCAATTTTAGGTGTCAAAATTCATTTTGACAAAACATGCATTTAATGCTAAATTTTATACATAAAAACAAAAAATTATCACGTATTCCTAACTAATCCCACTTAGTACAAAACCTAGTGTCAAACTACAGAAGGTTTTAGACTTTACCATTATAAGCCTCCAACGAGAAATGAGCTTGGAATGAAACGTATCTTTAATAATAAACATAAAAACATTGGCTACCCGTAGAGATTTCATGATCACATTCATGAAACACGAACAAAAGAAAAAGTTTTCTTTTTAAAATTGATACCAGCCATAATGCTATGAAATCAGTCATCAAAAAACAAAAAATAAGAATCAGCCCAACCGCTCTAAAGCAATAGATATTTTTTCTTGTGCAGCACGCAGTTTTAGAATCCTATTCCGTTCACTTTCAACAATCTCTGCTTTTGCATTTTCTACAAATTTTGGATTGTTTAACTTAAACGATATTTTTTCAATATCTTGTTCAATTTTACTGATTTCTTTCTTCAAACGAACACGTTCAGCCTCCAAATCAATCAACTGTCCTAATGGCAAACAAAAAACAGCCTCTCCCAAAATCATTTGTGCCGATATTTCCGGAACTTTATCAGAGAAATCAATGACTTCAATACGTGCTAACTTTTTAAGAAGTGCATCATAACGCTGTACACGTTCTCGCGTTATTTCCCCTCCTTCCACCACGATAAGAGGGGCTCGTGTCGCTGCTGGAATATTCATTTCAAAACGCACAGACCTAATCCCCGTGACCACATCAATAAGCCAATTAATATCAGCAGCAGCCTCTTCATCCACCAATGTTGCCTCTGGCCATTTTGTTAATGCGAGCATATCTTCACGCTTGATCGTTTGCGTCTCTGTAAGTGACCACAACTCTTCTGTCATATGTGGCATAAAGGGATGAAGAAGTTTATAAACTTCATCTAAAACCCAAGCAGTACAAGCCTGAGCCTCACGTTTAGCTACGTCATCTTCTCCTTGGAAGATAGGTTTGAGGAGTTCCAAATACCAATCACAGAATGTATTCCAAATGAAACGATAAAGTGCAGCAGCAGACTCATTAAATTTATAGTGTTCAATACCTTTCGTCACGAGAGAAATCGTTTTAGAGAGCTCTGTTAAAATCCAACGATTAAGTGCCAGTTTTGCTTGTCCTGGCTTAAAATTTGGATCATGCTTCACACCATTCATCTGCGCAAATCGAGTAGCATTCCACAATTTTGTAGCAAAATTACGATAACCAGCAATACGAGAAGTATCAAGTTTTACATCACGACCTTGTGCAGCCATAATAGCCAAAGTAAACCGTAATGAATCAGCACTATATTGATCAATAAGCTCTAAGGGATCAATAACATTTCCCTTTGACTTTGACATCTTTGCACCCTTTTGATCCCGAACAAGAGCGTGCACATAAACCGTTGGAAAAGGAACATCACCCATAAAGTGAAGTCCCATCATTATCATACGAGCAACCCAGAAAAAAATAATATCAAATCCTGTCACGGATAAAGATGTTGGGTAAAAGGTCGATAATTCAACCGTTTTATCGGGCCATCCTAGTGTTGAAAAAGGCCAAAGCGCTGATGAAAACCAAGTATCTAAAACATCCGGATCACGAATTAATTCAACCACCTCACCATAATGAGCAAAAGCCGAATCTAAAGCCTCTTTTTCACTTTTTTCAACAAAAACTGTTCCATCAGGGCCATACCAAGCAGGAATTTGATGTCCCCACCATAATTGACGAGAAATGCACCAAGGCTGAATATTTTGCATCCAATTGAAGTAGGTTTTTTTCCAGTTATCAGGAACAAACTGCGTTTTTCCTTGTTGTACAGCTTCTATCGCGGGCTTTGCTAATTCAGCAGCATGAACATACCATTGATCTGTCAAAAAAGGTTCAATAGGCACACCACTGCGATCTCCATGAGGAACCATATGAGAATGATCATCAACAGAAGCTAAGTATCCCCGTTCTTCCATCAAAGAAACAATCTTTTGTCGCGCAACAAAACGATCAGCTTTATCGAGATTTTCTACTAAAATTTTTAATTCATCTGATAAAATCAAACCATCGAAAAATGCTTCATTCTCACGAAGAAAGATCTCAGCTTTTTGGGTAAAAACATTGATTAAGCGTAAATGATTACGCTGTCCTACCTCAAAGTCATTAAAATCATGGGCTGGGGTGATTTTGACAGCACCACTTCCAGCCTCAGGATCAGCATGCGTATCACCAACGATCAATAATCTACGACCAACAAGTGGCAAAAGAGCATTTTTACCAATAAGATTTTTATAACGCTCATCTTCAGGATTAACAGCAATTCCTGTATCACCGAGCATTGTTTCTGGTCGTGTTGTTGCCACTACTATAAAAGTTGTCGCATCATTTGGATCAAAAGTTTTCCCCTCAAGGGGATATCTAAAATGCCACAAATGTCCTTTAACTTCTTTTTGCTCAACTTCAAGATCCGAAATAGCCGTTAACAATTTAGGATCCCAATTAACGAGGCGCTTATCTTTATATATCAACCCTTGCTTATAAAGTGTGACAAAAACTTCACGAACAGCTTGCGACAACCCCTCATCCATTGTAAACCGCTCACGCGACCAATCACATGAAATGCCAAGGCGACGCAATTGATTGGCAATAACCCCTCCCGTTTCATGGCGCCACTCCCAAATACGCTCAATAAACTTTTCTCTTCCCATTTCTTGACGCGTTGGCTCTTGGCGCTCTGCAAGTTGACGCTCTACAACCATTTGTGTAGCAATCCCAGCATGATCCATCCCCGGCTGCCACAACACATTTCTGCCACGCATCCGCTGAAATCGAACCATTATATCTTGAATTGTTGTATTGAGCGCATGCCCCATATGAAGTGAGCCCGTAACATTAGGCGGTGGAAGCATAACGCAAAAAGGTTCTGCCCCACTTTTAGAACCCGCTCCCGCTTTAAAAGCCCCACGAGCCTCCCATCTCTTTGCAACCCGTTGCTCTATGGAAGCAGCATCATAGTTTTTTTCTAACATTCTATCCATTCATAACGTCGCTGAAAAACACAATATATGATCAAAATCCGATCAGAATCTCAGAAACCTTAACCCTTTACTAGAGAGCCCGCAAAGCTATAAAAAATTTCTATAAAATGAAAAATATAAAAACAATGTAGAGAAAATCATTAAGACGACTTTTTAATCGCCTTCACAATCTCTTCACGCAAAATATCTTCCATCAAAAGAGGCAACTTAGACTGTAACCATTCTGCTATAGCCGGACGCAACACATCCTTTGCAATCTTTTCTGCAGAAGAAATGCAGTATGCAGACAATTCTACACGACCAGCCCCTCCATCTGACTGTGATTTTCTTATCTCATCTTCGTATTCTTTTGCCTTATAAACAGAGTTCCGTTCTTCAGAAGAAAGATTCACTTTTTGCGCATCCACACCCACTGTATTACTTTCTACCTCTGTATTCTCTTTTTCTTGCATTATCCTTCCCTCTTTATTTTCAGTAGAAAGACCAATACGATCAGCTAAAGCTTTCATAGCATCATCAACTGATAGGGTTGTATCATAAACAGCTTCTGAACGATCTTGAGAAGCATTTTCTGCAACATTTTCATTTAAAAAGTGATCAGACTGAACTGCATTTTCTTCGATTATTTCACGAATAGATGTCAAGATTTCATCCATACTTGGCTCACGTAACACGCTTGAACTCTGTGCCATACTTTACAACCTCTCAAAAACGCAACAATAAATAGAATCATATTTTCAGTGTATGCAAAAGAATTATAAGATCAACATGCCTCTCGTGATATTTTCAAATATGCTTGTCATAAAGAGGGCGCTACACACAACTTTATGCACTTAAAAAAATACATCTCCACTTTGTTTTTCAACATATCCAACGACTAATTAACTATTTTTTAAAAAATTAAAATGATGTGAGATCAAAGAGCTCATTTTATGCATTATCGAATATATTGAATTGTTTTTAGTCCTAGATACTTTGCAGTCAATTTACCAATAGAAGATTGAACAGTATAGCTTGCTACAACAGCATTACGTTCTGCCATTGCAAGCGCAATTTGAGCATTAATTAATTGAGTACGAGAATTTAAAACATCTAATGTCGTTGCCTGCCCCACACGATTTTCTTGAACACGACCTTTAAGAGCAATTTCAGCAGCACGAACACTTTCACGGTAGGCGATAACGGATGCACGGGCCCCCTCCAACTGGAACCAAGCGGAAGTAAGTGCTTGTCTTGTACTACTATGCGCCAAATCGAGTTGAAGCTGTGCCTGTCCGAGCTGTTCCTTCGATTGACGAATCTGCGCTGACGTACGCCCCCCTTCAAAGATTGGGACACTCACTGACAATCCTATTGATTTAGAAACGCCATCCTCTCCAACACCACTGTAAATTCTATTATAAGATGCGGTTGCAGAAAAATCAACTTTAGGCAGCAGTGCTCCTTCTTTCGCCTTTACATTATAACCACTCGCATCGACCAAATATTGAGCGTAAAGGATTGCTGGGTGCATCACAACACTCATTTGATAAGCAATATCAAGATTGACAGGAAAATCTGTAGCGACAGGTGGGCGTTTTAACTTTTCAGGATCAGAACCAATAACTTGTCGATACACTGCCTCTGCTGCTTTTACATCAGCACGAGCAAGACTCAGTTCTGAAACCGCCACAGAGCGTGCCGCTTGAGCTTGAGCAAGATCAACACGCCCCCCCTCACCTACATCAAACTTTGCTTTATTAGAACGAACTTGCTCTTCAAGAGCGGCTAAATTTTCTCTCCGAAGATCGGCAACACGACGTGCCTGATAGACATTAGCATAAGCCGTCACAGTTTCCAGAAAGGTATTTTGTTCAGCATTACGAAGATATTCCCGTTGCGCCTGCAGCTTAATCTGAGCTGAAGAAAACATATTTTGCGTAATAAAACCGTCAAACAATCTTTGATTTAACCTTACGCCTATAGATCCAGAAGTAACATAAGAGCCTGGAAAAGACTTACTCCGCCCATAGCTCCCAACCCCTTCAATTTGTGGCAACATCCCTGACCGCGCAATGACAACATCATCACTGGATATACGCACAGCTGCCCGTTCACTATTCAACTTAGCATTGTTTTGATAAGCCTTAGAAAAGGCATCCATCAATGTTTCAGCACAAACAGTCCCTGATAGTAAAAAACTCAAGAGCAGAAAAAAACACGCCTGAAACTTCTTGTTTACTTTGAACACAATACACACAATAACAAATCCCAAATAAATAATAGAACTATCTTTTATCCACAAAACAAACAAGCACTAAAATACAAAATCAGGTGTTTTTAAAAAACAAGGAAGAGGCTTCACAGCGAGATTAAAAGCACGACGGGATGAAATGATTCCATCTTCTTTTATATAGATTCGTGCCACAGCAGCATTTCCATTCCCTTCAACCACAACAAGACGTCCATTGTCTTTCATTTGATCAAAGATACCTTGTGGAATAAAATCGACCGATCCCTCAATAAAAATTACATCATAAGGACCTTCAACAGCGTATCCATACTCTAATGAACCATGAATGACAACTACATTATCACATTGATTACGTTCTAAAGCTTCAAGGGCACGTTCAAAAAGAAACTTATTACTTTCCAATGCAATCACAGACCCTGCCAGTTTTGAAAGCAAGGCTGCACAATAACCACTATTTGCACCAATATCTAAAACAACATCTGATGATTTTACAGCAGCAAGCTGTAATAATTTTGCGAGAGATGCAGGCTTCATTAAGTAACGCGGTGGAATCTCATCTTGCATTGGACATAGAACAACATCCGTATCAAGGTAGCTTAATGCTTTCATATCTTCCGATACAAAATCCTCACGAGATACCGTTAAAAACGCTTCAAGAACTGATAAATCCGTTACATCGACTGTACGAATTTGATTGTCAACCATTTTGCGACGAAGCTCAGCAAAATCTGCAACCATAACGACTATTTTCTCCTAACCTACAAAAATAAACAAAAACAGCAACAATGAGGACCTAAGATCTCTTAAACTATGGATGCTACAAAAAAAGAGACAACAGTCAAGCAATTAGATTTTAACTTTATAGTCTCTCATACAAAAGTGTCTTTGACAATTGTAGAGGAAAATAATTTATTTTCCACAGCCCCCCTAAAAGCCATTTCATTTGAGATCAGCTGGAGGCCTCGCCCGGAATCGAACCGGGATACAAGGATTTGCAGTCCTCTGCGTAACCATTCCGCCACAAGGCCTTATCAACATATATAAAGGTCTCAATAAGGGAAGGCAACGCATCCGTCAAGGTGTAGAAATCTTCTCTGGTCTTTTTTCCTCTTATTACACAATTTATCATATTTTTTATCATATTCTTTAAAAAAAGTAATTTTATCCTTTGCAAATCAATCTTGCTTTGCTATAGCCTGTTCAGCTAAATGGTTGAGCGTCGTTCCCCGGTAGCTCAGCGGTAGAGCAACCGGCTGTTAACCGGTTGGTCGCTGGTTCGAATCCGGCCCGGGGAGCCACTTTCTTTTTTCTCCGTATAACTTATTAAGCTTTATTAGTGTTTTTTCATGTAAGGGTGTAGCTTGCCAGCGGGTTTTGTATATTTTGACACTAGGTTTTGTACCAATTTATTTTTTTTCACATGATTTTTAAGGGGTTCTCAAAGGGTCTTCAAAGGCCTTTCAAAGGGTGTTTTAAGATTCGTAATTTTTTGTAAGAATCTATGGTTTTTTTCTTCTCAATCATCGGATCATCATTTTGAGCTCAAGCAGATATTTCTGAGAGATGAGTATGATCTGTTAAATCACTAAAGCATGTAAAGTCAGATTGGAAAGCAAGAGGGACGATTCCTGTTGGACCATGACGTTGCTTGGCTATGATAACTTCGGCTTTGCCCTTGGCTTGCTCCATTGCCTCTTTCCATTTGTGATATTCAAGCGTGCCTTCTTTGGGCTCTTCATTGTTGAGATAATATTCTTCACGATAAACAAACAACACAATATCGGCATCTTGCTCAATTGAACCTGATTCCCGTAAATCAGACAATTGTGGACGTTTATCTGTACGGTTTTCAACTTGTCGTGATAATTGTGAAAGCGCAATGATGGGAATATTGAGTTCTTTTGCAAGTGCTTTAAGCCCCATAGTGATGGCTGTAATCTCTTGAACGCGGTTTTCTAAAGAACGCTTTGAACCGCTTGTCATCAGTTGGATATAATCAATGATCAAAACATCTAGACCATGTTGTCGTTTAAGACGCCTTGCACGCGCAGCCAATTGCGCAAGAGATACAGCCCCCGTTTGATCGATATAAAGAGGAATGGTTTGAAGGGAACGCGTCATATGAACAATGTTTATAAACTGATCATCAGAAAGATTCCCTCGCCGTATATCAGAAGAAGAAACCTTCGTTTGTTCTGAGATCATGCGGGTTGCAAGCTGTTCTGTTGACATTTCAAGAGAGAAGAAACCAACAATCCCCCCTTCACCTTCTTTTGTGTTGCTATCACACTTGCAAGCATTGGCAATATTAAAAGCAATATTGGTTGCAAGGGACGTTTTCCCCATACCGGGACGCCCTGCTAGAATAATCAAATCAGATGCTTGCAACCCACCCATTTTCGCATCAAGGGTTTTAATATGGGTTGCCATACCAGAAAGCTTTGAAGAACGCTGTTTCGCAGCACTTGCCATGTTAAGTGCCTTTGTAATGGCGGTATTAAACTTTTCAAAACCACCCCCATATTTGCCTTTTTCGGCTAATGCAAATAACTGACTTTCAATCGCTTCAATTTGTTGCGAAGTGGTCAGTTCTAGAGGAGCATCAAAAGATCTATTCACAATTTGAGTGCCAAGGTTAATTAAAGAGCGGCGAATAAAAAGATCATAAATGACCTGTCCATACTCTTGAGTATTGATGATTGTGATAGCTTCTTTGGCTAAACGCACCACATAATTAAAGACTGTGATATCTCCAACTTTCTCATCATTTGCAATAAAGGGCTTCATGGTAATGGGATCTGCAACTTTTCCCTTTTGAACAATTTGTGAGATGATATCAAAAAGCCTTTGATGAAGGGCTTCAAAAAAATGTTCTGCTTTAAGAAAATCAGCAACACTCTCAAGCGCATTATTATTGATCATGATTGCCCCAAGCAAAGCTTGTTCTGCTTCAATATTATGGGGCAGTTGCCGAAAAGAAGAGGCAAAAGTATCTCTTGGGTTTTCTGCTTCTAACACATTTAATTTTCTCATGCCTCTTTTCCTTGATTTGGTGCCTCAAAGGTGATTTCTATGGTGTATCCGCTTTGCTTTTCATAGCGATGGGTCACGGTTGCCGCATGCCATGGACCATTGATCTCTCTACGAAACCCTTGCAATAGCAGTGGTTGACCCGCCATGATCTCAGGGCGCCCCTCAAGGCTTACAGAACCACTGCCCATCGCGCGGCAAAGCCGTTCCGACTCAGAGGCTGCTGCTGCTCGTGCTTGGCTCTCACAGGGGTAGCAGGTTCGCAGACGACGCACCGGACCATGATACCCCGTGTGATGTTTGACAAAATACTGTTGCCCTTTTGTGCGATCAAAATAAGAGGCTTCAATGGTGCCGTATTGGGTGCGCGGCTCGAGACTAAATTCCCAATGGGAACAATCCTGTTGATGAATTGTCTGGAGAGGAAGATTGTCCCCGCTTAAAAATAAAAACTTATTGTCTTTGATCAAAAAACGCGCCTGCATCCGATCAGCAAGGCGGGTTAAAAAATCAATTGCCGATTGATCCGTGCGCACCACATAAGGCAAGGTTTGTTTGGTAAATTGGGGACTCACCTTTGCTTGATAGCCATGACGTTTGGCAAGGGTCTCAACGATCTTGCCAACGGTTTGATGGTCAAAATGTTCGCTCATCTGTTCTTTGATTTCCTCACGCATGGAAGCACTTTTGCCACAAAGGCGTAAAATCTCTCCATCACTGCCCCCACAACTGATCACCGATTCTACAACAAAACGCCCCATAAAAGCACGAATGCTGTTCTCATAACCAAAGGTGATATGGAGTGCACTGCCCGCTGCTGGAACTTCTAAATCATTGCCGCTATCATCAAATTCTGCTTCAAAGCTATCGGCTTCATTACTCGTATTGTCCGTGATGGTTGCCGTTAAAAGACGCTGGTAAAAAACCTCATGAACAAGTTTCTCCCCCACCCTTACCTCAATAAAGGGATATGTGCGCATTAATCCCATAGCCGTTTGACCACACTGTTCTTTTCGCATGAGACAAATTCAGGCAAAAAGACTTTTAAGCCCCGCGGCAAAAAAGCCCCATACCCCGCAATTTCTGGATTAGCCTCCAGCGTGGCTTCTAAATAGCCTCTCAATGACCCCGCTTGCCTCCAGTCTCCTAAAACAGACAAGGCATGCTGATAACAAATCAAGTCTAAACTCATATCCTCTAATTCTACAACGAAATGCTTTGCGGGGATCTTCATGGGCTATCCTTCTCTTGTCCCCCCTGAGATTGCCCTATTTGATATTGACCTTGCGGCTTTCCCCCATCAAAAAACGGTAACAGGCTTATGGAATAGCGAATGCGCCCCGATTGACCAGAGCGGTTAATGTAATCATGGTCTTTACGAATATGGGTAATCACGACTAAACCATGCATTAAGGCACTGTAGCTATCATCACGCATCCAACGGATCATCTGAACGGGTTTTGCAGCCCGAATGGTTCTGGTGATGGCATCAATGGCAACCCGATCACCAAACTCTTCTGGAAACAATACCCCGTGGAGGGTTTTAGGATCATTGCCATAGCCGGTAAATTGCAAACCAGGGGAGCGGCCAAAACGTTCTAAGCAAACCCACGAGGCAGAAAACTCTTCCTCAAAAGATTGGAAATTCAACCAGTCCACATAGAATTGATGCGGTCCTAACATCAACAAAGGATCTTGCATGCTCCCTCCCCTCTCATTCTATTCCCTTCATTCTATCGTCTCCATTACTCTGTTCCGCCGTGCAAGGCATTGGCTCCTGCCCGTTGCAAAGCATGACGAACCGCATAACCGGTCGAGGCGGGATCATGTGCGCCATTGACATGCACCGTGACATTTTGATTGTGCGTGATGGGGACGCGCTCTTTCTCTCGCTGCTCTGTGAGAGGGGCATTGCCATGCCCTGCGCTTGCAAATTGCACAAGTGGTTGGATAGGCGTTTTGTCTCCCAAAAAACTTGGCAAATAATCTCTTACATCAATCGACCCAATCCACCCTTTAATGCGGCGAGGCAATGATTTACAAAAATCTATCAATTGTGAGATAGACGACATAAAGCCATCGATAACCGAATCCCCTAAAGCTTCTCCGGCTTGTTCCATACCAGCCTTGGCACTCTCAGAGAGCTTTTCCAGGGTAAAAAAGCCACGAAGGTAAAATACATCGCACTGCCTCTATTCGCATTTTGACAGCACCGGCTCCTTGATTAGGAATGACCTGCGTTTCAAAACCCGCATCATTGAGAGCACTCTCAAAACTCACATTGTGCACACGGTCTCTGGTCGCACCATCATGGGGTAACACCATTAGTGCTTTCTCGTAACCATTGTGACGTAACCAACCGATATGCTCTGATAAGGGCTGCCCTTGTGCCTCGTAATAATCCAGCACTCTGATCTCTCTGCCAACAAATTGTGCTATCCATATCGCTGTTGCATCTGCCTTAGCACCCGTTCCCCCAATATCCCAAAACGCCCGTATCTGCATTAAAGGATCACGTGCAACACGCCCTATCCGCCCCTCTTGCTCGGCTGCCAACATCTCCTTTTGAAAGTAAGCCCCTTGAACTGCTGTAAGATAAGCCCCTTCCCAGATATGTTTATAGGTCTCGGGGCGGGATCTCAAATCATCAAGCCGTGCTTCATTCAAGATTTTCGGAAACTTCGGATTATCCGACCAGTTGATCTCTACACGCTTAATGGCTTCATTGTCTGAAAAGCGAAACCGCCTTTCAACCGGTGCATTATCCCGTAATGGGTTCCATGTCACCCATAACTCTGCTCTCCAGCCCTCTCCCTCTTCACGCAACGTCGGTATAAGCGTCTGCCAAGCTGTCTCTGTCACGGGCTCTGCCTCATCAACCCAACAGAGCAAAATACGCCCCATCGACTTAATACTCGCAATATTACGGTCCAGTCCAGAAAACTGAAAAGCTATACGACCATCATTCGACTTAATCGAAGCTTCACCAACCTTGTAATAGTCCTGTAAGAAGTCATGGGCTTCAATCGCGCGCTTAATTTCCTCCAATGAACTTTCTGCCAACGAATTTTGAAACTGACGTGCACAAAGGATAGTCCCCGATATCCCTCCCATACCAAATTGATAGCCTTTTAAAGCCGCCATCAAGGCAAATGATCTTGTCTTCCCAGACCCCCGTCCACCCCAAGCTGCTCTGACCAAAGCTTCCCCTGCAAAAAGTGAAATAAGCTTTGGTACAATCTTAATCTGTCTTGTTGTCATGAACCAAAGGCGCTATTTCTACACGCCCTATCATCTTAATTGCGCCCCCATCTTCCCCCGTCACTTGCAAAGGCAAAATCTTACCAAGCAACGCTAAATAAGCCGCGGGGCATTTGAGTGCTTGCTTTTCCAGATAAGAGATCAACCCCTCATTGCCATACTTATTGCCTGCCCGTTCCGCTGCTTTAATCACTGCCTCTTTTAAAATGCGTGTCGTCTTATTGGGTACACCTTTGACACGCCCTTGCCCTGCTTTTGGAGGCATTCTTTTTAGTTGCGAAGTCATCTCTGTATTTTCTGCTGTCATCCAATACTTATCTCCAGATAACAAAAAACCCCGCAAAACGCAGGGCTCTAAACAATCATATCATCATAAAAGGGGTTTAATGAGAAACTCTCTACTGTAATTTTAGACGCAATTCGACCAGTACAGCAGCGCTATAAAACACCATTATTCACACCATGTCAACAAAAAAATCATGATATTGTATATTTTTTTATTTTTTATCTAAATCTAGTGTTTTTAATAGTCAAAAACTCGCAATTGCCTTAACTAAACGAATCAATTAGAAAACTGATAATTAATAAAAAGGGGGGAAAATGTGGTTTCTCATAACAATTGCAATCCTTATCTTAATAATCCCAATATTAATTGATATTATTATAGCATTAATTTACGGTATTGGATTATTACTAAAGGGCATATTTGAAATTCTAATCACCATACTAAGTATAGTAGGAAACGTACTATTAACAATAATATCACCAACAGTAGAAACTATTGACTATGCCTTTACAAAGGATAAAAGCAAATGGAACGAAATCATTGAAAAACGAAAAGAATTTAAAAAACATAGAGCAATTAAGAAAAAAAGCGGAGAAAGAATAATAGATTATTGCTTTCGCTTTGCCAAACACAGTTTATTTTTACTCTTGCGTTTAGCGGGATTATCCTATTTCGCAGCAGCAGCAACTTTAATAATTATGTTTTCTACATTGTATATAATTGGCACATTTTTCTCCTATTCCTTTGCGCCTTATTTTATAGGAACAATTATTTTAATGCTTACTCTTCCTCTTACAGTCTGTATAGCACCAATCCAAGATAGAATCCAATCGCTACCGAATTTATTCTTACTACAAATATTAATTCTTTGGATTCAGTTTTGCGAAATTATATCTATGGAAATTGTATTTTCTATCGCATGCTTTGAAATATTCATATATGTATTATGTAGCTTTTTTCACGCAGTATTTATAGCAGAATTATTAGAACAACAGTCAACATCTTTTGAAACATTATAATAGATAATTTCCTTAGTTTCTCATATCTAATCGTCCAAGCCAAGCTCTTCCCTCACCTCTTCAGAGCTATAAAAAGGTGCCTCTCCTCTTTTAACACGCTCTCTGACCTGTGAAGCTAAATAATAATCCTCTGCTTCCTCTATTCCACGTTCAATAATCTCACGCAAATAAAAAGACTTTGTACGTCCTGTCTTAGCAGCTAAATTATTTAAACGTGTTTCAAGATCACTTGACAAACGAATAGATATTGTCATAACGCAATCCTCATAGTTGTATTCACTGTAATACAAATACAACTTATTGTACAGAAAAACGTTTCACGCCACGCTGCAAAAAACTATGTAAAAACATTTACCATTTATTTTTTTGATCAAAATATTTCTGGAGAGCATTCAGAGCAATACGCAACGAACTTACAAGATATGGTAGCTCTTGATCTTCTACAACAATATATTGTAAAGCTGCATGAAGATTATACTGTCTATAGATGTATTGTTCCTCTCTTATCGCCTCTTGCATATTTGAAAACTGTTCTGTTGCCAATTCAACCCATTTTTCCCTTGCTGCCTCATCAGAAGATGACGGCATTTCGTCATAAACAGCGCTTGGCAAGCCTTTTGCACACGAATAGTCATTTTTCACTTCAAGATATTTTTGCGCAGCATCATACTGCTCTTGAGTAAGAACACCTTGCAAACACAACCGCCCGATATAAGACCCAGCAAGTGGACTTTTAGCCTCTTCTATAGTCAAACCAAAGCGCTTTGCACGCATTTCAATTGCTAGTTGATTAATAGGTTCCGGAAACGGTATAACCCGTGAAGCACAATATTTTTTCTCTCTCATAGATCTCTCAATCTGTAAGCATCCACATTTTTTTCTTTTTGCTATATTGTTCAATCAGAATGGCATGCTGTCATTATAAGATGCGCTATAATCGGCTGCCCCTGAAGCAACAGCATAATTTTGAGAAGTAACGGGTGGAGGAGTAGATTGCTCTTTTTTTGCATCAAGCAAATACAGTTCACCTTTGTATTGTGACAAAACAATTTCTGTTGTGTAACGGTCATGACCATTTTTATCTTGCCATTTACGGGTTTGTAATTTGCCTTCTACGTAAACCTTTGAACCTTTGTTTAAGTATTGAAGAGCAATTTTTGCCAAATGTGGATTAAAAACTACCACAGAATGCCATTCTGTTTTCTCTACTTTTTGGTGCGTGTTTTTATCTGTATAGCTCTCAGAGGTTGCTAACCGAAAATTGACCACTTCTGCACCAGAATTCATCGTTTTGCTCTCTGGATTATCCCCTAAATAGCCAATTAAAGTCACTTTATTCAACATGTTTGTAAGTTCCATTTGATTTGCATTTTATACATATAAAATTTTATCATAATTTGTTTATTTTTTCAATATTTTCAATAAGATAACAACATTTTTAAGTATTATCGCTATGAATGGCATTGATCTTGTTAAAAAAAATTATAAGCAACTGAATATACACTGTTAATACTAACTTAATATCACTTAATCGCTTGCATTTTCATATGTTTTTTTATAGCAAAACAAAAGCCGCTCCCATTTAAGAAACGGCTTTTTTTGCTATAAAGCAGCCCCCCGCCCCGTTTTATGCTGTTTTATCTAAAGTTTGTTTGCTACCATCAGTATCTTCACAAATCTTTTGCTCGCCATTAATAACGGCGTTTCCATAAATTTTTACATAATTAGCTATAGCCCAACCATCAGTACGAGGCTTGCTATAAACTGTTGCATTGTCACAAACCTGTGCATTGCCAAAGACCTCAACATCCTCAGAAATAGTAGCTCTGTCATAAATACAAGCATCATCATAAATTTTAGCACCACTATAAATACAAGCAAATCCTAATACTTTTGCATTTCCGTAAACTTTGCCACTCACATGAGTACTACCAAAAACTTTTGCATTATCAGAAACATATGCCAAAAAAGAGAGTTGTGCATTATCAGAAACAACAGCATTGCCACGAACAGTGCCATTAACCATTGCGCTATCACAAATTTTCGCATTTTCAAAAATCTTAGCATTATGAAAAACTTGAGCGTTATCCATAATAACAGCGTTGCCATATACTTTTGCACTTTTATAAACGCGTGCATTATTACGAATTTGTGCATTATCAGAAACAACAGAATCCATAGCAACCATAGCGTTATCATAAACCCAGCAATCGCCGTCATGAGAGAGGTTGCCTTCATTTTCAATAACGCCACCGAGGTCGCCTGCTTTAACGTCTGCAAAGTCCCTTAATGCTCGTATACGTCGTACAAGCTTATTCCCTGGAATACGGAGAGTTTCACCAGTAAATTCATATTTTTTCATTGGAATATTTCCTTATCGTAATGAAGTTTCTATTGACACCCTATAAGGGCGTCGGGCGCTAGAAACACGGCGATAAGTCCGCTGTATGCTTTCCCCTAAAAGTATTGTATGGCATTTTAATAAAGGAGAAATTCAATTCTTTTAGGGAATATTGTTATTGAGATATAATATGAAGTTAAAAAGTCTGGTGCACCCGACAGAATTCGAATCTGTGACCTCTGCCTTCGGAGGGCAGCGCTCTATCCAGCTGAGCTACGGGTGCTTCACACTGAATATAAAAATCAGTTGTGGTCTTTTAACCAATCATATTCTCCGCTTCAATATTTAAATGACCATTCTAATAAAAAAAATCACTTATTTGTAATTATCTAACGACGCAACTCTCTTATTTTTCTACTATGATATTTCACCATGAAATGGCTTCTCTTTTTGTCTTCAATACTCTTTATTATTATAAAAAGAGCTTTTATTACAACTTCAAAATTCTTAAAAAATAAGTTACAAGATAAAGTATGAGTATCAGGATAATTCTTAAATGACTACATTACCAAGTCGCTTTCATTTTATTTCCGCAGAAACTGAGGAAGCTCTTAAAGCTACTCATAAATTAATTTCCATTTATGGTCATTCCCCTCTGGAAGAAACTGATATTGTTGTTGCTATTGGCGGTGATGGAACAATGTTACAAACAGTACGAGACGTTATGAACACTGGAAAACCTATTTATGGCATGAATCAAGGCTCTGTAGGATTTCTTATGAATGAATTTCATGAAAAAAAATTGCCTAATCGTATTGCTGTCGCTCATAAAAAAGAAATCCATCCCCTGCGCATGATTGCAAAAACTGAATGTCAAGGATCTATCGAAGCGCTTGCCATTAATGAAGTATCCCTCTTTCGGCAATCTTATCAAGCAGCCAAAATTCGCATCAGTATTGATAATAACATACGCATGGAAGAATTAAGTTGTGATGGTGTCCTCGTCGCAACACCTGCAGGATCGACCGCCTATAATTTATCAGCACAAGGACCTATTCTCCCCCTTATAGCCCCCCTTATGGCCCTCACCCCTGTTAGCCCTTTTCGCCCTCGACGTTGGCATGGCGCATTGCTTCCCGATACAGTAACAGTGCGTTTTGATATGCTCGAAGCTGAAAAACGTCCTGTTAATGCTGCTGCTGATAATGTTGAAGTTAAATCAGTCCATTCAGTGACTATTTCAATGGCAACAGAAGTAACTGCTTCAATCCTTTTTGACTCAAGCCATTCATGGGATGAGCGCATTTTATCAGAACAATTTCGCTATTAATGATTGTATTATGTGCTTTATATGTATATGATTGTTATAGTTTGTTTTTTTGTGAAAGCATCTTAACACTCCTTTATGAGTGGAGAACATTGGTTATATTCATCATTGAGAATGCGAAGTAAAAAGTACAGAGCAATTAATAAAAAAATGATACCATCTTTAAATAGTTTTGATGATTTAGGTCTTTCCGCAAAGGTTATTAATGCAGTAAAGTCAGCGGGATATACAGTTCCAACACCTATTCAAAGTGAAACAATTCCTCATGTTCTTCAAAGAAAAGACATTCTAGGAATCGCTCAAACGGGAACAGGAAAAACCGCCTCTTTCGTATTGCCTATGCTCACTCTCCTTGAAAAAGGTCGTGCAAGAGCACGAATGCCTCGTACGCTCATCTTGGAGCCAACACGGGAAATTGCAGCCCAAGTTGAAGAAAATTTCGATAAATATGGAATAAATCATCGTTTAAATGTTGCTCTTTTAATTGGTGGAGTTTCTTTTGAACACCAAGATCGTAAACTTGAACGAGGAGCGGATGTTCTTATCGCAACACCTGGGCGCCTTCTTGATCATTTTGAGCGCGGTAAATTACTCCTTATGGGTGTTGAAATTCTTGTAATTGATGAAGCTGATCGCATGTTGGATATGGGATTTATTCCTGATATTGAACGCATCTGTAAACTAACCCCTTTTACGCGTCAAACTTTGTTCTTTTCTGCAACAATGGCGCCAGAAATTACAAAGCTAACGAAACAATTTTTACATTCTCCCGTATCTGTTGAAGTTACAAAAGCTTCTTCAACAGCGACCACAATTACACAAAGGCTTGTCAAATCTGGCAATAAATCATGGGATAAAAGAGCGGTTTTACGTGAACTTATCCAAAATGAAGGGGCTGAGCTGCAAAATGCCATCATTTTCTGTAATCGAAAAAGAGATATCTCCGAACTTTTTAGATCACTCGTCAAACATAACTTTAATGTAGGGGCACTTCATGGAGATATGGATCAGTATTCACGCATGAACACGCTCGTTGATTTTAAAAATAATAAACTTACGCTTCTGGTTGCTTCTGATGTTGCTGCCCGTGGTCTCGATATCCCCGCGGTAAGTCATGTATTTAACTATGATGTTCCTACGCATGCCGAAGACTATATTCATCGAATTGGTCGTACAGGACGTGCAAATCGTCGTGGAAAAGCTTTTACAATTGTCACAAAAGAGGATCAAAAATACATCAACGCTATTGAAGAAATGAGTCATCAAAAAATTGAATGGCTCAATGGAGATCTCTCAACTTTAATAACCGATGATCAAACAGAAGATATTGTTGTAAAGAAAAAATCTTCACAATCATCAAAGAAAACTTCTCGAAAAGAGGCTGTTACTCACTCTAAAAAGACTGCAAAAGAGAATAAAATAGATCTTATCAAAAACGTGAAGGGTAAAGAAAATTCATTTGAGCAACAGCGCCCACGAAAAAATAGGAATTACGTGCCCCTTGGATTTGGGGATGATATTCCTGCATTCATGCTGATAAAAACGCGTAAATAAACTCGCACTTTACTCTCTGTAAGCGTAAAATAAATAAAAAATACTTTTAAAAGTTGCTCTTATTTCCCAGAGAGTCTTTCTATCACCTTTTCACGCCCTAAAAGCTGCAAAAGCTTTCCCATTTCAGGTCCATGATCCATGCCCGTAAGTGCTTGACGTAATGGCATAAATAGAGACTTTCCTTTCCGTCCCGTTTTTTCTTTTAAGGCTGTCGTCCAAACTTGCCAACTTTCATCCTTCAAGATACCTTCAGGTAAGAAACCAAGTGACTGCTGTACGAATGCGCGATCCTCTGGTGCAACGGTATCAAAACTCTGTTCATCATGAATAATTTTCCACCACAAGACAGCATCATTAACTTTATCAATATTGCCTTTTATCGCATTCCAAAAATACTCCGCCTTTTCTCCTTCAATAGAAAGATTTTGAAGACGCGTTTTAACGTCCTCATAATTTAATTCATGAACAAGGTGGCTATTTAAAGTATAAAGATCAGCAATATCAAATTTTGCCACCGATTTTGACGTATTTTGTAAATTAAAATGTTCTAAAAGCGCTGCTTGATGGGGATAGGGATGCACATTTTGTGATGTCCCAATCAAAACAGCAAGACATTGAACAGCTATCGATTCAAATCCTTCTTCCCGTAGAGAACGAATAGAAAGATCATTGTTACGTTTTGAAAATCCTTTTCCTAAAACTGTCGCTAATAAATTGAAATGACCAAAAACCGGTAATTCTGCACCCAGAGCTTTAAAAAGAGCAATCTGAGCACCTGTATTTGTAACATGATCATCGCCACGAATAATATGTGTAATGGCCATATCTATATCATCTACAACAGACGGTAATGTATAAAGATAGGTTCCATCTTCACGAATAAGAACAGGGTCTGAAAGAGAAGCCAAATCAATCGTTAACTTTCCCTTTACAGCATCATTCCAACAAACGTCTGTTCTCTTTGTTTGCAAAGGATTATTTTCAAAATTAGGAAGAAGAAAACGCCAATGGGGTTTACGACCTTGTGATTCAAAGTTTTTTTTCTCTTCTGCTGTCAACTTCAATGCTGCACGGTCATAAATGGGAGGCAGTTTGCGTGAAAGCTGGATTTTACGACGTCGCTCTAATTCTTCCGCTGTTTCATAACAAGGATAAAGAAGGCCACGTTGTTTGAGAATTTCTGCCACTTCATCATATCGCTTAAATCGCTTAGATTGGTAATAAATTTCATCGGGTTGGATTCCAAGCCATTCAAGGTCAACAGCAATAGCATCGATATATTCCTGTTTAGAACGCTCAATATCTGTATCATCATAGCGCAAAATAAACTTTCCCTTATGTGCTTGCGCATGAAGCCAATTGAAAAGCGCACTACGGATATTGCCAATGTGAATATAACCTGTTGGAGAGGGAGCAAAACGAACTTTAACCATAAAAGAATACTCAATTTTTATCGCGAAAATGATTGACAATGGGATAACGACGATCGCGTCCGAAATTCTTATAACTGATTTTTACACCGGGTGCAGATTGTCGCCTTTTATATTCAGCACCATAAAGAAGCTGTTCAATTTTCTCAACAGTTTCCCGCAAATGCCCACGTTGAACAATATCACAAATACTCATGTCATTTTCTACAAGAGATTGCAAGATATCATCTAAAATAGGATAAGGGGGAAGAGAATCTTCATCTTTTTGATTTTTCCGCAGCTCTGCAGAAGGTGCTTTTTCTATAATATTGGGTGGAATGACAATTCCTTTTGGTCCTTTAAAATTGTGTAAGTGATTTTTATTGCGCCACTCAGATAATTCATACACTTGCATTTTATAAATATCTTTGAGAGGATTAAATCCGCCATTCATATCACCATATAATGTTGCATATCCCACAGCCATTTCTGACTTATTGCCTGTTGTTACCACCATTGACCCAAACTTATTTGAAAGAGCCATTAAAAGTGTGCCACGGATACGACTTTGAAGATTTTCTTCCGTCACATCAGAGGATAGGCCTACAAAAAGAGGCGATGTTATATTCAAAAAAGTCTCAACAGCTTGCTCAATCGGTATGATTTCATAATGGCATCCTAAAAGATTGGCACATTCTTTGGCATCTTGTAATGATTCTTGCGAAGTATAATGATAGGGCATCATAATGGTGCGAACCCTCTCAGCACCAAGAGCATCCACCGCCATTGCCGTACAAAGAGCTGAATCAATTCCTCCTGAAAGACCAAGAATAACATCCTTAAAGCCGTTTTTATTAACGTAATCTTTCAAACCTAAAACACAAGCCTGATAATCAGCGGCTAATCCATTGAGAAGAGTTTCATTAGAGCCTGAAATACAGTGCCATCCTGTCGTTGTTCGTTGCCAATGACTTAAAGAAAGATGACTGTCAAAATGTTTCATTTGAAATACCGTTTTGCCTTGTCCATTTAAGGCAAAAGATCCCCCATCAAAAACCAGTTCATCCTGACCTCCAACTTGATTAGCATAGATAACTGGCAGCCCAGATTGAAGTGCATGTGCACGAACAACTTCTATCCGCTTCTGTGTTTTATTACGATAATAGGGAGATCCATTAAGGACCAGAATCATCTCAGCCCCTTTATTGCCAAGTCCTTTACATAAAGAGGGATCATTCCAAATATCTTCACAAATCGCTATTCCCAATTTTATTCCATGATAATTAATTGGTTCAGGACGTGGTCCGGGAGAAAACAAACGCTTTTCATCAAACTCAGCGTAATTAGGTAAATCAAACTTCAAGCTTTCAGAAATGACTCGCCCTTCATCAATAAGCATGACAGCATTGTAAATATGGCCATCACGCCTTAATGGGAGGCCAATAACAATTCCTGGTCCGCCTACAGTTATTTTTGCTAATTTCTCAACAGCCTCTTCACATGTTTTTGTAAAAACAGGTTTTAAAATAAGATCTTCCGGCGGATAAGCACTTATAAAAAGCTCCGTGAATAAAACAAGATCAGCCCCCTCTTCTTTGGCCGTTTGATGTGCCATAACAGCAAGAGAAAAATTTCCTTCAATATCACCGACAATAGGATTCAATTGAGCAACTGCTACCCGAAAATCATTTTTCATAAACCTTTATATCACTTCATCAGTTTGGCGACCACAACTTTATTCTTCATCATTGAAAATATTACTTCCTTTAAAATGACCATAATGATCTAAAATTAAAGATGTTTATCTACTCACCAGCAGCCAGTGCTAACGGGTCAGTTGCACGATTCTTTTTAAGGAGTTCAGCAACAAGAAAAGCTAGTTCTAATGCTTGATCTGCATTTAATCGTGGATCACATTGCGTATGATAGCGATCAGATAAGTCATCTACAGAAATAGCATGCGCTCCCCCCGTACATTCGGTTACATCACGACCTGTCATCTCAATATGAATGCCTCCTGGATAGGTTCCCTCTCCACGATGCACAGCAAAAAAGCTCTCTACTTCTTTTAAAACATATTCAAAGGGACGCGTCTTATAACCGTTGGCAGTAATTGTATTACCATGCATTGGATCACAGGACCATATAACCTCACGCTTTTCCCGTTCAACGGCACGGATAAGTTGAGGGAGATACCTTTCAACCTTATCATAACCAAAGCGCGTAATAAGCGTAAGCCGCCCGGTTCATTCTCAGGATTCAAAATATCAATTAATCTTAAAAGCTCATCAGGTTCAATAGAAGGACCACACTTTAATCCTATGGGATTTTTAATGCCGCGGCAATATTCAACGTGAGCATGATCAATCTGACGTGTACGGTCACCAATCCATAACATATGGCCAGATGTTGCATACCAATTTCCTGAAGTTGAATCAATCCGCGTCAAAGCCTCTTCATAACCAAGCAAAAGTGCTTCATGACTGGTATAAAAAGATGTTTCACGCAATGAAGAATGCGTTTTGGATGTAATCCCTATGGAACGCATAAAATCAATTGCTTCAGAAATACGCTCTGCCAATAATTCATAAAGCTCCCCCTGCGGACTGTTAGAAACAAAACCCAACATCCATGTGTGAACATTTTCTAAATTAGCATAACCACCTTGTGAAAAAGCACGCAATAGATTAAGTGTTGCTGCAGATTGGCGATAAGCCATAGACATCCGTTGCGGATCTGGAATACGAGAATCAGCTCCAAATTCAATGCCGTTAATAATATCCCCCCGATAAACAGGAAATTCAACGCCATCTTTTCTTTCTATATCAGAAGAGCGAGGCTTTGCAAATTGACCAGCAATACGACCAATTTTAACAACGGGTTTAGAACTCCCAAAGGTTAAAACAATCGCCATTTGCAAAAATACACGAAAAAAATCGCGGATATTATCAGCTTCATGTTCTGCAAAGCTTTCGGCACAATCACCCCCTTGCAATAAAAAAGCCCTGCCTTTCGCAACAGCGGCTAATTCATTTTTTAAATCACGCGCTTCACCAGCAAAAACCAAGGGAGGATAGCTTCTCAGTTTTCTTTCAACATCTTCTAACATAGACTTATCTGAATAAGTCGGAACTTGTTTAATTGGCTTTTTTCTCCAAGAGTCAGGCGCCCATTCTTTTATCATTACACTCCCTCTAAAAAGTTAAGCTTCTTTCAGCTTGGCATATCAAAAATTTTTTATCAAACTTAAAGGCTGTTTAACTTTCTATTTTCTTCCCATTTTCATACATATAACTTGGTTTATACATCGTTACAAATTCTTCTGCCATCGTTGGATGCACTGCCATCGTTTCATCAAAAATATCCTTCGTCAGCTTACCCTTGATAGATATTCCAATAAGTTGTGCCATTTCACCAGCATTTTCTCCTAAAATATGAGCGCCTACAACAATACGGCTTTCACCATCAACAATGAGCTTCATAAACATTTTTTCTGAACTACCGGAAAGAGCATTACGCATAGGACGAAAAATAGTACGATAAATCTCAAGACGCTTATAACGCTGTATAGCCTCTTCTTCAGAAAGACCTACTGTTCCAATTTCAGGCTGTGAAAAAACGGCTGTTGTAATTAAATCATAATCAGGTTTTGTGGGAATATTCTCAAATGCTGTCTTCACGAAACACATAGCATCATGTATCGCAACAGGTGTTAATTGAATATGACCTGTTACATCCCCTACAGCCCAAATATGGGGGATATTTGTTGTCATTTTTTCATCAACAATAACACCACCAAACGCATTCATTTTTATACCTGCCCTCTCAAGTCCTAAACCAACGGTATTGGGTATACGCCCCATAGCTAACATAACTTGATCGGTTTTGATCGTTTGCCCATTGGATAAAACAACAGTATAACAATTTTCTGCCGCTTGCACTTTAGAAACTGTTACACCATAAAGCATAGAAATCCCTTTTTCAATCATTGAATCGCTGAGCAATTGCCGCAAATCATGATCAAAATCACGGAGAATTAAATCACCACGATGAAGGAGTGTTGTTTTTACACCTAGCTCATGAAAAATATTAGCAAACTCAACACCAATATACCCTCCACCAACAATAGCTATTGATTTTGGAAGTTCATCAAGATCAAAAACCTCATTAGAAGTCAGGCAAAAATCAGCGCCTTCTATGGTTGTATTTGGTGCAACTTTCGCCCCCGTTGCAATCAAAACTTTTTCCGCAGTTACGCGCTCACCGGTAGCAGAAAGCTCTAATGTGTGATCATCGATAAAAGTAGCACGACTTTCATAAATATGTACATTGTTATTTTCTAATCCCTGACGATACAGCCCTTCTAATCTTGATATTTCTTTATTTTTAGCCTCAACCAACTTTTCCCAGCTAAAAATTGGATCCGTATATTTCCATCCAAAACCGACGCTTTTCTTAAATTCTTTTGTATATTGTGAAGCATAAACATAAAGTTTTTTGGGAACGCAACCACGAATAACACAGGTTCCCCCTATGCGATATTCCTCTGCTATAGCGACACGCTTGCCAAGAGCTCCTGCAAGCCGTGCTGCACGCACCCCACCAGAACCACTTCCAATAACAAATAAATCAAAATCAAATGAGCTCACAAACTATTCCTTCTTAATATATCTGTAGCAATAAGCTAAGATCATTTATTTTCAAATAAAAGTTTTTTTCTTTTGAATAAGCATTTTTTTAGTCAAAAAAGAACAGACTCTTAAATTAAAATATTAAAAACGGCGGAAAAACCGCCGCTCTTTAAAAATCAGAAATTACCCATTGCTGTTACAATATCCACTAGGCTATTTTTTACTTTCTGAAGATTCTGATTTTGTAGGCATTGCAGAATTATTCAAATTAAGTGTTTCAGACATTTCTTTTTTTACATTTTCTACAAGATCCTGCATAAGAGCAGAACGCCATACATCAAATACAGAATAGGAATCACGCGCAATATTAGGAACTTCTTTCAAAAACTTTTTACCGGTATCAGAATTATAAAATGCTGTGATTGCATCAAGTTCTTTTTGCGTAAAATATTTTGCATACACATGAGCAACCTCTTTTTCTAGATCAGAGCGCCTTTTAATCAAAGCAAGCGCCTGCTTATCGACGATATCAGAAATAGTTGTTGCTAAATTCGGATCATCACTGATCAGCTCATTTTTGAAATCATGGACTGCATTTGGTAAAAAACTATCAAACTGATCCGTTGCATGAATAGCTCTGATTGCCTTTCGTGCAGAATCTAAATGCTGCTCACTCACACCTTGCGCATGAACCATGCCAATATTTAAAAAAACGGTAATTGCAGCTAAGTATACAAAAAAACGCTGAAAAGAAAATATTACTCTCATTTAATGATTACCCCAATCGCTAATTATAATTTAAATTCGTTATTCTACCCAAAATCTTTTTTACTGTGCTACCATATCACCTTGTAAATGTCTTTGCTAAAAATCAAATGGCTCTAAAACTTTTATTTGACCATCAGCCATAGCGACAATTGCACGTGAAGCCAACCCCAAAAAAAGACCATGCTCAACAACCCCAGGAATGGCAAAAAGTGCGTCTGATAATAATTTGGGCTGCAAAATGCATCCCCAAGACGCATCAAGAATAAAATGACCACCATCTGTTTCAAAAGGTCTTTTTCCATTCATTCGCAATGAAATTTCTCCAGAAAGCCCTAAATCTTCAGCAGCTTTTTCAATGGCTTTGCGTGTTGTATGGATACCAAATGGATTCACTTCAATCGGTAGCGCAAAAGCACCAAGTCTTTTGACTATCTTTGTCTCATCAGCAATGACAAGCATTGCACGAGATGCCGATGCGACAATTTTTTCATACAATAATGCTCCCCCCCCCTTTAATGAGCATCATCTGAGGACCGATTTCATCTGCTCCATCGATATCAAGATCCAGCTCCGGTATTTGCTCTAGAGTGCTCACAGGTACCCCAAACTGATGACAGAGTTGTTCAGAATATCGTGAAGTAGCAACACCCGTCACACGCAGCCCCTCCGCAACACGCTCACCAAGAAGACGAATAAATTCATTAACAGTTGAACCAGATCCAATACCAAGTCGCATACCATCTTCAATAAATTCAAGCGCTTTAGCAGCTGCCATTTTTTTTAACCGCTGAACATCCATGAATGACTTTACCTTTTATTATCCGCAAGCAACATATATCACCCCCATTACCATCAGCAATAACGATAATAAAAGGTAATCTTTTGACACAATTTATTGCAACTTAACCGCTACTTTCTTTTGAAGAGATGTTACCCATTATAGAAATATATGATAAGAATAAAATAGAATAATCAACAATTATCTTTTCTATTTCAACGCAAAAATATATCAGAAAAATCTTCTCTTGACTTTTGTTTGGTCAATTATCCAGATATGAGAAAATGCGATAAATTATAGTTTTTTTTGTGAATATTGTCTGTGCATATTCCATGGTCTATAAAACCCTAGTGAAGACCAAATAATATCTCCACCTTCCGTCATCATAACGCTTCCTCTTGATTGCAGTTGTTGAGGCATAAATATTATTTTTGCCTTGTTGTTGCATGTTTTGCTATGCATTAAACGTGTCTGAATAAGAATATCTGCCTCTAAACATTGATCCGTTTCTCTCTGTAAAACCATAACTTTTAATCCATTCTCTAATAAAGACGTACATACATGACGATCACAAATAAATTGTCCGTGAAACGAGGGACCATACTTTGTGGGTTTAATCGTCTCATTCAAACGAAACGACTTTTTCCATATGGATGTCGTAAACTTAGAATAATGGTGACGATCAATATATAATTTTTTATCATGGATAACGCCTACAAGACGCATATTATCGGCTATAATCAGTTGTATAGGTGAATGCATGACACAAATAAATATACCAGCTAAGATAAAAAGACTAAAAAAGAGTCTGATGGGTGTTTTGCAAAAAGTCAGCCCAACCAAGCCTATACTCAATAAAACTAACGCGGATAACGGCATAAAACCAGGATTTAAATCAGGAGAAATAGTCTTGATAGTCTGTGCAATCTTTATTACAAGATCAATACCAAACCCCATAATTTGAAGGGGGAGCCATTCAAATCCTCCTAACATTGCAAAAACTGCCATCAACCCAAAAGGAATGACGAAAATTGAGATGATAGGCAAAGCGAAAGCATTACTGAAAATACTCAAAGATGCCGTATTAGAAAAATGATAAGCAGCATAAATTCCACTTGCACTCCCTGCAACAAGGGAAGATGCACATATTGAAAGTATCGATAAGAAAGTAACATTGATTACTTCTCCTCCAACATAAGAAGGGGATGTTTTTCTTTTACGAAAAAATGACCGTCCACTCCACCAATCAAAAAAAGCAATCAAAGCAGCTGTTGCTGAAAAGGACATTTGAAAACTAGGACCTAATATTTCATGGGGTCTAATCGCTAGAGTTATCAACCCCGCAATAGAAAAATTACGCATTGTTACAGCAGAGCGATTACACAATATAGCAATCAACATAACAGCAATCATCACAAAACTTCTTTGTGCGGATATTGCTAAGCCCGACAAAAGCAAATAAAAAGCTGTTATCATAAATGCAACGATAGCAGCAAATTTTTTACTGGAGTAATAGGAAGAAAAAACTGGAAAAAGTGCTAAAAAACTACGGACACCCAAAAGAACTATACCACTCAATAAAGCCATATGTAAACCTGATATTGATAAAATATGAGCTAATCCAGCCGTACGTAGCGCTTCATTTGTCTCATTTGAAATGCCTGCACGGTGTCCTGTTATGAGAGCTGCAGCAACACTCCCCTTTTCTCCCTCAAGATTCAATCGGATTCTTTGTGTTATCTTTGTGCGTAAACTTTCAATTTTCTGTAAAATGATAGCAAATATTGCATCAGGCTTTGCAACGGATATTTTTTTTGGTTTTCCTAAATAAACGCCTTGAGCCCCAATTCCTTTAAAATAATTATGAAAACTAAAATCATAGCCTCCTGGACGTACCGGCCCTAAGAACGCACGAAGCTTAACTTTTCCATGCAAACCATCACCAATTGCTAATCCAGATGGCAAATATCTTGCCGATAGACGCACACGATGAAGACTATGTCGTAATATGGGCTTTTCTGTATTCAAAACATCCAAGACTAAACGATATCCCCCTTTGGCTCCTAACTCAATAGAAACAATTCTCCCCGTCAATGTAGTGACAATATCACTGCTTAACATGGGTGTTGCAATACGCCAAGTTTCTATTTTGGCAGCCAAAATCCCCAATACGATACAAAACAAAAAAACCGTCGGAATCCACATTTTTCGATAAAAATGTGCACTATAGAATATTCCCAGCAAAATACTGAGCAACACCCCCAATTGTCCCCAACTTGGCTCCTGTTCTAAATGAAAATAAAAAATGATTCCTAGGGAAAAAAAGAATAAAGTTAGCGAAAAAAGGATACCAAAAGAAACTTCTTTATTGATACAATCTGCTAACCATTTCCCAACAAAAATGATTGCTTCTTTTAAGAGCGTCAATAAAAAGAATTTTTGTTGATTATAACGGCTATTCTTAGCATCATTACACTTAGAAAAAACACTCTGCCCTATTTGACACGGCTTTTTTCTTTCTGTAACAGATTTTGCGGATAATCCCTCTTTAACTTTGCTTTTATGAAACATCCGCCCCCACTTTTAACTCGCAATGCGGCTATTGCACACCCCATAACCTATGCTAACATAACCTTTTTATGAAGTTCTATAAATAATATCTTAATTTAAAGGAAAATATTCGTGTCTGTTATTACTCGTTTTGCTCCCTCACCCACAGGATTCCTTCATATTGGTGGCGCTCGTACAGCTCTTTTTAATTGGCTTTATGCAAAACATACCGGTGGAAAAATGCTTCTACGCATTGAAGATACAGACCGAGAACGCTCAACAGAAGCCGCTGTAAAAGCTATTATAGATGGTTTGCACTGGATGGGGCTTAGTTATGATGGTCCCCCTATTTCACAATTCGAACGTGCAGAACGTCACCGCCAAATTGCCAAACAGTTGGTCAAGAATGGTAAAGCATATTATTGTTATGCCTCACCTGAAGAGTTAGCTGAAATGCGTGAAAAAGCCCGTGCAGAAGGACGCCCACCTCGTTATGATGGACGTTGGCGCGACCGTGATCCTTCTGAAGCGCCTAAAAACGTTAAGCCTGTTATTCGCATCAAAGCCCCTGAAGATGGAGAAACGATTGTACACGACCGTGTTCAAGGAGATGTTCGTTTTCCTAACAAAGATTTAGATGACTTTATTATTTTGCGTTCTGATGGCTCGCCTACCTACATGCATGCTGTTGTCGTTGATGATCATGATATGGGGGTTACACATATCATACGTGGTGATGATCACCTAACCAATGCAGCCCGACAAACGATTATCTTTAAAGCAATGGGGTGGGATATTCCTGTTATGGCCCATATTCCTCTTATCCATGGTGAAAACGGTGCAAAATTATCAAAGCGACATGGTGCACTCGGTGTTGATGCTTATCGAAAAATGGGATATCTTCCTGCTGCTTTGCGCAATTACCTTGTCCGTTTAGGATGGAGTCATGGTGATGACGAACTCATGTCACTTAAAGATATGATTTCTTGGTTTGATATTGAAGATATTAACAAAGGTGCTGCTCGTTTTGATTTCAAAAAGCTCGATTCCATCAACGGACATTATATGCGCACGAGCAAAGATCAAGAACTTTTTAATGCGGTTCTTGACATTCTACCAGAAACCGATGAGGGAGTACAAATCATTGAAAGACTTGATGAACAACACCGTATTCAATTTTTCAAAGCAATCCCATATTTGAAAGAACGTTCAAAAAACCTGTGCGAACTGATTGACAATGCTTCCTTCATTTTTACGCAACGACCATTACAACTTGATGAAAAAGCACAAATGCTCTTAGATAAAAATGGACGAACTATTTTAAATGATCTTTATCTTACTCTGAAAGCTTGTCCTTCTTGGGACACAAAAGTTCTCGATGAAGCTCTTCGCTCTTATATCCAAACACAGAATCTTAAATTTGGCTCTATCGCCCAACCACTTCGTGCAGCTCTTACAGGATGTACTACATCGCCTAGTGTTTTGGATGTTCTTATTTTATTGGGACGTGATGAATCTCTTCATCGTATCAATGACCAACTTATCACAACGATAGGTCCATGATGTATCCTGAGTGTATCTATACAGACATCTCAACGCGATCTAAAAGATTTTTTTTATGTTATATCATTGAAATACAGTGTTTATTGAGTAATAATGATTAATAAGAAAATATTTTTAGATTGCATGTACTCATTTTTAGATGCAATCTATCTTTAATATAAGTAAGAAAAGCTTCAGTTACACATCTCCACTCTGATGAAGCAGAGTCTTAATTTTTAGAAGAGAAGGATCTGAAAGGAATGCCGAATGTCTGAGAATAACGCGCATATTATTGTGAATGATAAAAAAGTAGAGCTTCCCCTGCGTAAAGGCACGAGTGGACCTGATGTCATAGAAATTGCTTCTCTCTACAAAAAAACCAATACTTTTACTTATGACCCTGGTTTTACTTCCACGGCTTCTTGTGAATCAAAAATTACTTATATTGATGGCGATAAAGGGATATTGCTTTATCGTGGATATCCTATCGACCAATTGGCTGAAAAAGGAGACTTTCTCGAAAGTTGTTATCTGCTCCTTCATGGGGAACTCCCAACACAGCAAGAAAAAAATGACTTTGATCGATGTATCATGCAGCATACCATGGTCCACGAACAGTTTGCACGCTTCTTCCACGGTTTTCGTCGTGACTCGCATCCCATGGCCGTCATGGTTGCTTGCCTTGGCGCTATGTCTGCGTTCTATCACGACTCTATTGATATTACAGATCCTCACCAGAGAATGATCGCTTCTGTTCGTCTTATCTCAAAAGTTCCAACACTTGCTGCTATGGCCTATAAATATAGTATTGGACAAGCATTTGTTTATCCAAGCAATGATCTTGGTTATGCTGCAAATTTCCTTCGTATGTGCTTTGCTGTTCCTTGTGAAGAATATAAAGTAAACCCTGTGCTTGCACGGGCGATGGACCAAATCTTTATTCTTCATGCAGATCATGAACAAAATGCTTCTACATCTACGGTTCGTCTTGCTGGATCATCGGGTGCTAATCCGTTTGCTTGTATTGCAGCAGGTATTGCATGCCTTTGGGGACCAGCACATGGTGGAGCCAATGAAGCATGTCTAAAAATGCTGCAAGAAATAGGTTCTATTAAGAGAATTCCTGAATTTATTGCACGTGCAAAAGATAAAAATGACCCTTTCCGCCTTATGGGTTTTGGACACCGTGTCTATAAAAATTATGACCCCCGTGCGAAAATCATGCAAAAAACCTGTCATGAAGTTTTAAAAGAACTCAACATTCAAGATGATCCGCTTCTGGATATTGCAATAGAACTTGAAAAAATTGCCTTAAGTGATGAATATTTTATTGAGAAAAAGCTTTATCCTAATGTTGATTTCTATTCCGGTATTACCTTAAAAGCCTTAGGCTTTCCAACCGAAATGTTTACTGTTCTTTTTGCATTAGCACGCAGTGTCGGATGGGTAGCACAATGGAAAGAAATGATTGAAGATCCTGCACAAAAAATTGGTCGCCCTCGTCAACTCTACACAGGCCATGCTATGCGTGACTATGTTTCTATAGATAAACGTGTAAATTAAAGAAAGAAATCAATAAAGCTTCAGTAAACTGAAGCTTTATTGAAAATGTCGAAAACAAATTCTTTAAGAATTTTTGTAAAATTTAATTTTTAAACTCTTTCTACAAAGATAACAGCATTATAAAAGTTTATGGAAAAGTTCTAGCTTGTGACTCGATGAATAAATCGAGAGTACTCTTCTTAGAAAGGAGTCAAATATTTAGCAAAAGAAATTAAAAAAAATTATTTTATAATTCTTATTATCCTTTAGATAAGCATATTTATTGCGTAGTATTAATAAAGACTAATCATATATTAAGATTGAGCAATATTAGCGTTTCACGCTCTATCTTCCCTAAATAAAAAGACTCACCTTAAGTGTTCTTATCTACCAAAACTTCCTATTCTTCTTAAAGACAATAATAATAAAAATGAAATATACTCTTAAAATTTTCTACACAAAATGATAATTTTAGATAGGAAGCATTTAAAAAATTATTCTTATATTATTAATATCGAAATATTTTATACGAAATATAATACTTGATATTTTATACTGTTAAGAACTTATATTCTCTTTAATATTTAAATCAATATTTTTTCTTTTAAAGATAACTTATTGATTTAAATGAAACTATTAAAACTCATCCTATCATAAACAAAAACTTTCCTTCTTTTTTTGTCTTTCTTTTCCTATATTGGATACGAATAAATCATTTTTTGATTATAATATCCAGCATAATAATCTAAAATAAACAGCAATAAATTTTTTACATTGCTCCAAAAGAGCTTACAGATTATAAAAACTCATGATGGTTTTATACTTGCCCGCTTATTGAAATAGGAGAACACAATGAGATTATTAGCAGGAGCTCTTATAATAAGCACAACACTATTGACCCTGTCAGCCAATTCTCAAACGCTGAAAATTGCAAGTGATGCTTCTTATCCTCCCTTTAGTTATATCGACTCCAATAATGAGCTTAAAGGGTTTGATATTGATATATCTTATGCCCTTTGTGAAAAAATGAATATTGAATGTACTATCCTCACACAAGACTTTGAGGGAATGATTCCTGGCCTTCTCGCCAAAAAATATGATGCCATTGTTTCTTCTCTTTCTCCTACAAAAGAACGCTTACAAAAAATTGATTTTACTGATCCTTACTACAATACGGTACTCGCTGTTATTATTAGCAAAAATTCAGAAATTAAAGACATCTCAACAAAAAGCTTTAGAGGTAAAAATCTTGGTGTACAATCAAATACGACACAAGCTGCCTATGCAGAAGATCACTATGCTTCTGAAGGTGCTAATATCAAGCTCTATCCTACAGCAACAGAAGTTCATCGTGATCTTTTAAATCACCGGCTTGATATCATCATCTTTGATAAAGTAAAAGCATTAAATTGGCTTGAAAATGAAGGAAAAGATTGCTGTAAGCTTCTTGGAACTTTAGAAGAAACAAAATTCCCCGTTGCAATTGCACTGCGTAAAAATAATAATGACCTTAAAAACAGTTTTAATAAAGCAATAGAAGAAATCCGCGCCGACGGAACGTATGAGAAAATTATGAAAAAATATTTCACACTCGATGAAGATTAAAATTGAATCTTTTCAAGAAACAAATTTTAAATTTTTGTTCAGCAAAAAAGTCTTTAGGAATTCAGCATTCTTATAAGTAAAACGCACATTGATAAAAAATTAATTTTTAATTATTCCGCAAGAGTTAAACATTTTATAGAATCTGAGGGTAACAATAGAGTTTTATCTTTAATCTTAGCAAAATCTGTTTTTTAGGTTCAAATTGAATAGCCTTATTTTTCAAGAAAAACTCTCAGTTCTTACTCATGAAATGATATAAAAAATCATTTTTTTGACAAAAATATATAGCATTATGGCTTAAAATAAATACCAATAATTTTTTTGCATTGCTCCAGAAAAGCTTACAGATTATAAGAACTTAACGATTGTATATTTGCCTGCTTATCCAATAGGAGAACATTATGAAACTATTAGCAGGAGCTCTTATAATAAGTGCCGCGCTATTTACCCAAATGGCTGATGCGAAAATATTGAAAATTGCCAGTGAAGGGACCTACCCTCCTTTTAGTTATATTGACTCAAATAACAAGTTGCAGGGCCTTGATATTGATATATCTTATGCACTTTGTAAAAAAATGAATATTGAGTGTACGATTGTCACGCAAGACTTCGAGGGAATGATTCCTGGACTTATTGCAAAAAAATATGATGCTATCGTTGCTTCCCTTTCTCTCACACAAGAGCGCTTACAAAAAATTGACTTTACAGACCCTTACTACGATACTGCACTGGCTGTTATCGTCACCAAAACTTCAGGAATCAAAGAAATCTCGACACAAGGCTTTAAAGGAAAAAATCTTGGTGTGCAATCAAACACAACACAAGCTTTCTATGCAGAAGACCATTATGCCTCTAAAGAGGTGAAAATAAAATTCTACCCTTCCACTGTAGAAGTGAACCGTGACCTTTTAAATCATCGACTTGATGTGATTATTGTTGATAAATTACAAGCATTAAATTGGCTTAAAAATGAAGGAAAAGATTGTTGCCTCCTCCTAGGAACCCTAGAGGAAACAAAATTTCCTGTTGCAATTGCACTGCGTAAAAATAATAATGATCTTAAAAATAAGTTCAATGAAGCAATAAAAGAAATCCGTTTGGATGGAACTTATGAGAAAATTATGAGAAAATATTTTGCATTCGATATTGATTAAATGTCACTATAATATTTCAATTAAATCCGATAGTTATTTCTAAAAAATATTATCTAACTCTTCATGAGGAACACAAAAATGATTGAAAGTTTAGCATTGCTATCCTTTAGCAATGGGGGATGGGGGATGGTTATACTTTCTAGTGCAGGAATGACATTATCATTAGCATTATGTTGTGGCCTTCTAGGACTTCCTCTAGGCCTTCTCAATGCAATGATGATTCGATCCAATATTAAGATAGCCAAAACTATAGCACGTCTCTTTTCAACGGTATTTCGTGGGCTACCAGAGCTTTTAACCTTATTTTTAGTATACTATGGATTACAAAGCCTTATTCAAAATGCCTTTGACTATTTTAATCTTGAAGTTATGTTCAGTATTAATGCTTTTATTGCGGGTGTTCTTGCACTCAGTATGGTTCTTGCTGCCTTTTCTTGTGAAGTTTGGCTTGGAGCATTTAATATTTTTGATAAAGGTCAATATGAAGCGGCTAAAGCTTTAGGCCTTTCGCGGTCAACCACATTTTTCCGTATTGTCTTCCCTCAGCTAATCCGAAATGCCTTACCAGGACTTTCTAATAATTGGCTTACTTTACTGAAAGATACGTCCCTCGTTTCAACCATCGCGCTTGTTGACCTTATGCGACAAACAAATTTAGCTGTCGCTGCAACGAATGAACCCATGCTATTTTATCTTGTAGCGTGCTTACTTTATTTATTTTTTTCAGCGTTTTTTACTGTAATCTTACACCGTTTGGAAGCATACACTCAAATGGGCTATAAAAAGGTGCTAAGTTAATGATTCCTGAGTGGCTTTATTTTCTTTTTAATCCTAGCCTTTTAAGCCGTTATGGGCCAAAATTTATTGATGGCTTTATTGTTACTATTGAGCTTGTTTCTATTTCTTGTTCTCTTGGTTTTTTTCTTGGTATGCTTCTCGCTTTTGCACGTTTATCAAAAAATAAATTTTTACAATACCTTGCCAATGCTTATGTCTATTTTTTCCGTGGCTCTCCTTTGTTAGCCCAACTCTTCCTTTTTTATTATGGACTTGGTTCAATGAACAATTTTTGGCAACAGACTGGTCTATGGTGGTTTTTTCAAAGTGCGTGGTATTGTTGTCTTTTTATTTTCACACTTAATTCTGCTGCCTATCAATCTGAGATCTTTAAAGGGAGTTTTCTATCCGTACAAACTGGGCAGCGTGAAGCATCAAAAGCTTTAGGTCTGAGCAACTCTGTCACATTTTTTAGAATTATTCTTCCACAAGCAATGATTGTAGCATTACGTCCTTTAGGAAATGAGTTGATTTTAATGATTAAATCCAGTGCCATTGCCTCACTTATTACTGTTTATGACTTAATGGGGATTGCTAAACTCACTTATTCACGTACATTCGATTTTCAAGTTTACGTTTGGGCTGCTCTTATCTATCTTTTTATGGTTGAACTTATTCATCGTTTTATTGTTTTTATCGAACATCACCTCACTCGATATTTACGATAAAATAACATGATCATAAAAAATTTTACCAAATCCAAATGATGAATTAATCAATTTATTCATCAATGAAAGAATAAAAAAGATGAATTTAAAAAATAATCTATTGATCTCTCCTAGTCAAAACCCTGTGATATCCATCCGTAACCTCAATAAATGGTATGGAGACTTTCAGGTCCTTCATGATATCAATTTTGATGTTCAAGCTGGTGAACATATCGTTATTTGTGGTCCATCCGGATCAGGAAAATCAACATTAATTCGTTGTATTAACCAATTAGAACAAGCACAAAAAGGTTCAATCTGTATCCATAACGTTGACATCAACACCGCTCCTATACCACAGCAAAAAAATGTTCTTCGAAAGATAGGAATGGTTTTTCAGAACTTTAATTTATTTCCTCACATGAGCGTTATACAGAATTGTATTTTAGCTCCTATGACGGTTCAAGGACTTTCCAAACAACAAGCAAAAGAACAGGCAATTCGTTACTTAACGCATGTCGGTATTGAAAAATACTGTGAAAAATATCCTTTACAACTTTCTGGTGGACAACAACAACGTGTTGCAATTGCCCGTGCACTTTGTATGGAACCTGAAGTCATGCTTTTTGATGAACCTACCTCAGCTCTTGATCCAGAAAGTGTAGGGGAAGTTTTGGAAGTCATGGCTCGATTGGCCGATACAGGGATTACAATGCTTTGTGTTACCCATGAAATGGGTTTTGCCCGTAAAGTCTCAGAGAGAATACTCTTTTTAGAAAATGGAAAAATTGTTGAAGATACAGACTCGGACACATTTTTTACCAACCCTCAAAGCCAACGTGCGTGTGATTTTCTTGCTAAAATTAAACATTAATCATCAACATATTGCTTTATTTATATAATTTCAGTTCTGTTTTTTAAAAGAGTGATAATTTTTTGTGCACCGACAATTCCCGATGGGACTTCAATTTTCATTTTCTGTTCCACCTCCTCAAAAGCATCGAGTTGAGCTTGACGCAATAAAGGATTAGATAAAAGTTGTTCTAACTGTCTTGCTAACATACCAGGACGGATTAATTCATTCAAATACTCCGGAACAATAGGTCTATCAGCAATAATATTTGGAAGAGCAGCACTCCATAACATCATTTTAGGAAAAATGAATAGTCTAGAAAAATAATCAAGTTTATAGCATAGAACCGTAGGAATTTTTGCTAATGCTAATTCAAGAGAAACCGTTCCATGAGCTGCAAGAGCAACATCTGCTTGCGCAAAAGCACGCCATTTTTCATCTTCACCAACAACAATTTCTATTTTACTTTTCCAGCCCTGCACAAAGTCACGAATTCTATCCACCAAATGGGGTAAAGTTGGTAAAATAATCTGTAAATGAGGAATACGTTGTACAAGAATCTCTATTGTTTCTCGAAAAATAGGCATTAAAGAACGAATCTCTAAATTGCGTGACCCTGGCAAAATCACTAATGTAGGCGATGATGTTTGTTGATTACACAAATTTCTTTGTTCTACTTGGTGCTTTTTTTCTGACTGAATTCTCAAAAGGGGAGGATATGTCAAAAGACGATGTCCAACATAGGTGGTCGTAGGCCCTCCTAAATCCTGCATAACCTTTTCTTCAAAAGGAAAAACCGCTAAAATATGATCAATAAAGCCGCGCATAGCTTTTGCACGCTCCGGCCTCCATGCCCAAACGGTTGGTGCAATATATTTAATAATCGGAATGGAAGGCGCTAAAGCACGTACCTTTTTTGCAACACGATGCGTGAAATCAGGACTATCAATGATAATTAAACAATCAGGTTGTTCTCGCGCGATAAACTTGGATAAATTGCGAATATGAAGCAACAACAACGGTAATTTTTTCAGTACTTCTTTTAAACCTATTAAAGCAATATCATGAGAATTAAAAAAGCTTTTTAAACCTAAGGCCTTTAAATGCGTGCCCCCAACACCCATCAAATGGATGTTGCATCCTATTTGTTGTGATAAACAAGAAATTAAATCTGCCCCCAGCAAATCACCAGATTCTTCACCTGCAACCACAGCAATCTTTAAAAAACCATCATTCATGATCAAACTTTTCAAATGTTTCTATAAATAGAGAATATTTGTTGGCTTTTTCTACTGTTGTTTTCATTGATAATATTAGACTTCTATTTGCCTCCACCGCAATACCAGATAAACCACTCTTTGCAATATTCATTATTGTGGCAGGCCCAATCGATGGCAAATCAACGCGATCATCCTGTTGGGGCTTTGCACATTTAACAAGAACACCACCTTTAGGGGGGATTTGCCCTCTTTCTCGCATTTCATAAACACGCCACAACATATTATCAGTTCCCTCAGCGCCCTCTAGGGCAACCACCCTTCCTTGGACAACGACAACGGCTTGCCCGACATCCAATTGACCTAAAAGTTTTGCTGCTTGTGCTGCTAAAAGAATATCTTTTTTCTCTTTCTGCGTCGCACGCCGTACTGTTAAATTAAATTCTATAGGCGCTAAAAGATCTGAGACTATTTCGTGAGCACCAATAACACAAAAACCATGCTCTTCAATAACCCGTATAAAGGCTTTTAATAACGCATCATCCCCTCTCCTCAAAGCTCCGATTAACTTAGGAAGAGCTAAAAATGTTGTCCAGTCCAATCGCAATTGTGTAAGAAGTGGTCGCTTTTTCACACCACCTGCCAAAACAACGTTATAAACGCCAGCTTCTTTTAAAATTTTAACGAGTCGCGCTAACTCTACAATTGATAGCTCGCAATGCTCATAGCGATAAAGAACAGTATCGGCCTCACCACGCAAAAGCACAAGAAAAGGATTCTCTCCATTCTTTTCAAGAGCCTGCGCAACAGCAATTGGTAAAACACCACTTCCCGCTATAATAGCAGTACGGCCGGAAAGAACATTTCTGGCACCCCAAATAGGCATTTTTAATCCTTATGTTCTTTTATGCTATCACCTTCAAATTTTGGTGTACAATAAAAACGCTTTCCTTCTTCTTTAATAAAATTAACAACGTCAGAAACTGACTGAGAAGAAGAATAGAAAGAAGCAACATCATTGACACGTTCTTTAAATGGCTTGCTATGATCAAAAAGCATGGCAACCGCATGACGGAGTGCATGAATATCTTGACGCTCAAGCCCTGCACGCTTCATGCCTATAATATTCAGTCCTGCAAGTTTTGCCTGCACACCAACAGCTGTTCCATAAGGAATCAGGTCACCCACCAGTGCAGATACACCGCCGATAAATGCATGATGCCCAACACGAACAAACTGGTGAACAGCAGCACCCCCACCGATAATCACATAATCACCAACAGTAACATGACCAGCAATCATTGCGTTATTGGCAAATGTTACATGATTGCCTACATGACAATCATGAGCGATATGCACATAACAAAAAAATTGGCAATTATCACCAACAACCGTCACTCCCATACTCGAATCGGAGCCTCTATGCATTGTGACGCCTTCACGAATCGTACAATTTTTACCAATAGAAAGAGTAGTAGCCCCCCCTTTATGTTTATTATTTTGCGGTTCTGCTCCCAAAACAGCATGAGAAAAGACTTTGCTCTTAGCTCCTAAAATTGTCTTTCCCATTATTACAACATGACTTGTCAAACTACATTCATCACCAATAACAGCCTCTGAACTAATATGGCAAAATGGCCCAACGCGTACATTCTCACCAAGCTGCGCTCCCTTCTCCACAAGAGCAGTTGGATGGATTTTTGTACCGGACATTTTTAAATCCCCATCAAATATCGTTTATTCTTTTTCAACAATCATCGCAGCAATTTCTGCTTCAGCGACGCAGAGATCTTCTACTTTTGCAACACATGAAAAACGCCTCATGCCAGATCTCTTTTTTAAAAGTTGAACGTGAATCTTGAGCTGATCACCAGGCATAACCGGCTTACGAAATTTCGCATTATCAACCGTCATAAGATAAACTAAATTTGTTTGTTTATTACCTAAATTTAAAAGCGCTATTGCTCCTGCTGTTTGTGCCATAGCTTCTAAAATCAAAACGCCGGGCATAACAGGCTTTGCGGGAAAATGTCCCGTAAAATGTGGCTCGTTAATCGTTATATTTTTAATACCAATTGCTTCTTGTTCACCATCAATATCAACGATACGATCGATTAATAAAAACGGATAACGGTGCGGTAATATCGATAGCAGTTTCTCAATATCAACAGCCTCTAATTTTTTTACTCCTTCAGTGCTGATCATATCAGCTTTTCTCCTTTTTAATTTTTCCCATACTGCGTAACGTCGCTACTTCACGAAACCATTGTTTAAATGGTCGCGCTGGACTACCTCCCCATTTTTCACCATCCGGAATGTCATTCATAACACCACTACGCGCTGCAATCTGAACACATTTACCTATAACAATATGATCAGCTAGCCCAACACTTCCACCAAGCTGAGACATATCCCCTATCGATGTACTTCCTGCGATTCCACATTGAGCAGCAATAAGGCAATAACGGCCAATTTTTACATTGTGAGCAATTTGTACAAGATTATCAATCTTGCTTCCTTCTCCAATAACAGTATCTTGAAATGTCCCGCGATCAATCGTTGTGTTCGCACCAATTTCTACATCATCCTCAATAATAACGCGACCAAGTTGTGGGATTTTCTCGATTCCAGAGCTCCCTCCAACATAACCAAACCCATCTTGTCCAATGCAAACGCCAGGATAAAGCTGAACCCTATCGCCTATTAAAGAACATTGAACGGTTACTTTAGGAGCAATATAGCAGTCACGTCCAATACGGCAATTTTCACCAATAACAGCTGTGGATGAAACCAAAGTTCCTGAACCGATCTCAACATTTCTACCAATAACAGCTCCCGCTTCAATACACACATCACTGGCAAACTTAGCCGTTGGATGAATATGCGCATGTGGTGAAATCTCTTTCTTTCCCAACCAAGGCATTGGCTTGACAGAATCAGGAAACAAAATACGACCAATCTGAGCAAAATCCCGCTGCGGTGTGGATGTCACTAAAATTGCCATCGTTTCAGGAACTTTACAAACAATCTCATTCGTACAAAAAACAGCAGCAGCAGAACTGCCCAGTAAAGCATCAGAAAACTTTCGATGCTCTACAAAAACAAGGGAGCCTTCTACAGCACTGTCAAGCGAAGAAAGAGTATTGATAACTTTATGAGAAAATTCTGGATTAAGAAGCTTTGCACCCGTCAACTCAGCAACATTTGCAACTGTTAATTGCTGGGACGGCGTAAAAAAAAATGTATCCGCCATCAAAACACTTTCTCTCCCAGCCTAAGCTATTCTCTTCAAGTTCTTCCTTCTTTAAAGCACTCAAGTTAGAACTTCGTAGAAATACCAAAATTCAATTGCTGTAAACGATCTCCTTCCTGCTTTGTTATTGGCCAAGCATAATCAAAACGCAAAGGACCAAACGGAGAATCCCACATCAAACTCACACCCGCAGATGAACGCCAAGCGCTTTTGGTATTGGTAACAGGTGGTTCCCCACTAAAAACGGCTTTATAATTATTGCCATAAAGCGTAGCAATATCCGCAAATAAAGCACCGCGTAATCCAAACCCTTCAGGCACAACAGGAATAGGAAACTGCACCTCAGCAGTCGCATTCAAATATGTTGTTCCCCCTAAGAAATAAACTTCACCTTTATTGGAAATCTGACGTGGACCTATCCCATTGTATTTGAACCCTCGGATCATATCAGTATTGGCTTTAAACATATCGAAAATACGCATACCTTCTTTGCCTATGCCATGGATATAACCACCGCCAAAGGAAAGCAAACCAACAATATCTCTCTGATCAGAAAGAGTCTTGTACATCATCGCCTTACCCGTGGTCTTCAAAAACTTTGCATTTCCGCCAAGCCCTGCATATTCCTGAAGAAGATGCACGTACCACCCATCATGGGGATTTCTCATATCGTCAATCGTATTATAGGTTAAACCATAACTAATTGATGAACGTTTCCACGGGCTGTTCTTTGCAGCTTGAACAATCGCACCAGAATATTTCCCATATAATTCTATTATATCACTCTCTTTGTCAAAATCATACTCCCCGCCAAAATCATATTCTTCCTGTACATAAGAATACGCAACATTCGCAGATAATTGATTATTAATAGGTAACGCAAACCGTAATGATCCCCCTGTCTGTCGTACATCATAGGCTTTATCAGCGCGATAAGTACTACGAAAAACATCAATACCAGCAGATAAACGGTACCCTAAGAAATAAGGATCAACAAATGATAAATTATAATTACGGGATTTTTCTTGCCCTGCTCCTAACCCTAAACGAACATACTGCCCACGTCCTCCAAGATTACGCTCTGTAACTGAAACTTCAAGTGACATACCAGGGCTTGTACCTCCCGTTGTATACCCCCCAGAAAGAGAGAGATCTCCTGTTGAAGCTTCAACCACATCTATCACCAAAACAACCTGATCAGATTGATCGGTGGGAACCATTGAAATATTAACAGCTTTGAAGAAACCTAAACTTTCTAGACGACGTTTTGCTCGTTGTAATAAAGTCTGATTGTAGGCATCTCCTTCATTCAAATCAAGCTCACGGCGAATGACGTAATCACGGGTTTTCTCATTGCCACGAATATCAATACGTTGAATATAAGCACGTGTACCTTGTTCAATATTATATAAAATTGAAATTGTATGATTTGCCAAATTACGGTTTCCCCGTGGCTCAACTTTAGCAAAAGCATATCCAGAATCAGCAACCTTATTATTAATAATTGCGACAGACCGTTCAATATCCTCTGCACTATAAACATTACCTGGCTGGGTTTTAAGCTTGCTTTTCACAGATTGAATGTCAATTCCATCAACATCACTTTCAACCTGAATATCACTAATTTTATAGCACGGACCTTCATCAAGAAGGAAAGAAATTTGATATGTATTGCTTGCAGCATCAAAAGTCGCTTTAGAAGAAACAACACGAAAATCTGCATAACCACGATTATAATAAAAGCGACGTAAAGCTTCTTCATCAGCAGCAAGACGCTCTTCGCTATAGACATCACCTCCCAACAACTTCGAAAAAATTCCTGAAGATCTTGTTGAAATCACATCACGCAAACGACGACTTGCAAAGACATTATTTCCCCTAAAAGTGATATTACCAATCTTTGTTTTTCGTCCTTCAACAACATTAAATACTACATTAACACGCCCTTTTCCAAGATTAATCGTTTGAACGTTAACCGTGACATTATTACGACCAAGAGTTTTATAAGCCTCACGAATTGTATTTATATCAGCAGAAAGCTTGGCAGAGTTAAAAGACTCATTCGGCTTCAAAGAAATAAACCGTTTAAGATCTGGGTCTTTAAAAGATTTATTTCCCTGAAATAATACTTGATTGACAACCTCATATTCTTTTACGAATACAACCAATTTATTACCTACTTGATTTATTTTAACATCATAAAATAAACCTAATGCGAAAAGATTCTTTACAGCATGATCAACATCACCTCTGGAAACCCCTTGTCCAGCCTTAATACCCATATTGTCCCGAATCGCTTGAGAACTTACAAATTTATTCCCACGAACCTCAATATAACGAACTACAGATGCTTGCATTTCTCCAACCGCAGCAATTGACATAAAGACCGCTGCTGGGGCAATCATTCCCATCTTTAACACCAACACAGATGCTGCATTTAAAAACTTTGAATTCGTAGTCATTGGCCTTTTTTACCTTACTCTTGTTCCTTAGACATGATGCCTTAAAAAGCTATGCCATAACAACCTTTTTACTGCGAGACTTTTTATCCCTTAATTACCCATTATAATACACAACGCCACAACATTTTGCAGACATGGTAAACAACCTTCAATTTATTTTTGCTATTATTACCCAATTTATAAAGTCTTTTCCATAGTTTAATTAGAGAAACCAACAAAAATAATCATTTAAAAAGACAAAAATTATAAAAAATAAAAGAAAAGAAAAACCTAAACGAAAAACAACCCCCTGAATTTTAGCGGATATCTTCCTCCCAGTAATGACTTCAATGACATGAAATAAAAGGTGCCCACCATCAAGCGGTAGAATCGGAAAAAGGTTAATAAGCCCAACACTTATTGAAAGAACAGCGGCTAAATTCAACAAAGAGATAAAACCTGTCTCGCTTACTTTCCAAGCAATTTTAACGGTTTTAGAAGGCCCACTTAGTTGACAACGATCTTCTTTCCCCCCGATTAAACGACTCATAAAAAGAGCAGTTTGAGTAACAATAAACACTGTACGGTTTGATGCTTCTTTTGCAGCCTTTATAAAATCATAGCGAACATGCTTTATATAAGCTGGATCTAAACGTGTAGGATTATCTAAATCGACAGGTCCTCCCACACCTATCATAGCACGTTGCGTTCGATTACCAAATCCATCATCCCGCTCAACGACATTCGGGGTAATGATCGTTGTAAACTCTCGCCCCATGCGTTCTATTTTAAACTCTATCGGTTTTTTCCCATGAAGAGCCACATAATTCATCAAATCTCTAAAATCTTCAACCCGTTGACCATCCATTTCAATAAAACGGTCCCCTAACGCCAAACCGGACTGAACAGCAGGGCTATCTTTTACCAAAGAACCAACAACGGGTTCAATGATGGCACGACCATAAATGAAGAAAAAAAATGTTAGAATGACAACGGTAAAAAGAGCATTAAAAAAAGGACCCGCAAAAACTGTTGCTGCTTTTTTCCAAGCATGTGCATCAGCAAATGAACCCTCAATAACCCGAGATGATTGGGATGATACCGTATCGACTTTTTCCTCATCACCAACAAATTTTACATAACCACCTAAGGGAATAAGCGCTAAGCGCCACTTCGTGCCATATTTATCTGTGTAACTAGCAACTTGTGGCCCAAACCCAAGTGAAAAAACCAAAGCCTTAATACCACACCACCGCCCAATGAGATAATGCCCAAGTTCGTGCACAAAAATAATAATCATAACGATGAAAAGAATACTCAAACTTCTTAAAAGAAAGTCACCCATAGTGACCATATGATTTAAAAATCCCAAAATACCTTCTCCCCATTAAGCCATGCTAAAAAGATTAAAAGGTGTGTCCATATCAGACATAAAAGAACCAATTAAATAAAGAAGACAAGCCGCTCCTACCAGCCCATCCATACGATCCATAAATCCACCGTGTCCAGGCAATAACGAACTGGAATCTTTAACAGAAAACCGTCTTTTAAGCCATGATTGCCCTAAATCACTTAATTGTGAAACAATCGACAAAATGAGTGTAAGGAGTGGCACAAAAAAACTTGCTAAATTTATATCAAAAAATCCAAAAGCAACCCATATACCACCCAAAACACCGAAAAATGTACCTCCAAGTGCTCCTGACCATGTTTTATTAGGAGAAAATTGTGGTGCTAATTTAGGCCCCCCTAATGCACGTCCGATAAAATATCCACCAATATCGGTTCCCCACACTATCGTAAATAAAAAAATAACAACTTGGAACCCCAACACCTCATGATCCCGTAAAAAGCATAAAGCCGCAACAGGAAGAGATGCATATAAAAAACCACAAAATACCCAACTACTCTTTTTTATAGAGAGAATAGCCAGTACCACCGCCAAAAAAATTAAAACACCAAAAACCAATGAAGCAGATAATCTCGATACTAACAAAAAGCCAAAGAGACAATAAAAAATACTTGCTAGTATTTTTTGTAAAACACACCACTTCTCTTGCGTAATACTCATCCACTCATAGAGAATAAAACCACCAATACACCATGCAAATACAAAAAAGGTGTTTCCTCCCAACCACGTTAGATACAAAGCAATAACGCCGAACACAAAAGCTGTCAGAACACGATAGACCAAATTAGACAAAACAACATCCAAACAATAAAAATAAACAAGACAAACTCTAAAATTGATGTAATAAAAATCCCCTACATAGTATTTTTATTGCACACTTGTACAAATTTTTCTTATAATTTATCATAAGTGATCTCGCTTACCAAGATAGCGCTTATAAGGCGAATAATCAATGAGAACAGCTCCAAAAATCTTCCTTATTAAAGCTAACCCTAAAATAAGTTTTTAAATATTTTTTCAAACATAAAATAAAAAAAGCAGCTATCTACGCCCTACATAAATTAATTCACATCGGCCTCTTAACAGCATGACGATTATTTAAAGCTGAAATTTCATTGCTTTTAAAAACTTCTCTATCAACGCTTCGCCCAAAAAATAAGCCCCCATAACATCTGCTTGATCCAAGCCTATGCACATATTTTATAGTCGAATGTAAGAGCAATACATATTTTTTGCATTATATTTTTTTCCAACCCCATCTTAGAATATTGAAGTAGTCTTTAAATAATGCTTTTTATCATGCAGTTTAACAAAGGCATACCGAACAAAAAATCTCACCAGACTGTTAAGAGTATTTTCCAGAAAAGGGTATGATCACTGCACAGGTTAAAGAATAAAAGAAGCAGCCTTTGCTAAATGCAATCTTTCTCCTATAAAGATGATAAAATGCCCTCCTACATCATCCCTTGCTATCATAATGCGTATACTCCCCTGTTCTTATCTATAAAAATAATTTACACACTGGGCGTATAATATCTTTTTTTAATGAAAAACGCTCCTAAACGTGCATAATCTCAGATTCTTTCACGGCTAAAATTTTATCAATATCAGCAATAGTTTCATCTGTGAGTTTTTGAACTTTTTCAGATAAATTATGGGCCTCATCTTTTCCGATTTCACCATCTTTTTCTAATTTTTTCAAATTGTCCATACCATCCCGCCGAACATGACGCGTAGCAACACGCGCTTGCTCTGCATAGTGATGCGCAATTTTTACAAGTTCTTTACGACGCTCTTCGTTCAACTCAGGTAAAGGAATACGTAAATTTGTACCATCGGTTATGGGATTCAAACCAAGACCAGAATCACGGATAGCACGCTCGACAGCCCCTACCATCGTTTTATCCCATACAGAAACAGAAAGCATCCGAGGTTCGGGAACAGAAATATTAGCAACCTGATTGATGTGCACAACAGAACCATAAGATTCAACAGTCAACGGTTCTAATAAACTGGCCGATGCCCGTCCTGTCCGCAAACCACCCAATTCATGTTTAAAAGCCGTAATAGCACCATCCATACGACGTTTTAAATCATCCATAATTGATGTAATATTCATATTTATGCCTCCTTCAATTATCTTTTGAAGATTACCTTTATTCCGATACTATTGTAAAGCGTCCAGTTCCATTCAAGACCTTAGCCAAACCACCTTTTTCATGAATGGAATACACTATAATCGGTACATTGTTCTCACGGGCTAAAGTAACCGCGGTTGAATCCATCACCGATAATCCCCATTGTAAAATTTCAACATGCGTTAATTGATCAAAACGCTTAGCCGTAGGATCTAATTTGGGATCTGCTGAATAAATACCATCAACTTGTGTTCCTTTAAGAAGGACATCTGCACCGATTTCCGCTGCACGTAAAGTCGCGGCAGAATCAGTGGTAAAAAATGGATTTCCTGTACCGCCTGCAAAAATAACAACTTTGCCCTGATTCATATAAGCTATTGCTTTACGTTGTGAGAAACTTTCACAAATTTGCGGCATAGCAATCGCAGAAAGTACAACGGCTTCGACCCCTAATTTTGTTAATGATGTTCGCAATGCTAAAGAATTAATAGCCGTTGCAAGCATTCCCATATGATCACCCGTCACACGATCCCCTCCATGCGAAGCAACAGCAACACCACGAAAAATATTTCCCCCACCGATAACAACTGCAACTTCTATCCCCATTGCCCGCACTTCTGCAATATCAGCAGCAATACGGTCAACAACAGAAACATCAATGCCAAAATTTTGCCCCCCCATAAGAGCTTCACCAGAAGCCTTTAAAAGAATACGTTTATACGGAAGTGCTAATGCCATTCATAATCTCCCCAAAAGCACATTGTCTTTTTGCTTTTGACACCACGAAGGGCACCACTTCTTTCACGTGACGCCCTCTCAAACAATTATATTGTTTTAATCAAAGACCTTTAAAACCAATAATGACTTTAAATCTCTGATCAAGAGTTTGCAATAATTAGCCTTTTGCAGCTGCCGCAACCTCTGCAGCAAAATCAGATTCCTCTTTTTCCACACCTTCACCCAGTGCAAAACGAATAAAGCCTGTAATTTTTGCTGGGGCACCAATTGATTTCTCAGCATCCTTTAAGGCTGCTTCAACGGTCAGATCAGGATTCATAACAAAAGCTTGAGAAAGTAAAACAACCTCTTCAAAAAACTTACGCATACGTCCTTCTACCATTTTTTCAATAATATTTTCTGGTTTTCCAGACTGACGTGCTTGATCTGAGAAAATTGCTTTTTCACGTTCAACAGCACTAGCATCAACATCTTGTGCTGTAAGCGCTAATGGATTGGTTGCCGCAATATGCATGGCAACCTGCCGCCCAAAAGCAAAAGCGGCTTCTTTATTTCCCGTTGTCTCAATTGCAACCAAAACACCAAGTTTTCCAAGCCCATCAGCCACACTGTTGTGTATATAAGTCGCCACAACACCATTCTCAACAGACAATTTAGCAGAACGACGAAATGTCATGTTTTCGCCAATAGTACCAATTGCATCTTTAATCGTCAGTTCTACAGTCTTCTCGGAGCCTGGATAAAGAGAAACAGCAACAGATTCAACATCACCTGGCGTATCCAAGGCAGCAGTTGCTACGTTGCGCACGATATCTTGAAATCCATCATTACGTGCAACAAAATCTGTTTCAGAATTAATCTCAACCAAAACTGCATGTGAATCTTTTGATACGACTCCAATTAATCCCTCAGCTGCCGTACGACCAGCCTTTTTATCTGCTTTAGCTATTCCTTTTTTACGAAGCCAATCAACAGCAGCTTCCATATCACCATTGGTTTCTGCTAAAGCAGCTTTACAGTCCATCATACCGGCGCCCGATAATTCCCGAAGTTCTTTTACTTGTGCAGCAGTAACGCTCATATTTGCCTCTTTATTCTGTAACAGTGAAAGCGTGCAAATTTCCTCTGCACGCCCATACCTTTTTCTTTCAATAATAAAAGTACCTTAATTAGGCGTTTTATATTACTCAGGAACTGCTGAAACCACATTTTCTTCCAAAATAGGCTCCACAGGTGCATCAACTTGAGCTCCTAAATCAACACCCATTGCACCTTGCTGGCGCGCAATACCATCAAGAGCAGCACGAGCAAAAAGATCGCAATAAAGCGAAATTGCACGTGAAGCATCATCATTGCCTGGTATTGGATGTGTTACATCATCAGGATCACAATTGGTATCAATAATAGCAATCACTGGAATACCCAAACGTTTTGCTTCTTGGAGTGCAATATTTTCTTTATTTGTATCGATAACAAAAATAAGATCTGGAACAGAGCCCATATCTTTAATACCACCAAGCGCACGATTAAGTTTTTCACGGTCACGTTCAAGATTTAAACGTTCCTTTTTGGTAAACCCTTGCGTTTCAGCAGCAAGAATTTCATCAAGCTTACGCAAACGATGTATTGAATTGGAAACTGTTTTCCAATTCGTCAACATACCGCCAAGCCAACGCGCATTAACATAATATTGCGCTGAACGATTCGCCGCATCAGCAATAATGTCAGAAGCTTGCCTTTTCGTTCCAACGAACAGAATACGGCCACCACGGGCAACAGTATCTGAAACAAGTTTAAGCGCTTGATGTAAAAGTGGAACAGTCTGAGCAAGGTCAATAATATGAATATTATTACGCTGACCATAAATATAGGGGGTCATTTTAGGATTCCAGCGATGTGTCTGGTGACCAAAATGCACACCTGCTTCTAAAAGCTGGTGCATTGTAAAATCGGGTAGTGCCATAAATTTTATCCTTTCCGGTTCAACCTCCGCGGAAAAAGCAGGAAAACCTACTACCGGCGGATGCTTTCTAAACTTTCTTTACAGATCATTTACAAACACCCAAACTCCGCGTGTGGAATAGCGCAAACATACTAATATTTGATTCTTTTTCAAGTCATTTTCTTTAATCATTTAATATTTGCATTTTCACATTGATCAAGATCTTTTCCAAGTTCGAGGAATTCGAGACTACTCAATTTTGCACGCACTGAAAAAGTGCCATAATCGATACGAAAATCACGCATGACACCATTTTCATTTAAGAGAAAGCTGCTCTGATAAACCGGCAAACCATCTTTATTTTCTGCATCATCAAAATAAGAAATTGTAATAGGCCAATATTCTTCTTCATCCAATTTTTTCATTTTTTCCGTTTCGCTATCAGATAAAAGCGCCGTCTTTTTCCCAATAACGATACTTTCTTTTATAACTTTATCAGCTTTATTGGTCCCATCAAATACAGTAGCATTATAAAAGTGATCTCCTGCTTTTGCATGGCGGATAATATTCTTTAGTTGCATTATTGGAAATTCAGCCATTGCAAGCTTATACTCTTTTTCCTTTGGCTTTTTTAAAGTAACTGTAAGTCCATCTTCAGTACGCTGTGCTACCCCTTCAGCACGATGTGCAACCTCTTCTCCCTCTTGATCGATAACATCAAAACGAAATGTACGACTATCCCCCGTTTCATAACTCGTCGTCTGTTGATCTGTTAAACGTACTGGCATATCTTCAACGTGAATACGGCTAATGAAACGAAAACGTGTGCTATAGCCCTGGCATGGAGAACCGGTAAGCTCATAAACCATTCGCCCTGACATCCCTGAAATTGCCATTTCATGAGAAACGCTATCAAGCTTAAAATCATAAATTGCTCGATGAGGCACAATAAAAATAGGCTCTTCAGCTCTCACAGTACATGAAAAAATACTATATAAAATTATTATAAATAATAATCTAATCATTCCCAATTTCCAAACTTTATTCCTGTTGCGTAACATTATACAATAAAGCAAAAAAGGCTCTTTTCTTAATTAACCACACATTTCCTTCCATCAAAAAATAGGTTATGCAATGAATGTATATAGAGCAGCTATGGAGTTTAAACTATGACCAATGTGATTGAAAAAAACTTAGAAAAATTCGGTATCACTCTTCCTGAAGCAACGCAACCCCTTGCCAATTATATCACCACGTCACAAAGCGGCAATCAAATCTTTGTTTCTGGACAGCTTCCTCTTATAAACGGAAAACTAATAGCCATCGGTAAAGTTGGTGCAACTGTGAATACTGAGCAAGCTAAACAAGCATCTGAAGCTTGTGCTCTTAATATTCTCGCTCAACTTAAAACAACTCTAGGGGACTTAAATAAAATAAAACGCGTAGTAAAAATTACTGTTTTTGTGGCTGTCGATTCTCATTTTACCGATATCCCTTTTGTTGCCAATGGCGCTTCTGATTTATTCGTTAATATTCTTGGTGAAATTGGAAAACACGCTCGTTCTGCGATTGGTGTTGCCTCTCTTCCTATGGATGTTCCTGTAGAAGTTGAAGCCATCATAGAGATCTAAATTTTTATCAAAGAAATTATCCCCCTTAAATATAACTGAAGTCAAAATGTTCTTTGTCTTACACTCTGATAAAACTTGCATTTTTTTGTTTTAAAATTAAAATTCTAAACTTACAATAAAAGGAAATATTTGTATGAAACAAACTTATGACAGTAACAATATTTTTGCTAAATTGATTCGCAATGAAATCCCTTCCGTTCGTGTTTACGAAGATGATGATGTTATTGGATTTATGGATATCATGCCACAAGCGCCAGGTCATACGCTGGTTATTCCTAAAAAAGGCTCCAGAAACTTACTTGATGCTGATCCTGAAACGTTATTTCCTGTTATTAAAGCTGTTCAAAAAATTGCCAATGCTGTCAAAAAAGCCTTTCAAGCAGATGGTATAACGGTTATGCAATTTAATGAAGCGGCGAGCCAACAAACCGTTTTCCATCTCCATTTCCATATTATACCACGTATGGAAGGGATAGAACTTACTCCTCACAATGAGGTGATAACGCCTACAGAAATACTTGAAGAAAATGCCAAAAAAATTCGTGCTGCACTATAATATGCCCTCTTGTAACACGTTCTTAAGATGTTGTGCTTTTCTTTTCTACGTGTTTTTTTGTAGAGTTTTTCACTTTACTTTTCTTTAAGCTAGTAGATACATCGGAAGAGAAGATTTTTAACTGTAATCTTTCTTTTTCGCCATCTGATTTTTGTGTCAATACGCGAACGATGCCACCATTGCGTAACTTTCCAAATAAAATTTCATCCGCTAATGGCTTTTTAATATATTCTTGTATAACACGACCTAATGGACGTGCTCCCATCTGAGAATCATACCCTTTATTGGAAAGCCATAGAGTTGCAGAAGGACTTAATTCAAAACAAATTCCCCGATCAGCTAATTGTGCTTCAAGCTGAAAAATAAATTTTTGCACGATCTGGTTAATCATTAAGTGCGATAAAGGCGCAAATGGAATAATTGCATCTAACCGATTACGAAACTCTGGTGTAAATAATCGATTGATTGCCTCTATGTCCTCACCATCACGATGGACTTTTCCAAATCCAATCGCTGATTTTGCCATATCTGAAGCACCAGCATTGGTTGTCATAATTAAAATAATATTACGGAAATCAATTTTCTTGCCATTATGGTCTGTTAATCGACCATAATCCATGACTTGCAATAAAATATTAAATAACTCTGGATGGGCTTTTTCAATCTCATCGAGCAATAAGACTGCATGAGGCTTCTGATCAACTGCATCTGTAAGGAGACCTCCTTGATCAAACCCTATGTATCCTGGAGGAGCACCGATTAAGCGTGCTACCGTATGGCGTTCCATATATTCTGACATATCAAAACGTAAGAGTTCAATGCCTAAAGATGATGCAAGCTGTTTTGCCACTTCAGTTTTTCCAACACCTGTTGGTCCTGAAAATAAATAACTTCCTATTGGTTTATCGGGTTCGCGTAAACCTGCCCGCGCCAATTTTATGGATGAAACTAAGACGGAAATTGCCTGATCTTGCCCATAAACAACATGCTTGAGTTCTCTCTCAAGCTTACCTAATATCTTCTGATCATTCCGCGAAACTGTTTTGGGTGGAATCCTTGCAATTGTAGCAACAGTCGCTTCAATTTCCTTAATACCTATAGTCTTTTTGCGCTGTTTTTGTGGTAAAAGCTTTTGCGCTGCACCACTTTCATCAATAATATCAATTGCTTTGTCTGGTAATCTACGATCAACCATATAGCGTGAAGATAATTCTACCGATGCCTTCATCGCCTCATCAGTATATTTGATCTGATGAAAATCTTCAAAGTAAGGCTTCATCCCTTGCAAAATCTTAATCGCCTCAGGAACAGAAGGTTCATTAATATCAATCTTTTGAAAACGGCGCTCTAAAGCACGGTCTTGTTCAAAGAATTTACGATATTCTCTGTAAGTTGTCGCCCCAATACATCGCATAGTTCCAGAAGATAATACAGGTTTTAAAAGATTTGCGGCATCCATATTTCCCCCTAATGTTGCCCCTGCTCCAATTAAGGTATGAATTTCATCAATAAATAAAATAGCATCTGGATATAACTCAAACTCTTTAATCACTTGCTTTAATCGTTCTTCAAAATCACCGCGATAACGGGTACCAGCAACAAGTCCCCCCATATCAAGAGAAAATATCGTGGCATTTGATAAAATTTCAGGCACTTGTCCATCAACAATACGCTTTGCCAATCCCTCAATGATAGCCGTTTTTCCCACTCCAGGATCACCAACCAGAAGCGGATTGTTTTTTGATCTTCGACATAAAATCTGAATCATGCGTGAGACTTCTCTTTCACGGCCAATTAATAAATCAATTTTTCCAGTCCGTGCTTTACAATTGAGATCAATACAATAACTCGTTAAAGCACTTGTTACCCTTTCACCATTATCTGAAATCTGTTGATCTAATTGCTCTTCAAGTCCTTCAAGTAACATGGATAACCCATCATCACGCGTGATACCATGTGAAATAAAACGTACAGCATCATAGCGTGTCATGCCCATCTCTTGAAGAAAATAAGCTGCATGGCTTTCACGTTCAGAAAAAATTGCAACAAGAACATTGGCTCCCGATACTTCATCTTTTCCTGCTGATTGAGCATGTATCACCGCACGTTGGATAACACGCTGGAAAAAGGCCGTAGGTTTTGTATCCTCATCAGCTTTAATTTGTTCATCTAACTCTGAACGAAGATAATTGGTTAAACGCTCTCGCAATTCCTCCACATCTACTTGGCATGCTTGAATAACCAAATTTGCATCAGCATCATCTAATAATGCAAGGAGCAGATGTTCTAATGTCGCATATTCATGCCGCGCTTGAGTAGCAATTGTTAATGCACGATGTAAAACCTCTTCAAGGCTAGGTGTAAAAGATGGCATAATTCCTCACTTCCACTCCATTACACATTGTAACGGATGTTCATTTTGACGTGCACACTCCCTTACTTGTTCTATTTTCATTTCAGCGACTTCATACGTATAAGTTCCACATTCGCCTATCCCATTATGATGAACATCTAACATAATCTGCGTTGCTTCTTCGAAACTTTTTTTAAAAAAGTTTTTCAAAATGAAAACAACAAAATCCATAGGTGTGTAATCATCATTAAGTAAAAGAACGCGATATAATTTAGGTTTTTGGATTTTTTGTCTAGCTTTAGGTATTATAACGGCACCATACCTACCTTCATCCCAATTCTTGCCCTTTTCATTATGCATAATACTATGCATAGTATAAGGTATAGTATAAGGTATAGTATAAGGTATAGTACTTATTATGAGTGTTTGTCCCATTATCGTTTTCCATGCAGCATGTTTTTTATTAATTTTAAGTTCTTTCATAACTATTGCAATAGCTCTTTCGTATAAGAAAAGACTTTCCCCTATGGTTAGATTTAAATCACTCATAAAATAACTTCTGTAAACAAATTAGTAATACCATTCGTCTAAACTGTACCAGCTTATTACAGAAAAGAAAGCTTTATAGAAGTTTTTAGGGTAAATGGAGAAATAGGATACTGCAAGTGTATATTAACGGTCAGAAAATTATGCGCTGCTATAAAAAAATAGCAATTTCTTTTGTTATGTTAGCTTTTTCTTATTGTTGGGCATCAGCGACACCTCAAGGAGCCTATCCTGATAAGTATGCGGCCATCGTTATTGATGCCTCTACGGGAAAAACGCTCTTTCAAGCCAATGCAACACTAAAGCGTTATCCTGCTTCTTTAACAAAAATGATGACATTATACCTCTTGTTTGAAGCAATGCAGATGCGTCGTGTGACACCCAATACACCAATTCCTGTTTCACATTATGCAGCAATGCGTCCACCGACAAAAATTGGATTTAAAGCAGGCCAAACGATTTCTGCTGAAGCTGCCGCTAAAGCACTCATTACAAGATCCGCAAATGATGTTGCGGTGGCCATTGCAGAATACCTTGGAGGAAGTGAAAAAAAATTTGCTCGAATGATGACAGCAAAAGCCCGTAAACTTGGCATGAAACATACGCATTTTGCAAATGCTTCAGGACTGCCCGATGTGCACAATTATTCTACAGCACGAGATATAGCCACTTTGTCATTAGCCTTACGTAAACATTTTCCAAAACAATATAAATTGTTCAAAATAAAAAGCTTTAATTTTCGAGGACATACAATTAGCAGCCATAATAAACTCGTCAAAATAATGAAAGGTGTAGACGGAATTAAAACAGGATACACACAAATGTCAGGTTCTAATTTAGCAACTTCTATGCATCTTGAAGGACGCTCTATTGTCGCAGTTGTTATGGGAGGTAAATCATCTACGGCACGTGACGAACATATGGCGAGCTTATTGAATCACTATTTACCAAAAGCAAGCCAAATGAAAAGTGGTAAACATTTAATGACCTCTGTACACTATCACTTACCCAATGGCGCCAATACTCCTATACCAACCATTAAAGCTGATCCAAATAATTTTGATGATGAAATTTCGACTCTGTTGACAGCATTTGCGGAGCAGCCTAAAAACTCCAATATTGCAATAACGGCTGTAAATAAGGTAATTATACCAATACCTAACCCTCAAAAAACGATGCCTGTTGAAACTCATAAAATTCTAACTGCCTCTTTGTCCACAAACGCCGGATGGGCTATCCAAATTGGTTCTCTTCCTAGTGAAAAACAAGCTAAAACTTTGCTTGTAAAAGCAAAAAATACAGCTTTTTCTACTTTAAAGCACGCCTCTTCACATATGCAACTGTTTGAAAAAAAGGGGCGGCGTTATTATCGAGCCCGCTTTACAGGGTTTCAATCAAAAAAAGAAGCATTTGATGCTTGTTCTACATTAAAGAAAGCAAATTTTAACTGCTATACTGTAGCCTACTAAAAGTTTTTGAATTCTGCGTTAAGGATAGTATTATGACAGATAATGCTTTTGCTTCATTCTATAAAAAAGAAATTTTATTGAAGCAATCACCCCTTCTTTCATTGCGTTCTCTTCATGATGCTGCAGCAAAACTTGCTGGTTTAAAATATAATCCAACTGCATTAGATACACAATCTCTTGTTAACCTTCTCATTTGCCAAACAATGCGCAACCGTCGTCTTATAATGCCTCCTGTACGTATTCATTTACGCGTTGCGAGCCAAACTGGTAATGTACCTATTAAAATCCGTTTAGGAGCAACAAATATTTAATTCGACAGCCCCTCTCTAAAAAAGAGATTTTATTATGCATCATTATCTACATCTTGGAAAAGCCTTTGAGCAGACATATTTCTTTCTTAAGTCGTAAGAATTATGTTGATAGCTTTTTCAAGAATCTCAATAGATATCTTTAAGCCTCCCATCAGACCATTTTTTAGGACATACAAAATATTCTCGCACTTTTGATTTAATAGCAAAAACTACCCTTGATATCTTTCTAGAAAAAATGAATATCTTTATTGGATAAATAACTTATCACTTGATGGGATTATTGTAAAACTTCAATCAAGCCTCCCTTTTAATAACGATTTCCCCTACAATATAAACGATAAACGCTGTAAAAAGTAAGTCTAAGCCCTTTTTCTTATATTTCTTTCCAACAGACAAAGAAATTTAGACATACAAATACTCTCAATAAAAAACGAAAAACATTATCAGAATTAAAGATCACTATACGCTTTTCATAAGATTTTAATTTATAATGATGAACTGCTTGACAATTTTTCTTTGATGAAATTCAAACAGGAAAAAACTTAGAGGAGAATGATAATTTATTTTTTCATATTCAATAAAAATTTTCGTAAGATTTTCCTATATTGAATTAATCAAAACTATTTATTTATTCATCACGAAAAAAATTGGCATATAATCTATTAAAAAGGAAGCAAAATATCTCTTATGAACTGTCTTAAGTATTAAGAATTTTTGTAATATTGAGGATTGATAAAAAGAATGGTAAATTTATTTTCTCTCTTTATCAATCAAGATGCTGATATTCTGTAGATTTTATATCATTTATGGAAATCTTACATTATACTCTTCATATATAGGATATTTAATTTATAAAGATCGTTCTTTATTTTGTATATTGATGAGAGTTTTAAATATCGTAAGATTTTTTTATTTCAAATCTCTCTCATGTTGAAGCAATCAAAACCATTTTCTTCCACTTTATAAGCTAGGACAGCGATGTGGTGTGATGAGTCTCCTCCAAGAAAAGGAGTTAAAATGCCTCTACCTCTCTTAATGCTAAGATCTGTCACACAAAGATTGGGGTTAACAAAATCTCTATAGGCTTGCTATTCTATTAAGTATAAAGATGTGATTAATAGATCTACAATTATACCATTCACAGGCGCCGTCGTGAAATGGATGTGACGCATATTGAGAAATATCTCTTTAAAACAAACTAATAAGATAATATTCTATTGTATCCATTTTATTTTTTTCGACACTACAAGATTTATAAAATAAAAGTCGAAGAATAAGATATTTATAATATATCTTTTAATTATTGCGAATTAGAGTTTTTTCAAGGTATTTCTGACCATATTAGATGTTTAAAAGAGTTTCATTTAAAACAAATTAAAATTTTTAAAGTCTCCTCGCCCCCATCATAATCATTCAGATTTAAAGAATTTAGCCTAGATATCGACGCTTAATTTTTCATTCCTTAAAAGGTATTATTCCAGAAATTTTTTAAAGTCATAAAATCTAGGAAAAAGTAATGATAGATTGAACGCTCATTTTACTTTACGCTCTCTTATTTTTTCTCAATGAGACTGTTTTTCCATTTCAGAGAACAAATCAAACAGATATAAGAAATACTCTCCCTCAAATCTTGCTAGCAAAGACTACTCCTCGTTAAAAAACACAAAATACACCTCCAATTTACTTCAAGTATGCTGGTCAATTAAATTTGAATTTTGATTGATAAGCAAAAAACTCAACCTTTTTAGGAATAACAATGTGAACCTTCCACAAAGATTACAACCATAGATTGAAAAATATTCCAGCTCCTCACAAAAGGTCGTATTCTTAACAAGATACTGCATTGACTGCGAGACCACCTTTACTTGTTTCTTTATAGCGTTCATTCATATCATGACCCGTCTGGCGCATTGTTTCTATACAAGCATCAAGAGAAACAAAATGATTTCCATTACCATATAAGGCAAGAGAAGAAGCCGTTACTGCCTTAACAGCCCCCATTGCATTACGTTCGATACAAGGAATTTGTACAAGACCTGCAATAGGATCACACGTCATTCCTAAATGGTGTTCAAGCGCAATTTCGGCTGCATTTTCAATTTGAGCCGGCGTTCCACCTAATGCCGCAGTCAACCCCGCTGCAGCCATTGAAGATGCCGTTCCAACTTCACCTTGACATCCAACTTCTGCACCAGAAATAGAGGCATTATGTTTGATAACACCGCCAATAGCTGCTGCTGTTAATAGAAAATTGTGTATTCCCTCTTGATCTGAATCATCATTAAACTGAAGATAATAACGCAAAACTGCAGGGACAACACCAGCCGCCCCATTTGTGGGTGCTGTAACAACACGACCACCAGCGGCATTTTCCTCATTGACTGCCATAGCATATACCGAAAGCCAATCATTTGCCCAAAGTGGATAATTGTAATTTTTCTTTTGTTTTTCCAAAAGTGTTTCATGCAACTTTTTAGCTCGCCTTAAAACATGTAATCCACCAGGCAACTCCCCTTCTTGTGCAAGACCTCTATCAATACAACTTGTCATTGCTGAAAAAATTTTATCAAGCCCTGCATCCAGAGAAGAGCGCTCTATCCTTGTTTCTTCATTTAAGCGCTTCATTTCAGCAATTGAAAGCCCTGATTTTTCTGCCATTGATAACATTGTACGCGCAGAATCAAATGGATATGGCACGTCAGGCACTTCTGGCTGTACATTATCACTCATATGATTTAATTCATCCTCAGTCACTACAAAGCCACCACCGATAGAATAATAAATCTGCCGCAATAAAACATTCCCCTCCGTATCAAGTCCTTCAAATGCTAGCCCATTGGTGTGTCCAGGTAAGATTTCCTTTCGCTCAAAAATAAGGTCACTTTGTGAATCAAAATGATAAGCAGGATGACCTTCTGGTTGTACTTTTTTTTCACGTATAACTTTTTCTAACAGGAATGCCATGCTATCAGGATCAACCGTGGAAGCTTTTTCTCCTAAAAGTCCTAATATGATAGCCCTATCTGTCGCATGACCAATACCTGTGAAAGCTAAAGAACCATAGAGAGAAACACGTATACGAGAAACTTGAATATCAGATGACTGAGAAAAGTCTCGTATCTTTTGCAAAAACATATTGGAAGCTGTCATCGGCCCCATTGTATGTGAACTAGAAGGACCAATCCCAATTTTAAAAAGTTCAAAAACAGATAAAAACATGCATCCCCTCAAAACTACAGTACAGCTTGAGCATATACGCTTCTTTTATAACGTTTATCCCGTTTAGAATCAAATTGCGAGATAAACTAAAAAAATAACAGCGATAAACACGAATGTTGCTCGCCTTGCGACCACCCAACATTTTCTTTCTATAGTGCTTTCCATTATTAGCCAACCTTCAAAACGGACAATGTTCCTAAAGTCATTGCTTTACTCGCTCATTTTCCAAACGTAGTAAAATAAGTGTTAATATACAATGGTAAAAATTCAACCAAGATGAGAGATTCTTAACCAAGGATATTTTTATCATGCCAAGGCTCTTCACAAAATATGCTTCATTATATAAAATATTCTATGGATATGTTTCAATGAAACGTACAAATTTTTCTAAAGGTTCTCGTTCTGTCTCAAAATTGTTTTCTGGAGCGCTCGTATCGCGATAACCAAGTGCCATACCACAAATAATATGGCGATCAGAAGGGATAGATAAAAGCCTACGAATCTGATTATGATAATCCGCAAAAGCTGCTTGAGGACAGGTATCTAAACCAAATCCACGTGCCGCTAACATAATGGTCTGCATAAACATCCCCAAATCAAGCCAACTCCCCCTTTCCATATCATGATCCATTGTAAACAAGAGTCCTACAGGTGCATTGAAAAATAAAAAATTTCGTGCTTTTTGATGAATCATTTTTTCTTCATCACCTTTTTCAATTCCAAGACTCTGATAAAGATCCAAACCAACTTTTTGACGCCTAGAAATATAAGGCTCGCGCCACTGACGTGGATAATAATGATATTCACGCTCTCCTTTTACACCTGAAAGCACAAGTTGGGAAAGTTCTTGCCCTACTTTTTGTAATATACTTCCCGTAAGCACAATTACTTGCCATGGCTGAATATTTGTTCCAGATGGTGTTCGTGCTGCAAGTTTTAAGATTTCTTTGACTGTTTCCAGACTAACTGATTGTTTAGTAAAAGCACGAATTGACTTTCGTGACAAAATAGATTGAAAAATATTCATAGGAGAAGCTGGCATTCTCTTTACTTTCTTTATGAGTTTTTCCCTATCAAGAACAATATGCTGCGCAAATACTTTTGCAACTTTTTTGAAATACTCAATTTCTTCAAATAAAGCCGTGTTCAATACCCCCCATTAAAGATAGTACAACCTATCTCTTTTAATAGAAAGGAAATTATCTAAAAGAAGATGAAATAAATTTCGTAATCAATGCTGCACCCGCTCAACTTCGCTAAGCTCTCAAAAAAAATCTCTGTAATTTATTTTTAAATTCTTCTGAAAATCATCAATATCACGCTGATATCTGCTTTAAATAAGTTTGTTTTTTATAAACTCCTGAACTTAATTTCTTAAGCTTTTTTCATTATCAAGTGTTTTTCTCACTATTGTACATGTCAGATATTGCAAAAAACGAAAACTTAACTCTTTTAGCATGCAACAGTTTGTTTTAGCTTATAACAATTCATTTTGTATAAAGCACGCCAGAAAGGAAAAAGAAATCTCTCTTCTTTATAATAAGGCAAAATTTAAACTGTTATTGAAAATACACATGTCAATTCATTCAATTGAATAATATTCATACACTTTATCATTCTATTTTCATAGATCGCATTCTTATAAGAAATATGTCTATTTTTTACAACAGATAGCAATCAAAAATTTCTTAAAATTTGAAATCAGTCACACTTGTAGAGAATCTTTTCTTTTCCTTGAATATGGATTTTAAACTTCACATATCTTAAAAAAACTTTTTCTACCACTTGAAGAAATTTAAAAACTTTAAAATGAAAAAACAAAAAGATAAGTATCCACGCAAAATAATAAGCTATTAAAGATGTTTCAAATAACTATTACCCTATAATTTTTAATATTTTTCAGAAGAATATACAACTTCTACATTTCGAGACAAAAAACGTCCGAATTTTTTATTCAGACGTTTTTATATTTATTAGGGGATATTATACTAAAATTATTCAGCAACGGCTTCGGTTGTCATATTTGTCAACATAGCCTTAGCCATTTCATTTTTACTAGACTTACGTTGCTCATCAACAATCAAATCATCACGAACTGCTGCAATACGACGGATTTGAGAAATCGTACCCCCTGTACCGGCAGGAATAAGACGGCCGACAATAACGTTCTCCTTAAGTCCTTGTAAAGTATCAATTTTACCAGAAACTGCCGCTTCAGTAAGAACACGGGTTGTTTCCTGAAACGATGCCGCCGAAATGAAAGAAGGCGTTTGAAGAGAAGCTTTTGTAATCCCAAGAAGAATGGGATTACCAGATGCAGGTTTTTTCCCTTCTGCGATCAAATTATCATTGATTTCATCAAGTTCAATACGATCAACATTATCACCTGGAATATAACCAGAATCTCCAGATTCTGTAATTTCAACTTTTTGCAACATTTGACGAACAATCACTTCAATGTGCTTGTCATTAATAAGAACCCCTTGCAAACGATAAACCTCCTGAATCTCATTAACAAGGTAAGATGCTAAAGCTTCAACGCCCTTAATCGCTAAGATATCATGAGGCGCTGGATTACCATCAAGGATATAATCCCCCTTTTCAATTTGATCGCCTTCTTGGAAGTGAAATAACTTACCTTTTGGAATCAAATATTCTACTGGCTCAAGAGTTTCATCATTTGGTTCAATAATAATACGACGTTTATTCTTATAACCACGACCAAATCGAATCGTACCACTAACTTCAGCAATAATCGCATGATCCTTTGGACGACGCGCTTCAAAAAGTTCAGCCACACGTGGTAGACCACCTGTAATATCTTTTGTTTTGGCACTTTCCATTGGCAAACGAGCAATCACATCACCAGCCTTAACATGAGCACCAAGTTCAACAGAAAGAATTGTTTCCACTGACATCATATAACGGGCTTCACCTCCCTTATACAATTTAGCAATGGATTCACCTTTTTTATCTGCGTGAATAATAATAGCTGGTTTGAGATCTGCACCACGTGGATTAGCACGCCAATCAATCACCAAATGCTTCGTAATCCCCGTAGATTCATCAGCTGTTTCAGTGACCGATAAACCATCAATCATATCTTCAAATCCTACATAGCCATCAACTTCCGTTAAAATCGGACGTGTATAAGGATCCCATTCTGCTATACGCTGACCACGTTTAACTACATCACCATCATCAACAAAAATATGCGCACCATAGCTCACACGATGCACAACGCGCTCTTTTCCTAGCTCATCCTTGATAAGGATAGCCATATTACGCCCCATAACAACCAACTGTCCTTCAGAATTGCGAACCACATTACGATTACGAATCTCCACCCTACCTTCATAAGATGCTTCTAAATACGATGAATCAACAACCTGCGCTGTTCCTCCTAAGTGGAAAGTACGCATAGTCAGCTGTGTTCCCGGCTCACCAATTGACTGAGCAGCAATAACACCAACGGCTTCTCCCTGATTAACTGGGGTTCCACGTGCCAAATCACGGCCATAGCATTTAGCACAAACACCAAGACGTGTTTCGCATGTTAAAGCAGAACGAATTTGAACAGATTGAATTCCCGCTTCCTCAATCTTTGCAACATCAGATTCCTCAATCATCGCTCCACCTTCAAGGATAACCTCTCCAGAGATGGGATGTAAAATATCAATAAGCGCTGTACGACCAAGAATTCTTTGCCCTAGAGAAGCAACAATTTGCCCTGCATCAACAATTGGCTGCATAGTAAGCCCTTTTGCTGTACCACAATCAACAGCTGAAATAATAGCATCTTGTGCAACATCAACAAGACGCCGTGTTAGATAACCAGAATTCGCCGTTTTTAACGCAGTATCAGCAAGTCCTTTACGTGCACCATGCGTAGAGTTGAAATACTCGTTAACAGTTAGACCTTCCTTAAAATTTGAAATAATAGGTGTTTCAATAATTTCACCTGATGGTTTTGCCATCAAACCACGCATACCAGCCAATTGTCTCATCTGGTTAGCAGAACCACGAGCCCCAGAATGCGACATCATATAGATCGAATTCATGGGTCGTTGACGACCTGTTTTTGGATCAAAATCAACAGCTTGAATACGTTTCATCATTTCATCTGCAACGCGATCGGTACATTTACCCCAAGCATCGACAACCTTATTGTATTTCTCACCTTGTGTAATCAAACCATCATTATATTGCTGCTCGTACTCCTTAGCCAAAGCTTCTGTTTCTGCAACCAAACGTGACTTGCTATCAGGAATAACCATATCATCCTTACCAAATGAAATTCCTGCACGACAAGCATAAGAAAAACCAAGCTGCATAATACGATCACAAAAAATAACCGTCTCTTTTTGTCCACAATGGCGATAAACATGATCAATCATTTTAGAAATATTCTTTTTCGTCATTTCTTGATTGACAATATCAAATGAGATGTCAGAATTTTTCGGCAAAAGCTCACCGATAATCAAACGACCAGGTGTCGTATCATAAAGTTTAGCAACTTCTTTTCCATCCTTACCAATACTTTTAACACGACCTTTAATTTTCGTATGAAGCGTTACAACTTTATTTTCCAAGGCATAATGAAGTTCACCGATATCGGAAAAAGCCATTCCCTCACCTGGTTCTTTTTCAGAAACAATCGAAAGATAATAAAGGCCAAGAACCATGTCCTGTGATGGAACAATAATAGGGGCACCATTGGCTGGATGCAGAATATTATTGGTTGACATCATCAAAACACGGGCTTCAAGCTGTGCTTCAAGAGAAAGCGGAACGTGAACAGCCATCTGATCGCCATCAAAATCCGCATTAAAAGCGGTACATACTAATGGATGAAGTTGGATAGCCTTCCCTTCAATTAAGATAGGTTCAAAAGCTTGAATTCCCAAACGGTGTAATGTTGGTGCACGATTGAGTAGAACAGGATGTTCACGAATAACCTCATCCAAAATATCCCAAACTTCTGGATGCTCTTTCTCAACAAGCTTTTTTGCTTGCTTTACAGTTGAGGAATAACCTTTTGCATCAAGTCGCGCATAAATGAAGGGCTTAAATAGTTCAAGCGCCATTTTTTTGGGGAGACCACATTGATGTAATTTTAATTCAGGTCCCGTCACGATAACAGAACGCCCCGAGTAATCAACACGCTTTCCAAGTAAGTTTTGACGAAAACGACCCTGCTTACCCTTTAACATATCTGAAAGAGATTTTAACGGACGTTTATTGGCTCCAGTAATTACACGCCCACGCCGCCCATTATCAAACAATGCATCAACAGCCTCTTGCACCATACGCTTTTCATTGCGCACGATAATCCCAGGAGCACGCAATTCGATCAGTCGTTTTAAACGGTTATTACGATTGATAACACGCCGATAAAGATCATTTAGATCTGATGTCGCAAAACGCCCACCATCAAGTGGAACCAGTGGACGCAAATCCGGTGGAATAACCGGAATTGTTTTCATAATCATCCATTCTGGCTTATTTCCAGATTCAAGAAAATTTTCAACGATCTTAAGTCTTTTAATCAACTTTTTCTGTTTTAACTCTGAAGTTGTTTCAGCTAATTCAAGACGTAAATCATTGGCGATTTTATCGAGATCCATACCAGCTAAAAGATCGTAAATAGCTTCAGCACCAATCATCGCGGTAAATTGATCTTCTCCAAACTCATCAATAGCGAGCATATATTCTTCTTCAGAAAGAAGTTGGTGGAGTTTCAGGGAGGTCAGCCCGGGTTCGGTTACAATATAATTTTCAAAATAAAGAACGCGCTCGATATCCTTTAAAGTTAAATCTAAAAGTGTGGAAATGCGGCCTGGTAATGACTTAAGAAACCATATATGCGCAACAGGTGCTGCAAGCTCAATGTGCCCCATACGTTCACGACGTACACGTGAAAGAGTTACCTCTACGCCACATTTTTCACAAATAATCCCCTTATATTTCATGCGTTTATATTTGCCGCATAGACATTCATAGTCTTTAATTGGGCCAAATATACGTGCACAAAAAAGACCATCACGCTCTGGTTTAAAAGTCCGATAATTAATCGTCTCAGGTTTCTTAATCTCACCATACGACCAAGACAAAATCTTCTCCGGACTCGCAATAGAAATACGAATAGAGTCAAATGTCTGCGCTGGCGCTTGAGGATTGAAAAGATTCATGACCTCGTGGTTCATGGTGGTCTCCTTAAAAGATTCTTAGAACCTGTTGTAATATCTCACTCATTCTATAACAGATCTTCTTTTAAAAGATATTTACTTTTAAAAATAATCTGTATGGCTTTAATAAGGTTATTGAACCTCGTATAAGTAATCAGAGCGCACTCATTTCCTAGTACGCTCCTTGAACTATTGTTCTGCTGTATCAGATAATGCACGCTGTGCAATCAGTTCACGCGCATCATCAAGCTCTACATTAAGAGCGAGTGAACGCATTTCCTTCACTAACACATTAAAGCTTTCAGGTATACCGGCCTCAAATGTATCATCACCACGCACAATCGCTTCATAGACTTTCGTCCGACCAGCAACATCATCCGATTTTACTGTCAACATCTCCTGCAAAGTGTATGCTGCACCATAAGCTTCAAGTGCCCACACCTCCATTTCACCAAAACGCTGACCACCAAATTGTGCCTTACCTCCCAATGGCTGCTGCGTAACAAGTGAATAAGGACCAATAGAGCGTGCATGAATCTTATCATCAACAAGGTGATGCAATTTCAACATATAAATATACCCCACCGTTACTGGACGATCAAAAGGCTCTCCCGTACGACCATCATAAAGCGTAACCTGCCCTGAGCTATCTAGACCTGCGTCTTCAAGCATCATATTGATATCGGACTCATGGGCTCCATCAAAAACAGGCGTTGCAATTGAAACCCCTTTCTTCATTTGCAATGCCAACTTATAAAGGCTTTCGTTATCATACTGACGCACAGGTTCATTATGATTATCATCAGGCATAAGATTTTCAATACGCTGACGCAGAGGGAGTATATCACCAGTCTCTTGATATAATTCTAACAAATCGCCAATCTTCTTGCCCATCCCCGCACACGCCCAACCAAGGTGAGTCTCAAGAATTTGTCCAACATTCATACGACTAGGCACACCAAGTGGATTTAAGACGATATCAGCATGGGTTCCATCTTCAAGAAAGGGCATATCTTCAACAGGAAGAATACGTGAGACAACACCCTTATTGCCGTGACGTCCCGCCATCTTATCACCTGGTTGAATCTTACGCTTCACAGCCACAAAAACCTTCACCATTTTCATGACACCAGGAGGCATTTCATCGCCTCTTTGGACCTTTTCAACTTTATCCATAAAGCGACGCTGTAATGCTTCTTTTGATTCATCATATTGCTTGCGCAAAGCCTCAATTTCATTTTGAAGCTTTTCATCCTCAACAGCAAATTGCCACCACTGTGACCGTGGATAATGCCCCATTACCGCACTATCAAGCTTTTTGCTTTCCGAAAAGCCTTTTGGACCTTCTACAGCAACTTTACCGGTCAACATATCCGTAAGGCGTGCATAAACATTGCGATCAAGAATCGACTGTTCATCATCGCGGTCTTTTGCTAAACGCTCAATTTCTTCACGCTCAATAGCCATAGCGCGTTCATCTTTTTCCACACCATGGCGATTAAAAACGCGAACTTCAACAACAGTGCCAAATGTCCCAGGAGGCATACGCATAGACGTATCACGAACATCAGATGCCTTTTCTCCAAAAATTGCACGTAGGAGCTTTTCTTCCGGCGTCATCGGACTTTCACCCTTCGGTGTAATCTTTCCAACTAAAATATCACCCGGTTGAACTTCAGCACCGATATAAATAATGCCAGCTTCGTCAAGATTCCTTAACGCTTCTTCCGCAACATTCGGAATATCGCGCGTAATTTCCTCCGGCCCAAGTTTTGTATCACGGGCTGCAACTTCAAACTCCTCAATATGGATTGAAGTAAACACATCATCCGCAACAATGCGCTCAGATAACAAAATGGAATCTTCGTAGTTGTATCCATTCCACGGCATAAAGGCGACAAGAACATTCCGCCCAAGAGCCAAATCACCAAGATCCGTAGATGGACCATCTGCAATGATATCACCCTTCTCTACCTGATCACCAACATGCACAAGAGGACGCTGATTAATACAAGTGGACTGGTTAGAACGCTGAAACTTTTGTAAGCGATAAATATCAACGCCCGATTTTGAAGGATCTAAATCTTCTGTTGCACGGATAACAATACGGGTAGCATCAACTTGATCAACAATACCACTCCGTTTTGCACTCACAGCTGCTCCTGAATCGCGCGCAACAACGGATTCCATCCCCGTCCCAACAAATGGCGCTTCCGCACGTACAAGAGGAACGGCCTGACGCTGCATATTCGACCCCATAAGCGCACGATTCGCATCATCATTTTCCAAAAAAGGAATGAGTGCAGCCGCGACTGAAACCAACTGTTTGGGTGAAACATCCATCAAATCAACATAATCACGCGGCGCCATTAAAACCTCACCAGCATGACGACAAACAACAAACTCTTCTATAAAGCGGCCTTCACTGTCTAATGAAGAATTTGCTTGTGCAACATAATGCTTTGCTTCTTCCATCGCTGAAAGATAAATAACTTCCTTGGTGACTTTACCATCAACAATTTTTCGATATGGGCTTTCAATAAAGCCATATTTATTAACCCGCGCAAATGTTGCTAAAGAGTTAATAAGACCAATATTGGGGCCTTCCGGCGTTTCAATTGGACAAATACGACCATAATGGGTAGGATGAACGTCACGCACCTCAAATCCCGCACGCTCACGAGTTAACCCCCCTGGACCAAGAGCAGAAAGACGGCGTTTATGGGTAATTTCCGACAGCGGATTGGTTTGATCCATAAACTGTGATAATTGTGAAGACCCAAAAAACTCACGAACGGCTGCTGCAGCAGGCTTTGCATTGATTAAATCCTGCGGCATAACTGTATCAATTTCAACTGATGACATACGTTCTTTTATCGCACGCTCCATACGAAGGAGACCAATGCGATATTGATTCTCCATCAATTCCCCAACCGAACGAACGCGACGATTGCCAAGATTATCAATATCATCAATTTCACCGCGACCATCACGCAATTCAACCAACATTTTCACAACAGCCAGAATATCCTCTTGACGTAAAACGCGGACTGTATCTGGACAATCAAGATCCATACGCAGATTCATCTTAACACGCCCAACAGCTGAAAGATCATAACGCTCTGGGTCAAAAAACAATGAATGAAACATTGCTTCTGCTGTATCAATTGTTGGGGGTTCCCCTGGACGCATTACTCGGTAAATATCAAATAATGCATCTTGTCGACTTTCATTTTTATCCGCCTTTAAAGTATTGCGAATATAGGCACCAATATTCATATGATCAATATCAAGGATATTGATTTGATCAGCACTCACATCAAGTAAAGTTTTCAATACTTTTTCGTCAATTTCATCGCCAGCTTCAAGGTAAATCTCACCGGTCTCGTAATTGACGATATCTTCGGCAAGATAAGACCCTAATAAATCATCTTCACTAACTTTAACCGCCTTTAGGCCCTTTTCTGCTAAAGACTTTGCGCTGCGAACTGTTAGCTTTTTACCAGCTTCCGCAACAACTTCACCACTATCTGCATCTATAAGATCAGAAATGAGCTTCATTCCTTTAAAACGATCGACAGAATAAGGAACACGCCATCCTTCCCCATCACGCTCATAAGTCACTTTATCATAAAATGTTGACAAAATATCCGAAGCATCCATACCTAATGCCATTAAAAGACTGGTAACAGGAATCTTGCGTCGCCGATCAATACGCGCATAAATGATATCCTTAGCATCAAATTCAATATCCAACCAAGAGCCACGATATGGAATCACACGAGCAGCAAAAAGAAGCTTTCCCGATGAATGGGACTTTCCTTTATCATGGTCAAAAAAGACGCCAGGAGAACGGTGCATCTGAGAAACAATAACACGCTCCGTACCATTAACGATAAAAGTACCATTGGTCGTCATTAAAGGCATATCGCCCATATAAACGCCCTGCTCTTTAATGTCTTTGATATCTTTAGAGCCCGTATCTTCATCAACATCAAAAACAATCAAACGTAATATCACTTTTAATGGGGCCGCATAAGTTAAATCGCGTTGACGACATTCTTCAACATCAAATTTCGGTAAATCAAATTCATAACCAACAAACTCAAGCATAGCTGTACCGGAAAAATCGGAAATAGGAAATACCGATTTAAAAACAGCTTGCAAACCTTCATCTGGTCGTCCACCTTTCGGCTCCTCAACCATGAGAAACTGATCATATGACGCTTTTTGAACCTCAATAAGATTCGGCATCTCTGCTACTTCAGGAATCTTACCAAAAAATTTGCGCACCCGCTTACGACCATTGAATTGAGACATCATTGCATGAGTCTGAGCCATCACCGCTCCTTGATCCTTACTCTTCAAGATAGACCAACCTTGAAAGCTTTACATCATTAACCTGCATATGCAGACCAGTTCACTTGACACTCAATAATGAGCATCGTTAACTTTTCCCATCAATACAAGCCATTCATCTATTTTGCTCTCATGATGAGAAATAAGAAACCCAATCTATCCCCACGACTGTTATGAAATCGTTGAGAAAAGGTTTTCGCACTCATTACTTTCCCTCTTTGTTTAAGAGAAAGAAAATCGGCGAACATTTATGTTCGCCGATACAATTAAACTTACTTAAGTTCAACTTTAGCACCAGCAGCTTCAAGTTGAGATTTAATTTTCTCTGCTTCTTCTTTCGAAGCCCCTTCTTTAATAGGCTTAGGCGCTCCTTCAACCAGATCTTTTGCTTCTTTAAGACCAAGTCCAGTCAAAGCACGAACTTCCTTAATAACATTAATTTTTTGTGCGCCACCTTCAACAAGAATAACATCAAATTCTGTTTTTTCTTCAGCAGCTGGAGCAGCCGCACCAGCAACAGCAGCAACAGCTACAGGAGCAGCAGCCGAAACACCCCATTTTTCTTCAAGCAATTTAGAAAGCTCTGCAGCTTCCAAAAGAGTTAGGTTAGAAAGGTCTTCTACGATCTTTGCTAGATCAGCCATTTTTAAATTCCTTCAATTAAAAGATTTGAACCATTGTTTAAAATTTATTCAAAAAACAGAAAAGCAGCAAAGCTTTCCCATAAGTATGAATACAAACAGCCTTAAGCCGCCTTATCCTCTTGAGCATATGCTCCAATGACACGCGCAACCTGACCAGCAGGTGCATTAACAACCTGTGCAATACGGGTCGCAGGGGTAGAAATCATACCCACAAGTTTTGCTCGCAACTCGTTGAGTGAAGGCAATGAAGCCAATGACTTCACAGCGTCTACACTCAAATTTGTTGCCCCCATTGAACCACCAAGGATAACAAATTTGTCATTGCTTTTCGCAAAATCAACAGCAACTTTCGGTGCTGTAATTGGATCTTCCGAATAAGCAATAAGTGTCTGCCCAGTAAACAAACTTGCTATCGATTCAGATTCCGTGCCCTGAAGAGCGATTTTAGCAAGACGGTTTTTGGCGACTTTAACGGCACCGCCAGCTTCACCCATTTTTGAACGAAGATCGTTCATCTGCGAAACTGTCAGACCGGAATAATGTGCAACAACAACAGAACCAGACTTTTGAAAAGCCTCGTTAAGCCATGTAACAAATTCGCGTTTTTCCGCTCTATTCACTGTCTCTCTCCATTTAACAGATTTGTTTAAAACAAATCTGTTGGTTACCTTTGATAACATAAAAAATCTTATGCTACCGATGAGGATCCTGTCCCCTTTTTCACGCACAGCGTTCAAAGGCAACCCTGGCTCAAACCCTTCAAGTCTTTTAACTTTCAGTTTCTTACCCCAGTCTCATGCAGGTTTTTCTTGATTAAGATACTTTAAAGCATCACCTACAATCTCGGACAGGATATTCCGGAATTTCTTCCAGTATAACCTAAGCCTTATAAAGCTTAGATAGCTAAATGTCCGTCAAAACCGACATTTAAAATAGAATGTTGATCGTCACTTACCTCAAAAAAATATAAATCAGACTTATACTGATTCGGAACGAACTGTTGCTGGATCAACCTTAATACCAACCCCCATCGTTGAAGAAACAGCAACACGCTTAATATATTCACCTTTCGCACCTTGTGGCTTTGCTTTAATAACCGCACTTGCAAAGGCTTTAATATTTTCTACGATTTTTTCAACGCCAAAAGAAGCCTTCCCAATACCAGCATGCACAATACCAGCTTTTTCAACACGAAACTCGACAGCACCACCCTTAGAAGCTTTAACAGCAGCAGCAACATCAAGTGTTACAGTACCAACTTTTGGATTTGGCATCAAACTCCGTGGCCCTAGAATCTTACCAAGGCGACCAACAAGAGGCATCATATCTGGCGTTGCAATACAACGATCAAAGTTAATTGTGCCCCCATTAATGCTTTCAAATAAATCCTCAGCACCCACAATATCAGCTCCTGCTGCCTTAGCCTCCTCAGCCTTGTCTCCACGAGCAAAAACAGCAACACGAATATTTCGTCCCGTACCGTTTGGCAAATGAGCAACACCTCGAACCATCTGATCAGCATGACGAGGATCAACACCCAAGTTCATTGAAATTTCAATTGTCTCATCAAACTTAGCAACAGCACGCTCCTTAACCATGGAAACGGCATCTTTTAAAGCGTAAGGCTGATTAAAATCAATATCTTTCCGAATATTTTTTATTCTCTTTGCTACTTTTGCCATAATACTAGCCCACCACTTCTAAGCCCATCGAGCGTGCAGAACCTTCAACCATACGCATCGCTGCCTCAATGTCATTCGCATTAAGATCTTTCATCTTTGATTCCGCAATCAAACGAATTTTATCGCGAGAAATACTTCCCACAGACACCTTACCAGGTTCTTTTGAGCCAGATTTCAGTTGCGCTTCCTTCTTTAAAAAGAACGATACAGGAGGTGTCTTGAGAGAAAACGTAAAAGACTTATCTTGGTAATACGTAATAACAACTGGAATCGGTGCGCCCTTTTCCATTTCTTGTGTCGCTGCATTAAACGCCTTACAAAATTCCATGATATTAATACCACGTTGTCCAAGAGCCGGACCAATCGGTGGAGATGGAGTAGCAGCCCCTGCAGGAACCTGCAACTTGAGCTGACCTATACTTTTTTTTGCCATAACAATCTGCCTTCAAATTCACTGGTATACTGACAATATATCTTTATCTCTTTCTCGATATCTTGCTCGCCACCCGCTGCAGTCATGTGGTTTGGATCATTAAGCCGACAAAAGCCATAAATCACCTCCCACTTCTTCCTTAAAGTCATTTAAAAACTCTAAGTTTAATCAGAGTTTTTCAACCTGACCAAATTCCAAATCAACAGGCGTAGGACGCCCAAAAATGAGCACCTCAACCTTAAGACGAGAGCGCTCTTCCTCAACCTCTTGAACAATTCCATTAAACGAAACGAAAGGACCATCAGCAACACGGACTTGCTCTCCAACCTCAAACAATACAGAAGATTTTGGAGACTCAACCCCTTCCTGAACTTGTTTGAGAATTTGCTCAACCTCTCGATCAGAAATAGGAACAGGACGCGAATCAGACCCTAAAAAGCCCGTCACTTTAGGTGTATTCTTAATAAGATGGTAAACTTCATCTGTTAATTCAGCACGAACAAGAACATAGCCAGGAAAAAATTTCCGTTCAGCATCAACCTTTCGTCCACGACGAACTTCTACAACACGCTCCGTTGGAACGAAAATTCTTTCAAATAAATGATCAAGTCCTTTTTGCTTCGCCTCCTTATCAATAGCCTCCGCTACTTTCTTTTCAAAATTTGAATATGCCTGAACAATATACCAACGAGCCGCCACAGTCACACTTCCTCACATTCTCAACTAAAAAGATATTTCAGAAGATCAATAACCCGCCAAACACTAAAATGCATAACCTGATCTACAACAAAAAAGAAAACTGAAGCTAAGGCCGTCACCAGCAAAACCATAACAGTAGAAATAACAGTCTCACGACGTGTTGGCCATTTCACTTTAGCTGTTTCTGCATAAACCTGCTTTAAAAAGGTAATCGGATTGGTTTTAGATGCCATCGCCACACTATACTCTCTCTAGCTCTACGTACTTTCTTCTAGTCTCATTGCGTTTTATACAAAAATAAATATAAAAAATGCAAAAGCCAATTTCCAGACTGATGCAATTTTCCTTACTTCTTATTCAATAGCGTTTCACACACAAAAAAACAAGCCCTATATAAAAAAAAGCGAAAAAGGCAGCAAGAATCCACCTCCCATATCTAAAACCCTATCTCCCTTTTGGCAGGGGCAGCAGGACTTGAACCCGCGACCTGCGGTTTTGGAGACCGCCGCTCTACCAACTGAGCTATACCCCTAACTCTAAAAACTAAAAAACCTTTAGCAATCCTTCCAGCAATGTTTCAACAAGCATTATTTATTCAATGATCTTAGAGACGATACCAGCACCAACAGTACGACCACCTTCACGAATAGCAAAACGAAGTTTCTCTTCCATCGCTATCGGAACAATCAGAGACACATCCATCGCAACATTATCGCCTGGCATAACCATTTCTGTTCCTTCAGGAAGCGTAACTATACCCGTAACATCCGTCGTACGGAAGTAAAATTGTGGACGATAATTCGTGAAAAAGGGCGTATGACGGCCTCCTTCATCTTTCGTCAAAATGTAAGCCTCTGCTTTAAAACGGGTATGTGGTGTAACAGAACCAGGCTTTGCCAATACTTGACCACGCTCAATTCCTTCTCGATCAACACCACGAAGCAGAGCCCCTATATTATCACCTGCTTGACCTTGATCTAAAAGCTTGCGGAACATTTCAACGCCTGTCACCGTCGTCTTAGAGGTTGGACGAATGCCGATAATCTCGATTTCTTCTCCAACTTTAATGATACCACGTTCAACACGACCCGTAACAACCGTTCCACGACCCGAAATAGAAAAAACATCTTCTATTGGCATCAAAAATGGTTGATCAACAGGACGCTCAGGTGTTGGGATATAACTGTCAACTTCACTCATTAAAAGACGAACCGCATCTTCTCCAATGCTTTTATCTTTATCCTCAAGTGCTGCCAATGCAGAACCTTTAACAATCGGAATATCATCACCTGGGAAGTCATATTTGGATAATAACTCACGAACCTCAAGCTCTACAAGCTCCAAAAGCTCTGCATCATCAACCTGATCAACTTTATTCAAAAAAACAACAATCGCTGGAACACCAACTTGGCGAGCAAGCAAAATATGCTCACGGGTCTGAGGCATAGGACCATCAGCCGCAGAAACAACCAAAATGGCACCGTCCATTTGCGCTGCCCCAGTGATCATATTTTTTACATAGTCAGCGTGTCCTGGACAATCAACGTGGGCATAGTGACGATTTTCCGTTTCATACTCAACATGTGCTGTAGAAATGGTAATCCCACGGGCACGCTCCTCTGGTGCCGCATCAATTTGATCATAAGCTTTAAATTCACCAAAAAATTTCGTAATCGCTGCTGTCAACGAAGTCTTCCCATGATCAACGTGACCAATCGTACCAATATTAACATGTGGTTTCGTACGTTCAAACTTGCTCTTCGCCATTGCTATTAGTCTCTTGTTCTATTCTCTAATCATTTGCCCCTAAAAACAGGTCTGCAGAACTGAATTCAACTGGACCCTATAACTAGCCCAATCACCATAATACCTAGACGGAAAAGCCCGCCCACTTTAAACAATGGAATATCTTCCATCGTATATCACATCGAACTGCCTAGTCATCAATAACCACTGTGACCATCTGGAGCGGGTAGCGGGAATCGAACCCGCGTATTCAGCTTGGAAGGCTGCTGCTCTACCATTGAGCTATACCCGCAGACCCATGGACTAACTCTCCTTCGATGAATGGTGGAGGGGGTTGGATTCGAACCAACGTAGCATACGCAACGGATTTACAGTCCGCCCCCTTTAACCACTCGGGCACCCCTCCATTACACCGGCAAAGTTGCGCGATGAGGCATCACGACAATCATCTCGAACACCCATTCAATTCAATCTGATTGCGAAGTGGTTATGACGATTACGATTGTATCTGTCAACAGAATAAATACAATTCTGTACAAATTTCCTGCTCATAACTTTAAATTATAGATTTTTTCTAGCTATTTTTCTTATTAAGACGCTATAAAGAAGTTATGAAAGATAAAACATCACAAAATTCTCATTATGCTCGTTTACGTCGTCAATATCGTGATAGAAAAGGCTCTCCTTCTCGATCTTCTACGCAGCTAAAGAAGGAAACTGTTGCCTTACAGCAAGGGATAATCCGTCTTTATGGCATTCATTCTGTTCAGGCTGCTTTAAAAAACCCAAAAAGAATTTTTAAATGTCTTTACGTTACACAAAATGCCTTGAAACGATTAAATGTATCCGAATCAGATTATCCTTGCCCTGTTACATTATGCACCCCCAAATATCTTGATTCGCTCGTTGGAAGTGAGGCAGTTCATCAAGGGATTGTTTTGGAAACGTCTCCTCTCAAACCATGCAAACTATCGGAATTAACCAATAGTGATCTGGTCATTGTCATGGATCAAATTACTGATCCCCATAATGTTGGTGCCATTATGCGCTCTGCCGTTGCATTTAAAGCTAAAGCACTTATTACTACTTACCGACACTCTCCCCAAGAAAGCGGCGTTCTTGCGAAAGCGGCATCTGGGGCCCTAGAAATGATTCATTACATTACCGTACGAAACCTTGCTGAAACTCTTCAAGAGCTCCACCAAACAGGCTTTACAAGCTTTGGTCTTGATTCAGAAGGGGAGCAACCTCTAGAAACAGCATTAATAGGAAATAAAGTTGCTCTTGTTTTAGGAGCAGAAGGCAAAGGCTTGCGTAAAAAAACTCGTGAGACCGTTTGCGCTTTAGCTCGCCTTGATATGCCTGGAAATATTAAATCATTAAATGTTTCAAATGCCGCAACAATAGCACTTTATGTAGCACATCGATATCTTAGATTCTAGCTTTTAATTTTTTGTGAGACATCAAAAAAACGAACCAACAAAAACCCCGTAACAAATCCGCCAATATGTGCTTCCCATGCTATTGAGATACCATTTTCTTCAAACAGAACAGAAGAAATACCTATGATAAAATCAGCTGCCAGCCATACACTTATATAAATGAGTACGCCCTTGGAACAAAGAGCTTTTTTGATGGATAATAAAGCCCCCAAAGTTTTTTTGTTCTGCGTATTAGCACCTAAATAACTGCTGGGAAAACCGTAACGTGCAATAGCTCCCATCATGCCAGATACAGCCCCTGAGGCCCCAACAAGTGATATGACACTTTCTTGATGAAAGATAAAATAAGTCAAAACAGAAATAACCGCCGTTACAACCCAAAAAATTAAAAAACGTAAAACACCAAAATGCCTTACTAAAGGAGAACCAAAAACCAAAAGCCAAACCATATTAAGAGAAACATGTTTAAAACTACCATGCATAAATGAATAACTCACCATGGTATAAAAAAATGCGAGAGGATCCGTCTTAAACAATGCTGGCGTAAATGAAAAAAGCTCAAGACTTTCAATATAAAGCTGAGGAGAAAAAAAATACTGAGGAATGCAATAAAGACAAAAACAAAATGCTATCAAAACAACAATAATAAATGGGACATTCAATAAAGGTTCTTTAGGTTTTCTCGGCAATCGGGAAACATTCTTATATTGATGACTAGAAACTTTCATTATATAAAATCTCTTATTTCTTTAGAAAAACGGAGCATTCTTTACGCAAAATAAAGGCACCCCTCCCCCGTGATACGAAATCTTTTAACGGCTTTTCGCAACTCTTTTTTAAACTTTCAATGGCTCACCGTAAAAACACATGTCTCTTATATAAAGAGATGTTGAGAAGCAGGGATGTCAAAAATATCATATACAAAATCAGTAATATTCTGCTTATTAAAATGTGAAGCTTGTCATGAAATATACAAAAATTTATAAATAAACAAACTTCTCGTAAAGCTCTCTATCATAAACATGTAAAATACCATAAATGTTGCTTTTTTCCAGAAACATATCAATTTTTGCATTTTTAAATCATGCTATACTGCAATTAAAGTTTTAAATAATCTTAAAGCTTAATTGTTCCAACAAAAGAGCTTGAATTGCTTCTACTTTTTGAATGACAAAAGAAATCTCCGCGAGAATAAAGGCCTATCAGCACATTTGTTTTTTCTCGATATAATCATTGGTGTTTCATAAACTATGCACTTTACATGTCTGTTTTTCCATAAAGTCAATATTTTGATTTATAATGATAATTTAGTTTTATTCATATTGAGTTAGATCTCTCAATATCGTAAGATTCTCTCATCCCAAACTCATTTATATTGAATTAAGTAAAACCATTGGCTTTCACGTTACAAGCGAAAAGAGCTGAGTTGATAAAACGATACAAGAGAAGAATAAAAATGCCTCTTATGAAGAGTTTTAAGTGTCAAGGACTGTCGAGGAGCAACATTGGCGCGGTCCCAAGTGTGTGATGATCTCTGCTTATTCTTCTACAAGCCTAAAAATGGGAAATACTTAATGGATTTATCTTTATATCATTCATGAGCGCCATCATGAAATGAATGTGACGAGCCTTAAGAAAGGTCACTTTAAAACAAGACCATAAATATGAAACGCAGTGATGTTCCATTCTTCATGAGAGGTTTAACCTTATTAAAGGCATAAGAATCAGTTTATCTTTTTAACAAATATGAATAAGCCTTTTACTTCAACTTCTAATAGATATAATTCAAGAATTGTTGCCTATGAGATACTCTAAAAAACAATGCATTCATTTTCAGAATGCATCCTTAGATTCAAAAGGTTCATGAAAGAAATTTTTATTTCTTTCTTAAATAGCAGGCCGCTTGTAACGAATAAGGCAATGGTTTTGCTCGTTTCAATATAAAAAGTTTAGAATGAAAAAATCATAAAAATTCAAACTTCAAATTCGAATTATGAAATAATAAACTCTCATTATAAATCAATGCATTACAAATAGATAACACCGTAATCATTGAAGAGGTAAATCTTGAGAAGCCTGCTTGCAGTCTTTTAACCACACATCATAAATAGGATGCTCAACAGCGTTTAAACCGGGGCTGTCTGCGAACATCCATCCTGTAAAAATACGCCGTATTTTTTTATCTAATGTTACTTCATTAACTTCAACAAAACCCGTTGTACGCGTTGGTTCATCTTTAGAGCTCGTATAACAAGCACGAGGCGTCACCTGCAATGCACCATACTGATAAGTTTTACCAAGAGAAACTTCAAAACGTATCGTCCGCCCCGTAATTTTATCAAGACCTGCAAAAACAGCAATCCCATTGCTAATACGTTCAGCACGCGCCCCACTATTTAAGGATAAAAAAACCAAAATTCCCATAAAAAAAATATATCTAAAACGCCTCAACCTCAATAATAAAAAAAAGCTCATCATCTCAAAATCAATCGCACCTTTAAAATAACACTTATCATAACATCGAGCCCAATAAGATGAAAATACACATGCCCATTAAAACATTCTATTTTTAGGTGACCATTTTATCTTTTAGGTGACCAGGCATCATAATCCTCATGCACAAAAGGACGCTCATCATTGTAAGGAATAGCTCCCTTTGGTCGATAAGCCTCACTTGTTCCTGTCATATTTGCAACATGAGGCTTTTCCCATTCATAGGGGTGATAATCCTCCTGTGTTGGTGGATTATCAAAGCGATGATGAATCCAACCGTGCCAACCTGGTGGAATAGTGGAAGCTTCCGAATAGTCTTTATAAATAACCCAACGATGCGGATAACCATCTTTATGAAGTCCCCCTTCATAATATATATTTCCAAATTGATCTTCTCCTATCCGCTTACCTTTGCGCCATGTAAAAAAACGTGTACCGATGGTATTACCATTCCACCAGGTAAATATTTGCTTAAAAAAACGAGCCATTTCCTATTCCATTTCTTCAGTATGCTCATAATAAAATCAAGCGCTGGAATAAACTTAGTAATGCTTGAAATTAGCAAAAAAGTGACTGGTAAATCCAGCCATACCTAAATTGATTGGATAACTGACTATCCCTTAATTTCGACAAGATATCATATTTACGGACTTTTCTCTACCCCATAAAATTTAATCTATGCCAAGTTTTATCTTAACCAATTCATTAACAGTTTGAGGATTTGCCTTACCCCCTGTTGCTTTCATGACCTGTCCAACAAACCAACCTGCTAAAGCAGGTTTTCGCTTTGCCTGCGCAACTTTATCAGAATTATTGGCAATGATCTCATCAACGGCTTTTTCAATAGCCTTTGTATCTGTTACCTGCTGCATATTGCGCTCTTCTACAATTTGGCGTGGATCTCCCCCCTCATTCCAAACAATCTCGAAAAGATCTTTGGCAATTTTCCCAGAAATAACGCCTTCTTTTATAAGATCAATAATGCTTCCCAACTGATTTGGCGATACTGGTGACGCTTCAATTTCTCGATTATCTTTATTTAAAGCTCCTAAGAGGTCATTAATCACCCAATTGGCAACTATTTTTCCATCACGCCCATACGCTACTTCTTCAAAATAATCCGCAATAGCCTTTTCTGTCACAAGAATGGAAGCATCATACACGGTCAATCCCATTTCCTTAACAAAACGTGCTTTTATAGCGTCAGGCAATTCAGGCAAGTCTGCTGCCAAAGCATCCACAAATGCCTGATCAAATTCTAATGGCAAAAGATCAGGATCAGGGAAATAACGATAATCATGCGCTTCTTCCTTTGAACGCATAGAGCGTGTTTCACCTTTAGTGGCATCAAAAAGACGTGTTTCTTGCTCTATAACGCCTCCATCTTCTAAGATTGCGATCTGACGACGTGCTTCATATTCAATTGCTTGACCAATAAAGCGAATAGAATTAACGTTTTTTATTTCACAACGCGTTCCAAAATCTTCACCAGGACGACGAACGGATACATTAACATCCGCACGCATAGAACCTTCATCCATATTGCCATCGCAGGTTCCTAAATAACGAACAATCGTCCGCAGTTTTGTCATATAAGCTTTGGCTTCATCTGATGAGCGCATATCAGGTTTGGAAACAATTTCCATAAGAGCAACACCAGAGCGATTAAGATCCACAAAAGACATCGTTGGATGTTGATCATGCATGGATTTCCCAGCATCCTGTTCAAGATGCAACCTTTCAATCCCTACTTCGATATCCTCAAATTGGCCATTCGAATCTGGACCAACAGATATGGTAATCTTCCCCTCCCCTACAATGGGATAGCGAAACTGAGAAATCTGATACCCTTGCGGTAAATCTGGATAAAAGTAATTCTTACGATCAAAAACAGATTTTAAATTAATACGCGCTTTTAATCCTAAACCCGTTCGAACCGCTTGACGAACACATTCTTGATTAAGAACCGGCAACATTCCTGGCATAGCCGCATCAATAAGTGATACATGATTATTCGGCTCTGCACCGAATTTGGTTGATGCTCCTGAAAAAAGTTTCGAATTTGATATGACTTGTGCATGAACCTCCATGCCAATGATGACTTCCCAATCACCTGTAACGCCAGAAATAAAACGCTTAGAATCAGGAATACGCGTATCAATGATGCTCATTGCCAATCCACTACCAATATTTTAAAACATATCTCACGGCTCATCTAAAACTACTCCCAGTGTAAGCCTAGAATATAATTAAAACAAACCCGATTCCATCGAGCTTGTTCTATTCATTTAAATCTACGCTTTTTTAGGAGCCTTTTTCTTAGCTGATGCTTTTTCTGCAGACTTTTCTTTCACTGAAGATTTTTTCTTTGCTGTCTTTTCTTCAGGAATATCTGATTCGTCATATTCTTTCATCAGTTCTTCAACCGTCACTTCTTTATCTGTGACTTTTATCTTCGCTAACAAATGATCAATGACCTTTTCTTCAAAAATCGGAGCCCGTAGATTTTCAACAGCTTCCGGTGTCTTACGGAAAAAGTCCATAATCTCTTTTTCCTGTCCAGGATACTGACGAACTTGCTCAAAAACGGCTGCTTTTAGCTCATCCTCACTAACTTTAACACCAACCTTCATTCCAATTTCAGAAAGAACCAAACCAAGACGGACACGACGTTGTGCAAGAACACGATATTCTTCTCGGGCTTTTTCTTCTGTAATCCCTTCGTCCTCAAAACTACGCCCAGCCTTTTTCAAATCATCATTAACCTGCGCCCATATATTGTTAAACTCAATTTCTAAAAGACCCTCAGGAATCTCAAAATTATAATCAGCATCTAAAGCATCAAGAATCTGACGTTTAACTTTTTGACGTGTCATTGAACCATATTGACTTTCAATCTGCCCACGAACAACCTCACGTAAACGCTCTAGAGATTCTAAACCAACTTTTTGCGCTGCTTCATCATCAATTTTTAACTCGTCTGGTTTAAAAACAGCTTTGACAGTAATATCAAACTCTGCCTCCCGTCCTGCCAAATGTGCGGCACTATAATTATCAGGAAATTGAACAGAAATCGTTTTCGCATCCCCTGCTTTCACACCAACCAATTGCTCTTCAAAACCAGGAATAAATTGTTTTGATCCAAGAATCAATGGGGCGTCATTATCTGCCCCTCCTTCAAATGGAACTCCTTCAAGCTTACCCAAATAATCTATGGTAACACGATCACCTTCTTCAGAAACCCCTTCTTTTAGAGAATAATTACGCGTAGAAGAAAGGACGCGATTAACTTGCTCATCAATGTCCTTTTCAGGAATAGCTGCAATTTCACGAATAACTTCAATATGTTCAAAATCTTTAATTTCAATTTTTGGTAAAACTTCATACTTTAAACTAAAAGTAAAATCGGCTTTTCCCTCTAGAATTTCTTCATCTTCATCTATATCAATTTTCGGCTGCATCGCTGCACGTTCATTTCGATCCGCTAAGACAGAACGTGGCGCATCAGCGAGTATCTCATTGAGAATCTCCGCCATAAAAGATTTACCGTACATTTTTCGCAAATGTCCACTTGGCACTTTACCGGGACGAAAACCGTTAAGCTTAACCTTACCCTTGGTATCATCCAATCGTTCATTTAGTTTTTCTTCTAAATCTTTCGCTGGAACCACGATCTTAATTTCGCGCTTCAGTCCTTCATTAAGCGTCTCGGTAACCTGCATTAAACACCTTCATTTTTCTCAAGGAGAGGGATAAACCCACTCTAATCATCATTACATTTTAACACTTTAAGTGTTACATTACCATGAAGCGGAATTTCAGACATTTAGAAATCCGTAGCACTTAAGGGATTGCTTTGGTGCGGATGGAGGGACTCGAACCCCCACGGTCTCCCGCCAGAACCTAAATCTGGTGCGTCTACCAATTTCGCCACATCCGCTCAAACTTAGCAAGCTAATAACCTTATACAAGCGGCGTTTCTATACCATTAATTATAGAAAAAAAGCAAACAAATATATTAAAAAAACTCAATACACACCATTCTTATAAAAAATAAAAACAAAATCTAGGCTTTTCATACACGGCGGCTTACGCTAAAAGTCGATTATGCTAAAGACATTTGATACTCCAATTCATATCATCGGTGGCGGTCTTGCAGGGTGTGAAGCAAGCTGGCAAATCGCTCAATCAGGAATTCCTGTTATTTTGCATGAAATGCGTCCCCAAAAAAAGTCAGATGCCCATAAAACCGATAAATTGGCAGAACTGGTTTGTTCAAATTCATTTCGCTCTGATGATTCATCAACAAATGCCGTAGGACTTTTACATGCTGAAATGCGATTAGCAAAATCGTTGATTATGAAAGCGGCTGATGCTAACAAAGTCCCTGCAGGGAGTGCTCTTGCTGTGGATCGTGATGGATTTTCAAAAACTGTGACATCAGCACTTGAAAATCATTCGCTTATAACAATCAAACGCGAAGAAATTCAAGATATTCCCGAAGATTGGAAGCATGTTGTCATTGCAACGGGGCCCCTTACCTCACCTGCACTTGCTCAAGAATTAAAAGAAATAACCGGTATAAAAGCTCTTTCTTTTTTTGATGCTATTGCCCCTATTATCCATACCGATAGTATTGATACGAATATTTGTTGGTATCAGTCTCGCTACGATAAAATTGGTCCTGAGGGAACAGGAAAAGATTATCTTAATTGTCCCCTCAACAAAGAACAATATGAATTATTTGTTGAAGCATTAAAGAATGCAGAAAAAACAGAGTTTCGTGACTTTGAAAAAACGCCCTATTTTGATGGATGCCTCCCCATTGAAATTATGGCTGAGCGTGGACTGGAAACTTTAAGACACGGACCGATGAAGCCTATGGGCTTAACCAATGCTCATAATCCCACCGTTAAACCCTATGCTGTCGTTCAATTGCGCCAAGATAATAAACTTGGAACGCTTTACAATATGGTCGGCTTTCAAACAAAACTGAAATATGGCGAACAAATCCGTATTTTTAGAATGATCCCCGGTCTTGAAAAAGCAGAATTTGCACGTCTTGGTGGTCTTCACCGCAATACCTATCTCAACTCTCCAATCATTCTTGATCCAACTCTTCGTTTAAAACAAAAAAAACAGCTACGCTTTGCTGGGCAAATTACCGGATGTGAAGGTTATGTAGAATCAGCAGCAATAGGGCTTCTTGCTGGACGTTTTTCTGCGGCCGACTATCATCATAAATGTCCTTGTCTCCCCCCACAAACCACAGCGTTTGGAGCTCTTTTGAATCATATTACAGGGGGGCACATTATAGATGAAGATGCAGAAAGACAGTCTTTCCAGCCAATGAATATCAATTTCGAACTCTTCCCCCTATTGCTTCTCTAAAACATTCAGGAAAACGCTTGCCAAGTAAAGAAAAAAAATTAGCAAAAAAACAAGTTATAACAGCGAGAGCTCTCAATGATTGTATTCAGTGGCTAACAAATAAAGAATCCAAGAGCCCCTGTTTATAAAAAATACATGATTTATTTCTCATCTACTGAATAGATCTCTATAACCCTCATAAAATAATCATTCTAAAGCCTTGTTTAAAAGGCTCTCTCAATCAATAGACGCTGTTCTATATTTCATCATTTATTCAATAATGTAAAAGATATGAAATAATTTTTTATTATAAAAATTATTTATCTATATAAATCATTTAATATACCTCAATGAAAAAAACAATTTAACGGTATAAATTTATTATGACAATTAAAAATAAATCTATATCAAATAGAAATAATAATTTACTTTTATCAATATTCATTAAGTTATAATATTATATTACTCTATAATATAATTTTTATTATTTACTTCATTCCTTAATATTTATAAGATCTTATAATTTTAACTTTTATGTAATGAAAAAAATCACTTGTATAGCACAAGTGAAATAAAAATATGGACCTAAAATATTAAAAAAAACAGCTGAATATATTTTTTCCAGCTCAAGAGCCAAAAAAAAATCATCTGCTTAACCAGTCAATTACTGCCTTATAAGCAAATTGTTACTGTAAGTTAAGAGAACTATAAAAAAAGGAATAAAACGACCTCTTAGAACACCCGCCTCAAATGCTGAATGCTCACCGCAATATTGTAGAAACTGAGAAAATAGTATGATGGCACAATGTGCACTTCTATTAAGCAAAAAGACAGTAACTCATAATAGCTTTTATGAATTTCACAGTTTTTTTACCTTATACCCTTTATGAGTGTTATTTGGAAATAAATACCGTAGCGCTTCCATATCATAAAAGTAAACATCATATTTATAAGCTATACAATGCCCTATTATTAAAATAGAATATTTATTGAAATAAGCTTGAGACAATACATTTAAAAACCACGGTATTTTAGACAATATTTGAAATGATTTTCAAATATATTAGAAATTCATGAAATAAGAAAAGTACCGTACAAATCTCAAAAATTTTTGTATGAAAAACGCGTACGGTGCATATATATTAAAAAACCCGATAATAAATAAATCGGGTTTTTTTTAATATCGTTTATATTATTTTTTATTAACTGCTTCTTTAAGGCTTTTTCCTGCAGAAAATTTAGGTACAGAACGTGCTGGAATATCGATCTCAGCACCAGTTGAAGGATTACGCCCCTTTGTCGCAGCACGATGAGAAACTTCAAAAGAGCCAAAACCTGGAAGACGAACATCTCCCCCTGAAGCCAACGCCTCTGTTACAGAAGCCATAAAAGCATCAACAACAGCCCCTGCTTGCGCTTTTGAAACACCTGCCTTTTCAGCAACGGAGCTAATCAATTCACTTTTATTCATGAGATATTTCCTTTCCCTGTATTACCTGACAACATGATCTAATCCATGTTATTGGTCAGTTTATTGAAAAGTACAGCAAACAGAAGTCTTATTTTTATCCAAAACATTGTTTTTTAGCAATAATCACAGTTATTCACGGAATTTTTTATTTTTTTTCGACAAAAAACCAAAAAACAACTATGAAAACACTTTCTGCTCCCTAAAAGAGGCCGTTATAAAGAGATAAGTGAATCAGTGCGCAATCTGTATTCCTTCATTATCGCTGCTTTCTGACCGGATGGGAACAGCCACTGTAGAAGGCTCCTTCCATTCAATAGTGTCGGGGAAACGAACCAAAGCGTGTTTTAAAACTTCACTCACATGATTTACCGGAATAATTTCCATATTATTTTTGACATCATCAGGAATATCAACCAAATCTTTTACGTTTTCTTCAGGAATGAGTACTTTTTTTATTCCTCCTCGAAGCGCAGCTAAAAGTTTTTCTTTTAATCCACCAATGGGTAAAACACGACCACGTAAAGTAATTTCTCCAGTCATAGCGATATCTTTATGCACAGCTATCCCTGTAAGAACCGAAACAATCGCGGTTACCATTGCAATTCCAGCAGATGGACCATCTTTTGGTGTCGCCCCCTCTGGAACATGAACATGGATATCGCGTTTTTCAAAAAGCGGAGGTTCAATACCAAAATCAACAGCACGAGAACGAACATAAGATGCAGCCGCAGAGATAGACTCTTTCATAATATCACGCAAATTCCCAGTGACAGTCATCTTTCCTTTTCCGGGCATCATAACACCTTCAATAGTCAATAACTCTCCACCAACCTCTGTCCATGCAAGGCCTGTTACAACACCAATGTAATTTTCTCCTTCAATCTGATTATAGTGGTAACGTTTTACTCCTAGGAAATCATTAATATTATTTTCGGTCACTTTTACAGATTTTTGATGCGTTTTGAGAATTTTTGTAACAGATTTACGGGCAACTTTCATGAGTTCACGCTCAAGGTTACGAACCCCTGCTTCACGTGTGTAAAACTGAATAATCGACCTTAGTGCTCCATCAGAAATACTGAGTTCTTTTTTAGACAAACAGTGCTCTTTTAAGGCCTTCGGTAAAAGATGCTGCTTAACAATTTCCATTTTCTCACATTCAGTATAACCAGCAATACGAATAATTTCCATTCGATCCATTAATGGACCTGGAATATTAAGCGTATTGGCAGTTGTGATAAACATGACATCAGAAAGATCATATTCAACTTCCAAATAGTGGTCAGTGAATGTACCATTTTGTTCAGGATCAAGAACTTCTAATAAAGCCGAAGAAGGATCTCCACGAAAATCTTGTCCCATTTTATCAATCTCATCAAGCAAGAAAAGCGGATTAGATTTTTTTGCCTTTTTCATAGACTGGATAATTTTTCCAGGCATCGAACCAATATATGTTCGGCGATGTCCACGAATTTCTGCTTCGTCCCGCACACCTCCCAACGAGATACGAACATATTCACGTCCCGTCGCCTTTGCAATAGAGCGCGCTAATGATGTTTTTCCCACACCAGGAGGACCTAACAAACAAATAATGGGACCTTTTATCTTCGACGCGCGACTTTGTACGGCCAAATACTCAATAATTCTCTCTTTAACTTTTTCAAGACCGAAATGTTCGTTATTCATGACCTTTTCAGCAAAATCTAAATTGTTTTTAATCTTAGATTTTTTACCCCAAGGCATTGCTAATAACCAATCAAGATAATTACGAACCACTGTCGCTTCTGCAGACATAGGAGACATATTCCGTAATTTTCTCAACTCTGCTACAGCTTTTTCCTGTGCTTCCTTGGAAAGCTTTGTACTCTTAATACGGTCTTCTAGTTCAGAGAGCTCATCGCGGCTATCATCACCTGCTCCTAACTCTTTTTGAATAGCCTTCATCTGCTCATTGAGATAATATTCCCGTTGGTTTTTTTCCATTTGCCGTTTAACGTGCGAACGGATACGCTTCTCAACCTGCAAAACAGAAATTTCTCCTTCCATGAAAGACAGAACACGTTCAAGACGATCCCGTACAGGTAAAAGCTCTAATATCTCCTGTTTTTCTGCAAGTTTAATCATCAAATGAGAGGCAATCGTATCAGCAAGCTTAGAAGGATTATCAATCTGGCCAATTGCATTGACAACTTCAGGAGAGATTTTTTTATTAAGCTTTACATAATTTTCAAAATAAGCAATTACCGACCTTGAAAGAGCTTCAATCTCAACATCACCCTCTTTAGGTTCTTCTGTAACAGTTGCAAAAGCCTGATGATAGCCTTCACTTAAAGCAAACTGACTAATTTTTGCACGGGCTGTTCCCTCAACCAAAACCTTTACAGTGCCATCAGGAAGCTTTAAAAGTTGAAGAATATTTGCAAATGTACCAATATGATAAATATCCTCTGCTTTTGGATCATCATCAGAGGCATTTTTTTGTGTCACCAACAGTATTTGCTTGTCAATCGCCATCGTTTCTTCAAGAGCACGAATCGATTTTTCGCGACCCACAAAAAGTGGAACAATCATATGGGGGAAAACAACAATATCACGAAGAGGTAAAACAGCATAAACCCCATCTCTTAACTCATCTGTCTTTTCATCAATATATTGCATAACTCTCCTTTCTGGAGCCTATGAGCTATCTATAACACAGAGACCACTCTTAAAAAATCTCAGCTCTCCACAATACATGAAGTGGTAATTTCTAACACATAAATCAAGCATTATAACGATATTATTAGAAAACTCATTAATACCGTTCATTACCACTTTTTATATTGTACAGCGCACACTGTTATGCTGATACATTTTCTTTATCTTCTGTACATTCTGAGTAAATATAAAGAGGACGCGCTTTTCCATCAACGACATCACTCGAAATAACCACTTTTTGAACACCTTCAAGAGCCGGTAGCTCAAACATCGTCTCAAGCAGGATTTTCTCCATAATAGAACGTAAACCACGGGCACCAGTTTTACGTTCAATGGCTTTCTTCGCAATAGCACGTAAAGCATCTTCATGAAATGTTAACTCAACATTTTCCATTTCAAAAAGGCGCTGATATTGTTTTACTAAAGCATTTTTAGGTTGTGATAAAATTTGTACGAGAGCGTTAACGTCTAAATCCTCTAAAGTAGCAACGATAGGAAGGCGCCCGATAAATTCTGGTATTAAACCAAACTTTATAAGATCTTCAGGCTCCAAATCACGAAAGATTTCACCAACGCAACGCTCATCAGGGGCCTTAACGGTCGCAGAAAAACCAATAGAAGTTTTTTCCCCACGCCCTGAAATAATTCGCTCTAAACCTGCAAAAGCTCCTCCACAAATGAATAAGATGTTTGTCGTGTCAACTTGAAGAAACTCTTGTTGCGGATGCTTACGTCCACCTTGAGGAGGAACAGAAGCAATCGTTCCTTCCATAATTTTTAATAACGCTTGCTGAACACCTTCCCCCGAAACATCTCTTGTAATAGAAGGATTGTCAGCTTTACGAGAAATCTTATCGACCTCATCAATATAAACAATACCACGCTGCGCACGTTCAACATTATAATCCGCCGCTTGAAGAAGCTTTAAAATAATATTTTCAACATCTTCCCCCACATAGCCGGCTTCAGTCAAAGTGGTCGCATCCGCCATTGTAAAAGGAACATCAATAATACGTGCTAATGTCTGTGCAAGATAAGTTTTACCGCAGCCCGTTGGACCAACAAGAAGAATATTTGATTTCGCTAACTCAATATCATTGCTTTTGGACTGATGCGCCAACCGTTTATAATGATTATGGACTGCGACAGAAAGAACACGCTTTGCATGCTGCTGACCAATAACATAATCATCAAGAACTGTTATAATTTCCTGCGGAGTAGGAACGCCATCACGCACCTTAACCCCAGAAGACTTATTTTCTTCCCGAATAATATCCATGCAAAGCTCTACACATTCATCACAGATAAATACAGTAGGCCCCGCAATAAGCTTACGCACCTCATGCTGACTCTTGCCGCAGAACGAGCAATAGAGAGTATTTTTTGATTCGTTCCCGCTATTGCTAATTTTGCTCATGTTTCTTTCCTTTCACCACGATATATGAATACTTCGCCTTTTCAAAGGAAGCTGTTCATCATGAAAACTAAAAGACATATAGAAAATCATAAATGTCTCAATATTTTTAGGGATCTCTTTTAATTTTGCGATATTTCTATAAAACTCTTTATTTAAAATAGCTATTTTTTCTATAAAAATTCTTAATCCTTTTCTTCTTTTTCAGTCTCAGCACGATAATGTATAACATCATCAACTAAGCCAAATGCTTTAGCTTCTTCTGCTGTCATAAAATGATCGCGATCAAGCGTTCTCTCAATAACCTCATAATCTTGACCTGTATGTTGAACATAAATTTCATTTAAACGCCGTTTCATCTTTATAATATCTTGTGCATGTCGCTCAATATCTGACGCTTGACCTTGAAAACCACCAGATGGTTGATGCACCATAATACGCGCATTTGGTAAAGTAAAACGGTGACCTTTTGCTCCAGCTGTTAACAATAACGATCCCATAGATGCTGCCTGCCCCATGCAAAGCGTAGAAACAGGAGGGCGAATAAACTGCATCGTATCATAAATTGCCATACCAGATGTCACGACCCCTCCTGGAGAATTAATATAAAGACTAATTTCTTTTTTGGGATTTTCCGCTTCCAAGAAAAGTAATTGAGCACAAACGAGCATTGCCATACCATCTTCAACAGGACCATTAATAAAAATAATCCGCTCCTTTAAAAGACGGGAAAAAATATCATAGGCCCGCTCACCACGATTGGTTTGTTCAATAACCATAGGAACAAGGCTTAAGGCTGTTTTCATTGGATCACTCATATTTTTACTTTCCTTGTCATATAACAATCGCTCTTTACACATTCAATATTTTTATCCATAGGCTAACATTACCCTCTTGTGCACGCGACAATCAAGAGCTGTTTTGGATAGATTAAAATCCCAATGGTTAAAATAGCGATAATAACTCTACTTAAAACAAACCATGAACTTCAGGAATGCGAGAGACTGCCCAATGGTAAAAACTTCCTTCCTGAGGTCTTTGCGTGGTCTTGGTCTTTCTGTGAATATGAAATCCTATCAAGCGTGAATCTGTGAGCAGTTTTATGCCAAAAGCTGGTTCAAAGATGTACTCAGTTTTTCGCCCTGTCCAATAATAAAAAGTTTGCTTTGCCTTTGCCTCGTGAAAAAAACCATATTGTTTTGCTAATCGTGAAATACCATCATTGCCAAATATCGTAACGCCAAGATTTCTGGGTAAAACTGGTATTTTTTTTCTCTTTAACCAAAATGGTCTCCAAACACGACGCTTAAAACCAAGCCAATGAGGAATAATTTCTGTACTTGCCCAATAATCTTCAAACACTTTTATGATAGGGTTATCTGGAGGAAAATAAAGGGCAGAAACGCCCACTCTTACATTATTTTCTCTTGCTAACCAAACCTTATTCGCATCTGGATGAAATTGTTTAATGAGGTAAACATCTGTATCTAACCAAACACCTTGTTGATATTTCATCAGCATAACACGAAAAAAATCCGAGAACTGAACAATTGTACATCCTGGTTTATCCTCAGAAAAAGAGGGATCAAGGCGATAAATTGCTGAACGCGGTAAAATTGATTCGGCTTCATGCAATTCAACACCAGCAGGGAGATTATCTATTTTCTTATCATAACTAAAAAGCTTAACGCGCTGTCCAGTTTTGACCATTGAGGACAAACAAAGCCTATCCACCAATCTTAACTGTCCACTATACCAAAAAGTACAAATATCCATCAATAATATATCAAAAATATTCCAAACTTACGCGAAAAAGTTGTTCAACATCACGAACTCTATCAGCAAGGGCAAAAATCACTACTCTATCACCAGACAAAATACGCGTCTCTGCTGAAAGCTGTATTATTGTCTTATTACGATAAATTGCCCCAATTCTCAAACCATCTGATAAATTAAGCTCTGATAATGACTTACCAACCAATGAAGATGTTTGCATTACTTCAGCTTCAATAATTTCTGCTCGACCATTAAAAACTGAATGAACACAACGAATACGCCCACGACGCATTTGTTGCAAAATTTTTGATATTGTAACGCTATGTGGATTAAGATAGGCATCCACACCAACAGTACGGCTAAATTCTTGGTAGGCAACATTATTAATTAACACCATATTGGCTTTGCATCCCAATCTTTTAGCAATAATAGCGCTTAAGAGATTAACCTGATCCTGATTGGTCAATGTAATCATTAAATCGGCCTGATCAATGCCTGCATCTTGAAGAATCATCGGATCTAAGACGTTACCATATAAAACGGTTGTTTTTTCAAGCTGATCAGCGATTGTAAGGGCTCTTTCTCTTTGCGATTCTATAATCTTTAATTTTAATTTATGGAGACGCTTTTCGATAGCCTGAGCAACATAAAGGCCAATGTGCCCCCCCCTGCAATAATCATGCGGTGGGCATCTTGTTCTTTATGACCAAAAAGCCCAACAGCACGACGCATCTGCTCACGAGCAACAACAAGATAGGTTATATCACCAACGCGTAATTGCGTTTCTGAATGTGCAATCAACAATTCTGAGCCACGTTTAATCGCGGTAACCGTTGTATTAAGATCTGGAAAAAGCTCTGTTAATTGACGCAAAGGGGTATTAATAACAGGACAATCTTCCATACACTCTAAGGCTAGCGCAACAATATCATCATTACAAAAATAAAGAACATCTATTGCACCAGGCAGAGCAATACGGCGTAAAACCATTTCCCCAACTTCAACTTCTGGCGAAATGACCACATCAATGGGGATATTCTCTCTGGAAAAAAGTGTCTTATAGCGTGGTTCTAAATAAGATTGTGAGCGAATACGAGCAATTTTTGTGGGAACATTAAATAATGAATGAGCGACTTGGCAAGCAACCATATTCACCTCATCAAACAAAGTAACAGCAATCAGCATATCAGCTTTGTCCGCATCAGCAGCCAAAAGAACTTCAGGCCGTGAACCATGACCAACAAAACCTCTTACATCCAATGTGTCGCGAATTTTTTCAATTAATCTGGTTTCAATATCAATAACAGTCACATCGTGATTTTCAGCAGAAAGACGCTCTGCTATCCCATAACCAACCTGTCCTGCACCACAAATAATAATACGCATAACTTTAAGAAACTCCAAGCGCTTTAAGCTTACGGTGCAAAGCTGAACGTTCCATGCCTATAAATTCAGCAGTGCGGGATATATTTCCACCCAAACGCCCAATTTGCGCTACTAAATATTTCTTTTCAAACAATTCCCGTGCTTCACGCAATGGTAAATCCATGATACTTTCATCTGAATCCATTTGAAAACGTGGCAAAGAATCACTCACTTCACTGGGGAGAGAGTCCGCTGTTATAGGACCATCACCATCTCGCACAAGAATGAGAAGACGTTCAATATTGTTGCGTAATTGCCGTACATTACCCGGCCAAGCATGCGTTTGCAATATAGCGATCACATCATCACTGATTTCACGCGGCTTAATTCCAACCTGCTGCGATATTGTTTTTACAAAATGATGAACCAGTTCTGGAATATCTTCACGACGGGCTGAAAGGGGAGGAATAGCAATAGGAACAACGGAAAGGCGATGGAAAAGATCTTCTCTAAAGCGCCCATCAGAAATAAGGTTTTCAAGATTTTGCGCTGTTGAAGAAATGATACGAACATCCACTTTAACACGTTTTGTACCGCCAACTCTTTCAAATGCCTGTCCCGTTAACACGCGAAGAATCTTACCCTGAGTCTCACGCGGCATATCAGCAATTTCATCAAGATAGAGTATTCCACCATGAGCTTCCTCTAAGGCACCGATCTTGCGCTCTCTTCCCTCCATTTCACTACCAAACAACTCTATTTCCATTCTTTCCGGCGTAATCGTTGCTGCATTTATTGTAACAAAGGGCCCATCTGAACGTGTTGAGAGCGCATGTATGGTTCGTGCAACAGTCTCTTTTCCCGCCCCTGAAGGACCTGTTATCATGATACGACTATTGGTTGGCGCTACTTTTTCTATAATTTGGCGCAAATTTTTAATAACCGTTGATTTTCCGAGTAATTCCAATGTCTCGTTCGAGCGTTTTCGCAATTCTAAAAGCTCACGTTTCAAATTTGAGTTTTCGAGTGTTCGCTCAGCAACCAATACAAGTCTGTCTGCTTTAAAAGGTTTTTCAATAAAATCATAGGCCCCTCTCTTTATAGCAGAAACAGCAGTCTCAATATTCCCATGACCAGAAATCATAACAACCGGAAGAGCCGGATATTGCGTTTTAATTTCATCAAGCAGTGCGAGACCATCAAGGCGACTTCCCTGTAACCAAATATCTAAGAAAATGAGTTTTGGAATACGCTCACTAATTTGAGCCAATGCTTCATCAGAATTACAAGCAACACGCGTTTCATAACCTTCATCATCTAAAATACCAGCAACAAGCTCACGAATATCCGCTTCATCATCAACAATCAAGATATCTGATACCATATACTATTCCCCTATCTTATGATTTATAGCTTGTATAATACGACCCTGCTTTTCTCCCTGCGCCGGAAATATCAAACGGATCATCGCACCACGACCTTCATAAAAACTCTCTGGTGCATCATGAAGCTCCATAGAACCACCGTGATCTTCTATAACTTTGCGTACAATGGCTAATCCTAGTCCTGTTCCTTTCTCCCGCGTTGTTATATAGGGTTCTAATAGCTTTTGTCTTTGCTCTTTAGGAAGTCCTTTCCCGTTATCAACAACATCCACAATCACCCATTCTTCTTGACGATAAGAACGGATAAGAATATGGCCGCGAATATTTTCCTCTCGCAAAACAGAATCTATGGATTCACTGGCATTTTTGATAACGTTGCAAAAAGCCTGTACAATGAGACGATTATCAAATGCCCCCATAAGGGGGTGACTTCCTAAGTCTTGCTCAAAATGAATATCATGTCGCGTTACTTCTATCAAGAAACATGCTTCACGCAACAATTCACGTATATCTAAAACATGCATTTGTGGTTTGGGCATACGTGCAAAAGAAGAAAACTCATCAACCATACGCCCAATATCGCCAACCTGTCGAATAATTGTGTCAATACACCGCTCAAAAACCTCTCTATCTTGTGTAATAACTTTGTTATAACGTTTACGAATACGCTCAGCCGATAACTGAATAGGTGTGAGGGGATTTTTTATTTCGTGTGCAATACGCCGTGCAATATCGGCCCACGCTGCTGTACGTTGTGCTGCAACAAGATCTGTAATATCATCAATGGTTAGAACCCAAGATTGCCCCTGTCCATCATCCTCTTCCATCGTAACTTGAACATTACAGACACGCTCTTTTCCTGCAACGTTTAAAGTGACCTGTTCATGATGATTTTTACGCCCCAATGAACGTGCAAATTGAAAAACCTGCCAGATTTCAGCACTCAAAGATAAAAGGCTTTGTCCAACAACCTGTTCAAAACGAATATCAAACATCGTTTCAATAGACCGATTAATAATTGTAATATCACCATTATCATCGATACCGGCTACTCCCGCTGTTACACCCGATAACACAGCTTCAGAAAAACGCCGTCTTTCATCAATTTGATCACGCACTGCAATCAATTCATTGCGCCGACTTTTCAATTCACTGACCATATAATTAAACGTTTTAGATAATTGCCCAATATCTCCATCTTTTGCTCGTACTGGTACAAAAATTTCCATATTCCCAGAAGCAACATCATCAGCAGCACTAATGAGAAGACGAATAGGACGAACTAAGCGATCAGCGACAGCAATCGCAGCCCAAATAGCGGATAAGAACAAACTAAAAAAAAGACATAAATAAAGCATACCAAATGCAATTTGCGTCAGCAGGCGGTTTTCATTTAAATCGCGATAACGATCTGTATTGACTTCTGTCAAACGCAAAGCCGATAAAACGCCTTTATCAACATCACGCACCAAATATAAAAATGTGTTTGGAATATTGGTAAATTTTAAAATAATACCAAAATAATCGTGAACACCTGGCTGAAAAGAAAAAGGCCTTGCACTGGTTGCACGTTCAATAAGATGCGCAGGAGGAATTGGCAGTTTATCCTCATCACCAATAGCACTTGATATAAAAATAGTTCCGCTAGAACTTAACAAAAATGCACCACGCAAATTGCGTCCTAGAGCATGACGCGTCAATTGCATCCGATATTCAGCTGGATTACGTTCTAAAAGTTTTTTATTATCAAGTGCAAACGCCATAGCATAGGATAAGTTTTTTAAATTTTGAAGCATTTCATCTGCATAAGCATTTGCTAAATCAATAGAAGAACCTACAATTTGCCGCGTTGTTGTATCAAACCATCGATCAAGCCCTAAATTTAATGCGGGACCTGATACAAGAGCGACCGCAACAGCTGGCATCGTTGCAACAAGTGCAAACAATGAAATAAGACGCACATGAAGGCGTGATCCTGCACGTCTTGAACGCCAAGCACGAATGATGGGAATCATCTCATAAAAAACGATGACAACAAGCCCTAAAATCCAGAAACTATTAATCCCTATAAGAATAAGGGTGACCGTTCTACTGGGAACAACAGGGGTTAATCCGATAAGAATAATAAATGAAGCAGAAGCTGTAAGTAAAGCCAAGACAATAATAGCAATCCCTAAAAAGATATATACCTTATTTAAACGATACAAATCATCGTTATAAGTACTTTCATCCATGTCTTGAAGTTTCGTCACAGACGTTGCATTCATCATGAGCTTACAGATCCTTATCCCATTATTCTCATATAACCTTTTGTGACAGAAATTGACAATAGTAATACTCTATTTAAAATAGAGCAAATATAGTCAATGGGAAAGAACTGCTCCATTTTACAAAATCTTTAAATTAAACCGCATTCGATAATGCTTTACAAAGGAAATGAGATGCGATTAACAAAACAGACAAATTATGCTCTTCGAATGCTCATGTATTGTGCAGATAATCAGGGAACTCTCAGTCGTGTTCCAGAAATTGCTAAAACATATGCTGTTTCGGAACTTTTTTTATTCAAAATCCTTCAACCGCTTGTTCAAGCAGGTTTTATACAAACAGTGCGCGGACGCAATGGTGGTGTTAAATTGGCTAAACCCGCAGCAGAGATTTCAGTTGCTGATGTTGTGAAAGTTACAGAAGATAACTTTTCTCTCGCAGAATGTTTCGATCCTGCTGAATCCAATTGCCCATTGATTGATTTTTGTGGTTTAAATACCGCACTTCAAAAAGCATTAAATGCTTTTTTTGAGGTGTTATCTGTGATATCCCTTGCTGATTTACAACGGTCATCCTTTCAAAATCATTTTAAAATGAACGATAAAAGAGTAAACTGAAATCATAATACAAGGAGATTTTAATATTTCTATCGCAGCAATAATATTAGCCGCTGGACGTGGTGAAAGAGCAGAATCTCCCTATAAAATTCCAAAACAATATCGGCTTCTAGGACAAAAGCCGGTTATTTATCATACTGTTCGTTGTTTTTTGCAGCATCCAACTATCACAACGATTATCCTGGTTATTCATCCAGAAGATCGTCAAATCTGTGAACAAGCACTCGCCGAATTTAAAGAGCGCCTTATTATCGTTGAAGGAGGCAATACACGTCAAATCTCTACCTTACATGGGCTGCAGGCACTTAAAAATCTCAATCCCCAATATGTGCATATTCATGATGGAGCACGCCCCTTTGTCGAAAATAAGCTCCTTGATAACATTCATAACACGATCACGTCTGAAAAAGGTGTTCTTCCTGTTTTACCAGTCTCTGATACGCTTAAACGCGTCAATCATCAGCATGTTTTAGAAACAATTCCCCGTACCCATCTTTACTGTGCACAAACGCCACAGTGTTTTCCCTTTGATCATATTTTAGCAGCCCACAAACAAGCAAAAAAACTTGGTAAAGAAGACTTTACTGATGATTGTGCCATTGCCGAATGGTTTGGGATTCCTATGCTTACTGTTCTAGGTGATCCTCATAATATAAAAATTACATGGCAAGAAGATTTTGATACCGCCCTTTTCCACCTCCAGAAAAAAATGCAAATGTTTCCTGATATCCGTACTGGCAATGGTTATGATGTTCATTCTTTCGAAGAAGGAGATTTTCTCATATTATGTGGTATAAAGATCCCTTTTCATAAAAAATTAAATGGACACTCCGATGCGGACGTTGCGCTTCATGCATTAACAGATGCTCTTCTTGCAACCCAAGGTGCAGGAGATATTGGTACACATTTTCCTCCCTCTGATCCTCAATGGAAAAATGTATCATCAGAAATTTTTCTACGCCATGCGCTTGATATTATTATACAAGCGGGTGGTCGTATTGCGAATGTGGATATCACAATTATCGCTGAAAACCCTAAAATTGGCCCCTATCGTCACGCTATGACAGAAAACCTTATGACAATACTTGCAATAACACCTGATCGCATCTCTATCAAAGCAACAACAAATGAAAAACTGGGATTTATTGGTCGTGGCGAGGGCATTGCAGCTTTGGCAACAGCGAGTGTTCTTTATCCAGGAGAAATTCCCAAATGACATGTTTTTGTGAAAAACAAGCGCGTGAAGTTCTTAATACCTGTCGCCAAAAAGGTTTGCTGTTAACAACTGTCGAGTCTTGTACAGGAGGACTCATTTCTGCAAACCTCACGAATATTGCAGGATCATCCGATGTGCTCGATTGTGGATTCGTTGTTTATTCAAATGAATCCAAAACGCGCCTTGTTGGTGTATGCGCTGAACTTATAAAAACCTACGGTGCCGTCTCAAAGGAAGTTGCTCTTGCAATGGCCGAGGGTGGATTAAAACATTCACAAGCTGACATTGCGGTTTCTGTAACAGGCATTGCTGGTCCAGGAGGTGCAAGTCTGAACAAACCTATCGGACTTGTGCATTTTGCGGTTGCTTACAAAAATCACTCTCCCCTGCACCAAGAAATGCATTTTGGTGATCTTGATCGAAAGACTATCCGCCATGCAACTGTTGAGAATGCTTTTCAAATGATTCTGGAACTACTTCACTGAATTACCATACCAATTTCAAAATTCTCTCTTCCACATTGGAGTCATAATTGTCATCAGAATAATTTATTATATTCCAACTTGGACATAAAAGACCCGAATATCCTAAAGTTATTTCCAGTCCTTTTTTATGTTGAATTGAACAAATTCATTCACTTTCAAACCGCAAATGATGAAAGCTGTGTGAAATAAGAATTATGAAAAAAAGAACATTTGTGCCTCTATCAAGTGCGAAGAGCTGCTGCAACATCTAAGAGATAACAAGAGTGTAAACTACTTCTTCATAAGTCATAAGTGTAAATGCAGTGCACAATTTTATACACTTTTACGGCGTCTTTGTACCATTTATATGCGCTGTCGTGAAATGAGAATCTCTTGTTCTGAGAGATATTGCTTTTTTTTAAAAGCCTATGAATATATGTCATAAAAGCGAGACCACACACACTTTGTCAACTCTTAATATCACGACAACTCTTAGTCCTTTATCGATTCATAAAAGACATAACTTATTCCTTCCTTTAATAATTTTTATCCACATGCCTCTTAGCATTTATAACATGCAAGTGAGTGTTTTTCATTGTTTCAATATAAAAACAGACCTAGAACGAAAGAATCCTACGGTATTAAGAGTTTTAACTCAATATGAATAATAATATATTATTATAAATCAATATATTACCTGATAATGTTGTGATGTTCTGTTAAAAAAATGTGCCCCTAAAAAAGAAAGAAGCAAAAGTGTGAGACTATAAGCATCTCAATTATTTAAAATGATCTTTCTTTATATGCCTTTGAAAACCAAAACCCTGAATTAAAAGGCATGAAGATAAAAATTAATTTCTATTTTTATGCCTTTATAGCAATGTGTATTGTAAAAAAATAACGCAATAGATTATGTTACCGAAGAGCCATAAATCTGATGAGCACGTTTTTCAAAAGCATCGGTAAATTTACGAAATGCAATATCAAACATTGAGCCCATCACGCGTCCGAGTATTTTATTTTTAAATTCATAATCAATAAAAAATTCTATATTACAGGCATTGGTATTTTCAATATCATGAAAGATCCAACGGTTTTCAAGATATTTAAATGGCCCATCAATATAGTTAACCTCTATCAAGCCTTTTTTCGGCTGAAGAAAAACTTGTGTTGTAAAAGTTTCCCGAATAACCTTATAGCCAACAGTCATATCTGCAAGAAGCAATGTTTTTTCTTCACATTTCTTGCGAGAGCGTATTATTAAAGCCTCACACATAGGTAGAAATTCAGGATAACGCTCGATATCGGATACAAGGTCAAACATCTCACGAGCACTATGAGCAACTTGCCGATGTGTTGAAAAATTTGGCATTGTTATCTCTGTAAAGCAAATTTTTCATCACGCGCTTTTTGCAAAATGGCAAAATCATCTCCTGCATGATGAGATGAACGCGTCAAAGGATTAGAAGCCATATGTAAAAATCCTTTTGCTTTACCAATTTTGGCAAAGGATTCAAACTCTTCAGGAGGTACAAAACGAATAACTGGATGATGTTTTCGCGTAGGCTGCAAATATTGTCCAATGGTCATAAAATCCACATCCGCAGCGCGTAAATCATCCATCAACTGCAGAATTTCATTTCTCTCTTCCCCAAGGCCAACCATAATTCCCGATTTTGTAAAAATTGTTGGATCCAATTCTTTAACACGTTGTAACAGACGAATTGAATGAAAATAACGCGCTCCTGGACGAACCTTTAAATATTTAGAAGGAACTGTTTCTAAATTATGGTTAAAAACATCAGGCTTAGCAGCAACAACAATTTCTAGAGCACCATCCTTATGACGAAAATCAGGGGTAAGAACTTCAATCGTCGTTTTAGGCGCTTCTCGACGAATCGCATAAATAACTTTTGCAAAATGTTCAGCACCACCATCAGCAAGATCATCGCGATCAACCGATGTGATGACGACATGCTTTAATTCCATCCGCGCAACAGCATCGGCTACACGTGCTGGCTCATTATCATCAACGGCAAGCGGAATACCTGTTGCAACGTTACAAAAAGCACATGCGCGCGTACATATCTCACCCAAAATCATAAAGCTGGCATGCCGCTGGCTCCAACATTCACCAATATTAGGGCAGCCTGCTTCTTCACAGACAGTCACTAACTTATGGGTGCGAACAATGCTATGCGTTTCCTTATAGATCGGTGATGTTGGTGCTTTTACACGAATCCAATCTGGCTTTTTCTGAACGCTTGTATCTGGACGATGGGCCTTTTCAGGATGACGCAAACGTCTATTCGTAACTCTATCAACAACCGTAACCATTTAAGCCTTTGCCTTATAAATACGAAGGATTCATGAAAAATATAAGATTTTTCATACAAAGCCAACCATCAAGCGTTTAAAACTTGATCATAAGCATCCAACACACTTTCTTTCATCATTTCCGATAAGGTCGGATGTGGAAAGACAGTATGCATTAATTCTTCTTCTGTAGTTTCAAGATTCATGGCAATAACAAACCCCTGAATCAATTCTGTTACCTCAGCCCCTACCATATGAGCTCCAAGAAGCTGTCCTGTCTTTTTATCAAAAATTGTTTTGACTAATCCCTGATCTTCACCCAAAGCAATCGCTTTGCCATTGGCTGAAAAGGAATAACGACCAATCCGTATATCATAACCTGCTTCTTTTGCTGCCGCTTCTGAAAACCCTACAGAAGCAACTTGCGGTGTGCAATAGGTACACCCTGGAATTTTTTTCTTATCAAGCGGATGAACATTTTTTAAACCAGCAAGACGTTCAATACATATCACGCCTTCTTCTTCTGCTTTATGCGCTAACATAGGAGGACCTGCCACATCACCGATAGCATAAATACCTGCAACTCCTGTCCAACTCCATTCATCAGTTACAATGCATCCACGATCGGTTTTTATTCCCACAGCTTCTAACCCAAGATTCTCAATATTACCCTGAACCCCAACAGCGGAAATTAATCGGTCAACCGTTATTGTCTCTGTTTTGCCTTGAACATCAATATGTACAGTCACAGAATTGAGAGCTTTTTCAACTTTTGTTACTTTTGCTTGGCAAAGAATGCGTAAACCTTTTTTCTCTAACTGTTTACGAGCAAATGTTGAAATTTCAATATCTTCAGCCGGCATGATATGAGGCATCATTTCAACAACAGTGACCTCAGCGCCCATATCACGATAAAAGGAAGCAAATTCAATGCCAATAGCTCCAGATCCTATAACCAAAAGCGATTTTGGCATTGCTGGTGGTATCATCGCTTCAAAATAAGTCCAAATGAGCTTTCCATCTGGTTCAATATTAGGAAGAACACGAGGGCGTGCTCCTGTTGCAATAATGATGTGCTTTGCTTGATAAGTCCCCGCTCCTAATGTTCCTTTAGGGACTGGATTTTGCGGTTGCATAATTGGCTTGGACGATGACGAAACCATAATTTCCGCAGGCTGGCTTCCTTTCGCTTCCTTCGTAAGCTTTGCTTCACCCCAGATAATATCAATTTTGTTTTTTTTCATTAAAAAACCAACACCCGCATTTAAACGTGCTGAAACGCCGCGTGAACGTGCCACAACATCTTTGATGCTTGCTTCAATTGAACCATTAATTTTTAGTCCATAATCTTTTGCATGTTCGGCAAAATGTTTCATTTCCGCTGAACGTAAAAGGGCTTTTGTTGGAATACATCCCCAATTTAAACAAATCCCCCCTAAATGTTCACGCTCAACAATTGCTGTCTTAAAGCCACATTGCGCTGCACGAATTGCGGTTACATATCCGCCTGGACCTGATCCAATCACAATTACATCATAAAGACTTGCCACAGTAATTCCTCCATGGATATATATAAAATGGCTATGTACTTTTTAAACTTAAGACTAAAAACCAACATGACAGAATGATCTTACGTCTTTTACTCTCAGTATCATATAAATACTTTATCCAAACTAGAAACAGCAATAATATTCTAGAAACGGCCATAATATTGCTCTTCAGACTTTTTAAATTTGTTTTTACTCTCTTAACACACTCTCTGACAATTTACGTGAAGAACTTTCGTTCAAACCAACATTGCTAATGGATTTTCAATTATCTTCTTAAAAGTCCGCGCGAGCTCTGCTGCTAAAGCTCCATCAACAGCGCGATGATCAGCAGAAAGTGTAACCGACATAACTGTCGCGACAGCTAATGCACCATTTTTAACAACAGCGCGTTGTTCTCCTGCACCAATGGCAAAAATCGTCGCATGCGGTGGATTAAGGATAGCAGAAAAACTTTTTACACCATACATCCCCATATTGGATACAGCTGTTGTCCCCCCTTGATATTCTTCCATTTTTAACTTGTGCTCACGCGCCCGCTTTGTAAAATCTTTCATTTCTTTTGAAATAAGCGATAACGGCTTTTCCTCTGCATGGCGAATGATCGGCGTAATTAATCCATTGGGAATAGACACTGCAACCCCAACATCACAATGTTTATGATGAAGCATTCCACCTTCAAGCCAAGAGACATTCGCATCAGGAACCGCTTTCAAAGAAAGAGCCACAGCTTTGATCACCATATCATTAACTGAAAGCTTATAAGTAGGCTTAGCTTCTTCCTGCGTCTTAACCATTGGTGCAGCAGCATTCAACTGCGTACGCAGCGCTAATAACGCATCAAGTTCACAATCTACACTCACATAGAAATGTGGAACTCTTTGTTTTGATTCCACCAAACGTGTAGCAATCGTTTTACGCATATTATTATGGGGAGTGAAGATATATTCATCCTCTTTAAAGAGCTTCAATATCTGTTTATCAGAAGCACCTGCTGCGACCGCCTCTCCCATCTGTGACGCATAAGAAGCTTGAGAAAGACCGCCGCTCATAGCTTTTTCTACATCGCGCTTGATAATACGTCCATGCGGACCACTTCCAGAAATAAGAGATAAATCAAGACCAGCCTGCAAAGCTAATCGCCGTGCTAAAGGAGAAGCAAAAAGACGATTTCCTTCTTTATCTTGCTGTATGAATTGCTGCACTGATGATTCATGAGACATTTTTACATCCTTTGAGTCCGCCGGCTTTAGAAAATCTGTCTGTTTTACGCTCTCTTTACCCTCTGGTTCTTGTCTTGCAACAGAAGGCGTTTCTTCTACAACTTTTGCAGCTTCAGCTAAATCTTCACCTTCTTCTGCTAAAACCACAATCAAAGCATTCACTTTAACGCCTTGTGTTCCAGCAGGAACAACAATTTTAGCAACTGTACCTTCATCAACGGCCTCGACTTCCATCGTCGCTTTATCCGTCTCAATTTCAGCAATAACATCCCCAGAAGAAACCTTATCACCCTCCTTAATATTCCATTTTGTTAAATTTCCCTCTTCCATCGTAGGGGAAAGCGCTGGCATTGTAATTTTAATGGGCATTATGCTTTCCTCCGTTATGCTCTGTACGTCACAGCTTTAACGGCCTCAATAATTTCAGCCGTATCAGGCAAAGCCAACTTTTCAAGATTCGCTGCATAAGGCATCGGAACATCTTTGCCAGAAATCGTCGCAATTGGTGCATCAAGATAGTCAAAAGCTTGCTGCATAACACGCGTTGCTATTTCAGTTCCCACCGATGACTGAGGAAACCCCTCTTCAATTGTTATCAAACGACCTGTTTTTTTAACGGAAGAAAGAATTGTTGGAAGATCCATCGGACGAATGGTTCGTAAATCAATTAATTCAACGTCAATATCAAGCTTTTCAATCTCTGGTAATGCTTGAACAGCGTAATGCATTCCAATCCCGTATGCAACAATCGTCACATCTTGCCCAGACTTATGGATACGCGCTTTACCAATAGGCAAAACAAAATCATCAAGTTGAGGAACCTCAAATTGATGCCCGTATAAAATCTCATTTTCAAGGAAAATAATAGGATTATCATCACGAATAGCTGCTTTTAGTAAACCTTTTGCATCTGCTGCACTATAAGGCATAACAACTTTCAGCCCTGGGATATGACTATACCATGCAGCATAACATTGAGAATGTTGAGCACCAACACGAGCAGCAGCACCATTGGGGCCGCGAAAAACCATAGGAACGCTCATTTGTCCACCAGACATATAACGTGTTTTTGCTGCTGAATTAATAATTTGATCCATTGCCTGCATGGCAAAATTAAATGTCATAAACTCGACAATGGGGCGTAGCCCTCCAAAAGCAGCACCAACAGCCAGCCCAGCAAAGCCGTGTTCTGTAATTGGGGTATCAATAACTCGGCGCTCCCCGAATTCTTCCAACAAACCTTGGCTAACTTTATAGGCTCCTTGATATTGCGCGACTTCTTCTCCCATGAGAAAAACCTTTTCATCACGGCGCATTTCTTCAGCCAAAGCTTGATTAAGTGCTTCACGAACTGTCATTGTTACCATTTGTGTTCCCGCTGGAATATCAAAATCAGGAGGGGGCGCAAAAGTTGGAGACTGTGGAACTGAAGAAGGAAGAGCAGGAGAAGATACTTCAGATTTTTGTGATGTATTTGTAGGTTGAGAAATATCCTCAGCACGCTCACCTTCTTCTAATAAAACCGCAATAACAGTGTTAACCTTCACGCCTTCAGAGCCTTCAGGAACAAAAACTTTACCAAGAGTGCCTTCATCAACAGCCTCTACTTCCATTGTTGCCTTATCTGTTTCAATTTCAGCAATAACATCACCAGAGCTAACCTTATCACCTTCTTTTTTAAGCCACTTAGATAGTTTACCTTCTTCCATGGTTGGTGAAAGCGCCGGCATCAAAATATCAATAGACATACTTGCTTCCCTCGCATCAAACTAAAATATCAGTGTAGAGCTCAGAAGCATCTGGCTCTTGATCACTTTGTGCAAAATCTACCGCATCAGCAACAATTGCACGAATCTCTTTCTCAATAGACTTCAAATCGTCTTCACTCGCCCAATTTTTTTTAAGAATCCGACTTTTTACTTGATCAATCGGATCGTGTTCCTCTTTTATTTTTTGGACTTCTTCTTTAGAGCGATATTTCGCTGGATCAGACATGGAATGACCACGATAACGATAGGTTTGCATATCAAGAATGATCGGCCCTTTACCTGAACGAGCCCAAGAAATTGCTTCATCAGCAGCTCCTTTTACAGAGCGAACATCCATACCGTCAACAACAATACCTGGAATTTCAAAAGAAAGACCACGACGAGAAAAATCAGTTTCTGCAGATGCTCGTGAAACGGATGTTCCCATAGCATACTGATTGTTTTCAATAATATAAATAACGGGCAGTTTCCAAAGAGACGCCATATTAAAACTTTCGTAAACCTGCCCCTGATTGGCTGCACCATCACCAAAATAAACCAATGTCACATTATCTTTACCAAGATATTGATTCGAAAATGCCAAACCTGAACCTATGGGAACTTGCGCACCAACAATACCATGTCCACCATAAAAGTTCTTTTCTGTAGAGAACATATGCATCGAGCCCCCTTTCCCTTTGGAAAAGCCCCCCTGACGTCCCGTTAATTCTGCCATGACACCACGCGGGCTCATCCCAACAGCTAACATATGCCCATGATCACGATAAGACGTAATAACCTGATCCCCCTCTTTTGTTGCCTTTAAAGTCCCTATAACAACAGCTTCTTGCCCAATATAAAGATGACAAAATCCCCCAATAAGCCCCATCCCATACAGTTGTCCTGCTTTTTCTTCAAAACGGCGAATTAAGAGCATTTCACGATAAACATCAATTTCTTCCTCTTTTGTAAAATCTACTATTGATGCTTTCTTTGTGGTGCTTGATAATGCAGTGTGCGCTACCGACGCAGATTTTTTTTTAAGTCTTTCTGCCATATTAAACTCCCTTTTATGATTATTTAGGAATAACCTTTACGAACAAAAGTTACAAGCCTTATCAACCAGCTTAAACAATATCATTGCTGATTGTCGTTCAAATTAAGCGACTTTTCATTCATTTTTGCTATCATTTACAAGGCGTTAAGATTGTCAATTCATTTGGCTTAGAAACGTTTAAATTCTTTCGAACATACTCATCCAACATATCCTTTTCGATATGTCCATTGCGTAAAAGAGAAATACGCTTTTTAATGAATTCCCGCTCAGCTTCTATTTTATGAAGCTCCTTTTCCAATTCGCTAATCTGTTGATTAACCTCACTGCGTGAATACAATCCATACTCACCATGATAAATATGGTAACTGAAATAACTTAAAACGCCTACCGTCATAAGAGGTAGTACAAAGCGTACTTTGATTGATCGACGTTTTTGCTTTGTCCACATAAAATAGCACAGTCTCTACAGCACAAATTTCTTAATAGTTTTGCCCAACTATGCACGATTTTGATTAACACCTCATTACTCAATCTATAGGTGCAAACAATTTGTTATCATCAATTTGTCCCCTTAAGATAATCAAAGTAAGCTGAATGCCTCACTTTTTATATCATAATTTATATTATAAATTACATATTCACTAACTTGTGATTTTATTCCCATCTTTGTCTCTAAAGTTTCCCGTTAAAATGACTATAAAATCAATCAATACCCAAGGTGAAACTATAAAAATAATCCCTAACCCCATAGTAAACGGTATAGTTATTATACTTAATATACTTATAAGAAGCATTACAATTCCAGTTATAATTTTACCAACCATAAAACGATGAATTCCTAGTCCACCTAGAAAAAAACAAACGACCGCTAACGTCACTTTTGATTGTTGTGACTGACCTTCAGTCAAGATAGGGAAAATAGATTTAATGCTATCCCCTTCACAAACAAAATCAACGGTATCACCAATCTTCGGCGGCTTTTTTCCTGACCAATCCCAATTTGCAAATTGATAGCGCTTACCATCAGCCCCTGAAATGAAATAATTTCCTTGATCCTCACCAATAATCTTACCTTTCATCTTCACCACCTATAAAATGTTATTCATAAAGAAGTTTTTTTCTAATATGCTAATATATTGGATAAACCTCACTGCATAAATACGATCTGTATTCACCGTGATGTATTACAATTTAAAAAGCTTAAAATCCCCCAACAACTTAAAATTCCCGCAATTATAAGTGGCAATACAAAGCACGCTGTTCGATTTGTACTTTCGCTTTTCTATATGAAATATTACTTTAGTTTTCAATAGTTTTATTTAATATTTCACTTTAAAGACATATACTCAAAGTAATTTAACATTATGAACCTGATATATCCGATAACATTAAAATTAGAGAGTTCCTTGCTCTATATTATTCTAAAATTCTACCAATTTGTAATTTTATCGCCATTATCATCCCTAAAATATCCCGATAAAATAACTATAAAATCAATAAATGCCCAAGGTATAGTAACCAAGAGTCCTATACCTGTTATCGTTATAAGAAGCATTGCAATACCGGTTCCAACTTTACCAGCCATAAAGCGGTGAATTCCCAATAAACCAAAAAACCAACAAACAAGTGCTATCGCCAACCTTGATTTGTCTGACTGTGATTTACTCAACAGAGGAAGAACAGATTTAACAACATTATCTTCATATACAAAATCAACAGTATCACCAATCTTCGGAGGTTTTTCCCCTAACCAATCCCAAGTGGCAAACTGATAACGCTTACCATCTGCCCCTGAAACGAAATAATCTCCTTGATCCTGACCAATAACCCTACCCTTCATTCTTGCCCACCTATAAAGCTGTCCCTCATGTGTTATTCATAAAGAGATTATTCCTAATTTGATAATATATCGATTAACCTCACGACGTAAATAAAATTTGTAGTAGCCATGATAAACGTGAAATTAAAATAACCCAGAACTCCCCCCAATAATCTAATGTTTTCTGTTGCTATAAGCAGCAACACAAAACATATCGTTGTTGATTTACGTCGTTGTTTTACCCCTATAAAATGGCACAGTCTTTTTCACCACTTTTATTTAACGGTATATATTTTTCTTAATATCTCACATTAAAGAAATAGAGTACAATAATTTGGCATGATGAACTTAATATATTTATAAAACATAAAAAGCGAACTGAATACCCTGTTCTTTACATCATGACAAAATTTTCTCACAAATCTGTAATCTGATTCCCATTTTTATCTGTAAATCTTCCAGCGACAATCAGTATAAAATCAACGATTGCCCAAATACCGGAAATCATCAATCCAATAACCGATAAAGATAAAACAAGCATTAAAGCACCTGTCCGAACTCTCCCAACCATAAAGCGATGGACACCAAAGATACCCGCACACCAACAAAGGAGTGCAAACATTATCCTTGAATTCTCTGTACTTGGTCTCAACAATGGAAAAACAGAACTGACAACATCCCCTTCACAGACAAAATCAACGGTATCTCCAATCCTTGGTGGTTTCTTTCCCAACCAATCCCAAGTCGCAAATTGATAACGTTTATCATCATCACCCGAAACGAGATACGTTCCTTGATCTTGGCTAATAATTACACCTCTCATCTTAATCCCTATAAATTTAAATGCCTATAAAATCACTGCGTATATGTCTTTAATAAGACAGTTCAATTTCATAATCTAAATAATATCATACTCTCATACTTTGCACTCACAACGATTAACGATTATATCACCAGCATAACATGCTTGGGCCCCTAGCATTTCCTCAATACGAATAAGTTGATTATACTTTGCTAATCTATCCGAACGTGCAAGAGAACCAGTTTTAATTTGTCCACAGTTCGCTGCAACCGCAAGATCTGCAATAAAAGAATCCTCTGTTTCACCTGAGCGATGAGATATAATGGCACGATAGCCTGCTTTATGGGCAACTTCTACAGCATCAAGTGTTTCACTCAATGTCCCAATTTGATTAACTTTTATGAGAATAGAATTGCCTACCCCCATTTTGATACCCTCACGCAAACGTGCTGAGTTTGTTACAAACAAATCATCGCCCACAAGCTGACATTTCTCTCCAATTGTGTCAGTAAGGAGCTTCCATCCTTCCCAATCATCCTCTGCCATTCCATCTTCAATGGTAATAATAGGATAACTTTTCACAAGGTTCTCTAAATAATCTACCTGTTCTTGAATATCACGGCATTTGCCTTCACCTTTATAAAAATATGAGCCATTTTTATAAAATTCAGTGGAAGCACAGTCTAAACCAAGGGCAATCTCTTCACCTAGTTTATAGCCACATGAGATGATAGATTCCATAATAAAGTCAATTGCTTGATCTGCACTTTTAAATTGCGGTGCAAAACCACCTTCATCACCAACATTGGTATTATGCCCCGCATCTTTTAAACGCTTTTTCAATGCATGGAAAACTTCAGCACCATAACGGATGGCCTCTCTCACGGTAGGGGCTCCTACAGGAATAATCATAAACTCTTGAAAATCAATCAGATTATCAGCATGAACGCCACCATTAATAATATTCATCATGGGAGTTGGAAGAATATGCGCTTGCGTCCCACCAATATAACGATACAAGGGTAAATTTAATGAGTCCGCAGCAGCTTTTGCAACAGCCAATGAAACGCCAAGAAGTGCATTAGCACCAAGACGAGATTTATTTGGCGTTCCATCCAAAGCAATCATTGCTTGATCAATAGCGATCTGATCTCTTGCATCCCGTCCACCAAGTTCTTCAAGAATTTCGCCATTAACTGCTGCAACTGCTTTTTCAACACCTTTCCCTTGATAACGCGGACCACCATCACGAAGCTCAACAGCCTCATGTGCCCCCGTTGAAGCTCCTGAAGGAACCAGAGCACGACCAAAAGCTCCATTTTCTAAATAAACATCAACTTCCACCGTTGGATTACCACGGCTATCAAGAACCTCACGCCCAATGATATCGACAATTATAGTCATCTATGTTTCCCTATCCAATAAAAGTCACGCCCATTTCTAATGCCCTACTCATGGAACATTTTTCTCTTCTTATCTTAATTTAGCTTTTTTGACAGATAGTCAAATTCCATTAAAGTCTCAAGCAATCTTTGTAAATCATCAATTTTAATCATATTAGGACCATCAGAAGGCGCATGATCTGGATCTTGATGCGTTTCTAAGAAAATACCTGCAACCCCCACAGAAACAGCCGCACGCGCTAAAATTTCAACAAACTGCCGCTGTCCACCAGATGAAGACCCCTGCCCTCCAGGTTCTTGAACAGAATGTGTTGCATCGAAAATAACAGGAGCCCCAAATGAACGTAAGACAGGCAACGAACGCATATCCGAAATAAGTCGGTTATAACCAAATGACGTGCCGCGCTCACAAAGCATCACATTGGGATTACCACTGTAAACAACCTTTTGTAAAACATTTTCCATATCCCACGGCGCCAAAAACTGACCTTTTTTAATATTAATAACATGCCCTGTTTTGGCAGCTGCAACCAAAAGATCTGTTTGACGACATAAAAAAGCCGGTATTTGTAAAACATCAACTGTCGAAGAAACAATCCTACATTGCTCTTCGGTATGCACATCAGTCAATATGGGACAATCAAACTCTTTTTTTAAATCAGAAAAAATAGCCATTGCTTTTTCAAGACCAATGCCACGTGCGGCACTCAAAGAGGTTCGATTAGCTTTGTCATAACTCGATTTATAAACAAACCCAATACCAAGCTGATCAGTAATTATTTTAATCCGACCAGCCATTTCAAAAGCATGATCACGACTTTCCATCTGACACGGCCCTGCAATTAATGAAAAAGGCATTTCATTTGAAAAAATAACATTTCCAACTTTTACACGAGCATTTGGTTTCGTCATTTTATCCCTCAAAAAAAGTAACAAAACTTATGTACTAAACCAATCGACTTTGTTCTACAGCGGCCTCAATAAAAGAAGAAAAAAGCGGATGTGGATCAAAAGGACGTGATTTTAGTTCTGGATGATATTGAACAGCAATGAACCATGGATGATCTGCATATTCTATTGTTTCCGGCAAAATACCATCGGGAGACATGCCAGAAAAAATCAAACCACACTGTTCTAACTGATCTTTATAATCAATATTGACTTCATAACGATGGCGATGCCGTTCAACAATCTTTGTCATCCCATAAATTTTGGCAATATGGCTCTCTTCTTTTAATTCAGCAGCAAAAGCACCAAGGCGCATAGATCCGCCAAGGTCACCATTTCTTGTCCGCTTTTCAAGAACATCGCCTTTGAGCCATTCCGTCATTAAACCTACAATTGGATTTTCTGTTTCGCAAAACTCACTTGATGAAGCATTCTTAATCTTTGCAATATTGCGTGCAGCTTCTATACAAGCCAATTGCATGCCAAAACAAATCCCTAAAAATGGAATTTTACGCTCTCGTGCAAATTGAATTGCTCGAATCTTCCCTTCAGCCCCTCGAGCCCCAAAAGCCCCAGGAACCAAAATTCCATGCGCTTTTTGTAAAGCTAAAATAGAATCTTCTTTTTCAAGAAGTTGCGAATCAATCCACTCAATATTAACTTTTACTTTATTCGCTAAACCACCATGTGCAATCGCTTCGATAAGAGATTTATAAGCATCCTTTAAGCCTGTATATTTTCCTACAATAGCAATTGTAACTTCTCCTTCAGGATGGTGAATGCGATGCGTAATATCTTCCCAACGATCCATCTGAGGAGGAGGAGCCGTATCGATTCCAAAAGCACAAAGAACTTCAGAATCTAACCCCTCTTTATGATAGGCCATAGGAACATCATAAATTGTTGGCATATCTAATGCCTGAATGACGGCATTGGAACGAACATTGCAAAAAAGTGATAACTTGCACCGCTCGGTTTCTGGAATAGAGCGATCGGCACGTACAAGCAAAATATCAGGAGAAATACCAACTGATTGCAATTCTTTGACAGAATGTTGTGTTGGTTTGGTTTTTAATTCCCCTGCCGAAGAAATATAAGGCATTAATGTAAGATGGACATAAACGACATTTTGTCGGAAAAGTTCATTACCAAGCTGACGAATCGCTTCTAGAAAGGGCATGGCCTCAATATCACCAACCGTTCCCCCTATTTCACATAAAACAAAATCAAACTCTTCATTTCCCGTCGTAATGAATCGCTTAATTTCATCTGTAACATGCGGAATAACTTGAACTGTTGCTCCTAAATAATCACCCCGCCGCTCTCGTTCGATGATATTACGATAAATACGCCCTGTTGTAATATTATCTTGGCTATTTGCGGAACGACCTGTAAAACGCTCATAATGACCAAGATCAAGATCCGTTTCTGCCCCATCATCGGTTACAAACACCTCACCATGTTGATAAGGCGACATGGTCCCTGGATCAACATTTAAATAAGGATCAAGTTTGCGAAGGCGCACATGATAACCACGAGCCTGTAATAACGCCGCTAACGACGCTGCTGCGATGCCTTTTCCAAGGGAAGAAACCACACCACCAGTAATAAAAACATAACGTGCCATGGGCTTATGTTGATAAGCAATTTATAATGATTTTTCCAGTAAAAAATGCAAAAAGAAATAATTTTTCTTCTAAAATAAAAAAAGGTGAAAAAATCACCTTTTAAAAAAGTCCATATTTTCTAAAAAACTATTTTGTACTGTTATCTGGAGCTGTCTTTTCAAAAACAGGTGGAACTGGGCTTTCCGCTTCAGGCGTTGTAGACTGTTTTTGTTCTTGCTTTTGTTCCAGCGTGGAATCCACAGCGCCTCCGAGCTGTTCAAGAATAGAGGGCGAGGACTCACCATTCGGTGATGGAACTGATTCTAAACTTTGATTGTTGGAATTATGTTGTGAATGAGCTGGTATACGTTTTAAAATGTCAGAACTAGAGTTTGATATACTTCCCACCACACTAAGCCCAATGGACACAACAAAAAAACAACAGGCTAAAATAGCTGTCAAACGCGTTAAAGGGTTCTGAGATCCACGGGCTTTCATCAACCCTGAGCTATTATTACTCACACCGAGCCCACCACCTTCTGAAGGTTGGATTAAGATAACCCCAACCAAAGTAATCACAATCAATAGATGAATAACAATAAGTACTGTTTGCATAAACCCTGCTCTTCAAATAACTCTTTCATGGTTGTTTACACATAAATAACACACAATCCAAGAGGGAACTCAAATTTCTCTGCTATAATTTACGACAAACATCGCAAATAGTTAAAAAATCAATTGCTTTTAAGCTAGCTCCACCAATCAAAGCACCATTAACATGTGCAATGCTTAAAAGCTCAAAGGCATTGGATGGCTTTACGGATCCGCCATAAAGTAAACGCATCTTATTTCCTTCATCACCAAAACGAGCACGCATCTCATCACGAATGAAATGATGCACTTTTGCAATATCTTCTGAAGTCGCCGTATTGCCAGTGCCTATCGCCCAAATAGGTTCATAGGCGATAATGGTATTTTCTGCTGTTGCATCATCTGGTAAAGATCCTGCAAGCTGCTGCTCAAGAACATCCAACACTTCATTATTATTACGCTCCTCCAATGTTTCCCCAATACACACAAGAGCTACAAGACCTGCGCGCCACGCAGCTTGCACTTTGGCACGAACAATTGCATTATTTTCCTTATACACTGTACGACGTTCTGAATGCCCAAGAATAACATGACTTGCTCCGGCTTCTTTAAGCATAAAAGCTGAAATATCTCCCGTATAAGGACCATGATCATCAAAGTGACAATTTTGTCCTCCTAAAAGGAGATTAGCACCATCCAGCGTATCAGAAGCACGCGATAAAAGCGTTGCTGGAACGCAAATAAGCGCTTCAAATAGATGACGGAAATCAGAGCTTATACCTGTAGCAATAGCACGCAACTCTCCAAGTGATTCATTTGTTCCATTCATTTTCCAATTTCCAGCAAGAAAAGGTCTAATATTTGGAGACATATTTTTACCTCAAGAGTTCTTATAACACTTTAATTTGTCTGTAGTATCAAATTATAAAACGAAAGCAAGTCTTTAAAAGCTTGCATCTTTTGTCTCTTTATTGCAAATTCCATTACTGCTTTGGTAATAACTTATGTTAAAAATGGAATTGAACAATGCTTGACGTCATAAGAAGTGCTACAAATTCTTGGATTTCCAGAACTTTCTTGGCTATTTTACTCTTATGTTTCATTCTTTTATGGGGGATACCACAGCTACACACAAAAAGCGAAAGAGATCTCATTACTTCTGGAAAGTCCACAGCAACTATTGACGATTATCATCTCGCACTTGCCGATCAAAGTTCACGTTTAGCACAGGCGGCCCATCTTGGACGAATGTTTACACCAAATGAAATGCAGCAATATCAAATTCCTGCTTTGGTGTTTAATCAATTACAACAAAATGTACTCCTTGATGAGCAAGTTCGTAAAATGAAAATAAGTCTTTCAAAAGATACTATAGCTCATACAATTGCTTCTGATAAGATGTTCCAAGTAAATGGCACTTTTGATAAAAATTTATTTCAAAACTATCTTCAGTATTTACGGATCAGCGAAAGTGCTTTTCTTAATTATTATACTAAACAAGAAAAGCGTAATCAACTTATTACAGCTTTGCTTTCTGATATGAAAGCACCTGATCTCTTTTATAAAGCCCTTGCTCTTTATCAAGGAGAAATGCGGAGTGCTGATTATCTTGTTATTGACCTAAAAGAAAAGCAAACAATTGCTGATCCTGATCATGAAACACTACAAAAATGGTTTGAAACACATCAAAATGAATTTCGCACTCCAGAATACCGCACTGTCTCTTTACTCTCTATGGAACTTAATGATTTCGTAAAACCTCAAGATATCTCAATAGATGAAGCAAAAGCCTATTATACGAAAAATGCTTCCCGTTTTGTAACGCCTGAAAAACGTACATTTGAAGAACTGCGATTTTCCACACGTAAAGAAGCTGATAATGCAGCCAAAAAAATGACCGATGGATTGAGTTTTGATGAGCTGGTAAAAGCTGAAAAAAAGACTCTTAATGATATAAAAAAAGGGCCTCTTGCAGAAAATGAACTTCCTAATCATCTCGCATCTGAAGTTTTTGAACTCCAACAGGGGGAAGTTAGCCCTGTCATCAATGACTTACAGGGGCCTGTTCTCATTCGCGTCACCCATATTGAGCCTGCAAGTTCTCTCCCCTTTGAAAGGGTAGAAGAAAATATTCGTCAAACGCTTGCCAAAAATCGTGCTAATGATGAGATTCGTAACAATTATGTTGCCATTGAAAATGCTCGTTTTGAGGGTGCTTCTCTTAAAGAACTTGCCGAGCAATACAACTTATCTTTGCGCACAATTACCCTTGATCAAACGGGAAAAACGCTTGAAGGTACCCTCCTCACGGATTTACCTGAAAAAGATATTCTACTGAATGCCATTTATAAAGCAAATGAAGATGTTGATCTTGACCCTCTCTCTTTTCAACATGGTGGATATCTCTGGTATAAGGTCGATAAAATTATTCCTGCCCGCGATAAAACACTTGAAGAATCAAAGATAGATGCTCTTTCTCAATGGAAAAGTGAAGAAACTCAACGCCTTCTTGATGAAAAAGCCCAAAACGTTCTCAATCAGCTTAGGGAAGGAAAAAGTCTTGTTGCTCTTGCGCGTACACTTGGTGTTACAAAACACACAACACAAGCCCTCCGGCGTCAAGACTCATCTGAAACCCTTGGGGCTGAAGGGATTAAAGCACTATTTTCCGGTCCCAAAGATCATTATGGCATCATAAAAGGTCCTGTTGCAACAAACCGTATCATTTATCAAATAAAAACTGTAACGATGCCTAAAGATATCACGCCTCATACTCTTTCACCTGATATCCGTACCAATATAGATATGATGATAAGAGAAGATCTCAAGTTAGAAGTGCTACAAATTGCCAATAAGGAAAATCCTTTGGAAATTAATAGCACGAATTATAATCAGATCTTTAACGCTCTCCAATAAAGAGAGGGGGACATAAGTTAAAGAGCTTACTTGATAGGGTTTCTGTCACCATTTCATCTGTCGTTGAAAAGGTAAGATAAATCTCTTGTTTACTGATATCTTAAGATCGACATTACAATTCATTTTCTTGCAAGTCAGTGCATTTATGGATTTGCAAGAAAATGGGGAATGAAATGTCGAGGCGTTTTTTTCAACGCAGTAAGCAATATTACTCATCCAAAAGCTGTAAAGGTTGTCACCAATTCAGCTCTCAATATCATCCCCGATTATCATCCCCATTGCCATTCATTGACAGCGCATCATATTGCTCCTCTTGATATTCCTTCATAAGGAACCTATTGCTTTTTTCTTAAATGATTTTTGTTAACACATCCAACTTATAACATGAAAAACACTTTTAAAATTCATTCTAGACATGATTTAAAATGAGAAAATCTTCTTCTCTTCAAGGCCTTTATTCAATATGAATGAAAAACGAACTCTCATGGTAAATCAATTTTTTCATAGATCATAACAACCATCAATTATGACTTCATAATTTTAATTTCTCAAAAGTGAACGTTTTTATCGATTTATAGAATGCCAAGATAACATCTCTCATAAGAAGGAATCATATCTCATTTGCAAATGAAATGCGATCAACATATTCAGAATACTTAAAAGTTTTTATCCTAGAAAACCAATGTAATTAAGCTTTATCTTATGTTTTGTTATCATTGGATAAGACATTGATTTATAATGATACTATATAATGATTCATATTGAATAAAAATTCTGAATACCGTAAGATTCTTTTATTCTAAATCTTTTCCATGTTGAATCAGTCAAAACCTCTCACTTGCACATTATAAATGGAATGAGCATTTGAATAAACATTAAAGAGAGGAGATAGATCTTATAAAGAGTCTCAAGTGCCAAGGGCGGCCGTAACATTGGGAGCTGGCCAGTAATAACAATAGTGCTGGCTTTCCTCTCATCCATCCAATACATCGTATTTTAAAAGATTATGAAATTTCTCACTCTTTTGCGCTCATAAAAACCAACACATCAATATTTTTTGATAACAAAAAAATGGTTTCGTATCACGAGCATCCCCTTTATCTTCAATATGAAAAAATTAGTCTAATTTTTATCTTTTACACTATCTTTGGAAGATTACTGCTCATTGCTGTCCTTGTTATCAACCAATAGCGATATATCAATGGCAAAGTTGCATTTTCTTGAAAAACGGCTGCCCCTAGCTGGAGAGCCTTTTGAAGAGAAGCCGGTATAATGGCCAAGGGAAGAAATGCGGGCTTAAGAGCTCTAGGTAAAGTACAAGAATACGCGTAAAATTTGCTATAATGATCACGTGATAATGCTACCATAGCTTCAACAATACGGCTTTTTTGTTGATCACTGAGACGATGAGAATCTAAATCCTCCCTGTTTACTCCTACAGCCTTCAAAATATCAGTAGGTAAATAATATTGATATCGTGATTTCATGAATGATAAAAGGCGCAATACACCGCTTAATCCTTGAGCAATTCCCCCATGTTCATAGATATCTGTAAAATCTTGTGCGGCATCAGGATCTAATATCTGACAAGAAAGCTGTAAAATTATACTTGCTGTCTCACCACAATAGTGCTCGAGCTCATGGAGCGATTCTATTGGATTGTGGTAAAGGTCCAAAATTTGTGCATCACAATACCGTAAAAAAGCTGCCTTAGGTAAATTAAAAAGAGTTATTGCTGTCAATAAATCACTCAAAATCGGATTACTTCCACTCGTTTGCTCTTCACCATGTGCGATAGAATCATACCACCAGCGTAATCGTATTTCTCCGATGAGTGGATCATGAACACTTTCACGAATACGAGAAATCTCAGCATTAAATGCGTACAAAGCCGCCAATGCTTGACGCTTTTTTTTAGGCGCAAATAAAACCGATATATAGCGATCACGATCTATGTTACGTAAAATATCAAGACAATAAGGAAGAGAACTTACCATTCTATGAACCGATTAACGTCCCCTTTTTTAGCCATTAAATTAATAATTCTCTTTTTATTCATATTAAAAATAATAAAGCCTAGAAAATAAGATTTTTCAATATTTCTCTTAATGTATGATGAATTAAGACTTCCTTTCTAATCACTTTTCTTTTCTGAAAAAAAAGTGTTAAAAATGAAATAAATCATTTTTTTAATAAAATTCATCTTATCCAACTTATGTCATAAAAACAGCTAAAAACTAATCATAACATGTATGGTGAAACTTAGATAGAACAACAGACAACACAAAACACTTTTGACTGAATAGATAACAAGGCACTTTTATAAAACATGCACTGATTACAAAAACTTAATTAACTTATTAGCCTTCTTCCCATCCTAAAGATAAAAGTCCCTACCCGCACCTATTTATCAAAAACCCAATTACACTTGATGGAATCTTATTGTTATCAACAAATTGATTTATAATAATAATTTATTTTTTTGCATGTTGAGTTAAAAAACAAATATCGTCATTAAAATTATCTTATTTCAAACCTATTTTATGTTAAAATAATCAAAACTATTCTCTTGCATGCCACAAGCGAAGCGGGTGCGTAGATTTAAAAAAAAGAATAAAAATGCCTTTTATGCAGCATCTCAAGTGCTAGAGGCTTATCCCTTATCTGATGCACGAGATACTACAAGCTGGCTCAGTTCTAAATACTTTCTATTGTATTAAATATACTTAATGTGTTAAGTTATATTATAATTTATGTTCCTTTATATTACTGTCTTAAACGGCGCTATTTTGCGGCAGAGAAAAATAATTACATTCGTCTTTATATGCTAGACGAGAACATTTATTTTATTAAAAAACACGTTATTCTACCGCAAATAATAACGCCGCGACAGCGCGATCTTCAGCCAATAAAACATTAAATGTACGCACCGCTGCTCCTGTACTCATTGTATCTGATGAAATACGCTTTTCCCATAAAAGCCCCCGTAACTCTTCAGGTAATCGTAATAATTCAATTCCAGTCCCTATTAATAAAACTTCGATCTGAGACGCTTCTTCTAAAACACGAGATAGATCCCCTTGAGTGGGAATAGGACCTGCCATATCAATGCCATAAATTCCTGATGGGACACAAATAATAGAACCTCTATGTGACATATCAGCAAAACGAAATCCACCATTTCCATAAGCATCAATAGGTGCACGACTTGGAAAATGTGCTTCACGAATTTGAATTGCATCGAACATGAATAAGCACCCTTTATTTTTGAAAATCCACTTGTCTTTTACTTCTCACCATTAAAATTAACGGTAAAAAAATTGATATATTAACCATAACTCTAAGAGGACTAAAGTAGAAATTTACTATAAAACTTTGATTTGGTCATACGACAAATATATGAAAAATTCGCTATAAACTGTGCGATTAAATGTTCTACTTATTCTACCCTTTAAAAAATTTTCTCAACTGAGTTTACACAAAAATAGGAAGCTTCTCTTTAGAAAAATAAGAATACTGTTTAAAAGACAAAAAAATTTATCTTAATATGAATAAAGCAGTAACTTGAATAGTCTACAGAAAACAAAGCCCCCCTTTTCTGTCATGATTATAAAAAACACCCCTCCTCATGAATTTGTTTTTATATTTGGACGCTTTTTATAAAAATGCCTTTTTAAATAGTATAAATTGTACTTACACCTTAAGATGCATTTTCCTTATGTTCCTTATTTTCCTTTGATATAGCTTTTTTCTCTTTAGAGACATGCATATTTTTCACTGTCGTTTTAGACTTAGACTTTTGTAGTGTTTTTGTTTTAGCATTAAGTTTTGATTTTTTTTCTGCAATCGGCTCACCTTTAACCCGCACATCAGCTAATGTTGAGCGCATAACACGAATATTCATGTTCTCACCAATTTCGACCTCTAGTTCACCACTCTCGTCATGAACCTTTGTAACCTTGCCGATAATACCACCACCCGTTATAACCGTATCACCGCGACGTACGGCATTAAGCATTTCCTGTCGCTTTTTCATTTGTGCACGCTGCGGACGAATGATAAAAAAATACATAATTGCAAAAATTAAAATGAGTGGGATAACGCTAACAAATGAAAATCCACTGGAAACATCGCCTGCACCTTGAGCATAAGCGTTCGTAATAAACATTATTTATCTCCTATAGTTAAACTTCAAGTATTTCCCACTCTATTAAAATAAAGTTCCGATTCAGAAAAACTTTCCTAAAAAATTTATCATAAAAATTGATAATGATATAATGTAATCTCAGCCTTATAAAAATGCAATAAATCCTTAAGCGACAGAATACAATAAGAAAAAAATGTAAAAAACAGATTTATTTTTCTTGAATTATATATCCTACACTAGAAGCCTACTCACTCAATAAATAATTACAAAACAATTTTTCTAATGGAAAACTTTCATTTATAGAGATAATTTATCATTTTTAATGTCGAATGATGGAGCTAAATACCGTAAAATGCTCTCATTTTAAACCTTTTGAATTCATCAAAACGATTTTTTGCACGTCACATCTGCTAATAAGCCTAGAGATAAAAACTCTTTAATGATAAGAAATCAAGTATCACTTTCATGTTCTCTCTCAAATGCGAGAGTCTTGCGCACATTGAGCGCTAACAAATCGTATGATGTTATCATCTTATACCTTCATAAATACAAAGATGATAATCTCTAATGAACCCAACCAACTGCTCTTCTAAAATCATGATTGTCTGCTACCATATTACGTTAGACATAAGCCAACACTTTTCAATGATCAAACGTAATGAAGATTGCTTATTGCCTTACGCTTTTGTTTATTGCGTTCTTTAATGGGATCACGACCCCCACGTAAAATAGAACGCCATTGGTTTGCACATTCACCAGCTTATTTTAAAGAAACATCTCTTAAAGCACCCAAGCCCATTTCACGGCACCGAGCGTGAAGAGTACAACGGTAAATCCATTGAGCACCTCCATCTTTACGTTTGTGGAGTAACAAGCCGGCACCATCACACTATTTACCAGCCCCTAATGTTGCGACAATCCTTGCATTAAGATGATTCAGAATAACAATTTTTAGTCCTTTCTTATACAGTTTTTATCCAGACACTTATCCCACTTGTGATGTGCAAGCGAGTGATTTTAATTGATGCAACATAGAGAGATTTGACATGAGAAAATCTTACGGTCTTCAGGGCTCTAATCCAATATGAATAATGCTAAATTAGTATTATAATTCAACTTCTTATAGCAATAAAAAAAGGACATGAAACACGTCAATACTTTATAAAATATGAACGACTTTTGAAAAAAGGAGTAACACCACAGATTAATTATTCAACGCCCAAGCATTGCTAAAGCTCTTGTATCATCTACAAGACAAATCACTCAGAAAGGTCATGGCATTGTAGAATTAGCTCTAAAAGCAGAAGGCTTCCAACATGCTGATGAGTCTATGGATTTAAGAAAATAAATTGTCCTTTATGAAATTTATTTAAACTATAAAATTATTCAAATTTAAAATCATCTATAAATTAGTTTTCTAAATATTTAAGAGGATCAACAGGTAATGAATTCTTTCGCATCTCAAAATAAACACGTGGCGTTTTAACATTTCCAGAAACACCAGACTTAGCAATCTCATCACCACGTCTTATCCTTTGTCCTTTGTTAACAACAAGCTTACTATTACATCCATAAATAGTGATAATATTATTTTCATGTCGAATCATGACAACATTACCCAATTCTTTTAATCCATCTCCTGCATAAATAACCACACCATTTTCTGCTGCCTTTACCGATGAGCCTTCAGGCACAGCAATGTCTATTCCTCGATTCATCATTGTTCCCTTTTTTTGACCAAACTGGCTTAGTAAACGCCCTCGTACTGGCCAACGCATCTTGGAAATTCCTGTGGCTTGCGGAGTCACAATATTATCTGTACTCGTAACAGTACTTGATAAACCAGACTCATGCTTCAAGTGCATCATCTGTGTGGAAGAATTCTTTTCAGAATTTGGCCTGTTCATCTGAGCAGAAGGTGGCGTTGTTATAGGAGCTTTATATATAGGCGTAGTCTTCTTGTGCTTTATAGAAGACGTCACTTGAGATTGGAGGGAAGATTCTGCTGTTGATGCTGCCCAATCGTTATTATTGTGCGCTTTTGAAGTTGCTAATCTACGTTTGCTTGGAACCACAAGGACCTGACCGATATAAATAGAATTGCTGTTTATACCATTTGCTGATTTTAATGCTTCAACACTAACCCCTATTTGTCTTGCAATACTAAGCAGTGTGTCTCCACTCTGGACAATATAAGAATTTTTTCGAAAAATAGGAGAGTTATCCATTTGTGAACGAGAAAGCGTTCCAAGATTACGTGGAGGAGCCCCCATAACGCGACCATCAGAAAAAGCTCTCCTACCTTGCTGCGAAGAATTATAGGAAGAATTGTCATCAATCCACGAATCATCGCTTGAGTCTACAGGAGGCAATTCAGTGCTTTGTATCATACCCGCACCATACGATAACATTTGCGGATCTGTAGACATAGTGTTTGATATATTTGACTGAGCTGATACCGTATGATGAGAGAAAATATTAGAAAAACGTTGTGTACCAGAACTACAACCAGCAACAATAATGATCACCGCTAAAAAAGTTATTCTCTGAAAATTATGCCGGAAAATGTTATCCAAAGCTTTTAAACACATCGTTTTGCTCACTCATCAATACTCAACTTACTCCATTAAAGCTTTTTTAAATTACCGAAGAGTTAAAATGAGATGTTTTATTAATAAATATCTTTACTGAAGATCAAAATGGATTTAATGGACAAGTAAAAAGAGTAAAATAATTTGCATTGTGCCTTAAATTTTAAAAACTAAAGTATTTCTGCACTACCTTTAATAAAAGGTTGATAACGCACCTGAAACAGCTCTAAATACTCAAATCGACTACCAATTTTTGTATAGCGCGTCACCGTTTGTATCCCTTCATCAGGTCCTATCGCCTGAATGAGAATTCCATTTTCAGCTAAAAGTTCTAAAAATTCCTTGGGCTCATCAGAACGTGATGGCCAAATAAGAATGCGATCAAATGATCCCAAACCTGCCACACTATGGCTTCCATCAGTCTGTCGTATAATAATATTTTCAATGCCCAAAGTTTGAAACTTTTGGCGTGCCAAATCAACAAGCGTTTTGTAACGATCAATCGTTGTCACACGGTCACTTAAGCATGCCATAAGAGCAGTGCAAAAACCAGAGCCTGTACCGATTTCCAAAACACGATGTTTTTTTTTCAATGATAGTGCTGAAAGAATTAACAGTTGTTCTTCCAAACGCTCCATATATTCCCCACACTCAAGGGGAATAACTTTATTATCATAAGCACTATTAAACCAAGGGGCAGAAACAAATTGTTGACGTGGAATTTTCTCTAACGCCGAAAAAAATCGCACGTCATCAATGCCTTTGCTACGCATTTTCAGTACAAGAGCAGCCAACTCCTCACGAAACTGTAAAATACCCTTTTGCCCCATAGTATCATTCACTCTATTAATGGAAGTGCACTTTGTATCATCTCTACAAACCACTTATTTTAAAATGGCAAAACCTTGCGTGTGCGCATACTATTACCTCTTTGCAATAAACGCATATTGTCTCTCCTGTCACAAACTTAAGCAGTAATGCAACGCATCCCCCCCATATAGGGTTGTAAAACATCTGGAACAATAATTGACCCATCGGCCTGTTGATAATTTTCAAGCACAGCAATAAGACAACGACCAACAGCTGTACCAGAACCATTAAGGCTATGAACAAAATGTAATTTTTTATCGCTTTCTTGACGATAGCGCGCATTCATACGGCGACCTTGAAAGTCTCCACAAACGGAACAGCTTGAAATTTCACGATAACATGCTTGACCAGGAAGCCAAACCTCAATGTCATAGGTTTTACGTGCTGCAAACCCCATATCTCCCGTAGAAAGAACCACTGTACGAAAAGGCAAACCAAGCCGTTTTAAGATATCTTCTGCACATTCCGTCATACGTTCCAATTCAGTAAGAGACTGCTCTTCACTGGTGATTGAAACCATTTCTACCTTCCAAAATTGGTGTTGACGCAACATACCGCGCGTATCACGGCCGGCGGCTCCTGCCTCTGAACGAAAACAAGGAGACAAAGAAGAAAATCGCAGTGGCAAATCTGATATTTCAAGAATTTCATCGTTAACCAAATTGGTTAAGGGCACTTCTGCTGTAGAAATAAGCCATCGACCATCTGTTGTTTGAAAGAGATCTTCAGCAAACTTCGGCAATTGGGCTGCTCCGTAAACAATTTCATCACGAACAAGAAGAGGCACTGAAATTTCCGTATAACCATGCTCATTGACATGCACATCAAGCATAAATTGTCCCAATGCACGCTCTAACCGTGCTAACGCCCCTGAAAGTACTGTAAAACGTGTTCCAGACAAACGACTAGCCCGTTCAAAATCCATCTGCTTGAGATCTTGACCAAGATCAAAATGCTCCTTTGGTGTAAAATTAAAGGTTGGAGGCGTTCCAACATGTCGAATGACGACATTATCACTTTCATCTTTACCTTCTGGAACATCATCCAATGGAATATTGGGAAGTGCTGAAAGATTTTTTTCAAGACTCTCTGTCAGCTGTTTTTCTTCCGCTATTGCTGAGGAAAGAAAGACTTTAAGCTCTTCAACTTCTGCTCTAAGGCGTTCAACCATTTGCTGATCAGATACAGCTAAAGCTTGTCCTATTTCCTTTGAAATCGCATTGCGACGTTCCTGCGCCAATTGCACCTTAGCAACATGGGAGCGACGTGCAAGATCAAGTTGCATTAACCTTTCGGCTTGTGGCTCAAGACCTCTACTGACAAGCGCTTTATCTAATTTTTCAGGATTTTCGCGAATCCACTTAATATCAAGCATTAAAATTCCTCATTTATATTATTTTTTATTCTATATTGTTTTTACTCATTTCTTACCGTGTGAGATTATACATTTTTTTAAGCGGATTTTCTTCTCTTTTCTATACCGTAAGCCATTAAAATTGAGACCTCATAGAGCGCTATCGTTGGTAAAGCTACTGCAAACATCGTAAAAAAATCCGACGGTGTTATCATTGCCGCAATAACAAAAGAGAGCAGAATAGCCCATTTTCGTTTAGACACCAAATCATGAGACGTTAAAAGTCTAATTTTTGTTAACAAGCTGATGACAAGAGGTAATTGAAAAATCAAACCAAAAATGAGAATAAACGACGTCATAAAACTCAAATAATCAGAAATACGCACGATAAACTCTATTCTTAAATGAACATCTGGAAGAAATTGTTGAGAAAGGCTAAACCAGAGTATTATGGGTGCTAATAGAGCATAAACAAATGCTCCTCCAATACAAAATAAAATAGGACTACCAATGAGAAATGGTAAAAAAGCCATACGCTCATTTTTATAAAGCCCTGGTGCAATAAAACTATAAAGCTGAAAAGCCGTATAAGGAAAAGATAAAATAACTCCCCCAAAAGCAGCAAGTTTCATCTTTGTTAAAAAAGTTTCCCATACTTGCGTTGATTGCAAACGAATACTCTCAGGATACCCTCCAGCTATTTTCATTGCCCACTGATATGGCCATAGTAAAAAATTTAAAATATAATCTTTAATAAAAAAGCACATTATAAAAGCGATCATAAATGCAACCAAAGCAGAAATAATTCGCTGACGAAGTTCAATTAAATGTTCTAAAAGTGGCGCCATATTGCCATCAATTTCATCTTTTTTGACATTCATGGCACATCTTCTCTACCTTTAGAAGCAACAGAAATGCCTTCAGAATGATGAGAAGCTATCGATACTGTCCTATCTTTCTTGATTGCCTTTTGATCACATTCCAAAATTTCTTTGTCTTTTTCTGATTTATGGTGTGTTGCCTTAACATCTAAATTATCTTGGATAGCCTCTGATGTATTTTGAATGGAATCAAAACTCTCTGCCAACTTCTTGCTTGAATCGCTCATATCCGAATATGTATTTTGCACATCATCGCATTCAATTTGTTTTATCACGTCATCAAACTGGTGACGAAGTTCATTGGCTGTTGAATACATATAAGCTCTTACCTTTGCTATTGTCTTGATTATTTTAGGTAAATCTTTTGGTCCAACAACAATGATCAGAACAAGTAAGATCACGATAAGCTCTGGTCCATCAATCCCAAACATCGCTTATACTCGACTTCCTCATAAAAAAATAATACACAATGATGATAACGTTTTTGTTATTTAACACGCTGTTTTTTAGCAACAGATGCCCTGCCTCCTTTAGAGTGAGAGGAAGCCTTTTTGCGGATTGCTGCATGTTTTGCCGATGACAGCTGAGATTCTCTATCAATTATTTGGGAAGGAGCAGCGATTTCAACTTTATCCTCAATGCCCGCCTCTTCTTCCTTCATATTCTTTTTAAAGGCTTTAATTCCCTTAGCAACATCACCCATTAATTCAGAAATCTTACCGCGTCCGAAAAGCACAAAAATAAGCAATAAAATTATAATTAAATGTGTTGGTGAAAAAATATTACCCATTACTCTCTCTAACCCTATGCTTTTAATTTTTTTCTCACTTACCTCTGAAGAGAGTATCAAATATCGTATCCTAATTATATATTTTTTTCTTAACTTAAAAGCAATCACACGCCTTTTAGCATATTATAACGTAAATCATTCAAAAATAATAAACCGCTTCATAAATAGTTTTAAAAGGTTTAAAAACTTTTCTAAAAGAAATTCATCTGCTCCCTTAGGGAACTAAGCAAATACTGTATCCAATATCTTTCTTAAAAAAACAACGTGGGACGGTATCAGACAAACATTTCTTCGAAACTATTGGTTACCAATAAAAAAATCATAACATGCTGTAAAATTTTTACGATTTTAATCTAAACAACTTTTTTGATACACTATCGCTCTCTTCAACAACTCCCCTTTTAAGCACAATATTTATTCTTTGCATTGGAAGAAGCTCTATCATCAATTATTCTACACATAAATAATATGAGTCATCATCGCATTCGATCAAAACTGGCGTGTGAATAAAACGCTTAGAGGAAAGAGTTAAAATGCACTCTGTAAACCACTCCAAGTACCAAGGGTTATCACAATACTGGTAACAAATATAAAGGGTATAAGCTTTCGTCTTTACGCAATTCCCCCTCCATATAACCAAGCTTTATGAGCCACTGTATGCCTCATTATTGCAAATCTCTGAACCCTGAGTATGCACACTCATCATATCATGTGCTTAAGGTATTTCAAGATTGAAAACAGCATGGAAATTTCAAATTACATGCAAAAAAAAATGGAATCAAAGGACAATCCATGTGGGAAGCATTTCTCATCGCAATCTCTTTTATAAAATTACCCTATAAAGCTATGAGATAATGCAGTGCTAGAGATAAATGAAATTGCTTACTCTGGTTAAAGATCCCTTATTCTATTGAGATTGCTGACAAGGCACATATCAATTTCAAAAACTCTTATTTTAGCATCATAAACCTAGCCATTTATTAGGTATAGTGCCAAGCTTGCATGCCCACCAATAAAATTATTCATACTTTTTTTAAATCCATCGCTATAACATCAGAATTTTATTGCTTTACCCATATTTTTGCGCTCGCTTTAAGAAAAAACTGATTGGTATAATAATATTTTTAATTTTTATCAGGCATTTTAAGTTCTTTAATCTTTAGATTAATGAGTTTGTAAGCCAAGCTTAAGTTTTCAACAAACTTAATGGATGTTTTCGTTAGCTAATGTCTTTTAGTATTTTTCTGCAATAAGCAGAAATCATAAAAAATTCTCTTACAAGATATAAATATCTCTGTTGAAATGTTTTCCCCCTCTTGCTGTCGTCCATCTTTCCTATAAAAATCTCAATGATTAATTTCATAATAGTCAGAGAATAAATACTTCCATGACATCAATATTTTATGTGTATAATTTTTTGATGATAAAATTCTTTCTACGAAAGAATTTTTATGGATATCAATTCTATTATTCTATGCTAATAATCTGATACAGTCATACAAATGATAGAGTTTCTTTCATGAATTATCGGCATATTTATCATGCTGGCAATTTTGCTGATGTTTTTAAACACATTATTGTCACCCGCATTGTAGAATATCTCAAACGCAAAGAAAAAGCTTTCCGCGTTATAGATACGCATGCTGGTATCGGTATTTATGACCTTTCTTCTTTAGAAGCCAAAAAAACTGGAGAGGGGCGTGAAGGTGTGCAACGAATTTTTTCAACGTCTATCCCTGAAGATTTAAGAGCACTCCTTTGTCCATGGTATGATATCATTGATGCCCTCAATAAAGAGGAAAAAGAAATTGTATTTTATCCTGGATCCCCTATTCTTATTCGTCAATTATTACGGAAACAAGATCGTCTCACCGCAATAGAATTGCACAATGAAGATTATCATATTTTGGCAAAAAATTTTGCTGGTGATTATCAGACAAAAGTTCTGCATTTGGACGGTTGGCTTTCCTTAAACGCTCATGTACCCCCAAAAGAAAAACGTGGATTTATTCTTGTTGACCCTCCGTTTGAAAAAACTGGAGAATTTTCCCGCCTTATTGAAGGATTAATGAAAGCCTATCGTCGTTTTTCTGGAGGAATCTACGCTTTATGGTATCCTGTAAAATATGACAAAGAAATTGAATATTTTCTTCACGCGCTTTATCAAACAAAAATTCCTAAGATTCTACAGCTTGAAATGCGTATTCGAAAAAGTTCAAGTCCACCTACAATGAATGGAAGTGGGATGATTATTATCAACCCTCCCTATCTTTTGGAAGAAGAAATGAAACAGCTCAGCCCTTTTCTTATCAACCGTCTTGGACAAGATGAACATGCCCAAATAACGCATAAGTGGATTCAAAAAGAACAGCCATTAAATTAGATTTTGCTCTTATATTTTTCCTAAATTAAAGTACCATTTTGTAAGATACGAAGGCGATAATACTCTTTTACTTTTTGGATAATATCACCATATCATTGAGCTAACGACTATAAGCTTGAAGTCGTTTCTTTCTTTTAAAAAGTCTCTCCCCTCTTTTATCATTATGGATTTTCTATTCCAATTATTTTTAATGAATCAGTGGGGCACGTTCATAAAGCTGTCTTAAACAACAATTCTCACATTTTTTACGTAAAATAAGCACTATAAAATCATACTCTTATGCTATAGTGTGTTATTTATAGACAAAAATTATTAAAGGCATAAATAATCATTATTTAGTAAAAGAGTAAACAAAAAGCGTTTCTTGATAAATGGAATGATCCTGAGAAATAATACAAATTGTTCGCAAAATAAACGAGAAAAGCTTTCTTTTCTCTCTAATCTTACGTGGAACAATGCCAATCAAAACAATGAAAAAAGTCAATTCCAAGGTGTCAAATTCATACAAGAATTTGTTAAACACCTTCCGCATAAGCCAGGAGTTTACCGAATGATTGGTGAAAATGGGGACATTCTATACGTTGGAAAAGCCCGTAATCTCAAAAAACGTGTTTTAAACTATGCACGTGAGCAAGGACACAATAATCGTATTACCCGCATGATTCGTGCAACATATCATATGGAATTTATTGTTACCCATACAGAAACAGAAGCACTCCTTTTAGAAGCAAATCTCATCAAAAGATTGCATCCACATTTTAATGTATTGCTCCGTGATGATAAAAGCTTCCCTTATATCATGATTACAGATGATCATCGAGCCCCTGCACTTTACAAACATCGTGGTGCTCGAACACAAAAAGCTCATTATTTTGGTCCTTTTGCCTCTGCTGGTGCGGTAACACAAACAATTCATGTTTTACAACGCGCTTTTTTATTACGCACCTGTACCAATGCAACTTTTGAAAACCGTACGCGCCCTTGTTTGCTTTATCAAATTAAGCGATGTTCTGCACCTTGTACCCATGAAATTAATGATAGTGATTATAAAGAACTGGTGAGAGAAGCAAAAGCGTTCCTTTCGGGAAAAGATCAGTCTGTTAAAAATGATATGGTCCAAGCTATGCATAAAGCCGCAGAAAGTCTTGATTTTGAACAAGCCGCTTCTTATCGTGACCGCTTATCCGCTCTTTCTCATATTCAAAGCCATCAAGGTATTAATCCTCAAACGATAAAAGAAGCAGATGTCTTTGCAATTGCACAAAAGGAAGGAATAACCTGTATTCAAGTGTTCTTTTTTCGCATGGGGCAAAATTGGGGAAACCGTGTCTATTTTCCTAAAGCAGATCCCTCTTTTTCTCGTACTGAAATTTTAGCGAGTTTTCTTGCCCAATTTTACGATGACAAACCACTTCCCAAAAACATCCTTTTATCCGAAGAAATTGAAGAAAAGACACTTCTTACAGAAGCATTGAGTTTCAAAGCAAATCACAAAATATCTCTCTCTTTACCCAAGCAAGGTGAACGAAAAAAGCTTGTTAACCATGCCTATCTTAATGCTCATGAAGCACTTGAACATAAGCTTGCTGAAACAGCGACCCATACAAAATTGCTTCAAGGGCTTGCTGAAACATTTCAACTACCCTTTCCTCCACGCCGTATAGAAGTCTATGACAATTCTCATATTATGGGAACAAATTCGGTAGGTGCTATGATTGTTGCTGGTCAAATAGGATTTGTGAAAAATCAATATCGCAAATTCAACATTCGCTCAACAGATATCACACCTGGCGATGATTTTGGCATGATGAAAGAAGTGATTAAACGAAGATTTTCACGCCTTATCAAAGAGCATGATTTGCCCGATAAAAGTCATGACATACATGATAAAAATCATGACATTTTTCCCATTTGGCCTGATCTTATCTTAATCGATGGGGGTGAAGGACAAATCAACAGTGTGCATACAGTACTTGCTGAATTGCAATTAAATAATTTGATCACCGTTATTGGAATCGCCAAAGGTGTTGATCGTCATGCAGGACGTGAACGATTTTTTATAAAAGGTATCCCTCCTTTTACACTTCCACCTCGTGATCCTATCCTCTATTTTTTGCAACGTCTGCGTGATGAAGCACATCGTTTTGCCATTGGAACACATAGAATAAAGCGAAAAAAAGCAACATTCAAAAATCCACTTGATGAAATCGAAAATATCGGTCCGACAAGAAAGCGTGCATTGCTTCATCATTTCGGAAGTGCTAAAGCTGTTGCTAATGCCTCACTTGAAGATTTGAAAAATGTTACGGGAATCTCTGCCACAATTGCACAAAAAATTCATAACCATTTTCATGAAAAATAGGCTTGTTTCATCAGCTTAGCCTTGTTACGTTTAAGGGGATATATTCTCTTTCACAAGAATTTAAAATAGCTCTATGAAAAATCATACTTTTTCTTTTCCAAATCTTTTAACGTATGCACGAATTGTTGCAGTCCCAATGGTGGTTGCGTGCTTTTTTGTAGAAGGACGCCTACAATCAAGTGATATAGCACGCTGGATTGCCGTTTCTATTTTTGTCATTGCTTCCATTACTGACTTTCTTGATGGTTACCTTGCCCGTATTTGGAAACAAACATCCAATATTGGTCGTATGTTAGATCCAATTGCCGATAAACTTCTGGTCTCTGCGTGCCTGCTCTTACTTGCCGCAGACAGTACCATCGCTGGATGGACTTTGTGGGCTGCTATTATCATTCTTTGCCGAGAAATTCTTGTATCAGGATTGCGTGAATATTTAGCTGAATTAAAAGTAAGCGTTCCGGTTTCTCGTCTTGCAAAGTGGAAAACTTTTGTACAAATGATCGCTATTGTCTTTCTTTTAGCAGGACCAGCGGGTAATAAAGTTTTCCCTTACACAGTAGAATTTGGCATTACGATGCTGTGGATTGCTGCCCTGCTTACATTGTGGACAGGATGGGACTATTTTCGCGCCGGTTTAAAACACGTCATCTCATGAAATAGTCTCTTGATTTTTAATGATAATCTACCTTTTCTGCCACTTAAACAAGAGATAAAAATACCGTAAGATTGACTTATTTCAAATCTATTGATGATGAAACAGCCAAAACTCTTCTTTTGCATATCACAAATATAGTTATGCTCCTCAAGAAAAGATAAATGAGCTCTAACAAAACAGTTGCAATATTAAAAGCAGAAAAAGTGATAAATCTACATATCTGCCAAAGAGACCTATAATCTTATAAGCAAAAACCCAAAACACAATGTTTCGGGTTTTTGCTTTTTATTTACGTTTTTATTAACCAACAATTTCTACCTCAGAAAACCAAAAAGCGATTTCTGTTTTTGCCGTTTCAGCACTATCGGATCCATGGACAGAATTCTCACCTATCGACAAAGCATGAATTTTACGAATTGTTCCTTCTTCTGCATCACTAGGATTAGTCGCCCCCATCACTTCACGGTTTTTAGCTATGGCATTTTCTCCTTCTAAAACCTGTACTACTGTTGGACCAGAAGACATAAATTCAACCAATTCGCTAAAAAAAGGGCGTTCTTTATGCACAGCATAAAAATTTTCAGCCTCACGCTTACTCATCCAGACACGTTTAGATGCAATAACACGCAAATCCGCATCCTCAAGCATTTTGGTAATTGCGCCCGTTAAATTACGACGTGTTGCATCTGGTTTAATCATCGAAAAAGTACGCTCTAAAGCCATTTAACCACCTTTATTCTATTGATAACATTCTCTAGCCATTTCTATAGCGAGCAAGCAGCCCTTTGCCAAGTGTCTCTGCAAAAATCTACACAAATTCTCAAAAATATAGAATAAATTATAAAGAAGACTTCAATAGGAATACCTGCAACTCCTCCTCCCATCATAAGATGTATTGCCACCTCTTATTAAATAGCTCCCGTTATATTCCTAAACGCCTCCCATCAAAAGTTACCATTTGAGCAATAAAAAATTATAAGAAAATCTAATACACAAAAAAATATATATCTTTTATAAAAATCTTCTTCGTTAAAAGAAAATGGATCTAGACACTCCGTATCTCAGTGTGAAAACTCCTTTACACTCTGAGAACAATTTAAAAATATCTCATAATTAGAAACTATAGCGTACCCCTATAATTCCCTGAAGAGATTGTTTTGTTTTGCGCCCTTTAACATAATGGGCCTCACCATATAACTTCAACTTCTCACTCACAAAACTGCTCAAACCTATGCCTAATTTACCCGCATTGCCTGATAAATCTGTGGTAAATGGATGTTGTTCATTAATCAATGTCTGATTATTGTCCTTATGCTCACGCAACCATGCTGCTGTAATATATGCCTGTGAAGAAGAAGCCATGCCAGAGCCAAATTCATACCCTAAAGATAAACCAACCTCACTGCGGAGTGAAATAAAAGGACGCATGTTACCGGTCATATCATTTGATAACTTGATTTCTTTACCCTCAACTTGCGACCATGTAAATTGCCCATAAGGCTGCAACCAACTGCTCTTGGACGTCTGAAGTCGATAACCGGCTTCAAAGGAGGTTCCCACCGCCCATTGCGTATAGGTTCCTTCAATTCCTAAACCATTCGTGGAAACTGCCTTTAGAGTATTTTGATAATGATTGTATTTTAAAACGCCATCGAGATACCAGCCACTATGATCAAAATAAGTGGCATAAGCCCCAATGCCATAACTATTGATACCGCTGGTACCACCCCGTGCATGCGCAATACGTGCGTGGTCATAACTTCCAAACCCCCCAATATAAAATTCTCCATTTTCCCATTCGCTTAAGCCATTAAGCCCTAAAACGATACCGGTCTGATCGAGCTTAAAGTCTATATGCTTTGTCGCAATACTCTCTTTCGTTTTAATCGCATAGGTCCATAAAGCCGTATTCTTTTTACTTTGATCTAAAATTCCTCTTCCCGCACGCACGGTTTGCATTTCATTGTGAAATACCATCGCTGGAGCGACAGACATAGACAATACCGCATCTGTAGAAGGCGTGGTTAAAAATTGAGAAACTGGAAGCGTTTCACTTAATTGTGGAGAATCTTGCTCTTGATTACTTGGTCGCAAAGTCATCTGATCAGCTAAAACTTGAGAAGATGCTGAAACAGCAGCCTGTTGCTCATTATCAGAAAGAGGAGAATGACTTTCTGGAGAATATACCATATGAGTCATATTTTCTTGAGAGGAAGATAACGCAACACTCGAGACGTTTTGTGCTTCTCTTAAATGACGTGGAGGCCGTGAGTTGGTCTGCGCTTTTTTAGTAGACTTTTGAGAATCAGTATTTTTTCCTCTAGAAGAAGCGCCTTTTTGAGCCCCTTTACCACTACCAGTAGGTGATGTAGAAGAAAATTTTTGTTTCTGTTTTCCACACTGAGAGGAAATATTTGAACGTTCCGTACCTTCAGAGGCTATACCTAAATACCAAATCGTAGCACCACCACTAGAGTCAGCACACCTTTCTCTCTTCAGCAATTGATACTGATAGGTTCCACCATCAACAACTGTAATACCCTTCCCTGAAAGATCTGCCAAAGTAAAGTTAGCTCCTTCATTCTGGCTTCTATCGGTAATTAGATTGATTCCGCTAACTAAACTATTCTTTTGTAAGAGAGGACCAGTAATTTCACGACCAGAATCCGCAACGCTTATTGTGTGATTACCTGCGCTTTCATCAATCAATAAATAATCACTATTATGATCTCCTGTAGCATTGATATTAAAACGAAAATGTAAATCGCCTGAAAGCTTTTCAACATGAAGTGAAATATGTCGTGGATCATACGGTATAGAACTAAAAATAATAGTTCCATTCTGTCCCCCTAAATCTTGAATTTTAATCTTTGGTTTTTCTCCTACATTTCGCTCACCTACCTCAAATATTGTTTCTGGGGCTCTTTCTGCTATAGGAATATTTTTCCTAGTAGTATGATTTGTCTCATCACCAGCAAACAAATAAAGTTCCCCGCCCCCATTGACCCTTACGGCCCCAACGACATCTTTTGCGCCAACATGTAGCCAAGACCTAGCATAATCCATAATTGTTAAAGTATTCACCAGCCCTCTAGGATAAACAACTTGGGTAGCTCTTTCACGCAAGGTAGTTTTTACAGATTCTCCCAGTGCTAAAACATGCTGCCTGCCATTCCCCGAAACTATAGTATCCTGTGATTTTCCCCCCTCTCTTCTTTCTCCCGAATAAAGATTTTGTTCTCCATCTTTTTCCACTTTCGTATTCCAGGCCGTTGCTCCATCAGACACATTCTGTTGTCCTACGGCTCCACTCCCTCCAGAAACTGTGGTACTATATGCGCTGCTTCTTCTAATCACACTTGTAAGATCAATATTTTTCTCTTCATGAACAAACTGTTTACCTCCAAGGATTTTAGCATCTATTGCATTTCCTCCGCGTGTAACTATTTGCATCCCCCCTTTTTGAATAGTGGCACCCATTGAAGTTTTTCCATTTTCAACAATTTCAACACCACCATCTCCAATTTGAATATTAGTACTAGGCAACATGTTTGTAATCAATGCTGAACCTTTTTGGACAGTTCCTCTAGGCGTCACATTTTCTAATCTTTTTAGCTCTCCATTCCTGCTCTCAACTGCATTTGCAGATGGAACAAGACAACTACTAATCATCAAGATTGAAAAACTTAACTTGTATTTATACCGCATTATCCACACTCCACTCTCAATTATTTAGAAAAATACCCCGCGACTACGTGGGTAGCTCATTTTAGATTGTATCATAATGTGTTTTATTTATGTCTAAATACAATTTTTTAGTGTATTTTTAAATTTAAAACAATTATAAGTTGTAGATATTTAAACCACTAAAAATGCTGACTTAAGGAAAAAAAATTAATAAAATTCAAAATGTTATTTGTATTCAAAAAATAGTTTGCATGTTTGTATTTGAAACTACGGATGAAGAAAATGCTCGTACCCTTTAATGAGGTCACACCCTTCACGTAAAATAAAACATTCTAAACGAAACATACTTGCGTTGCTCATTCACACGCTTATTTTAAAGAAATATCTCTCAATAGGCCCAAGTCCATTTCCCAACATCGACTATGAATGCTACAATAATAACCTTATTGCGCACCACGCATCTTTACGCCGTATGACAAAGCAAGCCAACATCATCAAACACTTTTCCAGCCCTAAAATATTGCTAAAACCCTTAACATTTGTGGTGGTTTATGAGAAACTTTTGAATGCTTTCTTATACAATTTTTACACCACACAGGCTCTCATAACTTATGCTGTGCAAGCAAATGGTTTTGATTGATTCAACATGGAGAAGATTTAGAATAAGAGAAACTTATGATAATCAGAACTCTCATTCAACTAAAAGAGAGTATAAAGATATCATACTGTTTCAAGAAGATCTCTATACTCTCGAGAAGACATAGTGATGCATTATCTGTTTAAGTTTGCAAAGCAATGATATTGGTAAAATTAATCAGCCGTATAAATGTGTATTTAGAAACTATAACGTAACCCTAAAATACCTTGAAGAGCATTCTTAATCTTACGTCCTTTTAGATAATGTGCTTCCGCATAAAGTGTCAGTTTATCATTGACCGAACTGTTTAAACCAATTCCCAGTTTACCCGCACTACCTGATAAGTCTGTGATAAATTTATACTGGTTATTAATTATCACATCATTATTATTTACATTCTCACGCAACCAAGCTGCCATAATATAAGCTGTTAATGACGTTTCTGAATTCACAAAGAATTCATGTCCTGCCGTTAATCCAACTTCACTACGGAATGAAGTCGACGGACTTAAATCACCGATCATTCCATTGGAAAGTTTTATTTTTTTACCTTCAACCTGTAGACCTGTTAGCTTTATATAAGGCTGCATCCAAGTATTTTGCGCTGGTTCAAAATAACAACCAATCTCAAATGATCCCCCTATCGCCCATTGATTATAATAACTTTGAATTGCTAAACCATTGGTTGATATGGCTTTCAAATTATCTTTATAATAATTATATTTCAAAACACCATCCATATACCATCCACGACGATCAAAATAAGTTGCGTACGTTCCAATGCTATAAGAACTCAGACCACTATCTCCCCCTCGTGCATGAGAAATACGCGCTTGATCATAGCTGCCGAAACCACCAATATACAACTCTCCATGCCTTAATTCACTTAACTGATCAGCACCAACAACTAAACCTGTCTGCCCAAACTTAAAGTTTGTATGACCTGTTGCAATGCGTTCCCTGCTCTTAATCGCATAAGTCCACAGTTCGATATCTTTTCTATTTCTGTTCCAGATTTTTCTACCATTTCGTACAATTTGCAACTCATTGTTAAAAACAAGTCCTGGGACTACGGACAACGTTAACACTGCATCCGTAGAAGGAGTGGTTGCTATTCCACCAGGAGCGAACGGATTTTTAGGATCTGGAATAGAGGTTTCTGGTCCACTGAGACGATCTGCAGATAAATACCAAACTTTTCCATTTTCATCCTTTCTTTCTTTCAGACCATACATATAAGTTCCACCATCAATAGCATTAATGTTTTCACCCTTAAGATCTGTTAAGGCAAAATGCGCTCCACCACTTTGATCTGTAATTAAATCACGCTTATTTGAAAAAGGATCCGTAATTTCAACGCCAGAATCAGCAACACTTATTGTATGATTCCCAGTACCTTTCTCAACCAAGAGATAATCACCACGGTTATGAGCAATCGTGGTATTGAATGCGAAATGTAAATTTCCTGAAAGATTGTTCACATGAAGCTGAGAATAGTAGGGATCAGAACCCGTAAATGTAAAAATAACACTTCCCTCACCACTTAATTTTTGTATCAAAGAGCTTTTTCCATCAATCTCATCCGTAATAGAATATAATTTTGCATCTTTTCCATTGAGAAGAATATCTTCTACTCTCGTACGCTGTTGATCATTCCCCGCATAAAGATGAAGCTGACTAGAATGATTGACCTGTGTCTTGCCGTCTAATGTCGCTCCAGCATGCACCCATGATGTTGTTTCATCATTCATTGTTAGATTTTTTACAGATCCGTCAGTATATATTTCCTGAACAGCACTCTCATTTAAAGTAACTCCAATAGCTTGACCGCCTTTTAAAATACGCTGCTTACCACCAGCAAAAACCTCTGTATCAAATGCAACACCATTATTTTTTGTATTTTGAGATTTTTTTCCAATCTCTTGGACGCCCCCTCGCATAACTTTTGTATTCCAAACTTTCCCCCCATCATACACTTTTTGTTGACCTGGTGTTTTACCTTGACCATAAATGACCGTATGAGAAGCGCTACTCCCTTTAACCTCTCCTGCAACATTCCCCTCGCCGAAAACAAGCTGCTCCCCACCATAAATTTTAGTCCCCTCGACTTTTCCTCCATTTCCAACACTTTGCTGTCCACCTTCTTTAACAACAGCATTTTTCGAAAAGCCTTGCTTTCCCTTTAAAGCCTGAACATTTTCAATTCCACCATGTTCAATTTTACTATTTTCACTAAGACCTCCTGCATACACATAAAGCTCTGCACCATTCTTTACCGTGTTATTGATTGACCGCCCTGGACTATCAATCTCACCATCATTTGAAACGTAAGCTTTACCTTCATTATCAAGGACATAATTTTCGAGCAGTGCCCCATCTTTAATGGAGATAAGCTCAGGCTTTTTCAAAAATGCAGTCTTTTCTGTTTGTTCCTTATAGCCAAGATTATCACGATGATTGCTGTCAAGTTCCTGTTGACTGGCAAATACTCTAGCGCCCTTAACAAGAGTAAAGTCGATAGGCTTTTTAAAGAAATCTACTTCATTGTTCGCTCTTACAACAACATCATTCGATGCCCCCAATATGCATCTTCCTATTTTCATATCTCCATTATATTGATCCTGAAATATTTGATCATTTTTATAACTTGAAGACTGACAAAAAAGTGGTGCTCCTTCCTCCTTTGCAGCAGCAGCTTGCACAAAACAGCTGCTCAACATGAATACCCAAAAATTTCGTTTCCATTTATATTGTAGAGCCATATCCTCCCCCCTTCACGTCTTTCATAGACAACAAACGTAATTAGCTCTACAAAATATATTTTCAATCTTAGATTGTAATAATTCTTCTGAGAAACCCCATCACCTCGCTAAAAAAACACTCTTTGCAATCTTTTAGATGCTTTTTGGTCGAGAATATAAGGACATTTTTATCGTGTTCCTTTAGCACGCCTTTCAAGATTTCTTATCAAATAAAAAAGCAATATATCATAGAGTATATAAGGCTATACGACTTATCATAAAAAGTGAATCTGCATGCTAAAAAATACTTTCTGACACTTCATTAAAGGCTTTTAAAAACAATCATACACTTAAAGATAACGAAAAAATAACCATATCGCTAAAAACTATAGCGTACCCCTATAATGCCCTGAAGAGATTGTTTTGTTTTGCGCCCTTTAACATAATGGGCCTCACCATATAACTTCAACTTCTCACTCACAAAACTGCTCAAACCTATGCCTAATTTACCCGCATTGTCTGATAAATCTGTGATAAATGGATGTTGTTCATTAATCAATGTCTGATTATTGTCCTTATGTTCACGCAACCATGCTGCTGTAATATATGCCTGTGAAGAAGAAGCCATGCCAGAGCCAAATTCATACCCTAAAGATAAACCAACCTCACTGCGGAGTGAAATAAAAGGACGCATGTTACCGGTCATATCATTTGATAACTTGATTTCTTTACCCTCAACTTGCGACCATGTAAATTGCCCATAAGGCTGCAACCAACTGCTCTTGGACGTCTGAAGTCGATAACCGGCTTCAAAGGAGGTTCCTACTGCCCATTGCGTATAGGTTCCTTCAATTCCTAAACCATTCGTGGAAACTGCCTTTAGAGTATTTTGATAATGATTGTATTTTAAAACGCCATCGAGATACCAGCCACTATGATCAAAATAAGTGACATAAGCCCCAATGCCATAACTATTGATACCGCTGGTACCACCCCGTGCATGCGCAATACGTGCGTGGTCATAACTTCCAAAACCCCCAATATAAAACGCTCCATTTTCCCATTCGCTTAAGCCATTAAGCCCTAAAACGATACCGGTCTGATCGAGCTTAAAGTCTATATGCTTTGTCGCAATGTTCTCTTTCGTTTTAATCGCATAGGTCCATAAAGCCGTATTCTTTTTACTTTGATCTAAAATTCCTCTTCCCGCACGCACGGTTTGCATTTCATTGTGAAACACTATCGCTGGAGCGACAGACATAGACAATACCGCATCTGTAGAAGGCGTGGTTAAAAATTGAGAAACTGAAAGTGTCTCATTCAATTGTTGAGAAGCTTGTTCTTGATTACTTGGACGCAAAGTCATCTGATCAGCTAAAGATTGAGAAGATACTGAATCAGATAATTTCTCCATAGATAATTCCGTATGAGATGAAGAAACGATAGAAGTAGAAGTTGTTTCCAACGGCGTTAAATACCAAATCTTTCCACTGTTATCATTTTTTTTCTTTAGAGCATACATGTAGGCTCCACTATCGACAGTCGTTATCTCTTCACCAGAAAAATTTATCAGAGAAAAATGAGCCTTTTCACTTTGTTCATGAATTAAATCAAGCTCAAGAACTAAGTTCTGATTTAGTAGAGGAGAATTTGTAATTTCACGCCCAGAATCTGTCACACTGATTGTGTGATGACCTGAAGCACTTTTTGTAATGAGAAGATAATCATTAAAGTGTTTGGCAAAATCAACATTGAAATCGAAATGTAAAGAACCTGAAAGATCATCAATATTAAGCTGAGAGTAATGTTTATTAGCCCCAGAAGACGTAAAAATAACGCGACCACTTCCTTTTAAATTCTTAATATTAACCTGAGGTTTTTTGCCGTTATTCTCAGGAGCAATAATGTATAGTTTGGTATCTCCTCCATTTAAATTAAGATTTTCTACTTCCGTAACCGCTTTATCATTCCCAGCATAAAGATAGAGGCTGCCAAAATCATGAACATTAGTATCCTTATCTAATATTGCACCAGAAAAAACCCATGACTGTGCTTGATGATTAATTGTTAAAGTGTCTGCATATCCAGAATTATATATCTTCTGAGTAGCTCTATCATTTAAGGTAACTTCACTCGCACTCCCTCCTGCAAAGATATTTTGCACGCCATTTTTAAAAAGTTGGGTCCTCAGTGCAGAAGCCCCCTCATTAAGGGTAAAATTTTCATCTTCTATATCAACTATATCAGCATCTTCTGAAACCCCATTATTAAAATTCTTTTTACCATAAAGATTCTGGACACCGCCTTCCATAACCTTTGTGTCAAAAACAATTCCCCCACTATAGACACTTTGTAGCCCTAGCACTCCATCTTCAGCATAAATCTCTGTATCGTAAGCAGTGCTTGGCTTAAAGCCATCTAATAACGCCTCATCTTCAAATAATCCCTTGCCAAAAACAACCTGTTCACCACCATAAATTTTAGTCCCTTCAGCATTTGCACCACTCTCAACAATTTGTTTTCCCCCTTTTTTAACAGTAGCATATTCTGAATCGCTTAAGTTTTGGACAAACTCAATCCCATCATGTTCAATTGTCGTATCCTTACTAACACTCGCTTCAATAATGTAAAGTTTTCCACCTTCCCGAACCGTATTATTGATGGAATAACCTGCATTCTTATAATTAAAGCTATTTATTTCAGGATTTTCAGAATCATAATCAGTAATATAGATAGAAGTACCATCACTTATTATTGAATCTGTGAGGGTTTTAAAAAATAGACTTTCTATTTTTTCCTCCTCTTCTTCAGAGCGCTCATCTACTTTTGCTCTTTGTTTATTCAATATAGTGTTCGAACTTTCTCCTTTTGCTTTTAATCCCTTCACTTTTGACAACAATCTTCTTGTCTCTTCTAGATGTGCACTAACCCCTATTGGTGTTAATAGCTTTTCTTTTGGTGTTGCCACTTCAGCTGCATTCGTCATCTTGACAAAAAAACTACTGGTTATTAACGCGCAAAAACTTAATTTCAATTTGCATTGCATTATTCACACTCCATAACTCCAAATTTAAATCCTCCCATTTAGAAAAAAGCACATAAATAAAAACAACAAAACAAAACCATATTACTCAACGTCATGTCTTTAAAGATAATAAATTACCTTATTAAAACATTCGATACATTATAGTTTAAAGAATCAAATATACGTTATGTTTTTAAGATTCGCATACAACTAAAGGGTTTGTTTTACTGAATACAACCAAAAAGTGTTTTAATTGTATCCATAAAAAAATTTTAATCTTTTTTAGACACTAAACACTGATTTAGAAATAAGATTGATCTGTGAATAAATAAAAAGGGTATTAAATTTTAAATGAAATAGCACTGTGAATGAGAGTATATTTTATCGCTACATATTTCCATCTTTTACAGCATTGAAAATAGTTTTTTATTCATTTCAACTTTAATAATTCCCAAAACACTTATTCATGCTCATCAATTTATAATCATTATTCTAATATATTGAGAATGTTCTAATATATTGAGAATATGCATAATATCAACTCGACACTGATTTGAAATTTTTATAATTATAGTTAGTTAATTCATATTTGATTTGTCATATACTGAAAGGGACATTCTATTCATGTCTATAAACTCAGAAATACAAGGTATAAGCAACAGAAATTCCCCTCGTCGCATTTTATTTGCAAGCCTTATTGGCCCAACAATTGAATTTTTTGACTTCTATGTCTTTGCCACTGCCGCAGCTCTCATATTTCCTCATGTGTTTTTTCCAACACAAAATGATCAGATTGCCATTTTGCAATCTTTCCTTATTTTTGGAGCGGCCTTTTTTGCCCGCCCCGTTGGATCAATTGTCTTTGGACATTTTGGAGATAAAATTGGAAGAAAAACAACACTGATCGCCTCTCTTCTCACAATGGGGCTTTCAACAGTCATTATTGGTTTTCTTCCCACGTATGAAACCGCTGGATGGATTGCCCCTTTCCTCTTAACTTTGTGCCGTATTGGACAAGGAATGGGGTTAGGAGGAGAATGGGGAGGAGCAGTTTTGCTGGCAACAGAAAATGCTCCACCAGAAAAACGCGGCTGGTATGCAATGTTCCCCCAATTGGGTGTTCCAATCGGCTTGTTTTTATCCATTGCTGTTTATTTAGCTCTTTTGTATTTTCTCGATCATGATGAACTTTTAGCTTGGGGATGGCGCATTCCGTTTATTGCTTCAGTTGTTTTCATGATTATAGGATTATGGGTCCGTCTTTCAATCAATGAAACTGTTCAATTCAAAAAAACGCTTGAAAGTAAAGAACGTGTTAGAGTTCCTATCATCGATGTCTTTTTAAAATGTCCACGAATCCTATTTCTTGGCATATTTTCTGGTATGGCGACATTTGTTTTGTTTTACTTGGTTAGTGCATATTTATTGAGCTACTCAACAAATCATCTACAATTACCGTTTTATCAAGCTCTTCAAGTCGAAATTATCGGTGCTATTTTCTGTGGAATTTTTACTGTTATCACTGGAAAACTCGCTGATCGTATTAGACGGAGAACTTTGATGATTTGGGTTACAATCATCACTGGTATCTATTCTTTCGCAATTCCTTATTTCTTAAATTCTGGAATTATAGGAGTGCTTGCAATGTCTGTCATTGGTTTATCTATCATGGGAATGATATATAGCCCTCTTGGTGCTGTTTTGGCTTCACCATACCCAACAGCCATTCGATACACAGGTTCTTCTATCACCTTCAACTTATCGGGTATCGTAGGTGCCTCTCTTGCGCCTTATATTGCAGAATATCTGGTGCAACATTTCGATACATCTTATATCGGCTATTATTTGCTTCTTGCTTCTTTTATTTCACTGATTTGCTTTGTCGGATTTACAGATGATGAAATATCCAACTAAAATATTGTGAGGAAAAATAAAATAAGGACTGGCAGCAAAAATGCTGCCAGTCTCGTTTTTAAAGACAGAGGCTGCGGTATACTCCACCACAATATTCCTGCAAACAATGCACTCAAAAAGAAAAATAAAAAGTCCGCAATATTGCTCATATCAGTAACAGCGAATATTCCTGATAAGATATGCGTTGTCCCCAACCACGAGACACAAAAAAAAGCCAATATCACAGCCCATAAAACAAGCAAAATGCGATCAATCATTATCATCACGCCGTTTCATTGTTTTACTTATAGGCCATATTTTTAGTACACCTAAAAGAAGAATCACAAGAAAGACCCAACGCCCTCCTCCCGATCCCTCCGCAATAAAAAGTGCTGGATTGATCATTCCTAGCAATCCTATAAAAATCAGAACAAAAGATACAAGACGCATTAAACCTGTTTTTCCCAACTACGATCTTCACTCTGTTGCCAATACGTTAAATTATGATTTTTCATTTTATATTTTTTCCACTGTTCCCGTGCAAAATTCAACTGCTCATTATTTCTACCATCAAAGAGCACAACAAGCCGTTGATAAGCATCAATATTGGAACAAACGGCTCCCTCGACGAGAAAACGAATCTTTGAATCATTGGGGTTTTCTTGTCCTGTCGTCAGAAATACAGGCTGAAAGCTTGAATATTGATCACACTCTGTTCCATGTCCAATAAATGATTCATCAGCATAAACCCATAAATGCATATCTATAGAATCACGTTGTTCTTTACTCACACATTGTATTGTTACTTTACCAAAACGTGCTAATGCCCGCTCCACAAGCGTTGGCAAAATGTCTTTCAGCGTTGACTGCGTCAAATGATAGAATAAAATATCCAATCTCTTAAGCCCTCATTATTCTTTATAAAAAGCCAACATCTTTTTTAGAGAAAATTCTATATCCCTTATATAAAAGGAAATGGTTCAAGATATAAACCTCTTTTTCTATTGAGCTGTATCAGCTTTTTTCTCGTTTCTTTAAAAGGCTCTTAAAAAAAAGGCAAAAAAATTATTTTCAACGTTAATAAAAAGCTTTTAAGTTATTTTCTAGATTCTTTGTAGACTATCTTTGAAAATAAAATATAATGCGTGGAAGAATTAAAAGGAATCTAGTGAGTAATTTTGTATTAGGGTGAAAATATCCAATGTAGGGAGGGGTGTTTTTTTATTTTATTACATTTTAACCGAGAGCAATAAGAATATTTGCTGTCGAATTAAAGACTGAGGATATTCCCTAATTTATGCGTATTATTGAGTTCTACATTCTGAAACGTGTCTTTGTTTTGTTTAGTTCTGTCATGGTTGCAGCTGTAAGTGTGAGTTGGACAGTACAGATTCTTGCGCGGATAAACTTTCTTACAACAAGTAAACAAACACTCCTTACAGTCTTACAATTTTCACTTTCATTGGTTCCTTCTGTTATTTTTCTTGTTATTCCATTTGCATTAGTGATTGCAGTTACAACCATCCTTTCAACAATGAATCAAGACTCAGAACTTGCTGTTATCAATGCCTCTGGTTTTCCGAGAACTACTGTTTGGAAACCTATTCTTCTGCTTGCTATTGTTGCATCATGTATCTCTTTTTCTATCGCTAATTTTGTTGTTCCTCAAGCACGTCTTTATATGCGACAAATGCTCGCAAGTGCCCATTTTGATCTTATTAATCTGTTGATTAGTGAAGGAAGCTTTCAAAAACTTGCCAATAACCTTTACATAGAAATTGGCGAACGGAATCCAAACGGAACACTTGAACGTCTTTTCATTGCCGACCAGCGTGATCCTAAAACTGATCTTTTTTATTATGCAACAAAAGCCTCCATTGTAAACAATCAAAACGGTCGCTTTTTAGTTCTCAATAACGGTGAAATAGAAAGAATAAACCATCAAAACAACAGTGTTTCAATCGTTCAATTTAGCTCATATACCTTTAGCCTAGGGGAGTTTATCCCCAACGATAAAACACCTACTCTTTATCCCAAAGATCGATCTCTTTCTTATTTACAAAATCCAGATCCAAAAGATCCCTATTATCAACGAAAACCACTCCAGTATAGAGCTGAGTTTCACCGCCGACTAACACAATGGCTCTATCCTATCGTTTTTTCACTTATTGCATTAGCAGCGGCAGGCGATGTGCGCTCCCATCGACAAGCTCGTCACGCTACAAGTTTCTTGGCAATTGCCCTTTCTTTTCTGGTCTATTGGATAGGATATTTCTTCGCTGAAAAAGCAAAGAACGATCTTGCATATGTTCCTTTTCTTTATATTACACCCATAGGAACAAGTATATTGGTCTCGTTTATGCTTTTAACAAATCATAAAATTGGCCTTCCCACAAAACTTAATGAGATATTTCAATTTTTTTTTCAAAAAGTAATGAACAAATTTAAACATCGAAAATCTCAAGATTTTCCGGATGAAATATCATGATTGGGTGGACACTTGGACGTTATTTTTTTATACGTTACCTTAAAATAACTTGTTATTTTTTGGGGGGCATTTTTGTTCTTGCTCTTTTAATCGATTTTACAGAAAATTCTGGCAGACTCCCCTCTCTTGCGCATTACACAGCAAAAGATGCTTTTTTCCTTTCTGTTTTACGCATCCCTTTTATTATGCAACAGCTTATCCCTTTTATTGCGCTCTTTTCAGCCATGGCAACGCTTATCTCGCTTAACAAAAAACTTGAACTTGTGATAACGCGTTCAATTGGTGTTTCTGCATGGCAATTTCTTATGCCAGCCTGTTTGGGAGCTTTGCTTTTGGGACTATTTTCAATTTTTCTCATTAACCCCCTTGCGGCATGGGGATTTTCTAAAGCAGAAAAAATGATGACTGAATGGCGCAATAGTAATGTGCTAACACCTCTTCATAATCCACGTATTCATTGGTTAACACAGCGTACAGACTTAGGCAGAACAACCATTGGTGCTAAATTTATCACCGATCAAGGACTTTCTCTTCTCGATGCAACCTTTGTACAATATAAGAATAACGCAACCGTCAAAAATTGGATTAACGCCCCAAAAGCAACCTTAACCAATGGTGCTTGGCTCTTAACAAATGGAACAATCTATAAAATAGGGCATCCCCCTGAAAAATTTTCCGTGTTGCAAATAAAGACCAATCTAAAACCTGAATTTTTAACGGAACGTTTAGTAAATCCGGCGACTATTCCATTTTACCAATTGCCCAAAAAAATTATGATTGCACGTTCATTTGGCCATTCTGCCCATAATTTTGATATGTATTTACAATCTTTGATTGCCTTACCAGCATTGCTTGTGGCAATGACTCTTATTGCGGCAACTGTCTCTTTAAATTTTACACGTTCTGGCCAATCTGGAATGTTGATTCTTGGTGGCGTCATCGCTGGGTTTATGCTTTATGTTGTTTCCGTACTTGTTCAGGCATTTGGTAATGCTGGATATATTCCACCAATTATTGCCGCTTGGACACCGGTTGTTATTGCATTATTCTTGGGAATCTCTTTTTTACTTCATAAAGAGGATGGCTAAGTGAAAGCATTAACACATAAAAAAATTATTTTAAAAAAACTAAGTGCTCTTGCTTTTAGAAGTGTCATGGGAATTATTTTAGGGGGAGCTTTGCCTTATAGTGCGCACACTCAAAGCATTATGTCTTCTTCTCAAAGTCGCATTCAAAATCCGGAACTTCCTCTTTTGCTCTCTGCGGATGAACTCATCTATAATCGTGATGAAAACACTGTTTCTGCACAAGGGAATGTCCATATCGAATATAATGGCAATAAAGTTGTCGCTCAAAAAATTATTTACAATCAAAAAACAGGACGGCTTATTGCACAAGGGAATGTTGAAATTACTCAAAAAGATGGAAATAAAATTTATTCCAATCAAATTGATATGACCAAAGACCTTGGCGAGGGTTTTGTAAATGCCTTACGAATTGATACGGTCAATAATGTTCACTTTGCAGCCCAAAATGCAACACGAACAAACAATCAAATAACAGTCTTTGAACATGCAACCTATACAGCCTGTGAACCATGCTCCTATAAACCAGATAGAGAGGTCTTGTGGAAAATTAAAGCCAGAAAGATCATATGGAATAATAGTGTCAAAAAAATTCGGTTTGAAAATAGCAGCTTTGAAGTTTTTGGTGTCCCCATTATAAAACTTCCAACTTTTGAACTCTATGATCCAACTATCAAGCGTGCTAGCGGTCTGCTTACGCCTCATTTTTCTTTTACTAATTATCTTGGTATGGGCATAAAGAATTCTTATTTCTGGAATCTCGCCCCCCATTATGATTTCACGCTTTCTTCTACCATTTATACTCAACAAGGACTTTTAACCGAAGGAGAATGGCGTCAGCGTTTAAAAACGGGCCGTTATAATATTCGTTTTGCTCATATATATCAAATGAAACCGCATAGATTTGATAGTGATACAATTGATGCACAATATAAAAACCGTTATATGCTAGCGACAAAGGGGGACTTTCGTATTAATGCACATTGGACTTATGGATGGGATATTCTTGCACAATCGGATCGACATTTTAGCCGTGCCTATAAACTTGAAAATTATAGAAATCCTACACAACTTTCTCAGATCTATCTGAACGGTCTTGCAGGGAAAAACCATTTTGATATGCGATTTTATCATTTTAAAATTCAAGATTCGGTATTGAATGATCCTTATTATGAACGTCATTCTCGGCAAGCGTGGGTTCTACCACGTATTGATTACTCTTTCACACCAGATGAGCCTATTTATAATGGAGAGCTAACTTTCCATAGCAATATGCAATCAATTTATCGTTCTCATGCTGACTTCAATTCACCCGACTGGAACAAAAATCCTCTCAATACAGTGAGACTTTCTGGTATGGCTGGAAATAGTTTGCGTTTAACAAATGAGATTCAGTGGAAAAGGCGCTTCAATACGCACAATGGACTCATATTAACCCCTCTTTTCTCTCTACGAGCCGATATCCTTACAGTCAATGGAAAAGAAAATCATGCACCTTCTGTAGAAAACAATACCTTATCCATAATTCACGGCTCAAAAATTCGTGGCATGGCAACAGCAGGATTGGAGGCACGCTATCCCTTACTCATTACAACTGGTCATTCTACACATATTATAGAACCAACCGCACAAATTTTTATACGCAATAACGAACAATATATCGGACAACTTCCTAATGAAGATGCACAAAGCTTTGTCTTTGATGCAACCACTCTCTTTCAACGAGATAAATTTTCTGGTTATGATCGTGTAGAAGGAGGCACAAGAGCCAATATAGGTCTAAGATATTCTGGAAGCTTTAATGAGAATTGGTCTCTTTATGGTCTTATTGGACAATCTTTTCATCTCGCAGGGAAAAATTCTTTTGCAGAAAAAGACTTTGTTAATGTCGGTATTCATTCTAGCTTAGAGGAAAAACGTTCAGATTATGTTGCAATGTTTGGTGCAACCCATAAAAACGGCTTTTCCTTAGAAACGCGTGGACGCTTTGATAAAAAAACAGGAAAAATCCGCCGTAGTGAAATTGAAGCATCACAAAAGTGGAGTTTTTTGTGGGCCTCTGTCCAATATGCTTATATCGCACGCCAACCAAATTATGAATATCCAAACAAGCGCCAAGAAATTTCTTTTCAAACAGGACTTAAACTGGCAGACTATTGGTCTATTAATAGCAACGCCGCTTATGATCTTGTATCTGGTACATTTATAAAGCGAGGAATTAGCTTGAATTATGCAGATGAATGTTTCGGTGTTACATTCGGTTATCAACAGGTAATAAATCCAGGGAAAAAAGCCCCCTTACAAAACTTTAATTTCTCTTTTTCATTGCGTACAATCGCGGATATCGGAAAAAAGATAGATTCAAATTTATAAAGAGAATGTATAAGTGATTTAACTTATTATTGTTTTTATGAAAGAAAGTGTATAATTTAAGTTGTTGATGAGAATTAATAAACAATGCGAAAGCCTATTTACATGAATAAATTGAAAAAGCGTGTTCTTGCTTTATTTTATATTACGTCTTTGAGTATAAGCGGCCTCCTAATAAATGAGTTTTTTATTCCGTTGGCCTTTGCGCAGACTGCTATTGTTGTTACAGTTAATGGTAACCCCATTACAAATTATGATATACAAAGGCGTGTTGCTTTTCTAAGACTGCAACAAAAACAAGGCAATTTGGTAGCACAGGCTAAAAAAGAGCTTATTGACGAAAAGTTGAAAGATATTGAAATAAAACGCCGTAATATTGAAGTGAGCAATGATGAAGTTGATAGAGCTTTTGAAAACTTTGCAACACAAAATAATATGACCATTGATCAGCTTAATCAGATTCTGATCCAAAGTGATATTACTGTGCAACACTTTAAAGATTACATCCGTGGACAAATAGGGTGGGGTCGTCTTGTTAGCGCACGTTATCAAGCTGAAACAGGTATGATTAGCGAACAAGAAGCTGTACGCAGAATATTAAAAAATGGTGGTGTTAAACCTTCAACCAATGAATATACATTACAGCGCATTATTTTTGTCATTCCTGCACATCGTCGCTCAGAAATCTTTGAAAGACGTCAAAGAGAAGCAAGTAATTTCCGCGCGCATTTCCGTGGATGTGCAAATGCCCACAATCAAGCAAGAGGTATTTTAGATGTTACAATTCGCCATTTAGGAAAATTTCTGGAACCTCAACTTCCCAGTGCATGGGAGCAAGCTATTCTTGCAACACCTGCTGGAAAGATGACAAAATTGCAAGAAACATCTGATGGAATCGAAGCAATTGCTGTTTGCAAAATAAAAAGAGTTTCTGATGATTATGTTGCGCGGCTAATATTTTCTCTTCAAGACAGTAAAAAAAGAAGTCCTAAAAAACTTGAAGAATTAAGCGAAAAATATTTAGAAGAACTACGGCGTGTCGCACGTATTCAATAATGGCTGCTCTTGTTGTTAGTGGTGGTGATCCTGCCGGAATTGGTCCTGAAATAGCTTTAAAAGCGTGGAATTTACGTGTTAACCGTCAAGTTCCACCTTTTGTTCTTATTGCTGATCCAGATGTTATTCGTTCACGCGCTCGTTTTTTACAGATTGATGTTGAGGTGGAATCTGTTTTAGCCACCAATTCTGTAAAAAATTTTCAAAATGCTCTTCCTGTTATACCGTTAAAAAACAAACAAAGTGATCAAGTAGGTATATCTTCATCAGACAATGCCGCTGGAATCATTGAAGCGATTGAACGCTGTGTTCAATTAATTCATGATGGTCATGCATGTGCTCTTGTCACTTGTCCTATTGCAAAAAAGAATCTTTATGATGTCGGATTTGAATTTCCAGGTCATACAGAATTTTTAGCCGATTTGGCTCATAAAGCTTTTCATAAATGTTATCATCCAGTTATGATGTTGGCAGGACCTCGATTAAAGACAGTTCCAACGACTGTTCATATTCCAATCAAAGATGTTCCTTCACAGCTGACCCATCATTTAATCACTCAAACAGCCTTCATTACTGAATATGACTTAAAAACACGTTTTAAAATAACATCGCCCCGCTTAGCTGTTGCTGGTCTTAATCCTCATGCTGGAGAAGGAGGAGCAATGGGAAGAGAAGAGTTTGAAGTTATCATGCCTGCTATTGAATATCTTAAAAAGAAAGGACTCAATATTACAGGCCCGCTTCCTGCTGATACAATGTTCCACGAATGTGCAAGAAAGACATATGATGTTGCTCTTTGCATGTATCATGATCAAGCCCTTATCCCTGTTAAAACATTAGAATTTGATACGACCGTTAATGTTACGTTAGGTCTCCCTTTTATTCGCACATCTCCAGATCACGGAACTGCTTTTGACATTGCTGATAAAGGCATAGCTTCTCCTGAAAGCTTTATTGCTGCTCTTAAGCTTGCAAATCAACTTGCAAAAAATAGTTTGATACCATGCCAATAGATAATCTCCCTCCTCTGCGTGAAGTCATTGATACATATGGCTTACAAGCTCATAAATCTTTGGGACAAAATTTTCTTTTTGATCTGAATTTAACCTCTAAAATTGCTCATCAAGCAGGAAATATAGAAGGAAAGCCCATTATTGAAGTTGGACCAGGTCCTGGAGGTCTCACACGCGCCTTGCTTGCAAAGGGTGCTATTGTAACAGCCATAGAGCGTGATGAGCGTTGTATACCGGCTCTCTTAGAAATAGAAAAGCACTATCCGAACAAGTTAAAAGTTATCTGTAATGATGCCCTAAAACAAGATTTCTCAAAACTCTTTGAAACAAGCCCTGAAAAACCACGCATTATTGCCAATCTTCCTTATAATATTGGAACACAACTCTTATTAAATTGGCTGTTAGTGGAACCATGGCCTCCTTTTTATGAATCAATGACATTGATGTTTCAACGAGAGGTTGCCCAACGGATTACAGCCAAACCTCAATCTTCTCATTACGGACGTCTTAGTGTCTTAACTGGCTGGCGTACCACGGCTAAAATTGCTTTTGATGTGCCTCCTCAAGCTTTCATACCGGCGCCTAAAGTCACATCTTCCGTTGTTCATATTATTCCACGAACACGACCTCTTGTCTGTTCTGCACAGAAATTAAGCCTCGTCACAAAAACCGCTTTTGGACAAAGACGAAAAATGCTTCGTCAAAACCTCAAAACACTTGGAGGTGCAGTGCTGTTAGAAAAAGCTGGCATTGATGGAACGCGCCGTGCTGAAACGCTCTCTATTTCCGAATTTGTAACTTTAGCGCATCTTATGCTTTAAAAAGTGTACCTTTTGTTATGCATTCTTTTTTAATAAAGTCATTTGTCAATATTTTCAGCAATAAGTCTATCAACAAAAGAGCCAAGAAAAGCACATCTCTCGCGTTTTGCGGTTTCAGCTAAATAAATTGATTTAATAAGTGATAAAGACTGATCTAAATCCTCATTGATAACTACATAATCGTAAGAATGCCAATGTGTTAGCTCCGTTCGTGCGTTCTCCAGTCGTAAATTGATGATATCTTGACTATCTTCTGCTCGACGATGTAAACGTGAAACAAGCTCTTTCATTGATGGAGGGAGAATAAAAACAGATACGGTGTCTCCTAGCATCTTTTTTTGCATCTGCTCAGTGCCTTGATAATCAATATCAAACAACATATCACGACCAGCGCTCAATGCATCTTCAACAGTTTCACGTAACGTGCCATAATAATTCCCATGGACTTCTGCCCATTCAATAAATTCATTTCTATCACGTTTATGTTCAAACTCTTCCTTTGAAATAAAGTGATAGTGGAGTCCATCGACTTCACTAGGACGCTTTTTCCTTGTTGTCACACTGACAGAAAGCTCTAATTGTCCATCTTTTAGAAGTAACCGAGAAATTGTTGATTTACCAGCACCTGAAGGTGAAGAGAGAATAAATAAAAAACCACGACGTTGGTTTGTTTTTATCCTATTCAATGCACTTTCAAAGTCTGTCATTATACCACTCTACTTTGTTCATCATTTTTTTCAAAATTTGAGTGATACATTATCTCAACCTTTTTCCCAATCAATTGTTTTCTTTTGTTCTTCCATTGAAATAATTTATCATAAATATATTACTTTATTTTTTAAAGATTTTTTATTCATACATTCACTCTACTCGTAACATATAAGAAAACGATTTTTTTATCACTCTTATCAAAAGTTTACATAGAAAAATCTTACTCTATTTCGACTCTCATTTACGAAACCAAAAGATTCGATATCATTATAAATCAATTTTTTGCCTTTAATTCTCGCCATTTGCGAACATTCACATTATGTTCTTCTAAGGTTCGAGAAAAAACATGCCCTCCTGAACCATCTGCAACAAAATAAAGCGCATCACTGCTTGGTGGATGTGCCACCGCTTTCAAAGAATCGCGCCCTGGATTTGCAATAGCTGTTGGCGGCAAACCATTAATTTTATAAGTATTATAAGGTGTTTCCTTCTCAAGATCTGAACGGTAAATTGCACGACCGGATGGCTTTCCTTTTCCTCCAAAGAGACCATAAATTACCGTTGGATCCGATTGAAGACGCATGTGTCTTGCAAGGCGGTTATAAAATACCGCAGCAACCATTGGTCTTTCTGCAGCAACTCCTGTTTCTTTCTCAACAATTGAGGCCAATATGACAAATTCATCAATTGATTTAATGGGTAAATCAGGTGAACGTGTAGCCCATATTCTATGAATTAATTTTTTCTGTCCTTCGAGCAATCTTTTGATAATTTCTTCACGCGTCGTCCCTCGAATAAAACGAACAGTATCCGTCATCAAATAGCCTTCTGGAGGCAAAACTTTTGGAAGATCCCCAATCAAAATTTCATTTTCCGCTAATCGATCAAAAACTTGCTGAACTGTTAAACCTTCTGGTACTGTAAACGTATACTCAATGGATTTTCCTTTCACAAGAATATCCATAATATCTCGCATTGATGCATGGGCTGGAATTAAATATTCACCAGCCTTCAGGTGAGTTGTATTTTGGTGATAACCAACCCCATAAACAAAAATATCTGATGACCGAATGAAACCACGCTTTTCTAGCAATGAAGCAATCTCACGAATTCCTGTTCCTGGATGAATAAGAACAACTTGTTCTTCCTCAATTTTTCCCTTTTCCTCAAAAATACTTTTTCCAATATAAAGAGGAATACTTATGCCAAAAAGAATAATAACAATCAGCATAAGAAAAGAATGACCGATAATAACCAATGGGTTACGGACGATAAATGATTTCTTTCGTTTTTTATGTGTTAGCATGTCATATATCTGCTTCAATGATTCGAAGAGGAATCACTTCTGTCCTTTAATGATTTTTCATATCGGACATAACCCCTCAATAGAAATTAAGGACAATATTATAATTTCCCTTTCACCTTATAATTATAATAAAGGAGAAAATTCAAAAGCAGAAATTAAATGAAAATACTTATTATCCCCTAAAACGTCGCATCACTAACGATGCATTTGTCCCACCAAATCCAAAAGAATTTGAAAGTATCGTATCAATCTTTCGTTCACGCGGCTTGTGCGGCACAAGATCGATTTTCGTTTCAATCGACGGATTGTCAAGATTAAGGGTCGCTGGGGCTATATTATCCCGTATGGCTAAAACACAAAAAATAGCCTCAGCAGCACCGGCAGCACCCAGTAAATGCCCAATAGATGATTTCGTTGATGACATAGAAACTTGTGAGGCAGAACTCCCTAAAACACGCTCAACAGCTGCTAACTCTATGGAATCAGCCATCGTCGATGTCCCATGAGCATTAATATAATCAAGTTCACTCACATTCACTTGTGCACGCTTAAGAGCTGCCATCATACTACGCTGAGCCCCTTCACCACTTTCTGAAGGCGCCGTAATGTGGTAAGCGTCACCCGATAAACCATAGCCGATAACCTCAGCATAAATACGTGCCCCTCGCCTTTTGGCATGTTCCAGCTCTTCTAAAACAACAACTGCGGCTCCCTCCCCCATCACAAAACCATCACGATCAACATCATAAGGGCGTGAAGCTCGTTCAGGATCATCATTGCGACAAGTAGAAAGAGCTCTACAAGCAGAAAACCCTGCAAGAGATATTCGATTTATTGGAGATTCGGTCCCCCCTGCTACCATAACATCTGCATCACCAAACATAATCAAACGCGCGGCATCACCAATCGCATGTGCCCCTGTCGAACAAGCTGTTACGACAGAATGATTAGGTCCTCGTAAACCATATTGAATAGACACATAACCAGAAGCAAGATTAATCAAACGACCTGGAATAAAAAATGGGGAAACACGACGTGGACCTTTATCACGAAGCGTATAACCAGCCTCAACAATGCCCTCAATTCCTCCAATCCCAGAACCAATTAATACCCCTGTGCAAATCTGATCTTCATCATTTTTAGGAAACCATTCAGCATCTGCAAGCGCTTGGTTAGCAGCAGCCATTGCATAAACGATAAATGCATCAACCTTACGTTGCTCTTTAGGTTCCATATACAAATCAGGATTATAAGTTCCTTCTGTTCCATCCCCTAAGGGGATACGTGCTGCAATCTGGCATGGCAAATCAGATACATCAAACTCAGTAACACGCCGAACACCACTTCTTCCTTCCAGAAGTCGTTTCCAGCTATACTCAACATTACCAGCTAATGGTGATACTAATCCTAAACCAGTAACAACAACACGTCTCATAACTTCTAACCTTGAACTAAACTTCAGCTTTCAAAGCTTTCTTTTCAAAAAAAGCCTGTAGAATATAGGCAAAAGCAATAAATGCCTTTGCCTTTTAGCAATCATGCAGAAGCTTTATCAATGAACTTGACTGCATCACCCACTGTGAAAATCGTTTCAGCAGCTTCATCTGGAATTTCTACACCAAATTCTTCTTCAAAAGCCATAACGAGCTCAACCGTATCAAGGCTATCAGCCCCTAAATCATCGATAAAGCTTGCGTTTTCTACGACTTTATCAGCATTAACCCCAAGATGTTCCACAATAATTTTCTTAACGCGCTCTACTGTATCACTCATGTTGCAATCCTCAAATTTATATTTTCCTATAATTTGGTTAACTATATAATTTGGTTAACTATATTGACTCATCTAATCAAGCAATAGATGCATTCTTTAAAAGATTTTAGCAATGATTTAAAACATCCTGTGGATATCCCCTCCAAAATGGACCAATCTGACATTTTTACATCAATTGATCAACGACCTTATTAAAGAAACAGACGCATCTTTCCATTTCAACTGTTACTATCTAAAATAATACGTCTTATAAATCAATGTGGAATACAAGAAAATACTCAAATCATTGCCATTCCACCATTAATATGGAGTGTTTGGCCTGTCATATAAGATGCTTCATCGCTCGCTAAATAAACAGCTGCTGCTGCTATATCTTGCCCACTTCCCATACGTTTCATCGGAATCGCAGCCATAATATTCTCTTTTTGCTTTTCGTTAAGCTTATCTGTCATAGCAGATTTAATAAATCCTGGAGCAATACAGTTGACAGTAATATTTCGTGAAGCAATTTCGTGTGCCAAAGCTTTAGAAAAACCTATCAAGCCTGCCTTTGCAGCACAATAATTCGTTTGGCCAGGATTACCCACAACACCCACAACAGATGTAATGTTAATAATCCTTCCATAACGACGGCGCATCATAAAATGTGTTAATTCACGCGTCAAAAGAGAAGCAGCCGTTAAATTAACTTCTAAAACATTGTCCCAGTCTTTATCTTGCATACGCACAAAAAGACCATCTTTGGTGATTCCCGCATTGTTAACTAAAATATCAACACCATCCATTTCTTTTTCTGCAGCTTCAGCCAATTGTTTAATCGATTGACGTTCAGAAAGATTAGCGGGAAATATAAAAACATTCTGTCCTAATTCTGCTGCTATTTCTTGAAGCTTTTCTTCACGTGTTCCATGAAGTCCAACAATGGCTCCTTGTGCATGGAAACAACGTGCAATTGCCTCACCGATTCCTCCCGATGCCCCCGTTACAAGAGCTTTACGTCCTACTAATCTAAACATTTTTTAACTCCTTCATAGATTAAGTACCAAGCATCTCTAGTGCTGCTTCTATTTCATCAACTGTGCCAATTGTTATTCCTTTTATATCCTTATTAATACGACGCGTTAGACCTGTTAATACTTTTCCAGAACCAACCTCAAAAAGCGTATCAACCCCATTCGCACCGATCCATTCTATTGTTTCACGCCACCGCACTCTTCCTGTTACTTGTTGAACAAGAAGAGTAGCAATACGCTCAGGATCGCTTTCTGGTGCAACAGAAACATTGGCAATCAAAGGAATAATAGGCGCTGCTTTGTTAACAGTCAAAAGTGCTTTCTTCATGGCATCGGCAGCAGGCTGCATTAACATTGAGTGAAAAGGAGCGGAAACTGGAAGAAGAAGTGCACGTTTTGCGCCTTTTGTTGAGGCAATCTCTACTGCTTTCTCAACGGCTTTTGCAACACCTGAAATAACAATTTGCCCCCCACCATTATCATTGGCAATCTGGCATAGTCCTTCTCCCAAAACAGTTTGGCAAATTTCTTCCACAACCTGCTCTTCCAAACCGATAAGAGCTGCCATAGAACCTTCACCAACCGCAACAGCAGCCTGCATGGCATTGCCACGAATACGCAAAAGCCTTGCCGTATCTGTGAGACTGAATGTACCAGCAGCACAAAGAGCTGAATATTCTCCTAAAGAATGACCAGCAACAAACTTTACCTTTTCTTCTATACGAAGCCCTAATTGTTCCATCACACGAATGACAGCCATAGATACAGCCATGAGTGCTGGCTGGGCATTGGCTGTTAACGTTAAAACATCAGCAGGTCCTTCAAAAATGATCTCTGATAATTTTTCCCCCAAAGCATCATCAACTTCCTCGAAAACCATTCGCGCTGCAACAAATTGCTCTGCAAGCGCCTTTCCCATTCCAACAAGTTGACTCCCTTGCCCTGGAAAAATAAAAGCTGCACCCATTAACCGACTCCTAAAATTATGCCATTAATTATTTTCTTTTGACCTTATTCATCCACAAAAAGTCAAGATAAAGTGCTTTATTTAGAATGAATATCTCTCTTAAAATTATATTTTAAGGGCGGAATTTGATATAAAAACTTAGGAAAATAAGGAGCGATAAACTGAATAACGCACAAACTTATGAGAATTCCTAAAATTATACCTGCTAAAATATCAAAAGGATAATGTACCCCAACAAAAATGCGTGCCCAACAGATCAAGCATAAAAATACCACAGCACATTTAAAAGTCCCTTTGTATCGGTAAAAATAAAAGCTCGCTGTATAAGATGCAATGGTTAAAGCATGATTACTAGGAAAAGAAGCTGTTGCACGATGTTTAATCAGCGGTGTCGTCAACCCTACAACGAATGGACGTGGATGGAAATAAATGAGAGAAATCAAATAACCTATAAAAAGAGCCGTACAAATGCTCATGCAAATGCTTAGCACGACACACCGTTCCCTTTCTCCACCACAAAACCACAACGCACATAGATGAAGAGGAATAATGTAAATTAAAAATTTTGCGCAAAAAATACTAAACAAAATTAAAATCGACCAAGATTGATGATTGCCGACAAGCATCTTAAAAAGTGTCACATCAATCTGGTTTAACAAGTCCATTTTTATCTCCTTTATCTGTATGTTACAGCATTATCGCTTTTGTAGAAGAAGAGGGAAATATAGTGAAAATATATCAAGATTTAATAAATCAATTTTTTTATGTGCGTAAACTTGCTATTTTTTAAAATAACCTGTAGATGTGAAATGTTCGTTGCCGGCATTTTAGCTGGAGGTTGAACGGAGGGCTGTAGAATATCAGTAGGAAATACAATGTTTCCGGCCTCCCGTATCTCCGCTCTGAGATGTCTCGAATTGTAAAAGCGTCCTTTCTTCTTTGGATTTCCAAAAAAGACAAGTCGCAGAGGCTTTGCGCTAAAACCGGTAAGACTTAATTGAAGAAAGGCAAAACAATGGCTCTTTATGAACATATGTTCCTTGCCCGACAAGATATTGCACCACAGCAAGTTGATGAACTTTTGAACCTTTACAAAGGTGTCATTGAAACGCACGGTGGAAAAGTTGGGCGTGTAGAAAATTGGGGACTTCGTCCTCTTGCTTATCGTATTCGTAAAAACCGTAAGGCTTATTATGCCTTGGTCAACATCGATGCGCCAGCTGCAGCAATCGCTGAAATGGAGCGTCAGATGCGAATCAATGAAGATATTTTGCGTTACATGACTATTCGTGTAGAAAAACACGAAAAAGAAAAATCTGCAATGCTCTCACACCTTGATCGTAATGCCCACATTGGTCAGGATGAAGAGCGCTCTCGTTCTCCACGTCGTCAACGCGAAAGTGCTATAGAAGGGGTAGAATGATGGCTGACACTAATCAAACCTCTACACGTCGTCCCTTTCATCGTCGTCGTAAAACATGTCCTTTTTCAGGAACGAATGCTCCCAAAATTGATTATAAAGATATCAAATTATTGCAACGTTATATTTCTGAACGTGGGAAAATTGTTCCTTCACGGATTACAGCTGTTAGTCAGAAAAAGCAGCGTGAATTAGCTAACGCGATCAAACGTGCTCGCTTTTTAGGCTTACTCCCATATGTTATAAAGTAAACGATCAGGACACTTGTGCAACTGGAGAAACTCTTCAGTTGCTTTTCTTGTATGGTTTAGGAAAATGGCTTATTATATACTATGTTAGGCTATTAAATATTATAGTTGAGGTATTTCGATACCTCTAACTGCAAAAAAGCAGGACAGCAATAAATGAAAAAAGATCGTACTGATGAGATATTGACCGGTGTTTTAGCTGGGTTGTTTGCTGCTGTGATAGGAGTGGCGATCATCAGTGTTGAAAAGATAGTACCCTCTTTATCTCTACTTCTTGGTTGCTTTCTTTCATTACCAATTTTTATTGTTGCATTTGGCCAAGGAACATTTGCTAGCTTTATTGCCTTAATCAGTGCAACTGTTATTCTTGTCATCGTCACTGATATCTATATTGCTCTTGGGCTTATGCTGTTATCTTTTCTTCCTGCTGTTTATGCTTCTTGGCTCCTTGGGCTTGCACGACCAGAGCAAAAAGAAAATACACTGATATGGTACCCTTTATCATCTGTTATTTTTCATTTAACAAACTTTATTGCTTTTATGGTAACCTTCATTGGACTCTATGTAAAAGCCCGCCCAGATAGCCCTTTCGTTGCACAAAGAATCGCTGCAAATATAGTACAAGCTCTACAACAATCGCAATCATTAAAGGAAGCTGATATACTTAATATTAGTGAGTTTGTAATGGCGCATGCTGCAACTCTAGCAGCTATTATTCTAACAGTTTATAGTTTGGTTTTTCTCATTGGTAATCTTTATTTTTCAATAATGACAGCTCAATATATGAAGTGGCTAAAAAGACCTCGAGATGATTGGAGCAAAACCCTTCGTCTTCCAATTTCTGGAATTGTTATTTTCGTTGTTGTTTCCATTGCATCAATGATTGAATTGAGCGATTCTCTTAATTTGGGAACATATGTCTTTAGCTCTGCCTATACTGTCATCATATCAATTAGCGGTTTAGCCTACCTTCACAATATTACAAAAGGGGTAAACGGTCGGGTTATTATACTTTCGCTTGTCTATATTGCTATTTTAACTGTTGTTTTTTTCCCACCTGTTTCTTTCATGATGCTTTTGATGGGGATTTGGGCCGCTATTCAATACAACTTTCAATCACGCAAAAAACTTCCCTAAATTTATTTATTCGAAAGGAAAAACTATGGATATTATTTTACTTGAGCGCATTCCTCGTCTTGGCCAGATGGGTGATATTGTCTCAGTTAAAGATGGTTATGCACGTAACTTTCTCTTGCCTCAAGGGAAAGCTTTACGTGCAAATGAAGCGAATAAAAAACATTTTGAGATACAACGTGCACAGCTTGAAGCACGTAATCTTGAACGCAAAAGCGAAGCACAAAAAATTGCTGAAAAACTTGATGGTCAATCATTTATCGTTGTTCGTTCTGCTGGTGAAACAGGACAACTTTATGGATCTGTATCAACGCGTGATATTTCTGAAATCATAACGAATGAAGGTTTTTCTATTGCACGAAATCAAATTGAACTGAACCATCCAATAAAAATGATCGGTCTTCACACCATCACTCTTAACCTCCATCCTGAAGTTCAGATTTCTGTGGTTATTAATGTTGCACGTTCTGCCAGTGAAGCACAACGCCAAGCAGAAGGTGAAACGCTTACTTCTGCTGAAGAAGTATATAATATTCCAGAAGAAACATTAGAAGAAAGTCAGGAAGAATTGTTGCTAGAAGAAATGAATGACAACGATACAAACAGTCCTCATCAAGAAGCTTAATGGCTTCTTTTTCCTGTTTTATATCTTTTATTCCATATAAAATATTGGTCATAAAATACTTACGTTTTAAAGTGCGAGTATTTTATGACTCTCATAGAGGCTCGTTTTTTGAAAGAATGAGCAACATTTTAATCTAAAGATATTGCATTCCTAAAATGATAACAGCAATAAGCGGAAATGGTTCTTATTTTGCCAGTATATAAGTAAAAAATAATTTAGATTTCTACTCTTAAGTTTAACGTTTGAAAGAGTAACCATTTTATTATATCTTCATATGATCTAAAATAATTTCAGTTATAGAAAAGTAGCTATACTTATGGGGATATTGTAATTTTAATCTCACGTAACTTCAAAATACTTAAATTTAGATTACCTAAATCCGCTACTTAAAAAGTGCATATTGTAAAAATAAAATATACGCAATAGGTGTTATTCTATCAATAAAACACGCATGATAAATGAACAACGAAAAAAGATTTTTTTTAATTATATGATTTTAACTTAAAATGAAGCTTTGTAGCTCTATACTGTTAATGTATGATTTTAAATTGATCACCTAAAGTTGCTAGACTTAGAATTTTAGTGGAAAATAATATTATGGAAGAAACTAGCGTTGTTAATATCAGCTCTTCGAAAAAAGAAGATTCCTCTTCTTTTCGTCAACTTCCGCATAATATTGAAGCTGAGCAGGCATTACTTGGTGCCATCTTTATCAACAATGATTCTCTCGATCGCGTTTCCGACTTTCTAAAATCAGAACATTTTTTTGACCCGCTCCATCAAAAGATTTATACTGTTTTATCTCACCTTATTAAAATAGGAAAACATGTAGATCCCGTTACGATCAAACCTCACCTCCAAATGGAAGAGAACATTGGAGATATTACTGTATACCAGTATGTTGTCCGCTTAGCCAAAGAGGCCGTCACCATTATTAACGCGGAAGATTATGGACGTGTTATTTACGACCTTTTTATCCGCCGTTCTTTGATTAATCTTGGAACTCAAGTTGTCAATACAGCCTTTGATGCTCCTGTAGAGCTTACGCCTGCCCAACAAATTGAAACTGTTGAAAATCAGTTATTTGAGCTTGCAGAAAAAGGAAAATATGGAGGTGGATTTGAAAATTTTAATGAAGCTATCAAAAAAGCTATCGATATGGCAAGTGCAGCGAAAAGGCGCACTTCACAATTATCAGGGATAGCCACCCATATTAAAACACTTGATGAAAGAATGGGAGGATTACAAGCATCTGACTTAATTATCCTTGCGGGGCGCCCTGGTATGGGAAAAACCTCACTAGCGACCAACATTGCCTTTAATATTGCCAATGCTTATAACCGTAATGGCAAGACCGAAGAAAATGAAGGCGGCATTGTAGGATTTTTCTCACTTGAAATGTCCTCTGAACAGCTTGCGACCCGTATTATTTCTGAACAAACTGAAGTCTCTTCTTCTGATATTCGACGGGGAAATATTTCAGATGAACAATTTTCAAAAATTATTCGTGCGGTAAACCAACTCCAAAGGGCGCCTCTTTATATTGATCAAACAGGGGGAATATCAATTACGCAATTGGCAGCTCGTGCACGGCGTCTTAAGCGACAACATGGTTTGGATATTTTAATCATCGATTATATCCAACTTATGACAAGTAGCTCAAAGCGTTCATCTGAAAATCGTGTTCAAGAGATTACAGAAATTACGACGGGGCTCAAAGCCTTAGCCAAAGAATTGAACATCCCTATTATCGCTCTTTCACAGCTTTCGCGCCAAGTCGAAAATAGAACGGATAAACGACCACAACTCTCAGACTTGCGTGAATCTGGTTCTATCGAGCAAGATGCCGACATCGTTCTTTTTGTCTATCGTGAAGAATATTATTTCAAAAATGAAGAACCAAAATTGGGCACTTTTGAACATACAAAATGGCAAGATGAAATGGATAAAATTATGGGGAAAGCTGATGTTATTGTTGCAAAACAACGCCATGGCCCCACAGGCGTCGTATCCCTTGCCTTTCAATCTGACTTCACACGCTTTAGTGATCTGGCAGATAGCAATTATCTTCCAGAACAAATCGGTTAAATCAGTATGGCACGCACCCGTGTTCAATTTATTTGCCAAAATTGTGGAACTGTCCACTCTCGTTGGGCAGGGAAATGTAGCGCCTGTGGAGAATGGAATTCCCTTATCGAAGAAAATATAAATAGCGGCATAGGAAGTGGTCCTAAGCAAAATACTCGTAAAGGGCGCATCGTCACCCTTACATCCCTTTCTGGAGATATCCAAGATGCTCCACGTATTCATTCTGGTATTGCTGAACTTGATCGTGTTACCGGTGGGGGCTTTGTTCGTGGATCGGCACTTCTTGTTGGTGGTGATCCAGGTATTGGAAAATCAACATTGCTCACACAAACAGCTGCCGCTTTAGCACGCAAAGGACATAATGTTATTTATGTCTCAGGTGAAGAAGCTATTGCGCAGATTTGTCTGCGCGCGCAAAGGCTTGGAGCGCATAATACAGAGGTAAAGCTTGCTGCTGAAACCAATGTTGAAGATATTCTTGCAACCTTAAGCGAGCATAAAAACCTTGATATGGTGATTATCGATTCCATTCAAACTTTATGGTCAGATACAGCAGATTCATCTCCCGGCACTGTCACACAAGTGCGGATTGGTGCTCAGGCTATGATACGCTTTGCTAAAAAAACAGGAGCCGCTGTTGTTCTTGTTGGTCATGTGACAAAAGATGGACAAATTGCCGGTCCTCGGGTCGTTGAACATATGGTTGATGGCGTTCTCTATTTTGAGGGTGAAGGAGGACATCATTATCGCATTCTTAGAACTGTAAAAAATCGCTTCGGGCCAACAGATGAAATTGGCGTCTTTGAAATGTCTGATAAAGGCTTACGCGAAGTGATCAATCCATCCGAATTATTTTTAGGAGAACGCAATGAAAAAGCACCAGGCGCTGCTGTTTTCGCTGGAATGGAAGGAACACGCCCAATATTGGTAGAAATTCAAGCACTTGTTGCTCCCTCTTCCCTTGGAACACCACGACGTGCGGTTGTCGGTTGGGATGGAAATCGTCTTTCTATGATTCTTGCTGTTTTAGAAGCTCATTGTGGCATTCGCTTTGGGCAGCATGATGTCTATCTAAATGTGGCAGGTGGATATCGCATATCAGAACCTGCCGCTGATTTAGCTGTAGCCGCGGCTTTGGTCTCTTCTCTTGCCAATATCCCTTTGCCAACGGATTATGTATATTTTGGTGAAGTCAGTCTTTCAGGAGCTACCCGCGCTGTTGCCCATTCAGCACAACGCATCAATGAAGCAAAAAAACTCGGCTTTCAGGGAGCATTCCATCCCACGACAACAACCGAAATGATGAAGTCGCTTAATTTTCAACAAAAAACTTTCTCCGACCTTCCTGAACTCGTTGCTACTCTTACCGCAAGTAAAAAATGATTTTTACCATAGCTATGATAATATAGAAAAAACTCTATAAAATATAAAAGATCCTTGCTATAAGCACAAAAAATATATTTTTATACTGACTTAAAAGAATAAAACTTTATGTATAAGGAACAAACAAATGATCATAACAATCCTTGATGGAATTGTCGTAGTAATCATCCTGTTGTCCGCTTTTCTTGCTATGCTTAGAGGATTCTCACGTGAGGTGTTATCGTTGATTTCTTGGGCAGTTGCAGCTGTTACGACATTGCTTTTATTTAAGCCTGTCTTACCTTTCTTTGAACAATATCTTTCTAATAAAATGATTGCATTGATCACAACATTGGTCACAATTTTTATTATTGTTCTCATTATTACTTCAATTATTACAATGAAGATCTCTGATTTTATTATTGATAGTCGAATTGGTCTTCTTGACCGTTCTATTGGTTTTGTTTTTGGAGCACTTCGTGGTTTACTGATTATGGTCATCGGTATGTTGTTGATTAATGCCCTGATTAAACCAGAACACCAAGCAAACTGGTTAAAAGATGCTAAAATGAGGCCTATTTTAGATTCACTGGGACAAAAGGTTTGGGAAATACTTCCAAAAGATTTTGGATCTGTCCTCGAAAAGGCGGAAAATTTATTTAAAGAGAGCGATAAACATACGCATAAGGAGCTCCCTCATGAAAAGACAATTCTAAAAAATGGAGAATAGCTTTTCACAAGGAAAGAAAACTAAATAATATAAAATGTGATATTAATAATCCTTCTCTATCACAACTGAAAGAATATGATGATAAAAAGCAATATTTCCTGTCAAGAATTTTCATTAGATGATGATACCCTTCATGAAGAATGTGGGGTTTTTGGCATTCTTGGGCATGAAGATGCAGCAACATTAACAGCTCTTGGACTCCACGCACTCCAGCATCGTGGACAAGAAGCAGCTGGTATTGTTTCCTACCATAATAAAATGTTTCATCAAGAAAAGCATTTAGGTCTTGTTGGTGATCACTATACAAACCCTGCAACACTTGCACGCTTGCCAGGAAATCGCGCTATTGGACATACACGTTACTCAACAACTGGAGAAGTAGCATTACGCAATGTTCAACCCCTTTTTGCTGAATTGAAAGCTGGAGGCATTGCTATTGCTCATAATGGTAATCTTACCAATGGTCTTACATTACGCCGTGAACTCATCGCTTCTGGTGCTATCTGTCAATCAACATCAGATTCAGAAGTTTTTCTCCATCTTATTGCCCGCTCACGTTATGAATCGTCCTCTGATCGTTTTGTTGATGCGATTCGGCAAGTAGAAGGGGGATATGCTATGTTAGCACTTACACGTACAAAGCTTATTGCAGCACGTGATCCAACTGGGATTAGACCCCTCGTGATGGGGGAACTTGATGGTAAGCCTATCTTTTGTTCCGAAACTTGTGCTCTTGATATTATTGGGGCAAAATATGTCCGTGATGTAAAGAATGGGGAAATCATTATCTGTGAAATACAAAAAAATGGAGAAATTACGAAAAAAATTATAAAACCAGAAAATGAAAGGCCAGAAAAACTTTGCTTGTTTGAATATGTTTATTTTGCTCGTCCTGACTCCATCGTTGGAGGACGGAGTGTTTATACAACACGCAAAAATATGGGGATCCGTTTAGCACAGGAAGCCCCTTGTGAGGGTGATGTTGTTGTTCCTGTTCCTGACGGAGGAACACCCGCTGCAATTGGCTATGCACAAGAAATTGGAATTCCTTTCGAGCTTGGTATTATTCGTAATCACTATGTTGGTCGTACTTTTATCGAACCAACACAACAAATTCGCGCTTTTGGCGTCAAGTTAAAACATTCTGCAAACCGCCCTATTATTGAAGGAAAAAGGGTTATTTTAATTGATGACTCCATTGTACGGGGAACAACATCGCTTAAAATTGTGCGAATGCTCCGTGATGCAGGAGCAAAAGAAGTGCATATGCGTGTTTCTAGCCCTATGATTTTTTATCCTGACTTTTATGGTATTGATACCCCTAAAGCTGAAAGCCTTTTAGCAAATCAATATCCTGATTTAAAATCTATGTGCAATTTTATTGGAGCAGACTCTTTAGAATTTCTTTCAACGGATGGATTATATCTTGCTGTAGCAGGTGAAAAACGAAATAACGCTAATCCACAATTTACTGACCATTATTTTACTGGATATTATCCTACGCATCTGATTGATCAAGAAAATTTCTCCAAAATTCATCAATCATCTGTTCTTAAAACAAGAGATTAATGATGACACAACATGACTTTAGTCTCCATGGACGTATTGCACTTGTTACTGGTGCATCAAGAGGGATTGGCTATTATTTGGCACTCGAGCTTGCTGCACGTGGTGCTCATATTATTGCTCTTGCACGAACAGTCAGTGGGCTTACTGAACTGGACAATCAAATCCAAGAAAAAGGGGCTTTTGCTACCCTTGTTCCCCTTGACTTGCATCATATGGAAAATATCGATGCTCTTGCACTCTCTATTACAAAACGTTGGAAAAAACTTGATATTATCGTTGCAAATGCAGGAATCCTTGGAACGCTTTCACCAATAGCGCATATAGAAAACACAGTATTTGAAGATGTCTTTCAAATAAATCTTTTCAGCCAATGGCGCTTAATGAAAGCCTTAGAGCCTTTATTACGTGAATCTGATGCTGGACGGGCTATCCTGTTATCCTCAAGTGTTGCGCATAATGCACGTCCTTTCTGGGGGGCTTATGCAGCTTCTAAAGCCGCTTTAGAGATGATTGCGCGCTGTTGGGCAGAAGAGCTCAAACAAACCCCTATTAAAGTTAATTGTGTCAACCCTGGTGCCACACGCACTGCTATGCGAGCCGAAGCTATGCCTGGTGAAGATCCACAAACACTCCCATCACCACAAGAAGTTGCAAAAAAAATAGTCCATTTGCTCTCACCTGATTTAAAGGAAACTGGAAAACTCTTTAATGTCCATAAAAATAGGTTTGTGGATTATCATATCCCTGATTGATCATCATTTGAGATATCAATAACCAAAGCTCTCTTTTTTCTGTGCTTTTCAAAAGAAAAATGAAGTACTTTATCAATTTTCGATGGCTTTGGTATCAGCCTTCTTCTCTTCTAAAGCAGCGCGTTTATTATAAGCGATAAAACTACAGGGGAGAAAAATCATATAGCTAACAGCTGTGATCAATAAAGTTATCCATGTGTAAGTTACAAGAAAACCGACATAAATAACAATGACCAACATACAAGGTATCACGATATCACGTCTTAAATTTTGATCAATTGTCTTTGCATTCCATACTGGTAGGCGACTAATCAAAAGAAAAGCAATAATGACAGTATAAAGACTAAAAAACAATGCCCACCCCCAACTGGGAACTAAACCAAGAGCTCCTAAATAGGTAGGCAATAAAAGCAGTAACGCTCCCGCTGGCGCTGGAACGCCCACGAAATAACTTTTCTGCCATTGAGGTGTATTGGTGTTATCCAACATCACATTAAAACGCGCTAATCGCAAACAACAAGCGACACAATAAACAAGAGCAGCAACCCAACCAATGTGGTGTGCTTGATTTAAAATAAAAGAATAAACAATAAGTGCAGGAGTCACACCAAAATTGACAATATCAGCAAGAGAATCCATCTGTGCTCCAAAAGGTGAACTCCCATCTATTAAACGCGCAATGCGACCATCCGCACCATCTAAAACTGCGGCCAAAAGAACCATTAAAATAGCAGCTTCATAGCGTTGCTCCAAAGCTAAACGAATGCTGCTCATCCCTGCGCAAATTGCTAAAATAGTAATGATATTGGGAATGACATATCGCATTGATGTAGGTGAACGCCGCCGATTTGTAACATCATCATGCTGCCCTTCAGGGTTGAATGAAGAAAATGGCGAAAAATTTTTCATTGTGTATCCTAATCGTATCTGAAGTCCGTTGTAGCACTCTTATCATCAAAAGAGCCCAAAACGGTCTCTCCAGCAATTGCTGTCTGACCAACTGCAACACGCAATTTCATTTCAGTTGGTACATAAATATCAAGGCGAGAACCAAAACGAATCAATCCAAATCGTTCCCCCGTCATAACGGCATCGTTTTCTTTTGACCAACAAACAATGCGACGCGCAAGCATCCCTGCTATCTGTACAATAGCAATTTTACCATGTTTGCTCTCAATGACCAGCCCATTACGCTCATTAAACTGGCTAGCCTTATCAAACTCAGCATTGGTAAACCGACCTAGATGATAAACGATCGATTCTACTGTACCATTGATAGGAATACGATTGATATGACATGAAAAAACATCCATAAAAATAGAAATACGGATCATTTCATCTTGCCCTAACCCTAATTCTTCAGGTGGAACACATGATTCCACAAATGAAATACGGCCGTCTGCAGGCGACATAACCCAATTTGAATTTAAAGGGATCACACGATCGGGATCGCGGAAAAAGTATATACACCACACCGTGAGAACAAGCCCGCACCAAAACAATGGACTCCATATCCAACCAAGAATAAGCGAAATAACAAAAAATGCTACAATAAAAGGATAACCTTCTTTATGAATCGGCACAAAGCCATTATGGACAGATTGTAGAATACTCATATAATTTCCTATTCATCGTAAACTTAAACAAGCAATAACTCTTTTTGTTCCCCTTGTGTCTTTTTATGTATTTTATCAATCACCCTATATACAAGGTATAGATTACATTTTGCCCACATTATTTTTTACGATTAACAATACCTGTCTCATCTTCTTCACGCATTTTACGTAATTTTTCTTCAGCTTGCGATGCTTCAAGCTGCTTATTCCACATTGAAGCATATAAACCTTTCTTGCGTAAAAGCTCTGTATGCGTCCCATTTTCAATAATACGACCACTTTTAAGAACCAAAATTTCATCAGCATTAATAACCGTAGAAAGACGATGCGCAATAATCAATGTTGTTCGTCCACGGCTTACAATATCTAATGCTTGTTGAATTTCCTGTTCCGTTGTCGTATCAAGAGCCGCTGTTGCTTCATCTAGAATAAGAAGGGGGGAGCTTTTAAAAGCGTTCGTGCAATAGCCACACGTTGTTTCTCACCTCCTGATAATTTTAGACCACGCTCTCCTACCATAGACTGAAAACCTTCCGGTAACATCTCAATAAATTTTGATATTTGTGCCATTTCAGCAGCTTTGCGCATCTCTTCATCTGTCGCACTTGGACGTCCGTAGCAAATATTATAAGCAATTGTATCATTAAATAATACCGTATCTTGTGGAACCATACCAATTGCTTCACGCAAACTCTTTTGTGTTACATTACGAATATCCTGCCCGTCAATTGTGATAGAGCCCGCATCAACATCATAAAACCGAAAAAGCAATCGAGAAATGGTTGATTTACCAGCACCCGATGGACCAACAATGGCGACTGTTTTTCCTCCTGGGACTTCAAAATTAATATCTCTGAGAATCTGACGCACCGAATCATAAGAAAACTTTACCTGATGAAAACGAATGGTCCCATCACTTATCTCTAACGGTTTAGCATCTGATTTATCAACGATTTCCTGCTGAACATCTAAAAGATCAAACATCGCTTCAATATCCGTTAAACCTTGTCGAACATCACGATAAATTGAACCAATAAAATTCAGTGGAATAGAAAGTTGCATTAAAAGAGCATTAATAAAAACAAAATCTCCTAAAGTTTGTGTCTTATAAAAAACTTCATAAGCTGACATCAACATCATGATCGTCATGCCAATACCAAAGATAAGAGCCTGACCAAAATTAAGCCAACTTAACGATGTCCAAATCTTTGTTGCAGCTTTTTCATAACCAGCCATAGCAGCATCAAAACGATCGGCTTCTAGCGTTTCATTGCCAAAATATTTGACCGTTTCAAAATTCAAAAGAGAATCAACAGCGCGGGTATTCGCTTCCGTATCTGCTGTATTCATTTGTTGCCGAATACGAATACGCCAATCACTCGCCTTAATAGTAAACAAGGTATATAATAAAACTGTTATAACAACGATGAGAAGATAATACCCTCCATAGTTGATGTAAAATACAAAGGCCGTTAATAAAAATTCTAAAACTGTCGGTACAGTACTGAGAATTGAAAATCTTACGATTGCTTCAATCCCTTTTGTACCACGTTCAATCACGCGAGAAAGTCCACCAGTTCGGCGTTCTAAATGAAATCGTAAAGATAACTCATGAATATGGACAAAGGTTTTATAAGCGAGTTGACGAACAGCGTATTGACTAACAGTGGCAAAAAGAGAATCGCGTAATTGATTTAATCCAGCCTGTATAATACGTGCAGCATTGTATGCCAAAACAAGCATGATGGGAATAAGTAAACTGGATGGAAACCATTCAGGGAGCTGAAAGCTTGTATCAAGCACATTCGTAGCATATTTAAAAAAATACGGTACAGATATAAGAACAAGCTTAGCCAAAACAAGATAAAATATTGCCCACAGCACACGTATTTTTAGGTCACGCCGCCCTACCGGCCACATATAAGGCCATAAATTGTAAAGTGTGTGCAGAGTTCCCTCTGTATCAGATGATACAGTTTTTCTCATTTCATTGCGTTTCATAAAGCCTTTACTTCTCTATCATCCACACAAACAGGCAAAACACCCCCCTGTGTTATTTATATATTCATAGGTCCATCTCTTGTTACGCTTTTCGATAAGCTATACCTACTCATTGTGTGAAGTTAGACTGTTTTTGAAAAAGGAACAAGAAATAATCCACTATATAGTTTATTATTTTGATCTATCTTCTCATACCACTCTGCTGCAAATAAATTTTCAACTTTTACATGCTTTTTTTTCAATTCTGCCTGAAGCCACTTTTTTGTTTTACCAATCTCTTTAAGACCATCATCAATAACCTCACCATTTTCCACGACAATCGTTGATTTCTTCCCCTCTTCCTTTTTAATAACAGTGCAATCACCATTGGTTTCCAAACGCACAAAAGCAGCTTCATGTAAATGACATCCTTTAAGACGTAACATCGCAATAAGATCATTGATATTGATCCCTAAATTTTTAATCTTATCCATTTGAAAGGCCCCATCTAAAACCAATGTAACATTCCGCCCTGCAATAAGATGGCGAAAAAAAACTGAATAGCGTGCCAAAATATTAAAAGAGGCAATCAAGGTTTGCCAAATCAATAAAACAAGCAATAATTGAATGCTGCTAATATTCTGGTTATAAATGACTCCTCCAATAATACCTCCCATGACAAAATTGCTGACCAAATCGATGGGTGTCATCTGCCTCAAACTCCCACGACCTGTCGTTCTTAAAATAAATAGGAAAGCAATAAGACCTACGGCCAGCTTAAGCGCGATATATCCGTAATGATATAAAAATTCCATCATATTCTCCCTTTTATTTATGAGAACTGCTGGAATAGGGAAATTAGGATCGTTTTATTTCCCACATAGTTATACGCTCACCACTTTGCGGATCCTTACTATCTTTTAAGAGAATCCCCTCGGCTGCAAGCTCATCACGAATTGTATCCGCAGCGTCCCACTCTTTATTATGGATAAGCCGTAGTCTTTCGGCAATGCGCTGATCAATAAATTTTGAATCAAGAGAGATTTTTTTTATGAATAATGGGCAGTCTATTTCTTTAATCCATTCTTGTCGTAATAGTCCTAATAAACTCATTCCATGAGCAAGAGCCAAAACATCCCCTGCTTTATAAAATTTTCGCAAAACCGTTAATGCTTTGGGCGTATTAAGATCATCACCGAGAGCATCTATTAAAGTATCATCAATCGTTTCATTATTTTCGATTATACTCTTTTTACTGCGAAGCAGTTCATACCAACGATAAAGTTCACTGCTTGATTGTCTTAAACGCTGTGCGGTCCAATTTAATGGTTCACGATAATGCGTTTGCAACATTGAAAAACGTGCAGATAAACCCGCCCAATTTTGCCTCATTTCATCAGCTAAAACACCATTAAATTCCAAAAAATTATTCTCTAGAACAGAACGAATGGTTATGAAGTTGCCAAAGCTTTTCGACATCTTTTTGCCTTCAACTTGTAAAAAGCCGTTATGCATCCAAAAATTAGCCATTCGTTCCGTCCCAAAAGCTGAACAACTTTGTGCTATCTCATTTTCATGGTGAGGAAAAATTAAATCAAGTCCACCACCATGGATATCAAAAATATTCGCCGTTGGATCATCGCAAGTTAAACCACCACCATAGGGCACTAATAACTTTGCCATTGACATGGCAGAACACTCAATATGCCAACCTGGACGACCTAAAACAGGTATGCCTCCCGGCGATTCCCAACCTGGTTCTCCTTCCGCAGAAGGTTTCCATAAAACAAAATCCATCTCCTCTCGTTTATAAGCAGCAACATCAATACGCGCCCCTGCCCTCATTTCATCTAAAGAACGATTGGCAAATGCCCCGTAATGGGGAGGATTTTTTATGCTGCTTATAGAAAATAATATATGATTTTCCGCTTTATAAGCGTGCCCCTTTTCAAGTAACCTTTCAATGAGCGCACGCATTTCCTCTAAATGCTCAGTTGCACGTGGCTGGCTGGTTGGCAATAAACACCCCAGCGCTATTGTGTCTTGTTGAAACTGGGCATATGTACGTTCTGTTAATTGACGAATAGCGTCATTGAGTGACAAATTTGGATATTCGTGGGCGGCTCGTGCATTAATTTTATCATCGACATCGGTAATATTACGCGCATAGAGAACATGATCATTACCATAAATATAACGCAATAAGCGAAATAAAACATCAAAAACAATGATAGGACGTGCATTACCTATATGCGCATAATCATAAACTGTTGGACCACAAACATAAAGACGTACTTTTGTCGGATCGATTGGTATAAAATTTTCTTTTTTTCGTGTCAGCGTATTATAAAATCGCAACTCTTTCATCATTATACTCCGTGAACGATATGATGCACCGCCCCTTTAGATGTCTCTTATCTCAAATGATCGCATTATGCAGTTTAGAATAAAAACTTTTAGCTTATATAAAATTCTTCTTCCACATTGTCTCGAAGCTGTATTCATCATTTATCATAAAAACACTCCCTTTTATTTAATTAAAAGCATTTGATTTGATAAAGATCTTATTCCTCCTTAAGAAAAGAAGCCTTAGAAACAATTTCATAAACTATACAGTTTGAATTTATATGAAAAAAAAACAAAATCTAAATTTTTAACCACACAGAGTTTCATCAGCATTTTCAATATTTCACAATGGGTTTCTTACGATCTTTTACGCCCTATATTTTATAAGAAATCATTGAGAATAACGTCGCAATTACTCTATTTTTAGACATCATTTTCATGCCATAATTATTTTATTTGTACAGAGTTTTATTCAAAGAAAGTAATAAAAATAATGCGTAATAGATTGATGAATATTATTATTTTAACATTTCTTATCATTTCAATGCCAGTCTTTGCGCAACAATCTCCACCTTATGAAAAAAAACTCCTTCGCCTCGCGGAAATTTTGGGATCCCTGCATTCTCTCCAAAATCTTTGCGAGTCCCCACAAACCAATGGTATGATTATATGAACGCACTGATTGAAGCAGAACACCCCACCCCACAAAGACGCGCTTATTTTTATGAAGCGTTTAATGAATCCTATCTTGCTTTTTCTGAAAATTATCATCATTGTACACAAGCTGCCATTGAAGCTAATCAAAGATACATTGAAGAGGGAAGAACTTTATCTGAAAACCTTCTCACGCATTATAACAGCGAACCTGTAAAAAAATATCTCCCTCACTTTTAGTAACATCAACGATGCCGCCTTCATAAATGCAAAGATCAATAAACTGGCTTCTCAAAAGAGAGTAACTTTTGAAAAATAATGCTTTTATTCTTATGGGAGTCTTTCCTCCATATCGTTCTTTGTCCTTCTCCCTGCGTTTTTTAAGGATAAAAACTCCTACCCCATACCGATATAAAAGTCCGAATTCTAGCAGATTTCACCTAAAATTCCCACTCATACAATTTGCTTCATTAACACTCTAGAAAAAAGCCTAAGGACATTCATTAGACACTGAAACATTATGTATCAAGAAATCTGATATGCCTTAATATCACATCACTGCCCTAAAAGATGGTGTTTTTGGCATCATAAGATAAAATTTATGCTGTCTACACCAAAGTTTCTATGAATTTAACCGGTTCTCCTTGTGAAGGTGTGACAATTTCACCTTCCCACATAACGCGCATACCGCGGATAATCGTTCCAACAGGCCAGCCTTTAACCTTTTGACCATCATAGGGCGTCCAACCGGCACGCGAACCAATCAGGGCATTCGTAATGACTTCTTCCCGTTTAAGATCAACAATCGTCAAATCAGCATCATATCCAACAGCAAGACGTCCTTTACAGCTGATACCAAAAATACGACTAGGACTATGTGAAGTGAGATCAACAAAACGCTCAAGAGACATTTTTCCTGCATTCACATGTGTCAACATAATAGCTGCTGTTGTTTGCACCCCTGTCATTCCTGAAGGCGAAGAGGGATAAGGTTGAAGCTTTTCTTCAAGGGTATGTGGCGCATGATCAGAACCTAAAACATCAATAATCCCCTGTTGAACACCATACCAAAGAGCTTCACGATGACGCGGCTCACGAATAGGTGGATTCATCTGAATTAATGTACCAAATTGCTTATAATCATCAGCCGTAAGAGTTAAATGATGATGTGTCACTTCAATTGTTGCAACATCTTTATGTTTTTTTAGAAAATCAATTTCTTCTTCTGTCGAAAGATGTAACACATGAATGCGAGCCCTCGTTTCATGCGCAATTTTTACCAAACGTTGTGTACACTTTAACGCCGCAATCTCATCACGCCAAACGGGATGTGATGAGGCATCCCCTTCAATACGCAGTATTTTACGCTCTTTGAGCCTTTCCTCATCTTCAGAATGAAAGGCTGCACGACGGCGTGTATTTTGCAAAATAAGACGTACACTTTCATCATCATCGACCAAAAGATCTCCTGTAGAAGACCCCATAAAGACTTTAATTCCAGCCGCACCAGGAAGTCTTTCTAATTCAGAGAGTTCATGAGCATTTTCACGCGTTCCTCCAACCCAAAATGCAAAATCACAATGCATGCGATGAAATCCGCGCTTAACCTTATCCCTTAATGTATCTTCTGATGTTGTCAATGGATTGGTGTTCGGCATTTCAAAGACTGCTGTAACCCCCCCTAACACAGCAGAATATGAACCACTTTCCAAATCTTCCTTATGTTCATTGCCTGGTTCACGAAAATGTACTTGGCTATCAATAATTCCCGGTAAAATATGCAGTCCCGTACAATCAATCACCTCACCAGCCGAAGCACATGTAAGGTCACCAATTTCCGCAATACGGCCATTTATAACACCAATATCACGCTTGCTTCTTCCATCATGATTCACAACTGTTGCACCTTTAAAAATTGTATCAAATGTTTTAAACATAGCCACGCTCCTTACATGTTGCTCACTTATCGATTAGGTAACTTTGAGCAGAAAGGCAAGAACCATGATTGAAAAACAAAACGCCATTTGCTTAAAAAATCGCGAAATTATTCAAGTTATAGGCGAAGAAGCAACAGATTTTTTACAATCCCTGATCACGACAGATGTAAAAAAAATCCCCCCCCAAGCAATTTTCCCTGGAGCGCTTTTATCTCCACAAGGAAAGGTCCTTGCTGATTTTCTTATCGGTAAAAAAGAGGAAGGCTATTTTATTGATATTGAGATGTCTTTGGCCGATACACTCTATAAGCGTCTGTTGCTTTATAAACTGCGTAAAAAAGTAGAAATTATACAACCATTACAAGAGCTTGTAACAGTTTCTTGGAAGAATGAATTAGATAGTTTAAATTTTGATTCAAATTTTGTTGATAAACGCTTCCCACAACAAGAAAAAATAATAAGAATCTACAGCAAAGTTCCGTTTTTAGCTTCAGAAGATTATGACGCATGGAATCAATTGCGTATTCGTTATGCGATTGCGGAAAGTGGTCAAGACTATGAAGTCGGAAAAGTCTTTCCTCATGATATTAATTACGATCAAATCAATGGACTTGCATTCAACAAAGGGTGTTATATTGGACAAGAAATTGTTTCACGAATGCACCACCGCCGTGCAGCACGACGCCGTATTTTAATTGTAAAAGGCCAGTGTGATCTCCCCCCTCAAGCAAGTATTGAAGCAGGAACAAAAGTACTTGGGCATTTGGGAACATGTGTCGCAAATGAGGCTCTTGCTTTAATGCGTATTGACCACGTCAAAGATGCTATGGATCAAAATATCCCCTTTACTGTAAAAAATATTCCTGTCACCATACATATTGCTGAAAATATGAATTTTACCTTTCCTGAAAATTAAGATAGAAAATATGCATGGCTAAAGCTGAACTATTAAAAAGTGGAGAAGCACGCGCTTGGCAAAGAATGCTTTCTGGACGCAGACTTGATCTTCTCAACCCTTCTCCTTTTGATATCGAGATTGAAGATATTGCCCATGGACTTGCTCGCGTGGCCCGTTGGAATGGTCAAACACGAGGAGATCACGCCTATTCTGTTGCCCAACATTCACTTTTGGTTGAACAAATATTTCAAAAACTTTTCCCACAAACAAAGAGCACCGAATGTCTTTATACGCTTCTTCATGATGCACCAGAATACGTCATCGGCGATATGATTTCACCCTTTAAAGCTGTCATAGGAAAACAATATGAATGCATCGAAAAGCGCATCCAAGATGCTATTCACATGCGCTTTTCTCTTCCCGTTGATCTTTCTCAAAAGCTTTTAAAAAAAATTAAACAAGCTGACCGTATCGCAGCATATTATGAAGCAATCACGCTTGCTGGATTCAAGACAGAAGAAGCCGTTCGCTATTTTGGCTCTCCCAATAATATTGTACCGGATGATCTTCATTTACACCCCTCCTCTACACAACAAATTGAAAAAGAATTTTTAACGCGCTTTAATGACTTGGATACCCAAAGATCATAGATCTCTTCGCATTATTTATTCTTGTCATTATAGCTGAATATATATCGTTTTTTTCCATTTATGGCGCGAAAGTGCTATAGAGTAATAAAGCTGAGCATCTTTATTACTCTTCTACAATTACCGCCCTTATATCCTATCAATTAAAAAAACATCATCGAAACAAAAGTTTTTTACACCCAAAGAAGAGCCTTTTAAAAGAGCCTCCGTAACCATTTACCAATAACATATAAAATCAATATACTGATTTATAATAATAATTTATTATTTTTTCTGTTTATATTGAATCAATCAAATCATTTTCTTACACATCTAAACAGAGAGAGTTATGTGAATAAAACTATACAAGAAAGAACTAAAAATGCCTCTTATGGACCGCCTCAAGTATTAAGCACTGCTGCAACATTGAAAGTTGGTAAAATGTGTAATGGAACCAGCTTACTCTTTTGTGAAACGTAAAGATGGCGGTAATTAACAAATTTTATATACTTCATAGAGACTTTATCGTTATAATCGTTATGCTATTTACAAGTGCTGTCACGAAATGGGATTGGGGATCTTAAGAAAGTTTTTTAAAGCGCGCAAATTAGCATGCCAATGGCGTCTCTCTTTTGCATGAAAAGCGTATTCCAATTAAAGAAAAAAGCAATGAGAGAAATCACAATTCAAATGACATACAAAAATATATGAAACACTCCCTATTTATTATCGAAACAATAAATGTTCTATTCTCAAACTTTTTATCTTAAACTGAACATCTATTTCAGTTTATAAACTTCATTATCCGCTGGAAAAGCACGGGATGTAACATCCTCTGCATAGTTTTTGATTGCGGTTTCCATGGCTTGTTCAAAGTCTCCATAACGACGTACAAATTTTGGTACATGCGCACCATAGCCCAACATATCTTCCATCACCAATACTTGTCCATCACATTGACTGGATGCACCAATACCGATGGTTGGAATAGAAAGCTTTTCTGTCAATTTTACCGCTAAAGGCTCGACAATTCCTTCTAACACAACAGCAAAAGCACCAGCCTCTTCAATTGCAATCCCATCAGCTTCAATTTTCTGCCAATCACTCTCTTTACGCCCTTGTGTCTTAAAACCACCAAAACGATTCACCGCTTGGGGTGTGAGACCAATATGCCCCATCACTGGAATACCACGTTTACATAAAAAATCTATTGTTTCGGCCATATAAGCACCACCTTCAAGCTTAACGGCCCCACATCCCGTTTGTGCCAGAACACGCGATGCATTAACAAAAGCCTGCTCTTTACTTTCCTCATAAGAGCCAAAAGGCATATCGATAACGACAAGAGCTTTTTGAGACCCACGTACCACAGCCTGCCCGTGTAAAATCATCATATCTAAATTAACAGGAAGTGTTGTCTCAAATCCATATACCACCATACCAAGGCTATCACCAACCAAAAGAATATCGCAATAGGGATCAGCAATCCGCGCCGTATAAGCTTGATAAGCTGTTAAAGAAACAATTGGCTGTTGTCCTTTTCTTTCACGTATTTGAGAAGATGTTATGCGCCTTACAGTTTTATGTATACTCATTTTCCGCCCTTTTCTTGCAATATATATTGATCAATAAGCCTTACCTCACCAAAACGAACCGTCAGTAATAAAACTGCCGGTCTATTCAATTTTCCTTTGACCGCATGCAAAGTTTTCATATCCCGTAAATCTATTGCTTCAATGATGGCACGCGTTTCTTGTTGTAAAATATTGCGAACAGTTTTGCATAACTTATCAACCGACCGCTCACCTTCATGGTAAAGCTTTTCAGCAGCTTTTCCACTTTCAGGAATAATTTTAGCCGCTTTACGATCTTCTAATGTTAAAAGTTTATTCCGTGAAGAGTGTGCAACACCATCTGCTTCACGTAAAATAGGAACACCAACAATTTCAACAGGAAAAGCTAAATCCTCAACCATACGCCGAATAATTAAAATTTGTTGAAAATCTTTTTCTCCAAAAAAAGCTTTATCGGGTTGAACAATATTAAAAAGCTTAGCCACAACGCTTGTTACACCACAAAAGTGCCCTGGACGTAATTTTCCCATCAAAATACGTGATAATTTTTTTACCTCTACAATTGTATCATTTCCCAAGGGCCACATTTCTTCTACAGAAGGCGCAAAAACACATTCAACACCCTCTTTTTTTAATAAAGTACAATCACTTTTCAAATTTCTTGGATATTGAGCAAAATCCTCATGGGGTCCAAATTGCTTTGGATTAACAAAAATAGAAACCAATACACGGTCACACATTGCTTTTGCACGCTGTACTAATGCCAGATGCCCCTCATGGAGTGCTCCCATTGTTGGAACAAAACCAATCGAAAAGCCTAAATGCCGCTCCTGTGAAATATATTGGCGAACTTCCGCAATTGTCTCTAAAACTTTCATTTTTCTATTCTATTCAATTATGATCAGATCAACAAATAAAGTCTTGTATACCAAATCGACGCTCAAACAACTGGATCAAATTCATCCGCACCGATGGCTGTTTGATATCTCGTGGCTCCCAAACATGACGCATAAGAAAAAAACCCGTTAAGTTAAAACCATCCATTATATCCCTAAAATTAGCAGGACGGGTTGCTCTTTGCACAAGAAACTGTGGAAGAATGAGAAGCTTTTTTTTCCAAGGCTCCCCTGCTTCTTCACAAACAGCCCGTCCAGATTTTGGCGATACGTAATAAAGCTTTTCTTGGCGACCTGTGGCAGCACAACAAGATAAATCAAGACCAAAGCCAAGTTCTTCAAGAAGCCGCATTTCAAAACGTACAAGCAATTCTGCATTGACAAATGGTTCATCAAAATTCTGCATAAAAAGGTGTAAAATATCATATAAAACGGGATGTGGATCACGCTCAGGAAGAAGCCGTAAATGAAAAGCAATCAATTGCAAAGCATAAAGTGCTTCCGGTAAACAAATTAATCGTGCCGCATGTAAATCCAGTGCTTCAAGGCGAAAAAGCCCTAGATGTTCTTCTAAACGCGCCCACCATTCAGCCTCCACAAAATTGCCCGGCTGAAGAAGAGCGGCCATACGACGTGAACGTCCCCCTTTTACCACGCCCATATAACGACCATGCTCGCGCGTCATAATCTCAAGAATAACACTTGTTTCGCCATATTGGCGTGCCCCAAGAATAACAGCTTGTTCTTTCCATTTCATTTTATTTTAATTATTTCAAAAAATCCAATCCCATTTCGCGATAACGTTCTGGATCGGTATCCCAATTATTGCGCACTTTTACAAAGAGAAAAAGATGAACCTTTTGGTCCATAATTTCCATGAGTTCCTTGCGTGCTGCTTGACCAATCGTTTTAATTGTATCGCCTTTTGCCCCCAAAACAATTTTCCTCTGACTCTCACGCTCTACATAAATAACTTGGTTAATTTTAACAGAACCATCTGAACGCTCTTCAAAGCTTTCTGTTTCAACTGTGGAAGAATAAGGAAGCTCATCATGAAGACGAAGGAAAAGTTTTTCACGCGTAATTTCTGCAGCAAGATGACGCATCGGCATATCGGAAATTTGATCTTCCGGATAATACCACGGCCCCTCCTGCATCATGTTACTCAACGCATGAAGTAAATCCTTGCAACCAGAACCGTTTAGAGCAGAAATCATAAATGTTTGTGCAAACTTTACACGTTCATTTATTTGAGTGGTTAACGCTAGAAGAGATGATTTAACAACGGTATCAACCTTATTGAGAACAAGAATTTTTTCTTGTTTCATATTGTTTACAATATCTAACATCCTATCAACTTCATCTGAAAGACCACTTTGAGCGTCAATTAAAACAAGAAGAACATCAGCACTTTTAGCACCTCCCCAAGCCGCAGAGACCATGGCACGTTCTAAACGCTTATGAGGACGAAAAACACCCGGTGTATCGACTAACACAATTTGCACATCATCATGAATGACAATGCCGCGGATTAAAGTTCGTGTTGTTTGTACTTTATGCGTTACAATTGAAACTTTTGTTCCAACCAATTGATTAACCAATGTCGATTTACCAGCATTAGGCATCCCAATAAGCACAACAAACCCAGAGCGTGTTTTCATAACGTCACTCATGATCATTTTTTCCCACGTTTTTCCATACTCCCTCTCGTCGTAAAATTTTTTCAGCGGCCATCCTCTCAGCATATCTTTTAGAACTTCCCTGCCCAATCTCTGAAGCAAAACCTGAAAGACTGACCTCTACTATAAAAACAGGATCGTGATCTGGACCTGAACGTTTAATAACCTGATAATGTGGTTGTGCATTGCCTTGGATATGTGCCCATTCTTGTAATTCTGTTTTGGCATCACGTCGACCAGCATCCATTTTTTTTGCTCGACCTTGCCAATATTTTTGAATAAAGGGACGAACGCTTTCCAATCCTCCCTCTAGATAAATCACGGCAATCAAAGCTTCCACGACATCTGCATGCATATTAATGAGTCGACGTCCTGCAAAATTTTTCATCTCAAAACCAACATGGATCATATCAGGCAGCCTCATTTCACGTGCAATATCAGCACATGTCTGCGCATTAACCAAATGATTCAAACGGACTGATAATTCACCTTCACTTGCCTGAGGAAAAAGCTGATAGAGCATCTCTGCAATCAAAAGCCCTAAAACCCGATCACCTAAAAACTCTAACCGTTCATAATTCCCCTGTTCCGAATCTTGTACACTTGCATGGGTTAATGCTCTTTTTAATCTCTCTTCATCTTTAAAACGATGCCCCGTCAGCTTGAAAAGCTGATCAATCACGAGACGTTTCATCGTTGTTTCCTTGCTTGATAAGCGGCAAATCATGAACCGTATTTATGAAAGAAAACAAACGTTTCCAACGCACATCAAATGGCCAGCGCCAAATCTGCCAAGCACTTGAACCGTTACTGATAGAAAAGAAAATTATGCTCGCGCGACCAATAAGATTTTCTTCTGGAACATAGCCTACATCCAAACGACTATCATCCGAATTGTCGCGGTTATCACCCATCATAAAATAATGTCCCTGAGGAACTTCAAAGACTTCTGTATCATCAACTTTTGGGATGAAAGCTAAATCAAGCGTATCGTAGCTAACACCATTGGGCAGTGTCTCACGATAGACCTCAACGGGATAGTTGACTTCCGTTATATCAGAATTATCAATCTCTCCCATAAAGCGACGCGAAACAGCCTCATCATTAATATAAAGAACACTTTGACGAACTTGTATACGATCACCTGGTAGCCCAACAACACGTTTTATATAATCAATCTTCGGATTACTTGGTAAACGAAAAACAACCACATCTCCCCGTTTAGGTTGAGAGGCCCAAATACGTCCAGAAAAAAGGGGAGGAGAAAAGGGCATTGAAAAATGAGAATACCCATATGCATATTTAGAAACAAATAGATAATCCCCCACTAATAAAGTAGGACGCATTGAACCAGAAGGAATACTAAAAGGCTGAAAAAAAAGTGTCCGAATAAACGCGGCTAAAAGCAGAGCTTGTATTAGAACAGAAATTAATTCAAGAATCCCACCTTTTTTTCTTTTTTATGCACTTTATCTTTTTGGATCATCACCAACTGCCTTCTCATCACAAATATAATTTTTTTTCATCATAATATTCAAATAACAAAAGCACAATCTCTCACGCCATCTATCCACGTGGAAGTGCTTCAATAATAACAAATGCTTGCGCCCAAGGAAAATCATCCGTTATGCTGAGATGAATAACCGCATCATGATGAGGAGGTAATAACTTTTGAAGTTGCACTTGCGCACAATTTGTTAATTCCATGATTGGTTTACCAGATGGCAAATTAACAACACCTATGTCTTTCCAATTAATACCACAAGCGATTCCCGTTCCTAAAGCTTTAACACATGCTTCTTTAGCAGCAAATCTTTTCGCATAAGAAGAAGATTTTTTTTTAAGACTTTCGGATCTATTCCTTTCAATATCCGTAAAAATACGTTGGATAAAACGCTCGCCATAACGAACCAACATTTTTTCAATACGTCGTATATCAACTAAATCACTTCCAAGACCAACAATCATAAGATATTACCCGATCTTTCTTACGATGAATGCTTCTTTAAACGCCCTTTTTTTATAATCTTTTGATAGCGCTTTTGTTTAAAACGAGCTGTTGCTCTGTAAACACCTATATAAGATAAACCACCAAAAACAACACCTAAAAGAGCTCCACCTAAAATCATAGGCCTCATAATTGTGTCCCATGCACCTTTAAAAAGAAGAGGAAGATTTGACACTGTCAAACCACTAAACAGAGCACGAATTTGAGAAAGAGAAATCTCATTGACATCACTAAAAAGCGATAAACAAAAATATCCTACTTTATAATCAGCCATAGCAATCAATAAAAATGTGAGTGGATTAGAAAAAACCGTCCCAATGATTGCGGCCGCAAAGTTTGCACGCAGAAGCCAAGAAAGAAATATTGCCAAGATGATATGCACCCCGAAGATAGGAGAACAGGCTAAAAAAATACCAATAGCAACCCCTAACGCAACTTCATGCGGTGTTGCAGATAGACGCAAAATACGTTTATAAATGTAAGAAAATGAGCGAAAAAATGAACGACGTGGCCATAACCAAAGTCTAATACGTGCTACACAACTAATTGGTTCTCGACGACGAAAAAGCATATAACTCTCATATACACATCTTTTGATGATGAAATAATCTACATCATCCAAATTAATCTTTTTAAGCTTTTGCATAAAAAAATAGAAAGACAGTTAGATATTTCGACTGCCCGGTTTAATCGCTGGAAGAACAGAAAGATCCGCAGGAAGTGCATCACTCGCATAAGAAGCTATCTCGTATTCAGCAAGCGCAATCAACGGAACGCCAACATCCACCTTACCACCAGAACGATCAAGGATACATGCTCCTGCCAATACCTCTGCTCCTACTGCTGTCAAAGCCTCAACAGTCTCACGAATAGAAAGACCCGTTGTCACAATATCTTCGACAATAACAACCCGTGCCCCCTTCTTGATTTCAAAACGACGCAATTCAAAGATTCCATTGACACGCTCTACCCAAAGAGAAGGAACACCAAGATGACGCGAAGTCTCATAGGAAGGAATAAGACCACCAATTGCAGGACCCACAACATAATCAATTTTTCCTTCAATAGATTTTTTGATTTTTTCAGCCAATCCACGACAGAGCTTTTCTGTCAAGTCAGCATGCATAAACACTCTCGCCTTTTGCATATAAGTCGCACTATGGCGCCCCGATGTTAAAATAAAATGCCCTTCTAGAATAGCATCTGCCTGTTTAAAAATATCAATGACATCTTGTGTATTCATTGCAAAATCTTTCTTGTTATCCATGAACCCGCCGTACTGTACTGACTGAATCTGCCTTTTTTAATTGAGAAAAAATACGATTCAAATGTTTTAAATCCCAAACTTCTAAATCAATCATCATTTCTGTAAAATCTGGTGCTGTACGGATAAAAGATAAATCTTGGATATTGGCATCGTTGGTAGAAATTATTTGCGTAATTTCAGCTAAAGAACCTGGGCTATTTACAATCAAAATATTTATCCGTGCAGGAAAACGTTCATTCATTTGGGCATCAATATCCCAGCGGACATCAATCCACCGTTCTGGTTGATCATCATACGCCTTCAAAGCCGAAGACTGTATTGGATAAATAACAATTCCAGCACCTGGTTGCATAATACCAACAATCCGATCTCCAGGCACAGCGCCTTCTGGTGAAAAACATACAGGTATATCCCCACGGGTTCCTCGAATAGGTAATGCCTTAGACTGCTGGTCCTCTATCATAGCATCCTTTTCTTTTTCTGGAACCTTAAAAATCATCCCTTGAGCATTTTCAATATTAAACCACCCTTCTTCCCCAGGCTTGAAAGATGACTTTTGTACTACACGCTCTTGATAGTCAGGATAAACCGCTTTAATCACATCAGCCGAAAACAGCTCTCCACGCCCAACAGCAGCCAATACATCCTCTACATCTTTACGTGCCAAACGTGGCAAAACTTTCTTCAAAACATCTTTTGAAAATTGTTTTCCCATATATTCAAACGAACGTTCAAGAATACGATATCCTAAGCCAGAATATTGCTTACGGACCGCTGCTCGACTTGCGCGTCGAATAGCTGAACGTGCTTTACCTGTGACAACAAGAAGTTCCCACGCGGCTGGCGGAATTTGAGCATGTGAACGGATAATATCAACTTCGTCACCATTTTTTAATTTAGTCATTAAAGGCATAATACGACCATTAATTTTTACGCCTACACAAGAATCACCGATATCTGTATGGACAGCATAAGCAAAATCAATAGGTGTTGCGCCTTTAGGAAAAGCAATTAAACGACCTTTTGGCGTAAAACAAAAAACCTGGTCTTGAAAAAGTTCAAGTTTTGTATGTTCTAAAAACTCTTCCGGATTATCTCCATCACATAAAGCTTGTATCGTTTGACGCAACCATGCATAGGCATTCGTTTCGCTTGACAATTTCGAAGCCGAATAATTGGAACCCTGCTCTTTATATATGGAATGAGCCGCAACCCCATATTCAGCAACTTCATCCATGGCAGCTGTTCTAATTTGTAATTCAACGCGTTGTCTTGAAGGCCCCACAATAGTTGTATGAATAGAACGATAATCATTTTGTTTTGGTATAGAGATATAATCTTTAAAACGACCAGGAACCATTGGCCATGTCGTATGGATAACACCAAGAGCACGATAACAATCATTAACCGATTCAACAATCACACGAAATCCAAAAATATCCGATAACTGTTCAAAAGATAAGGCTTTACTTTCCATTTTGCGAAAGACTGAATAAGATTTTTTCTGACGACTTTTAACATCTGCTTTAATGCCATGCTCGAAAAAAAGCTTTGTCAATTCATTTTCAATCGTGGAAAGCAAATCACGGTTGTGCTTCAATAATTCAGAAAGTCGATTGGTAATCGTACGATGACCGTCTGGATTTAAATAAAAGAAAGAGAGATCCTCTAACTCTTCGCGCATATCCTGCATACCCATACGCCCCGCAAGTGGCGCATAAATATCCATCGTCTCCTCAGCAATTCGCCGACGTTTATCATCACGCATAACGCCAAGGGTACGCATATTATGAAGGCGATCTGCAAGTTTGACTAAAAGAACACGAACATCATCAGAAATGGCAATCAGAAGTTTACGAAGATTTTCTGCCTGTACAGCTTTTTTCGAGACAAGATCAAGCTTATTAAGCTTTGTAAGACCTTCAACCAACTTCCCAATTTCAGAGCCAAAAAGCTGATCAATTTCTGCTCGTGTAGCGCTTGTATCTTCAATCGTATCATGCAAAAGAGCAACAGCAATCGTTGCTTCATCCAACCGCATATCTGTTAAAATAGCAGCAACTTCTAAAGGATGAGAAAAATAGAGATCTCCCGAAGCACGCTTTTGGTGGGCATGCTTTCGCATTGCATAATCATAGGCTCTGTTTAAAAGAGCCTCATCTACGTCAGGCTTGTAACGTTGAACACGCTCAACAAGCTCACACTGACGCATCATACGAGCATATCCTTTATCTTTTCACACCTCTAACGCCCATTGAACACATCTTATCAATAAATGACAAGAAAAATAATAGCTTCTTACAGACAAAGTATCTCTATTCCTGTAATATTCACTGGCGCAATTAATAATCGTCACTTTTTTCTGGAACAACCAAACCTTCAATACCCGCTAAAAGTTCTTCTTCTGACATCTGATCAAATGAAGTGCCTTCTTCTTGCGATGATGTATTAAAAACACTTTCAGCTTCACTTGAATGGGTGATAAGTTCACTTGCCATTTCTGGCTCATCGACTTCCACATGTTTTTGCAGCGAATGAATAAGATCTTCCTTTAAATCAGCAGGCGACAATGTTTCCTCTGCTATTTCACGCAAAGCAACAACCGGATTTTTGTCATTATCACGATCAACTGTAATCTGCGCTCCTTGTGAAATCTGACGCGCCCTATGGCCTGCTAAAAGTACCAATTCAAAGCGGTTATCAACTTTATCAATACAATCTTCTACCGTTACGCGGGCCATTTATGCCTCTTTCTCAAATAAAAAGTTTAATAGCGGATACTAGGAGTATATACAATAACTAAAATAAAACACAAGAAAAACAATACAAGCTTTCATATTTTTTGCTTAAAAAACTTAATTTAAGAAAATTCTTGGAAACTTTATAAAAAATGTATATCCTCTTCATGCTCGTTATCAAAGCTGCTCTTAAAAGAGTTTCAATAGACTGGATTCAAACAAAGGAAGGCGTTTCTTGCAAAAGTATCCCTTTAGAATCTTTATCCTTTTAAAAGGAATACCAACTCTTAAAAATTCTTTCCAATAACAACAGCCTTAATACATACTTTTTATGATTAATATATTTATGAAAACAGATTTTTTTAACATTTAAACATTATGTGTATCACACTCTTATGCATTAAATAAATGACTAAAAAATTGCCTCTTATGACATCATAATTAGCCAATGAATTTATATTAAACTTTTTTCTAAAGCAGTTTATTTATATTCTAGGTTGTTTATCCAAACATAACCCGTCATACACACCACAAAAGACTCAAAAGAATAAAGAATAATTGATGCTTAACGCCATGAATAGCCCATTAACATCGCTTTGCCCAGAACCACCCTCAAATTGTAATTTATGCCCTAGACTCCATCAGTTTATTGCCGACTGGCGTATAAAAGAACCAAGTTGGCATAATGCACCGGTACGCCCTTTCTTTCCCTACAAAGGAGCAGAAACAACGCGTCTTCTCATTGTTGGTCTTGCTCCTGGATTACGCGGAGCCAATCGAACTGGACGTCCATTTACGGGTGATTATGCTGGGCACTTACTTTATTCTACTTTAAAAAAATTCGGGTTTGCACAAGGCGTTTTTGAAGAAAGAGCAGACGATACTCTTGAACTGATTGATGCTGCAATTGTTAACTCTGTTCGTTGTGTTCCACCAGAAAATAAGCCCACCGGTGTAGAAATTAATACATGCCGCTCTTTTTTTTCGCCTCTTTTAACAAATCTTCCCAAACTCAAAGCCGTTATTACCTTAGGTACCATTGCACACCATTCAACGATACGCGCTCTTAATGCAAAAGTTCTAGCTCACCCTTTTGGACATGGTAAAATTAATAACATTGGCAGATTACGCATCTTTTCAAGCTATCACTGTTCTCGTTATAATACGAATACTGGTCGCTTAACAGACGCTATGTTTCACCAAATTTTTCAAGCAGCAAAAACATACTTGGATCAATGTTAAATTAATAAAGGATATCCAAGCCGATCATCCATATCTTTTTAAAAGTCTTGCTTTTTCGCGTCCCCAATCACGTTTTTTTTCCGTTTCGCGCTTATCATGAAGTTTTTTTCCACGTGCTAGAGCAATCTCTAACTTAACACGTCCCCGTTCATTAAAATAAAGTTTGAGAGGAACAAGAGTCATTCCTTCACGCGATGTTGCATTAAAAAAGCGTGCCATCTCACGTTTTGAAAGTAATAACTTACGCAAACGTCGCGGCTCATGGTTAAAACGATTAGCCTGCGTATATTCAGGAATATAGCTGTTTACTAACCATAATTCCCCATTTTCAAAACTAGCATAGCTTTCAGCAATATTCGCATGATTAGAACGTAAAGACTTCACTTCCGCTCCTTGAAGAACAAGGCCCGCCTCAAGACTATTTAGGATTTCAAAATTAAAACGTGCTTTACGATTGTCAGCAATTATTTTCCGTACGGGCGCATTCTTTTTTTTATTCATGGCTTTGTTAATATCATTTTACGCTTTTAAAAGACCAGCATGATTAAGAGCAGCATCGATAATCTTCTTTGTGCTCTCTGTTAATGGAACAATCGGAGAACGTACAGTCTCACCACAAAATCCTAATTTTGCAGCAGCATATTTAATACCGGCAGGACTCGGTTCAATAAATACCGCACGATTGAGAGGCATGAGACGATCATTTAATTTCCGTGCTGTTTTATAATCACCATGGTAACAAGCGGCTTGAAGCTCTGCACAAAGTTTTGGAGCAACATTGGAGGAAACCGAAATACATCCAACACCTCCATGAGCATTAAACCCTAATGCTGTGCAATCATCACCGGAAAGTTGCACAAAATCTTTGCCGCACTTTTCACTTTGTTCACTCACGCGCTCAATTCTGCTCGTTGCATCCTTAACACCAATAATATTGCTAAAATCTTGATAAAGCTCTCGCATCGTTTCTACAGCCATATCGATAACAGAACGACCTGGAATATTATAAATTATAATCGGAATAGAAACTGCTTTGGCGATAGAAGAAAAGTGCTTATATAAACCAGACTGATTGGGTCTATTATAATAGGGAGTCACAACCAAAACGGCATCTGCACCAGCTTTTTGAGCGTATTGTGCAAGCTCTATAGCCTCACTTGTGCTATTGGATCCTGCTCCAGCAACAACAGGAACACGCTTTGCAACCTGCCTAACACACAATTCTATAATTCGTTTATGTTCTTCATGACTTAAAGTCGCTGATTCACCTGTTGTCCCAACAGGACTTACACCATTAATTCCTTGTGTGATCTGCCATTCAACAAAATCACAAAACGCTTTCTCATCAATTGCACCCTTATGATCAAACGGTGTGATAAGCGCAGTTATAGCTCCCTTGAGCATGATAAACTCCCTATAATGTTCGCTTTTATTCTTTTTATAATCGCCTTTATAAATTTTAAATAGAGCATAATCTTGCTCCATCATTGAAGCAAGATGAATTTGAAAAAAGCCTCGATAAGATGAACTTGTTTTCCCTTAAATTTTGAACATTTCTTTAAAAGAAACTATCTGTATTAACGCGTTTTTCATGCTTATGTTCTATAAATCCTTAAGTTTTTTTACAAAAAGCAAGGTCTCAAGGTCTTTTTTCTATGCGCGTATCTTCCACCTCTCTTTTCGTATCAACCTTTACTGTATTTATACTGGCAATAAGGATTTTACTTTCAAGTGCCTATGCACAAACGCCCCTTTTACATGGAAAAGTACCCATCCCTTTGGCACGCCCTACCACCCTTGTCGTAAAACAAGAAGGTCAACCTCTTCAACAAAAAGACACGACAGTACACAATGCTGCAACACTCAAGCAACTAAAAGCTGGACTAGAAGCCCTTGCGAATAACAATATTGTAAAAGCAATAAGTCTTCGTAATTCATTGAAAAAACAAAGCCTTGATCGTTACATTTTGACATGGGCGCTGGGAATATCCAACCAAGATAATATACCAAGCTCTGAAATATTTTATGCAATCAACACGCTAAAAGGATGGCCAGGTATAGAAACGATGCAACGCAATGCCGAGCGTGCTTTTCTGAATGAAACCAATGTTACACGCACCATCATTCAAAAATTTTCTCATCATTCCCCCCGAACTGCACAAGGCATGGCTCTCTTTGCTAGCGCCCTTATAGCAACAGGACAGGTCACCCGTGCTCAACACGTTATTGCACCGTGGTGGCATAAAACACCGCTTAATGCAAAGGAAGAAATGTTTGTGCTTAAAAATGCAAGCGCTGCCTTAAAACCCATTGATCATTTAAAACGCATGCAGTCTATGCTATATGCACATCGTTTTGATTCAGCGGCACGTATTGCAAAATTAGCCCATGCCCAATCTCTTTTTGATGCTTTTGTAGCCGTTGAAAAAAATGCCCCTCAAGCGACACAAAAATTAAAAGCTATAGAGAGAGTATGGAAAAAAAATTCTTTCTTTCAGTTTGCCCGAATACGCCACCTTCGGAAAACAGAGCAATATGATGCAGCTGCAGCGCTCATGATGAAAACATCAAAAGATGCCTTCCATCTTATGAATTCTTATTCATTATGGAAAGAACAACGGGCCCTTTCTCGCGAAATGCTCGATTTAAATAAACCAAAAATGGCTTATAAACTCGTTGTAATGCACACGGGTATGAAATCTGAATTAGCTGTCGATGCTCAGTTTCATGCAGGATGGTACGCACTGCGGTTTCTTCATAACCCTAAATTAGCAATGCAGCATTTTTCACGCATTCCTCAACTCTCTTCTTTACCTTTTTCTGCATCACGTGGATATTATTGGATGGGACGAACAGCAGAAGCGCTAGGAGAACACAAAAATGCCCAGCATTACTTTCATCGCGCAGCTCATTTCGGTACAACTTATTATGGTCAATTAGCCGCTGCACGACTCAACCAAAAAAAGCTGAACATTTCCTTTCCTAAGCCCACAACCGCTGAGCGACAACATTTTAGTGCACGAAAAGCGATCAAAGCCATTCAACGTCTTGAAGAAGCCGGCTATACTGATTTTGCTAAAGTTTTTTATAGAGAACTCGGAAAAAAAATAGAAAGCCCCGGTGAATTAGCTCTTCTGGCTGTTATGGCAGAAAAAAATGGGGACTATTATACCAGCCTCAAAATCGGAAAAATGGCTGCATTTCAGGGAAAAAATGTCGGAGCACTTGCTCATCCTCTGGGAGCCATACCAGCTTCTACTCATATTTCTGTAGAAGAAAAATCACTTATTTATGCCATTGCTCGTCAAGAAAGCGAATTTAATCCGACAGCCATATCAAAAGCAGGAGCACAAGGCATACTCCAATTGCTTCCTACAACAGCAAAGGCACTCGCAAAAAAATACTCAATCGCATGGTCTCATAAAAAATTCGGCAGTGATGCTCGTTATAATGCAACATTAGGGGCGCATTTTCTCAATGAACAATTGGAACGTTTTAATGGATCCTATATACTAACGCTTATTGGCTATAATGCTGGTCCCCGTCGAGCCAATGAATGGATAAAACGTTATGGCGATCCTCGAGGACAATCTCTTGATAACATCATTGATTGGATTGAGCGCATTCCTTATACAGAAACACGCAATTATGTGATGCGTGTCATGGAAAATTACGGTGTCTACAAAGCACGACTCACTGGAAAAATAGATATCAAAACCGACCTGCTTTCGGGTCGCTGGAAATAATATGCCTTAATCTTCCCTAATAGCATGGTGTTCTTAAGAAACATTTTATCCTCTTCTAAAGAGTACCCGCATATAACCCTGCTTTATGAAGTGCAAATCTGTGATTTAAACTGATTTAGGAGCAATAGAGCTGAAATGGAAAAATCCTTGGCTATTCGGGGCTCTCATTTCAAATATAAAATAATGATTTATCATTACAAATCATCATGTTGCACAAATAGTGCATTTCATCTTAACACATAAACAATAATATCACAGAGGCTTCAATGTAAAAAGAGTGAAACGAATAGTTCACTCTTTTTTACTGTTTCTTATTCATCAACATTCAACTCTTATACAACAGAATCTTTTAAGAATATTTTTTCTATACAATATTTCTATACTAAACAGGAGGCATTGTTGCATCTATCTACTTGGATCATTCTGAATCAGAAAGAGAGATTCATTGGACATGAAAATCTTAACAAAATATCCTCTCGCCCCTTCCCTTTTCATTCAGCTTGACGACTCTAAAAACATATCAATATCTTTAAAGAATGAAGATGAACCTTTGCCTTTTGTATCTCTCATTTATATATATGAATTTACATCCTTCATACAAAACAGAATATCTCACTCAAATAGTATTTATTTCTTATGCTTTTTTTGTTAAAAAAGATTTTTTGGTATTTCTAAGTTTATTTCACAACGGTGAACCTGAAGAGTACTTATAAAAAGCCTCTCATAAATGCTATAAAAAGCAATTAGATATATTATTTTAATGAGATAAAAATGATAGCCTTATCATCCCCTAATATCCAATGTTGCAACAGCCCATTCATTTAGGGTATTCAGAAAAATATGTTCACTGCTCAAGTTTTTTATCCGTATTCTCTCTTTTGACGTATCAAGCGAATGGTTTTGACTGATTCAACATTAAAAAGATTTGGAGAAAACCATATCTCATTCAAATTATAAAATAATAAAAATTATTATAAGTGAATATATTATACGAATAGCCTCCCATAAAAATCAACTAAATATCAAGGATACTCTGATCGCTTTATTCATTTTTGATGGTGGAGGGGGAGGAAAAGAACCAACACGTTGAAGGGCTGCCATGGCCAATCGATCAAGCTCTGGATCTCCAGCAGAAACGACGACACGGCTGGAAAAAATACTCCCCCGCTCATGTACCCTAAACTCTAATTTCACCGTTCCTTTTGCCCGACTGGTACGTTGTCCTACAACATAATTTTTTTGCTTTTCTAATTGTGACTGTACCTTTGCTAACCACTCCATTAACACTATATCTTCAAGCCCTGCTGTACTGCCGCTCTGTCTGGCGGTTGATGAACGCACGGCCTTTAGAGGTTGCTTCTTTACAACGGCCTTTGGTTTTGTTTTTTTCTCAAATATTTTATCTTCTGCTTTTTGAGGAAGAGATTCTTCCAATTTTTTTTCTGTAAAATCATCTTTTTCTACAGTATGTCGCTGCTCTTCCGGTTGAATTTCATCTACTGTGTCCAATATCTCTGGCTCTTTTTCTGCAAGATCCGGCTGTAATAGTTCTGACTTTGTGCTGATACTTAATAAATCTGTATCATAATCTGGATTTGATGAATCTACATCAGTATCCAAATATAGAACCTCTTGGGCAAGAGTCAGCATAACCATCGACGAAGGCATACCATTATTGATACCAGTCTTTCGAAAATAAAACTGTGTTCCCAATGCAATATGCAAAGAAAGAGCGCCAACAAATGCACCAATCCAAAGAGTTGATAACTGCCTCGTATTTGCAAAATTCATCGTTGATTCCGCCACTATTCTAAGTGTAATATTGGTATTTCATCTCATTAAAACAAGCTATTTTGAAATTGCAACTTTTTTCTTGACTGATTTTATCATGTTTAATATGGTCTCTCTGTGATTTTATATTATTAAATCATTCCTGCTTGGTTGGCTAATTTTTGATAGGGTTAAGTCAAGCGTTTTTACGGACATTTTTATATGTAAAATTTCAAGCTTAGAGAGGGGATGTTAAAAAAAAAGGTTATAATGTGTTATGCAAATAAGACGAAAAAATATCCATAAGAGCTGTGTGATTTTAGGTGCGTTGTCGGTCTGTATACCTTCATTTGTTTTTGCACAAAACAGCGACAAGAATGCTGTGACTGAGCTTAAACCAATCCTTATTAAAGGAAAAAAAATAGAAGACCCTTCAAATTTAATAACCGTTCTAACTGATCGTAAGACCAATAAGAATATTGATGAAAAACAAATAACTGATGCTTATGATGTGAGTCGTCTTAATCCTTCTGTCTCCTATAACTCAGAAAATAATAGTTTCGTTATTCGTGGTTTAGATGCAAATCGTGTTCTTACGACAATGGATGGTATTTCTCTTCCATGGTTTAATGATATATTCCGTGGTGGGGGCGGAAACACAACTTTTGATTTTAATGCTCTTTCTACATTTGATACTATTCAAGGATCGGATTCTAGTCTTTATGGTTCTGGCGCCCTAGGGGGGATAATTGCATTGCGGACCCTTGATCCTGAAGACCTTATCGTGGAAGGAAAAAATTGGGGAAGCCTTATAAAAGGTGGTTATCATTCTGTTGATAACAGCTGGCGTATCGATCAAGCTTTTGCTGTGCGCAATTATCGGACATTTTTGCTTTTTCAAGGGTCTTATGTAGAAGGTCATGAGCGCAAAAATATGGGAACAGTGGAAGGATATGAAGAACGCACACGTAAAAACCCCTCTCAATTTGACAAAAATAACTTGCTTTTTAAAATTCATCAATATTTGAGTGATAATCATCGGCTTGGTTTTACCGCAGAACGTTTTGGTCATAATAGTAATACGCATGAATTAAATTCACCTAAGAGATACACTCCAGGTTCCGTTTATGAACAGGATGATAAACTTCGTGAGCGTTTTTCTCTTTCTTATAATTATAATGGTAACGGCGATGCGATTCTTGATGCGTTTAGTGGGCAGCTTTATTGGCAAAGACAATCAGATCGTAACGTTATAACTGGTGTTCGTGTTTCAGCCCCCAAAGGCGATTATTTGAGAGATAATTTTTTGCGTAATATCAATTATGGTTTCAATGCTGATGCACTTAAAAAAATAGATTTTGGCACTGTAAGTCATACATTAAAGTTTGCAACGAATGTTTCGTCATCTAAATTTCATCACTATTTGTTCGGAAAAGACAATTGTCATATAAAAGAATACGCGAGAGGATGTCTTTTTGTTCCTGCTAACCGGTCAGATTCACCAGATACCAATGGCTACAATTTAGGTTTTGTTTTTGAAGATGAAATTGGTTTGGTTGATAATCGTTTTCGTGTAACACCAGGAATTCGGTATGATTGGTATAAATATGTTCCTCAGAAAACACCTGCTTATGAGAAAGCACTGATTTCTGATAAATTCCCTCCCGAGAGAAACGGATCACGCTTTTCTCCTAAAGTACGTGTAGAATGGGATGTTCGTAATCAAGTAACACTCTATGCTCAGTGGGCACAAGCTTTTCGTGCACCGCGTATTTCGGAACTTTACGTCTCTTATATCAAACCTTCTGCTTATTACGTGAAGGGAAATCCTGATCTTCAACCAGAAACAAGCAATGGATATGATGTTGGCCTGCGGTATGGAAATACAAGTTTTGGTGGTTCATTTAACGCCTTTATTAACCAATATAAGAATTTCATAGATACCGAGGAGAGAGGACCATCAGAAGAATTTAGATTGTCGCGTAAGCATTACATGAATCGTTTACGTGTGCAAATTTTTGGTGTTGAAACAAAAGCGCATTTAGTTCTTAAAAACGGTTTTCATAGCAATGTTGCTCTTGCTTATTCACAAGGAAAAGATCTTGATAAAAAAGAATATCTTAACTCAATTCCTCCTTTAAAGGCCGTTATTGGATTGGGATATGCAAAAGAGTCTTGGGGAAGCGATATTATCCTTACTTTGGCGGCCAAACGTGATAAAGTAGCAGAGGAATCTGATTATCAAAAAATTCCAGGATATCGTGTCGTTGATATGACAGGATGGTGGAAACCATTCGGTGAAACGGGGCCTGTTCTAAGAGCTGGTGTTTATAATCTTTTCAATACAAAATATTGGAATGCATCAGAGCTTCCTTCAGGAAAAAGTTCAACACCAAAGGATTATTATAGCCAGCCTGGTCGCAACTTTAAGATATCGTTTGTACAAAAATTTTAATCACTTCTGTTAGCGATTTAGTTAATAGAAAGTCATATCGATAAAAGGATAATTTATTTGTGTTTCTGTTTTTAACGTCTTTAGAATTATAAAGATTTGATAGAGAAGCTTGTATTCCTTCTATTTTATCGTTTTTTGATTGTTCTGCTGTTGGTGATCAAGCGTTATTTTGTGATAGATTGAACTTCTTTAAGCGTTCAATCTATCACCGTGGAATGTAAAATTTGAGAGTTCGTTTTTGAGTTAAGTAAAATAAGGTTGAAGTCCATGCCCCATACAGCTGAAATGATTCTTCGTTTGCGTGAAGAAAAAAAAGAAATGCGAAACCGTGATTTTGCCGTTTCGATTGGTATATCTGAAGCGGAACTGATTGCGGCTTATTGTACCGTTGGAAAAGCAAAAAAGCTACAAACTAATGTTGCTACTCTCTTGGAGAGTGCTCCTCGACTTGGAAAAGTCATGGTCTTAACACGCAACGAGCATGCTGTTCATGAAATAACAGGATGTTTTGAAAAAATTGTTCAAAATCAATATGTTCCTATAACACTTGGTGAAATTGATTTGCGTATTTTTACGAAATACTGGAAGTTTGGTTTTGAATATGATCTCATCATTCGTGGAAAACCTGCAAAAAGTTTACAATTCTTTGATCCACATGGCGTTGCTATTTTAAAAATCTATTCTCAAGATATGACGAATATGGAAGAGTGGAATGAACTTGTTGAGAAGCTCCTTCTTGAAGATCAATCTTCTGTTCTCGACATTCTTCCTGTTTCTCTCCCCATTCATTGTGACATAACAGAATCGGACATTGAGAAGTTTCGGGATCGTTGGCGGAAAATGACCGACGTACACCAACTTCACGAAATTATTTCTGAATTTAAAATTAATCGACATCATGCTGTAAAATATGCTGGCAATGAATTTGCCGAAGAATTGCAGATAGATGCTGTTGAAATAATGTTAAATCAAGCTGCACAACAAGAATTGCCCATTATGTGCTTTGTTGGAAATAAGGGATGTATTCAAATTTTTAGTGGAATTGTAAAAAATATTAAGCAAATGGGACCTTGGCTTAATGTTCTTGATCTAGGATTTGACCTCCATTTACTCACGTCTGGAATTGCGAGTGTATGGCATGTTCGCAAACCTACCCGTGATGGATATGTCAGTTCACTTGAAGTTTTCGATAAGAATGATGAAATGATTGTTCAATTCTTTGGCCTGCGCAAAGAAGGTCAAAAAGAACGTGAAGATTGGCGTTCTTTATTGAAATCTCTTCCGCTCTATCAAGAATTAGTCGTCGCTTAGGAAGACGAGATATGCTTATACTTCTTTTGCGCAGACATTTAAGCTTTTTTCTTCTTTTTATATCGCTTTCTCTTAGCTTTTTTTCTCAAAGAGTCATTGCTGAACCTACCACGTATTTTTCTGAAAATGCACGAATTGTCTCCATTGGTGGTTCTCTTACAGAAATTGTTTATGCATTAGGCGCACAAGATCGACTTGTTGCCCGTGATAGTACGAGCGTTTATCCCAAAGAAGCCCTTAAACTTCCTGTACTTGGCTATATGCGTACTCTTTCACCGGAAGGTGTTCTATCTCTTTCTCCAGAAGGCATCTTACTCGTTGAAGGAAGTGGGCCCCCTTCAACAATTGAAATTCTTAAAAAAACGTCAATTCCTATCGTGATCATACCTGAAAACTATTCTCGAGAAAGTGTCATAGAAAAAATTCGCCTTGTTGGAAAAGCCATCCATCGTGAAGCACAAGCTGCTGATCTCATTCAAAAAGTAAGTCGCGATTTTGTAGAAAATGATGCTCTTTTGGCAAAAGTAACCAAACCAAAGCGTGTGCTTTTTATTTTGTCCGTGCAAAATGGACGCGTTATGGCATCTGGAACAGATACAGCGGCTGATGGTATCATAAAACTCTCAGGGGCTATCAATGCCATTACGGATTATAAAGGGTATAAGCTTCTCAATAACGAAGCGTTATTGAAAGCAAATCCTGATGCTATTTTACTTATAACACATAGTGAAAAATCTACTAATCTTGAAAAGCTTTTAGCTATACCAGCAATTCAAGCAACAACTGCCGCTAAAAATCATGCCATTAAACAAATGGATGCTATGTACCTTTTAGGATTTGGTCCACGCACTGCAGAAGCATCAAGAGACCTTATTCATATGCTTTATGGTGCAAACCAAAACGATAAAAACGGATAGAATTGGCAGAAAATCCATCTATGGCTTATGCATCTGAAACAGAAAAAAATAAAAAAACAAATCGTGAAAATGCGAGAAGAATACTCTTATTAGGCCTCATAATATTCCTCGTCTTTAGTATTTTAAGCGGACTTTTAAATGGTGCTTCCAATACTTCACTTTTTGATTTTCTCTATAGCATGTTTACGCAAGAATTTTCTGTCAGTCGTAAAACACGCGATTATCTCATATTTATCGATATAAGGCTTCCTCGCGTTATCTTAGGGTTATTGATCGGTGCCGCTTTGGCTGTCTCCGGCGTTCTTATGCAAGGACTTTTTCGTAATCCGCTTGCGGATCCTGGCATCGTAGGTGTCTCAGCAGGAGCCGGTCTTGGTGCTGTTTTAGCCATTGTTGTAGGTTTTGCCTTTCCTGTTTCATTTGTACCTTTTCTAGAGCCTTACAAAGTTATCATAGGTGCTTTTTGTGGTGGGCTTTTATCAACGATTATTCTCTATATAATCGCAACGCATCATAGCTTTACCTCTATTGCAACCATGTTACTTGCTGGTATCGCTCTTGGTGCCTTAAGTAGTGCAGTTGTCGGAACGTTGATTTTTATGGCCAATGACCAACAATTACGTGATATCACTTTTTGGAGTCTTGGTTCTCTTGCGGGTGCAACATGGTTGAAAGTATGGCTTGTTCTCCCTTTCATCTTCATTGGTCTTCTTTTCTCTCCCTTTTTATCACGCGCACTGAATGCTCTGGCTCTTGGAGAAGCTGTTGCTGGCCATATCGGGTTCCCTGTGCAACGTGTTAAAAATATTGCTATTCCCCTTGTTGCTCTTATGTGTGGTAGTTCTGTTGCTGTCAGTGGTGGTATTGGTTTTATTGGGATTATTGTTCCTCATATTTTACGTCAGCTTATTGGTCCTGATCACCGCTATCTCATTCCTTATTCTGCCCTCTTGGGAGCAACATTACTTATTTTTGCTGATACATTTTCACGCTTAATTGTTGCCCCCGCAGAATTACCAATTGGAATCGTAACAGCGCTTTTTGGTTCTCCCTTCTTTCTGTGGATCCTTATATGCAAAAGAGGAACAGATTTTTCATGATTGAAGCAACAGATATTTGCGTTCAACGCGGAAAGAAACAGATTCTTAACCATATTAATCTTCAAGCTAAAAGTGGGGCTTTTACCATCATTATCGGTCCCAACGGATCTGGAAAAAGTACTTTTATCAAAGCATTGAGTGGGGAAATTCCTTACAGTGGAAAAATAATCTTAAATGGTTATGACATCCGACAAACAAAGATTTATGAGATGGCAAAAATGCGCGCTGTACTCCCGCAATCAACAACGCTTGTATTTCCATTCTTAGTCCATGAAGTTGTAGGCCTTGGCCTTTCCGTAAATCAAATTACCACTGCCAAAGCCAAATTACAAAATCTTATCCAAGAAGCTTTAGAGCGTGTTGACCTTTCTGATTACGGTAACCTGTATTATCACCAATTATCAGGTGGAGAACAAGCGCGTGTACAACTTGCGCGTGTTCTCTGTCAAATCTGGGAACCCATTTATAATGGAATTCCTCGTTGGATGATATTAGATGAGCCTATTGCTAGCCTCGATATTCAACATCAAATTATCGTTATGGATATTGCAAAACAATTTGCTCATTCTGGTGGTGGCGTTCTTGCTGTTCTTCACGATCTCAATCTCGCGGCACATTATGCAGATAGCATGATCTTGCTCAAAGAGGGAGAGATTTATTGCGAAGGAAATGCTTCTGCCGTTTTGACAACACAAAATCTCCGCAATGTTTATCATTGTTCCTTAAACGTTTCTGAATTACCTAAAGAAGATATCCCGTTTATACTCCCTCAAACAGCATCTTCCTATGAAGTCAAATCCTAAAACCATCAGCTTTAGTCTCAAAGTTAAAAGCCATGAGAAAAATAAAACATGCCAATATTCAAGAGTTTGTTTTATTTTACATAAGTGTCTTTCTGTTATCTGTCATTAAAACATACACCCAAAAGATATTTTTAGAAAAAACCACCTCATTAAAATCATTTAAGATTTTACGTAACTAGAAATATTGGAGTTTTTATTTTTTTATCACGCGTTTATATAACATGAAATACACATTTTCGGCTCTTTTTATCACTCTTGTCTTTATGAAAATGATCTAAGAAATAAGTTTAACAAAGGAAAAATCTCTTTATGAGATGAATGACTTTCATAGAGAGGTCTGTTGTTTGTGCACAATAAAAAACGTTACAAACATTGCACTTTTTCATGCATCAAATTGAATAACGCTCTCTCTTTTTCCCCTCTCAAAACATCTTACGAAAAAGTATATCTCAAGATCACTCAAGGATAAATTTTAAAATGATTTTTACACATTTTCTCTATGTCATCATTATAAAAAATTACAATTTAAGCTATATCATCAGCTCTACAGATTCAACGGCCTCCAATCATTTAAAAATTATTTTTTGACTCTTTTAAGTATCGTATTAATAGTATACGTTTTCTTTTCACATACATAAAAATAACGCGGAATAATTCCGCGTTAGTAAAATTATCAAATCTGTAGAGCTTCTTTATTCCTCGATCATGCTCATGATTTTATAGCATAGACAACCGTTGTATTAACAGGTCGCGTTTCTGCCTCACCTGTATGGGAAAGAGTTATCTTGTGTGTATGTGCATCAACAGGATCTGTTGTCCCTTGCAAGGTAGCATCATAGGTATAATAACGCGATGCTCTCCCAATATCACCAGTCTGCCATCCAACGCCTTTATATTGAAAATTGTGTGTATGCTCACCTGATTCTTCAATGGTTCCAATATGCGTATGCGACTTTATGCTATCTTGCTGTTCATTGGCAAATTGTCTATCCTCATCTAGACCACGGCCATCATCAAAACCACGCAAAAACATGCCTCTAAAATCTGGAACTTTAAAAGTTGTTTCACTGTCTTTTCCCCATGTATCGCCTATTGCCTTGAATAGCTGCGGATAATCTTCACGTTTATAGGCTTTACCATCACATAAAAGCCAACCGACTGGTACTTCTTGCATAGCAAATGTCGCAATAAATCCAGCGGGAAAAATTTCTATCTTTGGTGGTGTAGGATTTAATAAATACCACCCCTCATGCTCTTGTATTGAAAAACCATTATTGTATACCATTTCATAGATGCCATCTGTTTGTAATTCTCCTCCTTCTAATGGTATAATGCCTGCATCAGTGGCTTTATAGATAAGTTTTTCTCCTATGTTATTAACAATTACTGTCGTTGTGCCAATATTCATACCACGCGCTTTAAAACGTATAACGATATCATTGTTATATTTCTTTATAGACGAAACTGTCTTTAAAGTAATTAATGTTGTTTTATCTTCCGCATTAATCACAAAGCTTGAGTCAATAGATCCGCCATTATCTGCAAGATATTCACGCACGCGTTGCATCATCGCCCGCGCACTATCATTGACAGAACTAGGTGGCTGACCTTCTGCCCAATTAATGATATTATCTGAATGAGCATTTTCATCAGCTTTTAGTGACCAATCGTAAATATTAGACATTATAAATCCCCCATAATGTTCATCGTTTTTCTAATAATTTTTCGTTCTATGCTGTAAAATGTTCTTACCGCATTGTTACATCATAACCACTGTACAATCTCCATATTTTACGCGTTCTTTCTTCACTCCTTTCAATTTAATAAGCTCATTTCATCAGATTTTTTATAATATCAGTCTTAAATGCTTCCATTTCTAATGTGTAATATAGCCATCTCATCTGATGTTACTTAATATCTTACTTGGTTGCTTTATTGTTGTTATACAATTGTATTTTTAAGCTTGCATCTTGTTGCAAAGTTTAAAAATACTTTTTAATTCTTCTATCGCTATGGATGTGACATAACCATTATTGAATACAATAATTTGCCATCTACATATAAAATTGCTGATTTAAATTTTTAATGAGATACTTTGTTTTTTTAATATGTTAAGTTTATCTTTTGACTATGATTTATATTAAAAAAAATCAAAAGTTAGCTTCAAATTCTTCGCATGCTTCATTATATTTTTATTTACATGCAGATACTTTATTCTATTTCATTCAATTTATTTCTGAAAGTGTATTACGAGATCAGTACCAATATTTTTTGAACTGACTTCTCTTCAACCTTAATGTATCATAGAGAATATATTCGATATGATAATCTCTTCTCTTCAGTAAACTGAAATACTAAGGCAAGATCACAAGACTTTTCTCAAATCTAAAATTGTATCTCTGAAGATTATATCCGATCTGGGCCCTAAGAAATATGCCCTCACCCCCAACTTCTTACAAAAACATATCACCAGCTTTTTAAAACCAACGCTTTGTAACCGCCTTCTCCCCTCCACACTTAAAACGGCTCTCCTAGTGTATATATTTTATTATAGGTATATTTTTTTTGCAAGAACAATAAATCCTTTTAAACATGATCTCGTAATTATTGGTGTTTTCTTTAATTCATTACGATATAAAAGTAAGCATTTTCCAAACTATTTTGCAAACTCATCTGGCTCATTAATAAAAAAACCAAAAATGCTCCATTGATGTGAGCATTTGCTATCCCTTTAACTCTCCAAGATAACTTCTTAATATTATAGTTTATCGCTTCATAATATCTATTTCCATTCTCTAAAAATACATCAAAATCTTTAAAAATATATCTTTGTGATTGACAATATCCGTATTTAAGCCAATCATATCTGTGCTCATAAAAGTGTTTACATGGGGGGAGTGCAGATATTATTTAAATATTGCATTAATCTTTTCAAAATAAATTTTCTTAAGCTTTGTTGAAGGCCGCTGACTATAAAGTATTATAAGTCTTTCTTCATTTAAGAGTACATAATTGATCGTTTGAATATATCCCCATACCACCTTGGTTTTTAAACTCTGTATTTAGAAGGAAAAAGTTTGTGCCAAAAAATATTCCATCAATCAGTTGTGGTCCCTTTCCCGCTTCACGCAAAATTTATCAACAGAGCCTGCTCTTTTCTGATGTACGTGTTCCATTGCGTGAAATTTCATTAACCCATGGTAGTGGTGAAGAACCTTTAAATGTTTATGATACTTCTGGCCCCTATACCGACAAAGATGCAAACATTGATCTTACCAAAGGTTTACCTGCAATTGGCTCATCTTGGCTCTCTAATCGTGCTGATACTGAACCTTATCCTGCACGCCCAATTAAACCTGAAGATAATGGATTAACAGGCTCTCCTATACCAGCCTTTGAACAAAAACGTCCTATTTTACGTGCCAAAAGTGGTAAAGAAATTACACAAATGGCGTATGCACGTGCGGGGATTATTACAGAAGAGATGGAATATGTTGCTATACGAGAAAATGAAGGATTAGCCGTAAAAGATCAACAAAAAGCGCAATCAAATCCATTGGGTGGAGAAATACCAGAAATTTATACTGCGGAATTTGTTCGCAATGAAATTGCAAATGGACGCGCTATTATTCCTCAAAATATCAATCATCCAGAATGCGAACCAATGATTATTGGACGCAATTTTCGTGTTAAAATTAATGCCAATATTGGCAATTCTGCCGTAACTTCTTCAATGGCAAAAGAAGTTGATAAAATGGTTTGGGCCATTCGTTGGGGAGCAGATACAGTAATGGATCTCTCGACAGGGCGGAATATTCATAATATTCGTGAGTGGATTATTCGAAATTCCCCTGTTCCCATTGGGACTGTTCCTCTTTATCAAGCACTTGAAAAAGTACAAGGTATTGCGGAAAATTTAACATGGGATATTTTTCGTGATACTCTCATAGAACAAGCAGAACAAGGCGTTGATTATTTTACTATTCATGCAGGCTTAAGGTTACCATTTATTCCGATGACCATTGATCGTGTCACAGGTATTGTTTCACGAGGTGGTTCTATTATGGCAAAATGGTGTCTCCATCATCATAAAGAAAGCTTTCTCTATGAGCATTTTGATGAAATTTGTGATATTGCAAGCACCTATGATATCTCTCTTTCCTTAGGAGATGGATTACGCCCTGGTTCTATTGCTGATGCTAATGATGAAGCCCAATTTGCTGAACTGAGAACTTTAGGAGAATTGACAAAAATTGCTTGGGAAAAAAATGTACAAGTTATGATTGAAGGACCAGGACATGTTCCTATGCACAAAATTAAAGAAAATATGGAACAACAACTCGATCTTTGTCATGAAGCCCCTTTTTATACTTTGGGACCTCTTACAACTGATATCGCTCCTGGCTATGACCATATTACATCCGCCATTGGAGCGGCTATGATTGGATGGTTTGGAACCGCTATGTTGTGCTATGTAACCCCTAAAGAACATTTAGGACTTCCCGATAAAAATGATGTCAAAACGGGAGTCATCACTTATAAAATTGCCGCTCATGCCGCTGATCTTGCAAAAGGTTTACCCAGAGCACAATTGCGCGATAATGCTCTTTCACGTGCACGATTTGATTTTAGATGGCATGATCAATTCAATCTGTCTCTTGATCCAGAAACAGCGTGTAGCTTTCATGATGAAACAATGCCGAAAGATGCCCATAAATTGGTGCATTTTTGTTCCATGTGTGGACCAAAGTTCTGTTCTATGCGTATTTCTCATGATATTCGTGATGCTGCAGCACTCCAAAAAACAAAAGGTGAAGGGATGGTTGCTATGGCTGAAAAATATCAAGAAAATGGTGATCTTTATGTTGAAGCACCTCAAAAAAAGAGAGCACACAGTTGAAGAATATCCTTATCAAAGGTGCGGGGGTCGGTGGTTTAACCGTCGCTTTTATGTTACAACAAAAAGGCGCTCATGTTACTGTATCGGCCCCTTCTTCTTCTCCTATAGGAACGGCAAGTTGGTATGCGGGCGGAATGCTCGCCCCTTATTGTGAAAGAGAAAATGCTGAACAGATTGTTGAAGACCTTGGTGTACAAGCCATACGATGGTGGTCTACAACATTTCCAGATCTTGTTATACAAAAAGGAACTTTAGTCGTTGCACCAGCACGAGATAAGGTAGAACTTAAACGATTTTCAGAGCGGACACATCATCATAGAATGATAAGCCATGCAGAAATAGCGCATCTTGAACCCGATCTTGCAGAACATTTTGATTGTGCGCTTTTTTATGAAAATGAAGCTCATCTGGATCCTCGTAAAGCGCTTATTGCTTTAAAAGAAACCCTGATAAAAAACGGTGCATGTTTTGTTGATGTCGAAATAGCTGAAACAGATTTTGATATGATCATTGATGCAACAGGAATCGCTCGTTTGGGAAAAGATAAAAATATACGGGGGGTGCGTGGTGAAATGCTGCTGGTGCGCAGTAAAGATATTAAACTTTCCCGCCCAATTCGTCTTCTCCATCCACGGATTCCGCTCTATATTGTACCGAGAGAAGATAATATTTTTATGATTGGTGCAACGATGATTGAAAGTGACTTTGATGGTGCCATATCGGTTAGATCAATGATGGAATTGCTTAACGCCGCCTATACATTGCACCCTGCTTTTGCTGAAGCAGAAATTGTTGAATCCGGCGTTGGAATTCGTCCAGCTTACCCTGATAACTTCCCTTCTGTATACAAATATGGTAATCACATCTCTATAAATGGATTTTATAGACATGGTTTTCTTTTATCTCCAGAAATGGCAAAACGAGCAGTAAAATTGGCATTGGAATAAAACATGCAGATATTTGTTAATGGTGAAAAAATTCAAACAGAAGCCACTTTTCTTAATCTCTTGCTTGTGGAATTGGGGTATGAAGGAAATTGGCTCGCAACAGCTGTTAATGCACAAGTTGTTCCTGTAGAGGCGCGCGACCAATTTATTTTGCGTGAAGGAGATAAAGTAGAAATTTTAAGCCCAATGCAAGGAGGCTAATCTTTATGTTGAATCTTTATGGACGTGAATTCTCATCCCGTCTACTGTTAGGTACAGCGCAATATCCCTCACCTGCAATTCTGCGTGATGCTATTCATAAATCGAATACAGAAATTATAACCGTTTCGTTGCGCCGAGAAAGTGCCGGTGGAAAAGGAGGGGGACAATTTTGGCAATTCCTTCAAGAGCTTGATATAACGGTACTTCCCAATACTGCAGGTTGTTACACTGTTAAAGAAGCAGTAACGACAGCCCATTTAGCTCGTGATCTCTTTAAAACCTCTTGGATTAAACTCGAAATTATTGGTAATTCCGATACTTTGCAGCCCAATGTTTTTTCTTTAATTGAAGCCGCAAAAATTTTAAACAGTGAAAATTTCAAAGTTTTTGCTTATACAACCGATGATCTCATTGTTGCTGAAAAGCTTCTCGATGTTGGTTGCCGTGTTATTATGCCTTGGTGTGCCCCTATTGGATCGGCAAAAGGCCCTCATCATACTGATGGACTGCGCTCTATTCGCGCTTACCTTCCTGATGTTACTCTTGTGATTGATGCTGGTATTGGGCGCCCATCCCATGCCGCTGTTGCTATGGAACTGGGTTATGATGCCGTCCTTCTTAATACCGCTGTTGCTAAAGCAGGTGACCCTGTCTTGATGGCTGAAGCATTTTCTAAAGCTATTCAGGCAGGGCGTATGGGATATAAAGCCGGTATTCTCGAAGCACGCAATGTAGCGGTTCCTTCAACCCCCGTTATCGGTAAAGCGGTCTTTTGATGAAATTAGATCCATTTTACCTCATCGTTGATAATGCTGATTGGATTGAACGCTTAGTTCCTCTTGGTGTCAAACTCATACAGTTGCGGATGAAAGACGAAGATCTTCAAACAATCCGTCAACATATCAGACGCGCAAAAAACATCTGTGATCAATGGGGGGCACAACTCATTATTAATGATCATTGGCGCATAGCCATTGATGAAAAATGCAACTTTATTCATCTTGGACAAGAAGATCTAAGCAATGCTGATCTTCCTGAAATTCGCAGAAATGGTATAAGATTTGGTCTTAGTACCCATGATGAACATGAATTGGATATCGCGCTTTCTGTTCATCCTGATTATATTGCTCTTGGTCCTATTTATCTAACAATCTTAAAAAAAATGAAATGGCAACCTCAAGGGTTAGAAAAAATTAAACAATGGAGAAAACAGATTGGGGATTTACCTTTCGTTAGCATTGGTGGTTTAACCCCAGAACGCGCAATAGATGTGTTGAACGCAGGAGCCAATAGCGCGGCTGTTGTTACCGACATTATTCTCCATAAAAAACCCGAAGAGCGAGTAAAACAATGGCTTACGGTGACTCAGCCATGGCGTTAACACCTTCTATTCTCATTGTTGCTGGCACTGATCCAACAGGTGGTGCTGGCATTGTTCGTGATATAGAAACAGCGGCATATTTTCATATCAAAGCAAATTTAGCCATCACTTGTGTCAATGTACAAGATGATCATCACGTTGCTGAAATTGTCCCCATGAATGAAAAACTGATTGCCGCACAAATGCGCAGTGCCTTAGAGGCTCATTCCATCAGCGCAATAAAAATTGGTATGACAGGAAATCAAGCAATTATAGCAGCAATTTGTCGTGTGCTTGAAGATTATCCTCATATTCCCGTTATTCTTGATCCTGTACTGGTTGCCTCATCAGGAGGAAAGCTGACAACAGAAAAAGTTATAGAAATTATGATCAATCAGCTTCTTCCACGTGTTACTCTTTTAACACCAAATAGAGTCGAGCTCTCTGTTCTCAGCCAAGCCCCTTTAGCATCTCATCATGAAGAGACAATACAACAAGCAAAAACACTTTTATCATTGGGAGCCCGTTCTGTTTTAGTAAAAGGGGGACATGCAGAGGGCCCCCTTGCAATTGATAGCTTCATTGACAAAATGGAAATCATCAATATTTCTGCTCCCCGTATAAAAGGAACAATGCGTGGAACAGGATGTATTCTCTCAAGTGCTATTGCGGCTCATTTAGCACTCAATGAATCTCTTATTTCAGCTGTAAAAAAAGCAAAAGAATATACCCACACATTGCTTTTAAATCATTGTAAAAATAGTTTTTAAAATCTTTATATTTTTTCATATATAAAGTAATATTGATATATTTTATTCATATAATTAATATTTTTTAATAAAAATTTATAAACAGAATATAATAAACTTAACTTTAATTAATTATAGAATATAATGATTACAAATATTATTATTTATTACACTTGCATTCAGTCTAAAATTCTTTTAACATAAAGAAATTACTTCTCTTATTAGAAGCTAATATACTGAAATTTAAACAGTTTGTACATTTAACAGGTGCGTATAATCGCAAATACCTGCATTTTACGATCTAGATTTTTTATGATAAAGAAAAAATGCTATTATCGTTCTTTATATACGAACGCTAACAAAAATATTTATAAAACTTGAAGGATAATTTTGTTTGATCTATAGTCGTTAGATCATTAGAAAAAATAAAATGCTCAATCAAACGCCGTACTCAATTTCCTATGAAGAACTCTTAAACTTTTATAAAGAAAGTGGTGCGGATGCTGTTCTGACAGACTTACCGATTGATCGTTTTAAGTCGTCTGCTTGTTCAGAGAAAAAAACAACACCTGTTGTGGATATTTCTCATCATCAACGAACATCCCCCAAAACATCTCCAACCATAAAATTAAATCATCATACGCAGCATAACTCTAAGGTCATACAAAGTGACCCAGCAGCTGTCGAGAGTGCCAAAAATGCAAAAACACTCGATGAATTAAAATCTGCTCTTCTTGCATTTAATGGTTGTTCATTAAAGTTGACAGCAAAAAATACCTGTTTTTCAGATGGAACAGCAGGAAGCCCCCTGATGCTCATAGGCGAAGCCCCTGGACGAGAAGAGGATATACAGGGAATTCCTTTTGTGGGAAAGGCAGGAATGTTACTGAATAAAATTCTAGCATCAATTGGCTTAACAAGAGATAATGTCTATATTGCCAACACTATTCCTTGGCGCCCACCAGGCAATCGTACACCAACACCAAGAGAAGTTGCCTTGTGCCGCCCTTTTATTGAACGGCACATTTATTTAGCACGTCCTCGTGTGCTTATAGCGCTGGGAGGCGTTGCTGCACAATTTCTTACGGGATCTCAAAATGGGATTATCCGAACACGAGGGAAATGGCATGTTTATGAAAGTGAAGATAATATAAAAATACCTGTTATGCCAACTTTTCACCCTGCTTACCTTCTTCGAACCCCTAGTCAAAAAAAGCTTACATGGATAGACTTTTTAGAAGTAAAAAATCGTCTCGATAACCTTGTATGATTTTAACCTTCTTTGTCTCTGAAATTAAGCACTTTCTTTAAACTATAAAAATACGAATGGGAGAAAATTATGAAACAGCCGACAACGCCTATTTATCGTTTGGAAGACTACCAGCCAACCCCTTACACCATTCCTAAAACACAACTTTCCTTCCAATTGGCACCAACAAAAACCTCTGTTACAGCCATATTGTCTATTGAGCCCCGTCAGAATACAAAAGAATTAACACCTCTTGTGCTTTCTGGTGATGATCTTACTTTAATTTCTGTTGCGATTAATGGTGAGACATTAGCCCCAAATGCTTATAAAGTTACACCTTCACGTTTAGAAATTACAACACCACCAGCAGCTCCTTTTACATTGAGTTTGGTTACGGAAGTAAATCCTGAAAGCAATCGCCAACTTATGGGGCTTTATCTTTCAAATGGTGTTTATTGCACACAATGCGAGTCCGAAGGTTTTCGTCGTATGACGTATTTTTACGACCGCCCAGATATTCTTTCTACCTATAGAGTGAAAATTGAAGCCAATTCTCAAACAAGCCCAATCTTGCTTTCAAACGGTAATCTGGTGGAAACAGGAACATTAGAGAATAACCGTCATTTTGCTATTTGGGAAGATCCTTATCCTAAACCATCGTATCTCTTTGCTTTAGTAGGTGGCGATCTTGATAAGTTAGAAGATCATTTTACAACTGTATCTGGACGACGTATCGAGCTTGGTATCTATGTAGAAAAAGGAAAAACAAAACGCGCTGCTTATGCAATGGATGCACTCAAACGCTCCATGCGTTGGGATGAACAATGTTTTGGACGCGAATATGACCTTGATATTTTTAACATTGTTGCTGTTTCCGACTTTAACATGGGCGCAATGGAAAACAAAGGGCTTAACGTTTTTAATGATAAATATGTTCTTGTTGACCCTGAAACAGCAACCGATCAGGATTATAGAAATGTTGAACGTGTCATCGCCCATGAATATTTCCATAATTGGAGTGGTAATCGTGTTACCTGTCGCGATTGGTTTCAACTCTGTTTAAAAGAAGGTTTCACTGTTTATCGTGATCAAGAGTTTTCATCCGATCAAAATGTCCGCAGCCTACAGAGAATTGAAAATGTAAAAATATTAAAAGCAACGCAATTTGCCGAAGATGCTGGACCTCTCGCTCATCCTGTACGTCCTCGCCAATATAGCCAAATTAATAATTTTTACACCACAACTGTTTACGAAAAAGGTGCTGAAGTAGTTCGCATGATACGAACGATTTTGGGTCCTACTCTGTTTCGTAAAGGCACGGATCTTTATTTTCAACGCCATGATGGACAAGCCTGTACAATTGAAGATTTTATTGCTTGTTTTGCTGAAGTGTCTCATCAAGACTTCTCTCAATTCATGCTGTGGTATGAACAAGCAGGCACCCCCAATGTAGAAATCAACAGCCACTATAGCGATGGTGTTTTAACAATTCATGCCAAGCAACATATTCCCGCAACCCCACAACAAAATATAAAAAAGCCCATGCTTATCCCTATTGCATTTGGTTTGTTAGGATCTAAGGGAGAAAAACTTGCTTATGAAGCGGATACAGATATTCAATCAGATGTTATGCTGTTGTCTAAGGAAAGCCAAACATTTACATTAAAGGGTCTTCGTGAAAAACCTGTTTTATCACTGCTGCGAGATTTTTCTGCACCAATCATTTTACAGACGCCATTCAATGAAAGCGAACTTATTTTTCTTGCGCAACATGATGACAATCACATCAATCGCTGGCAATCTCTTAACCAGTTAATGACGCAAGCTTTAATTCAAAACATTCAAGATAAAACACAAGAAAAAGCAACACTTCCCTCTGCTTTGCTCAATCTCATTGAAACGATCCTAACAGATGAAAAGTTAGAGCCTGAATTTCGTGCCTTCTGCTTAAATTTACCTAGTGAAGTTGAGCTTGCCCATACAATCGGTAAAAATATTGATCCAGATCGTATCCATCAAATTCGTAATCAGTTTCTCGTTTCACTTGCACAAACACACAAAGAGCTCTTAACAAAGTTTTATGCACAAATGGAGAGTAATGAACCCTACTCCCCAAACACTGTACAAGCTGGAAAGCGAGCCTTAAAGAATATCATACTGGATTACCTTTCCATTGCTGAGGACAATCCAAACCGTGCTGCAAAACAATATGCAACAGCCAACAATATGACTGACCGTATGGCGAGTATTGCTGTTCTCGTGAAGCGTTTTAACAAAAGTGAGCAGGCACAAAATGCTTTGAATGACTTTGAAAACCGCTATCAACATGATCCTTTGGTCATGGATAAATGGTTCTCTATTCAAGCAATGGTTGCTGGTGCATCAACTTTGGAACATGTTCAAAAGCTCATGCAACATCCACTGTTTTCACTAGATAATCCTAATCGTGTACGATCCCTGATCGGTGTCTTTGCCTCTAATAACCTCACGAGCTTTAACCGACTGGATGGAGCATCTTATCATTTTCTTTGCCAAATCATTTTGGAAATTGACAAAAAAAATCCACAGCTAGCTTCACGGTTATTAACAATGATGCGCTCTTGGCGACAATTAGAACCCGTTCGTCAACAAAAACTTGAAACTGAATTAAAAACTATTGCTGCTGCGCCAAAATTATCAAGCGATGTTGCTGATATCATCAATCGTCTGCTCTCTTGAAACAAAAGAATATTTTAAATCAATATATTATAATACTTTTTAAATAAATTCTACCAATACCTTGATCATCATTAAACCGATAAACAGGCAATCTAAACCTGTTTATCGGTCATGTTTTAAATGCCTTTTCTTCTTCGTATTCCACATTCATAAAAGTAAAATACTTTTTTTTAAAAAAAAGACTGGACAGAAGACTCCTGTTTTGATTCACTGCACTCGATGGGGTTACTCATGCAAATCGAAGCAGTTTTTAAATCACATTATTCCGGAATTAAAGGAACAAGAGATGACTAAACTGGACGCATATGATGCGCCAACGGAAATGTATGCTGATTCAAAATCGAGCGCTCAAAATCATAAAGCGCAAACAAAGCGTATTCATCTTTTTTCTGGCCCTGCCTATCAAAGGCTTCTCTTTATTGAACCTTGGTTACGACGCTCACTTCCATTTGTTATTGTCACATTTCTTATTGTCCTTGCAGCAATTCGTTTTGTATCACTCTATGATTGGCGCGACACAATTGACAAAAGCACGCGTTCTACCCTCGCTCTCTTAGCTTCTCATATTACTAATACAATTGATCGTGATTTATTGGCTGTTTCTCAGAAAGGAAAAGTCTCTGCCATTTCCCATGATCATTTGCAAAATATCCTCACCACCTTGCGCAATCAGGATCTTATTAATCCCAGCACCCTGATCGCCATTGTTGATCAAAAAGGCAATGTCTTAGCTTCATCCAGTTCACAGATTGTCTTAGGAAAACCTTTGCAAGATTTTATTTCTGACAGCATTGCTTTACAAGCTCTTGGGCAACACGTTGGAGTGATGAAAATCACAATAGGCAAGGATATCCCTGCTCTTGCTTCATTCCACCAAACACAAAACGGACAATATGGCGTATTCATTAGCGAAAAGATGCAAGATAGCGCTATGGAATGGCGCAAATTTTTTTCGCTTAATATAACGCTATTCATCGGAACGAGCGGTATTATCCTTGCTCTTCTTTATGTTTATTATAATCAACTTTTACGTGCACGTAAAACAGATCTTATTTCAGAAAAAATTCAAAATCGTATTGATATGGCTATGATGCGTGGACGCTGTGGATTATGGGATTGGAATATGGCAAGTGGACGCGTCTACTGGTCACGAGCAATGTACGAAATGCTTGGCTATGTCCCTCAAGATGCCTTGCTTTCAATTTCCCAAATTAGCGCCATTATCAACCCCAATGATGCCAATTTTTTTGACCTTGCTCAAGAATTAATGGGAGGCAAAAAAAAACATATCGATATCAATATTCCCATGCGTCATGCGGATGGTCATTATGTATGGATGCGACTTCGCGCTGAAGTTACTGAAGAAGAAGAACCCCATTTGGTTGGTATTTCTTTCGACATTAGTGAACAGCAACAATTGGCTGAACAAACAGCTCAAGCAGACCTTCGTATTCGTGATGCGATTGAAAACATTTCAGAATCCTTTGTATTGTGGGATGCTGAGGGGCGTTTAGTTATGTCCAACAGTAAATTTTGCGAATATGCTGCTATTCCTAAACAAATTCTACAATCAGGGATCCAACGAGAAACCGTCGAAGCCATGGCCCGCCCTGCACTCAGTGAATATCCCCTTAAAGATGATGGTACTGGTAACTTAACCAGCATTCGTCAAACAGCCGATGGTTGTTGGCTTAAAATTAATGAACGGCGGACCCAAGACGGAGGACTGGTTTGTATTGGTACTGATATTTCTGAGCTTAAACAACAACAGGAAAAATTTGAAGACAGTGAAAGGCGTCTTTTTTCTTTTATTCAAGAACTCAAACGTACACGAGGCAGTGCCCAACAACGCGCAACAGAAGTTGAAAAACTTAATAAAAGTCTGAAAGAAGAAAAAGAACGTGCTGAAAGTGCGAATAAGGCTAAATCAGAATTTTTAGCCAATATGTCTCATGAATTGCGTACACCTTTGAATGCTATTCTCGGCTTTTCAGATATCATGTTGCAATCGACTTTTGGCCCTCTTGGTTCACAACGCTATAAGGAATATATGCATGATATTTATAATTCAGGAACCCATCTTTTAACTCTTATCAACGATATCCTTGATATGTCAAAAATCGAAGCTGGAAGATTTTCGCTTGATTGTAAAAATACCGATCTTGAACCCATCATTAGTGAAGCTGTACGAACACTAACGCCTCAAGCTCAAGAAAAAAATATTGCTGTTACAACAAATATTACCCCACAACTTCATGCTGAAGTTGATGGTCGTGCAATGAAACAAATTTTCCTTAATCTTATCTCTAATGCCGTTAAATTTACGCCTTCTGGCGGAAATATTGATGTCTGCGCTTTTAAGAAAAAAAATAATCTTATTTTTAAAATTACCGATACAGGTGTTGGTATTCCCCAATCAGCCATCAAAAAACTTGGGCAACCTTTTGAACAAGTTGAAAATCAGCTTACCAAATCTCATACGGGCTCAGGTCTTGGGTTAGCTATTTCACGCTCTCTGTTAGAACTCCATAAAGGAAAACTTGAAATTACTTCAAAAGAAATGAAAGGAACAACGGTAACAATTATCATGCCCATTATACAAAGTTAAATTTGTTTTTATCTCCACTTTGTTCCCGTTGGAGCAAAATTTTTTTTCGTTTAGCTCCCCAACGATACCCTGAAATAGAACCGTTCTTACGCACGACACGATGACAAGGAATGATGACAGCCAATTCGTTACGGGCACACGCATGAGCAACAGCACGAAAAGCTTTTGGCATTCCCATACGGCAAGCTAATTCCTCATACGAAATTGTTTCACCACACGGGATTTCATATAATAGTGCCCATACTTTTCGTTGAAAAACTGTACCCTTTATATCTAAAGGAAAATCATATTTTTGAACCAATTTAGGTGTTTCCATCATGGCTATAATATGAGCGACTTCTCTTTTAAATGTATCATCACCCACAATGTGTTGTGCATCACCAAAACGTTTCGTAAACTCCTGTAATAATTGCTCTGTGGTATCGCCTAACGCACTATAAAAAATCCCTTTTTGAGATTTAGCGACCAAAAGTTTTCCTATGGATACATCTTTCAGACAGAAAATTCTCTTTTGAGAAATGTTCAACATTTTAATTTTCTCTATATTTAAAAAAGTTCTGAACATCACCCCTAAAGTGAAAGGAGGGTATTGATTAGCTTTTAAAACCAAACACGATCATTTTGAGATTATTTTCTTCGTTATTATCCTAAAATACACTTTCATCATTTTATGGAATGAAATCATACATAGATTAACTTTCTTCCTATTTTCAAGCACCAAGACTGAAACCAGAGCCAATCTTTAACTCATCTAGCTTTTTCTCTAGTCGTTTCCAACTCCAATCACTTTAATATGGTTTACTTCATAAAGATTTCTAAAAAATCCTAAATTAGATTTTGTCACACACCTAAAAAACTTTAACAAAAAATATCTAAAATATCTCATGTATCATTTTATGCTCTATATCACATCGCTCTAAACTGTATTATTTTACCAAACAACACAATAAACTTGCTATTTTTTTTACAACAAGGCATTGATTTATCTTTATAATATAGAGTTATTTATATTGAATTTCCTCCCGAGTATCATAAGATGCTTTCATTTAAAATCTCTCTCATGTTGAATCAATCAAAACCATTCCCTTGCACATCCAAAGCTGGACTGGCTTATTGGATAAGAACTGTATAATAAAATGTCTTTTCATGAATCGTCATACGTGCCAAGGGCTGTGGCAATACTCAAAGGCTGAAACAAGTGTGTGATGGTGCCGGCTTTCTCCTTCATAAGCATCAAGATGGGGGCTCAATATTTATAATTTATAGGATTTTATTATTATAGTATTCATGAACGCCGCCGTAAAATGGGCTTGAATGCCTTGAGAAACGTCTCTTTAAAACAAGCCCGTGAATGTGCAACATACCTATATTCCATTTGGGGCGTTCTGTTTTACGAAACTCTATTGAACTATCAATAATGGTTTATGTTTTATTCCGCACAAATACTTGAATAGTTTCGTTCTTTGGAGCACTCTTATTTTTCTATCCAAGGTTATCCTTTTGATATATTGATAAAGTGCCCCAATTTAAAAAAATATCTTCGATTTTATGAAAAAAAGCATGGAAAAGGTATTTTAGTGCTTACTTTCTTTGTCACTTAACTTATAAAATAACTGTCGCCTCAAAACTTCAATATTTTTCTTGCCACAATCGTGCACGGATATTTGTCATAGGAAAAAGCCATGCCCAAACGCACAGATATAAAATCTATTCTTATCATCGGAGCAGGACCTATTATCATTGGTCAAGCATGTGAGTTTGACTATTCCGGCACACAAGCCTGTAAAGCATTAAAAGAAGAAGGGTACCGCATTATTTTGGTGAATTCTAATCCAGCCACAATTATGACAGATCCAGATCTCGCTGATGCAACTTATATAGAACCCATTACACCTGAAATTGTTGCAAAAATTATTGCTCACGAACGTCCCGATGCCCTTTTACCCACCATGGGAGGACAAACAGCTCTCAATACCGCTTTATCATTAAAGCGTATGGGGATTTTAGACCGCTATCATGTTGAAATGATAGGCGCCAATGCAGAAGCTATTGATAAAGCAGAAGATCGTGCTTTATTCCGCCAAGCAATGGCAAAAATCGGTTTGGAAACACCAAAGTCTATGTTAGCCAATGCAACAGAATTAAAAGAAGAAAATCGCCAACAACATGCAAAAACGCGTGCTGAACTTAAAGAAAAACTTTCTGGTGCAACCCTTGAAAAAGCCCTTGAAGAACTTGAACGCAATTGGCGACATACTGAAGCTGATCGCAAACAACATTATATCGCTCATGCAACAGCAAAAGCAGTTCAAGCGCTTGATGTTGTTGGGCTTCCAGCGATTATTCGTCCTTCATTTACCCTTGGTGGGACCGGTGGTGGAATCGCTTATAATCGCTCTGAATTTTACGAAATTATTGAACGTGGGCTTGAAGCTTCTCCTACAACAGAAGTTTTAATTGAAGAAAGTGTTTTAGGGTGGAAAGAATATGAAATGGAGGTTGTTCGTGATAAAAACGACAACTGTATCATTATTTGTTCTATTGAAAACATTGATCCGATGGGGATTCATACCGGTGATTCGATCACCGTAGCCCCTGCCCTTACCTTAACCGATAAAGAATATCAACGTATGCGCAATGCTTCGATTGCTGTCTTGCGTGAAATTGGTGTTGAAACGGGTGGATCCAATGTACAGTTTGCTGTCAATCCTGAAAATGGACGCCTTATTGTTATTGAAATGAATCCACGTGTTTCTCGCTCTTCAGCACTCGCTTCAAAGGCAACAGGTTTTCCCATTGCCAAGGTAGCAGCAAAACTTGCTGTTGGTTATACACTTGATGAATTAAAAAATGATATCACCGGTGGAGAAACACCAGCATCATTTGAACCTTCTATTGACTATATTGTGACCAAAATTCCTCGTTTTGCTTTCGAAAAGTTTCCTGGATCATCACCTATCCTCACGACAGCGATGAAATCTGTAGGAGAGGTCATGGCCATTGGACGTACTTTTCAAGAATCATTACAAAAAGCACTCCGTGGACTTGAAACAGGACTTACCGGTCTTGATGAAATTGTCATTCCAGAACATGCTGAAGGTGATGAAAAAAATTCTATACGCTCAGCCATTGCCATACCAAGTCCTGATCGTTTACGCTATATTGCTCAAGCCATGCGTGCAGGCTTACCTTTAAATGAAATTCACCAAATCAGCAAAATTGATCCGTGGTTTTTAGAGCAAATAGCTTCCATCATTGAAATGGAGCAGCGTATCCGCATCCATGGATTACCCCAAGATGCAGATAATTTACGTATGTTAAAAGCTATGGGATTTTCAGATGCGCGATTAGCCACCCTTACCGGACAAGAACCCGATGATATCGCCACGTTGCGAAAATCACTGAATGTTAAACAAGTCTTCAAACGGATTGACACTTGTGCTGCTGAATTTTTTTCTCCTACAGCCTATATGTATTCAACATATGAGGTTCCCTTTGCAGGTATAGAACACTCAGAAGCACACGTTTCTGAACGAAAAAAAATTGCTATCTTAGGGGGTGGCCCAAACCGCATTGGGCAAGGGATTGAATTTGATTACTGTTGCTGCCATGCGGCTTTTGCACTGCGTGATGCAGGCTTTGAAGCGATTATGATTAACTGCAATCCTGAAACCGTTTCAACTGACTATGATACCTCTGATCGTCTTTACTTTGAATCTTTAACAACAGAAGATGTTATCGCTATTTTAGAAGCAGAAAAGGAAAAAGGTGAACTGGTTGGAGTTATCGTCCAGTTTGGTGGACAAACGCCATTGAAATTAGCAAGCGCTCTGGAAAAACACAACATTCCCATCCTCGGTACTTCACCTGATGCCATTGATTTAGCAGAAGATAGAGATCGCTTTCAAAAACTACTCTTTAAACTTAACTTAACACAACCTAAGAATGGCATTGCCCACTCTGTCGAACAAGCACGTCTTATTGCCCATGAACTAGGTTTCCCATTAGTTGTTCGTCCCTCTTATGTTTTAGGAGGACGTGCTATGCAAATTATCCGTGACGAGCGAAGCTTGCAAAATTATTTACTTGAAACTGTTCCTGAATTAATTTCTGAAGATATCAAAGCTCGTTATCCCAATGATAAAACAGGACAAATCAATATATTGCTTGGCAAAAATCCGCTTCTCTTTGACACCTATCTAACAGAAGCTATTGAAGTAGATGTTGATTGTCTGTGTGATGGCAAAGAAACACTGGTTGTGGGCATTATGGAACATATTGAAGAAGCAGGGATCCACTCTGGTGATTCAGCATGTTCCCTCCCCGTCCATACGCTTTCACAAAGCATAGTTGCTGAATTAGAGCGCCAGACCAAAGCATTAGCCCAAGCACTTTATGTTCGTGGCTTAATGAATGTACAATATGCCATTAAAGATAACACCATTTATGTCTTAGAAGTTAATCCTCGTGCTTCACGGACAGTTCCATTTGTTGCAAAAACAATTGGTCGCCCTATTGCTAAAATGGCTGCACGTATTATGGCAGGAGAAACGCTGCATAATGCCCTCCAAGCTTATGGTGGATTACCTTCTTCGCAGAAAAAACAACATATTGCCGTTAAAGAAGCCGTGTTTCCTTTTGCTCGTTTTTCAGGGGTTGATACGCTTCTTGGTCCAGAAATGCGCTCAACCGGTGAAGTTATGGGTCTTGACTATGAGTTTGCGCTTGCTTTTGCTAAAGCACAACTTGGAGCTGGTGTAAAGCTCCCTAAGGAGGGAACTGTATTCGTTTCTGTAAGAGATGAAGACAAAAAGCGCATCTTAAATCCTGTAAAATGTTTAACAGAGCTTGGATTTTCTGTTGTTGCCACAAGTGGAACACAAAAGTTTCTCACCGAACATCATGTTGAGGCAAAAAAAATCAACAAAGTTCTAGAGGGACATCCGCATATTGAAGATGCTATTCGTAATCGCCAAATTCAATTGATTTTTAATACAACCAGTACGGCCAGTGCTATCTCAGACTCCAAATCATTACGTTATGCAGCACTCATGCAAAATGTTCCCTATTATACAACAATAGCAGGAGCCGAAGCCGTCGCAAAAGCAATCAAAGCTCTCAAAAAAAAGCGTCTTGAAGTACATTCCCTGCAAAGTTATTTCAGTTGAATTTCTTTCTCTGCAAACATACGCTTTTTGATACTCTTTCTCGGTTTTTTCTTTATATAAAAATGGCAATTAAAGCTTGCTTTTTATTCTAAAAACTTTTATATGAGTCCTATCGAATTTTCGGTTACGTGATTTTCTTTCCTGTGCGTTCTGCACTTTTGACGAAACCTCTCCCACCTAATTTCGATCTACAACTGTATTGGAGAGTTATAACTTCAGTATGCAATATAATTATATATCTAAGGAGTTTCCTATGTCTACAGGAACAGTTAAGTGGTTTAATACAACAAAAGGTTTCGGATTCATTCAGCCTAGTGATGGCAGTGCAGACGTGTTTGTACACATTTCCGCTGTTGAGCGTTCTGGTTTAAGTAATCTTAATGAAGGGCAAAAAATTTCTTATGATGTTCTTCAAGATCGTCGTTCAGGAAAATTTGCCGCTGGAAACCTTGCAGCTCTTTAAAATTTAAATTCTGCAATATGTTATTTAAAAATCTTCGTCTGTAGTGACGAAGATTTTTTTTATTTGTATAAAACAAAATTAACCCTGTTAAAATAAAAACCTCTTATCTCCTCTGTCAAATTTATAACACTTTGCCTATCCTTCTTCTAAAGCTTTTATAATCCTTAAGTGAAGATTTCTAGTTAAAACTCTTAAAAAATAATACTACAAAAATACGTATCAAAGTATTTTAGAAGTTTTTTATTGCATACAATATAATCTCTTATAGAATATCCTTAAAGCAAATGACCATTTGTTGATATAATATAAGGATTTTAAATTATGGCTTTTATTGCCGACAAGCTCTCTCGTATCAAACCTTCTGCAACAATTGCTGCTTCCCAAAAGGCCCGTCACTTAAAAACATTAGGACGCGATGTTATTGCTTTAAGTGCTGGAGAACCAGACTTTGATACCCCAGATAACATAAAAAACGCGGCCATTGAAGCTATTCGAAGGGGAGAAACAAAATACCCTCCTATATCTGGAATTCCAGAATTGCGCCAAGCAATTTCTGCAAAGTTTAAAAGAGAAAATAACCTTCTTTACCAACCAGAACAAATTATTGTTGGGACCGGTGGGAAACAAATTCTCTTTAATGCATTGATGGCAACTTTGAATAAAGGAGATGAAGTCATCATTCCGTCCCCTTATTGGGTAAGTTATCCAGAAATGGTTGCTCTTAACGATGGTACACCTGTCTTTCTAGAAACAAAAGCCGAACTTTCTTATAAGCTCCAACCACAAGAGCTGGAAGCAGCCATTACCCCCAAAACAAAATGGTTTATCTTTAACTCTCCTTCAAATCCATCAGGTGCCGCTTATACATATGATGAACTGAAAAGCCTCACGGATGTTTTAATAAAATATCCTCATGTCTATATCCTTTCCGATGATATTTATGAACACCTCACCTATGAAGGTTTTAGCTTTGTAACGCCTGCTCAAATAGAGCCCGCACTTTATGAGCGTATACTCACAATGAATGGTGTTTCTAAAGCCTATGCGATGACGGGCTGGAGGATCGGTTATGCCGGTGGACCACGAGAACTCATTAAAGCGATGGATATCATTCAAGGTCAGCAAACATCTGGTACAAGTGTTATTTCACAATGGGCTGCTGTTGAGGCACTCAATGGGCCGCAAGACTTTATTGTTAAAAATAAAAGTATTTTTCAAGCACGTCGTGATCTCGTTGTTTCCATGCTAAACCAAACTCCTGGAATTCATTGCCCAACACCCGAAGGTGCTTTTTATGTTTATCCCTCTTGTGAAGAACTTATTGGCAAGAAAACACCGAACGGCCAATGTATTAAGAATGATGAAGATTTTGTTATAGCGCTTCTAGAAACAGAAGCGGTTGCTGTTGTCCAAGGATCGGCTTTTGGGCTTGGATCTGCTTTTCGTATTTCTTATGCAGCATCAGAAGAATTACTTGAAGAAGCTTGCACACGTATCCAACGCTTTTGCAACAGTTTAATTTGAAATTTTTAACATCATCTCTTGTGATCATTTTTTGCCGAATATCAATCTATCTAAGAAAATATCGAAAGCTCTATTTATTAAAGATAGAGCCTATCGATTTAGCAAAAATATGCATGAATAAACATAACATAAAAATAAAAGCTGCATATAAAGATTAAAAAAATCCAACAATCAAATAAATGATCAGTTTATCGTCATGAGAGATAAAAAAACTGTTTAGCTTTCCCTATCGAAAACATAAATTTCAAGATTAATGGGGAAATTCAAATTAAGAAATTATTTTGTTTGTCCTCTCCTCACTTAGAAAGTGATGATTGCGTTTGTTGTTATAAATGTACGGTAAAAAATAAAATTTCAGATAAAGCTCACGATATCTATATTTTGTTTTAATTTACAGGCAAAAGCATTCTTCTCGCAAATTTTAATTGAATTATCATCAATGTTTTTTCCATATACAGAAAGATTTCTAGAAAAGAGATATCTTTATACATTAAAAAATTTAGTTTTTTATCATTTTTGAACATATATCTCAAAATTATAATAAACGATATATAGAAAATATTTATTGATTTTTAACTTGCGTTATCCCTCTTGCAATATTTTCAGATCTATTCATCTGAAACTAATAAAAATCGTTATTTTTCTCATCAAAAAAAGACTAGATCTATGGACCAAAACACTAAAAAAAAGAGTCCAAATATCTTTCTCTCTCAAATGAAAAGATTACACAATGATTGAAAGCTGATAAAAGAATTCTCATGGACAACGTGCTTCTTCATGATTAGAAAAATAGTTTTACACAATAAAACTTATATTATTTGTTAAATTTTTTACACTATACTATCCATTGATAAAGTAAACATTAAACATACTGAAAATATATTACTTAAATAATCACGAGAAGTGATAATTTTTTTCTATATTCATTTACAATACTAAAAAATATCTTATAATTTTAAACATTATCACTCTTACAGTTAAATTCCCCTAAATTAAACCTTTTCTTTTCCTTAAATTCCTCTTCGGCTTAAATTGAAGAAGAGCTTATCTTGTTCAGCTGTGTAAATATTTCAATTTTTCTTAAGTTATATCTACTAATAAATTGATTTATTTCATAGTATTTACGAAAAATCCATTAATACTTACCTCGTACTCTCATAAAAGACACTTCATGTAAAATTTTTACATGTTTTATATTACACCCCTAAAGACAGAGTTTTCGTAGTACAACAGAATAAATTTCTCTCAAATTCCTTATTGAACTTTAGTATTCCTAAAAAATTTCTGGATATCCATAAATTGTGAAATTTTTTGTTATCAATATTCACATGTATTGCAATTTCAGGGAATTCTCTCAGAAGTTAAAAAAAAGCCGGACAAATGTCCGGCAAATTTGGAAAATCTTCAGAGATAAACTTAATCTGATAGACCTTCGTAAGGGAACACTCAAGAAAATGCAATGGGAGGCAACATAATCAAGAGATAACATTCTATGTCATTTTATAAGAAAAAGCACAATAAAGACTTAAGCGTATCTGCTATGCATTAAACACATAGCTTTAAATTACTCTCAATTATATTCCACTCTCTTTAATTAAATAGAAAGAGGTTACCCTTATACAATTATCTGTTGTCAATATTCGTAAGCCTTCACTATTTAAGAGCATTTATAAAAGACATGTTATTTCTTTCTATGCCTTTCTAAAAAATATTTATCCATATGAACACTTTCTACCGTATGACCTAAAATGATTTCAGCAATCTCATAAGATTTATCGGTTGTTTAGCAAATCAATCCCAATGTAAACTAGAACAAAAACCATGGGGCAGGCTCCAAATTTATTTTTTCATATAATTTGGCTTACAGTTATCAGCAAGGGGACCACAACCGTTTCGAGATAAAAGGAAACCATTGCGAAAAAGCAAGCGTGCTTGTTTTAAAATGTCTAATGCTTCAAATGATAAGAATACACGAAACTCTATTATAATAACCCATCGACCTTTCATTATTCTCGAACCAAGAATGGCCCAGATATCACCCTCAATCTGATTTATTAATATGACATAACCGAAAACGTACGCCTCCCAGCAAGAATAAGCAAGTGCAAAGTCAATTATGTTATGGTTATTGTTTGGCAAAGCATTTTGTAAAGAGATGGATTTATCGTTATACTATTCATGAGTGTCGTCGTGAAATGGGTGTGACGTGCGCTTTGAAAAACGTCTCTTTAAAACAAGCCCGTGAATGTGCAAACCAATAGCGTTCTGTTTTGCATGAGGGTCGTGCCCCCATTAAAGAACGCGATAAACAAAAGTATGAAATAATGCGTAATCTCCATTACTTAAAGGAAATTGTTCTAAATGAGATGTGCCATAATCATATCTACATTGTGGACTCGCATTTCCAAGACATGTATGGACACTGACGGGATCTGAGAACATTTTCCATGCTTCTTTCCACCAGTTGCTGTCAGCAGGTGCTGTCTCGTAAGTATAGTCATTGCCACCAATCCATCGGCTTACAAAGTCATATTTATGTCCATCAAAACCAATAGTGGTTTGTTGGCCATTACTCAAATACCTTAACAGATTGGCTGCTGCCAAAACATTCGCCGCTGGTCCATGGAAACTGATCGTCGTATTATTGGCTATCCCGTGCACACCTTCTTGTTTGAAAGAATTCATCATGTTAGAATTTGTCAAACTGCCACGACTATGGGCATCAAAATGTAATCCTGTGTTCCCATAGCGAGACATCAGATCTTTTGCTTCTTGTGTGGAATTGGTCAGACCCCAAAAGTTATTTTCAAAAAACTTCTGGTAGCCTGCAATCAGCAGTTCTGAGATGGCAGAATCGGCTTGGGGGAACACAACAAAATAAAGCGGTGCATTTTTATCCTTCGCATGTTGCTCTGCATAAACAGCAGCTTCATAGGGTGGTGTAAAAATGCCATTGAGGGACACATGGACCTTGCCATCAGCCCCTTCCTGTAAATGTTGCTTTTCTTCCTCCGTTAAATAATGAAATGGGAGGAACAATCTCGCACAATCATGCGAACACATGAAAGTGGGGATTGTTTCCATCACAAGCAATGTTTAAGGTTGGCATTTACGGCTATTTTTATATTTTTTACAAAACGGGCTGTTTAAGCGCTTCTTGACACTGCGCTGTGGGATGACAGCACCTGGACGACAAATCGGCAAGTTTTCGGCTCTAAAAGTATAACATGGCCCACCCGCTCTTGCTACCTCTTCATCTTTATAGCGGAATCCTGATTGAAGCATGCAAGCATAGATTGCTGCCTTAGCATTGATGCTATTCTTTCTGTTTTCTGGATCAACATCATAAGGAGTTGGCATGCCGCATTCTAACAAGGCTTTTCCTATCTCTGTAAAGTCTGCTCCTAGCTTCTCCCACGCACTCAAATAACCTCCAGGAGTTTTATTAAATTGACATCCTGTTATGATCAATAAAATTATAGTGCTTAACAGCTTTAAAGTTTGTTTCATTTTTTACTCCATGATTTCTTTAAAGGAAATTGTTTTAGATGAGATGTGCCATAGCGCCATGTACACTTATCACTCGCATTTCCAAGGCAAGTATGGACACTGACGGGATCTGTGAACATTCTCCATGTTTCTCTCCACCAGTTGCTGTCAGCAGGTGCTGTCTCGTAAGTATAGCCATTGCCACCAATCCATCGGCTTACAAAGTCATATTTATGTCCATCAAAACCAACAGTAGTTTGTTGGCCATTACTCAAATACCTTAACAGATTGGCTGCTGCCAAAACATTCGCCGCTGGTCCATGAAAACTGATCGTCGTATTATTGGCTATCCCGTGGACACCTTCTTGTTTGAAAGAATTCATCATGTTAGAATTTGTCAAACTGCCACGACTGTGGGCTTCAAAATGTAATCCTGTGTTCCCATAGCGAGACATCAGATCTTTTGCTTCTTGTGTGGAATTGGTCAGACCCCAAAAGTTATTTTCAAAAATCCTCTGATAGCCTGCTATCAGAAGTTCTGAGATGGCAGAATCGGCTTGGGGGAATACAACAAAATAAAGCGGTGCATTTTTATCCTTCGCATGTTGTTCTGCATAAACAGCAGCTTCATAGGGTGGTGTAAAGATACCATTGAGGGAGACATGCACTTTGCCATCAGCCCCTTCTTGTAAATGTTGCTTTTCTTCCTCCGTTAAATAATGAAATGGGAGGAACAATCCTGCACAAGCATGGGAATACATGAAAGTGGGGATTGTTTCCATCACAAGCAATGTTTAAGGTTGGCATTTACGGCTATTTTTATATTTTTTACAAAACGGGCTGTTTAAGCGCCTCTTGACACTTGGCTGTGGAATGACAGCACCAGGACGACAAATCGGCAAGTTTTCGGCTTTATAATTTTCACACCAAGTTCCTCCCCCCACTTTATCACGAAAACCAGCTTGAACCATACAGGCATAAACTGTTGCTTTTGCATTAATGCTTAGCTTTCTGTTTTCTGGATCGACATCATAAGGAGTTGGCTTTCCGCATTCTAACAAGGCTTTTCCTACCTCTGTAAAATCTGCACCAGACTTCTCCCACGCATCCAAAGATGATGTAGAAGGTGTACCTAAATAACATCCAGCCATACTTAATAGCCATATACCAACACTCAATAATTTTAGAGTTTGTTTCATTTTTTACTCCATGATTTCTTTAAAGGAAATTGTTCTAGATGAGATGTGCCGTAAAGCTTATGGCACACATCATCCGCACTCCCCAAACAAGTATGAACATTGCGAGGATCTGAGAACATTTTCCATGCTTCTTTCCACCAGTTGCTGTCAGCAGGTGCTGTCTCGTAAGTATAGCCATTGCCACCAATCCATCGGCTTACAAAGTCATATTTATGTCCATCAAAACCAACTGTAGTTTGTTGGCCATTACTCAAATACCTTAACAGATTGGCTGCTGCCAAAACATTCGCCGCTGGTCCATGGAAACTGATCGTCGTATTATTAGCTATCCCATGCACGCCTTCTTGTTTGAAAGAATTCATCATGTTAGAATTTGTCAGACTGCCACGACTATGGGCATCAAAATGTAATCCTGTATTCCCATAGCGAGACATCAGATCTTTTGCTTCTTGTGTGGAATTGGTCAGACCCCAAAAATTATTTTCAAAAATCCTCTGATAGCCTGCTATCAGAAGTTCTGAGATGGCAGAATCGGCTTGGGGGAATACAACAAAATAGAGCGGTGCATTTTTATCCTTCGCATGTTGTTCTGCATAAACACCAGCTTCATAGGGTGGTGTAAAGATACCATTGAGGGACACATGGACCTTGCCATCAGCCCCTTCCTGTAAATGCTGCTTTTCTTCCTCCGTTCAATAATGAAATGGGAGGAACAATCCCGCACTGGCATGGGAATATATGAAGGTGGGGATTGTTTCCATCACAAGCAATGTTTAAGGTTGGCATTCAGGTGCATTTTTATATTTTTGACAATAAGCGCTCTTTAAACGTCTCTCGACACTGCGCTTTGGGATAACAGCACCAGGAACACAGATAGGAAGATCTTCAGCATTATAATTATGACACCGGTCTCTCAATCCAACATTAAAAAGTTTATGATAAAAGCCTGACTTCACAAGACACATACGAACCGCAGCATTTGCATTCATGCTTAAGCCTTCTGAGTCCATACTATCATTGTAAGGGCTTGGCATGCCACATTCTAACAGGGCTTTTTTTACCTCAAGTTGATCTGCTCCTGGCTTTGCCCACATATCCAAAGCCAATTGCGTATCGAAAAGATTACATCCAGATGTACTCAACAGAGTTACAGCACATAATAGCTTTAAAGTTTGTTTCATTTTTTACTCCATGATTTACTTAAAGGAAATTGTTCTAAATGAGATGTGCCATAAAGCTTGTGGCACATATCACTCGCATCTCCAAGACATGTGTGAACACTGTTGGGATCTGTGAACATTTTCCATGTTTCTCTCCACCAGTTGCTGTCAGCAGGTGCTGTCTCGTAAGTATAGCCATTGCCACCAATCCATCGGCTTACAAAGTCATATTTATGTCCATCAAAACCAATAGTGGTTTGTTGGCCATTACTCAAATACCTTAACAGATTGGCTGCTGCCAAAACATTCGCCGCTGGTCCATGGAAACTGATCGTCGTATTATTGGCTATTCCATGCACACCTTCTTGTTTGAAAGAATTCATCATGTTAGAATTTGTCAAACTGCCACGACTATGGGCATCAAAATGTAATCCTGTGTTCCCATAGCGAGACATCAGATCTTTTACTTCTTGTGTTGAATTGGTCAGCCCCCAAAAGTTATTTTCAAAAACCCTCTGATAGCCTGCTATCAGAAGTTCTGAGATGGCAGAATCGGCTTGGGGAAACACCACAAAATAAAGCGGTACATTTTGATCATTCGCATGTTGCACGGCATATCCGGCTGCCGCCTCTGGTGAAGTAAAGATACCATTGAGGGAGACATGCACTTTGCCATCAGCCCCTTCTTGTAAATGTTGCTTTTCTTCCTCCGTTAAATAATGAAATGGGAGGAACAATCCCGCACAATCATGCGAACACATGAAAGTGGGGATTGTTTCCATCACAAGCAATGCTTAAGGTTTGCACTCAGGTGCATTTTTATATTTTTTACAATAAGGGCTGTTTAAGCGCCTCTTGACACTTGGCTGGGGGATGACAGCACTTGGACGACAAATCGGCAAGTTTTCAGCTTTATGATTTTCACACCAAGTCCCCCCCCCACTTTATCACGAAAACCTGCTTGAACCATACAGGCATCAATAGTTGCCCATGCATTGTAACTGAGTTTTCTGTTTTCTGAATCGGCATCAATAAGGCTTGGCATGCCACATTCTAACAAGGCTTTTCCTACCTCTGTAAAACCTGCTCCTGACTTCTCCCACGTAGCCACCTCTCCTGGAGGAGGCTTGTTAAATTGACATCCAGTTATGATCAATAAAATTATAGTGCTTAATAGCCTTAAAGTTTGTTTCATTTTTTACTCCCTGATTTCTTTAAAGGAAATTGTTCTAAATGAGATGTGCCATAAAACTTTTGGCATTCTGGACTCGCATTTCCAAGACATGTATGGACACTGACGGGATCTGAGAACATTTTCCATGCTTCTTTCCACCAGTTGCTGTCAGCAGGTGCTGTCTCGTAAGTATAGTCATTGCCACCAATCCATCGGCTTACAAAGTCATATTTATGCCCATCAAAACCAATAGTGGTTTGTTGGCCATTACTCAAATACCTTAACAGATTGGCTGCTGCCAAAACATTTGCTGCCGGTCCATGGAAACTGATCGTCGTATTATTGGCTATCCCGTGGACACCTTCTTGTTTGAAAGAATTCATCATGTTAGAATTTGTCAAACTGCCACGACTGTGGGCATCAAAATGTAATCCTGTGTTCCCATAGCGAGACATCAGATCTTTTGCTTCTTGTGTGGAATTGGTCAGACCCCAAAAGTTATTTTCAAAAAACTTCTGATAGCCTGCAATCAGCAGTTCTGAAATGGCAGAATCGGCTTGGGGAAACACAACAAAATAAAGCGGTGCATTTTTATCTTTCGCATGTTGTTCTGCATAAACAGCAGCTTCATAGGGTGGTGTAAAGATACCATTGAGGGACACATGGACCTTGCCATCAGCCCCTTCCTGTAAATGCTGTTTTTCTTCCTCCGTTAAATAATGAAACTCAGGAATTGGTTGTCCACGGGCATCTCTTAGAGGTACCCCATTTTCATCTGTTTTATAGATTGTGTTGCCATTTTCATCACGATCCACCACAGCGATGGGGTGTTCTTTAAGAAACATGGTTTTATAGGAGTTATCACTGTATTTAAACCCTTCCTCCAGCAATTGCGTAGCCATCTCACGGTTTTCGTGGACGAGTTGTTCCAGCTTGGCAACATCGAGCTGTTGAACACCCTGATGGGCGTTAACGGTATCGCGATTAAGGGAAGCAATGGCTTGTTCGTCATTTTGCCCCGTTAATGCTTTCTGCCCTGCTTCATCGGTGAGCACAATGGTGCCATTGCTGATGGCCGATTTGGTATAGCCGTCCTCAGAATCCTTGACTTTGGAATGATCTAAGATATTTTTGGTAATGTTTTTTGCAACGCTATATTTGCCTTGATTCATCGGCCCCCCCGTTGAAATGCTAAGGCCTTTGCTGCTGGCTGTCGCTTCAGAACTGTTGATAATATCACTGGTTGTAATGGTGCCTGTTGTCAGACTATTTTTATCTGCCGATGCGCTGCTGTCAATAATGCCTCCGGTCAGTGTTGTTTTGTCTTTAACATTGATATCGTAGCCGCCCGCCCCCGCTTTAATGCCTGATTGTTCTACAACACTGTGATAATTGCTAGAGGATTTATCCTTATTCAAGGCAATATTGGTTGAAGCTTTATCATCCTTTTTTCCACCATTATAGCCAACAGAAAAGGAATTCTGCTTGCTGGAACTTTGCATCGTGTCACTCTGGCTGGTAATGGTTAAATCGCCCCCAACACCCATCTCTACATGGTTTCCAGAAACCACGGCCCCATTCAGTGTGGTGTTTTTTCCACTGCTAGTATGAACCGTGCCTGTGCCCACAACATGGCTGTTCTTGTGCTGTACTTCATCACTAGAGCCCTTGCCTTTCCCAAAGGAAGCATTGCCCATCCAGCCATGACCACTGGTGCCATAGGTATAGCCAACATTCATGGAAGCGTTTTCATTGTTGTTTTGTGTGCTTTGTGTGTTTTGTGCACTTTCAAGAATGATATCTTGCCCCGCTGTCAGATTAATATTGCCGCTCTGTTCATCATTGATCAGAGGGTTTGTGCCTGCAATAATATTAACCCCTTCACCATAGATGTTGCCTTTGTCAGCGTTTATGTTAATAGCATGCCCCCCTTGTATGTTATTTGTGAGCGCATTGGAAGTTTGATACGATGCCTCTGCCTTATTTGATTGAAACCCTGCCGTAATGCTGGCTGAGACATCAAGAGCATTGCGAATGTCTTTTGGGGTTGCGCCCCCCTTTATCCCACTATAGAGACCTTTGCCTTTATTATAGAGATCATAGCCTTTCAAGCCAGCAATCAAACCATTGCCGATTTTGTGTTTTATATCCCCATGACCAAAACGTGTGCCTGCATCCTTCACGTCTTGTATATCACCTAATATCCCTACATTGACAGATCCTGTCACACCAGCAAAAAACTTTTCATGTTTTTCATTGCCCTTGGCAACATCATGCACTGCTGAAAGCTTCACGTTATTGCCCGCATCAATATTCACATCATGCTCTGCCAAAACATTTGTCGCTTTTAAATTTGCATCATTGCCGGCTTTAAAATTTGCATCATTGCCGGCGTGGAAACTGGAGGGTGTATTGGTCTTTTCCCATTGATCACCTTTATCCTTCGCACCCGCAACACCAAGCCCGACAGAAACACCGGTGCGGCTTTTGTCAAACTGAATGCCAAAGCCTGAGCGCTCTTCTTTTGAGTTTGTGCTATGGCTATTCTGCCCCGGTAATACATTAATATCATGGGCTGCTGAAACATTAATATTTTCCTGTGCGGTAAAATCAGAACCCACGATTGTCACATCGTCCTTTTTAGCGGTAATGGTGATATTTTTTCCATTGAGCGAAGAGCCTTGATGCTCAAAACTTTCTTCATTCTTTGTCTTTCCCTCACTCCCATAAATTGAGACAAAGCCCTTACCTGACCCCACACCAAAACCCGTTTTATGGGTTTCTGAATGGCTCTTATGATGGTCTGTCATGCCATCAATTGTCACATTTTCTGCTGTAACATTGATGTCTTCATTGGCAATCATATGAGAAGCTGTAATCGTGGCGTCTTTTTTTGCATCCAACACAATATTGCCCGTTGCCCCAAGAATAGAGGAAACCGTTGTGGTATGGGATTCAGCTGTATTGGAAGATTTACTGCTGAAAAGTCCACTTTTAGACGATTGTGCTTGCTGATCATAGTTTTCTTGTACGCCTTTGATGATCATCTTTTCCCCAGCGTGAATCGTAATATCCGCTTGTTTCTGATCTCGCGTTTTCTCTGTCTTGCCGGCTGTAAGCGTCGAGGCAACAATTTCCGTGTTGCGTCCTGAGTCAATGGCAACACCATTGCCCCCCGATACGAGTGAACCTACCACTTGGGTCGCATCAATCTTGCTATGCCCAGATTTGCTGCTGCTGAACACGCCACCCTTTTTATGGTACGACATCTCGTAATTGAGACTATTTTCCGCATTGTTGAGCAGAACATCTTGGCTGGCTTTCAAGCCCACTTTGCCATCAGCCGTAACAGCACTGCCCGTGATGGTGAGATCATGCGCTTTGCCATCCTGCCCTGCTACAGCGGTAATATCTCCGCCAGCATTGATCGAAGAGCCAACCGCAACGGACAGAGAACTGTCAACTTTGGTGTTTTTATTTTGAAGGTGCATGTCTCTTTCATCTTTTCTCACCCCTATCGTGATATTCCCTTGGGCACCAAGATCCACATTGCCTTTCGCATCTATACTGGACGCAGAAACATGGATATCTTTTCCGGATATGACCGTGGTATCTTTACCAGAACTTAAATGAGAGCCATTGTGCACCGCAACATGAGAGTTTTGATCTCTCCGATGCTGATTCGCACTGTTGCGCGTCGCATCAATCGACACATTTTCTTTTGCTTGTAAGTGCAAATCATCATGAGCTTGAACTTCAGAGCCTAGAATATTCAAATCTTTTCCGGAGAGGAGTGTTGTTGAGCCCCCTGAATGAATTTCTGATTGATGATGCATTATCGCATCACCCTGTGCATCATCATGATGCGTGGCTGCTGACCCTATGGTCAAGTTTCCTTGTTCTGTCGACATGGCAAGATCACCCCCTGTGGTGATCTTCACCCCTGAGGTTGTGATATCTTGTTTGGCTATCACGGCCCCATTGCCCCCAGCAGACAAGGCATTGGTGTTTAACACTGTCTCCACACCATCAACGCTTGTGCGCCCTGCCTCCAAACGAATAGTGTTCTCTGCAAGCAAAACAGCATCATTTCCGGCGGCAAAATGCCCCCCTTGCCCTAAAATATTCTCACCCTTTACAGATAAATTGTGGGTCGCACTGATCCGCCCTGAATTGACCACATCTTTGCTGGTCATATTGACATCTTCACCCATGATCAAAGCACCAGCAGAAACAAAAGAAGCTCTATCCTTTTCTGGAATGTAAAGCACCGGTGCATAGACCTCCATGCCCTTTACTTGTTGACGAACATAAATCACCATCGGCGCTTCTAGATTTGCCAATTGTTCTTTACTTAAAGGCTCACCAAAGGCAAGATTGTGGGCTTTGGCATAGTCTGCCCCTCTATCCAGCAGGCTCTTGACTTGTTCAATGGCGTCACTTCCTGGAATAAATGAGCCTTTGCCTAAACCTTGCCCCACAAGATCACGCATTTGTTTTTCAATCAGTTGCTTTTCAAAATAAGCATCCCCTAAGAAAAAAATCTCCCGATCTGGTTTATACCCAATTCTGTTTAAAAAATAAGCCGATCCATAAAACTTACCAACATCAAGGAAATCTGCCCTGGTTTCATAAATGAAATTCTGTTGAGGCAAAGTCCCCCCAACACCCCCCGATTGGGGCTTTGGCAAAGGCAACCCATCAGCCAATTCCCCTGCCCCATTGATGTCCACTTTGGGGGTAAAAAGAGCCCCTCCTGCGGTCAAACCGTTCAATGCCTCTAGCGGATTGCCCGAAACAGCCTTCGCCTCAAAATGTGCATCCCCCGTAATGGACCCCTCAACAGCCGTGTTGTTGAGTTGATCAACCACCAGATTCAACATACCTGCTGCCTGAACAAGACCAGAAACTGTATCGAGAACTTCTGAGCCAGTTTGGCGATTCTTGCCATTTGCTATGTCGAGACTCGTATTACGACTACCATCAGCGTTATAGGCATAACAATAGGCATCCGTATGAGCCTGACAGCCGAGATAGGTATTTTTATAAGCTGTCGTCCCCAAATTGGTCAGCGTCTTGGCTTGGATATCCGCATTGCCCCCTGCTTTTATAATGCTGTAGTGATTCTCAATATTCTCAGCGTTAATGATAAGATTACCGTGAGATTGAATCATCCCCTGAACCGCTGGTTTATGCGAAAAACTCTGCGTGACAATTTTTTCTGTCATATGAGACCAGTTGTTGTTTGGAAAGAACCATGATCCCCAGCTATTACCATTCCATCGATACTGTTTTATGTTTTCTCTTGTCTCATTATGTTTCCACGTAAAAGCCTTATAGACTGTTCCATCTTGCAAAGTTATTGTGCCATAGGTTCCTTCTTTATTATTCCAAAGTGGATTATCTAAATAAAGTTCTAAGTGTCCTTTCCAAAGCCCATTATCGTATTGATATTCATGCCCCTTGCCCCAAAGATTGGGTCCAGCCTGATATAACATTCCATCGCTGAGCCTATCAGCCCCCTCTGGTCTTTGGAAAGAAATATCGCTATTTTCCGTTTTTTCCTTCTTTTCAGGCTTGCTATCGGCTTCGTTTTTCAAAGTATTGGTTTGGATTAATAACTTTCCCCCTGCCTGAATCAAGCCTGCTTTATTGACAAGAGAAATGCTTTTTCCTGTGCCTGCTGCATTGGTGAAATATAAATCACCTTCTGCCATCATGGCACCAAAATCATTCAACAAAGCCCCATCAACTTGTAAAGCCCCATTGCCCCCCACATAGATTAGCCCCGTTTTGTTGTTGATCACATCCCCTGTCACGCGAAAGGCTAAATTCTGCCCCGCTGCCAATTGACCGCTATTCTTAAGCTCCCCTGTTTTGATGGTAAAATCTTTTGCCGCTAAAACTGATGTTGCCTCATCAGCCATAACGCTTGGAGCCGTAAACAGAATATCTCCCGTCCCGCCTTCATCCGTAATGGCTCTGAGTAATGCATGGTGAATATCAAGCGCGTTTGTGCTGTTAAAATCTAACCCACCATACGTCAACTGGCTACCCGAGACATCAATATGATCTGCCGTTAAATACAGCGTTTGAGGCGTGTAAATATGAGACCGATTATTGCTTAAATCCAGTGTTATTGCTTTCAAACGCACATCCCCCATGACAGACAGTACATTCTCAACACTAATCCCCCCTGACAGCGATGTTAATGTTGCTGTGCCGTACCCGATAACCTTGTCATAATAAATATCGTTGCCGGCAAAAAGTTCAATATTACCCCCACTGGCAATCTGCCCAACCTTGATACCTTTGTCCGCTGTAATAGAAAGAGAGCCTTGCTCATGCAAAACAATATTCTCTGAGCTACTCAGTGCAAAATCAACACCGGTCATCAAGGTGCCAGCATCCAAATTCCCAACCGTTAAAATTGCATCGCTGCCTGTCATCAGCGAAGAAAAGCCAACCGCTCCACCACGGATATCCGCCTTGCCATAAGCAATCAATTGATCAAAATTTATCACTGCATCAGATTGCGTATGAAGAGCCACATCGTGATGTGAGAGAAGAGTTTGAGAAACAAATATCCCCTTATGAGAGCCTAAAGTAATATCCCCTGCGCCATAAATGTTTTCTGCATTTATAACACCCCTGACACTTTGGAGATCAACACCCCTTTGGCTGCCCAAAACAAGGCTCCCAGCCTCTTGGGTCGCTGCCATATCCACCCCACCGGCTAAAAAGTGCCCCTGTATATCACCACCAGCCTGCGCCTTTAAAGTGCCTCCAGCTAAAACAGTGCCCCCAATGGTTAGATCACCACCCGTTTCAAATGCCATATCGGCCCCTGATCCTAGCCCAGAGACTTTGATAGCATGGCGTGAAGACAGTTTCATAGTGCCCCCAGAGGTTGCTTGCCCTGCAATGGTCAAAAGCCCTTCCTCTGCCTCTGCTGTCAAATGCCCCTCAGCCCCAACGGTTTCTAACGTCACATCCTGGTGAGCCGCAATATCAACATGCTTTTTAGAGGCGATATTCTTTGCCAAAACGCTCTTGTTTTTCGATTTTATGGAAACACCCCCATGACCAAAGGCACTCTGTAGAGAGATTTTTCCATCCGCAGAAAGATGTAACTGCCCAGCATTGGCCGCCATATCATGGCGCATACGAACCCCAACACCTTTTTCTGTTGCCACAAGTTTAATCTGATCCGCCTGTAGCGCCCCCAAAGCAGACCCATCTATCGCATATTCTGGTTTACCAGTAATATCGGTCAGCTCTTTCATCTCCCGTGAAATATAATCATAACTTCCCGTTCCAGCAAAAACCCCAATATCCTTTCCCGCAACAGGACCTTCAAAATGCACTGTACGTGAAACAATATCAACAATATCAACAGCCCCTCGGCCTGAGAAAAAATTCGCTCCGTGTGGACCAAAAGTGATATCCCCACTCCTGACCGCAAAACCTTTCAGAAAACCAGAAGCATCAACTTCAGGAACACCGGTGGTTAATGTTGCATGAGGCGTATTGATAAACCCACAACCATCACAAGTTATCCCATTGGGATTGGCTATAATCACATCGGCAGGGCGCCCAAAAACCTCTCCTGGACCATTCAACGCACTGCGCTTACCACTGGTGACTTCATTTAAAATCACTTTCGCTGAACCCGTAACACGCAAGTGGGGATTACCCGGCATAATGCCTCCCAATTGCGATTGCCCAACTTCCTGCGCGTGATTGTTCCAAATAACCCCAGAATGACCAATATTAAAATCATAATATTTATTGTGCGATAAACCAGAGCTGTTGGGGGTTACAATATCAATGGAAGGAACCCCATTGGGCGCTGCCACAATATCTGGACGATGAGCTGCATTGGCGTGAGAGTCAACCGAAATTTGCGCCTGTAAGGCTGAAGGTGCTAACAAACTAGAAAAACCAATTCCCCCAAACAAAACCTTTTTGAGCATCGTACTAGAAACTAAAATACCTAATAAAGCTGCTCTTTGTTCTCTCTTCTCATCTCTCATCTTTTATCTCCCCATCGCTATCCTTCAAGATCTGTTGTTTTAAAGATCCATTGTTAATGTCATCAAAAATGTACCTGACTTTTTATGCTCAACTGTGCTCCACAAAATATTGGAGTAACTGGCATCAAGAGAAACCATACCCCCCGCAAGCTTGACACCCGCTGTCCAACCAGCAAGTTCTTCACTCTTAAAACCGTACAAAGGTTGTGCAAAAACACGACCATAATCCAAACCAATATAGGGACGAAACTCACCCAAAACCTTTTTGAGTGTCGCGTTGTTGCGCCACGGAATGGTGCGCAGCATCAAGTCATTACGGGTAAAAAAACCATTATTGCCAAAAATCAAACTCTCACGCGTGCCACGAACATTTGAAAAGCCCCCCACAGAAATCTGCTCTGCAGCCAATAAATTATGCGGTGAATATTGCCCACTCAAAAGATTACTTAAGACAAAATTCCACCCGTTCACTTTAAAGGGAGTCATAACATTGATCGTACCAGTAAATTTGGCAAATTCGGGCTCTGCATCTCCTGCTCCTGGAGCATATTTCTTAACTGCATGAAAAAGAGGAAGTCCTTGCAAATAACTGATATCAAAAGTCCAAGTCCCCCCTAACATTTGGCGAGAATGCGATACCCCAAAATTGGCAACACTATATTGACGACTCCCCACTTCAATCTTATTGCCAAGAAGGTAGTTGTTGGTTCTTTTATAGGAAAGACCTAAATTCAAAGTCGTCAGTGAAACACTATCACGGTGGAGTACCCTGCTTATACTGGCGTGTAACTCACTGGAATCCCCCGTCGTTTCAATATCCGAAAAATTGCCCTTGATAATACTTTGATAATTATAAGCATAGCCATTTAAACCAAAAGTCCAATAACCATAGGGAATACTCACACTTGCTGAAATGTTATTGCTATGGCCTTCTTGCTCGCTTCCACCCCAGTAATCTGCCAAAGAATCTGATTGACTGCGTTGATAGCTAAAATCCCACGCATCATTGAACCCTAAAATATTTTCTAACTTTAAGCCCGCATTATAACGCGCATAACCCGTTGAGGATTGTCCTAAATTATCATGGGAAACTGTAACCTTGAAAGCTTTATCCGGTTTATTGTTAATATTCACTATTGTGCTCCCCTCTTCACCCCCTGGAAGAAGTTCACTTTTAGCGTGTGCTGAAAAAAGCCTGTTGATTTGATCAAGTCCCTGCTCAATATCGCGCATATTGAGAATATGCCCTTTCAACCCCGGAAAAGCACTCCATACAACATGATTATGCGGTAAAGCCGGTAAACCATTGTAATAAATCTCTGACAGCTTGCCCTCAATAACAACAAATTTGAGCATCTTGCTGTTTTTGATATCCTGATCGGGGATATAAAAACGCGCCGTAACATAGCCTTTATCTAAATAAACCTTAGTTAACTGCTTGATTAAAAGCTGAATATCAGCAAGACCGATACATCTTCCAACATAAGGATCTGTTACCGCGGCTATAGCACGCTTTTTAATATGATAGACCCCATCAACAATAATATCATGAATTGGAAAACAGTATCCACTGCCCCAAAGTGCTCCCTGCTTTTCTTCAAAAGGCGTTGGAATGCCTTTGGGCGTTAAGGCACGTAAATTATCAATTCTTTCTAATTGCTGCTTCTCAGATTGTTGACGAGAAAAATTATCTGCTGGAGAATGAAAAATAGCCGGTGATCGCGCATAAACAATGACGCTAGGAAACATGCTAAACAACACTAAAATGGCTAGAAAAAGCCTTAAAAAACGCTCTCGACGTAAAAAGATAAATAACAATAGATTTCCCCCCGCTTTTATCATTTATGAAGCATTATATCGCTTCATAATCCTCTGAGCATGCCATTCAAAACACTCATTATTCTATGACGATTTCTAACAACAGAGCACATCGCTGCATCCAAGTAAAAATTGCGTCAAAATTCTAATGTTTATTTCTGAAGACCTCTCCCCGCACACATATACGATAGTTTTTTTAACCAAAACTGTTTAACAAGTCAATGTTCAATGCCTCAATATCTCCATAAATCATAGAGAAGAAACACTCTTTCCAGTTCTTATACTATAGCTTTGCATAAAGAGACTGTACATCATGCTATCAAGCACATCCTTTGATGAAAAATCACAATAAAAAACAAAAAATCTCTTTTGAAGTCTTTAAAATAATCACGCAAAACTCTTTATTATGGTATTCTCATCAAGGAACCTTTCTCCCCCAAAATGATCTGTGTGACTTTGTAAAAAAGTTTTGTCAGTTAACTCTAGCCCCTCTATGAGAGTTCAATATATTATCATCTTAATAAGACAATCTTTATAAAATATATCCCCATATCAACAATACAACCTTGAAATTTAAGCAATGATATAATTTTTAAGGGGGGGGGTAACTTTTTTTGAACCGTCAAAACTTCTCTGTAAAATGTGTGATAAAATGCTTCACAATAATCATTATGATCTTTTAAAAGAACATGGTGCATTTGTCTTAAATGAACACGTGAAATAGTAGAAAATTTTACTATTTTGCTGATCTAACCATGTGTCATAGGCTGTTGATAAGCAGTCTTAAAAAAAACTCTTTTGAAAAAAATAGCAGCTTTTTAGCACTTTTTTTCCATTTTTATCGTCATTCAAAACGTATTTAATAAGCTTCATTTTGGTAGGAGTTGACCATGCCGTTATGAAATGGAGCTCTGTTGTAATCTATTAAGTCTGATAATAAACAAGTCTCACTAAGCTCTCTGTTGGAATATTGTCGTAAAACAAGAAAAATCACCCCGTGAATTGGGAACTCTGTTTGAAAATCTTCTTATGGCTTATCTTATGCAAGACCCATTGCATTATGGACGGTATGAAAAGGTTAAAAGCTATTTTGACTGGGCGCAAGAACATGATAAAGATGGACGTGATATCGGTATTGATCTGGTGGCGAAAATCCGTGATAAAGGAGATTTGGCGGCTATTCAATGTAAATGCTATGATGCCTCTCTCATCATTAAAAAAGAAGATATTGATAGTTTTATCGCGGCCTCTGGCAAAAAAAATCTTCACCCCTCGTATTCTGGTGGATAGCATTGAAGGTGAATTAAGTGACAATGTAAATGCAATGATTAAGGAACAGGCGATACAGTGTTGTCTGGCAAGTGATCAATACTTTGCTTTCTAATGATGAGAATTTTGAGGTAACCCTTAACAAGATAATCCTAAATCAAGACATAAGTCATACGATTGAGATTATAGAGATTAAGCGTGCCAATGAATTAAAAGAACTCACTACAACTGTTGATAGAGCTCCCAATCAAAAGGCATGGGGAAATATCAAGGGACCTTTCGTTCTATTTATGATAAACTTATTGGTTAACCAAAACACCCCATGACCATGCGTTTTTCTGCTTAAACACATATGAATGGCTAGAAAATCTTCATAGAGAAGCAAAAGGTGGTCATTTCTCAGAAAGTTTACAATCGCATGTTTTGAAAATGCCAAAGACCATAACAACCCTTGCGTTGATTTTTGCATTGTCCGAAGGGGGAGGTTTTGAAATCAGTAAAGGAGCCCTTCAAACAGCGTTGAGTTGGGAAAAATATCTGTTAAATCATATCAAACGTCTTTATGCGGCGAGAGATACATTGATAGCAGAGCGTGCAAAATTAATTGTCAAATGCTGTGATTGTTTACCCGATGTTTTTACGGCACGTGATGTTTATAAACGTAATTGGAAATGTTTAAAAGACAATCAAGCCGTTAAACAAACTTTAGAGCTCTTCTGTCGTTGTAATTATATTCGTGAAATAGCAAACGATAATAACTCTAAAAGCGGTCGAACTACCATCCGCTATGAATGGAATCCCTGCGTGAAAAGTAATAAGACACCACAATGAACAATTTTAAATTCCGATAAATCATATAACCTTGTATTCATAAAATGAAGTCTTCAAAACATTCTCCATCCATTGATTTTTAAGGTTTAGGGGGCGTTTTATACTTTTTACTTTTCTTACAAAGAAAGTAATGAAAACTTATCAAAATACTCATTCTAATGTTTTTAAAACACATAGTGCATTTGTCTTAAACGATGTGTAAAATAAAAAGTAAATTCCACTATTCTGCTGTTAATAAGCATAATTTATAAAATTCATTTTAAGAAATTTTAAATAAGAGTATTTTACAATATTCGAGATTATGATTCAAGGTGTGCAGTGATGATTTATCATTATAAATCAACTCATTACATGAATATTAACCTCATGTAGTTTCTCTTAGTTTAACCAACATTCAGCGCTTTTCACATATGGTTTTATTTCAAGAATCGCTCCCATATCCATAAGCATGAATACAGGAGCGAAACTTCTATCCTTTTCACCTCAATCAGGATATCCCCACACACAAACAGTTACCCGTTCTTGTAACGGTTTCTTAAATTTATTGACAATTTACTTCCTTTTACCAATCACCAACATAAGAGTTACCCATAAAACGCTGCCGAATATCCTTATCACGCTTAACTGTTTACTTAGCGCCTCCAGACACTTTTTGAGGGATTAAATTTACATAGATGTGATATAATTCACTTCTATTTCATTAAACATCTGCTGGATACATTTATCCGAATCTAACAGAAAGCGAGAGTTCACACCTGGTCGTGGCAGAACAAAGGTAAAAAAACAAGGACCTTCAACTGGATTACCCAACGACCACACATTTTTTCTCGCACCTCCATTGAGATCAATAATGTTATAATTTCTGTCAATATTCAAGCCACCAGTATGATAGTCTCCATTTGCATATTCTGTGATAAAACCCTTACTATAGAGATTTCTGATTAATGGTGAGCGCTCAAGATTTATGTCAAATGGATCTATCCTTGCTTGGATAACAACATCTGCGACCTGAGTCGTTGTTTCTTCTGAGAAAGTACCAACAATACGGAAAACAGAATTTTTCTCGTCAATTCCTAAAATAGGTGAAGGACCAAGATCTACGCGAAGTAAACCACTATCGATTAAAGCGAGTAACTGCCTGTTCCGCACTAAAGGCGGACCGACAGCTATACGATTCATAATAGGGACAAAGTCACTTACAAAACGAGCATGCGAGTCTGGTGTCAAACCACTCCATTCAACGCAATAGCGCATGGTATCACGCACATCTCTCAAGACATCAGCTGCTGCTTTGACACTGCCAGAAACATTTCCTGCGTAAGCATTTTTGAGATCGTCTTCCAAAAATTCATAGATATATCGTTTGTAATCAACAGAATTTTTGAATACAACGCCTTGTAAAGGATATAATATTTCGTCAATTTTCCTAAAATCTTCATAATCAATGCACGTAGTCTTACCCACGGCATGATAGTATGCTCTCAACATCTCCTTTTTCAAGACTGGAAGAACATCTTCAAAAAAATCAAATTTCTTTTTTTCCTGTCGCAGAGATTTGAAGTAATCTAATGTAAAGAATTCAGCTGTATAAGCCTCAGAGGTCCCTTTCTCATTTATGGCTCTAGAAGAAAATGGAAGCCCTTGTCTTGAAAAGAGACTGATAACAGGCTCTCGCCCTGATGGTATATATTCCAAGCGGCCTCTGTTCTCTTTATATCGGCCTCCTCTTCCAACAGTTAGCTCAGCTATAACATCATGCGCCGTTAGTCCCATACCCTGCACCAGCACTCGAGCATCAGGGCTAATACTTTCTATCATGGATAAAGGATAAGGAGATCTTATAAATCCTAAGTTGGGATTTTTATGCTTATTTGAAGAAACAAAATCTATTTTTTGTTGCTCATTTTCTGTAAGTATATTCGTACCATGCCCAGTAGTCATAAATATAAATTCAAAGGACTGCTTATAATCCCCATCTACCACAACAATAAATTCACGCTCTGATAATGGCTTAATATCAATCACATGAGATCTTATAATAGACACATCTACATTACGCGGTCTGTTTGCTGTCAATTGATCTACAACGAATTGTAAATAATTCCCTAATTCAGCACGTGATAGATAGTCATTATCGTCTATAGGTGTTCCAACATCTGAGTCTTCAGCCATATGATAGAAGTTAGAACCTATTTTACGGATACCTGTATCTTTAGCCCATTGAGCAAATGATGGTCCGTTGGTATATGGGCCAGAAACTTCACAAGTTTTATCTAAGAACATAGTCATTTGCGATGCAACTGTATTGACTAATAGATAATCTGCTTGTCTTGGCGAATGAGATCCACAACCATGTTCATTGGGATCAAATATTGTCAGGTTTATATGCACACTACTTATATAACGACGAGCATAGGCATTTATCCTCTCATAAAAACTAATGCCACGGGCTCCAAAACCAATGATAGCACAATTAATGATTTTTTTTCTGTTTGTAGCCATAGTGTCTTTCCTGTATAAACCACACGCATAGAATAAAAAAAAGAAATGATGAAATAGAGAATATTAGGATATAATCCTCTATTATATAGAAAAGCCAAGTAAATATATACGCAGCTATTGCTTGTGATAAGGCGAATGCTGACACTGCTCTGCTCCAGATAATTTGCTGAATTTGTAGATCAGACGAAGACAATTCTCCTATTAAACCAAGATATAAAGGTACAATGCCAGGGGTAGCGGCACCCATAATAAGAGCCGATAGTAACAACGTGATCTTTAAATCAGGGAATAATAGCAATAAAAGCGAAGCAAATAATTGCACAAAATTCATCAACAAGATCATTGAGCAATACGATGTTTTCTTGGCTGCTATGCCCAATATTATGGCTCCTAAAAACGCACCAAAGGCATAAACTAGCCAAATGATAGAAGAAAAATAGGCCGATGGTATTGTGCGAAGCAAAACAAAATTCACAAGAAATAATATATATGGCATCAACGCTGCAGCATTTATGCCATATGTTAGATATATGAAATAATCTATTCGCTTAGACTTATACGACTTTTTAATGTGCTTAAAATTCGTGTTGGGAATAAACTGGTAGGTTATTATAAAAAATATAAGAGTGATCAAAAAGAGTGCACCCCAATAATAATATACTTTAATACTTGCTATCATAGGTGTAAACAAAGCAGACAATAGCAAGCCTAACCCCACTCCTGAGAACATTATACCACCAGAACGAGCGCGATCTTTTGGACCTATAGCCGGTAACAAAGTCGGAGCAGCCACAGCTGTTAAAACCCCACCCGACAAGCCTACAATAAAACGCCATATCATGAACCATAAGCTTCCATATGGATAGCAACAGCATAAAAAAGACAGCGCACTCATGAAGAATGCTAATCTCAATGCATATCTTGGAGAAATGAGGCGTAAAATATAAGGGGATGAAAAAGCACCGATGAAGTAACCTAAAAAGTTTGCAGAACCTACCCAAAAAATATGATTTTCATCAAGCCAACCTTGACTTATAAGATAAGGAGTTGCAGGCGTATAAGCAAAGCGTGATAAACCTATACCAACCAAGGATGCCGCAAATCCACTCAATACGTACTTGACCGTTTTATTCATTGTTATATTAGCTTTAGATTTACGTTTTCTTAGCCCTGTATAGAGTGAGCATACTCATTTTCTAATTCTGAGATAATTTGTGCTGCCGGAGTAAAACGCGCCAAGAAAGCATTTTGCCCCGCCCAAAAAGGACCTATATCAAGATCTCCTCGTGAGAGCATACTTTTTTGCAGCTGCTTGAAGGCATCATAACCGTAAGGATACCCCGGAATATCCTTATCAGTAATACTCATCGCCCACTGGACAAACGACGTCATTATTGACCGCGCAGGCCGCCCAGAAATGGCTCGCGTCAAAACGGTTGGTATGGATTTATCAGACTTCAAAAGATTTTTATGACAATGACTCGCACCGCTTTCGCTACACCCTATAAAGGCACTCCCTAATTGTACTCCCTGAGCACCCATAAGCATAACACTCGCTATATCAGCCCCAGTCATTATACCGCCTGCAGCAATTATAGGAAGAGACAAGTTCTGAGCCAAAAGCCGAGTTAAAACGTGCGTTGATAACTTCTCGTCAAATTGTGAAAGATTAAATTGTCCTCGGTGTCCTCCTGCCTCAAAGCCTTGAGCAATTATTGCATCCAAACCCTTGTCTGCAATTTCTTTCCCCTCTTCAAGACAAGTTGCAGTAGCCATAAGTTTGGCACCGGTCTGTCGAAAGATATCAATGATATCATCATCAGGAACACCAAAATGAAAGCTAATAATATCAGGGGATTGTGCAGCGACAGCGATAGCTAAAGCCTTATTATTTTTAATAGAGGCGTATATATTCTTAAGAGGAGTATTTAGAATCATTTCCCCCCTAAAAAATGATCGTTTAGTTTAGTTCGCCAATGAGAATCTTTTGCTGTATCCACACGCAAAAAAGGATCATGACAGAAAAGATTAACATTAAATGGCCGATCAGTTAGTGCTTTCGTTTTTTGAATTAACAAAACCGCTTCATCCGGCCATAATCCACCAATAGCTATCGAACCAACCGCACCAGAATTAGATACGGCAGCCACCATCTCAGGCGTCGATACACCCGCCATAGGCGCTTGTATTATTAAAGAGCGTATATTTTTAGGTAATGTAGCTAACACAGTAGCCCTCAAAATTGATGGTTTGAAAATTCATCATCTATAATGCTTTTGAGACTATAGATGGGAAATACGAACAACAACAACACTTACTCTTGCTCCACACCGCTTAGCATCAAGTTAGCAGCAAGAAAATTAAAGCTTCGTTCATTTTCATATTCGGCGGTGATATATATAAAAAAATCTACGATTGCAACAATCCACTATCCTGATAAATTGTGATATATACAGTTTTTCTATAACCTTAAATCTACTTCATTAGGCTTGTCGTGATATACTTATTTGTTCAGCACAGTAGATGGAAAACTATGAGCAGTTTTTTTGATAAAAGCATTATAATTTCAAGAAAAACAAAGAGAACCAAATCACTGTAAAGATCACCCCGCCCTTAAGTTCTGTAAATGATATTTTGTATCTCATCTTAACCTGCAAAACTTTATAATATTAAAATCAATCAACAAAAGAATCATTAAAGCAGAAAATAGAGACAAGAGAGAAAAAGGAAAGACAAGCCAATAAAGCGCTTAAAAAAGGTGAGTGTGAAACAGCCCGTGCTCTTTTGTCTGAAGCCCCCTCTAAAGACAATGCATATGATGATATGCTCTCGTTTATTGTCAATGATACAAGCGTAGAAAAGCTTGGGAAACTCTTAAAAGAAAATCCCCGTGGTCTGTTGTTAGTTCGTGATGAATTATCTGGTTTTTTAGCCAATTTGGAGAGAAAGGAATATCAATCAGACCGTTCTTTCTATCTAACAGCTCTTAATGGCAATAAGCCATACACCTATGACCGTATAGAGCGTAGAACCATTTTTATTCCCAGTGCAACCATCTCTGTCATTGGGGGCATTCAGCCCCTTCACGGATTATTCCCATTATTCAAGCAATGCACCGTGGAATAAACAATGACGGCTTATTGCAATGATTTCAAATGCTGGTCTTTCCCGATGAATAAAAAGAGTGTGACTGGATTGATAGAGCTCCCAATCAAAAGGCATGGGAAAACTATCAAGAGGTCTTTCGTTCTCTTTATGATAAACCTTTAGGATCACCCAAATACCCTACCATACGTTTTCCTGCTGAAGCTCAAGAGATATTTCGTGAATAGTGGAAAATTTTCAAAAAACAACAAAAGGAGGTCCTTTCTCTGCAAGTTTACAATCGCATCTTTTGAAAATGAATAAAACCATACCAACCCTTGCGTTAATTTTTGAATTGAGTGAAGGCGGGTGTTTTGAAATTGGGCTCTACGCCATCACAACAGCATTGCGTTGCGAAAAATATCTGTTAAGCCATGTCAAAAGACTTTATGCGGCGGGGAATGCCTCTATAGAAGATTGTGCAAAATTGATTATCGAACGTTGTGATCACTTACCCGATGTTTTTACTTTACGTGATATTCATCAAAGAAGTTGGACGCATTTAAAAGACCATGCCATTATAAAACAGTCTTTAGAGCTTTCATGTCGTTGTAACTATATTCGTGAAATAGCAAGCGATAATAGCTCTAAAAGCGGTCGACCTAGCATACGCTATGGATGGCATCCTTTAAGTGAAAAGTAATAAGACATCACAATAGGCAATCAGAAAATCTTATAAAACACTAAACTTTATAACCTTTATTTATGTCATGAAACTTTAAATTCTTTCTATCTCTTAGTTTTGAGTATTTTGAAGTTTTTTACGCCCCCCTTTATATATTTTTAAAAATTAAAAAATAAAAGTTATTATATTTCAATGCGTTACTTTTTATCAAGTTTAAAAATAACAGCCTATAGTGATATTACAAAGCTATAAACACAACTCATAATATATTTCGAAGGTATTTTGAGAATGTTAGAAACTTTCAAAACTTCTCTGTAAAATGTGCGATAAAATGCTTCAAAATAATCATTATGATGTTTTAAAAACACATAATGAATTTGTCTTGATTAACATATGAAATAACCAAATCTCTTATATAAAAATATAGCTCTATTGCAATATGCTGCAATCTATTAAGTATGATCATTAATACGTCACACTACGCTCTTTGTTGGAATATTATCGTCAACAAGCAAAATCACCCCGTGAATTGGGAACTCTGTTTGAAAATTTTTAAAGGATTATCTTATGCAAGACCCATTGCAAAAGCAAGAATACGAAAAGGTTCAGACTTATTTGGAATGGGCGCAAGAGCATGATGAAGATGGACGTGATATTGGCATTGATCTGGTGGCTACAATCCGTGATCAAGGAGGTTATGCGGCTATTCAATGTAAATGTTATGATGCTTCTCACGTCATTAAAAAACGAAGATATTGATAGTTTTATCGCTGCCTCTGGCAAAAGGATTTTTACGCGTCGTATTCTGGTTGATAATACCGAAAGCAATTGGAGTGATAATGCTAATAACACGTGTGATGGTCAAAAAGTTCGCATTCAACAGATTAATCTGTTTGATTTAGAAAACAGTCAAATTGATTGGGGGGCTTATAAAGAAAAAGGACAAGCCGTCCTTAAAGAACAACCGAAAAAAAGCTTTTAGATCATTAGAAAGATGCACTACTGAAAGATGTCTGTGAAGGTTTAAAAAGCAGACTGTGGCAAGCTGATTATGGCATGTGGAACGGGTAAGACGTTTACTAGCCTTAAGATAGCAGAAACTCTCGCCGGAAAAGGCAAGCGTGTGTTGTTTCTAGTGCCTTCTCTTGCTTTGATGTCACAAACAATCCGTGAGTGGCCCCTTGATACAGAGGTGCCCTTACGTTCCTTTGCGGTATGTTCTGATACAAAAGTAGGCAAGCGTCGTAAAGGGAAACATGATGATGAATCTGGTCTCGATGCTTCTGATCTTGTTTTACCGGCGACAACGGATGCGAAAGAGCTTGCACGTAAAGCTAATAAGACTTCTTTTGATGTGATGACTGTAGTCTTTTCCACTTACCATTCCATTCAAGTGATTTCCGGTGCACAAAAAGAGCATGGGTTACCCGAATTTGATCTGATTATTTGTGATGAAGCCCATAGAACGACTGGAGTTGTATTGGGAGCGGACAAGCATGAATCTGAATTTATCAAGGTTCATGACAATAGCATTATTCGAGGCAAAAAACACCTCTACATGACAGCAACTCAAAAAATCTTTAATGACAAGCTGAAAAGTAATGCTGTCTTATCCAATAACGTTTTGGTGTCCATGGATAATGAAAAACAACTTTACATACACTTTTCACGTGCTTTAGAGGATAAGCTGTTATTACCTTGTAAAGTTATCATATTAGTTGTCAACGAAGAAGACGTAAGCCAATCCATTCAACATCTTATTACCGATAAGAATTATGAACTTATTCTTGACGATAGGATCAAGATTAATGGCTGTTATAGAGCCCTTACCAAAATGGATCTGAAACTTGATCTTGAAGATGACCCCAAGCCTATGCGTAGAGCTTTAGCTTTTTGCAAGGATATTGATACTTCTAAACGCATATGCAAAAGATTTAAAAAAGAAAAAATGTAAGAATCTTTGCGCGCTCTTCATAAAAACTATAAAGATACTCACCCTCTTAACTGTACCCTTGCCCATATTGATGGAACCTTTAGTGCTAAAGAGCGTACAAAACAACTTGATTGGTTAAAGGAAGACGCGGGGGAAAAAGCGTGTTGTTTACTTACCAATGTACGCTGTCTTTCTGAAGGTGTTGATGTTCCCGCTCTTGATGCCGTTCTATTTTTACACCCGCGAAAAAGTCAAATTGAGATTATTCAAGCAATAGGACGTGTAATGCGTCGAGCAGAAGGTAAAAAAGAGGCTATATCATTCTACCCATTGGGATATTCGCTGACATTTCGCCAGAAATAGCCTTAGAAAACAACAAAAAGTATAATGTCATCTGGCAAGTGCTTAATGCTTTACGTGCCATGATGACAACTTTAATAAAATAATTCACCATATGCACAAAAAACAAGACGTAAGCGATATTCTTGAAATCGTTGCTGCTTCTCAAGAACTTGCGTTAGAAGATACGACCACGGTTATTGATGATTTTACCTATACGCTCAAAATTAGAGTATTCAGGACTTAATATTGGGTTAGCAACTTATGAACCCTCTCACACAGGTGGAGAACAAGGAGAACTCCGCTTTTTTTCTAAATGCAAAGATGCCATTAGAGCTGCTATTGTTAATAGATTTTACGACCCTAGCTATTGGAAAAGATGGGCAATAAATGTTGGTGATCTTGCTCAAACTCATATCACACGCTTAACTGAGGTTTTGGCAAAATCAGAAACTGAAACACGACGGGTATTTAACGATTTTATGACCGAATTGCGTAGCAATTTAAATATGAATATTTCTGAACAAAATGCAATTGAAATGCTTGCGCAACATTTTGTAACACGTTCAGTCTTTAATGCTTTATTTGAGGAGCATCAATTTGTTCAAGAAAATCCCATATCTTGTGCTTTACAACGTGTACTCAATACCCTTGATAAGTTTATTCTTAAAGAAGAATCTCAAGATCTCAAAAATATTTCTAAAAGTGTACAATTTTACACGCGTGGAATTACCACTCTTGAAGTACAACAAAGCTTAATTGTAGAGCTGTATTGTATAATGAATTTTTCCGTTATGCTTTTCCACGTACAGTAGAAACATTAGGAATTGTTTATACCCCCGTTGAGGTTGTGGATTTTATTAGTCACTCTGTTGGATGTTTTACGAAATGAGTTTAGGAAAAGCTTGGGGTCACGTGGTGTTTCTATTTTAGACCATTTTACAGGAACCGGTACCTTTATCACACGGCTTTTACAATCCAATCTCATAAAACCAGAGCACATGGAATATAAATTCCGTCATGATATTCACGCTAATGAAATTGTCTTACTCGCCTATTACATAGCAGCGATTAACATTGTGTAGACCTATCATAGTCTCATGAAAGGTGAATATATTCCTTTCAAACATATTTGTTTAACCGATACGTTTCGGATGCTTGAAGAGAAAAGTCTGCTACACGAATTGTTTAAAGAAAACAGTGAATATTTAGAACATCAGAAAAATCTGAATATCGAAGTTATCTTTGGGAATCTCCCTTATTCGGTAGGACAAAAAAACAAAGATGATAATGCGAAGAATACCCCTTATCCAGCATTAAACAAGCGTATCCGTGAAACTTACGCGGCTCAATCGAAAATTACGAATATACGAGCGCTTTATGACAATTATATTCGTGCCATTCGCTGAGCTAGTGACCGTATTGATAATGCTGGGGTAATCGGCTTTGTTTCTGGTTCGGGTTACGTAGAAAAATCAACAATGAACAGTTTACGAAAATCTTTAGCCAAAGAAGGGGAAAATATTTTTGATAATGGAAGTATGACCGGTATCGCCGTAACACTATTTATCAAAAACCCCAAAGCTTCTGGAGAATGTAAAATTTACTATCATGATATCGGTAATAATCTCACGACAAAAGATAAACTTACAGCCCTCGAGTATTTTGGTAGTATTACTGGAATTACAAATAAATCAAGCTGGCAAACGATTACACCAGACGAGCATGGAGATTGGATACCTCAACGTGATGATAGTTTCAAATCATTTTTAGTGTTAGGGGATAAGATCATAGGTGATAAGAAAAGTCATGATAAAAGGCTTTTTGAGATTCATTCTTGTGGACTAAAAACCAATCGTAACGTTTGGACATATAATTCAAGTCGTGAATCCTTAGTGAAGAACATGAGCAATATGATTGCCTTCTATAACAGCGAAGTGAAGCGTTTTAATAAAGCCTATCGACATGATGACCGTAAGTCACATGTAAAGGTTGTAAATGATTTTGTCTATACAAGTGAGAGAAAGATAAGTTGGAGTAGTAGTTTAAAAGAAGAATTGGTAAGAAGAAAGATTTGTGAATTTTAAAATACATGCCTTACGCAAAGTTTATATCGTCCTTTTACACAACAGTGGCTTTATTATAATCGCACTTTCAATGAGAGAGTTTATCAAATGCCGCGCATATTCCCTATAGGAAAAGCGGTTGAAAATAGAGTGATTCAAGTTACAGGTGTAGCAGCAATAGGGGAATTTTCTGCGTTGATGAATAAGAATTTACCTAACTTGGATTCAATAGAAAAAGGTCTATGCTTTCCACGATATTTTTACGAAGACGCTATAGTCTTAAAAAATAAAAATGAAAAGCAATCCCATTTATTTGCAAATATTACAGAGGAAAACAAACCAGCTGGTTTACAACGGCGTGATGCCATTACGAATGAAGGACTAGACCATTTTAAAGCGGCTTATCCGAATGAAAAAATTACGAAAGATGATTTGTTTTATTATGTTTATGGAATTTTACATTCAAAAGATTATCGTACTCGCTATGCTGATAACCTCTCTAAAGAATTGCCTCGTATCCCTTGTGTAAAAACTGCTGAGGACTTTTGGAAATTTGTGACAGCAGGACGTGACCTAGAGCATTTGCACATCAATTATGAAACTGTAGAACCTTATCCAGTAACCTTTTAAAAAGGTAATCCAAAACAGACTGATATCTCTAATCCAGAGAAGTTTTATTACGTGACAGAAATGAAATTCGCAAAAGTTAAGAATAGTAAGGAAAAGGATAAATCGACTGTTATTTATAATAGCAACATCACGATGACAGATATTCCTCTTGAAGCTTATAAATATATCGTCAATGGCAAACCTGCTCTTGAATGAGTTATGGGGCGTCAATGCGTTAAGACTGATAAAAAGAGTGGTATTGTGAATGATGCCAATCGCTATGCTGTTGAGACCGTTGGTAACCCTGCCTACCCTCTAGAATTTTTTCAAAAAGTTATTACCGTAAGTTTAGAGACAATAAAAATCGTGAAAAACCTAGCAAAATTAGAAATTAAAGATACTGAATAGACTCTTGGCATACTCACATAATAGGTATGCTAGTCTTATTAAGGTCTCTTATGTATTGGTTTAAATGACGGTTTATTTTATCATCTGTTATGAAATAACAAAGATAGGAAATAATTACGTTATCAAAATACCTTATAGACTTTTGTAAATTCTATAAACGTATTATCTTGTAACTTGATCACATACAATCTTAAAAGGAGTGTTTATATGCGTTATTCTAAAAAAGAACATTTGCATTTTTAAACACTCTACTTTGGATTGCCTTTAAAAGATTAATACCGCAATCTAAAATGATAGCTTTATTCTTTTTTAAAGCTTTGCTTAAAGAAAAATATGTATATTCATTTTACTTATAGGTTTTGACGATGCAAAAATTGTCAAAACCCCCTCGAAACATATAGTATTGATTGAATTTAATGGTTGTATTATCAATATAGTTTGTTTTTTGAAGATTTGTAAAACATTAACTACTTGAAATATAATGTTTTTATTTTTATATAAAAGCAGCAACCGTCAAAACTCAAAACCTCTTCAAAACTCATAATCGTAACAATCTTGATAACATTTCTTATGATTATAAACTGTCTTTTGAAAGGCTTGTAAAAATCACATGCTTTCATAAGACATGTTTTAATCACTCACTAAAATCATAAACTGATCTATTAAAGTGGACTGATAAAAATTCGTTAAAGGGACTTTGATAATCTCTATAATTATAAGCTCTCTTTAGATGTTTTCATAACAGACTATAAATCACAATTATCATTTCTCTTATGAAAATAAAAAATGATGCGGTGGTTATAAAAAAGATAACAGCTATAGTGAATACATAAAAAAGCAGGTTATTCATAATCAAAATGCAAATGAATGCATTCGTTATAAGAGCGCAGGTTTATTAAGGTTGTTTAAATTAAAGACCCTTATAAACAAAATTCACAAAAAATTAAAATTCATTTAGTAAAAAACTAATACGCTATAAAGTTAAAAATATACATGATGAGAGCGTTTTTAAATATTTTAAATGTATAGATTAAAAATATAACGCAATTGTTTAATAAATAAAATAGTATATATTAAAAATAACATAATACAAAAGAAGAAATTAATAAGCATATGATAAATATATACACAAAATGAATTTAAAAAGCATGAAAATATCAAAAAAGATAAAATATTAATTGACAATAAATACGTATTTTACTATATAAATAATGAAGTTCTTAACAAACACTTTTTGGTAAGCGGCTAGGTTACGATGCAACTTTTCCAAAGTCTTTAAAATATTGACTGTCTTTTGTGCTGTGATTGGCATATAGTGATTTTGTCGGGTGTAGTTACGTTATACAATACCCTTATGGGAAAAATGCAGCAACGGACTAACTGCCGTGTTTTCAATACCCAGCGCCTTTATAGGTTGTCAATTGAAAACTTTTTACAGTTAGGTTTTGATTATGAGAAATATCTCAAAAAGCCCCCCGTTATCTCTAATATTTCAAATGAAACCGCCTCTGTTAACAAACAAGAGCCTGCAAAAAATACGAATTTATTAATGATAGTGAATATATAGATGGTTATTTCTTAACTCGAATTAAAGCATTAAGAGACTTTGCTAATGTAAAAGCGGAGGCTCTAGGTAGCTTTATTGAAAATGAAAGTAACCTATCTCATGATGGCAATTGTTGGGTTTATGATAATGCTCTTGTTTTAAATGCTGCCTATATTTATGAAAATGCAAAAATTTCTGATAAAGCGATTATAATGGGCTTTATTTATGGCAATGCGCATCTTTCTTATAAAGTTTGGGTTTATCATCATGCAAAGTTTATGATTCTGTCTATGGGAATGCAAAAATCAATAAAAAAAGCAAAGTAAGGTTGGTACCAAAAAACTGTGAAATTTATGAAAGCGATCATGTTGTCAATATTATTAAAACAGAATAAAAAACGGTGTGGAGGGCACCTTTAAGGCTATAAACGCCTTATAAGATACATTGGTTAAAACACAGCATAAAAGAGAGAATTCAAAAAGAAAGCCGTGCCAATTGATATGACGCAGCTTGCTCATAACGATTCTAATGATTAAAATGCATCACCCACAATAGAGTAATGGATACCTATATACAAAACTTATCATATTTCTAGCGCTCTATTGTTTTTATGAAAACTTATAAAAAGAACCGTAAATGATGGGTATGATTTTGATAGCATTCATTTGAATGAGAGAAACTATAAACGCTTTTATGGCTATCAAATGTATTAAGAATAATGCCCTTTTCTTTAAAGAGATTCATTTGAAACAAAATCCATTATCAAAACGCTTCTTAAAAACGTTTTAAATAAATGACCTCGAAATTGAGTTGAGTGAATTCAAGTAACGCATTTTCTAAAAATCAAAAGCAAGTGTATATGAAATGAATGTTTGTAACAAAATCCGTTTTTTATATTTACAAGCGTTGTTTTTTTAAAAAGATTTTCATAAGATAAATAAACAAACGCTTTTATAAAATATAAAGACTTTTAAGATTGGTTCTACTATGAAAGCTAGATCTTTGTTTTTTTTGTAAATGAAACGTTCTTAAGAGCAAATGATAACTAAGTTATAATTGTTATAAAAAGAGGATTTAAACGTTTCTTATAAAGATTTTATTTTACGTTTCAAATGTTTAAACGTGCATTTAGAGAAGTTATTATTAAGCATCCTTTCATTTTGCACTCAAACATAACTTTTTTACAAATTAGCCGGTCCATTTTTGGGCGCGTTATCTTTAGAATAGAGTACTCTTTAAACATTGTCGCTTTTTTTAAAAATTTAGAAAAATCCCATGCTTTTATGATTTTACAATGGTTTTGAACTTTGCTTGCTTATCTTTGTCTCAATAGGTTTCTCCAAATTTGGATTGACCCCATTTGGTTTTGTATTTTTAAACTATAACTTTTTGAACTTTATACCTACTATTTCGTACCTCGGTAAAAAAATACCGTAGTTATAAAATCATTATTTTTAAAATCCTTTTATGCGCCCTTAATGAATAAAAATCTATAAGCTTATAAAAGTTTCAAACGATTGCGTTTTTAACAATGCGATTTTGAATGATAAAAACGTATCATAAAATTTATGAACCGTTATGAATGATAGCTGCTTTTTATTTAAATGACACATGCGTTATAATATTTACATCATGATTTGCTTTTTATGCTCTATTCATACATGGCAACTGTTTATAAAAAATGATCAAATAAAACACGTATAAAAGTGTGGGTTCTTAAGTGAATTTATATAAAATAATTTCACTCAACATATTGACTTTATTAGTTTTTATGCAAAATATGTTGTCGTCACAAATACCCCAATAGTTCCCTTCTCATTAAAACTTAGAAAAATAATTAAGAGAGTGGTTATTCTCAAGATTTCTTAATTAATCCACACAATGCATACTTTTTACAAAGATCTCATATCGATATGAGAAAAGATATCATTTTCAGAATTGTATTTTTTCTATATAAAGGGACAATTTGGAGATTTCCTATGATTAATACTATTTACTGTGTTGGACGCAATTATTTAGAACATGCTTATGAACTTGGCAATGTCGTCGAAGATGAGCCCGTTATCTTTAGCAAACCCTATAGTTCACTCATCTTAGGAAATCAAATTGAGCTCCCTAATTTTTCTAAAGAAATCCATTTCGAAACTGAAATTGTACTCAGAATCTCAAAGGATACTTTTATGGTTGATGAGATAGATGCTGAAAAATGCTACGATGCCGTAGCAATAGGTCTTGATCTAACTGCCAGAGATTTACAAACAAAATTAAAAGAAAAAAAGCTTCCTTGGCTTTTGTCTAAAGGATTTAAAGGAGCCGCATACGTTTCTAACTTCATAAACAAGGAAAAAATAAATGATCCTATAACCTTCGAAATGAAGCTGAATGGTGAAACAAGGCAACTTGGTAATACGAGAAATATGATCTTTAGCTTTGAGAAAATAATTTCTTTTTTGAGCAGCTACATTCAATTAAAGAGTGGAGATATCATATATACAGGAACGCCACAAGGTGTGGGTAAACTTTCCCCATTTGATGAAATAGAATTATATCTTGAAGATAAATTAATTTCAGAAATAAAGGTAAAGTGAATCATCAAATACTCCTCTTTTTCATAGTCTCATTTTTTAACATATCCCTTGGTAAAACATAACTCTTATCATCGATAATGCTACGAAACTGGAAAAAAAGAATCTGCTCACTCATATTCAACATATACCCGTGAAACGCTTTCCATACTAGCGTGTATCAGCGATTATCCTCAACAGTAAAATGTTCTTTTTTTTTAAATTTATAAGTAGCTGCTATTTATTATATACCTTAAATCTGGCATCAATAGCTAAATTCAAAAAAAACTCGTACTAAAGTGCTAAGAGCAAAATGAAGCTTTTAACCAGCTTCATGAATGACCTTATGGCACATAATACTAAACCCTAAAGTATCAATATTCTATATCGCAACCTTTCCAAAACTCTTATCTTCTAGCGGTAGCATTAAAAAGAGATTTGAACTTGTAACAATACATCCTTTTAATATATTTGCATGATTCACTTTGATGATTATTTTATAACGTCATTTAACAAATAAAGAATAAAAGACTATATTAATAGAACGACAGGAACAGTTTTGTCTTTATTTTCTTTTTTCATTATCTTTGAATAACTTTATCTTTCAATAACAAAAGGCTAACAAAGCAATCTTTTCATGCTTCTATCTATCATTGTGAATAGTTCAACCTCTAACAGAGCTTCTATAACTACCCGTTCTTTCTTATTTTTTTGTATAATTGAATAATGTTGCATTTCTTTAATCATAGTCTAAAGACCTTTTGTATAAATAATATGAACTTATCGCAACATTTAACCAAATTTTTCAATATCTAAATTAACCTCTTTAAAATACAAAAACTATGGTGTTCCTCCTTTTCACTTATGATAACATCGTAAAATAAAAAAATGATTTTAGAAATCATTTGATTTTGCTAACATTAGGGGGGGTATCTTTAAATTAAGATAACAAATTTCTAATTCTTATTGAGCAAAATAAAACCCCTCTTCATTATGCAAAAAAATAAGATCAGAAAATCATAATTTTTTTCTGATAATTTTTAAAGACCTCCTATAATACGAGGTCTTTTTTTGGCCATTTATTTGTTATCAAAATAACAAATAAACTTCATATTCAAATATCTGTTACGTTATTTAAGGAGGAAACATTCTCTTTTCTAAAACTATATTTATCCACACTAAATCATAAAAAACGTTTTTTTCCTTTACACCTCATTTATATCATGCTTCGATACAAAATAATGCTTTTTTTAGTGTAATTTAATGTCAAAACAATTAAAGGGAACCCTCAAAAAATGAGCTCTAAACAAAATTTAAAAGAGAATCCTCAGGATAAGCTGCAACGTGGACTACACAACCGTCATGTACAACTGATAGCCATTGGCGGTGCTATTGGAACAGGTCTCTTCATGGGATCTGGAAAGACAATTAGTGTAGCAGGTCCTTCCATCATACTCGTTTATGCAATTATTGGTTTTGCTCTATACTTTGTCATGCGTGCTATGGGAGAATTACTGCTTTCTAATTCACAATATCGATCTCTCATTGATTTTTCAACCGATATGCTAGGACCAGGAATCGCTTTCTTTGTCGGCTGGAGCTATTGGTTGAGCTGGGTTGTAACTGGCGCAGCTGATATTATTGCTATCATTACTTATATGCACTTTTGGTGGCCAACCCTCAATCCATGGATTATTGTTTTTGCTTGCATTGGTTTCTTTTTAATCCTTAACCTCCTTGCCGTAAAATTTTTCGGTGAACTTGAATTCTGGTTTGGTCTTATCAAAGTCGTCGCAATTATAGCATTAATCGTTGTTGGATTTTATATGATCGCTACAGGCTTTACTTCCCCCAATGGTACGGTTGCTTCTCTCAATAACGTATGGAATGATGGAAATATTTTCCCGCGAGGAATTACAGGCTTTTTTGCTGGATTTCAAATTGCTATTTTTTCTTTCGTTGGTATAGAGATTGCTGGAACAACGGCTGCTGAAGTAAAAGAGCCTAAAAAAGTTCTTCCCAGAGCAATTAATGCAATACCAGTGCGTATTGTACTCTTTTACATCTTTTCTCTCGCTGTCATTATGTCTGTCACACCTTGGAATCAAATTGTTCCAGATAAAAGTCCCTTTGTTTCGATGTTTTTGCTTGCAGGCATTCCGATAGCGGCTGGTTTGGTAAATTTTGTCGTTCTCACCTCTGCTGCATCTTCAGCAAACAGTGGTATTTTTTCTACCAGCCGTATGATATATGGACTTGCAACACAAAAAGGTGCTCCTAAAACTTTAGGAAAGCTTTCCAAATACCATGTTCCAGCTAATGCTCTACTTTTTTCTTGCTTATGTATTTTAGTAGTATATATAGTTGCTTCACTCTCACCAAGCCTCATAAGTGCTTTTACAATTGTGACCAGCATTTCAGCTATTGCATTTTTATTCGTATGGTCTGTCATTTTGATTAGCTATATTGTCTATCGTCGCAATCATCCTCATCTGCATGCTGAATCCGTCTATAAAATGCCAGGGGGTGTTGTTATGTGTGGGCTGATTTTAATTTTCTTTGCTTTCATGCTTTATTTGTTAACATTAGAACCTGATACTCTAACAGCTTTAAAATATGGTATAGTCTGGTTTATTATGTTAGGCGTAACGTACTTTATGTTCGTAAGAAAACATACTTCTCAAAATAATAAATAAAGCCACATACATAAAAAAAACATCTCAAAAAAGGGTACTAAAAGTACCCTTTTTCTCTTTGATCTCCTCCCCACATCTAAAAGGATATGGATTCCTAAAATAGTCCGTTTACAAATAAGCCGGCTTGTTAAGGGAAGATACTTCTAAAAACTCATACGATTTGCCTACATAAGTGCTCTACGGATAAAACCCGCCCCGAATACTCACTATATATTCTAAAAATGCCTAATGTGTAAAATTTTGCCTGATCACTGCATTAAACAATGATATTTTACGGTATAATAGAATAAAACATGAGAAATTCTATAAAGAGTTTTCTATAAACTTCACTTACATCATTGATGTAACAAAACATTTAAGTTTCACCTAAAAAAGCCAAAAAACAAAGTTTATATTCAAGCTTTTCTTAAACTTAAACATACAACTCTCAACAGAATATTCCTAACAGCCATCTACAATACAAAATTTATGAAAATATTTTTTCTATTGTGTATAACTATATATAAACATATATAGTTATTTAAAGAATGCTTATTATAAATATTTATAATATATCTTGTATATAATTATGTATTAAGTTTAAAAAGCATAATAAAAATTTTATTATATTAATAACATATAAAATAATTAACACATTAACCAATAATTTTTTCTTTATTATTATATGATCGTAGAAAAAAATTCCTTTACTCCACAGCCATATCATGTTCCGATAGCAGGGATTACCTTTTTAAGGTAATTTTTATCTTAAAATAACTAAGGGGAATTTCCCAAAAATGAACAAAAAAAATTTAGAAAAAAAACCTAAGAAGAAATTGCAACGTGGACTACATAACCGCCATATACAGCTTATAGCCCTTGGTGGAGCAATTGGAACAGGTCTCTTTATGGGATCAGGAAAAACAATTAGCGTAGCAGGCCCCTCAATTTTACTCGTGTATGCGATTATTGGTTGTGCTCTATACTTTGTCATGCGTGCTATGGGAGAATTATTGCTTTCTAATACACAATACCGATCTTTTATTGACTTCTCAACCGATCTTCTAGGCCCATCTGCCGGATTCTTTATTGGCTGGACATATTGGTTATGTTGGATTGTCACTGGAACTGCTGAAATTATTGCTATTGTTACTTATGCACACTTTTGGTGGCCTGAACTTAATCCATGGATTCCTGTTATCATTGGCCTTATGTCCTTTTTAATTCTTAACCTAGTTGCCGTAAAACTCTTTGGTGAACTTGAGTTTTGGTTTGGTTTTATCAAAATCGCAGCTATTTTAGTCTTAATTGTTGTAGGATTTTACATGATCTTTACTGGTTTTGTATCTCCAAACGGCACAGTTGCTTCCCTGAGAAATATATGGAACGATGGAAATATTTTCCCTCGAGGGATTAGCGGTTTTTTTGCTGGATTTCAAATTGTTATTTTTGCTTTTGTTGGCATTGAACTGGCAGGAACAGCTGCTGCTGAAGTAAAAGAGCCTAACAAAGCCTTACCACAAGCTGTCAATTCAATACCTGTCCGTATTGTATTCTTTTATATTTTCTCTATTCTTGTAATTATGTCTGTAACACCTTGGAATCAAATAAGCCCAGACAAAAGTCCTTTTGTAACAATGTATGCACTTATCGGTATTCCAACTGCAGCTGGTTTAATGAATTTTGTTGTCCTCACAGCAGCCGCCTCTTCAGCAAATAGTGGAATTTTTTCTACCAGCCGTATGGTATATGGGTTAGCAACACAAAAAGGAGCTCCTAAATTTTTAGGAAAACTTTCTCGTAATCACGTTCCAGCCAACGCATTATTCTTTTCATGTTTATGCATCTTATTAGGTTATGCAGCTGTATCATTATCTCCAACCCTCATAGAGGCCTTTACGATTGTTACGACAATTGCCGCAACGTTGTTTATATTTGTATGGTCTGTCATTTTGATCAGCTATATCGTCTATCGTCGCAATCGTCCTCTCCAACATACTGTCTCTCCTTATAAAATGCCAGGAGGTGTTGTCATGTGCTGGGCGCTTCTTGTTTTCTTTGCATTTATTATTTATTTATTGTCATTAGAAGCGGATACTGCCATAGCTTTAAAATACACTCCAGCATGGTTTATATTTTTAGGCATTGTATATTTTCTTTTCGGAAGAAAGAATTATGCAAAAACTTAAAAACAACTTCTCCTAAAAAGTTGAATCTTATATTTCAAAAAAATCATATTAAAAAGGGTAACTCAAGTTACCCTTTTAAAATATTTATCTATAAAGTTATAAATGTGACGAAATATCTCTGTAGAGGCTTCAATTACGTTCTTTATCAACCAAAGCGTTAGATTTTATCCAAGGCATCATAGAACGAAGTTTTTTACCAACTTCTTCAATAGGATGATTATCATTTAAACGCCGCATACTTTTAAAATGAGCCGCACCAGCTTTATATTCCTGAATCCAATTCGATGTAAATTTACCCGTTTGGATATCTTTCAATATACGTTTCATTTCTGCTCTGGTTTCATCCGTAATCACACGTGGACCAGACATATATTCACCCCATTCAGCTGTATTAGAAATCGAATAATTCATATTCGCAATGCCCCCTTCATACATGAGATCAACAATCAATTTAACTTCATGTAAACACTCAAAATAAGCCATTTCCGGTGCATACCCTGCCTGTGTTAGTGTTTCATAACCTGCTCTAATCAGTTCAACAAGACCACCACACAAAACCGCTTGTTCACCAAAAAGATCCGTTTCACACTCTTCTTTAAATGTTGTTTCAATCACTCCAGCACGTCCACCACCAAGTCCACATGCATAAGATAAAGCTACATTATGAGCGTTCCCAGAAGCATCTTGTGCTACCGCTATTAAGCAAGGCACACCACACCCTCGCTGGTATTCATGACGCACTGTATGTCCTGGACCTTTAGGAGCAATCATCACAATATCAATAGTTTTTTTAGGCTCAATCAAGCCAAAATGAATGCTCAAACCATGCGCAAAAGCAATCGCTGCCCCATCACGTAAATGGTCATGAATATGCTCTTTGTAAATATCAGCTTGCAATTCATCTGGTGTTGCCATCATGATGAGATCAGCCCATTTTGCTGCTTCAGCAACACTCACCACTTCAAAACCATCAGCCATAGCCTTTTTAACTGTTTCCGATCCTAAACGTAAAGCTATTTGTACATTTTGGACACCGGAATCCTTCAAATTTAAAGCGTGTGCACGTCCTTGAGAACCATAACCAACAATGGCTACTTTTTTCCCTTTAAGGAGATTAACATCCGCATCACGATCATAATAAACACGCATAAAAACACTTCCTTCTTTTTCTACTTTAACTGGATTTCAGACTATTTTTATTAAATAAGAAACATTATCTTCAGTGCATCATACAACCATAAAGACAAAAATGCTGCTTGTAAGAACACAGCAGTTGAATAGTCTTTAAAGTTTACATACTGCATAGGAAAAACCGTAGTCCCCAAACATTCCCAAAACATATATGGATCCCCAAATAAAATTTAACTGCTGTTCTACAAAAACGATAATTACACAAACTAATATTTCTAAAGAAAATATATCTGCTAAGATTCTATTCTTCTGTCGCGAAACAAAGCATTATAGTCTAAAAATTAAGATATAACATACAGACTCTAACATGAACTAAATCAATACGGATAGCAAGAACAATTACAAAACAACAAAGATTATCGTAGTATAAGCATGGGAATACATGAAAGTGGGGATTGTTTCCATCACAAATGATGTTTAAGGATAGCATTCATATTGTTCTGGATGTTTTTTACAAAACGGGCTGTTTAAGCGCCTCTTGACACTTCTCTGTGGAATGACAGCACCAAGACGACAAATCGGCAAGTTTTCGGCTTTATGATTTCCACACCACCCCCCCCATTTATCTTTATAATGGAATCCTGATTGAAGCATGCAACCATGTATTGTTTCTATTGCATTAATACTTAAGTTTCTAGTTTCTGGATCAGCATCATAAGGGCTCGGCATGCCACATTCTAACAGGGCTTTTCCTACTTCGGTAAAATCTGCTCCCGGTCTTTCCCACATGTATATGTACCCTGGAGAAGGCTTATCAATGTTACATCCTGTTATAGTCAACAAAATGAGTCCGCTTAATAATTTTAAAATTTGTTTCATTTCTTGCTTCCTAGTTTAATTGAACTTAATTTTTATGCGGTGAGCATAAGAATCCCCATAAGCATGTCGACATGCTGGATCCGCATGACCATAACACGCATGGACATTGGGATAGCTTGTCATCATTTTCCATCCCTCTTTCCACCAATTACTGTCAGAGGGAACCTCGTAAAAAGTAGCAGGATTGCCACCAATCCCAACACCAACAAAGTCATATGCATGGTTTTCTAACTCAATAGAGGTTTGTTGGCCATCACTCAAATGAGATAACAGACCGGCTGTAGCCCAAGCATTCGCCGCTGGACCAACAAATTTGATTGTTGTTTTTTTAGCTATCCCATGCACACCTTCTTGTTTGAAAGAATTCATCATATTAGAATTTGTCAAACTGCCACGACTGTGGGCATCAAAATGTAATCCTGTGTTCCCATAGCGAGACATCAGATCTTTTGCTTCTTGTGTGGAATTGGTCAGACCCCAAAAGTTATTTTCAAAAAACTTCTGATAGCCTGCAATCAGCAGTTCTGAAATGGCAGAATCGGCTTGGGGAAACACAACAAAATAAAGCGGTACATTTTGATCATTCGCATGTTGCACAGCATATCCCGCTGCCGCTTCTGCTGAGGTAAAGATGCCATTAAGGGACACATGGACCTTGCCATCAGCCCCTTCCTGTAAATGCTGTTTTTCTTCCTCTGTTAAATAATGAAACTCAGGAATTTTTTGTCCACGACCGTCTCTGATATATTGTCCATTTTCATCTGTTTTATAGATTGTGTTGCCATTTTCATCACGATCCACCACAGCGATGGGGTGTTCTTTAAGAAACATGGTTTTATAGGAGTTATCACTGTATTTAAACCCTTCCTCCAGCAATTGCGTAGCCATCTCACGGTTTTCGTGGACGAGTTGTTCCAGCTTGGCAACATCGAGCTGTTGAACACCCTGATGGGCGTTAACGGTATCGCGATTAAGGGAAGCAATGGCTTGTTCGTCATTTTGCCCCGTTAATGCTTTCTGCCCTGCTTCATCGGTGAGCACAATGGTGCCATTGCTGATGGCCGATTTGGTATAGCCGTCCTCAGAATCCTTGACTTTGGAATGATCTAAGATATTTTTGGTAATGTTTTTTGCAACGCTATATTTGCCTTGATTCATCGGCCCCCCCGTTGAAATGCTAAGGCCTTTGCTGCTGGCTGTCGCTTCAGAACTGTTGATAATATCACTGGTTGTAATGGTGCCTGTTGTCAGACTATTTTTATCTGCCGATGCGCTGCTGTCAATAATGCCTCCGGTCAGTGTTGTTTTGTCTTTAACATTGATATCGTAGCCGCCCGCCCCCGCTTTAATGCCTGATTGTTCTACAACACTGTGATAATTGCTAGAGGATTTATCCTTATTCAAGGCAATATTGGTTGAAGCTTTATCATCCTTTTTTCCACCATTATAGCCAACAGAAAAGGAATTCTGCTTGCTGGAACTTTGCATCGTGTCACTCTGGCTGGTAATGGTTAAATCGCCCCCAACACCCATCTCTACATGGTTTCCAGAAACCACGGCCCCATTCAGTGTGGTGTTTTTTCCACTGCTAGTATGAACCGTGCCTGTGCCCACAACATGGCTGTTCTTGTGCTGTACTTCATCACTAGAGCCCTTGCCTTTCCCAAAGGAAGCATTGCCCATCCAGCCATGACCACTGGTGCCATAGGTATAGCCAACATTCATGGAAGCGTTTTCATTGTTGTTTTGTGTGCTTTGTGTGTTTTGTGCACTTTCAAGAATGATATCTTGCCCCGCTGTCAGATTAATATTGCCGCTCTGTTCATCATTGATCAGAGGGTTTGTGCCTGCAATAATATTAACCCCTTCACCATAGATGTTGCCTTTGTCAGCGTTTATGTTAATAGCATGCCCCCCTTGTATGTTATTTGTGAGCGCATTGGAAGTTTGATACGATGCCTCTGCCTTATTTGATTGAAACCCTGCCGTAATGCTGGCTGAGACATCAAGAGCATTGCGAATGTCTTTTGGGGTTGCGCCCCCCTTTATCCCACTATAGAGACCTTTGCCTTTATTATAGAGATCATAGCCTTTCAAGCCAGCAATCAAACCATTGCCGATTTTGTGTTTTATATCCCCATGACCAAAACGTGTGCCTGCATCCTTCACGTCTTGTATATCACCTAATATCCCTACATTGACAGATCCTGTCACACCAGCAAAAAACTTTTCATACCTAAACGATTACGCAATATACCCTCAAGCTGTGTGGCATCTATTGATGCGACAGACTGGTGGGCTGCAGCGGTGTTGCGGTTGAGGAAATAATCCCACACTAGCATGAGAATACATGAAGGTGGGGATTGTTTCCATCACAAGCAATGTTTAAGGTTTGCATTCAGGTTGTACTGGACTTCTTTTACAATAAGGGCTGTTTAAGCGCTTCTCAACACTGCGCTTCGGAATAACAGCACCACGTTGACAAATCGGGAGATCTTTCCTGTTAAAAGGGGAACACCAGCTAGCTCTCCCTTTATCACGAAAACCTGCTTGAATCATACAAGCATCAATGGTTGCTATTTCATTGTCGCTTAGTTTTCTAACTTCATCATCAAGATAGTCAAGGTGCGGCATTCCACATTCTAGCAAGGCTTTTCCTACCTCAGTAAAGTCTGCTCCTGGCTTTTTCCACCCTGCCACTTCTCCTGGAGGAGGTTTGTCAATATTTTCAATATCACATCCAGCAACACTTAACAAAATGAGCAGGCTTAATAAGTTAAATCGTATTTTCATTTTTTGTTCCCTGTTCTCGTTGAATAAAGTTTTTCAAAACCAAATGAACCGTAATTAGTTTGACACTTAGGACTTGCATCAGCGTAACAATTATGGGGACTAGGGTTATAGCCCAAGACCGCTTTTCCTTGCTCTCTTATTGCAATTGCTGGTGGAAATAATACATAGGGGAGCTTCAAGGGTACCTTATAAGCTGTAGGCCAATTGTAACCAATCACCGTACTAACGGGGTCAAATATATGACCTTGTGTATAGACGTATTTCTTTTCGCCATCGCTTAGGTAATCTACTGTATTGGCTACCGATTGCGTATGAGCAGGCGCTCCAAAAAGATAGAAATCTGTTTTCTTGGCTATACCATGGATACCACGCTCTTCAAAGTCACGCAGTCCATTACCCCCTGTCAAGGTACCACGGCTATGCATACTAACAATAGCCCCCTCATTGCCATAACGGTAGATAAAGTCTTGGAACTTCTTCGTCGAATTACTCAATCCCCAAGTATCACCTTCAAAAAACTTTTGATAAAATGCTATCCCTAACTCTACCAGCGCATCTTTAGACTGTGGGAAATATGTAAAATAAAGGTGTCCATTGTTATTAACTGCCATTTGGACAGCATTAGCCGCTGCTTCATCGGGTGAATTAAAAATGCCATTATAAAACATATGGACCTTGCCATCAGCGCCTTCCTGTAAATGCTGCTTTTCTTCCTCCGTTAAATAATGAAATGGGAGGAACAATCCCGCACAATCATGGGAATATATGAAAGTGGGGATTGTTTCCATCACAAGCAATGTTTAAGGTTGGCATTCAGGTGCATTTTTATATTTTTTACAAAACGGGCTGTTTAAGCGCCTCTTGACACTTGGCTGTGGGATGACAGCACCTGGACGACAAATCGGCAAGTTTTCGGCTTTATGATTTACACACCATCCCCCCCCCCTTTCATATTTATAGCGGAATCCTGATTGAACCATGCAAGCATGAATTGTTGCTATTGCATTAGTACTCAGCTTTCTGTTTTCTGGAAAGACATCATAAGGGGTTGGCATGCCACATTCTAATAAAGCTTTTCCTATCTCCGTAAAATCTGCTCCCAGTTTCTCCCATGTAGCCAGCTCTCCTAGAGGAGGTTTGTTAAATTGACATCCAGCTATGCTCAACAGAGCTACAGTACCTAATAGCTTTAAAGTTTGTTTCATTTTTTACTCCATGATTTCTTTAAAGGAAATTGTTCTAGATGAGATGAACCATAGTCATATCTACACTTATCACTCGCATTTCCAAGGCAAGTATGGACGTTGTTGGGATCTGAGAACATTTTCCATGCTTCTTTCCACCAGTTGCTGTCAGCAGGTGCTGTCTCGTAAGTATAGCCATTGCCACCAATCCATCGGCTTACAAAGTCATATCTATGTCCATCAAAACCAATAGTGGTTTGTTGGCCATTACTCAAATACCTTAACAAATTGGCTGCTGCCAAAACATTCGCCGCTGGTCCATGGAAACTGATCGTCGTATTATTGGCTATTCCATGCACACCTTCTTGTTTGAAAGAATTCATCATGTTAGAATTTGTCAGACTGCCACGACTATGGGCATCAAAATGTAATCCTGTGTTCCCATAGCGAGACATTAGATCTTTTGCTTCTTGTGTGGAATTGGTCAGACCCCAAAAGTTATTTTCAAAAAACTTCTGGTAACCTGCTATCAGCAGTTCTGAAATGGCAGAATCGGCTTGGGGGAATACAACAAAATAGAGCGGTGCATTTTTATCCTTCGCATGTTGTTCTGCATAAACAGCAGCTTCCTCTGGTGGTGTAAAGATGCCGTTAAAGGACACATGCACCCTGCCATCAGCCCCTTCCTGTAAATGCTGCTTTTCTTCCTCCGTTAAATAATGAAATGGGAGGAACAATCCCGCACTGGCATGGGAATATATGAAGGTGGGGATTGTTTCCATCAACAGCAAAACTTAAGGATAGCATTCATATTGTTCTGGATGTTTTTTACAAAACGGGCTGTTTAAGCGCCTCTTGACACTTCGCTGTGGGAAGACAACGCCTAGACGACAATTGGGAAGGTTGTCTTCTTTAAAAGTATAACACCACCCCCCCCCCTCAACTCTATTTTTATTGCGAAAACCTGATTGAACCATGCAAGCATCAATGGCAACCATATCATTAGGAGTGAGCTTTTGAGTCTCTGGATCGACATCATAAGGTGTTGGCATACCACATTCTAACAAGGCTTTTTTTATCTCAATCCGATCTGCTCCTGGCTTCTTCCACATGGCTATGTACCCTGGAGCAGGCTTACCTAAATTACATGCAGTCATGCTTAACAGAATGAGCCCACTTAATAGTTTTAAAATTTGTTTCATTTTTTACTCCATGATTTACTTACATCAATTTGTATACTGTGAGGCATCCCATAATCGCTTTGGCACTCTTTACTTGCATGACCATAACACGCATGGACATTGGGATAGCTTGTCATCATTTTCCATCCCTCTTTCCACAAATTACTGTCAGAGGGAACCTTGTAAAAAGTAGCAGGATTGCCACCAATCCCAACACCAACAAAGTCATATGCATGGTTTTCCAACTCAATAGAGGTTTGTTGGCCATCACTCAAATGAGATAACAGACCGGCTGTAGCCCAAGCATTCGCCGCTGGACCAAAAAATTTGATTGTTGTTTTTTTCGCTATCCCATGCACGCCTTCTTGTTTGAAAGAATTCATTGCATTAAAGTCTGTCAAACTGCCACGACTATGGGCATCAAAATGTAATCCTGTGTTCCCATAGCGAGACATCAGATCTTTTGCTTCTTGTGTGGAATTGGTCAGACCCCAAAAGTTATTTTCAAAAAACTTCTGGTAGCCTGCTATCAGCAGTTCTGAAATGGCAGAATCGGCTTGGGGGAACACAACAAAATAAAGCGGTGCATTTTTATCCTTCGCATGTTCCACAGCATACCCTGCTGCCCCCTCTGGTGAAGTAAAGATGCCATTGAGGGACACATGGACCTTACCATCAGCCCCTTCCTGCAAATGCTGCTTTTCTTCCTCCGTTAAATAATGAAATGGGAGGAACAATCCCGCACTGGCATGGGAACACATGAAGGTGGGGATTGTTTCCATCATAAGCAATGCTTAAGGTTTGCATTCAGGTGCATTTTTATATTTTTTACAAAACGGGCTGTTTAAGCGCTTCTTGACACTTCGCTGTGGGATGACAGCACCTGGACGACAAATCGGCAAGTTTTCGGCTTTATGAATTTCACACCAAGTTGGATGACCATATCTGTTACGAAAACCAGCTTGAAGCATGCAAGCTTCAATAGTTGCCCATGCATTGTAGCTAAGCTTTCTGTTTTCTGGATCGACATAATAAGGGGTTGGCATGCCACATTCTAACAAGGCTTTTGCTACTTCAGTAAAATCTGCTCCTGGCTTTACCCACATGTATACTTCCCCTGGAGGAGTTTTATTAAACTGGCATCCAGCCATAATCAACAAAATTACAGTGCTTAATAATTTTAAAGTTTGTTTCATTTTTTACTCCATGATTTTTTTAAAGGAAATTGTTCTAAATGGGATGTGCCATAAAACTTTTGGCATTCTGGACTCGCATTTCCAAGACATGTATGGACACTGACGGGATCTGAGAACATTTTCCATGCTTCTTTCCACCAGTTGCTGTCAGCAGGTGCTGTCTCGTAAGTATAGTCATTGCCACCAATCCATCGGCTTACAAAGTCATATTTATGCCCATCAAAACCAATAGTGGTTTGTTGGCCATTACTCAAATACCTTAACAGATTGGCTGCTGCCAAAACATTTGCTGCCGGTCCATGGAAACTGATCGTCGTATTATTGGCTATCCCGTGGACACCTTCTTGTTTGAAAGAATTCATCATGTTAGAATTTGTCAAACTGCCACGACTGTGGGCATCAAAATGTAATCCTGTGTTCCCATAGCGAGACATCAGATCTTTTGCTTCTTGTGTGGAATTGGTCAGACCCCAAAAGTTATTTTCAAAAAACTTCTGATAGCCTGCAATCAGCAGTTCTGAAATGGCAGAATCGGCTTGGGGAAACACAACAAAATAAAGCGGTGCATTTTTATCTTTCGCATGTTGTTCTGCATAAACAGCAGCTTCATAGGGTGGTGTAAAGATACCATTGAGGGACACATGGACCTTGCCATCAGCCCCTTCCTGTAAATGCTGTTTTTCTTCCTCCGTTAAATAATGAAACTCAGGAATTGGTTGTCCACGGGCATCTCTTAGAGGTACCCCATTTTCATCTGTTTTATAGATTGTGTTGCCATTTTCATCACGATCCACCACAGCGATGGGGTGTTCTTTAAGAAACATGGTTTTATAGGAGTTATCACTGTATTTAAACCCTTCCTCCAGCAATTGCGTAGCCATCTCACGGTTTTCGTGGACGAGTTGTTCCAGCTTGGCAACATCGAGCTGTTGAACACCCTGATGGGCGTTAACGGTATCGCGATTAAGGGAAGCAATGGCTTGTTCGTCATTTTGCCCCGTTAATGCTTTCTGCCCTGCTTCATCGGTGAGCACAATGGTGCCATTGCTGATGGCCGATTTGGTATAGCCGTCCTCAGAATCCTTGACTTTGGAATGATCTAAGATATTTTTGGTAATGTTTTTTGCAACGCTATATTTGCCTTGATTCATCGGCCCCCCCGTTGAAATGCTAAGGCCTTTGCTGCTGGCTGTCGCTTCAGAACTGTTGATAATATCACTGGTTGTAATGGTGCCTGTTGTCAGACTATTTTTATCTGCCGATGCGCTGCTGTCAATAATGCCTCCGGTCAGTGTTGTTTTGTCTTTAACATTGATATCGTAGCCGCCCGCCCCCGCTTTAATGCCTGATTGTTCTACAACACTGTGATAATTGCTAGAGGATTTATCCTTATTCAAGGCAATATTGGTTGAAGCTTTATCATCCTTTTTTCCACCATTATAGCCAACAGAAAAGGAATTCTGCTTGCTGGAACTTTGCATCGTGTCACTCTGGCTGGTAATGGTTAAATCGCCCCCAACACCCATCTCTACATGGTTTCCAGAAACCACGGCCCCATTCAGTGTGGTGTTTTTTCCACTGCTAGTATGAACCGTGCCTGTGCCCACAACATGGCTGTTCTTGTGCTGTACTTCATCACTAGAGCCCTTGCCTTTCCCAAAGGAAGCATTGCCCATCCAGCCATGACCACTGGTGCCATAGGTATAGCCAACATTCATGGAAGCGTTTTCATTGTTGTTTTGTGTGCTTTGTGTGTTTTGTGCACTTTCAAGAATGATATCTTGCCCCGCTGTCAGATTAATATTGCCGCTCTGTTCATCATTGATCAGAGGGTTTGTGCCTGCAATAATATTAACCCCTTCACCATAGATGTTGCCTTTGTCAGCGTTTATGTTAATAGCATGCCCCCCTTGTATGTTATTTGTGAGCGCATTGGAAGTTTGATACGATGCCTCTGCCTTATTTGATTGAAACCCTGCCGTAATGCTGGCTGAGACATCAAGAGCATTGCGAATGTCTTTTGGGGTTGCGCCCCCCTTTATCCCACTATAGAGACCTTTGCCTTTATTATAGAGATCATAGCCTTTCAAGCCAGCAATCAAACCATTGCCGATTTTGTGTTTTATATCCCCATGACCAAAACGTGTGCCTGCATCCTTCACGTCTTGTATATCACCTAATATCCCTACATTGACAGATCCTGTCACACCAGCAAAAAACTTTTCATGTTTTTCATTGCCCTTGGCAACATCATGCACTGCTGAAAGCTTCACGTTATTGCCCGCATCAATATTCACATCATGCTCTGCCAAAACATTTGTCGCTTTTAAATTTGCATCATTGCCGGCTTTAAAATTTGCATCATTGCCGGCGTGGAAACTGGAGGGTGTATTGGTCTTTTCCCATTGATCACCTTTATCCTTCGCACCCGCAACACCAAGCCCGACAGAAACACCGGTGCGGCTTTTGTCAAACTGAATGCCAAAGCCTGAGCGCTCTTCTTTTGAGTTTGTGCTATGGCTATTCTGCCCCGGTAATACATTAATATCATGGGCTGCTGAAACATTAATATTTTCCTGTGCGGTAAAATCAGAACCCACGATTGTCACATCGTCCTTTTTAGCGGTAATGGTGATATTTTTTCCATTGAGCGAAGAGCCTTGATGCTCAAAACTTTCTTCATTCTTTGTCTTTCCCTCACTCCCATAAATTGAGACAAAGCCCTTACCTGACCCCACACCAAAACCCGTTTTATGGGTTTCTGAATGGCTCTTATGATGGTCTGTCATGCCATCAATTGTCACATTTTCTGCTGTAACATTGATGTCTTCATTGGCAATCATATGAGAAGCTGTAATCGTGGCGTCTTTTTTTGCATCCAACACAATATTGCCCGTTGCCCCAAGAATAGAGGAAACCGTTGTGGTATGGGATTCAGCTGTATTGGAAGATTTACTGCTGAAAAGTCCACTTTTAGACGATTGTGCTTGCTGATCATAGTTTTCTTGTACGCCTTTGATGATCATCTTTTCCCCAGCGTGAATCGTAATATCCGCTTGTTTCTGATCTCGCGTTTTCTCTGTCTTGCCGGCTGTAAGCGTCGAGGCAACAATTTCCGTGTTGCGTCCTGAGTCAATGGCAACACCATTGCCCCCCGATACGAGTGAACCTACCACTTGGGTCGCATCAATCTTGCTATGCCCAGATTTGCTGCTGCTGAACACGCCACCCTTTTTATGGTACGACATCTCGTAATTGAGACTATTTTCCGCATTGTTGAGCAGAACATCTTGGCTGGCTTTCAAGCCCACTTTGCCATCAGCCGTAACAGCACTGCCCGTGATGGTGAGATCATGCGCTTTGCCATCCTGCCCTGCTACAGCGGTAATATCTCCGCCAGCATTGATCGAAGAGCCAACCGCAACGGACAGAGAACTGTCAACTTTGGTGTTTTTATTTTGAAGGTGCATGTCTCTTTCATCTTTTCTCACCCCTATCGTGATATTCCCTTGGGCACCAAGATCCACATTGCCTTTCGCATCTATACTGGACGCAGAAACATGGATATCTTTTCCGGATATGACCGTGGTATCTTTACCAGAACTTAAATGAGAGCCATTGTGCACCGCAACATGAGAGTTTTGATCTCTCCGATGCTGATTCGCACTGTTGCGCGTCGCATCAATCGACACATTTTCTTTTGCTTGTAAGTGCAAATCATCATGAGCTTGAACTTCAGAGCCTAGAATATTCAAATCTTTTCCGGAGAGGAGTGTTGTTGAGCCCCCTGAATGAATTTCTGATTGATGATGCATTATCGCATCACCCTGTGCATCATCATGATGCGTGGCTGCTGACCCTATGGTCAAGTTTCCTTGTTCTGTCGACATGGCAAGATCACCCCCTGTGGTGATCTTCACCCCTGAGGTTGTGATATCTTGTTTGGCTATCACGGCCCCATTGCCCCCAGCAGACAAGGCATTGGTGTTTAACACTGTCTCCACACCATCAACGCTTGTGCGCCCTGCCTCCAAACGAATAGTGTTCTCTGCAAGCAAAACAGCATCATTTCCGGCGGCAAAATGCCCCCCTTGCCCTAAAATATTCTCACCCTTTACAGATAAATTGTGGGTCGCACTGATCCGCCCTGAATTGACCACATCTTTGCTGGTCATATTGACATCTTCACCCATGATCAAAGCACCAGCAGAAACAAAAGAAGCTCTATCCTTTTCTGGAATGTAAAGCACCGGTGCATAGACCTCCATGCCCTTTACTTGTTGACGAACATAAATCACCATCGGCGCTTCTAGATTTGCCAATTGTTCTTTACTTAAAGGCTCACCAAAGGCAAGATTGTGGGCTTTGGCATAGTCTGCCCCTCTATCCAGCAGGCTCTTGACTTGTTCAATGGCGTCACTTCCTGGAATAAATGAGCCTTTGCCTAAACCTTGCCCCACAAGATCACGCATTTGTTTTTCAATCAGTTGCTTTTCAAAATAAGCATCCCCTAAGAAAAAAATCTCCCGATCTGGTTTATACCCAATTCTGTTTAAAAAATAAGCCGATCCATAAAACTTACCAACATCAAGGAAATCTGCCCTGGTTTCATAAATGAAATTCTGTTGAGGCAAAGTCCCCCCAACACCCCCCGATTGGGGCTTTGGCAAAGGCAACCCATCAGCCAATTCCCCTGCCCCATTGATGTCCACTTTGGGGGTAAAAAGAGCCCCTCCTGCGGTCAAACCGTTCAATGCCTCTAGCGGATTGCCCGAAACAGCCTTCGCCTCAAAATGTGCATCCCCCGTAATGGACCCCTCAACAGCCGTGTTGTTGAGTTGATCAACCACCAGATTCAACATACCTGCTGCCTGAACAAGACCAGAAACTGTATCGAGAACTTCTGAGCCAGTTTGGCGATTCTTGCCATTTGCTATGTCGAGACTCGTATTACGACTACCATCAGCGTTATAGGCATAACAATAGGCATCCGTATGAGCCTGACAGCCGAGATAGGTATTTTTATAAGCTGTCGTCCCCAAATTGGTCAGCGTCTTGGCTTGGATATCCGCATTGCCCCCTGCTTTTATAATGCTGTAGTGATTCTCAATATTCTCAGCGTTAATGATAAGATTACCGTGAGATTGAATCATCCCCTGAACCGCTGGTTTATGCGAAAAACTCTGCGTGACAATTTTTTCTGTCATATGAGACCAGTTGTTGTTTGGAAAGAACCATGATCCCCAGCTATTACCATTCCATCGATACTGTTTTATGTTTTCTCTTGTCTCATTATGTTTCCACGTAAAAGCCTTATAGACTGTTCCATCTTGCAAAGTTATTGTGCCATAGGTTCCTTCTTTATTATTCCAAAGTGGATTATCTAAATAAAGTTCTAAGTGTCCTTTCCAAAGCCCATTATCGTATTGATATTCATGCCCCTTGCCCCAAAGATTGGGTCCAGCCTGATATAACATTCCATCGCTGAGCCTATCAGCCCCCTCTGGTCTTTGGAAAGAAATATCGCTATTTTCCGTTTTTTCCTTCTTTTCAGGCTTGCTATCGGCTTCGTTTTTCAAAGTATTGGTTTGGATTAATAACTTTCCCCCTGCCTGAATCAAGCCTGCTTTATTGACAAGAGAAATGCTTTTTCCTGTGCCTGCTGCATTGGTGAAATATAAATCACCTTCTGCCATCATGGCACCAAAATCATTCAACAAAGCCCCATCAACTTGTAAAGCCCCATTGCCCCCCACATAGATTAGCCCCGTTTTGTTGTTGATCACATCCCCTGTCACGCGAAAGGCTAAATTCTGCCCCGCTGCCAATTGACCGCTATTCTTAAGCTCCCCTGTTTTGATGGTAAAATCTTTTGCCGCTAAAACTGATGTTGCCTCATCAGCCATAACGCTTGGAGCCGTAAACAGAATATCTCCCGTCCCGCCTTCATCCGTAATGGCTCTGAGTAATGCATGGTGAATATCAAGCGCGTTTGTGCTGTTAAAATCTAACCCACCATACGTCAACTGGCTACCCGAGACATCAATATGATCTGCCGTTAAATACAGCGTTTGAGGCGTGTAAATATGAGACCGATTATTGCTTAAATCCAGTGTTATTGCTTTCAAACGCACATCCCCCATGACAGACAGTACATTCTCAACACTAATCCCCCCTGACAGCGATGTTAATGTTGCTGTGCCGTACCCGATAACCTTGTCATAATAAATATCGTTGCCGGCAAAAAGTTCAATATTACCCCCACTGGCAATCTGCCCAACCTTGATACCTTTGTCCGCTGTAATAGAAAGAGAGCCTTGCTCATGCAAAACAATATTCTCTGAGCTACTCAGTGCAAAATCAACACCGGTCATCAAGGTGCCAGCATCCAAATTCCCAACCGTTAAAATTGCATCGCTGCCTGTCATCAGCGAAGAAAAGCCAACCGCTCCACCACGGATATCCGCCTTGCCATAAGCAATCAATTGATCAAAATTTATCACTGCATCAGATTGCGTATGAAGAGCCACATCGTGATGTGAGAGAAGAGTTTGAGAAACAAATATCCCCTTATGAGAGCCTAAAGTAATATCCCCTGCGCCATAAATGTTTTCTGCATTTATAACACCCCTGACACTTTGGAGATCAACACCCCTTTGGCTGCCCAAAACAAGGCTCCCAGCCTCTTGGGTCGCTGCCATATCCACCCCACCGGCTAAAAAGTGCCCCTGTATATCACCACCAGCCTGCGCCTTTAAAGTGCCTCCAGCTAAAACAGTGCCCCCAATGGTTAGATCACCACCCGTTTCAAATGCCATATCGGCCCCTGATCCTAGCCCAGAGACTTTGATAGCATGGCGTGAAGACAGTTTCATAGTGCCCCCAGAGGTTGCTTGCCCTGCAATGGTCAAAAGCCCTTCCTCTGCCTCTGCTGTCAAATGCCCCTCAGCCCCAACGGTTTCTAACGTCACATCCTGGTGAGCCGCAATATCAACATGCTTTTTAGAGGCGATATTCTTTGCCAAAACGCTCTTGTTTTTCGATTTTATGGAAACACCCCCATGACCAAAGGCACTCTGTAGAGAGATTTTTCCATCCGCAGAAAGATGTAACTGCCCAGCATTGGCCGCCATATCATGGCGCATACGAACCCCAACACCTTTTTCTGTTGCCACAAGTTTAATCTGATCCGCCTGTAGCGCCCCCAAAGCAGACCCATCTATCGCATATTCTGGTTTACCAGTAATATCGGTCAGCTCTTTCATCTCCCGTGAAATATAATCATAACTTCCCGTTCCAGCAAAAACCCCAATATCCTTTCCCGCAACAGGACCTTCAAAATGCACTGTACGTGAAACAATATCAACAATATCAACAGCCCCTCGGCCTGAGAAAAAATTCGCTCCGTGTGGACCAAAAGTGATATCCCCACTCCTGACCGCAAAACCTTTCAGAAAACCAGAAGCATCAACTTCAGGAACACCGGTGGTTAATGTTGCATGAGGCGTATTGATAAACCCACAACCATCACAAGTTATCCCATTGGGATTGGCTATAATCACATCGGCAGGGCGCCCAAAAACCTCTCCTGGACCATTCAACGCACTGCGCTTACCACTGGTGACTTCATTTAAAATCACTTTCGCTGAACCCGTAACACGCAAGTGGGGATTACCCGGCATAATGCCTCCCAATTGCGATTGCCCAACTTCCTGCGCGTGATTGTTCCAAATAACCCCAGAATGACCAATATTAAAATCATAATATTTATTGTGCGATAAACCAGAGCTGTTGGGGGTTACAATATCAATGGAAGGAACCCCATTGGGCGCTGCCACAATATCTGGACGATGAGCTGCATTGGCGTGAGAGTCAACCGAAATTTGCGCCTGTAAGGCTGAAGGTGCTAACAAACTAGAAAAACCAATTCCCCCAAACAAAACCTTTTTGAGCATCGTACTAGAAACTAAAATACCTAATAAAGCTGCTCTTTGTTCTCTCTTCTCATCTCTCATCTTTTATCTCCCCATCGCTATCCTTCAAGATCTGTTGTTTTAAAGATCCATTGTTAATGTCATCAAAAATGTACCTGACTTTTTATGCTCAACTGTGCTCCACAAAATATTGGAGTAACTGGCATCAAGAGAAACCATACCCCCCGCAAGCTTGACACCCGCTGTCCAACCAGCAAGTTCTTCACTCTTAAAACCGTACAAAGGTTGTGCAAAAACACGACCATAATCCAAACCAATATAGGGACGAAACTCACCCAAAACCTTTTTGAGTGTCGCGTTGTTGCGCCACGGAATGGTGCGCAGCATCAAGTCATTACGGGTAAAAAAACCATTATTGCCAAAAATCAAACTCTCACGCGTGCCACGAACATTTGAAAAGCCCCCCACAGAAATCTGCTCTGCAGCCAATAAATTATGCGGTGAATATTGCCCACTCAAAAGATTACTTAAGACAAAATTCCACCCGTTCACTTTAAAGGGAGTCATAACATTGATCGTACCAGTAAATTTGGCAAATTCGGGCTCTGCATCTCCTGCTCCTGGAGCATATTTCTTAACTGCATGAAAAAGAGGAAGTCCTTGCAAATAACTGATATCAAAAGTCCAAGTCCCCCCTAACATTTGGCGAGAATGCGATACCCCAAAATTGGCAACACTATATTGACGACTCCCCACTTCAATCTTATTGCCAAGAAGGTAGTTGTTGGTTCTTTTATAGGAAAGACCTAAATTCAAAGTCGTCAGTGAAACACTATCACGGTGGAGTACCCTGCTTATACTGGCGTGTAACTCACTGGAATCCCCCGTCGTTTCAATATCCGAAAAATTGCCCTTGATAATACTTTGATAATTATAAGCATAGCCATTTAAACCAAAAGTCCAATAACCATAGGGAATACTCACACTTGCTGAAATGTTATTGCTATGGCCTTCTTGCTCGCTTCCACCCCAGTAATCTGCCAAAGAATCTGATTGACTGCGTTGATAGCTAAAATCCCACGCATCATTGAACCCTAAAATATTTTCTAACTTTAAGCCCGCATTATAACGCGCATAACCCGTTGAGGATTGTCCTAAATTATCATGGGAAACTGTAACCTTGAAAGCTTTATCCGGTTTATTGTTAATATTCACTATTGTGCTCCCCTCTTCACCCCCTGGAAGAAGTTCACTTTTAGCGTGTGCTGAAAAAAGCCTGTTGATTTGATCAAGTCCCTGCTCAATATCGCGCATATTGAGAATGTGCCCTTTCAACCCCGGAAAAGCACTCCATACAACATGATTATGCGGTAAAGCCGGTAAACCATTGTAATAAATCTCTGACAGCTTGCCCTCAATAACAACAAATTTGAGCATCTTGCTGTTTTTGATATCCTGATCGGGGATATAAAAACGCGCCGTAACATAGCCTTTATCTAAATAAACCTTAGTTAACTGCTTGATTAAAAGCTGAATATCAGCAAGACCGATACATCTTCCAACATAAGGATCTGTTACCGCGGCTATAGCACGCTTTTTAATATGATAGACCCCATCAACAATAATATCATGAATTGGAAAACAGTATCCACTGCCCCAAAGTGCTCCCTGCTTTTCTTCAAAAGGCGTTGGAATGCCTTTGGGCGTTAAGGCACGTAAATTATCAATTCTTTCTAATTGCTGCTTCTCAGATTGTTGACGAGAAAAATTATCTGCTGGAGAATGAAAAATAGCCGGTGATCGCGCATAAACAATGACGCTAGGAAACATGCTAAACAACACTAAAATGGCTAGAAAAAGCCTTAAAAAACGCTCTCGACGTAAAAAGATAAATAACAATAGATTTCCCCCCGCTTTTATCATTTATGAAGCATTATATCGCTTCATAATCCTCTGAGCATGCCATTCAAAACACTCATTATTCTATGACGATTTCTAACAACAGAGCACATCGCTGCATCCAAGTAAAAATTGCGTCAAAATTCTAATGTTTATTTCTGAAGACCTCTCCCCGCACACATATACGATAGTTTTTTTAACCAAAACTGTTTAACAAGTCAATGTTCAATGCCTCAATATCTCCATAAATCATAGAGAAGAAACACTCTTTCCAGTTCTTATACTATAGCTTTGCATAAAGAGACTGTACATCATGCTATCAAGCACATCCTTTGATGAAAAATCACAATAAAAAACAAAAAATCTCTTTTGAAGTCTTTAAAATAATCACGCAAAACTCTTTATTATGGTATTCTCATCAAGGAACCTTTCTCCCCCAAAATGATCTGTGTGACTTTGTAAAAAAGTTTTGTCAGTTAACTCTAGCCCCTCTATGAGAGTTCAATATATTATCATCTTAATAAGACAATCTTTATAAAATATATCCCCATATCAACAATACAACCTTGAAATTTAAGCAATGATATAATTTTTAAGGGGGGGGGTAACTTTTTTTGAACCGTCAAAACTTCTCTGTAAAATGTGTGATAAAATGCTTCACAATAATCATTATGATCTTTTAAAAGAACATGGTGCATTTGTCTTAAATGAACACGTGAAATAGTAGAAAATTTTACTATTTTGCTGATCTAACCATGTGTCATAGGCTGTTGATAAGCAGTCTTAAAAAAAACTCTTTTGAAAAAAATAGCAGCTTTTTAGCACTTTTTTTCCATTTTTATCGTCATTCAAAACGTATTTAATAAGCTTCATTTTGGTAGGAGTTGACCATGCCGTTATGAAATGGAGCTCTGTTGTAATCTATTAAGTCTGATAATAAACAAGTCTCACTAAGCTCTCTGTTGGAATATTGTCGTAAAACAAGAAAAATCACCCCGTGAATTGGGAACTCTGTTTGAAAATCTTCTTATGGCTTATCTTATGCAAGACCCATTGCATTATGGACGGTATGAAAAGGTTAAAAGCTATTTTGACTGGGCGCAAGAACATGATAAAGATGGACGTGATATCGGTATTGATCTGGTGGCGAAAATCCGTGATAAAGGAGATTTGGCGGCTATTCAATGTAAATGCTATGATGCCTCTCTCATCATTAAAAAAGAAGATATTGATAGTTTTATCGCGGCCTCTGGCAAAAAAAATCTTCACCCCTCGTATTCTGGTGGATAGCATTGAAGGTGAATTAAGTGACAATGTAAATGCAATGATTAAAGGACAGGCGATACAGTGTTGTCTGGAAAGTGATCAATACTTTGCTTTCTAATGATGAGAATTTTGAGGTAACCCTTAACAAGATAATCCTAAATCAAGACGTCAATCATGTCTTAGAAATTGTTGCCTTAAAAAATATGACGACAGTTGAAGATAAAATCCATGTTTATGAGAAACCAGAAAGCACGGGGCTTGATATTGGAAAAGCCACTCATGAACCACAACGCTATATTCATAGCTTAACAGGAAAATTACCCTTTTATAAAGAGTATCCTAATATCCTTAAAACCCTTTTGGCGAAGAAATTTACTCTTGCGGATTACTGGGGCATATGGGCTGGCAATGTTGCTGAGATTGCTCAAAACCATATCAATCATCTTAAAGATATGCTTGTGGATGAAAAGAGTGAAACTTTTCATGCTTTTGATACGTTTTATAAGGAATTACAAAACAACGTAAACAGTGAAATCAAACAAGAGAAAGCCGTTGAGATGTTAGGACAACATCTTGTAACGCGCCCCGTGTTTGAAGTCTTATTTTACGGCAATGAATTTGTCCAAAACAATACCATTTCATAAGCGATGGAAAAAATCTTAACTGTGTTGGATAAAACTAATATCAAACAAGTCTCTCAAGAATTACAAGAGTTTTATGACAGCGTAAAATTCCGTGCCTCTGGAATTACCACCCCCAAGCAAGACAGAACCTTATTATCAAGCTTTATGAAGACTTTTTTACCAAGGCATTTAAGAAAACCACCGATAGGCTTGGAATTGTTTATACCCCCGTTGAGGTTGTGTATTTTATTAGTCACTCTGTTGATGATGTCTTACGCAATGAGTTTGGAAAAAGCTTGGGATCACGGGGTGTTTATATACTTGACCCTGTTACAGGTACTGATACATTTATCAAACGGCTTTTACAATCCAATCTCATAAAACCAGAGCACATGGAATATAAGTTCCGTCATGGTATCCATGCCAATGAAATTGTTTTACTCACCTATTACATAGCAGCCATTAATATTGAATCAACCTATCATGGTCTTATGAAAGGAGAGTATATCCCATTCAAGCATATTGGTTTAACCGATACGTTCCGGATGCTTGAAAAGAAGAATTTGTTGCAAGAATTATTTAAAGAAAACAGCCAATTTTTTAATGGAGTCACAACTTTCATGTAAAATAGACCACCCTAAATGGAATATACTCTCGTTGCTAATTCACACGCTTTCTTTAAAGAAGCATTTCTTAAAGTAGCCACACCTATTTTGCAGTGGCACCCGTGAATGGTCTAACGATAAAGCCTCCATGAAATAATATAAAATCTATTGCCCCCCCCTAATCTTTAAGCTTATGAAGGAAAAAGCTGGAACCATCACACTAATTTCCCCGCCCCCAATTTTGCGATAGCCCTTGAGACAGTTCATAAAAAAGCATGCCTCTTATACAATTTTACCCACATGGCTACCCCAATTATGATGAGCAAGAAAGTTATTTTTATCATTTCAATATGGAAAAAATTTGAAATGTAAGAATATTACAAGAGTTTCAAAGTACAAAAAATAATTATTCCTTATAAATTAAGGCATGAATATTAAAAAGACCACTGACGTGCTTTCAAAAAAATATAATCCCGAAAAGCATTCAACCTTGCCAAATTTTTTAAATTATAAGGATAACAAAAAAAAGTATCAAAAGAAGGAATATCAACCATATCAGGAAAAATACGCACCAAGTGCTCATCATTATTGACAATATAATCAGGCAGCACTGCAATCCCAAGATCACGCATAAGCGCATTCTTTATTGAAATAATATTGTTGATTTGTAGGATTGAAGTGCGCAATGATCCATCATTTCTACCAGCTTTTTCCAACCAATTTAAACCAGACAAATAAGGAGGAACAGGTTCACCAAATGAAATAATACGATGTTTATCAAGCTCAGACAATTTTTCCGGTTTTCCATAATTTGCAATATACTTTTCCGAAGCATAAACATGCATATGAATTGTAAATAATTTTCTTTGTATAAGATCAGGTTGTTGGGGGCGATGGAGGCGAACAGCACAATCTGCATGACACATTGTCAAATCAAGTTCTTCATCAGAAAGCAAAAGCTGAACCTGCATGTCAGGATAAAGACTAAGAAACTCTGGCATACGCTCTGCAATCCATCCTGCCCCCATTCCAAAGGTCGAAGTCACACGCAAATGCCCTGTTGGTTTTGCATAGCTTTCACTTAATTGCAAACGTACATTTTCAAGCTTCATCAAAACATCATGAGCTGTACGATAAAGAGTTTCTCCCTGTTCTGTAAGAATCAAACCACGCGCATGACGCTGGAATAAAGAGACCCCAACCTCTTGTTCTAAAGCCGCAACCTGTCGTGAAACTGCTGATTGGGATAAATGAAGCTTTTGAGCAGCATGCGTAAAAGATCCCGCTTCTGCAGCAGCGTGAAAAACCCTTAACTTATCCCAATCTAACGGTGGCGCCACAATTAATTTTACCTCTAGATTCTCTATGTTTTCAATGAATTATGAATGCTTAGATCTATCTAAAAAACGCTCTGCTTCCAATGCTGCCATACATCCCCTTCCCGCAGCTGTGACAGCTTGACGAAATGTGTCATCTGTTACATCCCCTGCAGCAAAAACACCAGCAATGCTTGTTGCGGTTGAATCCGGTGCTGTCCATAAATAGCCACCTCGTTTTTGTTTCAGTTGTCCTTCAAATAGAGACACAGCAGGATCATGCCCAATGGCGATAAATATTCCCTCTGCTTCTAGCTTCATCTCGTGACCTGTTTTAACATTTTTCAAACGTGCCCCAGTTACAATAGCTCCCTTTGCTCCCTGAGCTGGTAGCCCTACAATTTCTTCGACCACATGATCCCATAGAACACGTACATTATTACAAGCAAACAACCTATCTTGCAAAATTTTTTCTGCTCTAAATTGTTCTCGCCGATGAGCAACAGTTACACTTTTTGCTATATGCGATAAATAAAGGGCTTCTTCAACGGCGGTATTGCCTCCTCCTACAACAATAACATCCTTACCCCGATAAAAAAAACCATCACATGTCGCACAAGCAGAAACACCACCACCCATAAAAGTCTGTTCACTTTCTAAACCAAGCCAGCGCGCTTGAGCTCCTGTAGCAATGATCAGGGCATCACAAGAATATTGTGTTCCTGAATCCCCATATAAGACAAAAGGATACTTCAATAAATCTGCTTTTGTAATCGTATCATAAACAATTTTTGTCCCCATATTCTCAGCTTGTTTTACCATCTGTTCCATTAGCCATGGACCTTGAATGGGATCAGCAAAACCTGGATAATTTTCGACATCTGTTGTAATTGTTAATTGCCCTCCCTGCTGCCAACCTGTCACTAAAACCGGTTGGAGCATTGCTCTTGCCGCATAGATCGCCGCGGCATAACCAGCCGGACCTGAGCCAATAATCAGCAGACGAATATGCGATTGTACCATTAAATCCTCTTCACTTTTTACAACTTAATTATTTTATAAATTATAACGGAATACAGTCTTTTAAAAAAATATTTTTCAATAGGCTCAATTATGTTATATGTATACTTCTTTTCGAGTTTCATGCAAAGGTATGATTACCAACTCATTGAGGCATGCTAATGTTTAAGAATTAGTCTTTATCCTATAAAGGGAAAAATATAAATTCTTATAAGCACAAAACCACAATAAAAAGAGATACAAAGATAGGGAACGGTCATTTTTCAGTTTATTATCAATGTTTGTGCACGTTTTGCGTTAATCATGGGAGGAGCAATGCTTTTACCAATTTTTGTGGATTTGCACGACAACAACCTTAATTGGATAATCTTTCTCTATTCTTGTGCCATAACCACCATGTTCGCAACGCTGATTCTTTTAGCAACGAAGGGAGCTACTTGCCGTTTTTCAGCACGGCTTGGCTTTATGCTTACAGTCTGTCTTTGGTTGACAGGAATCATTGTGGCTGCCTTACCTCTTTATCTTTCCCCTCTTCCTATTTCTCTAGCAGGAGCCGTCTTTGAATCTGTTTCTGGAATTACAACAACAGGTTCAACAGTCCTTTCTGGTCTTGATAATTTATCGCGAAGCATTTTGTTATGGCGCTCTATTATATGCTGGATTGGAGGCATTGGTTTTATCGGTTTAGCCCTCTTGCTTTTGCCTTCTCTGCGTGTGGGGGGCGTACGACTTTTTCATATGGAATCATCTGATAAATCTGAAAAAATATTGCCTCGCATCAATCAAATTGCTAACGGAATTATCATCGCTTATGTTGGACTGACATTGGCTTGTATGCTTTCTTATTTTGCTGCAGGCATGAGTTTATTTGATGCTATTAACCATGCAATGAGTACGGTCGCAACCGCTGGGTTTTCAACGCACGATGCTTCTTTTGGCTATTTTTCTGATACACCAGCTATCTTAATTATTTCAACAATTTTCATGTTGCTTTCTGCTTTGCCCTTCGTGCTTTATGTTAAATTAGTCCTTCCTGGACACTTCAAACGCTTCCTTGATCCACAAGTGATTGTTTTTCTCTATATTGTTCTTCTTTTTAGCTTTGCTTTAGCAGCATGGCTACGATTTCATGATGATCGTGCTTTCCACATGATTTTTCTTGATGCCATTTTTCACCTTTCATCCATTATTAGCACCACAGGTTACAGCGCTGAAGATTATCAACTTTGGGGACCGTTTGCGGTTGGAATTTTCTTCATTGTTTCTTTTACAGGCGGATGTGCTGGTTCTACTTCTGGTGGGATGAAAATCAATCGCCTCATTATTCTTTGGCGTATTACACAAACAAATATAGAAAAACTTCTTTCTCCTAATGTTGTTGTAAAAGCGCGCTATGATAATTCAAACATATCAAACGATGTTGCTCAAGCCGTTTTGTTTTTTGTCTGTCTTTATATGTTTTGCCTTGTTATCGGCACTGCACTTTTGCTTACAACGGGTCTTGACTTTACCTCTGCTTTTACGGGCGTCTTAACAGCACTTTCAAATGTCGGCCCAGGCTTTGGAGATATTATTGGCCCTGTTGGTAATTTCTCTACAATCAATGATAACGCTTTATGGATTTTAAGTTTTTTAATGTTAGCTGGACGCCTTGAAATCATAACAATATTCGTCCTTTTTATCCCCGCTTTCTGGCGTAAATAATTTTAATGCATAGAGTACTTTATTTTACCATAATGAAAAATTAACAAGATAAAAAGGCGTGAACAATATAAAAAAATAATATCCAATCTTCAATCAATCAACGGAAAATTTCCTAAAATTTTAAATAAATCCCTCAAACTTTAAATAAATCATTGTATAAGTGATGACATAAAAACATATTTCGAAAAAATCAAGTGTCAACAGCTTTCAAAGCCATAACATATAACAATTTACGTTATATTATTGAGCTGCTTTATCAAATAAAATGGATCCATAGAACATTCTTTTTTACGAATAATTTCTTATACAAATGATATGAATACTTGCTGATAAAACATTTTTTCTCTTTAATAGAGTCACAGTCCTTGATAAAAAATAACATGCTATTATAAGATGAATTTATAAAATTATAAAAAACATCTCATAATATAATATCTATCGCCCTATTTCACGAGAACCCTCATGAAAGGTATAAAGTGGGAACTATTACCTTTACTTACATAATAAGATGCAAGTTGGTACCACAAAACAATATATAAATTAGCCCCACCATATTATTTTATTTCTATTAATGTTGTAACAGCTTGTATTTCAAACAATTTATAAAAAAGCTCTTTACTGCTTCTCTTCAATAATTTTTATCCACCCCACGCCACCTTGCAATTGTGATGTACGAAAGAGATTCCTCTCATTGATTTAATATCAATAGATTTGACAGGAGAAAACCTTACTATATGCAAAGTTCTTCATTTAAGTTATCAAGAAAAACTATCTGTATAAGTCACATTGACCTTAGATTTATCTTATTATGCATTTATTAAAATATGTACGATTGTTGTATCTAAGAAAAGACTGGGGATAGAAATTTTTCCTCATAAAAAACACCATCATTATCCTTTTAAAGATGGGAAAACATTTTTTGCTGTCTATTTAAGTCTTATAAAACGAATAATATCAGAACGACACCGTTAAAAGAGTGTATAAATCCCTAGACTTGAGCTAAAGTATTATTGCCTTATTCTGAAATATTATGAGAATAGCTTTCCTCCCTTCATCTATGCTTTATCATAAGCCATATTTCACTCTCAAACGTATACATTTTTAGTCTTTTATCCAAAATTTTGAGAGCTTCTTATAGCGTTCTATTAAGGACAAGATAAATTTTGTAAAATAATCTTTCAGGGAAGCACGTTTTATCGCTCCCAAAAGAATTTTTTTATATAATATTAAACTGTCTTTTCCTCAAACAACTCTTCGTAAACTCTCCCAATCTCTCTTGCCTCTTTTTCCAAAGGAAAATGCGCACGTACATGAGTTAAAGCTTTTTGTCCAGCTGCCAATGTTTTTTCTACATCCGCAAAATAAGGTTCAATCGCTTCTGTTAAAGCACCACCATCTCCTGCTTTAACAACTGTTCCGGTTCCCTCCACCACCAATTCTTTATAAGCTCCTGCATCACTCGTTACAACTACAACCTTTGATGCCATTGCCTCCAAAGGCGTTAAACCGAAACCTTCTGTACGAGAAGGTGCAACATAAAGCGACAGGCGACGATACCACAAAGGTATATCCAAAATCTCACCAAGAAAAATAATGCGATCATCCAAACCTGCTTTAGCAACTTTTTTGCGTAATTCTTTTTCAAAATGATAATGTTGCTCTGTCGTACGACCAGCGATAAGTGCTGTCCACTCTGGGTAACGTGGCAATAATGCTATCATGGCATCAACAAATAAATCTGTTCCCTTTGAGCTGCGCACACGGCCAAAACATCCTACCGCATATTTTCCTGGAAATCCTGTCGAAGAAAAATGATCATCAAGAGTTTGTGGTGGCGTAAAACGCTTCACATCCACCCCATGCATAATAACCTTATGAGGCACTTCTAAATAAGCGCCCGTATATGTACTTGTAGCAATCACCCTATCCATACGTCGAAGCAACCATTTGGTAAAAGACTTATGATGACGTCGTGAAGCGGATGTAAATACAAGTTTAAGCTTCATGCGCAAGACATCACGCAAAAAGATCCCACAAAGCATCTCAATATTACGCCTTGCATGCCAAATACGAAACGACTTCCCTTTCGGACTTTTCCAAAGTCCGAAAAGGTCCTTAAAGGCGAGAGCCGGCAAATTCTCTGGAAGTCCAAACCCCAGAGTGGATATACGCACCCCCTGTTCGCGCTGCAGTGGAACAAGCTGAATAATCGTAGATGTTACTCCCGATAAACGCTTTTTAAAGTGAGGCGCAATAACCTCAGTTTTTTCTAAAGACACACGCATACCAATTTAGATGTACTGAACCTTAATGATTTCGTAATTATGTGCACCACCGGGCGCATTCACTTCAATCACATCACCCTCTTGCTTACCAATGAGTGCACGTGCAATCGGTGAAGAAATAGAGATTTTACCAACCTTTACATCCGCTTCTTGATCCCCTACAATCTGGTACACCTTTTTTTCTTCAGTATCCTCATCCAAGAGTTTAATAGTCGCTCCAAATTTGATTTTGTCGCCTGAAAGACGAGAGACATCTATAACTTCTGCCCGAGCAATATAATCTTCAAGCTCATTAATACGCCCCTCATTATGACTTTGTGCTTCTTTAGCAGCATGATACTCGGCGTTTTCTGACAAGTCACCATGAGCACGCGCCTCAGAAATTGCTTCAATAATTCGTGGACGTTCCTGTTGTTGACGCCAACGCAACTCTTCTTTAAGACTTTCAAAGCCAGCTGTAGTCATCGGAACTTTTTCCATAATCCGTCCCTTTCTATTACACGGAAGGTTTAATAAAAATACAAAAAACGGCTTCCAAAATTACTTTTGGAATCCGAAAACTACGATCTTTCTTATTATATAGTACAGTATCCCTATTTTCCATATAAAAATAAATAAAGAAAACAAAACATGTACTCATAGTGTTTAAAACATCTCATTTCGGTGTTTAAAGCGTTAAACTTCACTCTCTTCTTTAAAATCTCATAAAGAAGAAAGAATTGTAATTTTTTTTATTTTATCATAATCTAGTAAAAGAGATCATATGAGATATGAAGCGAGAAGGATAATTTTTAAAGAAGTTCTTTACAGAAAAATGAAAATTTTCATCATTTTTTTTATGTTTGGCCCTTTCTTTTTAACTACAACAATATCTAAGGCAGCTGAGGCCTTTGTGACAACGAATCTTAATTTTAGAACAGGACCCAGCACTCAATACGCAGTTTGTGGCTTTATTTCTGCTGGAGAATTGGTCTTTGTTAAAAATTGTGAAGGAAATTGGTGCCATATCCGATATAACACCCAAACAGGTTGGGTGTCATCGCGTTATCTTTCATTTAAAGATGGAAATGATCTTTATCACACATACACGACCTCTTTAGTTCCTTAAATATACTCGATATGATTATTCTCCATAACAGCAACAATACTCTACGTTCTCTTGAACATGATCATCATGGCCGAAATACAATAGTGTCCACGAACAACCACAAATATCCCCTTTCAAAGAATTCTTCTCATAGAAAAAACTTGAACAATATCCCATGCAATATTCACCAAACTGAAATAAATCTGCTCAATAACGTTTTACTGTTATTATAATAAAATTGTAAAAATTCGTATTTCCTTTAAAATTATTAGTGCTTTCCTATCAAAGGAACCAACAATGAAAAATGGTGTTACTGCAACCGTAGAAGCTCTTTCTGCTCTCATTGCTTCAGGTAATCCTCTTTTTAAGAATGGTGCATTATGGACACCTCACCGCCCTATTCGTCCTGAAAAGTCTGAAGGCGGTATTCCATTTCAACTCGAAACATCCTTTAAACCGGCAGGAGATCAACCTCAAGCCATTCAAACTCTAGTTGAAGGAATTGAAAAAGATGAACGGACACAAGTTCTTTTAGGGGTTACTGGCTCGGGAAAGACCTATACAATGGCGAAAGTTATTGAAAAAACACAACGTCCAGCTCTCATCTTAGCCCCTAATAAAACTTTAGCAGCGCAACTTTATGGAGAATTTAAAAGCTTTTTTCCTCACAATTCTGTAGAATATTTTGTTTCTTACTATGACTATTATCAACCAGAAGCCTACGTTGCACGCTCTGATACTTATATTGAAAAAGAATCCTCTATTAATGAACAAATTGACCGGATGCGCCATGCTGCCACACGTGCCGTCTTAGAGCGCGATGACGTTATCATAGTCGCATCTGTCTCTTGTATCTACGGAATTGGTTCCGTAGAAACCTATACAGCTATGACCTTCCAAATAGAAAAAGGGGAAAAACTCAATCAACGAAAATTCTTGGCTGATTTAGTTTCTCAACAGTATTATCGACAAGATATTAATTTCGTTCGTGGTTCCTTTCGTGTGCGAGGAGATACCATTGAAATTTTTCCTGCTCACCTTGAAGATCGTGCTTGGCGTATCTCACTTTTTGGTGATGAAGTAGAAAAAATTACCGAATTTGATCCCCTAACAGGAAAAAAAACAGATGACCTTCAATCTATTAAAATTTATGCCAATTCACACTACGTAATACCCCGTCCAACCTTAAATCAAGCAATGAAATCGATCAAAAAAGAGCTCGTTCAACGTCTCGATGAATTAAATGCTGCTGGACGTCTTTTAGAAGCACAACGCTTAGAACAGCGGACAATTTTTGATTTAGAAATGTTAGAAACAACGGGCTCATGTCCGGGAATTGAAAATTATTCACGTTATTTAACTGGACGAAATCCTGGTGAACCACCACCAACCTTATTCGAATATATTCCACTCAATGCTCTTGTTTTTATCGATGAAAGTCATGTAACTATTCCCCAAATTGGTGGCATGTATCGCGGTGACTTTCGCAGAAAAGCAACCCTAGCGGAATATGGTTTTCGCCTTCCCTCCTGTATGGATAACCGTCCTTTGCGCTTTGAAGAATGGGATGCTATGCGCCCACAAACAATTGCTGTCTCTGCAACGCCTGGACACTGGGAAATAGAACAATCCCATGGCATTTTTGCTGAACAAATCATTCGTCCAACAGGACTTGTTGATCCAGAAACAGAAGTTCGCCCAGCAAGCACTCAAGTCGATGATGTTGTGAGCGAAATTCGTAAAACAATTCAAAAAGGCTACCGTACATTGGTCACTGTACTAACCAAGCGTATGGCCGAAGATTTGACAGAATATCTCCACGAACAAGGAATTCGGGTACGCTATATGCATTCTGACATTGATACATTAGAACGTATTGAAATTCTTCGTGACCTGCGACTTGGCACCTTTGATGTCCTTATTGGGATCAACCTCCTTCGAGAAGGTTTGGATATTCCAGAATGCGGTTTTGTTGCCATATTAGACGCCGACAAAGAGGGTTTTTTGCGTTCAGAAACCTCGCTCATCCAAACCATCGGACGTGCCGCACGCAACGTAGATGGTCACGTTATTCTTTATGCGGATACCATTACCGGCTCTATAGAACGTGCTTTACAAGAAACGCAAAGACGTCGACAAAAACAGATAGCTTACAATAAAGAGCACCATATCACACCAACCAGTATCAAAAAAAATATCGATGACATTCTTAATGCAGGAAGTGAAAACTACCAAACTCCCTCAAATATTTCTAATTTTATTACGCAAAATAATATGGATCGTAACAATTTGGCAAGCCATATTCAATCACTGGAAAAACGAATGCGTAAAGCAGCAGCAGATCTTAATTTTGAAGAAGCTGCACGACTGCGTGATGAAATAAAACAACTCCAGAGAATAGAACTCGTAATTGCGGATGAGCCCTTAAAATAGTGCAGCAAATACCCTACCTATAATTTCATTAACTCTTAGGTGTTACAAATCTTAATCACAAAGATTCACCCATAGATATCAACATTTCGCAAAATCAAAGTAATAAAGAAAAAGATCTCATAAAAATAAATGCTAAAAAACAAAAAAATATAACCACAAAATTGATTTATAAATATAATTTATCGTTTTTCAGAGTACAGAAGAACTTAAAATACTGTGAGACTTTCTTATTTCAAACCTATTCATGATGAGACAAAAAACGTTCGACTTACACCAGATCAAAAGCAATGCGCATTTAACTAAAACCCATTTAAGAAAAAGATGGCCATCTCTTCCAAACTCTCTCAGTATTAAAACCGATTGCAAAATAAAGGGCTTATACATGTTATTCATAAATATAATGCTGTCATCACCCTTGTATTTTATAAGTGTAAAGATAACATTTCATATTATTCACGAGCAATATGCTGAAATGAAGTTGAAGGTGACAAGATTTTTTAATAAGCACATGAATTCACAATATAATAGCGTTTTATTTACATAAAGAGCGTATCCTTGAAGATGGTCTCATCAACAATAGCTTAAAACAATACATAATATTTTACTAACAAACGCTGCAAACGAATGCTTTTGAAAAGCGCAAAACTATTTTTAAAAATACACTCAAGATGAGAGCTATTTTTTTTATCTTTACGCCCTCATATGATACTATTTTCTATTGATCAATAAAAATGTGTTGCTTTAATGCATTTTAAAAGAGAGTTGGAGGATACATCCATAAAACAAACAATAGGCTCTCCCCCCAAATATCTCCTTGTTATAAAGTCATATGTCTATGATAACGTTGGTATTTTAAGTTATAGGGTATCCTATGACTCGAGATTTATCTATTAAATTAAAAAGCTTTGTTACTCTTGTAAAAAACGAGATTTTATAGATATAATTCTTATCAATTAACATTAATAGATGTGTTTTTCATGAAAAGAGATTTTTATTTTATCGTTTTTTGTCAACCAAATAGCTCTTTATTCGTTTTGTCAAAATAAAGTCAAAAGTCGTTCAGATTATATTCAGTTTGTCACGTGTATGATATGAAAAAATATGAAGTTAAGTTTAAGGAGTGTCGCTATGAGAAAATCTACCAAACAAGTGGTATTATCAGCGGTATCAGCAGCAACCATTTTGATTCCACTCAGTACAGCGCTTGCGGATATGAAATGGATGCATAGTGATATTGATCGGCAAATGAATGAGATGAGAAGAAATATGGATAAGCAAATGAACGATATGAGGAGAGCTACGAATTCCTATTTCCCTTCTCATAGCTCTAGCAGCCGTTCTGTTGTTGAAAGACATCATTCTTCTCATACTCATCCCCACCATCATGTGGACCATAAAAGACGCGAACATCATCATCATCATGTTGAACGCAAAACATATAATTATGTTGAACGCAAAAAAACAATACATCACCATACAACACATCACCATCACGTGACGCGTGATAACTCAGGAGATGCTTTAGCAGCAGGTGTTCTTGGTCTCGCCGCCGGTGCAATTCTTGGCAATGTTTTGAAAAAACCAGAACAGCCGCAAGTTATCTACCAACCCATGCCACAAAGACAGGTTGTGTATCAAGAAGTTCCGCAAGTCGTATATCAACAAGTTCCACCAACCCAAATTATTTATGAATCCCAGTCAACAGCCACATATCAACCACTCCAACAACCATGGACTCGTGGATGGCTTCAATATTGCAAGAAAAAATACCGTTCATTCAATCCTAAAACAGGTACTTTTAGAGGCTATGATGGACAAGACCACTTTTGTTATGCTCCAGTGAACTAATATCTTTGTTTTGCTGAAAAAAATTAAATAATCCCAAAAACGCTTGAAAGCGTTTTTGGGTTATATGTTGAACTCTTGAAGGAAAGGATTCCACTGACGCTCATAGCCTATATGACTTCTAGGACCATGCCCACAGATAAAACGAACATCATCCCCTAAGGGCAAAACTTTTTCTCGAAGTGATTGCATCAATTTTTCGTGAGAACAAAAAGGAAAGTCGGTACGTCCGATAGAACCACGAAAGAGAACATCACCCAATAAGGCAAAACGTTCCTTTTCATTAAAATAAATCACATGACCAGGAGAATGCCCTGGTGTATGAAAAACTTGGAATACATGTTCAGCAAAATGAACGCTATCGCCATCTTCTAACCATTGATCAGGAATACAAACAGAAACATCCGTGATACCATAGCTTCTTGCACTCTCAACCACAGCATCCATCACAGGCTTATCATCACAATGTGAACCGATAATTTTAACGCCAAGAGCCTCTTTTGCTTGCATCGCTGCCCCCACATGATCAAAATGACCATGTGTTATCCAAATCGCTTCAACGGTAACACCCTTTTCTTTAATGGCTTCTTGAATTCGAAGCCAATCCCCACCAGGATCCACTAAAACGCCACCTTTTTGTTCCTCATCAAAAAGCAAAGTGCAATTTTGCTGAAAAGATGTAACCGGAATAATATATGTACTAAAATGACTCATGAAACCCTTTTCAAAAATAAATTTTTCAAGATTACAAGAAACATTCTATAGGATAGCCTGCTCGACAGTTTTATGCAACTTATGTAAAGTTAAATCTTTTGAAAAAATAGTTTAAGGGTTTTGAAGAATGACCAATCACGTTCAAGTTTTGTGTGATGATGCCCCTCACCTTCTTGTGATTGATGACGATACACGTATTCGCAATCTTTTATTTCAGTTTCTCATTAAAAGTGGATTTCGTGTTACCATTTCAGCTAATGCCAATCAAGCAAGACGACTATTGGCAAGTTTAGATTTTGATCTTCTTATCGTTGATGTCATGATGCCCGGTGAAAATGGTATTAGTCTTACCCACTTTCTCCGCCAAACAAAAGATGTTCCTATCCTCATGCTAACAGCTTTATCAGAAACAGACAGTCGTATCTGTGGATTAGAGGCCGGCGCAGACGATTATCTTGCCAAACCGTTTGATCCTCGTGAACTTCTCCTTCGCATCAACGCCATTTTACGACGCGGTTTTTCCCTTTCCCAACCTAAAATCGAGCAAATCGTTTTTGGTCCTTATATCTTTTCAATTTCACGGCGTGAACTTAAAAGGGGAGGAGAAATTATTAAATTAACCGATAAAGAACAAAAAATGATGGTCATTTTTGCTGAAAATGCTGGTGACATTATTCCGCGTCATCAATTTGCAATGGATGAAAATACGATCAGTGAACGTGCCATTGATGTACAAATCAACCGCCTTCGTCGTAAGATCGAAAAAAATCCAGCACTGCCTATATGGCTCCAAACTGTGCGAGGAATAGGGTATAAACTCTCAATTGAATAGGCGCCAGAATGATCAAACCTTTAAGATTTTTTTTTCGATGGTTAACGAAAAAAATGCCTAAACGGCTTTATGCTCGCTCTTTGATCATTATTATCGCTCCCATGGTGCTTCTGCAAACGGTCATTGCTTATGTCTTTATGGAACGTCATTGGCAAATGGTAACTGAGCGTCTTTCAATAGCTATTGTACATGATATTGCTGCCATTATTGATATTATTGAAACATATCCGCAGAAAGATAACTATGAAGATATCAAACGTATTGCACAAAAACGTATGGGACTCAATATTTCTATTCTCTCCCCTGCCCCTCTTCCTCTTCCAGGACCTAAGCCATTTTTTGCAATTCTTGATTATTTTCTCAGTGAAGAGATCACCCGCCAAATCAATCGTCCCTTCTGGATTGATACCGTAGGGGATTCTGATCTTGTTGAAATTCGTATTCACCTTGGTCACAGCATCTTGCGCGTCTTTGCACCACGTAGTCAAGCTTATGCTTCCAATACTGCTATTTTTTTAAGCTGGATGGTAGGAACTGCTCTTGTTTTATTACTGATAGCAATTTATTTCTTGCGCAACCAAATAAAACCCATTCAACAACTTGCTGAAGCGGCTGAAAGTTTTGGACGTGGACGTCCCTTACCAAAAGGATTTCAACCACAAGGAGCTGATGAAGTTCGTCGTGCTGGCATTGCTTTTTTACGCATGCGCGAACGGATTGAACGCCAGATAGAACAACGCACCATGATGCTCTCAGGTGTAAGCCATGATTTAAGAACTATTCTTACACGTTTTAAACTTCAATTAGCATTAGCAAATACTGATTTTGATATTAAACCACTTGAGCAAGATGTAAGTGATATGCAAAATATGTTAGAAGGTTATCTTGCTTTTGCCCGTGGTGAAGGAAGTGAAAATGTCAAAACCTTTGACCTCAATGCTCTTATGCAAAAATTTTCTGCCGATGCTCATCTTCACAAACGTCAATTTTCCTACATCATTGAAGGCCCTACAGAGATACAAGTACGCCCTTGGGCTTTTACACGCTTGGTCAGCAATCTTGTCTCCAATGCATTTTGTTACGGTACAACCGTTAAACTAACAGCTCACTCTCAACAAGAATCCTTTATATTGATCATCGATGATGATGGACCTGGAATTCATAAAGACATGCGAGCAGAAGTTTTTAAACCATTCTTCAGAATTGATACAGCACGAAATCAAGATGAAAGTGGAACAGGACTTGGCCTTTCTATTGCTCAAGACATAGCACGCAGCCATGGTGGTAATATACAACTAGATGAGAGCCCTCTGGGGGGCTTACGCGCCATTCTCGATATCCCCCTATGAGCAATATTTCAGCAACCTATCTGTAAAAAATAACAGATTTGATCTTTTAGGCATTCCCTACAGTTTCAAATAAAGTGTATTGCAGTGCATTGTAAGCGCTTTCTCCTGATAAAGCGACCATTTGAAAGGCAACATAATGGCTTTCACAGACTTTAAGTGCGTGTATCAACAAGGTTTCAACCTGTATATGAGATGGATGCACCCCACCAGCCAAAAGAAGACCTTGTCGATAAATAACCGAATTATTCCTTTGCCAGTAATCAAAATGTCCCAACAACAATTTTTCATTAATCGCGAGCAATAAACGCTGTATTTCAGTTGTTCGAGCATTTTCAATAGAAAGATCAAATGAACATGCCAAATGAAGCGCCTCCTGCTCTTCCATCCATGAAAAAGCAAGACGATAATTTGCTCGTTTTCCTTCCACACAAACGCTAATTTCATCTTGCGCATCCCGCTCAAACGACCAATCATATTCGCAAGCAATCTGTTCAATAAAGTCAACGGGATGCTCTTTTCTCTCTGTGGCGCAAAATGCAAGCCTCATCATAATCCTCAATCATCTTAAAACATCGTCAACAAAATATAAAATACCTGAACTGTAACAATATTTTGCTACAATCAAAACTTTTACACCAAACAAATACACATTAAAGACATCGACAATACACAAACACCTAGAAACCACCACACTCTTGGAAGCGCGTGCTTTGAGGGCAACCTGATAATCATAAAACGAATCACCAAGCCTTTTCAGTGTATTGATACAATTTTATAGCGCCAGCCCCCCTTGATTCAAAAAATGTATTTTTACCAAGAATAAACAAATGCTCACCTCTAACAGACTCAAGATTAAGCATTTTTTAGTTTCACGCCTCATATTGAAAAATTGGGGATATTTTTTGAGAACCCCTTTTTAAAGAAACTATTTTACTTTTTTCGTATCTGCGTTTTTTTTAAATCATCTTTTTCCAAATCATCAAGGCGCCTTTTCAAATCAACATTATCAGCATGAACTTTCAGCACTAACTCCTTAAAGGCTTCAAATTCTTCGCGAGAAACAAGATCAAGTTTGTTTGCTATCTTTTCGGCCTGCCCACGAAAAGCTGTTCCAGCTTCACGTCGTATACCTTGCGCAACGTCAGCAGCATCCGTTGCTAATTTGGCTAATTCATCAAGAATACGGTTTGATCCATTACGCATAAAAATCTTCCTTAAATAATTATTGACACACGCATTATAGCGTATTTTCATAACATTAAGATACTGTAATTTGTTCCTTTTATCCTATTTTTGCTGTGCGGACTTTTCATGATGATTTTGTTTAAAACTTTATCCCTTTTATTATTTGTAATTTTTTTACAATGATAAACCAGTGGAAACCTCTTTACCTTTCTGACTTGCCTCTCTCTTGACTTGACCATTATGCCTTCATCTGTCATTTCTGATCATCAGAGTCACTTCATATCCATTTCATATCATGTAAAGTGCTTAATTCATGAATAATCTGTCTTGTCCTGCCATTGCTTTTCCGTCTTTTCTTGATCCTGTCATTGTCCAGCTAGGTCCTATAGCTCTCCATTGGTATGGACTTGGTTACGTCGTGGGTATTCTTTTTGCTTGGTGGTATGCACAGAAGTTATTAAACAAAACATCTCTATGGGATAAAAATCATCCTCCTATGGATAAAGAGAAGATTGGAGATTTTGTTGTGTGGTCTGCTATAAGTGTTGTTGTCGGAGGGCGTTTAGGACAAGTCCTTGTATGGGATCCAATTTACTATTTTAATCATCCAAGTGCCATTATCGCCGTATGGGATGGGGGAATGTCCTTTCATGGCGGGCTCATTGGCATTACCATTGCAATGATCTGGTTTGCCCGTAAAAATCATATCAACATACGATCCATGTTTGATATCATTGCTGCAGGGGCTCCTATTGGTATTGGCATTGTACGAATCTGCAACTTTATCAACCAAGAGTTATGGGGCAATATTACCACACATTCTTGGGCTGTTTGTTTTCCTCTTGATCCTTATTATCTACCACGCCATCCAAGCCAACTTTACGAAGCCTTCATGGAGGGATTCCTTCTCTTCATCATTTTATGTCTTTTTATTTTTGTTTTCAAATCATTAAAACGCCCTGGGACTGTAGCAGGAATATTTATTATAGGCTATGCAATAGCACGCAGTATTGCTGAAGTTTACCGTGCACCTCAAGAAGATCCAGAATGGTTTTCGACGCTTTTTCATTCTACTGGTTTTACCTATGGCATGGCTTTATCTCTTCCTATGCTTCTTTTAGGATTTTATCTTCTTCTCTACGCCTTTAAATATAAATCGACAGAAAATGGCCAATCTCAAAGAAAAAATTAAAGAAATTATTGCCCTTAATGGACCAATCACTGTTAGCCGATATATGACGTTAGCACTTAGCGACCCTCAATATGGTTATTATAAAACACAAACACCTTTTGGGCGTGCTGGTGATTTCATTACAGCCCCTGAAGTAAGCCAATTATTCGGAGAGATGATTGGCATTTGGACTCTTGCAAGCTGGAAAGCCCAAGGGTGTCCTAATCCTTTTATTCTTGCTGAAATAGGCCCAGGACGTGGAACTTTGATGGATGACATTTTGCGAACCATCCAAAAACTCTCTATAACAGCATTTAATGCGGCTGAAATTTTTCTGGTTGAAATAAGCCAACAACTTGCAAAAGAACAAAAAAAGCGCCTTTGCTCTTATCAAAAAAAAATCCATCACATTGAAAATTTTAATCAAATTCCTTTAAAACCTCTCTTTCTTATTGCTAATGAATTCCTTGATGCCCTCCCCATAAACCAATATATTAAAGTCAATGGAGAATGGAAAGAACGCTGCATTACTGTCAATCAAGATGGAGATCTTATCTTTATTGCTGCTCCACATAAACTTCCCTCTTCTTGTTTACAAATCCATTGTTCTAAAGTTCCTGATGGAACAATTTTTGAACATGCCCCCTTACGACATCAATTCATGCAACAAATCAGCCAACATTTAATACAAATGTCAGGTTCTGCTTTGCTCATCGACTATGGTGCTTGTGACCTTGCTTTTGGCGATACCCTGCAAGCACTCTCAAAACATCAATTTCGCAATATTTTTGATGCTCCTGGTGAACATGATTTAACATCCCATGTTGATTTTTCTTTTTTAAAAAACATAGCTCTTGAAAAAGGCTGTTTTTCTGAAATCTTAGACCAAAGAGACTTTCTTTTTAAAATGGGAATTTTAGAACGTGCAAAACAGCTTGGAATGGGCAAAAGTACTCCCTTGCAAGAAAAAATCTGCCAAGATATCGAACGGCTCACTGGTCCAGATCAAATGGGCACATTATTTAAAGTTTTACATGTCAGCGATAAAAATATATCGATACCTCCTCAATTTTGATGATCGGCAATTGTGGTAATAAATTCATTATTATTTGGAATATTTATTGACAAAGATGAGTGTCTCCCTCCCCTACTTCTAATAATCCCCATCAAGGAACTTTTATGAAACCTGTCCTTCATCCTATCCTTGCAAAAGATCTTTCTACTTTACGCCTTTATGGAATAAAACATGGATTTTTTACACGTCAAGGTGGTATTTCAAAAAAACTTTATCATAGTCTTAATGTTGGAAAAAGTTCAAATGATCATCCTGACCATATTGCGCACAACCGTCTTTTGATCGCTGATTATTTTGCTATTGAGGCACACAATCTTGTCACAGTTAATCAAATACATTCCTGTAACGTTGTCGTCGTTGATCAAGCAATTGTCGGAGATCTTCCTCAAGCAGATGCTCTTGTTACGACCACCCCAAAACTTGCTATTGGGGTTCTTACAGCAGATTGTGGCCCCATTCTATTTGCTGATCCACAAGCTGGAGTCATCGCTGCAACGCATGCTGGCTGGCGCGGAAGCTTAAATGGAATTATCGAGAAAACACTTGCTGTTATGGAACAACAAGGCGCTAAAAGACAATCAATAACAGCAGTGCTTGGACCTTGTATTGGCCCTTGTCACTATGAAGTAACAGGTGAATTTTACAACCAATTTATTGATTCTCATAGCAAATTTTACAAATACTTTTTAAAAACAGAAAAAGTCAATCATTTTTACTTTAATCTGTGGGCATTTATTATCAATCAACTTAAAGAAGCAGGGGTTAATGCTTCTTGTGTAGAGCTTTGTACCTACCAAGATGAACAGCGTTTTTTTTCTTATCGACGTGCAACACACCGCGATGAGCCTGATTATGGACGGCAAATGTCTGCTATTATGCTGCAATAAAAGATAAATATTTCTTCATTCATAAAAAGATCAAAACAGCAAAGAAATAAGTAAGTTCCTGTGTATTATGGCTCTTTCACAAAACTCTCATCGGCTTCATAAAGTACGAAAACTGTAGCTATTATAAAATAATTACCCCCTTTTTACTATTTGATTATCATGATTTCTAACAAAATAATTATCTGGATATGCCCTGTCCTTTGCCTTAAACATGAGATATTGTTCATTTAAGAACTGTTTTTTATAAACAACTCTAGAAAAAGCCAATCAATATTGAATGAACATTTTAAAATAAAAAAAATCCTCACAACCTCTCCCTCTTTTTACAACAAATATATGTTCCAGAAACCTACAACCAAAAAATAAAATAAATAAATCATTCTCTATCGCACATTCTCATCCGTACCAATTAAATCACATCCTTTGTTTTTTGTTACAATTTCAAGAATTAACTCTACAAAGAACAAAAATTTTGGAAAAAGAGAAAGCACACCGCATAGTTCTTTAATAGTAATCAATAAAATTGTAAGGCTTTTGTAATTGTTTTCTTGCAATTTAGTAAAAAGAAATTAAAAACCGTGTCGCATTCTCACCATGATTATTCAGAGGTCCTACTATGAAACTTTTCTGCGGAAATTCTAATCCACGCCTAGCCGAAGATGTTACAAATTATTTAAATATTCCCCTAGGAAGAGCAACTGTAAAGCGTTTTGCTGATCAAGAAATTTTCGTAGAGTTACATGAAAATGTACGTGGACAAGATGTTTTTGTTTTGCAATCCACATCTTATCCGGCAAATGATCATTTGATGGAACTGCTTATCATGATTGATGCCCTTCGTCGTTCTTCTGCGCGTCGTATTACAGCGGTTATTCCTTATTTTGGCTATGCCCGCCAAGATAGAAAACCTGGACCACGGACTCCTATTTCTGCAAAACTTGTTGCTAACCTCATTACTGAAGCAGGCGCCCATCGGGTTCTAACATTGGATCTTCATGCAGGACAAATTCAAGGTTTTTTCGATATCCCCACAGATAATCTTTATGCTGTTCCTGTCATTGCTCGCGATGTCAAAGTGCATTATTCTCTTGAAAATGTTATTGTTGTTTCACCGGATGTGGGAGGGGTGGTCCGCGCGCGCGCGCTCGCTAAGCGCTTGAACAGTTTACTTGCTATTGTTGATAAACGTCGCGAACGCCCTGGTGAATCAGAAGTTATGAATATTATTGGAGATGTATCGGGAAAAGATTGTCTTTTGCTGGATGATATTGTTGATTCAGGGGGAACTTTATGCAATGCAGCAAGTGCTTTGCTTAAACATGGTGCCAATAGTGTTACAGCCTATATCACCCACGGTGTTCTTTCTGGTAATGCTATTGAGCGCATTACCCATTCAGAAATGAAAGAACTGGTTATTACAGATTCAATTATGCCAACAGGGGCCATTGAGAAAGCCCATAATATTCGCGTTTTGCCCATTGCTGATCTCATTGGAGAAGCAATCGCCAGAACAGCAGCAGAGCAATCCGTTTCCAGCTTATTTGGTTAAAGTGGTTCCTTAGGATCTCCCGGTGCTGTTTCGACACCAAGGTTGGGAAATGCAACAATACGTTGTCCACTAAAATGCGTATGAATAACAATGAGTCCACGCTCTTCGAAATAGGTTAAAAGTCGACGTGCACGGCTTAAAGAATGTGTCCCATAAAGACGGGCCAAAAATGCATCGGATGGGCACGGCTTTCCGCCTAATGCAGCCTGTGCCACATTCAAGAAAACTCCTTGAACATCATCTTCCAAGCTTTCTGATATCTGCAAAATATGTTTCCAATGTTCACTGACAGCGGTTTGTTCATCAACAAAAGCTTGCGCAATAGCCAATTTACGCCGAAATTGTGAAAGATTAAAAGGAACCTTTGACATACCATGGATACGGCAACGAACTGAAAAATCTTGATAAAGTACCGCTGTTGAACGATAAAAAGCCTCAGGATCCTCCAGAATTTCCCGAATAACTTGTTCTGCTTGACTGTCACGCTCAACATCAGAAAGTTCAGGAAATAAGCTTGGGTTTTCTTCCAATATTTCTTGTTTTTTATGCACGACTTCTTCTAACATCTCGTGCATTGATTTTTCTCTCACCGGCTCTCGTGTTTGTTTAAATGGCGTTAAAATTTCCTCTGGTGAAGCCGTAAAAACGAGTTCTTGTACATCTATATCATCCCGCTCTGTTGGAAGTGGCATTAATTTAGGACTAGAAGAGCGTGCCAAAGTTTCAACCGAACCAATGATAATTGGTAAGGGGCGCCGTGATAAAGCAGGGCCTAAAGCAATAAAATGTCCCCGCTCAAGGTCTCTAAATATTTCCGCTTGACGACGCTCCATTCCCAAAAGATCAGCGGCACGCACCATGTCGATATCTAGAAAAGTCCGCCCTATTAAAAAATTTGAAGCTTCAGCAGCAACATTTTTGGCAAGCTTAGCTAAACGTTGTGTTGCAATAACACCAGCAAGCCCCCGTTTCCGTCCTCGACACATAAGATTGGTCATAGCACTCAGAGAAATTTTACGTGCTTCATCAGAAACTTCTCCTGCCGCAGTTGGAGCAAACAATTGTGCTTCATCAACAACAACAAGCATAGGATACCAATAATCACGTTCCACATCAAAAAGTGCTCCAAGAAAAGCCCCCACAGCACGCATCTGTTGTTCAGTATCCAACCCTTCAAGATTAAACACCACCGAAACCCGATGTTGTCGAATGCGATGTGCAATACGCGTTAACTCTAATTCGCTGCGTTGAGCCTCTACAATAACATGACCAAACTTATCTGCCAAAGTTACAAAATCGCCTTCTGGATCAATCACACAATGCTGTACCCACTGAGCACTTTGCTCTAAAAGACGGCGTAAAAGATGTGATTTTCCTGAACCGGAATTTCCTTGTACAAGAAGACGTGTCGCCAATAATTCTTCCAGATCAAGAAGTGCTGGCATCGATTTATGCAAAGCACGACTTTCTGACATCTCACCCAAGGCAATATCAACCTTCATAACATCTCCAGTGTTTAATTTTAAACATATCAGCGCCTATTGGTTGATTCTCCATCCGCACCGCAATTTGTAACATTTCCTCCTTTTTAACGGTAGAAATCATCGATTTTTCCCACAACTCTTGCATCTATGAATAGTTTGAATTATAGAACAGACTTCTGCGTAGACACCCTTGGAGGCAACGCAGAATGGAGCAATTGCTGTTTATCAGTAAATATCTTCATATCCATGCAAAAACTGTTATTGTTTTTGAAGGATCTCCAATCATGTAAATAAGGACTTAAATTATGAGTAAAAGCTACACTCTTAAGGCCGAAAAACGCGAGCGGGTTGGTAAGGGGTCCTCCCGTGAACTTCGCCGCAACGGTCTTATTCCTGCTGTCATTTATGGTGAAAAACAACCTCCTTTGGCAATAACAGTTCCCTATAAGGAAATTTTTTATAAAATTCACGCCGGTGGTTTTCGTACTACTGTTGCAACAATTATCCTAGATAAGCAAAAAATTATGGTCTTGCCAAAAGATTATCAATTAGACCCTGTGCGTGACTTTCCCCTCCATGTCGATTTCTTGCGCATTTCAGCAAAATCGGTTGTGGAAGTCAATATTCCTGTACACTTCCTCAATGAAGATACAGCACCTGGAATTAAAAAGGGTGGTGTCCTCAATATTGTTCGGCACGAAATTGAATGTACAGCTCCAGCAAATGCTATTCCTGAAGCCATTGAAATTGATCTCTCCAGCTACTCTATTGGTGATTCTATTCACATTTCAGCCGTACAACTACCAAAAGATGTGACGCCTATCATTCAAGATCGAGATTTTACCATTGCAACCATTGCAGCTCCTGCTACCTTGGAGATCAGTGATGAAACTCCTGAACAAGAAAATGATGAAGACGATACACAAACTTCATAAAAATCAACAGGCGGGAATATTTCCCGCCTTTATTTATGAGATATTTCCCTCCCTCATACTTTGAATAAAGGTACACATGTGGCTTATTGCTGGTCTTGGCAATCCTAGTTTACAATATCAAAATAACCGCCATAATATCGGTTTTATGGCTGTCGATGCCATTTATCAGTCTTTTCCTTTTTCTCAATGGTCAAAGAAGTTTCAAGCAGAGATCTCCAATGGTTTCATAAATAATGAGAAAGTTTTTCTTATAAAACCGCAAACTTTCATGAATCTTTCTGGTCAAGCTATTGGTGAAGCTTTGCGATTTTATAAATTAGATTTGAAAAATTTAATCGTTATTTATGACGAATTAGATCTGTCTCCGGGAAAAGTTCGTGTAAAAATCGGAGGTGGAAGTAATGGACATAATGGTATTAAGTCTATTGATGCCCATTGTGGCACTGATTATTGTCGTCTACGTATAGGAATTGGTCATCCGAGAAGAAAAGAACTCGTTCATCAACATGTTTTAGGAAATTTTACCAAATCCGATCAAGAATGGTTGTCCCCTCTCTTAGAAGCAATTGCAAAAAATATTGCTCTTCTCATAAAAGGTGATCAATCCTTCTTTATGCATGAAATTTTACAAATAATAAAAAACAAGAATTTACCCTAATCGCTTATTTTCTCTCATCGGTAGAAAATAAGCTCTTTTCTATAGAATTTATATAATGTATTGATTTATAAACACTATTTTTATAAATTGAATAAAAAATCGAATATCATAAGATTTATACAAATCTATTAATCATAGAAAAATCAAGCCCTTTGATTTACACCTTACAAGTTGGAAGACATCATTGATAAAAACTCTCGAAAAGAGAAAGAAAACATCTCTTAATGAATCTTCTCAAAGGAAAAAGCTTTTGACAACATGGGAAGCTGATAAATGGAATAATGATACTTGTATACATTTTTAAAAAAGAGAGGTTTATTCTCTCTTTTGGAAGAAAAAGAAGATTGAACAGCAAACCAAAGCATTCAAGTGGCTTGCTCCAATCTTCTCTCTAAAGTTAATAAAAATCATTTGGTTGAATGGTTGACTGCAGCGGATCGTACCCTTTTGATTGTTGACTGTAAACTCTAGGCGTCCTCTCATTTTTTTGCAAGACTACAACACGCGAACCAATGGGAACACGATCATAAAGATCGATAATATCTTGATTAAGCAAACGAATACATCCGCTTGAAATAGCTTGCCCAATGGACCAAGATTCGTGTGAACCATGAATACGGAAAAGTGTGTCTTTTCCATTTTTGAAAAGATAAAGTGCTCGCGCACCCAATGGATTATCAGGTCCTGGTGGCATTCCTTTCCCCAAATGACCATAACGTTCTGGCTCTCGAGCCATCATGGCTGCAGTAGGAACCCAACTTGGCCACTGACGCTTGCGCTGTACAACCCCCTCTCCTTCAAATGCTAAACCTTCTTTACCCACTCCAATCCCATAGCGTAAAGCTTTTCCATTTTCACCAATAAGGTAAAGAAAACATTCTTGTGTATCAATAACCAATGTTCCAGGGGGATAAGATGTATAATAAATCACTTCTTGTCGCCAAAACTTTGGATCAATTGTCGCAAGATCAATAGCAGGTAACGGATAAGTTTCATTGGTCACAGGACCGTACAAAGCCTGTATTTCTGGTGGAATGTATCGAGCTTGTTGAACAGAAGCCGATGACAGATCTAATTGATGTGTAGCACATCCAGACAAAGCTAAAAGTGCTGCAATTAAAAAGGCACAACGAGATAACACTCTTCTATTTTCTCCGATTCATTGTTTATGCAAATTTGCCTACCATGAAAAACTTAGCACACTATTAACATTAACTCGAAGTTTTCTTAAATTATCTAAGATTAAGAAAAACTTTAAAAGTTAAAAAAGCAGATTATTCATTGCTGTAGACTTTTTTCTCACTTATCGTAATACAAGACTATAACTCTTTTGAAAATATGCTATAAAAACGAAGTTTTATTTTCGTCCATAAAATCAACAGAAAAGAAAGACTCTCATGGGCTTTAAATGCGGTATTGTCGGATTACCTAATGTTGGGAAATCAACTCTTTTTAATGCATTAACAAAAACAGCCACTGCACAGGCTGCTAATTATCCTTTTTGTACTATTGAACCGAATACCGGTGAAGTTGCTGTTCCAGATGTGCGAATGGAAAAAATTGCATCAATTGCTGGTTCGAAAGAATTGATTCCTACACGTATTAACTTTGTTGATATTGCAGGGCTTGTAAGAGGTGCTTCAAAAGGTGAAGGTTTAGGGAACAAATTTTTAGCCAATATTCGCGAAGTCGATGCCATTATCCACGTTTTGCGCTGTTTTCAAGATGACGATATTACCCATGTGGAAGGACGTATTGATCCTATTTCTGATGCCACAACGGTTGAAACTGAACTCATGCTGGCAGATCTGGAAAGTCTAGAGAGACGAATCGTACAAATCCGTAAACGAGCAACTGGAAAAGACAAAGAAGCTCTTACAATTTTACCCGTTATGGAAAAAGCATTAAATATCTTGCAAAAGGGAAATCCTGTCCGGTTATTACTCAAAGATATCTCTTTAGATGAACACCACATTCTGAAGAGTTTAAATCTTTTAACCTCCAAGCCTGTGCTTTATGTTTGCAATGTAAGCGAAAATGATGCTGCTCATGGAAATAACTTTACCCAAACCGTTGAAAAAATGGCAACAAAGCAAAATGCGCAAAGCATTATCATTTCTGCTTCTATCGAAGCGGAAATCACACAATTGAGTGAAGCTGAAGCATCAGAATATCTCGATGCTCTAGGACTCTTTGAACCAAGTTTAAATCGCCTCATTCGCGCTGGTTATCATTTGCTTGATCTTATCACTTACTTCACCTGTGGACCTAAAGAAACACGAGCTTGGACAATTACACGTGGCACAAAAGCTCCCCAAGCCGCCGGCGTTATTCACTCAGATTTTGAGCGCGGCTTCATTCGTGCCCAAACCATCAGCTACAATGATTATATTACTCTAGGGGGAGAAAGCGGCGCAAAAGAGGCAGGCAAAGCCCGTGATGAAGGAAAAGAATACATTGTGCAAGATGGCGATATCATGTTATTTAAACATAATACTTAAATCTTCACTCTTCCTGAATATTTTATCTTGAAGATTTTGTCGTAAGTCGATAGACAATTGTTGTAAGAACTCCTAAACTGCTCGTGAACAAAGAATAGTTGCTATCATATTATGATGATAGCAACCTCTTTATTCATTAAAAAATAGAAAGATAAGGTTAGCGTGCCCAACGACCTTCGTATTTAAATGTTGGAGCATTCTTTAGGGAATCCTTTGTTGCGTTTGTAATAAGTTTCCACTTACCATAATCATTTGTCATCTGTATTGTTTCTGGAGAAACAACCACATAACTCTTCCCTATGCCAAGGAAACCGCCAACAGCAATCACAAACCCCGCAATATTATTTTCACGTAAAATAATATCTTTTACTTCACCAATATTTTCATCTTCTATATTATAAACCTCGGCACCTATAAGGCTGGAAGCAACAAAATCCGTTGCTAATGGTGTCACATAACGTACAGACTTATCGATCGCCACCTGCACAATACCCGTCGAAGAAATCACTTCAGGTTTAGAAGGCATTTCAAAAGACTGAGCATAAGTACTAGAAACCATCAAAATTGACATAAGAGTAGTACATACAGTTTTTTTCATTTTAACATCTCCGTTTTTACTTTGCTTTTACTTTACAAAAGCTCAATGCATCATAAATAGATTTGTTCCTTATACCCTTCATACTCTCTCATCTTTCAAGAACAGTCACTTTATCCTTTTTTCTCTATTCCGTCTTTTGTTTTTTTCTCAAACTCTTCCTCTAAATCACACCAAATACGATTTTTTAAGCTATAAACGAGCCCTGCAAAAATGATTAAAAATAAAATAACACGAAAACCGGTTTTTTTACGAATTTCCATATGAGGATCAGCAGCCCACATCAAAAAAGCAGAAACATCGCGCGCGTAATGTTCAACAGTTTCTGGGGTTCCATCTTCATAAGCAACCTCACCATCACTTAAAGGAGGTGCCATAGTTAAAGCGTTACTGGCAATAAAATAAGGATTATACCAATAACCATCCGCAATTTTTATATTCTTTGGCGCCTCCTGATATCCTGTTAAAAGAGCTGTAATATAATCTGGACCAGCCGTATCATAATGAGTCAATACATCGGTAATTAAAGCAGGAAATGGCAAAGATATGCCTCGTGCACGTGCCATCAATGATAAATCTGGAGGATAAGCACCATTTAAAGCAAATCTTGCTTCTTCTTCACGCAAAAAGGGAGAAGGAAAATAATCCGTTGCACCCCCAGGACGTTTAAAAAATTTTCCTTCTCGATTAGGACCATCGCGCACTTCATATTGTGCCGCCAAAGCTTTAATCTGTTCTTGATCATAGCCAAGAGCCTTTAAATGACGAAAAGACACATATTTTAGCCCATGGCAGCTGGAGCAAACTTGTTTATAAACCTTTAATCCACGTCGCAATTGCGCCTTATCATAGAATCCAAATGGACCTGAAAAACTCCATTCTTGTTTTTTAGGAATCTGTAGAGGAAAAGAAATAAATTCCTCTTCTTGATCGGATCGATCAGAGACATCACTCGCTAAACTCTGAACAGAAAAGTTCATAGCAATAATAACAATCAATCCTACAAAAACATTTACCATAGTCTCTTTTTTTTCTGTTTTAGATCTTGCATAATTGACGATGGAAGAGGAGGACTTTTTTCAAATGCTGGCAAAGTCGGCAGAATAACCAAAAAGAATATAAAATAATAAACCGTAGCCAATTGCGTCCATAAAAGAATTGCGTCACTTATTTCTCTTGACCCCAGCCAACCAAGAAAAACAACATCAAAAACCAACGCCCAAAAGAAAATTTTATAAACAGGCCGATACCTTGCTGAACATATTTTAGAGCGATCTAACCATGGAACAAAAATTAAAACACAAATCGAACTGATGAAGAGAACAAAACCTACAAAAGTTGAAGAAAAAATACCAATATCAAAAGTTATAGCACGCAGTATTGCATAAAAAGGCAAGAAATACCATTCTGGGACCACACGAAGCGGTGCCTTTAAAGGATCGGCCACATTATAATTTTCAGCCTGTCCCATATAATCGGGCATATAAAACAAAAACCAAGCAAAAAAGATCAAAAAAACAGTAATGGCAAAAATATCTTTGATAAGCGCATAGGGTGAAAACGGAACTGTTTCTTTATCTGATTGCACAGCAAGACCCGTTGGATTTCCTTGCCCAACACAGTGGATTGCCCAAATATGAAGCCCCACAAAAAGAAGCAAAACAAAGGATAAAACATAATGGAAAACATAAAAACGATTCAATGTTGGTTGTCCTACACCATAACCACCAAGGAGTATTTCATGCAACCATGTCCCCACCAAAGGGATTGTTTTTAAGAGCCCTGCCATCACCGAAGCTGCTGAAATAGACATCATCCCCCAAACAAGCACATAACCAAAAAATGCGATTGCCATCATGATGATATAAATAAAAATTCCTGTGACCCACACCATTTCTCGCATATTTTTATAAGAACCATAATAAAGTCCGCGTGCCAAATGGATATAAACGGCAATAAAAAAAAACGAAGAGCCTACACTATGCCATGGACGAAAAAGCCAACCAAACTGCCCTTCACGTCGAAATCGTTCACCCGTTTCAAAAGCCAAATGAATATCTGGAACATAATGCAATGACAGGACAAGACCAGTCAAAAGCTGTGATAAAAGCATAATGGTCAAAATACCGCCAAATGTATAAAAGTAATTAAGATTACGCGGAATAGGGAAAATCACAAATGCATTATAAAAAAAACGGGGAAGAGGCAAACGCTTATCCAACCAACGGGAAAGAGCATTTTTAGGACAATAGGGAGGAAACCTTGTCATAACCTTATCCTATTTTGAGCAAAGTATCAGAAAGAAATTGGTAAGGTGGTATAGCTAAATTATAGTTTGCTGGACCTGATCGCACTCTTCCGGCGGTATCATAAACAGACCCGTGACACGGGCACAACCACCCTCCAAATTTACCCGATTTCCCAAGTGTTACACAACCTAGATGCGTACAAAGATTAATGACAATAAGCCAATTTTCACGCCCTTTACCTGCTGAACGTGCAAAATCTGTCGCTTCTTTTTCTCCTCCAAGATTAGGATTGCGGGCTTGACGATCTTTTAGAAGATTTAAATTCGTAGCACGTGCATCAGCAATTTCTTTTGCCGTACGGTTTCGAATAACAACAGGCTGTCCTCGCCATTTTACCGTCACCGACATCCCCTCTTCAATACCTGAAAGATCAACCTCAACGGAAGAGGATGCCAGAACAGCTTCATCTGGACGCAACTGACGAATAAAAGGCCACGCAACCACCCCCATCCCAACGGCTCCTGCAACAGCCGTTACCAAAAACAGAAAATCCCGTCTCGTCTGCTCACCCATTGCCTTAACTTTAAAGAGATACTTTGCTAAACTATTTTTTTATCATACCCTCTTCTATTGTACAATGCTTAGATTACTTCGTTGCCTTCCCCCATGAAAATATCTCCGTCAAACAAACGTACCATTTATACGAGTTATAAAAGAAACTGATTTATAATGATAATTTTTCATTTTAAAGAACAAGTATAATCCCTAAATACCTTTATTTTCTTTTATTTCAAACCTATTCATATTCAATCAATCATCCCCCTTCTCTGATGTGATAAAAATGGAAAGAGTGTGTAAACAAACACTCTTCAAAAATTTGTCTTGTTATCATCAAATCTCAACCAATAAGTTTAAATTTATTGGCTAACTCTTTAATAAACTGATACTATCTCTCCATCTCCCAAACTCAACTCGTTGTAGCATGAGTACTTTTTCTGTTTCCTCTTGATACATAAACAGCATCTTTTGTCGATTTTAACTAGAACGAATGATCCAACCTCTTTAAATATTCTATTAAATATCCTACTTTTTACCATAAATTGAATATCGTACTTTTCACTATAGTGAGCTAATCTATTTTATGGATCGCTCAATCAAAGGAAGTTCATAATAGAAGCTTCTCTCTCATCTCAAAAAAATCTTTGACCGTAACTTTTTTCCTGAAATTTAAAACGTGCATAAAAGCTAAATGCGAAAGCTATATATTTCTCAACTATATTTTTTCGAATAAATTATAGTGCTTCTTTACAAAGTCGAAAAAAAAATCGTACTACAGAGAACATGACACTTCATATTGCTCTTTTCCAACCTGATATTGCTGGTAATACCGGAACGATTTTGCGTCTTAGTGCTTGTTTTGGTTTACATGTACACATTATTGAACCCGCAGGCTTTAATCTGTCGGATCGTAATCTCAAACGTGCAGGATTGGATTATCTCGAATATGCTTCCTTAGAACGACATATTGATTGGCAACATTTTTTAAGCTCCATGAAACACTTTAACCGCCGTATTTTGCTTTTAAGTACAAAAGCAAAAACATGCTATACGCAGATAAGCTACCAGAAAAATGATGTTTTACTTTTTGGTCGTGAATCAGCTGGAGTCCCCGACTATGTTCATGAATCTGCCGATTACACATTGAAAATTCCCATGCAACCACAGGCACGCTCTCTCAATCTTGCTATGAGCGTAGCCATAACAACAGGAGAAGCACTGCGCCAAATTGGTTATTATGAAGGAAACTGTCATCTGTAAAAACATAATCATTCTATCAAAGCTTGAATAGAATGATCAAAATGCATGAACTCTGGTTTTCAAATAAGTAGAAAAAATTCACCTTTCAAGAATTTTATAAATCTTAAAAGCACATACTTTTCAATAATATTCTTGGAATAAAGCCTACAAGCTATCATATAAATAACAGTTAAAGCATATAATATCTGCTATTTTCCAATAATCAAGTGCTGAAAAATAAACAGCGATAAGCTTATAATGCTCAAAAATAAGAAAAAAACTTAACTAAAGTCACTTTATCACAAAGTACAAAACGCCATTGTATTGCTCATTCATACACTTGTTAAAATAAACTTTTCTTAGATCCATCACATCCATTTCGTACCACGCCTATCAATGATATAAATATCCCTCGTGCATAGTCAAAAACCCGTTGAGCATCCTCCTCTCTCATACTTAATAAATATGCAAGTCAGCTTCTTCACAATCTGTGATCGCTCAAAAGTTTTTCCCCTATTTTGAGTTGAGTCATAAGAGGCATTTTTCCTCCCTATAATCGTTTTTTTCACACGACTTCCCCGCTTATGACACATTAAGACTGTCATTGTGATTAATTTAATATGAACAGACTATAAGATAACCTGATATTCGGCACTCTTATTTCATGTGAATAATGACAAATTATTATCAATGAATATGTTAACTTAACAGGTAAAAACTCATGCATTTATAAACAAACAATATTATCAATCAATTTTTTCTAATAATGTATGGCGATCCATTAAAAATCCGCTTTCAACCCATATCATTTCTAGCTCTTTAAGCTTTTTTCCTAAAAGGACACCTTTTGAAAAACCCTTTTTTATTAAATCATTACCATTAATGGGAAAAGTTGGAATTTGCCATTTTTGAGCCAGTTGATAAAGCTTGAGATAATCTTCTCTTTTTTGCACAACATCCTTTTTTTCTAGAGTATAGACATGTGATGCAGCAACAGACAAAGATAATTGATCTAAAACCGGCTGTTTCCCATGAAAATAAAGCAGTTTTTGTACAAAATGATCAGAACAGTTTGGGCTTATTATTTCTAATTCTACCCATTCCTTTAACCGCGTTGTTTCTTTATGGGAAAAACGCAAGCGCTGTGCCATGTCATGAAGACGTATAGAGTCAGGAGGAAGAAGACTTTCTAGTCGTAAAAGTGGATCAACTTTCCAACCAAGCATCTGTTCTGTTTTTACCAATGCGTGAATTGCATCAATGCCCCATTTTTCTGTTTCAGGAAAAATGAGTGACAAAATTCTGCTTTGTCGCATCCATAAAAGAGCACGTGTTGGATCACAAGCCAAAAGAAGCTTTTTCATTTCTGCCCAAATACGCTCAGAAGAAAGTTTTTTTAAACCGTGTTTTAAACGAACACATGCCTTCAATCCTTGCCCATCAGGTCGCCCTGCTCCATACCACGCAAAAAAGCGAAAAAACCGTAGAATACGCAAATAATCTTCGCTAATACGATTTTCTGCAACACCGATAAAACGAACTGTTCGGCTCGCAATATCATTCAAACCTCCCACGTCATCATAAAGGTTGCCATCCGCATCACAATAAAGCGCGTTTATCGTAAAATCCCGCCGTTCAGCATCTTTTTTCCAATCACGACCAAAAGCTACTTTTGCATGACGACCATCCGTCTCAATATCGCTGCGAAGCGTTGTGACCTCATAAGAACATGAATGCGTAACTACTGTTATGGTACCAAAAGCAATCCCTGTAGGAATAGCTTTAAATCCTGCGTTTTCTACACGCGTTATAACTTGTTGCGGCAAGCAGGTTGTCGCAATATCAATATCACTAATAGGCTGACCTAGCAGTTGATTGCGTACCGCTCCCCCTACAATACGCGCCTCTTCCCCCTCTAAAGATAAGATACGAAGAAGTGTTTGGATATCATTTTTTTGTAACCACGCAACCTGTTTGAAGTTCTGCCTTATATTCACCCTTTAACCTTTCAAAAAAGTTGTTTACCTTGTCTTAAAAAACTCTCTTCATAAAATAAAATTTTTAAGACACCCCTTATAAAACGCGCCTATTTTCTCCAAAGAAACTTTTCCCTTTATAGACAAATATGAAAAAAAACGACATATGATGCTTCTTTTCTTCTTATTTTCTGTTACAAACAATAAAATATCCATTATCATACAGAGAAAATTACCATTTTTGCGCCAAACGCCTTAAGGAAGAAATATGAGTCACCGTGATCCGTCATCTAATTCTGTAAAAAAGGTCAATACCAATCATGATGCCCAAGTCATTATTGGAGATATTGATACAGCACACAAAGAATTAGATATCCTACAACAAGAAATTGACAAAGTTATTTTTGGACAAAGTCATGTCATCGAATATGCCTTAATCGCTATTTTTGCTGGTGGTCATGCTCTTCTTGTTGGGGCTCCAGGACTTGCTAAAACACGTCTTGTTGAAACATTGGGAACCGTCTTAGGGCTTGATGAAAAACGGATCCAATTTACCCCCGACTTAATGCCATCCGACATTATTGGTTCTGAAATTATGGATTCCGATAAAGAAGGAAAACGTTCTTTTCGCTACGTTCAAGGTCCTATTTTTACGCAACTTCTCATGGCTGATGAAATCAATCGTGCTTCTCCACGCACCCAGTCGGCTCTTTTACAAGCTATGCAAGAATATCATGTAACCGTTGCAGGAACCCGTTATGACTTGCCTCAACCGTTTCATGTTCTTGCAACGCAAAATCCTCTTGAGCAGGAAGGAACCTACCCACTTCCTGAAGCACAACTCGATCGCTTTTTGATGCAAATTGATATTGACTATCCTGACCTTACAACAGAGCGGCGGATCATTTTAGAAACAACAAAAGAAAAAAAATCAAATGCAAAAGCAATTTTATCCGCCAAAAAATTGCAAAAGATTCAAAATATCGTTCGTAAAATGCCTATTTCAGAAAATGTGGTCGAAGCTATTTTAAAAATTGTCCGCTCAGCCCGTCCTCATAAAGACAATAGTCTTGCCAGTACTTATGTTTCTTGGGGGCCTGGTCCACGCGCATCACAAGCCCTTTCACTTTGTGTTCGTGCCCGTGCTCTTTATTATGGGCGTTTAGCCCCCTCACTTGATGATGTTGAAGCACTGGCCTATCCTGTCTTACAACACCGTATGGCGCTTAATTTTTCTGCCCGTGCTGAAGATATAACTGTCAAAGATATTATCAATAAGCTTGTGAAAGATGCTCTTTAAATGGCTATTGGCAAAAAAGTTTTACAAAAACCTCCATTGTCGCTGGCAAAAAAGCTGCATAAGGATATTGGCAAAATGCCATATTTCTTGTTACAAGCGCGTCATATCGCCAATACACTGATAACCGGATGGCATGGTCAACGTAAACGTGGTAATGGGGAAAATTTTTGGCAATTTCGTCCTTATATGGAAGGAGAATCCATTACCCGTATTGATTGGCGTCGCTCAGCCCGTGATGAAAATACGTATCTGCGTGAACACGAATGGCAAGTGACACAAACTATTTGGCTTTGGCCCGATCAGAGCCCATCAATGCATTACTGTTCGCGTTTTTCTAAAATCTCTAAAGGTAATCATGCCATTATTCTGACCCTTGCCTTAGCATCACTTCTTGCACGCAGTGGCGAACATATTGCTATTCCCAATTTAATGCCCCCCACAATGACATCTAATGTTGTAGAGCGAATAGCTTTTGCTTTAGAAAATCATTCAGATGAAAATTCATTTCCTGATTTTTCAACGATTACGCGCTTTTCACATACCATTATAATGAGTGATTTTCTCGACCATCCTGAAAAAATCATCCAACATTTAACGGCTTTATCGACAAAACAAGTGACAGCTCATTTAATTGAAATTGCTGATCCCGCAGAAGAAAACTTTCCCTACGCAGGTCGTACAGAGTTTTTTGATCCTGAAACGAAAGAAAAACTCATTTGTGGAAAAGCAGAAAATCTTCGTAAAAACTATTGTAAGCTCTATCAAGCACGGCGACAAGAATTAGCAAATTTTTGCGCACGTCAAGGCTGGTCTTATCACGTTAGCAGAACAGATCAACCTTTAACAGAAACCATTTTGCATCTTGCAAATACAATGGGTAACTTTCCCTTGCAAAAAAGGAGAGCACTTTGAGTTTTGCTGCTCCTTTTCTGTTATTAGGACTCTTGGTTCTACCGGTCATTTGGTGGCTGTTGCGGATAACCCCTCCATCTGCGCGTAAAGAGCTTTTCCCTCCTCTACGGTTCTTACCTAAATCAACACATCAGCAGGAAACAGCAAAACATACGCCTTGGTGGTTACTTTTGTTGCGTTTAATCATAGCGGCATTTGTTATCATAGCTTTGGCCCGCCCCACTTTGAATCAAAAACCAATAAGCTTTTCTGAATCTCAATCCCTTGCACTTATTATTGATAATGGTTGGGCATCTGTAAAAGAATGGAAAAAACGCATCTCTATCGCTGAAACGATCCTTGCTCAGGCAGAAAAACAGCAAAAAAATATTTATCTTGTTGCTACAGCTGAAAATGATATCTCCAATGTGGAGCCTCAACCAGCAAAGATTATAAAGAAGCATTTAATGCATTTGCAGCCACGTCCTTGGCCTGTCAACCGTTTGCATGCCTTACAAAAACTCAAGGAAACAACTAACGGACAACCTCTTGATATTGTTTATTTAAGTGATGGATTACAAACAAATGAAGATGAGCAAGCTTTTGCACTTCTTGAAGAATTAAAACTTGGAAAGTTTTTATGGTATTTGGCTGATATTTCTGATTTAGTTGGCATAACATCCATAGAAAATAACGATGGAAATATGGTCGCGCGTATTATCCGCTCAACAACACGTGGTACAACGCCCGCGACACTCAGCCTTTACGATTCAAATAATCAACTGCTCGGTCAATTCACGAAAAATTTCTCTGAAGGTGAAACAACAGCACTTGTTCCTTTTGATGTTCCCCTTGAACTGCGCAATGATATTGCTTGGATAAAAATCAATAACCAAAACCATGCTGCTGCAACCTTTTTAGTAGACAGTCATAGCAGAATAAGCCGTGTTGCTCTTCTCTCCCCCGATACCAATGAAATGGCACAACCTTTACTGGCGCCATTTTATTATATTATCAAAGCCTTACAAGGTCATACACAGCTTATTACAGCCGGTGGAAGAGAGCTTTCAACGGATATTGATCATTTGCTTAAACAAAATCCATCTGTTTTCATTATGGGTGACATGGTTAATATCCCTGAAAAAGCAGAAAAAAAGCTTTCTGATTTTGTGAATAAAGGAGGGACACTCATCCGCTTTGCAGGAGAAAAACTCAGTAGCGCAGAACATTACGATAGCCTTCTTCCAGTACCACTGCGTCAAGGTCAACGTTCCCTTGGAAGTATTATGTCTTGGACAAAGCCGCAAAAACTTGCACCTTTTACAAAAAATAGTTTTTTCTTTGATCTTCCTTTTCCAGAAGAAGTTACTGTTTCGCGCCAAATCCTCGCAGAACCAACCCCAGATCTTTTTGAAAAAACATGGCTTAGCCTTTCAGATGGAACCCCTCTTATTACCGCAGCAAAGCGTGGTAAAGGAACCCTCATTCTCATTCATGTTGCTCCTGATCCTACATGGTCTAATCTTCCTCTTTCTGGCTTTTTTGCACAAATGTTGCCAAAACTGATCACATTAGGGTCTTTTGAAAACACAAATTCAGCATATCGAGAAAAAAGTACAATGGTACAAAACCCTTGGCGAACCATAGCGTCTGACGGACAATTACAAGTACCGCCCTCTGATGTTATTCCTCTGGTCCTTGATGCTCAAAATCCGCCCCACCCTTCTTATCATACGCCCCCAGGACTTTATGGTATCAAAAACAATTTTTATGCGCTTAATCTCTTAAATTATTCATCGCGCTTGATGAAACAATCATCATTGCCAACTTCTCTTAACAAAAGCCCTTTATCTTACGATACAAAAGAAAAAAATCTTATCGGTCCTCTTTTAGGATTAGCTCTCTTATTATTCGCCTTTGATAATTTTCTCATTTTATGGATGGGAGGTATTTTTTCTTTTAATAAACGGCGTAATATGTTTCTCCTCCCTCTCATCATTTTTATTGTCTTGTTTTCATATGACCCGACTTTGCATGCACAAACGACAGAAAATCATCATGATAGTGTGCAAGCCGCTGGTGCAACACACCTTGCCTACGTTATAACCAACAATCATGAAATTGATACAACGAGTAAAAGTGGTCTGGAAGCTTTAAGCCAATTTATCGCAGAACGTACAATGCTTACCCCTGGCTCTGTTACAGCTCTTGATCTCGATAAAGATGAACTTTCCTTTTATCCTCTTATTTACTGGCCAATTGATGCTAAGAGTCCTATACCAACCCCTAAAGCCCTTGAAAAAATAAATAACTTTATGAAACATGGAGGAACAATTTTATTTGATACGCGCGATCAAATGAATAGCAATCTTAATCTTGAAGGAGATACCACTCCAGAAACGCAAAGATTACGAACCATCTTAAAAGGGTTAAACATTCCCTCCATTGAGCCAGCTTCAAAAGATCATGTTGTTGCACGTTCTTTTTATATTATGCCTGATTTTCCTGGTCTCTACCGTGGTTCACCTTTATGGGTTGAATCCTCATCAACGAACAAAAAAAATAAAAATTCTCTTAGCTCTGGCGATAATGTAAGTTCCCTGCTCATCACCGCAAATAACTTTGCTGGGGCTTGGGCGCTTGATGAAAAAGGAACATGGAAATATCCCCTCGTTCCCAATGATCCGATGCAACGTCTATGGGCATTTCGTGCAGGCTTAAATATTGTCCTTTACATCCTTACTGGAAACTATAAAGCGGACCAAGTTCATGTTCCAGCGCTCTTGGAACGCTTTAAAAGAGAAAGAAGGCAATGATACCATTTTTAACTTTTCAGCCTTTTTTACCCCTCTTTTGGATTCTGCTGTTAAGCGGAATATCCATTCTTTTTGTCGTTGTTGGTCTTGTTACAAAGCGTCAAGGATCTTTATTGCGTCTAATGGCATTGAGTTGCCTTATTCTTGCTTTGCTCAATCCAATGATTATAAAAGAACAGCGCGAACCGCTGAAAAGCACGGTAGGGATTGTCATTGACCACAGCAAAAGTCAAACATTGGGAACACGCACAAAGGATACGGATGAAGCGCGTGCACAATTAACCGAAGCATTGGCACATTATCCACAATTTGAACCACGTTTTATTGAAGCTGGAAAACTAGCTGATAATCAATATGCCCCCTCAACAAATTTGTTTGATGCTTTAACACAAGCACTCTCTGATATCCCACCCTCTCGTTATGCAGGCACCATTTTTGTCACTGATGGGCAAGTGCATGACATTCCTAACCTATCAGAGCTTCATCATGAAGCACCTCTCAATGCTCTGATCACAGGACGCTCAGATGAATTTGATCGTCAAATCAAGTTTATTTCTCCTCCACGCTTTGCTCTTGTCAATAAACCACAAAGGCTCTCCATTTTGGTAGAAGATAAAGGAGCCTCTCAAAAAACGATACCACAAAAAGCCAATATTATACTCAGTGTTAATGGACAAGAAGTTGGCCATTATTCTGTAACTTCTGGCATTATTTTTCAAACTGAAATTACTCTGCCTCATGCTGAAAAAAATATTATCCAAGCGACCACTAAACCTTACAAAGGTGAACTAAGCTTTGAAAATAACCGCGCCATAACAACGATTGAGGGAGTCAGAGAAAATTTACGCGTTCTTCTTATTTCAGGCGCCCCTTATAATGGAGAACGGACATGGCGTGATCTTTTGAAAGGTGACTCCAATATTGATCTTGTTCATTTTACTATTTTGCGTCCCCCCACCAAAGCAGATAATACGCCCTTAAGCCAATTATCACTGGTGGTCTTTCCCACAAGAAAGCTCTTTGTTGAAGAGATTAATAACTTTGATCTCATTATTCTTGATGGCTACCAACACTCTGATGTTCTGCCCTTAATCTATTATGATTATATTGCCCAATATGTACAAAAGGGTGGTGCGTTATTGATGGTAACAGGACCTGAATTTACTCAAAAAAACTCACTTGCGAAAACACCTTTAATAAGCATTCTACCGGCATTGCCTAATGGAACTATTATTGAAAAACCTTTTCGCCCCGCATTAACCAAAGAAGGTGAACGCCATCCTGTTACAAGGGATCTTGCAACCCCTGCTTATCCAGCTTCTCAGTGGGGTCGATGGCTGCGACAAATTGCTATTCAAAACATAAACAACGGGATCGCCCTCATGAAAGGAGCCGATGAACAACCGCTTTTACTTCTCTCCCATGTTGATAAAGGCCGTGTAGGCATGTTGCTTTCCGATGAAAGTTGGCTTTGGGCACGAGGTTTTGAAGGTGGTGGTCCTTATGCAGCTCTTTATCGCCGAATTGCCCATTGGCTCATGAAGGAACCAGAACTTGAGGAAGAAAAATTAAGCGCGACCAGCAGCCATCATCATTTAACAATTCGCCGTCAAACCCTCAAAGACCATCCAGAACCTGCTGAAATAACTTTTCCTTCTGGAAAAAAACAAAGGATCGTTCTTACTAAAGAGCAAGAAGGGCTCTTCAGTGCAACTGTAGCCACGGATGAAACAGGGATTTTTACTATTAAAAATGGGCATCTAACAACTCTTTCTTCTGTCGGGATGTTGGATAATCTTGAATTGTTTGACTTAATTTCAACACAGGAAAAACTAGCCTCCATTGTTAAACACACCGGTGGTTACATTGGACGTTTACACCTTGAGGGAAAAGAAAACATTTATCTTCCTCCACTCAAACTCATTCAATCACAAACAAAACCTTTATCTTCTCCAGCGCATTCAATTGTTTTGAAAGAAGCAACAGAAACGCGTTTAATCAATAGCTTTTATTTTTCGATATTTTCTGGTTTTTTTGCACTTCTTGCTTGCCTATTATTGTTGAGCAGCATGTGGTATCGTGAAGGCCGTTAAAAAGTCTTGAGATTTTGTCGCGTAATTTTAAAATTAAGCTTATCTTTTTGTGTGTTTATTTGTTTTTTTAATTAAAGAACCATTTGATTTTAAATGATAGTTTTTATATTGAATAATAACTGCACATACAATAAGTTTTTCTTATTTCAGATCTTTTCCCTATTAAATCAATAAAAATCGCTCCCTTACATATCATGAGAAAGGGGAGCTCTATGGATAAAAACCATTGAAGAAGACAATGAAATATCTCTTATGAATCCTCTTAAAGCGAGAATTTTATAAGATTGAGATGGGATAGTATAATGGTTTTGGTGAGCACCTTGTTAAGTGTAAAGGTGGTGGTGCATAAATAAGTCTTATAAACGAAACTTTTCATAGCAATGAAGAATTTTCGTGAAATGAAATCAAGCGCACTGAAAAATATTTCTTTAAAACAAATATGTGAATGTACAACGCAATGATATTTTATTTGGGATATTTTATTTGAAATATTCCGCTTAAGGCGTTCCGTTTTGCATGAAAAACATTCACTCATTAAAAGCAATATATGACAGCGCAAAATTGTAAAAACTTCTGATAAATACAATAGATCCTTTTGCATTTTCACTGAGTGATTAGATTTTTTATGATAATATAGGTCGTATAAAAGCTGTTTTAAAAGTTTTAAAACTTTATGATCATCGTTTTACGGTTCATCCCATCATACAAAAGATATATCGATTGCCAAGAATGATCTGGTGTATTACGCTATCCTTTTTTATAAAGAATACAATTCAGCATCAATTTTCCAAAGAATTTTCTCATACTTTTAACAAGCTATTTTTCATTTTACAATCCTTCTTGCCTTTAAGCAGCAACTTATCTTATGTTTATCCTTTAAAATATTTTTAATATTCTGCGAGCTTTTATGTTTTATCTTGCCCATATATCGGATATTCATCTTTCCCCTCTCCCAAAACCTTCTCTTTTAGAACTTTCTGGAAAACGCCTTACTGGTTACTTAAATTGGCAAAAAAAACGTAAGAACCAAATGGCAACAAATGTCCTCGAAACTTTAATAGATGCCTTGAACACAACAAAACCTGATCATCTGGTGATCTCTGGCGATCTTGTAAACCTTGCTCTCGATAAGGAATTTGAACAAGCGCATCGTTGGCTCCTTACTTTAGGACACCCTCAAGATATTTCTTTGACATTTGGAAATCATGATGCTTATGTCCGTGGAGCCCTGCAAAAAGCATGTACTCTCTTTAAACCTTGGATCACAGGGGACGTGCCTCAAGCCAGCGCCTTTCCTTTTCCTTATATGCGCATTCGCAAAGATATTGCCATCATAGCAGCTTCTTCAGCCATCGCCACCCCTCCTTTTCAAGCTTCTGGTTATTTTGGTAAAATGCAAGCGCAAACGTTACCACATCTTTTGAATGAAGCAGCACAGCGCAACCTTTTTCGTGTCGTCATGATCCACCATCCCCCCTTTCCCAAAGCAACTTCTTGGTATAAAAAATTACGGGATACAAAGCGCTTTCTAGACGTTATCAAGCATCACGGTTGTGAACTTATTCTTCATGGACATACTCATTTACCTACATTGAAGTACATTGAAGGACCAATGAAGAAAATTCCTGTTGTTGGTGTTCCTTCCGCATCACAAGCTTTTGGTGATAAAAAACCACCCGCAGGCTTTAACTTATTTTCTATTGAACACTTACAAAATCAATGGCACTGCCAATTACAACGTTATAGCATTATTAACCCTCAAAATGAGATTGCCTGTACTGAAACAATTAATCTTTAAATGCTTAGACACATCTAAAGTTTCTCCCCCCAAACAATATTTTCACTTCATATCCCTTTCAGTCATAATTTTATTTCTCTCTTCTTCTTAACAAAACAAAATTGTACTTTCTTTGTTGATCAATAAATTTCTCTCAGAAAGCTCCATTGGCTAACCCTAATTATGTGACTAACTTTACAAATTCATTGGTTTACTGCCTTCTCATTCTTAAGGATGAAGATTTCTACCCTATTTGATCTATAAATAATCTGGATTCTTTTTGTACAGATTCCACCTGCCGATTACGCCTGTAATTTATTTGATAAAATTCTACAAATCTTGCTTTGCATTTCATCGGCTCCCCCCTCAAAGCATCTCTTGTGTAAAATCCTTATACCCCTATCGTAACGATATTTTACAGAACATATAGAGAAGCTCATTCAGTTTCTATACCTAAATATCAATGACGATAAAAAACCTAATGAAAACTAAAACATATAATTTCAATAACTACCTCTCCTTGTAACTCATAAACAAATGATGTTGATTAATTTATGTTAAATAGAGGTAAAATAATCCTCCTCTATCACTCGATAGTTATTATATCATATTTGAAAAATAACAGTTTCTATTTCAATAATAGGCATAGATAATAATGTTTTTTATATCTTAATAAGTTCCTAGTTTTCTATCTATTTTTTCCTATAAATTACTTTATAATATTCTTTATAATTATTATATTGCGATAATTTTTTAGCTATAATAGAGCATAAAATATCCAATAATAATAAAAAGTTATATTATATTTTTTTGTTATTATCGCGTTATGGTGTGGGTGTATTTTTATGTGCTTTTTAATTTTTTTTTTGCAAATTTTGTTGTTATTAAATGAAATACTTTATGATAACATAAAATGAAAAAGTTAATTGTATGAGAAGTCTTTCAAATAAAACAGAATACCATTAGATTGCCAATTCACACGTTTGTTTTTAAAAAGCATCTTTGCTACCCAAACCCATTTCATGGCGGCTCCCATGAATGATTTAATGATAAAATCTATAGAACATCGTATTTTTACGTTTATGAAAAAGCAAATCAGTATCATTATACACTTTGCCAATCCCTAATGTGACCAATTGCCTTTGGCATTTAGAATAGTTCGCAAGAAGCATTTTTATTTTTTCTTTAATGTTTTTATAATACTCACGCGCCCCCCGCCTGTAATTTACAAGAAAATCATTTTAATTGATTCAACTTGGGATAGGTCTGAAATGAAGAAATTCCACGATATTCGGAATTCTCATTTCACATGCAAAACAGTGAATTATCTTTATAAATCCAACTATTGCTCGAATAAAACAGTATCTCTTTTAAGTAAAATAATATTTTTTAACACCTATTTGAAAAATAAAAGCCTTATTTGAAAATAAGACTTTTAAATTGTTTAATTTTGCAAAAAATTAAAATTTATAAGCGACACCCACGCGAAAATCGTTTGTCTTGTAGTCCATTTCAAATTTATCATGTATGAACTTCTTCTTACCAAAGTCTGAATAACGATATTCTGCACGCACAATAACATTATCAGTCATTGCAAAATCAATACCCCCTCCAAGGGTATAACCAATCATGGTCTTTTTTTCATCATGAAACAAATCAGAAAGATCAATTGCTCTACTTCTGCTATCAGCTACTGTCGTAAAAATATTCTGAATCTGCGTATAAGCAATCCCACCGGAAAGATAAGGCATCGTACGCTCAATCGCAAAACCAACTTTTACCCGCGTAGCACCAGACCATTTTTGTTTTAAAGTATGACGTACAGCCCTAACAGGCGACACTGGAGATTCATCTTCATGAGAATCTCTCATTGAATTTTTTTTGTGCGAAGATTGTTCTGTTGTTCCAGCTTGGCTGTTTTTCGGTGTAGCGATATCCTTCGTCTTCTTTTTATCAGACCACATAATATCCGTATCAATACCTATAATAAAACCATTATTGATATCAATATTGGAGCCTGCATAAACTCCCCCCATAAAACCAGAAGGTTTAGGTAAACTTTCTTTTGGAATTGGCTCCCATTTTCCAGCAGTCTCACCAGCTAAATAACTTGCAGCCATTTTACTTGAAAAGCTACCAATCTGCCCTCCTAGATAAAACCCTGTCCAAGAAAAAGAAGGTGCTGTAATAACAGGGACAGGCTGTTCAGAAACAACGGCATCTGCTGCCTGTAATACAGAAATTGAAATTAAAGAAAAGATAGATGTTGAGATTAAATACTTAGTAATCATAATTGCTCCTCTAAAAGCTAATGTGATTATAAATAATAATAAATCGTTTCATACTTTTTAAAAAAAATCTATAGTAAAAATGACATAGTTATAAAAAATAAGTTTTATATTTAAATATTAAGTTATTTTTTTAATAATATTGTAAAAAAAATTTAAATATTCTTTATAGTTTTATAAAATTTTTCTCTCTATTAAATTTTATATCTTCATATTAACCATTATTATCCAGAACTGTATAAATAACTCTAATATAAATTAAAAAAAATGAGAGATATAATCTATAAAGATTTTTACCTTAATTCCTTAAATATCTTGCTAATATGAGTGTAATGAGAAATAAGAAACAATCGTAATCTTTATAAGAATTTATCTAAATCTATGCGATAAAATTACTCTTGCACATATTCTTGTATTGAATATCTCTCAATTGATGAATGTATCGTGTATACTGCTGTTTAATTTCAACATATTGATTTATAATGATTAATTTACTATTCTGTATATTGAAAAAGAAATCCCATTATCATAAGAGCCTCTTATTTCAAATCTCTCTGATGTTGAAACAATTAAAATCACTTACTTGCACGTTAAAAGCGGGTTGAGTATGTGAATAAAAATTGTACAATAAAAATGGCCCTTATGGACCTGTCTTATGTACCAAAGTCTGTCGCAACATTCTAGGGCTGAAAAAATGAAGCTGCGTAATTGAATACACGGGTGGTGCGGAGACACCTGCTTTCTAACCAAATTCTTTCATTAAAAAATTTAATCTCTTTATAAAGAAACTATGCCATAAAAAAGAAATTTGCACTGATAAATGAGACACGTATATTAAGTAACTGTACCTTTTATTGCATTAAAGCATTCAGAGACTTTTCTAATATCAAAGCTGGTAATTTAGAGGACTTTATTGAAAATGAAGATAACCTATCGCATAATGGCAATTGCTGGATTGAAGATAAGGCTTATGTTGTAAAAACTGGTCGCATTTATGATAATGCACAGTTTTATGACAATGCTGGTGTTAGTGACTATATGCCAAGATTTACAATTTTTCCAAGGTTTTTGCTCATGCTCATGTTTATGATAATGTGAGAACTTTTGATAGTGCAAAAATTATCAATCATGTGCATATTTAATAAAATATGCTCGTGCTTATGGCATAGCTATTGTAACTAAAAATGCTTGTGGTGATACAAAAGCGAATGCTTATATAGAACGTCTTTCCCCTTATGGTGAAATCTCATTTGTGATGTGTCAACCATTTAAAAAAGCAGAATAAATAACGATACTGTGGGGGGCATCTGCTTTCCAAATTTTCCATTACAAATTTTAGCGAATCTTTATCACATTAGATTGTGAAGGTATCCTTATGTCTAAAAAATACGAATTAACCAACAAAATCAAAAAAATAAACATGCTCTTACTCGAAATATTATAAATCTTTATTGCATTCGTGTTTTAAGAGATTTTGATGATATGAAGGTGAGGGATTTAGAGGGGTTTATTGAAAAGGAAGTAAACTTCTCTCATGATGGCAATTGCTGAGCATATGATGATGCTCGGGTTTATGACAATACAACAATACATCACTATTCTGAAATCTGTGGTCAAGCCTATGGAAACTCTGAGGTCTATGGCAAAGCTTTTATTTCTGAATATGTAATAATTTATGACCATACTTTCGTTTATGGCAATGCTCATGTAAGTGGTAGTGTCCACCTTCTTGCTGATGCGCATATTTATAACAATGTGCATCTTTCTTATAACGCTTGGGTTTATCATTATGCAAGGATTTATGATCGTGCAAAAATTTATGGCAAGGTTTATGGTAATACTAGCGTGGATAGATCTTGTGAGGCTTATGGCTCTGTTTATGGGACTGCGAAAATCTCTGGTTATATCAAAATCTTGGATCGTGCTTATGGCAATGCAAAAATAGATGTACAAAGTAAGATCAGATTGATTCCTGATAATGATGAGGTCTATAAAAGCGATGACATTACCAAGATTGATAAATAGAACCAATAATAGGTATCGGGGCACCTTCTTTATGGCTATAAACGTATTATAAGATGCATTGTTTAAAACGTATCATATAAAGAGAGAACCCTAAAAAGAAAGCCGTGCCAATTGATATGACGCGGCTTTTAAATAGAAACGCAAATAATTTATACAAATAAAATCAATAATGAATACCTATATACAAAACATATCATATTGCAAACGCTCTATTCTATTGATGAGAACTTATAAAAAGAACATAAATGATGGATATGCTATTGAGAGCATTCATTTGAATGAGAGAGACTATAAACACTTGTTATAGCTATAAAGCGTATCAATAATAACGCCCTCATATTTGAGGTGATCACTTGAAACAAAGCAGATTATCAAAATACTTCTTTTAAAACATTAAACTCAAAATAGTGTTGAGTGAACTAAAATAATACATATTCTAAAATCAAAACGCTTGATAGCCTTATCAAGACACTCAAGAGAAAATGCCTATTAAGTCAATATCTATAATAAAACTCGTTTTTCACATTTACAAGCATTGTTTTTTAAAAGCAGTTTTTCATACAACAAAGAAACAACCGCTTTTATAAAATGTAAGGTTTTTAAGATTTGCTCTGTTGTAAAATCTAGATCTTCGTTTTTTGATAGAAAAAATTTTCTTAAGAGCAAACGATAATTCAGTTATAATTGTTATAAAAAAGGTTTTAAACGTTTCTTATAAAGATCTCATTTTATTTTTTAAACGTTCATTTAGAAATGTTATACGTCTTTTCACTTTTTTCAAACTTAACTTCTTTGCAAATGAGCCGGCTCAATTTTGAGTTGGCAATATTAACAACCCCCATTTTGAGAACGTTATCTTTAAACATTATAATTTTTTCTAAAAGTTTAGAAAAATCCTATGTCTTTATGATATTGCAATAGTTTTGAATGTTGCTGCTTATCTTTGTCTCAATAGCTGCTCCCAATTTTTAGGAAACCAAAATCATTCAATCCAAACTTGGATCGATCTTATTTGATTTCATAGGATATAATGTTTTGAATTTCATACTTGTTGTGATGATGGTATCTGTCTTTAAATCCTTTTATATAATCTTTATAAATTAAACCTATAAATTATAATCGCTTCAAATGATTGTCCTCTTATAGAATGATCTAATATTGCTATAACATCTTTAAACTTTACACTCACCAATTTTAGTAACCGTTAATTTTGTTTTTATCATGCGATTAACAAAACAATCTTTAAAACAAGGTGTAAACTTTAAACATATGTTCTTGATAATTTCTAATGTCTAAATTTTTAATAATGCGATTTGTGAATGATAAAAACGTATCATAAAATTTATGAACTGTTATGAATGATAGCTGCTTTTCATTTCATTTTAATGACACATACATTATAAATATTTGCATCATAATTTGCTTTTTATGCTCTATTCACACATAGTAACCTTACATAAAAATGGTCAATTGAATCACGTATAAAGGAGGGATTTATATAAAATAACTTCATTCAAGATATTTATTTTATTTTTATTTATAATCCCCCTTCATAAAGAAAATGATCTATGCTTTTATCATACCCATGAGCTAAGATTCATGAAACGCGTATTATTCATTAAAAGGGTGTCACGACATTATTGTATTTTATATAAAGAATAATGCCTATAATGAGCTCATTTAATAGACAAATTCTTCATCATACTTAAGAAGTTAATAGATAAAAATTTTCACTCTCTCAAACCCTGCAGCGTATAATAAAATATCAAAATTAATATATAAAAATGGAATAAGCAGTTTTTATTATTCTATAATATCTGTTTATGTTTTATCTAAAAATTACATTCAATGCTTTCATAAAACTATTATAAAATATATTTAGCATTTCATAATTTTTGTAAAAACTGAACTGACCAATTGCCCAGTTTCTGCAATTAATTTTTCAACACGAAGCAAATCAGGTTCTCCAACACTATTTAGCAAAAGATCACTTAATCCAGGAGGCATATCATTGGGATCAAGGGAATCATTTAAACATAGCCGTATAATTTGACTCAAATTTGTATAGAGACGATGGGCATAATGTAAATCAGCAATACATGACTGATTAAGAAAACTGTTCGGTAAGTGGTCTAAAATATCCGCTGTCGTCGCTCCAATTTGAAACTTAATGACATGCGTAATAAGAGCAAATTGAGCGATAAATTCCAAATCCATAATGCCACCAGACATCGTTTTAAAATCCCATTGATTTTTAGGTGGCTTTTCTTTTGCAATCAAAGAGCGCATTTCACAGACTTCTTTTGCAACTTCGTTCTTATTATGAGAAAGTGCAATAATTGTACACACTTCATTTTCTAGTTTTTCTAAAAAATCAGAATCTCCTGTAATCCCTCGAGCCCTTGTTAAAGCAAGATATTCCCATATCCATGCTTCTTGACGATAATATTTTTTAAAAAATGGAAAAGAAACAGCTATAGGTCCTTTATTGCCTAAGGGCCGTAACCTTAAATCAACGGCATAAAGAACACCTTGGCTTGTCAGTGTGGATAAAGCAGAAACGAGGCGCTGTGCTAAACGCGTATAATATTGAGAGATATAAAGAGGCTTTTCTCCATCAGATATTTCTGCATCATCATCGTGTTCATAAAGCAAAATGATATCAACATCCGAACCCGCGGTTAATTCTCGACTTCCAAGCTTCCCCATTCCCAATATACCAACACGTCCGCCTTTAATACGGCCATGAAGACGAGAAAACTCTTCTTGAACGGCAGAAAATGTTTTTGTAATCATGAGATCAGCAAGCGCAGTAAAAGCAAAGCCTGCTCTTTCTCCTGTAATGGTACCATTCAAAATTCGAATACCAATCAAAAAACGTTGTTCATCTGCAAAAATCCTTAAATGATCAAGAATTTCCTCATAAGAAAGAATATCTTCAAGAAAATATTCAAGCTGTTTTTCTAAATAGGTTTTTGTCGGTAATTCTGAAAGAATATTGGGGTCTAACATTCCATCAAAAACGTGAGATCTGCGTGTAATAATTTCCGCAAGACGTGGCGCAGCCCCCATGATTAGGACAAGCATATCTAAAAGAGAGGGATTAGACTGCAAAAGACTAAAAAGCTGAATTCCTGAGGGTAAACCCTGTAAAAAACTATCAAAACGCAGCATTGCCTCATCAGCTCGTTTTGTTGAGCCAAAAGCTTTCAAAAGAGCTGGGGTTAATTCTGTTAATCTCTCGCGTGCTTCAGCCGATTGCGTTGCTTTATAACGACCACAATGGAGGGTGCGCATAATACGACAAATATCACTCGCTCTTTCAAAACCTAAACGGCTTAATGTTATTAATGTCTCCGGATCATCCTGTTCTCCTGTAAAAACTAAATTGCCAATTTCTAAACCAAGTTCTTGTTCATTCTCAAACAGTGCTGCATAGTGTTTTTCAACAACCTGAAGTGTTTTTAATAAATCATGGGTAAAACTTTTCCTGTCGTGATAGCCCATTAAATAAGCAACACTCGTGAATTGAGAAATATCATTTGGAAGAAGATGGGTTTGTTCATCCGCAAGCATCTGAATACGATGTTCCACATTTCTTAAAAAAGCATAACTTTTTATAAGACTATCTCTCGTTTTCTCACTAATCCAACCAAGCGTGTGAAGTTCCGCTAACATTGCAACTGTCTGACGTCCACGTAATTGAGGAAAACGTCCACCAGCAATAAGTTGTTGTGTTTGAACAAAAAACTCAATTTCACGAATACCACCACGACCTAGCTTTATATTATGGCCATAAGCAGCAATTTGACCATAGCTTTTATGCGCATGAATTTGACGTTTGATCGAATGAATATCAGCAATCGCAGCATAATCTAAATATTTTCGCCACACATAGGGAAAAAGCTCTTTAAGAAAGTTAAAACCTGCTCTCTTATCGCCAGCAACTGGACGTGCTTTAATCATAGCGGCTCGTTCCCAATTTTGTCCACGCCCTTCGTAATAACGTAAGGCAGCCCTTACTGGTAAAGCCAAAGGTGTTGATCCTGGATCTGGACGAAGACGAAAATCAAGACGAAAAACATATCCTTCAACAGTGCGCTCTTGAATGATACGGATTAATCTGCGTACCATTTTAGAAAATACGTCGACACTTTCAGAAAGATTACCAATATGAGGGGACGTTTCATCAATGAAAACAATAAGATCAATATCAGAAGAATAATTAAGTTCTCCTGCTCCTAATTTTCCCATCCCTAAAATGATTAAACCACAGTCTTTTTCTGGATTCTCGCGGCTCAGCAAATTGATCTTACCATGATCATGTGCTTCTCTTAAGAGAAAACGTAATGCTACACCTAATGCAGCTTCACCCAAACGCGTCAACCAGGCACATGAAACTTCATAAGTAAAAACACCACTCAAATCAGCTAAAGCAATGAGGACATGCACCTCTCGTTTTTTACGCCTTAAAGCAGCCATCAATGAAGTTTCATTTATAGATTTATCCTGATCAATAACCGTAATATCATCGATAATTTCGCTCAGCCTTGTTTCTATATCAACATGCAATAAAGGACTAAGATAGGATGGATTGGCAATTAAAACCTCACGCAAAAAAGGAGATAAAGTCATAACCGCACGGATAAAATTAATCTGCGTTCCATTTTCTAAAATGATGGAAACAAGCGGTTCTAAACCTTCTTTCTTTGCTTGTTCTTCCATGTCTTTTAACCATTGGGAACCACTTTCATTGAGAGGGCATAAAGGGAGAAGCTGTGTTTTTAAAAAAGCTTGTTTTGCTTGCACTCCCTTGAAAAGCATTTTGCCTTCCTTTCTATTGCATTATACTTTAAAATAATCGTTCCGTATAAAATAAAGTGAAAAAAATATCTTTAAGGAAATAACAAAACAGCCCTAAGCCCTGGATTTGCATTTTCAAGTAACAATTCACCCCCGTGCAGCTTCATAACTGCTTTTGCTATACTTAAACCAATCCCAAAACCAGGTTGTGTACGGCTTTCTTCAAGACGAACAAAGCGTTCTGTTACTTTTTCACGTTTATCCTCTGCTATTCCTGGACCATTATCGCTTACAACAACTAATAAATGTTCATCACGATATTCCATTGATAATAAAACCTTCGCTTTTCCTTCATCTTTAGAGGCATATTTAATCGCATTATCGATAAGATTAAAAATTGTTTGTGCAATAAGCTCACGATTTAATTTAAGCTCTTTATCAAAGATATCTCCCAACTGAAGTAAAACACCTGACTCTTCAGCAAAAGGTTCATAAAGCTCAACAGCATCTTCAAGGATAAGTTTCATGTTCATCATCTCAAGATGCTCAATTGCACAGCTTGCTTCGATGCGTGAAATCATTAAAATCGCACTAAATGTGCGAATAAGTTGATCTGATTCAGCAATAACACTCTCAAGGACCTGACGATATTCAAGCTTTGTCTTATCTCCCGAAAGCGCTTCTTCAGCACGATTTCTAAGACGCGTTAACGGTGTTTTCAGATCATGAGCAATATTATCTGATACTTGACGCAAACCAATATTTAACTCTTCAATGCGGTCTAACATAACATTCAGATTCGTTGATAATCGATCAAACTCATCTCCTACCCCAGAAACCGGTAAACGCCCGCTGAAATCACCATCCATCAAGCGCCGTGATGCTGCTGTGACCTGATCAATCCTTTGCAAAGCTCTCCTGCCAACAAAAAACCATATAAGTAAAGCGCCTCCAACCATTGCAGCAAGTGCAATGATCACAGCCTTACGAATAACCGCTGCAAAACGTTCTGGTTCATCCAAATCTCGTCCTATAAGAACCTTCATAGCATTAGGCAAATCAACAATAACTGCCAAAGCGCGATGTTCACTTGTTTTGCCATGTTCTCCAAAACGAGAATACAAAAAAGAGGCAGAAATAAAACCACTCTGATTTAAAAGACCTAATTCAATCCGTGCTACATTTCCTGCTAAAATACGTCCCATAGGATCCGTAACAAGATAAAGAAATGCCCCTGGTTGTCTTGAACGATAATCAATCGTGCGCATTAATAGAGACAGTCCCCCATAATTATAAGCATTTTCAATATATTTTAATTCTTCATGTAAAGTCTGTTCAGTTTGCTCTGTTAACAACGAAGCAGAAAATGCCGTCATATAAATAGAAAGGCCTGTTGCCACCAATCCAAACAATAAAATGTAAAGTGCTGAAAGCCTTAGCGCTGTCGTGCGCATTATATTAATCAAACGATTCATGCTTTGTTATCTGGTGCTTTCAGCATATATCCAGCACCACGCACAGTATGGAGAAGGGGAACATCAAAATCCTTTTCAATTTTGGCTCTTAAACGAGAAATATGGACATCAATGACATTTGTTTGTGGATCAAAATGATAATCCCAAACATTTTCTAACAGCATCGTACGTGTAACAACCTGCCCCGCATAACGCATTAAATACTCTAGTAAACGAAACTCTCGTGGTTGCAAGATGATGTTTTTATGCCCCCGTTTTACTGTATGGGCTAATCGATCAAGCTCAAGATTGCTTACACAATACACCGTTTCTGCTTCTTTAGGATTCTTCCGCCGTTGTAAGACTTCAACACGCGCAAGAAGTTCAGAAAAAGCATACGGCTTTGTCAAATAATCATCCGCCCCTGCACGCAACCCCGTTACACGATCATTAACTTGCCCTAAAGCCGACAGAACAAGAATCGGCGCTTCATGACCTTTAGCACGCAATTCAGTAATAATCGAAAGACCATCGCGATGTAAAAGCATTCGGTCAACAACCATAACATCATAATTTCCTGTTTCAGCTAGAGCGTATCCAGTATCACCATCATAAGCAACATCAACGGAATGTCCTACCTCCAAAAAAGCTTTTTCGAGATAACGTCCTGTTTCACAATCATCTTCGATAACGAGTATTTTCATAAAACGCATCTCCATTATTTTTATAAAATTGCATTGTAGGACAGAAATCTGCAAAATCTCTGTCCCACTCATGAATAAAATACTATTTTTTAAAAATTGGAAGAGCAACAAAACGATTTTGATCATTTGTTCGCACTTGTAAAAGTATAGCTTTTCGCCCTAGGTTTTGAGCATTTTTAATTACATCAGTAATATCAGAGGCTTTTTTAACCGGTTTATTATTTACTGTCACAATGACATCACCTGGACGGATCATCTTATCAGCAGCATCTGAATCGATATCAACATCCGTTACGACCACCCCTACCCCATCATCAGAAGGAATAACAATCAAACCATAATCTTCCAATATTTCATCTGAATTACCACGTTCATTTAAAGGTTTTGAACTTTCTTTCTTATCTTTATCTTTAGGCATTGCATCAAGTTTAACTTTGATCGTTTCTTCCTTACCGGATCTAAAAACCCCTAAAGTCACGGTTTCTTCCGGACACATACTTGCAATACGTCTAGCAAGCTCACGTGCATCAGCAATCTTTTCATTATTCACTGAAATAATAACATCACCTGCCTTTATACCAGCTTTTGCTGCTGGTCCTTTTAATGGATCAGTAACCAAAGCACCTTTTGCTTCTTTCAAACCTATTGAATCAGAAATTTCCTTCGTTACTGGCTGAATTATAACATTAAGCCAACCACGTTGAACGGATCCTTTTTCAATAAGTTGTTGTACAACCTGTTTTACAATCGTTGCCGGAATAGCAAAGGCGATCCCTACATTTCCTCCAGAAGGAGAAAAAATTGCCGCATTAACCCCTACAACCTTTCCATTAAGATCAAATGTTGGACCACCAGAGTTTCCTTTATTAACAGCTGCATCAATCTGAATAAAATCATCATAAGCACTCGCTTCAATATCACGTCCACGGGCCGAAACAATCCCTGCTGTTACAGTTCCACCAAGACCAAATGGATTACCAATAGCAATAACCCAATCTCCAACACGAAGCTTTGAATCATCACCAAAATCAACATAGGAAAATTTTCTTTTATCATTTACTTTTAAGACTGCAAGATCGGTTTTAGGATCTTTCCCAATAAGTTTTGCATTTAATTTCGTACCATCATTCAGAACAACAGTATAATCTATCCCGCCAGAAATCACATGATCATTGGTCACAATGTAACCATCAGATGAAATAAAAAAGCCCGATCCAAAAGCGACAGGATGCAGTCTTCGTGAATGATGGGGAAATTTATTTTTAGGCTTATCAAAATCATAAAACTCTTTAAAAAGCCTTTTCAAAGGATGTTGATCTGGTAATTGATCAATCCCTGGACTACTAAAAAAGTTGCTAATGAACCGATCTTCTTTCTTTTTCTTGCCCTTTACTTGTACTGAAACAACCGCAGATTGTACTTGCGCAACGATATCTGCAAATCCTTGTTGTTGCACTAACGAAGTAAATATAGAACTTGCACGAGCCTTCGTCGTCCATAAGCTTGATGTACATCCACTAAAAAACAGTGCACTCTCCAATACTACGGAAAAGCTTACTGCGACAAATGTTTTAAAGAAAGTTTTTTTTAACATCTACTCTATAGCTCCTATTCAATTATATTCTCTATCCCAATCTGATTGCTTATAAAATACCAGACCTTACCGTTTTCTGTCTAAATTGTTAAATTTTTGTAAGATTTCAGTACCCTCCAATATAACTACAATAAGGTTGAATGCTCATTTTAGATGCGCTAAACTTTTTCCTTTATGGAATATCTTTTTTAATGCAATAGCGTTTTTGACTGTTTTTTCTCAGAGATCATCATTTTCTCACGCTTATACTGTTTTAACTGGAAAAATATGACACTTGCACCAATAATGATAATAATTAAAGGCGAAAACCACAAAAACCAAGTTGTTTTATTTAATGGTGGTTTTAAGAGAATGAATTCACCATATCGCGCAACAAGAAAATCAATCACTTGCTGATTGCTATAGCCCATTTTCAGTTTTTCCCGAATTAAAAGCCGTAAATCACGTGCTAGAGAAGTATCTGAATCATCAATTGATTGATTTTGACAAACCGGACAACGTAAACGCGATGAAATATCGCGCGCGCGCTTTTCAAGGACTGTATCCTTTAAAATCTCATCTGGTTCCACGGCTATAGCGAATTGAAAAGAAAACATTGTGATTAAGAAAAATAAAACCCAAAGAATTTTTTTCATCTCAATGTCTCTTTTCAAAATTTAAAGCAAGCAACAGCCTCTTATGCACTCCAGTGCGAAACCAACGCCCCAGAAGAGAAAAACATCCTCCCATAGCCATCATGAATGCCCCTAACCAAATGCATATGATATAAGGTTTCCACCATATATGCACAACAAGACCCCGATTATCGAGATGCCCAGGCACAACATAAAGCTGCGATAAACCATGATTTTGAAGACCAACTTCCGTTGTTGATGTATTTTGGCTTGAGTAAAATCGCTTTGAGGCAGTGATATGACCAACGATTTTTTTATTCTCATATATTGTAAAATAAAATGCCATTGCCGAATAATTCGAACCAAAACTGTCCTGCACGGTATCAAAATGAAGTGTTTTATCCGCTATCGTCACCCGCTCTCCTATGTTCATAGTTAAAATACGCTCTTGCCCGAAACTTGCCACACAAACAATACCAAATAATGTAACGCCTAGTCCCATATGTGCTATGGCTGCACCAAAAATAGACCATGGCAATCCAAGAAATCTCTTAACGCGTACTGAAAAAGCTCTCTTGCCGTATACACTCCTTCCCCACAGATCTGCTAAACTGCCTAAAAAAACAAATGCTGAAAGCCCAATGCCTAAAACTGCAAGAATGTCACGCACAGATGCCGCATAAAATAATATAAAACAGACGATACCAACCAAGAAAAAAACAAACCACAAACGTTCAAAAACTGCGAGAAAATCACCACGTTTCCACGCCATCATTGACCCAAACGGAACAAGCAATAACAATAAAAGCATAAGCGGTCCACAAGTCAGGTTAAAAAAAGCAGCGCCTACAGAAATTTTTTGTCCTGTTAACATCTCAATAAAATAAGGATAGAGCGTACCAATCAATACCGTTGCTGTTATTGTTATCAGTAATAAGTTATTTAAAACAATAAACCCTTCACGCGAAATTGGTTGAAAAAATCTTTCCGTTTTTAAAAAAGGAATACGCAAAGCAAAAAGAAGAAAAGCCGCTCCCGTAAAGAAAAATAAAAGTGCAAGAATGGCTTGTCCCCGTGCTGGATCAACAGCAAAACTATGAACAGAAACTAATAGTCCCGAACGCACAAGAAAAGTTCCCATCAAAGAAAGGGAAAAAGTGAGCAATGCTAAAAATAAAGTCCAACTTTTCAATATTTCTCGTTTTTCGAGAACAAGAGTAGAATGTAAAAGAGCTGTTCCTGAAAGCCAAGGCATAAACGAAACATTTTCAACGGGATCCCAGAACCAATAGCCTCCCCATCCTAATTCATAATAAGCCCAATAAGAGCCAACCATAATTCCTAATGTCAAAAAACACCAAGAAAGTAAAAGCCAAGGGCGAATCCAACGCGCCCAAATTTTATCAATATGCCCCCTAATTAATGCTGCAACAGCAAAAGAAAAACAAAGTGAAAAACCAACATAGCCTAAATAAAGGAGCGGTGGATGAATTGCCAATGCAATATCTTGTAAAAGAGGATTGAGATCATTGCCCTGCAATGCTGGCGGATTCATACGTAAAAATGGATTGGATATAAAAAGAATAAATAAAAGAAAAGCGCTTGTAATCCAACTTTGGCAAATTAAAACAAGCGCCTTAAAATCTACTGGCAAATGTTGACTAAAGAAAGCCATCAGCGCACTAAAAAAAGAGAGATTTAAAACCCATAATAACATGGAGCCTTCATGATTGCCCCAAACACCCGTGATTTTATAGAGCATCGGTTTTTCTGAATGAGAATTCTCAACAACATTCAAGACAGAAAAATCAGATACAACATGCGCGTAAATCATCACTAAAAAAGATAAGAGCAATAATACGAAAGTGATATAGGTTAGAGGGATCGCTGTTTGCATTAACAAACGCTCTTGCCTCCAAAAACCAAAAGCAGGTAAGAAAGCTTCTAATAAGCTTACGGCAAATGCTGCAGCTAAAAAAATATGACCCAGTTCGACAAACACAATCGAATTATCTCTCCAAACTGTAACGTTTTTTCAAGCGATCAGCGGTTTCTTTAGGCCTATAAGTTGCATCATGTTTTGCTAAAATACGCGTTCCTATAAAAAAACCCTGTTTATCGAAATGCCCTTCTACAATCACACCCTGACCTTCACGAAAAAGATCCGGTAAGATACCATTGAAAACCACTTTTTCATGTTTTTTGTTATCCGTTACAAAAAAAATAATGCTACTCTCCCCCACATATTGAATAGTTCCCTTTTCAACAAAGCCACCCAAACGCAAAGGACGTCCCGTTAAAATATCTTCTCTCGTAATTTCAGAGGGCATTCTAAAAAAACTGACCGCATGACGCATTGCATACAAAATAAGACTTACTGCAATTGCCATAACCAAACAACACAACACGATGATCAGTAAGCGCTTTTTTTTTCGCTGCTTTAAAACGAACTTCAATGAAGCAGAATTTTCTAAAGGTTGATTGTTCATAGACACTCTGCGACAAAAAATTTGAAATAAGTTATATAAGCATCCATATTTTACTTTATTTAAGAGCTTTGCATATCTTTTCCGTAGGTGCAACTTTTTATCCAGTACCTTACCTCTACCCAACACGCTTATTGATACTTTTATTCCTTTTTTAGTTTTTACACCAATTTTTATTTAATCTATAATGACTTGTGCCACACTCTTAACATTCTTCCTTTTTGTTCTTCAACCTCCCCCACATATGTCTTCTACTTCTAAGAAGATCACTGCTCTTGTCGTTCTAACTCACTCTTCTCTTTTATTTCATCATCTCAATTGGCGGATGCCCCCTTTGTCTGTTCACTTAATGAGTTAAGTAACTGAATTATCATTTTTTCAACCCGTGATCGTCCTGCAAAATTTTCAGGCATTGTCTCAAGAAAGCTTTGTAAAAACTGCACTGCTTTTGCTGTTTTTCCAGCTTGATGAAATGCATCAGCCAACAATAGGCGTGGATAAAAATCTGTTGGCGCTAAATCTGCTGCTTTTTGAAAAGCACTTTGTGCCTCTCGCGTTATCACTCCCCCTTCATAACCAACCAATGCTAAACCATATCCTACAAGCCTTGGCGCTGTTTCTCCATTCAAACGAAGTGCATCTAAATAAGTATTCACAGCTTCTTGAAAATGACTTTCTTCGAGATACCCTACCGCTAACGCATCGGCTAACTTGCCATCATGAGGGGAACGGAAAAAAAGCACTTGTAGACGAACAAACCTTTCTTGCTTACTGAGAATTTTAGGATTCTTATCCATTAATTCGCTAAAAAAATAACTTTTTACTTCTGGATTGCCTGTCAGTCCATAGATACTCCAAGTTATAAGAAGAACAAAAAAAATACTTAAAACTTTAAGAATATTTCTTTTTTTATAATGCCAATAAAGCTTATGAGCCTCAACCGTATGGATATGATTTTTATAACCATCTATGTTTTGAATTTGCCATTTTTTCTTTACCCCATCGTCAAAACGTAATGAAAGAAAAAGAATAATTGCCAGAAAAGTAAGAAAAAATGCTGCAAGAATGAATAAAAGCATATCATTTTTTTCCAATGCGAACAGAAGATAACCTGCTTACCCTTTTATCCTCTTCATGAGAAGAATGATGTAAAATAATAAAAATTTATCTTTATTATGAAATAACATCGTAAAATCTATTGCTCATTTCTCTCATATAGATCACTTCTATCAATAAAATAAAAATAAGGCTTTATTTTCATATTTTGCTTATAAATACCGATCTTCTGAAAAACCCCCCTCCTTTATTTGTATTGTCTAAATATTTCTTCACAAAATTTATAGACATCGACTGATTAATAAGAAAATATGTTATTCTCCCATTTTGGGTAATAAAACTTTTGTACACAATCCCCCCAAGACAGAACGCGATAAAAAGAGACGACCACCATATTCATTGACCATATCTGAAACAATTGCTAACCCTAAACCTGTCCCAGGTTTACTTTCATCAAACCGCCTTCCTCTCTTTAACGCTTCATCAACTTTATCTTCTGTTAAACCAGGACCATCATCTTCAACAAGGATACTAAAATATTTTTCTTCTTCAATCTTTTCTTCTAAACAACAAGAAATCAACACATATTCGCGAGACCATTGAGTAGCATTTTCAAGCAAATTTCCTACAATTTCTTCTAAATCTTCCCTTTCTCCAGAAAAAACAATCTCATCAACATCCATAATAAATTCAATTTGTTTTTCAGGATTAAGCTTTTTCATAACCCGTATTAGACGATCAATCACACTGCGAACAGATGTATGATAGACAATACTATCGCATTGTGCTGCAATTCGCGCCCGCTGAAGATAACGATTAATTTGAGTTTGCATTATTTGCGTTTGCTCTCTCAACAAACAAGCCTTTCCTCCGCGCATCTTATCTGTCTCATTCATAATCACAGACAGAGGCGTCTTCAATGAATGCGCGAGATTACCAACCTGTGTGCGAAATCGCTCAATAATAAGTTGATTATTTTTAATAAGAGCATTCATCTCTTGAACAAGCGGCATAACTTCACTGACTAAATCGGTATTCACATAACAAACTCTTCCTTCGCGAATATCATTCAATGTCCGTCGAATAAGCTTCAATGGTTGAAAACTAAAGAAAATTATAGCAATATTAATCAGAATACTTCCGATCCCAAAACTCCAAAGAAAAATTTGCAAAGTTCGCTTAAATTCCTTTACTTGGGTATATGCTTCATCAATATTCCCAACAAGGCGAAAACGTGCAATATGATTTTTATTATCAAGCACAACATCACTCTCAATCACTTGTAATCTTTTACCATTATTTCCTTTTATCCGATAAGAGCGAAAGAATTTATTGTCAAAAGGTATATCGACATCGCTGGGTGTAAAGATCTCTCCTGTTCCCAATGAGGGAGAAGTCAGTCTTCCTTTTAAATTGTGAGATATCGCAATAACTTCCCAATACCATCCCGTTGTTGGATCAGCATAACGAATGTCATCAATTCCAGCTCCTCCTCTCAAAGTGCCTTCCGGTGACACTGTCACTGTTGCAATCAAACTGTAGAGTTGAGCAGAAAGGATACGCTCTAAACTCTCTTCAGTTGAACGCTTATAAAATAAAATACTCACTGCAGAAATCGATAAAAGAGAAATAACAATCCACAATGTTGATAAGATCATAACACGTAAACTGAGGGATCGCGTAATGACAAAAAAGAACCTCTGAAGCCAATTATCTTCTTTGAAAAAATTCATTCATCACCTAGCGTTCTCACGCGATATCCCATTCCTCGGATGGTCTCAATCAAATCCACGCCAAGCTTTTTTCGTAATCGACCTACAAAAACCTCCACCGTATTTGAATCCTTATCAAAACCCTGATCATAAAGATGCTCAGTAAGCTCTGTTCTTGAAATAACCCTGTTACAATGATGCATAAGATACGAAAGAAGTCTGAATTCATAAGATGTTAGTTTAATGGGTTGACCATCCACAAAAACACGAGATGTCTTGGTATCTAATAAAACATTTCCGCAACATAAAGCACTTGTCGCATGTCCTGTAGAGCGACGAATTAGCGCCCGCAAGCGCGCCATAACTTCCTCCAAATGAAATGGCTTCACAACATAATCGTCAGCTCCTGCATCAATACCGCGCACTTTATCGGACCAACGATCTCGTGCCGTTAGCATTAAAACAGGCATGGAGCGCCCTTCTTGACGCCACTTTTCAACAATACGAACCCCATCAATCTGCGGTAAACCTATATCCAGTATCACCGCATCATAAGACTCTGTACTCCCTAAAAAATAAGCCTCTTCCCCATCGAAAGCACTATCAGAAACATATCCTGCATGTTTTACTGCTTCTACTAATTGATGATGAAGATTCCGATCATCTTCAACAATTAAGATACGCATCACAACACCATCTGCCAAATGCTAATCAGCAGGAAGAAAAAACTCAACACGGCGCAGCTTTTCACCATTACGGGCTGGGACAACAACCACAATCGCACACATACCCCTTCCATCCTGAGCAACCGCTTTTGAACGGACAAGAACCCCATTCTCTTGGTCCGCAACCTTCTTACCTACCTCAGCACATCCCGCAGCCAAAACAGAATCAGCTCCTAAAAAAGCTGTTATTATCAGGAACAAGAAAACTTTTTTCATCATAGACATCTCAATAATCTATTTTCTTTATCTTCTAAAGGATAAAAGAAATAATGTTTTTTTTGAGGTGGATTTAAAATCACAACTGGAAAATAAATTACCTTCTATCTTACAGAATGAACTACCCATGCTACTCCAAATTTTTAAAAATTAAAAATAAAATATTTTTAATAGTGAAAAGAAAACTTATTGAATAAAATAATAAAATATTAATACATTTTTTTACGAGACATAAATAATTATCAAATAAACACCTTACTCTTTAAGAGCTATAGAAAAAAAATACTTCTACTCCATATAATTTTTATAGATTTGTTTTGTTGTATTACTTTTCAAAAGGCTCTTTTTAGATGTTTAATTTTTTTAAAAAAAAGAAAAGACAACAGCATAAGCCATTTCGCAGCCCTACTCTCATCGAATTAGATGCACAATTAGATACAGCGCTTTATCGCCTTCGTTCTGCTAACCGTTTTTTCTGGAAAACGGCAAAAATCATTTCACAAAACTTTCAGCTTCAAGGATGGAAACGCTTTATCGTTGAAATTCTCGATGAAATACTAACATTAGGACTGATAGGTTTTACTCTTTTCACCATTTTGGGCATTTCTGTTTTTGAACTAACCAAAACAGATTGGTCATCTCCTAAAAACTTTTCCATTCTTTTTTTAGATCGCTATGGAAATTCCATTGGTCACCGTGGTGCACTACCGGCGATCTACGTTCCCGTTGAAGAAATGCCAGACACCGTTATTAAAGCGGTTCTTGCTACAGAAGACCGTCGTTTTTTTGATCATTTTGGCATTGATTTTCAAGGACTTACACGGGCAATTTCACAAAACATGCAAGCAAAAGGGGTGGTGCAAGGAGGGTCAACTCTTACACAACAATTGGCTAAAAATTTATTCTTAACAAATGAACGAACCATAACACGTAAAATCAAAGAAGCTTATCTTGCTCTTTGGCTCGAAGCAAATTTTAGCAAAAAACAAATTTTACAACTTTATCTTGACCGTGCCTATATGGGAGGAAACAATTTTGGTATTGCAGCGGCGGCAAAATTTTACTTTGGAAAAAACATCCGTCACGTATCTTTAAGTGAATCGGCTATGTTAGCAGGGCTCTTTAAAGCGCCAACAAAATACGCGCCTCATCGTCATCTTTTTGCTGCTCAAACACGTGCCAATGTCGTTCTTTCTAATCTTGTTAATAGTGGCTTTATGACAAAAAGTCAGATTATTAACGCGCATCGCCACCCTGCTAAGGCTCTTCCCCAAATAGACAATAATCAGCCTGATTATTTTCTTGATTGGGCATTCGAAGAAGTCAAAAAAATACGTAATCAACTTCCAAGCCATCGTTTAATTATTCAAACAACGCTTGATCCAGTACTTCAAAAAGTAGCTGAAGAATCTATTGCATATCACTTACATCAATATGGTCAACAATATCATGTAACACAAGCCGCCACTGTTATACTCGATAATAACGGTGCCGTATGCGCAATTGTTGGAGGACTAGATTATAAAAAAAGTCAATTTAACAGAGCAACACAAGGCGGGCGGCAACCTGGTTCTTCATTCAAACCTTATGTTTACGCAGCAGCACTGGAACACGGCCTTTCACCTTCAACAATCGTTTTAGATGCCCCCATCAACTGGGGCGGTTGGACACCAAAAAATAATTCTGGTCGTTATCTGGGAAAAATTGATTTGGCAACGGCTTTAGCCTTTTCCATTAATACCGTCCCTGTCTATCTTACCTATCAATATCTGCACCGCGATACAAAACCCATCATCGATCTCATCAAGAATATGGGAATTAACGCACATATTTTATCACACAAAACGATGGTTCTTGGTACTTCCAACATGACCCCCATGGATCAAGCCACTGGCTTTAATGTCTTTGCGAATGGCGGGATAGCTGGTAATCGTCATGGTTTCACGCAAATAAAAACACTTGATGGACATGTGGTATGGGATTTCGAGCACAACGGAAAAAAACTACATCGTGTTCTCAGCAGACAATCAACTGCTTATATGAACCAAATGATGGTGGGGGTCACAACACGAGGATCCGGTAAGCGTGCTGCTCTGCCCATGACTCTTGTTGCTGGAAAAACTGGAACATCACAATCTTATCGCGATGCTTGGTTTGTTGGCTTTACGGGTAATTATACTGGCGCGGTATGGATGGGAAATGATAACTTTTCACCCATGAATCGTGCTTTTGGGGGAGGCGTTCCTGCCATGATATGGCATCGCATTATGCTTACTGCGCATCAAAATATCATGCTTAAACAGCTCTACGGTGTTAAAGATTCTCTCCTCCCTTATCAGTCTCCAACACTTTCTTCCCATGCAAATTCTGAATTTTCCGCCCCAATACCCTCTATGCTTTCTCCAGAAACATTGCATATCGTGCGATTGATTAACAAAGATCTGAAAAAAAACTCTGCAATCCCTTTGAAAATAGAAACAACGGGAGATTCAAAATTTTGAATTCAATATACTCTCTATTATTTTTTAATATCATCGTTTTCTTTTTTATCTTCGCTTTTTCCATTTTATGTGGAACACTGAGTGTCGATTATGCGCTCAATTCCTTTCCTCATTTTGGACGCTTCACCATTGGAAAATGGAGTGCTTACCCAAAAGTAGGGACCGCCAATATGGATCCTTACACCCGCGCCCGCACGATCAAACAAGGTATTGTTTCACTTGGACACACTGAAGGTCTTCAATTCCAGATTTGGCAAGACAATAAAGGACGTCCACTCCACCCTCACTGTCATTATTTGCTCAAAGGCACTCTCCCTCAAACCCGTCTTTTTACCCTTTATACAGCGGATAAATCCCTTAAACCCTATATTTCATCGAAAGAAATACCTTTTGAACTTCACACTGATAATATTACTTATGAGCATGATGGCTCATTGCGCATCAATATTTCATCTACACCGCAAGCCGGCAATTGGCTTGCAACCGTTAGTCAAAAAGAATTCGGGCTTATTCTCACCTTATATGATACCCCCATCATCTCTGCAACAGCATTACACAATCTCACCATGCCCTCAATAGAACAAATCCCATCAGGACAAATAAATTGTGACTAGATTTATTCATACCGCACTTCTTGCATTCATTGGTGCTATTATCGTTCATATTTGTGTTCTCTTTCTGATCCCCTCTTGGGCACAAAATAATATATGGACAAGCCTTAAAAAATCTGGAACCCCTTATCAATTTGTTGATTTTACTCCTGATAATCCTATTCAAGAGTTTTCTGATCCACTCTTTCTTCTTAAAGTCTGCAGATTTAATCTTGAAAATGGACCCGTTCATTTAAAGGCTTTGAAAACACGACAATTTTGGTCACTGGCTGCCTACACACACAACGGAATTATTTTCTACAGCCTTAATGATCGAACCGCCCCTGATGCGACACTCGATCTTATTATTGGAAAACCAATACAAATAATAGAACTTAAAAAATCAAAACCTAAAAAAAATGCCAATGCAGTTTTGGTTGCTAAAAATTTGAATGAAGGTTTTGTCATTTTACGTATTTTTACCCCTTCTTCCATGGCAAAAAAAGAAAGTGAAACTTTTCTTTCATCGGCTACTTGTCGCATATTTTATGAATAAAAATATCCTTACTTGTACAGCGACCTACTTTTTAATAAAAGTGAAACAAAACCTATAAAAATAGTTATCTTTTTCCTCGATCAATTTTTTTCTATTAATCAATATATTATAATTTAGGTTTGTCTGTTTTTAGATCCCTCGTTTTTTATAAAGATAGATAAAATGTTTTTAATCCCCTCACATTAATCTTTGATGGAAATACAAACCACATGTATAGAGGTCCATTGATTATCTATATAAGAGAGAATGAAATCTCTATTGCACATACCCATTTTATATTTAGACAAAACTTTTCTTTATAATGATAATTTATTTCTTTAGATGTTGCATTAAAAGCGCCCAATATCCTAAGATTCTCTCATTGACAAACTTGTCCCATTTGAATCAATTAAATCCCGCGTCTTTTGCATAGTACAAGCAAAATTGATGTGTAAATAAGCACTGTGCAATAAAAATGCATCGGATGGGCCGTTAGTTCAAGAACTGTTGCGAAATTGAGGGCTAAAAAATAGAATGATGTTACTGGTTTTCTTTTTCATAAATGTAGGGATGGGGATGCTAAATTGCTTGATTTTTAATCCCTTCATAGGCACCGTCGCAAAATGAGCGTGAGCGTTGAGAGATGTCTTTTTAAAACAAACGCCGTGAATTCGCAATTCAATGATATTCCGTTATCCGATAGACAATACCTGACAGAAAAAACTCCCCACAACGAAAAGAAAAAGTGTAAAATTTTAGACAAATAGGCTCATAATAACTGGAGAACTTGTCATTTGAGTTTCTTTCTATTTACTTACAAACATTCTCATAAAATTTGATCAATGACATGGTAATTTTCCGAAAAGATACCTATTACCTTCAATAAAAGCACTAAAATAATTGCTGAAAATTGATGAGATACCACGCATCCTTGACCTCAAAAACAAGTGCTTTACTTTTGTCTTATGAGCAGAAGCTTTTTATAGGATATGCACTCTGAAAAAGCTTTGCTTATAGTTTACAGTTGAGGGGAAAAACTTCATGAAGAAGAAATATGTTCGGTTAATTTCAAGAGCAGCGGTATGGTCTCCTCGAGTTGGTGGATTAGCGTTCTTTATTCTATTATTTTCGATTATTTTACAACGTTTTTCCGTCATTAACGTAACTGATTTTATAATTTTGATCGGCATCGCTACGGGTTGTGTGATTATTTCTCTTTTTCTTGCTATTAAAGCACTTCATAGTTTGTGGGTCAGTGGGGCTTTAGGGGGCATGAAAGCTTTAAAAGGGATCGTTTATTCACTCATAACTGCAACACCATTGATATTCTTTTTTGGACTTTGGTCTACCTTACCGGCTCTTTATGATATTTCTACCGATACGCAAAGACCACCGGCTTTTTTTCGTACAATGCGTCCCAGCGATGCTTTACCCCTTAAAAGTGTTTTGCTTGAACAAGCAACATTACAGAGGTCACAATGGCCAGAACTGTCGGGGCGCCGTTATGATGGCTCACCTGAACGTATTCTCGAATCCATTCTCAATGTTTTAGCGGCGTATGATTGGCCTATTGTAGCGCAAAGAGAATTCAAAGGCGAAGAAAATGAGATTTATATTGAAACGAAAGCTAAAACTTTTTACCTTGGCTTTATTTCGGACATTGTGATCCGTTTAACGGATGAAGGTAATACAACTTTCGTTGATATGCGTTCTGCCTCTCGTTATTTGCCGAGAGATTTAGGAACCAATGCTGCCTTTATTATCGATTTTATGGATGCTCTTGATACAGAAATTGCTTCACTTCCTCTCTCACAAGATGATGGATAAAAAATAAAGAGAGATAAGGCATTTTATTTCATAAAAAAGCTTATTTTTCAATAAATTATAATATATTAAGAAAATAATCACTTTTCAAAAGCTATAAACTGAGAATTCTTATGAAAAAGACAATAATCTCAAACCAAATCACTCTTGAAATAATTAAAAAGATTAAAAAATAGGAAATAAAAAAACAGAACTCTTAATGATAATTTTGATATTAAAGACTCTGACTAACTGTAATCAGTACATATTTTTAAATATAAATAGTATATAAAAAATAATAATATAGTTTTTTATAATAATATATACATAATAAATTATAATTCTTAAAATAATGTAATAACTTAATTCTATATTATTTTAAAATTCCCATATATTCAACTAATAAATTTCCAGCATAATATAATATAAAAAACATAATTGTTTATAATATTATCCTTTTTACCCTCCAGTTCTCACTTTTAAATCTATTATAAAAAACATTAAAAATCCATATATAAACGCTGCCAATAAGGATCCAGTAAAAGTATTCATAACAAAAAAATCCAAAATAAAATATCTATTACCATACACAAAAATATCCCTGAAATCAGTTTAGCCATAGCTTTAAAGTATGTTTACAATATCACTGATCTCAGAAATATCTTTATAGCTATTTTCTAAATAAATTAGAAACAGTGTCCCTCCACTTTACGGATGGCATTGATTGTACTTATCTATCAAACCGTTAGCAGCTCCTCCTAATCCGCCTATTACAGTTGAAGAGACAATGCTAACACCTCCCACTGCAGCCATTACTGTACCAACTTCTGCTCCTATGCCTCCGTGTATGGCAGCTGCTTCAACATAATCGTTTACTTCACAACTTGGTGCCGTATGGCATTCATTGTATTTATCTGTCAAGGCGTCACCAACTCCTGCTAGTCTACCTCCTATCACTCCTCCTACAATACTACCTGCATCTAATGCTTGAGAATGAGCACCTGTGCTACAATTATCTTCTTCTGGAAACTGTGCGGGCGTGAACTTTTGTGTGAATCATTTGATGAGCTTGAACTCCCCATTTAATCCTCCTTTAATTATTAAAAAAACGTATCACAGTGATATAATTAAAGCAGGTAGCATGATGTTTAGAAAAATATCAAATATCATTTGTAAAAATAACAATAAAAATACTGTATAAACAATACATATATTATAAAATAATGTATATTACTTATTAAGTAATAATACTATTTACAGTACTGTTTAAATATACAATATTCATTGCTCTTTCTTTTAAACAAAATCATAAATTCAAATAAGTCACTCACAAGAAAAACTAGTCGCCTTCTCTTGGTTTACAAGAACAACAAAGAAATATATTTATTATGTCATAAAACTCGGTTGTTTTGCGTTTATTGGGCTTAGTGAATCCTTTTATTTTTTAAGCAATTATTGACCGTATTCTTCCTTTTCAGCGCCTTGAAAGTCTCTATGCTATCGTTGTCTTGATGGTTGCTATCATGCTGTTTAGCACTTTAGCAGGCTACCTAGGCACTTATTTAGCCAATCGGCTTACCCTAGATTTGGACAGCATATTTATACTCATCTTTTAAGCCTCTCCTTACCTGTGTTACGTCATTGGCAAGTGTGGGGGAACTGTTTTCGCGTATCGGAGAGGTTGATACAATTCGCGGGTTTCTAACAGGAACCATCGCCACAACTGTACTGAATGTTCTATTCGCAATCATTTATCTTACTGTACTCTTTTCCATTAGTCCGAAACTTACTTTTATTGTTCTTATCATTTTACCTTTACACATGGGCTCTGTAACATCGGTTGGTCCCTTTTTACATCGCCAATTATGCCGTGCTTTCACTCTGCAAACCGCACATAAATCACGCCTTATTGAAAGTTTTACCAATCTTGAAGCCATCAAAGCGCATGTAAAAGAATCTGCTCATACGATACCAATGCAAGAAACTTTAGCCCGCAGTCTCGATAAAAGTCTTGCAACCAGTAAATTTCAGCTTTTAAATGAGGCTTTAAGCCATATTTTTGGTGACCTTTTTACTATCTTTATTATCTTTTTTGGTGCTCAGGCAGTGCTGAAAAATCAAATCACACTAGGGAAACTTGTTGCTTTTCATCTTCTCGCTGGCAATGTTTCTGGTCCCATCTTAAGCCTTGCCTCCCTATGGGAAGAAGAAAAGCCTCCCCTTCAACTCACTACAAGTCCTCAGCTTGACGCTAAAGATAGCTGTTTTTCTTATGGAGAAAATCAATTATTAGCAATCTTAATGTCTGTTTAAAACTTGAGCAACTCATTATGTTGCTTGGTCCTTCAGGCTGTGGAAAATCAACCTTTGCAAAACTTCTTTGTGGTCTTACCCTCCAACAAGTGGACGGATATTGATTAACAACCAATCTATACAGAATTTTGATATGCGTAGTGTGCGCCAAACAATCGCATATTTTTCCTAAAGTCTTTACCTTTTTTCTGGAACCATTCTTGAAAATATGCTTCTTGCTAAACCAAATACATCGGAAGATGAAATCAATGCTGCTCTTCATGCGAGTGCTTGTTATGATTTGATTTCTCAATTGCCTCAAGGGATTCATACCCAAATAGGCGAGCAAGGGGGCTTTTTATCTGGTGGACAACGTCAACATCTAGCATTGTCTTGTTTTTGCTCATCGAACCGCAAGATTCTTATCTTGGATGACTCCACTTCCGCATTGGATGACAGGGTCAGTGCACAAATTGTTGAGCATTTATATAAACTTTTACAAGATCGTATTATTCTCGTTATTACGCACAAACGTGATCTTTTTTCCAAGCATGCAACTATATTAAATTTCTCTGATCTGGAGGCAAAAAATGGCAGATAAGGCTCCCCATTTGCGCCCTTTATCGCCAACCCTTCATATGGTGATTGCTGTTTTGGTTTCCTTATTCCTGTTTATTGTCATTGGTAGTGTTATCACCAAAACAGAGATTTTTGCGCAGGGACAAGGAGCGGTGATTCCTACCTCCTATGTTCAACTCGTCCAAGAGCAAAATACAGGACGCATCGAGACAATTCTTGTAAAAGAAGGGCAATTTGTCCACCATAGTGATCTCCTTATTCAATTGGATCCGCATGAAGCTTTAAATGAGCGCGCACATGTCCAAGACGATATCGCTCAACAAACCCTTCAAGGGCAAATTGCCGCTGCGATTTTAGCAGCCTTGAGTGAAAGAGATCCTTTGGATAAAGATTTTGTTCCTAAAGGACTGGCTTATTTGCAAATCTCTTCCTCCAGTAACAAAACAGCGAACATGGAAAGAGAAAAACTCATCCATGCGACCCTTCAATCGCTACAAAATAAAGTAAAAGCATGAAAGCCCAAGCTGATCGTGTTACACGAAGCGATGCTATACAATATGCGCAATTGGATAGATTACGAGATGATCAACAATTAAGCCAAGAAAAGCTTAAAGCGGCTAAAAGCTTGATAGAAACAAAAGTCATCAGCCATTCTCTTTACTTAGAACGTCTACATGACTTTAAAAATGTGGAACATGAAATCTTAGCCAATAAAAAACGTTTGGAAGAAAATACCGCTGAAATAGAAGCCCTCCACAAACAACGACAAAGCCTTATTTCCAATGAAATCGCCCGCTATCGACAACTTTCTCGAGAGACAAAACTCTCTCTGCAAAGCTTAAAAGCCAAACTTGACAGCAGCCAATATCGTCTTGATCACTTATCACTTTATGCCCCTGTTTATGGACGCATTGATGATTTAAGTATTTATTCATACTTGGGGTGGCTTTGTAGAAGCGGGTAGAACCCTTATGCGTATTGTCCTAGGCTCAGGGGGGCTCATTGTTGAAGCATTTTTTTGATAATCGTGATATTTGGTTTTTAGAAAAAAGCCAACGTGCTTGCGTAAAATTTTCTGCCTTTCCACCTGAACGCTATGGCGTTATCTACGGTACCGTTATGAATGTAGGGGCAACCGCCCGCTATGAGCAAGAGATTAATGGTGCTTATGCTGTTTTAATCAAAATCGACCAAGATCATATCAGTTTTAATCACCAAGAGCTTAAATTTATCCCAAGCATGACTGTGACAGCTGATGTCATTACTTCAAAACGGCGCCTCATTTCGTATTTCTTTGAACCTATCACCAAAGTTTTAGAACAACCCCTAAAAGAAAGATAATCTGTATGAATGAAACTCCATCTCCCTCACTAATAAATCCAATAACAGCTTTGAGCGCTATGGTTGTTTTAATGCTTCAATCCCCCCTACACCGCCGATGGCTAGTCTGGGATATCGAACGAAACTTAGGTCCTGCTTTACGAGTTGGACAATATAAACTCTATCAAAATGAACATGGAGAGTTTGGTGCCTTTATCACTTAGGCTTTTTTAGATGAACAAAATCATCAATCCATGCTTAAAAGAGGAAAGCTTTTATCCAATGCTAACTGGCAGACTGGAAAATATGTATGGTTTATTGACTATGTAGCACCCTATGGTCGTACTGCGCATATTGTCCGCGACATGCAACGAAATATATTCCCAAATCAGCGTTATTTTTATGCTGTCCGACGCAATGAAGATGGTGGAATACGAAAAATTGCCCGCTGGTGTTCTTATAGAGCACAAAATCCACCCGAATAACTTTCCTAAAGCACGTTTGCATAAATCATTTAAGCTCTATTTTTATGGAGAAGAAACTCTGAAAAGAACTAAAAGATAATATTATTCATCTTAAAACAGAAAAGAGCCAATTTAAAACAGATGTTTTTTCTTCCTATTTTACCAGAACTTGCAGAAACCCTTAAAATTGGTCCCGTAAGTGATGAAACATTTATTTGTGGAAAAAAGGTAAAAAACTAACTAAAAAAGTTTTGGCAACCTATTTCGTAAAGCTTGCAATGCATCAGGAATAAAAAAAATCAGCCCACGGATTAAGAAAATTAGCAGCTACCCGTGCTGCTAATGTCAGTGCTACAGTTTCACAAATGAAAGCACTTTTTGGCTGGACTGAAGATAATATGGCATCTCTTTATACAAAAAGCGCAGATCGTAAACGTCTCACAATAGAAGCCATTAAAAAACTTCAAAAAAACTAAGGCAATGGATAACACCTAAAAAAATAAACCAAAGCATCATAAAAATTATGAATGAAATCAAAGCGATGTTTGATTAACCTCAGAAATCAGAGGAGAAATAGGTGGTTGTGTCTGTTGCATTATTTGCCATAAATTATAGTTTGTTTGCATATCCAACCAAAATTTTGCTTTACTAAAACCAGCTAATTCTAATTTAATCGCAAGCTCGGTACTCATAGAAGCATGACCGTTAATCACTCTTGATAGAGAAGCTCTTGTCATATGGAGGTGATCGGCTAATTTTTGTATTGATAGCCCCATTTCTTCCAAGAAAGCTACCTTTAGAACTTCGCCCGAATGTGCAGGATTATGCATCATTTTATTGTTCCTTTCATCAATGGTAGTCTTGATCATCAACAAGCTTCTGTTCCCATAAAGCGAAAAGTAACACGCCAATTTCCATTCACCCATATAGAATAATAACCTGTAAGTTCACCTTTAAGAGAAGGAATTTTAAAGGTAGGCGCTTTCAACATTGCAGGCGTAATAGCACTTGTTAAAGCCGTTAAGATAACGCGTAATTTTTTACATGATCTGCTCGAATAGCTTTTGTAGCCCCTGTTGTATAGAATAATTTTAAGCCCTTATGTTTGAAACTCACAATTGCCATTACTGCCCCTTATCGTATACCATAGCTATACGGTTCATAAAAATTAAGAGTCAAGCACCATACAAGCAAATTTAGTTTCATATTTGGATAAAATGATTGATAAAGCTACAAAAAGGCTCAGTATAGACAGAAAATAAGTTAAAAGAACAACGGAAATAAAATTCCCGTACTTTCTGATAGCTCATTGATTTCATTAAAGTATGGCTGGGGTACCTGGATTCGAACCAGGGAATGCCGGTACCAAAAACCGGTGCCTTACCGCTTGGCTATACCCCAAAAAAACGCACTTTATAATTACTTTCGCACCTTATAGCGATTCCTGTCATTGGACGCAATATCTGAAAATCAAAGACTTCACTTTTTTATCACAAAACTTCTCTGCCTTGTACATCGATACAAATTCGCAACAGAAAAGAATAGATGATGATTCTTTTAACATAAGTCACAACCCTTTATCCATAAATTATTTTGCTCTTTTATTGATTGTATAGGAACAGAAAATCTTATCGTTTACTCATGTCTCTAATAAATTAGCATATGCTTTATTTTTCTTGATATATCCAAATCTCATCTTGCTCAATTAAAACAAAAGCTGTCACCATATTGAGGACTGACATACTGTATGATAACCGCTGTGCTCTTTCATTAAGCGTAAAGATGATAATGTCTCTTAAACATATGGCTTAATATTCTATTGTAAACACTATGATACGCTAATGGGTTAGAAAAGGTCTGCAAAAAATTAAAAACATTTTACGTGATATTTGAAACAATATTTTTAGGTATAAAAAGAAAGAATGATCGTTCTCTCTATATTTACTTTTCATCTAAAAGATCACAATGTTTTTTTCTGTTCATAGATGTAAAAAAATCTTCAGAAGCAATATTTATATAGATCCGTGCTCTTTATTTAATTCATTAACATACACTTCCTAAAAACCCCGTTTACGATAAAAAGAAAGACATTAAAATTAATTAATATAAATAAGCATTCAACATTTGCTTTTAGGTGCCGCAAATGGCAAATTAGGCTTTTAAAGTAAGCTTAACAATTAGAATCGAGGAGATTTTTAAATGGCTTTTGAATTGGCTGCATTGCCTTATGATTACGATGCTCTTTCGCCTTATATGTCACGCGAAACGCTTGAATATCATCATGATAAGCATCACCTCGCTTATCTCACCAATACCAACAACCTTATAAAAGACGCAGGCTTAGAAAATGAAAGCCTTGAAGAGATTATTAAAAAAAGTTTTGGAAAAAATATTGGTTTATTTAATAATGCAGCGCAATATTACAATCATAACCATTTCTGGCATTGGATGAAAAAAGAGGGTGGTGGTCAAAAGCTGCCTGAAAAACTAGCAAAAGCTATTGAATCTGATCTAGGTGGCTATGACAAGTTTCGTGCTGATTTTATTGCTGCTGGCGGTGGCCAATTTGGCTCTGGATGGGCATGGGTTGCTGTTAAAGATGGTAAGCTTGAAATTATAAAAACGCCGAATGGTGAAAATCCGTTGATCCATAATTCTCAACCTATTCTAGGTGTGGATGTGTGGGAACATTCCTATTATATTGACTACCGTAATGCTCGCCCGAAATATCTTGAAGCTTTCGTGGATCATTTGATCAATTGGGATTATGTGTTAAAGCTTTATGAAGATTGCGGACTGTAAGTTATCTAGATAGTTTTTTAGTATCTATAAGTCTCTATAATTCAATAAATTATAGGGACTTAAAAATAGAGATATTATGGATTATAAACCGTCTTTTCCTGCTATCTTTAGAATATAGGCATGGATATAGGCAATTTCTTCTAACTTTGAAAAACGTCCAGCCGCACCAGCGTGACCTGAATCCATATTAATGCGCAATAAAATTGCATTATCATCTGTTTTTAACGCACGCAATTTTGCTACCCATTTTGCAGGTTCCCAGTATGTTACACGAGGATCGGTTAATCCTGCTATCACAAGCATAGGAGGGTATTTTTGCGCTTTTACGTTATCATAGGGAGAATAAGAAGCTATAAGATTGTAATCTTCTTGTGATTCAAGAGGATTTCCCCATTCGGGCCACTCAGGGGGTGTTAGAGGTAAAGAAGCATCGAGCATCGTTGTTAAAACATCAACAAAAGGCACATTAGCTATAATTCCAGCAAAATCTTGGGGCGCTATATTGGCAACAGCCCCCATCAACATTCCTCCTGCCGAACCACCATGCGCAATAAGCCGATCATGAGCTGTGAAGTTATTGTTTACAAGATAGCGCCCACAAGCAATAAAATCGGTAAATGTGTTATGTTTACAAAGATGTTTTCCTTTCTCATACCATTCAACCCCTTTTTCTTTGCCTCCACGAATATGGGCAATGGCATAAATAAAACCTCTGTTTACGAGAGAAAATACATTACTATTGAAACTGGCAGGTATAGAGATCCCGTAAGCACCATAACCGTAAAGCAGACAAGGTGCACGACCATTAAGAGATGTCTTTTTATGATAAAAAAGTGAGATGGGAATTTTTTCACCATCCTCTGCGGTGGCCATAATACGCCGCGTTATATATTCATCTTTATTATGACCAGAGGGAATTATTTGCGTCTTTAACAATATTCGTTTACGACTTTTCACCTCATAATCAAAGATTTGATCAGGTGTCGTCATAGACGAGTAAGAAAAACGAATGGACTGGCTATTATATTCCGCTGCACCTTGCAAACCTAAAGAATAAGCCTCTTCATCAAAAGCAATGGAATGGATTTGTTGCGTCGTACGATCCATAATTTTGATACGAGGAAGTCCTTCAAAGCGTTCGAGCCAAACAAGAAAATCTTGATATGCATCATGGGATAAAATCAAACATCCAAGCTGATGAGACACAAGCTCTGACCAATTTTCTGATTGCGGCGCTGCATATGGCGCAACCATCATTTTAAAGTCCTTTGCATTGTCTACATTTGTAAGAATATAAAAGACGTCTCCACCTTCTGTCAGTGAATATTCAACACCTTTTTGCCGTTTTCGTACACATTGAGGAGCATTAAGAGGCGCTTTTGCAGGAATTAACCAGATCTCTGACGTTTCATGGTCATGAATATTAATATAAATAACATCATGAAGCTTAGAACCACTTACATTTAAGAAAAAACCTGGATTATCTTCATGAAAAATAAGTTTATCTTGCGATTGATCCGTGTTTAAGCGATGATAATAAAGCTTAGAAGGTCGGTGACTTTCATCCACTTTTGTATAGAAAAAACCTTCAGATTGAGCATCCCATACAATTTGTCCTGATGTATCAATAAGGGTGTCCGTAAAATCAGATAATGTTTCTAAATTACGAATTTTAGCTGTATAAAATTCTGATCCTTTATCGTCATAGGTCCATACAACATATCTATGATTAGGAGATTCTTGAACTGAACCAAAGTTAAAATATTCTTTACCTTCAGCCAAAAGATCACCATTAAGATAAACATGTCTTTCTCCACCATCCCTTGGTGTCCGAAAATAATGTGGTTGCTGCCCTCCTAGAACATAAGAAAATCCGTAAGCAAAAGGTCCATTTTTTATAGGAACGGAACTATCATTCTCTTGGATCCTGCTCTTCATTTCTATAAAAAGTAAATCTCTTAATGACTTTGTATCAGCCATTTGAGCTTCTTGATAAGCATTTTCCTTTTCGAGGTGATGTCGAATATTGGGATCAAGACAGTTAGGATTTTTAAAAACATCTTGCCAGTTAGATGCACGTAACCAATGATAGGGATCATCACGCAAAATACCATGATACATTTCCTTATGAGTGATTCTAGACGCTTTGGGAGGAGTTACAAAAGTGTGGGTCATACACAATCCTATATTAAAATATATTAATCGCTTCGTTTATATGTTAGAATCATAATTATTGATACAAGTGTAAAAACATAATTTCTATGCACTTGCAAAAATAGTGTCCTGATAATTTTTACAGTTAATACCCTTCTACTCATTACCTGTCACAGCTATTGTTTTCTAGAGATGAAATACCACCTTTACAATGGAAGTAACTTGTCAGACAATTAAATCATGAGCTGAAGAATTGTTTTTTAATAGTATAAATGTATAATTTTATAGAAGTGGATAAATATATCTAAGTTTTTATAATCATATTGTAAAAAGTAAAAACCACTCTATAATATCTTAAAGTAATACTTTATATTATAGAAATGTATTTACAGCTATATTTTGTTTATTATTATATTTAATAAATACAAATCATAAAAATAAATAATTTTTATCTTATGTTTTTTTATATTTGTGATATGTTATATATTATGCACAGCATGTTATATAATAAAACTATATTCTAACATGTAAGAATTTCACTTTATCTTATTATAGATTATGTCAAAAAATAGATATTTATTTGTTTTTTTTATGTTTTGGCAATTTTATAGAATAATTGAATTGACAAAAAAGATTTTTGTACAATATGAAGCTCATGTGCATGAGATCTTTGTATTATGAGTATATGCACTATATCTCGATTTTAAATTACTCGATTTTAAATTAAAGGAAACAAGAATGGAACATCGTGCAGTCTTAGAGACTGAAAGCAATTTAGTTATTACATTGGTTGCTGATATTGTTGCTGCCTACGTGAGTAATAATTCTATTCGACCGACTGAAGTGCCAAGTTTAATTGCTGATGTCCATGCTGCTTTTCGTAAAGCAGGGAAGCCAGAGTTAACAGAAGTCGAAGTTGAAAAGCAAAGGCCTGCCGTTAATCCAAAGCGTTCAATATTTCCTGATTATCTCATTTGTCTTGAAGATGGGAAGAAATTTAAATCTCTTAAGCGTCATCTCATGACACATTATGGAATGTTACCAGAGGAATATCGTGAAAAATGGCAGTTAGACAGCTCTTATCCTATGGTAGCGCCTAATTATGCCAAAACACGTTCAGCTTTGGCTAAAGAAATGGGGCTTGGACGCAAAAGCAAAAGAAAAAAAGCTAAATAAACCATTATGTTACGAAAAATGGTTCGTATATAAAGTCGACTTTTGGTGTATATGTTTTTTTGTAAAATTTTATATATAGTTCTTTCTACAAAGGAGATTATACATAACTTTCGCTACGAATCCGTTTAATCATTGATTTAAGACCATTTGATCGTTGTGGTGTGAGATTTTCATTTAAACCAAGTTTTTCAAAGAGATCTTGAGCATTAGAATTGCGAATTTCAGAGGCTTTCTTGCCTGAATAAAAGGCTAAAAGAATGTAAATGAGTCCACGCACAATATGTGCATCGGAATCGCCTTGAAAGGTTAATGTTGGATCTTCCGAACTATTCCGTGAAGATAAAAGCCATACTTGGCTAGCACAACCAGGAACTTTGTGGGCCTCATTTCGAGCACTTTCTGGAAAAGGCGGCAACTCATGACCAAGCTCAATGACATAGCGATAACGATCTTCCCAATTATCCAAAAGCGAAAAGTTCTCTATAATATTATCGATTGTTTCTGCCATTACCTTAGTCCTGTTTCATCTGAATAATCATGTTAAATACACTTATTGACAGATCAATATTTATTTTCCTAACATAATCGATATGAGGTGCGTTAAAAACTGTTATTTTTAAGATAACATTGTACGTTTTTGTAAGAACTCTTGTAGTTCCATCTTGCGTGGAACATTAGAAGAATTCTCTATATTATTTTTGTTTCCTAATATGTGCCCTAAATATTCATAAGCAGCTCTTGCACCATAATATGCGCGTTCGCCAAGTACACTTAAAAAGGACTTGCCTACTTTACAGGCTTCTATATTACGATCACAAAATGTTCCTAAATCACTTAAAGCTTCCTTAAAAGCAATGATCACATCGCTTGTTGTTGTTTCATTATTTTTGGAGCTCGGAGAATGGTTATTATTTGGATTTTCTACAAAAAATGAAATAATGATAAAAATAAAAAACAAAAAAAATGATAATTTGATTAAAAAACGTATCATGGGCCATCACTGTACCGAAGTGGTCAATACAATAAAAGAATCATTTTATACGCCGCTTCTTTATAAAAAATTTATAAAATGAGTTTTATAGAATTGAGTCTGCATTTCTGTGACCTATGTCAAAGACTCTTTTATAAATAATACAATGCCGCTGCATAAAAATGATACATTGTCTATTCGGTAAAAAAATCAACATCAAAATTATATAAAAATACTATACATTTAGGATCATTATATAATCAGCATATTGAGAGAGATAATTATGTTAGTGTATAAGGGATAGATATGTATAAAATGTTGTTTCATAATAAGTTTTTTATTTTTATGTTTAACGCAAAACCTTAATACCGCAAGATCATCTCATTTGAAGTCTGTTCATATTGAAACAATAAAAACTATTTATTTGCAAATTACAAACGGAGAGAACCATACGGATAAAAACTTTATAAGAAAAGGCTAAAAATGCTTCTTATGAACCGTCTCAAATGCCAAGGACGGTTACAAAACATTAGACACTGGAGAAATGTGTGATAGTGCAGTTTTCTTCTTTATAAGCATCAAGATATAAGCTGCTCAACGCATTTACCGTTATAACGCCCATTTGCCACTTTTTATTCCACAAAAATATAACAATAGGATAAAGATTAAATACATAGTCCAATTTTTTTCCTATGTTGTGTATATATTTATTTTAAATAACAATTTATCATTTTAAGCTTAGCTGACAAGATTAAAGAGATTAAGATTCTGTTATTCTTATCCTATTATCGATAAAATCTTTACTTTGCCTATGAAATTTTACTCAATTTATAAGACTTTTAATGGTATGTCACGAAAATAATCAACATGTTGATAAAACATAAAAAAATAGACGCATTTCTTATCATTTCATCTCAAGGAAAGCTTTTTCTATAACATTGTAAATATAAATTTCATTGATCCTTATTATGTGTAGAAGACCTTTATACAGAAATATAAGATCATTAAGAGATCATTGTTCTTCCTAAATCCTTTACAGAGCAGTAACCTTTTATATGTAAATTATATAATAAATGTTTTTTTTAGCGTTATAGGAAAAAAGTCTCGACTTAATTTTAAAGTATAAGCAACCCTATGCACCTAAAATGAAGAATGACGTGATATAACTATTTCGATGATTAACTATGATAATGCATTTTGCAAATACCAAAATAGCTTTGGATGCTCATTCATTTAACACTCCCTTTATAGAGATTAAAGATTTTTAAATATGAAATTAATAAAAGTTGATAAGTGCTCTTATTGATTTATCAACTTATAAATGGATATAATGAAGCGTCTCATTTTAGGAGCTTGAAGGAAAAAAGCAATCATATAAAGAATGTGCTTCTTTCTAGCTGGAAATAAGAAATAATTTATATTCGTTTCTTTTTTGAAAAATAAATGCAACTGAAAATCAAAACGAATGACAACAAACCGAAAGACATCCCGAAACAAAACTGTAAAAAATCGTAAATACCAAAGTAGTATTGTTATCACCCTTCTTCTTATAATTTTTTATTTTATTTTTTGGATAACAAAAACTCTTTATTTCTATACACGAAAAAATACTTTATTTTCTGTCGGATCTTTTCTTTTTATCATTAGTTTTTTATTTGTTTCATTTAATGCTTTATTTTTGCAAATAACAACGCATAAAAATATTTTAACTCAAATGAAGTTTTCCTCTGCTCAAAGTATAGGAAAAAGTTCTCATTTATCTGAAAAAGCAGTAAAATCACAAAAACTCTCTCGTGTAGATTCTGTAAATTTTCCAAGTCATCAGCAGACAAATCCATCTTTTTTCTTTCAATCAGAAAACATACTGGAAAAGCAAAAAGAATTAGCAAAATTAGGACTTTATGATGGTCCTTTAGATGGATTGGATGGGCCTAAGACGCGTCATGCTATCGCTTTATGGAAACAACAGGCTACTCAAAAAATGCAAAACAATGTTTTATCCAATCCCACAACAGATGAAATTGCATTATTAATTAAACAGAGCGAAATAGAAATGGCAAATAATATAACAAATTCGAAAAATGCTGTTTTAGATCCTTCTGTTGAAGATATTTTACAGGTGCAAAAAGCTTTACATATTTTTGGTCATGAGGAGATTATTGTCACAGGAATAGAAGATCAAAAAACGATAGAAGCCTTAAAACAGTTTCAAAAAATGTTTGACCTTCCTATCACGGGAAAAATTGATCACACAATTTTGATGAAAATGCGTGAAGTTGGTTTATTTAATTAAAACTAATCATCTATATTACAAAAAAATGACCTATTTATAATGATAATTTGTCATTTTCTTGTTTAATGCCTCCCAAATACAAAAATATTTCTTCACCACAATCCCTTTTATGTTAAATAATCAGAATGGCTTGATTCCATATTCTCTATTGAGCCATACAATTTTCTAGCAAGGGGATCACGACCGGTTACAAAAAAAGAAATCGTTGTGAGAGAGTGAACGTGTTTGTTTTAAAAATTTTATTGCTTCTGATGATAAGGGAACACCAAATTCTGTTGTAACGTCACGCCTTCATTTTTATATTCTCGATCCAAAAATGATCCATCTATAACTATCATTTGTTTTCATGAATATGATGTAAAGAAATGTCAGAACACCTGTAAGAATAAGTAGATGAAAAGCCCGTTATGTTATAGTTTTTATTTTGCAAAGTATTTTATAAAAAAATCAATACATTTTTCCAATCTATTACTGAAATTTTTTTTACTTTATGGCGTTGCTTTCTAAAAAAGCCCATGCTTTTGTTGTGGCTTGTAAATCAACATTCAATCGCATGGTTGAGATAAAAAGCTTGCTTTCTCTGCAGTTGTAACCTTTGTATGCCAAAATATGTTCAAGCGTGATATCTCTGTTTGTGTAATCTCTTAAAATAAGGAGACGACTTAATTTGGGTAGGATATAAAATTTTAAGGATAGAAACCACTTCCCATTTTGACCATTTTACTTTCATTCAGCTTTACGACTTTCAAAGACATCGACAAGATATGCCTTCTTTTAAGTAATGGCGATTATTGCCTCACACTTTTGTTTATCGCATATTTTTTGAGGCTTACGCCCCTTTATGGAAAAGAATACCTTAAATGGAATATTTTGAGTGCATATTTACGAGCTTTCTTTTACGAGCTTTCTTTAAAGAAACATCTCTCAAAATATCCAAGCCCATTTTGTAACAATATCCGTGAATAATATAAACTCTCTGGCGCTATCTATCATCTTTACGCTTGTAAAGAAGTAAGTCGGCACCATTACACACTACGCCTGTCTCTAATGTTGCAACAACTCTTGGCACTTGAGATAATTTATAAGAGTCATATCCTTGCTTTCATTTTTTTCTTCATCTTGCTTTCCCCCTCTATAACGTGCAAGAGAAATAGCTTTGATTGATTCGATTATGAAAGAAATTGAAATGAGAAAATCTTGCGATACTCAAAGCTATTCTCCAATATGAGAAATAAAATTATCATTATAAATGAATAAGTTGTGCAATTATATATTCCTTTATAAGTATAAAGTTGGTCGCGCGCAATGGACTTTTAAAGTCTAGAGAGAATTTTATAAACTTACAAAGCATTTACATAATCCTATTCCACGGCTGATAATATGAAATGGATTAAAAGACATTTATTCAAAATAACAAATAAATGTACAAAATTAAATACATTCGTTTAGGGTGTTCCGTCTTGATAGACAACACATTAATTTATAAAAATAATCTAGCGTTATTCATATTGAATGAAAGTCCCGAATATCGTAAGATTCTCCCATTTCCAACTTGTTTATGTTGCATCAATCAAGGTCATTCGCTTGCACGTTATAAGCAGGGAAGCCTGTGTGGATAAAAAACTATTAAGAAAAGTATAAAGATAGTTTTTATGAATCGCCTTAATGTAAGGTCTGTCGGCAACATTCTAGGGCTTGCAAATATAATGATGGTGCCAGCTTTCTTCTCCACAAACGTAAAGATGGAGGAGCTCATGGACTTACTGTTATACCATTCATAGACGCCATCATGAAATGGGTTTGGGTGCACTTTGAGAGATGTCATTTTAAAATAAGCCCATAAATTGGCAACTGGGGGGGGGCGTTCTGTTTTATGTGAGCGATATGACCCCATTAAAGAACGTGAGAAACAAAAGCGTGATGCAATAAGCAATCTTCATTATTTAAAGGACATTGCTTTAGATGCTTTTGAAAGTTGCAAAGCTGAATTAAAAAAAGAGGATGAGGCTAGTGATTTGTTTGCATCTTTACGACTTCATATTCTCCCCCAATTAGGCTGTCTGCCGGTTTAAGAAACTACACAAACAGAAATACGGTCTATGCTTTTCCCTATTTGGCATACAAAAACTGAAACTGCTCGGATAGCATTGGTGCGTCTTAATCTTTGTCTTAAACATGCGGCTGCCTTGAGTTTGGATGTTGATTTACAAGTAACAGAAAAAATACGCACTCTCTTAAGGAAAACAACACCATAAAGCATAAAACATGCCGCCGGCTATGGATTGGAAAGATATACCAACTTTTTATAAAACACCTTGTAAAGCATCATCCCTAACACAACTGGCTTTGCACTTGCTTATTCTGACAGGTATTCGTACATGCGCCCCTTGTGTAATATTCATAAAGATTAAGTTGATGGGGATACCTAGACTATTCTTGGCTCGAGAATATGAAAGAAAAGCGTTATGCTACAACAGAGTTTCGTGCACCCTTATCAACAGAAACATTGGAAATTAAAAAATAAGCGCGCTTTCTTTCTCGCAATGGTTTGTTTTTTGCATTTAGTCGCAGTCTCCTTGCTGCAAACTGTATGGCTCAATCCCCCCATAAAATAGCAGGTGTATGAATTAACTGCACAATAGTGCGTCACTCTTTATCAAGAATCCCCTCAATACTGAAATTATATTAATAATACACTTTTTTATCTTACTTTATATTTTCTTTCACAGACCTCTCAAAATACACTTTTTCACATGAGATAAATTATAATGCATTATAATTTTCTTTAAGGAAGAAAATAAAGGACTGTACATAAAAATTTATTTCAGTGGTAACGATATAATAAAAAATATTAACCCGTTATATCCTTTTTGCTATGGCTGCTTGCGCTGCTGCTAAACGAGCAATTGGGACTCGAAAAGGAGAACATGAAACATAATCTAAGTTATTTTCTTCACATAAAGCAATAGAAGCAGGATCTCCCCCATGCTCACCACAAATTCCCAATTTTATTTTTGCACGCTTTGAGCGTCCACGCTGTGCAGCAATAGCAATCAGTTCTCCTACGCCATCACGATCAATCGAGACGAAAGGATCTTGTTCTAAAAGGCCCTTTTGAAAATAAGTTGCCAAAAAAGGAGCAGCATCATCACGAGAAATTCCAAAAGTAGTTTGTGTCAAATCGTTTGTGCCAAATGAAAAAAATTCCGCCGTTTCAGCAATTTCATCGGCTCGAAGCGCTGCTCTTGGAAGCTCAATCATCGTTCCAACCATATACTGAATAGTACTTTTCTTTTCTTTCATCACTTCCCCAGCAACCTGATCAATACGCTCTTTTACAAAATCGAGTTCAGATTTAAGCGCAATAAGTGGCACCATAATTTCAAGTATGACAGGGGATCCAGATTTTTGGGCAGCTTCTGCTGCTGCTTCAAAAATCGCTCGTGCTTGCATTTCGGCAATTTCAGGATAAGTAATGGCTAAACGGCAGCCTCGTAATCCAAGCATAGGATTAAATTCGTGCAGCTGCTGGGCGCGTTCAGCAAGTACTTCCGCAGAAACCCCCATAGCTGTTGCAACTTCAAGAATTTCTGCATCGGTTTTAGGTAAAAATTCATGGAGTGGCGGGTCTAACAAACGAATGGTCACAGGCAAACCACACATAATTTCAAATAGTTCACTAAAATCCGAGCGCTGCATTGGCAAAAGCTTGTCTAACGCTTTACGACGACCCGTTTCATCATGACTTAAAATCATTTCACGCATGGCAACGATACGTTCACCAGAAAAAAACATATGCTCCGTACGACAAAGACCAATACCTTCAGCCCCGAAAGAACGCCCCATATGGGCATCAGAGGGTGTCTCAGCATTAGCGCGAACCCTTATACGTCGCATCCCATCAGCCCATTCCATTAACGTTGCAAAGTCTCCACAAAGCTCAGGCTGCAACATCGCAACCTTCCCTTTGAAAACTTCCCCACTTCCACCATCAATTGTAATAATATCACCCTTTTTAAAGCTTTCTCCTGAAGCAAGCAGCGTATTTGTGTTATAGTCAATTCGCACACTGCCAGCACCAGAAATACATGGCTTTCCCATCCCTCGCGCTACGACAGCAGCGTGGCTTGTCATACCGCCACGCGTTGTTAAAATTCCTTCAGCCGCATGCATACCATGAATATCTTCGGGGCTTGTTTCAACACGAACCAAAATAACTTTGCGCCCTTCTGCCGACGCCGTTTCTGCCTCTTCTGAAGTAAAAACAATTTCACCCGTTGCCGCTCCAGGAGAAGCTGGTAAACCACGCCCTATAACCAAACGTTCTGCTTTAGGATCAAGTGTTGGGTGTAAAAGTTGGTCAAGTGACTTTGCATCAATACGCATCAAAGCCTCTTCACGACTGATGAGCCCCTCCTCAACCATTTCAATGGCCATCTTGAGAGCCGCACGAGCTGTGCGTTTTCCAGAACGTGTCTGCAGCATCCATAATTTACCTTTTTCAATGGTAAATTCGAGATCTTGCATATCCCGATAATGCTGTTCAAGCTTCTGCGCAATCTGACATAACTTCAAAAAAGCTTCAGGCATGATTTTTTCTAAAGACGGTTTATTTGAACCGGCAACAATACGCGCATTTTCTGTAATATTTTGAGGCGTTCGAATACCCGCCACAACATCTTCCCCTTGCGCATTAACTAAAAACTCACCGTAAAGTTCTTTTTTCCCTGTCGACGGATTGCGTGTAAAAGCAACCCCTGTTGCCGAATCTTCTCCTATATTACCAAAAACCATAGCTTGCACATTCACTGCCGTTCCCCAATTTTCAGGAATGTTATGTAAACGACGATAAGTAACCGCACGTGCCGTCATCCAACTTGAAAAAACGGCTCCAATCGCCCCCCATAACTGCTGTTCAGGGTCTTGTGGAAAAGGGCTTCCTGATTTTTCTTCAACATAGGCTTTATAAGAAAAAATAACATTCTTCCAATCATCTGCAGTCATTTCTGTATCAATAGTATAACCACTGCGTGCTTTTGCTTCATCGAGAATTTCTTCAAAATATGAATGGTCTAATCCCAAAACAACGTTAGAATACATTTGGATAAAACGTCGATAACTATCATAGGCAAAACGTTCATTATTGGCTTGCAAAGCAATCGCTTTTACAGTCTCATCGTTCATGCCAAGGTTTAACACTGTATCCATCATTCCTGGCATAGATGCTCGCGCCCCTGAACGAACAGAAAGTAAAAGTGGCCTTTGCTTATTCCCAAATTCACGCCCTGTTTGTTCACCCACGCGTCTTAGCGCTTGCGTAACAGATTCCTGTAGCTCTTCTGGATATGATTTGTTATGAGTATAATAAAAATTACAAACTTCAGTTGTCAGAGTAAAGCCCGGAGGGACAGGTAAACCCAAATTACTCATTTCTGCTAAATTAGCGCCCTTACCTCCCAAAAGATTACGCTCGCTTGCATTTCCTTCTGCACTACCATCTCCAAAACTATAAACCCATTTTTTCATTGTACACATCCTCCCATATCAGCATCAAAACATCATTCAACCTAGGCTCATTCAAAAGCAATGATTTGATTTAAAAATCAGCAAAATAAAAAATATCGTTTCATAATCGCTTCATAACTGCATAAGACCAATCTTCCCAAAAGAGATAATGATCACACGTCTCACTTATCCATCTTCTGGAAAATTAAAACTCATTTTTTAAGATAACGATCAATCACCGACAAAAAGTCTTCTACTTTCATGGCACCTTCATATTTATCACCATTGATAAAGAAAGTAGGCGTTGCTGTGACACCCAGTTCTTTACCACGCTCAAAAGATGCATTCACTTCATCTAAAATGGTCTGATTTTTTAAACACGCAGTAAAACTTTCTTCGGTAAAACCGGCCATTAAGCTAATTTTTTTCAAGGGTGTTAGAGCATCTTTTCCCCAAACCCACTCATTTTGTTTTTGAAATAAAACTTCTATCAAAGGAAAATAACGATCTTCTGGTGCACAGCGCGCTAACATAAAACCTGCAGTTGCCCGAGGATCAAAAGCATAATCGCGGAAAATCAGTTTTACTTTTCCTGTTTTGATATATTTTTTACGAATTTGAGGAAGTATATCATTATAAAAATGCGCACAATGCGTACATGTCAACGAAGCATACTCAACAATAACGACTGGTGCATCCGCTTCTCCTTCAAAGCGATCTTTTACTTTACCCGACTGAAGAAGTTCAGCCATATCTACCGTTGCAACGGGTTTGGGACCACGCGCTAAAGCAACTGCTAGGCTGTTTTGTACAATCATTATGAAGAGAAAAATTACCCCGAAAGATAAAAAAGAACGATATTTTACCATAAATATTACTTTTCTGTTGTTATTAAACAAATAGGAATCCAATGCTTTCTCATATACTAAAGGAAAACATATAAAATATCTTGCTATTTATTATTTTTTTCCGAAAAAATGCAACAGCCAAGTTTGTAAAGTGACTGATGTAAGCTTTTATCTTCAATTCCTTCAAGCATTTTTTCCACGCATTTTCTATCCTGTTCACTCAACGTCGGCTTGAAAGGCACATGCTTCATAAAAACCGACATACTTCTTTGCTCAATTTTGATACGATCAATAGCAATATAGCCAAAAAATCCATTAATCCTATGAAGCAATTCTTCTGTTTCATGCATCAATTTTAACGCAGCAAATCCTTCACATGCGACAACAAGTGTTGCTGGCTGAAAAACTTCATCTTGATCCGCGCGACGCTTCCAGATAATTTTAAGTGGTATTGTATGTTCACTGATATCGTGGCCCACAATTTGTGGCCAATGCTCAATAAGCGCGACATTGAGCCCTGTTCTTTTGCGTAAAACTGGATCAAGTATTTTGAATACCGTCTCAGAAAGAGAATAAAAAGCGTGTTTTTTTTGTTGTTTTCTCATCTTTAGATCATTGTTCAACTGTTTATTCAATGACAATCATTTGTTTCATCTAAAAAATATTTCTTTTCTAATTTATAAAAATCAACAAAATAGAAATTTGTCTTCTCACCAAAACCTTGACCGTAAAAGAACAAAAAACATGAATTCCCCAATAAATACTTTTTTCTTTTGCATTTTACCTCTTCCTATGCTTGAAAACAATCATGTATGAAATTTCTTCGCACCTTCTTTCTTGGTACGATCAAAATCACAGACACCTCCCATGGCGGATTACCCCCGAAGAGCAAAAACAAGGTATCCGCCCTGATCCTTATCAAGTTTGGCTTTCTGAAATCATGCTTCAACAAACAACCGTTGAAACTGTTAAGCCTTATTTTAAAAAGTTTCTGAAACTTTGGCCAGATCTTTCTTCTTTAGCAAAAGCCTCACAAGATGACGTTATGAAAGCATGGGCTGGACTTGGCTATTATTCACGTGCCCGTAATCTTAAAAAGTGTGCAATACAACTTGTTGAAAACTATGCAGGACAATTTCCACAATCCGTAAAAGCATTGCGAACTCTTGCTGGGATTGGAGACTATACGGCCGCAGCCATTGCCGCAATTGCTTTTAACCACCCTGTAGCAGTGGTTGATGGTAATGTCGAACGTGTGGTTTCCCGCCTTTTTGCTATCACTTCAATATTACCAAAAGCAAAAGCTGAAATTAAAGAAAAAGCACAAAAAATTACTGATCTAAATCGCCCTGGCGACTTTGCTCAAGCAATGATGGATTTGGGAGCAACAATTTGTACTCCACGCAAACCATCTTGTTATATCTGCCCTCTTGAAGTTTTATGCAAAGCAGCAAAGATGCAACAAGCGGAATCTTTTCCAGTCAAAGCTCCTAAAAAAGAACGCCCTTCAAAAACAGGGATTGCTTTTGTGGTTCTTAATAAAAAGAAACAAATTTATTTGGAAAAACGACAAACGCAAAAACTCCTTAGCGGAATGACTCAAATTCCTAACAATATTGGCATAAATAATGAAAATGGACTCCAAAACGCACCCTTTACTGCCAATTGGCAATTTAAAGGACAAATTACCCATGTTTTTACTCATTTTTCTCTAAAACTTGATGTTTACTACACTGAGGATGTTCATGAAATGAATTGTGAAAATGGTTGGTGGTGCAACATTCAACATCTTGCCGAAGAAGCGCTCCCTACTGTTATGAAAAAAGCCATCGCCATAGCACTTCCCAATGCTTTCAAACTTAAATAGCTTTTCCACTTCGTAAAAAGACTTGTTAACAAAAACTTTTGTATCTCTAGCGACCATTTCTTCCTCTGTAAAAGGAAAATTTACGACAAGAAAATGGCCAATTTTTTCTACAGATAAGAGTTAAGAAGGGATAGGAAAACTTAGAAATCTTAGATTTACATTTCAAGACTTATCTTTTTTTGCTTTTGAAGAACCAAATAGGTACGTACCATCACACACTTTGGCCAATCTCCAATGCTATTCTACCGCCCTTGGCACTTTAGATGGTTTATAAGAGGTGCTTTTTTAAATCCTTTCTGGAGCCAGTTTTTACTCACATGCCAACCCCACTTATAAAACATGTAAACCAAGTGATTTTGTTGCTTCAGCATAAAACAGATTTGAAATGAGAAAATCTAATGATATTTAGGAGCTAATTTAAGTTGAACCATTTAAAGTTGTCTTTATAATGCAACAAATCGAAATATTGTACGTACATCCATAGATGTAACTCCCCCTAAAAAGCACTTAATTTTGAACTTCCGAATGATTTTTTTTTAATTCTGTTATTTCATTTTTATAAAAATATATTGATTGATCATTTAACTATTTTGGAACTTAAATGAGAGCATAGAGTGAAAATTTCTCATTTTCATTTTTTATAAGAAACCGAAAAACGCTCATTTGTTGCTTACAAACGAGATTGCTATGTAAAAAAATCTAGGAAAGACATAAAGCGTCCTCCTGTACATCTCAATAAAGGCAAGATATTGATTGATAAGATAATTAACTGTTTTGCATGTTGAATAAGAGTCACAAATATCGTAAAATCCTCCCATTTCAAATCTGTTTATTTTGAATCAATTAAAAATGCTTGGCTATATATCATAAGCAGAGCTGACATATGAATACAAACATTTTTAAATACCTCAATCGTCTCAAATACCAAGAGCTATTGTAACATGGGAGTTGGAAAATGTGTGGTGGTGGTACCCGCTTGCTCCTTCAACAGCATAAAGATGGCGGTGCTCTATAAACTTTATACACGTCATGGAACGTTTACCATTATATCATTCACAGATGCCATCGCGAAATGGGATTGGATGCATTGAGAAATGTTTTTTAAGCGCGTCAATTGGTAACCCAATGGCACTGTGTTTTGAATGAAAGGTATAAACCTATCGAGAATATACCGGTAGTCAGAAGAATGATGCGATCAGCCTAGTTCATATAACACCCGTTTTTAACATTTGTGAACGTATGACCATTCTTAAATGATCTATGGATTTCAACCGACCATTTTCCTCGTAATACCAAAAGGTCCAACCATTACAGCTCTGCGAATTTTGAGCCTTTCTACCCATTGCGTGGATTGAACCTGCTTCACCACCATGCATGATCGTACCATCAGCTCTTACAATAGCAGATACTTGCTTCTTGCGATCATAAAGAACTTCTCCAGGATAAAGTAAACCAGCTTCAAGCAAGCTATTGAATGCTACGCGCGGTTCTGCTTTTTTTCTATCCAAAATCGCCAGTTCTGGTTGCGCTAAAGGTTTGACCGCCGCAATTCTCTCACATGCCGCATCAATGTAATCTTGCTCGCGTTCAATCCCAACAAAATCACGCCCTAAAAGCTTGGCAACAGCCCCTGTTGTTCCTGAACCAAAAAACGGATCAAGAATAACATCTCTAGGTTTACTAGAAGCCATAATAATACGCGCTAATAACGCTTGTGGCTTTTGTGTCGGATGTAACTTACGCCCTGCATCATCCTTTAAACGTTCAGCGCCAGTGCAGAGAGGGAAAAGCCAATCTGAACGCATTTGCAAATCTTCATTTGCTGCTTTTAAAGCATCATAATTAAATGTGTACTTTTTGTCTTTTTGATCTCGCACAGCCCAAATAAGCGTCTCATGCGCATTTTGAAAGCGGCGCCCTCTAAAATTAGGCATCGGATTATTTTTGCGCCAAATGATATCATTAAGCATCCAAAAACCTAAATCTTGTAATGCCGTGCCAACACGAAAAATATTATGGTAAGATCCGATAACCCAAAGCGTTCCGTTGGGCTTTAACACACGACGACACGCAAGCAACCATGCACGGGTAAAAGCATCATAAGCAGCAAAACTCTCAAACTGGTCCCATGCATCATCAACCGCATCAACAAGCGAGTGATCTGGACGGTATAAAGCACCATCCAATTGCAAATTATAGGGGGGATCCGCAAAAATCATATCTACGGAATGTTTTGGCAATTTTTCTAAAACGGCAACACAATCTCCTTTAAAAATTTTATTGCGCCATGGCATCTGTGAAGGAGTACGAATGAAATCTTTTTGAAGCTGAATAACTGTCATGAAAAACCCAACAAAATGAACTGAATTTGCCCTATAATCAATCAAAATAGTTTATAGGCCCGCATTACCAATTCATATTTACAAAATAGAGTAAACGTATCGTTAAAGTTCTGCAAAATTGATATTCGTTTTTATTTTTTTAAGTAAAAAAAACTTTTATATGAATGAATCCTTATTTTTCTTTCTTTAATGTACTGTTCCCGTATCTTTTATTTCGTAAAAGAATTAAGAATCATTTTCAAAGCACCTTTTTATGAAATAAGGTCCTCTTAATATTGTTTTCATGAAAGTTGTCCATCTCGTAATATGTAAAGGAATATCTTATGCCTCAGATAGATCTTATTATTTTTGATTGTGACGGCGTTCTCGTCGACTCTGAATATCTTGCTGCAAAAATTGGATCTCAATTGCTCAAACAAACAGGATATGAAATATCACCCGAAGAATTAAGTGAGCGTTTTGCAGGGCTTATCTTTCGCGATATTCTTAAACACGTTGAACAGGAAACAGAAAAACCTGTTTCTGCTCATCTCATAGATCAGATGACCAATATTTTTCGTACACAAATAAAAACTGAATTACGGGCTATTGATGATGTAAGACAAGCCGTAGAAATTATTCAAACGCGCTATCCCTACTGTATCTGCTCTAATGCAAAGAGTGTAGATATAAAAGAGATGCTCACAACAGTTAATCTCTATGACCTTTTTGAAGGTAAAATATTTTCAGCACCTGAAGTTGGAACAAAAAAGACAAAACCTGCTCCTGATGTTTTTCTTTTTGCTGCACAGCAATTACAGGTAGAGCCTCAAAACACGATCGTTATAGAAGATTCACTTCATGGTGTGCATGCCGCCATAGCAGCAGGCATGCGTGTGATTGGCTTTACGGGAGGATCCCATAGCTATCTTGGCCATTCTAATGCACTTGCAGAAGCTGGTGCGGAAACAGTCATCGCAAAACATGCACATTTAGGAGAAGTCCTAGAAGCAATGGCAGTATGGCGCGATTTGTTATAAAAAACTCTTGATTATATCAATTTGTAAACTTTTGTAAGGGGGGATTTTACCCCAAGTGTCCTCCCCTTCTTGCTTCTCTCCTTTTATAATAGCCTCAATAAATGCACGATTCACAATATGGGGCGTTTACATCTCAATGTGAATCGAAAAAATATCACACCTCGTTGAGAAGTAATAGTTATCTAACCATTGCACGTACTTTAAAAGAAGCAAAACAGTAAAGATACAAACGCGTAAAAATCCAACCTCCTAGAAAATCAAATCTACCGGAAAACTACCTATCTCTCTCAAATCCAATATTCTCATCCCAACATTCGCAATCCATCCTGATAAATGACTAGATTTGTCAAAAAAATATTACGATGCCTTACTCTATAAGATATGAAAATTGCTATGCCAAAACCATACCCCTTCAGCTTATTACCCAACATGATAAAATTGTATGGTATGTGCGTAGTAATCATAGAAAAATACATTAAAATTGGCTGAATCTATAAAATACACAAGTTTGTAACGACAAAAGCACCCTTGCTAAGTTACAAAGGTTTATGCTTTCTCAATCCAAATCTCATAAATTTGTTGAAGCTTTATTGACCTTGCTGCTTAGCAGTATTTTGACAACATCGATTGATATAATCTCTCTAAAATTAAAAAAGACAAAGGGAATATATCGTTAATAAAGATATGCGCTTTTATAGGAAAGATTGCTTACCCTAAAATTGATGAGCAATACTTTGATTTATAATGATAATCTAGCATTATTCACTTTAAACAAAACATGAATATCGTTAAATTCTCTCCTTTCAAATCTGGATATGTTTAATCAATTAAAGAAATGAATAAAAACGCTTCTTCATGAATTATCTCAAGAGCCAAGCTGTAGCGATATTAGGAATGAGCAAAGTTCATGAGAATACCATCCTTTCTCCTTTATAAACATAAAGATGGCAGTGACCTATGAATTTATATTATGGAGCTTTATCATTATACTACCCACACGGATCATGGTGAAATAAGCTTTGTAAATGCTCCTTAAAAACAAACATATCAAAATAAAACATATAATTATAATAACGTAAAGAGATACCAACAACTGCTCAAAATTTTCTGAAAACACTTAAATGAACTTTTTAAATAGATAATGAAACAAGATCTTTTTGTAAGTAATTAAACTTTAGAAAAAATATCCTTTCTAAAAAACAAAAGCATTTTTTCAATTTGAACAGAAGAAAATATCGAAGAGTATTATCCAATACTCATTTTTCAGCACGCACAAATTTTATCTGAATTGCTGTTCTTCTATATATTATCTACGGTCATACTGTTCATATTGAAAAGAAAGATTATAGCATTCACCCTTATCAAACTCGAGCTCTACTTTGATATCAAAAAAAATATAATTAATTATCAAATAAACAATACATCATGATATAACTAAAGATTTATATTAAATAGCGTTTTTATAAATTTAATTCGTAAAAATTTTAAGCAATACTATTATCTCTAAATTTATTAAAAAATAATATTAATATCATTTCATAAAAATTATAAAATCACCATATATTATTTTATTGATACATAAAAAATATTATCGTTATTAAAACATAAATCAATGCATTAATAAGTAATTATAAGGTCTTTTTTTTGTAATTGTTACTGTTGCTTTTTTACAATAAAATTTATAAAAATGTATAGTTGTATTTTTTAATATTGAATAAAAACACATATTGATGTATAAATGTCATTATATAAAGTAAGTTATATAAACATATTATTATATATGTGTATATTTACTTATATATAAAACTTAAAAATATGTGAGGTAAAATTATGGTAAAAGTATTTAAAAAATATACCTTAAGTTTTTTTATAGGAAGCATTTTTTTTATTTCACAAACCGTAAGTGTTAACGCAAACTACTTGGAAAATGGTGCCTTAAAAGAGAAATTTTCTGTTTCTCTCATGGAGCAAGTAAAGAATGCTAAATCTGATGCAGTTTCTACAACTGCTTTCTATGCTCCATCTGTAAGTTATCAAACACAAAATGGGACAATCTTTGAAGGGAAAGTTGAAAAAGTAGTTGAGCCTCTAACTGTAGTAACAGGAGTATTGCTTGTTGGATGTGTAATGAATGTTATAGGATCGATCATAAGTTGGGTAAAGGACATCAAGAGCATCAAAAGGATGGAAAAAATAATTTAATGTAATTCAATGTATTGTATAACACTAGAATAAAGGCTTAATTATGTATTACTGATTCATTTTAAGTCGCTATATAATGAAAATACCCTTACTAAAGTATAAATGCTGTAGATTATATCCAAATTATAAATATACGCATATATATTAAATAGTATAAAGTATTTGAGGTAAATTATGATTAAATCTTTTAAAAATCATATTTTAAATATTTTCGTGATATCTGTCTTTTCTCTTTTTCAAGTTGTCAATGTCCATGCAAACTATTTGCAAAAGAGTGATCATCATGAAAATATGTTTGTTTCTACAATAGTACAAAAAAGAAAGGATGTGGTTCATCCCGTTTCTATCTATCTGTCAAATCTAAATCATGGTGTGGGAAATGACATAACCCTTGCGGGAAAACTTGAAAAGGTTGTTGAACCTTTTACAGTCGGGGCTTTTGGTATAGGGATGGCCATCGGATATGCAACAAGTATGGTAGGCTTGTTGTTAGGATGGATAATAACTAAAGCGACATCATACTTTAAATCTTCTTAAAATTGAAATTTTATAAAAATAAGATCTTATCGTATGAAATATAAACTATAGATGCAGTCTGTTTTTATCCATGGTTGGTGATAAAAAATGAATGAATTATCCCATTAAGAATAAAAAATAGCTTTAAATGCTTTCTGTTTCCTTAATGTGCACTCATTCTACCGACGCATCTATTCAATTTAGGTTAAAATAAAAATATTGGCGGTAAATTATGATAAAAGTATTGAAAAATTACGTGTTAAATATTTTTGTAGCAGTTTCTTTTCTACTTCCACAAGTTATAAATGTTCATGCCACTCATTTGAAAAATGATGCTCAACAGGAAACTGTTTCTCTCACGGAAAAAGGAAAGGAACGAGCTATCAATATCCCTGCTTTCTATGCCCCAGAGTTCGCTTATGAAAAAGAAAATAAAGCTGCCGAAGCTGACATTGAAGGAAAAGTAGAGAAAGTATTTGAACCCATTACTCTAGGCGCTCTTTCTGTAACAGGCGCTTTGGGTTTTGGATTCTTGACAGGATCTATTATGTCTATACTTAGCGGGATGATCGGATGGGCAATCGGAAAAAGTAAAGGAAAATGATCAAAGATATTCTGTTACTTTTTATTTAACATAGGAATATTTTACAGCCTGCTTTCCATCATTTAGCAGGCTGTTTTTATGCTTTCTGTTAATAAGCTCTTTTAGGTTACCATACTATATAGCACAAATGTGATACTTAGTTTGTATATAAGCTGAACAAAGATTATTCAAAATATATATTTGCACACAAAATGCCCTAAAATCATCTTATAAATTTTCCAGTGTGTATCTTAAGATGTATCATTTCAATATTCGTTTTAGCGGATTTAATTGTTACAAGGTGTAAAAGCGTAAAATAACTCTAGATAATTGAGTTTTACAAAAGAGCTCTTTAATAAATACCGTTCTATATATTTGATCTCATTATTCAGGAAGATACATAAGTGAAGATACGCTGTATCTTTCAAGTGAATGAATAATAGAGAGAAACTTTTTCAACTATAACAAGTTTTCTGTGAACATTTAAGTTTATATCTCAAAAATAAAAATGCTTAAGACTATTTCTTTCATTTTTCTTTTATATTAAGTCAAAAAGAAGAAAATAAACTTCTATCCATTTAATAATTTAAATATTATGAAAAATATGAAATAAATAACTTCATCAATTTTCCAGAAATAAAAAAGGATAAAATTTATGAAATATATCAGCACGAGAGGGCAATCTCCTGCTTTAAACTTTACAGAAACAATCATGACAGGATTGGCAAATGATGGCGGACTTTACCTGCCAGATAAATTTCCCCAACTATCATTTGATGCGTTACGTGCACTTCGTGGCCAGTCTTATGCAACAATTGCTAAAACACTTCTGTGGCCTTTTGTGAATAATGAGATCGAGTATACAGCTTTTGAAAATATGATTGCTGAATCTTATGCAACCTTCCACCATCCAGCAGTCTGTCCGTTACAACAAACTGGAACAAATGAATTTATCCTTGAACTCTTTCATGGGCCTACTTTAGCTTTTAAAGATGTCGCCATGCAATTTCTTGCTCGATTGATGGATTATGTTTTGACTAAAGAAAATAGATGTGCAACGATTATTGCTGCAACATCGGGTGATACAGGAGGCGCTGCGATACAAGCTTTTGCTGGAAAAGAACACTCAGATATTTTTATTTTATTTCCTAAAGGACGTGTGTCACCGCTTCAACAACGGCAAATGACAACCAATCAAAGTACCAATGTTCATGCCATTGCCATTGAAGGGAATTTTGATGATTGCCAAGCTCTGGTTAAAGCAATGTTTAACGATCATGATTTTCGTAGAAAAAGAGCCCTTTCAGGTGTTAATTCTATAAACTGGGCGCGTATTATGGCGCAAATTGTTTACTATTTTTCATCTGCACTTTCCTTAGGTGCGCCTGATAGAGCTGTTTCCTTTACTGTTCCTACTGGAAATTTCGGTGATATTTTTGCAGGTTATGTTGCGGCTCGTATGGGGTTACCTATTGCTCAACTGATTATTGCAACCAATGACAATGACATCCTCGCACGTACATTGAACAGCGGTACTTACAAAACACAACCTATCGCCCATACTACATCACCTTCTATGGATATTCAAGTTTCTTCTAATTTTGAACGTTTACTCTTTGAAAGTGGCAATCGTGATCCAATGTGGATTCGTAATGCAATGGAAAATTTGGAAAAAACGGGAGCTTTTACTCTTGATGAAAAGCAACTCAAAAATATTCGTTCTCTCTTTTCGGCTGGAAAAAGTAACATAGCTGAAACAGCACAAACAATTGATCGTGTCTATAAAGAAAGTGGCTATCTTGTTGATCCACATACAGCCGTCGCCCTTAAAGTAGCGCGTGAAAATAAAAAACCGCATATTCCAATGATTGTCCTTGCCACAGCTCATCCAGCTAAGTTTCCTGATACAATCAAAAATGCTTGTGGAATTCATGCCCCATGGCCATCTCATCTCAATGATATTATGAAATATGAAGAACACTTCATAAGTCTTGCTAATGATGAAAAAATAGTAAAAGATTATATTTCTTTAAAATCACGTGCATCTTATTAAAGTTAGCTGCATTAATTTAAATCAAGAATATTCTAATACCCTTAACAGTGAGGTGTGTAGCTTATTTAATGGAGTTGTAAATACATGGATGTAGATGTTAGTCGTCTTAGTAATGGTTTGACTATCGCCACACATACAATGCCACAGATTGACAGTGTTGCACTTGGCATATGGGTTAAAGTAGGCTCACGCAATGAATCCTTCACACAGCATGGTATTGCCCATCTGCTTGAACATATGGCTTTTAAAGGAACCGAAAACCGTACCGCTTTTCAAATTGCAACCGATATTGAAGATGTTGGTGGTGAAATCAATGCCACAACCAGTATTGAAACAACAGCTTACTTTGCACGTGTCCTTAAAAGTGATATTCCACTTGCTATCGACATTTTAGCTGATATTTTGACGCATTCAAAATTTAATGAAGATGAACTAGAACGAGAAAAACAAGTCATTTTTCAGGAAATTGGTGCCGCCCATGATACGCCTGATGATATTGTTTTTGATCATTTTACTGAAACAGCTTTTCGTCATCAATCCCTTGGTCGCTCTATTTTAGGAACAGCTAAAACTATTCAATCATTTACATCTGCTGATCTTCATGATTTCATCAATAAACAATATAGTGCAGATCGTATGATTGTCGTTGCAGCAGGAGCTGTAAAACACGAAAGCTTTCTAAAAGAAGTTGAAAGTCGTCTTGGCACTTTTCGCTCCCATTCAACCGCCTCTCTTACTAATCTTGCAAATTATGTCGGCGGCGATTTTCGTGAATATCGCGATTTAATGGATACACAAGTTGTTCTAGGACTTGAGGGGCGCCCTTATCACGCGCGTGATTTTTATGCGGCCCAAATTCTTTCCATCATCCTTGGTGGAGGAATGTCCTCACGTCTTTTTCAAGAAGTAAGAGAAAAACGTGGATTATGCTATTCTATTTATGCTTTTCATTGGGGGTTTTCAGATACTGGGCTTTTTGGTGTTCATGCAGCAACTGGACAAGAAGGTCTCAAAGAACTTTTACCTGTAATTCTTGATGAACTTTCCAAGGCAAGTAAAAATATTCACGCTAATGAACTCCAACGAGCACGAACACAATATCGTGCTAATCTCATAATGTCCCAAGAAAATCCTGCTAGTCAAGCACATCTCATTGCGCGCCAAATACTTCTTTACGGTCGCCCCATTCCAATATCAGAAACAATTGGGCGCCTCAATCTCATCACACCTACAAGATTAACTGATTTAGCGCATCGTCTTTTTACAAGTTCCACGCCAACACTCACAGCTGTAGGACCTGTTGGCCCCCTCATGAATTTTGATGATTTAACGTCAACTCTTTCATACAAACTAAAGTAAACAACCGCTTTTCTAAAGCAGCAGCACAATACCATACACATACTTTACTTTTATGATAAAATTTACCACAAAAACTCTCCTTATTAAATAAGTTTTGGAAATGTTGGACAAAGAAGTGTACAAAACTATCCAACTCCTCCTTCATGTGATAAAGATCCTAATGAATAAAGAGTCTGAAAAATTTAGCGATTCATGATTTTACGTTGCTTTTTTAAAATATAAAACTCCATGCGATTCAAGTTTTATTGAAGCAAATGGGGATGTGATCTATTTATAGATAAAATTATATAACTTTAAGAGAAAGTGATAACAGTTTCTTATGTAAATAAATGATAAAAGGTGAACGTTTTTTTAATCTAAATGAAAATTAAATATCCTAAAATATTGAGAGTGGGACATTGTGAAGAGTTTGCGTAAAATAATTGACATCATTTTCATTATCATCGTTAGTTCTCTTGTCCATCTTACATCAGCCTATGCCGTTGAGCCCGTTAAGATTTCTTCTCAGGATGCTGCTCTTGATCTCTCAAAAGCAATTGAAGTTCACCATACAAAAAACTCTATTTTTCAAACAAGTACAGCGCCAGGACCAGATGGTATTGTATGGCGTATTGAAGTGCAGGCAAAAAGTAAAAAATTTTCTGGAAACTGGGCCGTTTTTTCTCTTGCAAACCCAACGGATGAACAAGTCGACCGTCTCATCGTTGCCCCCCATTACCGCATGGCGCATTCTGGATTGTTTTGGCCTGACCTTGGGTCAGAACGGATTCAATCTATAACACCAAGTGAAGGTTTTTCTCTCGATCGTCAACCTAGTGCAAATTCTGATATCTTTCGTATTACTCTCAATCCCGGTGCTGTTGTTACATTTGTGGCCGAACTTAGCTCTGCAAATCTACCGCAAATCTATTTATGGAAGCCTGAAGCTTATAAGGATGCTATTAATTCTTATACACTTTATCATGGTATTCTTCTTGGGATATCAGGTCTCTTAGCACTTTTGTTAACTGTTCTCTTCGTTGTCCGTGGAACAGGGCTGTTTCCCGCAACAGCCGCTGTCGCTTGGGCCGTGCTTTTTTATATTGGAATTGACTTTAATTTTTTAAATAAATTCTTTGCAATTACACTCACAACCCAACCAGTCTGGCGTGCTGGTACAGAAGTAGCCCTTGCCGCAACGCTTTTCATTTTTCTTTTTACCTACCTTAATCTTAATCGCTGGCATTATCATTTTAGTTATGGTGCTGTCGCTTGGATCATTGCCTTTTTCAGTTTAGGAGCCTTTGCTATTTATGATCCAATCAGAGCGGCAGGAATTGCTCGTCTATCCTTTGGCCTTACCGCAGTGCTTGGTATACTGTTAATCATCTATTTTGCAATTCGAAGTTATGACCGTGCTATTATGCTTATCCCAACATGGTTGCTTATTAGCTTTTGGTGTGTCGGAGCCTATGCCTGCATAGAAGGACATTTAAACAATGATATTATCCAACCAGCATTGGCAGGAGGATTAGTTCTCATTGTTCTTCTCATTAGCTTTACTGTCCTGCAACAAACTTTTTCTAATGATGCTTTCCATGAAGGAATATTTTCCGACCTTGAACAACAAGTCCTCGCAGCAAAAGGAGCTGGAAATATTATTTGGGATTGGAATATTGAGCGTGATCGTATTGTTGTTCATCCAAACATGACAACCCTTTTGGGTACTGAAAGCCACAACCTCAATGGAACTATGCGCAACTGGATTTCAGCCTTACACTATGATGATCGTGAGCGCTTTCAAGCCGTATTGGATATTATTCTTAAAAATAAAAAAGGACGCATTGATCAAATTTTTCGGCTTTCTTCCGGTGGAGGTTATTATCATTGGTTTTCTCTTCGTGCACGTCCAGCTATGCAAAAAGATGGAAAAATTACACGTATCATCGGAACCATTGTCAATATTACGAACCATAAAAAATCTGAAGAACGCTTATTGCATGATGCAATCCATGATAGCTTAACCGGCCTTCCTAACCAACAGATTTTCTTTGATAGACTACAAAATTATACCTCTTTGGCAAAAGCAAATATCAAAATTAGACCAACCGTCTTTATGATTGATTTTGATAATTTTCGTCAAATTAATCGTAAATTAGGCGTAGCTGTTGGGGATACTGTATTGCTTATAATCGCCCGTCGTTTAAATCGCCTTATTAACTTTCAAGATACTTTATCGCGTCTTTCAGCAGATCGTTTTGCAATTATTTTACTCAGTGAAAATGAACCACAAAAAATTGCAGCGTTCGCAGATCATTTGCACAAAACAATTTCAGCCCCTATTTCACTTTCAGAAAACAAAATAGTCCTTTCAACGTCTATCGGATTGGTTACATGGAGTGAAAGCCGATCAACAGCTAAAGATATTTTTAATGATAGTGAATTAGCGATGATTCGTGCAAAACAAATGGGTGGAAACCATATTGAACCTTTTCGTCCTAACTTTCGCACTTTGGGTCTTGAACATAATACGCTGGAAAAGGATATTCATTATGCCATAAAACGCCATGAGATGAAAATCCTCTATCATCCTATTCTTAATTTATCAGACGGACATATTATTGGTTTTGAAACAATTGTAGAATGGCATCATCCAACTTATGGAAAATTAAATGTCTCTGATTTCATAAAGATCGTAGAAAATGAACAAATGGTTATGGATTTGTCACAATTTATCATCGATAATGCCATTGTCGATCTTATAAATGTAGAAGAAAAATTCTCCCAACAGTCTTTCTTTATTTCAATTAATTTACCAAGCGCAGAAATGATTCATTCTCGTTTTATCAGTCAACTGCGTGCCTCTTTGCTTCGCAATCCGCTCCACAAAGGGCGTTTGATGATTGAAATATCTGAATTTGTTTTAAGAAATAATCCTGAACAATCAGCGCACTTTCTCGAACAAATTAAAGCACTGGGAATGAATCTTGCACTCGATAATTTTGGAACAGGTTATTCGTCACTGACCTATCTTGTGCGTTATCCGTTTGACATGGTTAAACTTGATCGTTCACTTATCTCAATTGACTCACTCAAAAAGAAACTTGTTCTTAAATCTATCATTAATATGGCAATAGATCTTAACTTGCAAATTATCGCAGAAGGTGTTGAAAATGAAAAAGAAGCGATCTTCCTTCGTCAAGAGGGCTGTAAATATGTTCAAAGCACACTTGTAACAAAACCAATTGCCATAGAAGAATTAATTACTCTCGTTCAAAGCCATTTCCCTTATAAATCAACAAACTGATTTATAAGGATGCTTTATCGTTATTCAACTTGGATTAAAACTCTGAATATCATAAGATTCTCTCATGTTGAATCAATCAAAACCATGTCGCTTGTACGTTGCCAGATGGGGAGAGCCGTGTGACTAAAAAACTATTAAAAAGAAGCAGTAAAAATGCCTTTTCTTGAATTGTTGAGAAACGCCAAGAGCTTGTCAGTAACATTTTAGGGCTGACAATGAGTGTGCAATGATGCTGCCAGCTTGTTGCGTCACAAGCGTAAAGACGAGGGTTTAACGGATTTACTATTATACCACTTACAAGCACCCATTGAGAAATGGGATTGAGCGCACTAAGGGTTATTTCTTTAAAAGAAAAACATAAGGAATGGAATAACGTATAAAATTGAAAGGCTGAGAAAAAACTTTACGCGTGCCCCATTACGGAAGCAAGATAGGTTGGATCAATCCCCATGCGTGTTAAACTCTTATCATATTTGCAACTTAAATCACTTTCAAAAAGAAAACTAGGGGATGTAGAACTGATTAACCAACCGTTTGTAGAGATTTCTTCCTCAAGTTGACCAGCTTTCCATCCGGCATAGCCTAACGCTACCAGTGCATGCTGTGGACCTTGTTCACAACTGATCGCTTTTAATATATCAGTTGTCGCAGTAAAGCAGACCTTATCTGCAATAAAAACAGTTTCTTCACACGCATAATCATCTGAATGAAGGACAAAACCACGCAAAGGATCAACAGGCCCCCCATAGCGAACTGGAAACTGTTTTACTGATTCAGAAAGACCTTTTTTTTGTCCACTGTCGATGACACCAAGATGAAGCAAAAGCTCTGGAAAATCAATATGATGCAATTGATTAAGAATAATGCCCATCGCACCGGTATCAGAATGCGCACAAATATAAATAACAGAACGAATAAAGCGTTTGTCATTCATCCCAGGCATTGCTATGAGTAATTGTCCACCCAAAAAGCCATTACACTGCTTCATTAATCTGTTATTCTCCATAATTTACACGATAAAAGTTTGTTCATTTATTACACTAGGAAAATAAAACTCAAATGAAAAAAAGTTACATATTTATAAATTTACAAAATATCGCAGCTTTCTTTTATAAAAGGATTTTCGTTACTTTAATCTTAACATTCATCGTTTTAGAATTACTTAATATTCCTATAAAGGCTCAAACAGAACAAGAACTCCAGCTTTTTGCAACCTCTTGGCAGAAATCAGAGGGGGGACGTATCCGCTTAGCAATCACTGAACCTTCTCCTTCTGGAATGAGAGAAGGATTTATTGAAATTGTGCTTAAACCAGGATGGAAAACATATTGGCGTAATCCAGGTAATTCAGGAATGGCCCCCTTCTTTAATTTTAACCAACAGGTTTCTTATGAAATCTTTTATCCTACTCCACAGCTTTTTGAAACAGAAAATGATTGGTCATTAGGCTATAAAAATAAAGTGATATTGCCCTTTAATCTATCTTCTTCAAGCAAAAATTTAAATGGTACTTTCACTCTTGGATTATGCCATAAAATCTGCCTTCCATTGACTGTTAACTTTGATTTTTTGTCATCTTCTCTAAAAAACAACCCCATTCCCGCTTCCTTGTTAAAAAATGCCCAAGATTCTTTGCCACGCATGATGCAAAATACCCTAAAAATAAGCGCCAAAAAAAATAACAATACCCTCCTTATAAAAATACACAACAATAACAAAACCGCACCTTCCTCTCTCTTTTTAGATGGAGGGGAAATGCAAATTGGAGCAGCCAAAAAAATCAGTGATAATGCAAAATATTCGCTCTTTAGCGCTCCACTCTATTTCGTACCAGAGAAAACAGATCAAAAAATTTTTTATACAGTTTCTTTTAAAGATCACGCTTTAAGTGGAATATTTATATTCCATACACAATCACCCCCTCTTGCTATCCCATGATAGAAGAGCAAAGCTTCTCAAGCAGCAATTATGTCAAAAAACGTCCATTTTCGCGATATTCAGTAATTGCTTTGCGCGCAAGAGCATCAGCGCGTTCATTCTCTGGGTGTCCTGCATGCCCTTTTACCCAGTGCCATCTGACCGTATGACAAGAACAAGCATCTTCAAGAGCCTGCCATAACTCCACATTTTTCACAGGACTTTTTGATGCAGTGCGCCAATTATTTTTTTTCCAACCTTCAAGCCACTTAGATATACCATTACGCACATAAACTGAATCTGTATAAAGATCGACCGAACAAGGCTCTTTAAGCGCCTTTAATGCGCAAATTGCCGCCATGAGTTCCATTTGATTGTTTGTTGTGTGGGCCTTACCACCATAAAGCTCACGTTCATGACTATTCCAGCGTAAAATTGCTCCCCAACCTCCGACTCCAGGGTTTCCGGAGCAAGCACCATCTGTATAAATTTCAACGACCTTTTGTTGAGTTGCCATAAAATTTACAAACCTAATTCACTAAGCGAATTTACATGACTGAAAAAACAAAGTTTGTGCCAATATTCCCATGGATCTTTCCTAATAACAAAGCTATCAGGCGGTGTATTAAACCAATCATAAAGACGCGTGAGTAAAAAACGTAAAGAAGCACCACGAGCCAATAAAACAATCTTTTCCAATTCTAAAGGGATCAATGGTCTTATTTTTTGATAGTTTTCCAATAACTTACGTGCTTTGGTAAGATTATAGGAATAATCAGGCTCAAAGCACCAAGCATTTAAACAGATTGCTAAATCATAAGAAAAAAAGTCATTACAAGCAAAATAGAAATCTATCATACCAGAAAGACGATGATTCACAAAAAAGACGTTATCATTAAATAAATCTGCGTGAATAATGCCTGTTGGTAAATTGAACGGCCAATTTTCTTGTAAAAAAGCCAATTCAAACTCAATTTTTTGTCCAAATTCTTTTAACAATGCATCTTCTGTATTTTGACAACGTTGCCATAATACTTGCCAGTCCATAACAGAAAGCGTATTTTTACGACTGAGGGTAAAGTCCTGTCCTGCTAAATGCAATTGTGCTAACCCCCTACCTACTTCGCCACAATGACCTATATTGGGCTGTCGGATCCACTCTCCTTCCAGAAAAGTAATAATAGCAGCAGGGCGTCCTGCTAGTTCACCGATCATTGTTCCATCATTTTGAATAAGAGGTTGTGGACAAGGAATTCCACGCTGTCCTAAATGCTGCATTAAGCGGCAAAAAAAAGGTAAATCATCTTTTGAAATACGCTTTTCATAAAGTGTTAAAATAAACTGCCCTTGTGTTGTCTCCAGCATAAAGTTAGAATTTTCAATCCCCTCCTCTATCCCTTGATAAGACAAAAGCGACCCTATTGCATAGCGTGTTAAAAATGCTTTTAAATCATTTGGATGAATATTTGTATAAACGGCCATTATTCTGCTTTCGTTGTAGATATATCTGTATTCTGATTTTCATTTTTTGCTTGACCATTTACAAATGCCATATCCTGAGATGTTAAAATAACATCACGTAATTCACGACTCACTAAAAATCTTTCCGTTTCCACCAGTGTTTCAGCTAGTTCTATTGTTACCTCATAATGCGCACGAAATGCTGCAATAATTTCATCAATAATAATTTCAGGCGCTGAAGCCCCTGCTGAAAGACTAACAACAGAAAGAGCTTTTAGGTTTTCAAAATTAATTTCATCAGCGCGTTGAACTAAAATAGCTTGCCGCGCACCAGACTTTTCGGCAACCTCTACCAAACGTCGTGAATTAGAAGAATTGGGTGCCCCCACAATCAAAAACAAATCACTCCCCTTTGCTGCTGCTTTAACCGCATCTTGTCTATTCGTTGTAGCATAACAAATTGACTCAGCTGCTGGAGCTGCTAATGTAGGAAAACGTCGTTTTAATACATCCAGAATTCCTGCTGTATCTTCAACAGAAAGCGTTGTTTGTGTAACAAATCCTAATTTATCTGGATCATTGGGGTGATAATGCAAAGCATCTTCTATCGTTTCAATAAGCGTCACAGCTCCTTCTTCAAGCTGTCCCATTGTTCCTATCACCTCAGGATGGCCAGCATGACCAATCAATATAACATGGCGACCATGACGTTGATGCCTTATTGCTTGTTTGTGAACTTTCGAGACCAACGGACATGTTGCATCAAGATAAAACAAATTATAATGCCGTGCTTCTTCTGAGACAGATTTTGGGACACCATGGGCAGAAAAAACAACCGGTTGCTTGCGATGTTCTTCTGGAATCTCATCAAGTTCTTCAACAAAAACAGCACCCCGTTGCTGTAATCCCTCAACTACGTAGCGGTTGTGTACAATTTCATGACGAACATATACGGGAGCACTGTATTTTTTTAATGCAAGGAGAACAATCTGGATAGCACGATCAACCCCTGCACAAAATCCACGGGGCCCACAAAGACGTATCGTTAAAGGGGGAAGTCCAGACATACATCATCCTTAATCTCTACAGCTTTAGTCTCGTATTCAAACAACCTATCGTTATACACGAATAAGTAATGTAAAAAAATGCGCAATACCATCTTTTGCATAGGAACACACTCTATTTACAACATTTTCTTGCAGCAAAGCTCTTTTAAAATTTTCTTTTATACGACTAAAGAATGATTGAATATCAAACAAAATATTCAATCAAAAGAGCTCCAAAGATAGCTGCTAAATAAAGTAACGAAAAGAAAAACGTTTTTTTAGCCATCAAAACAGTTTCATCATGTGTATCAGCTTTCAACAAACGATAGGCAAAATAAATAAAAATAATGCCTAAAATTGTCGAAAAGATACCATAAAAAATTCCACCAAGACCCGTAAAGCAAGGAGCAATAGCGCACAGTACCATTAAAATCGTATAAAATAAGATCTGTTTTTTTGTTGAGTATTCACCTCGTACATTAGGCATCATAGGAACACCTGCTGCCTCATAATCAAGAGATGAAAATAAAGAGAGGGCCCAAAAATGAGGGGGGGTCCACATAAAAATGATTAAAAATAATAAAAAGCTATCAAAACTCACTGTCCCAGTTGTGACAGCCCATCCGATCATTGGTGGAAAAGCCCCAGAAGCACCCCCAATAACAATATTTTGTGGTGTAATACGCTTTAACCAAATCGTATAGATAACGACATAAAAGAAAATTGTAAAAGCCAGAAAAAATGCCGAAAACCAATTAATGAAGCTCCCCATAACCAATACCGAAAGCAGAGACAAAACCATACCAAAAATAAATGCCTTTTGGGGGCTGATTTTACCCATAGGAATAGGACGCTTTTTGGTCCGTTCCATCACAGCATCTATGTCAGCATCATACCACATATTCAGTGCCCCCGCACCGCCGCCGCCAGCAGCAATACATAAGATTGCTAAAAAACCATACCACGGATTGATGGGAACAGGAGACACCACCAAACCAACCAATGCTGTAAAGACCACAAGTGACATAACACGTGGCTTTAATAATGTGATATAATCACCGATACTGGATTTTGGTGGCGTTGACTGCCCCTTCGCAACCGATAACTCTTCTGAAACAGACATTCCACTCAAAACCCTTTTTCATTTCTGTCATTCACAAACAAATATTATTTGGCAAACATTATCTAGCGTATAGCAATAACCCATTAAAACCAATCATATTTTTGAGAAAATACGGTATACCCTTCTTGTATCCCCCCTTAAAATAGGTAGGAATATTTGCAACAAAAATACATTTTTTAAATCAATACACTCTCTTATATTATAAATGTATCCTACCTAGCATTATAAAGCCATGCTGAAAATTTATCTCCTATAAAATGTTCTTGTCCCTCATTTCTCTTTGTTTTCTTGCATAGAGATGAATATATTTGGGTAAATACTGGTTTTGTGTTATAGTTTTTACGTGAGGAATTCATTTTTTTATGCAAATCTATGCATGATTGTGTGTGTTGAATCGGATAGGATTTTCTGTGATACTTTATAAATTACTTAAAAAAACTTTTTTTATTGGTGCTGTTCTTCACATACTTTATGGTGGTTTGATTAATCATGCTCTTGCACAAACACCCTATACGCAAAATGTGCCTACTCCACAAACCTATGGTGCATGGACAAAGGTTTGTGCTTTGCCACCAGGAACACCAAATATGCAATGTGAAGCTATACAAAATGTCCATACCCAAGGGCGCCATGATATTACCTTACGCATTACATTTTATAAACTTCCTCAAAAGCAAGGAGCTTTAATGCGTGTTTTTGTTCCGATTCGCGTTGAGTTACGTCCCGGTATTGGAATTAAAATTGATGATAAGAATATGGGAAGAATGGAATATCGTCGTTGTCTTGGTGATAATTGTGTTGCTGAAGCTTTTCTGAAAGAAAACATATTGCAACTCTTTTTAAAAGGAAAAATGGCAACCTATCTTATCTTTACAACCCCTGAACAAGGAATTGGAGGTCTTGTTGATCTTCAGGGCCTCAGTGAAGCCTATGCAGCCCTACCCACATGAATGAAATTAACATACATTGGACAATTAAAATCTCATCATATGTTTTAAGAGCTTCTTAAGTTAGATCAATAAAAATCTTCTGAGCCCTCAATAAAAATAGGATAATTCTTATGAAATCGCTGATTGATCATTTTGATATTGCTTCCTCTAAAGTTCAGTCGCTGGTAGAGGAAACGCTTCATCATGCTGATGATGGCGAGCTTTACCTCGAGTATACAGAAAGCGAAGCTCTTTTATTTGATAATGGACAGCTTAAAAACGGCTCTTTCCATCAAGATATGGGGTTTGGTCTTCGCGTCGTTGCTGGAGAGGCAACTGGATATGCACATTCTAGTGAATTATCAGCTGCTGCACTCAAACGCGCGAGTGAAGCAGCTAAAGCTGTTACCTATAATAATCATGCAGGATCTTATAGCATAGCCCCTCAACAAACAAATAAGAGACTTTATCAACCGCATAATCCTCTGGATACTCCATCTTTTGAAGAAAAAAGTGCTCTTTTGCAAAAAATTGATGCCTATTTACGGGCTAAAAATGATAAATTGCATCAAGTAACTGTTTCTCTTTCTGGCTCACTACAGCATGTCGAAATTTTACGGGCAGATGGACATTTGATTCGTGATATTCGGCCCCTTGTGCGACTTTCTATATCTGTGGTTGCCGCTGAAGGCAATCGACGTGAAAATGGCTTTTATGGCTGTGGAGGGCGACAAGCATTTGAGCAATTTATTCGTGAAGATAATTGGAAAAAAGCCGCGGATGAAGCCTTACGTATGGCTTTAACAAATTTAGAAGCAGAAGCAGCACCAGCTGGAACATTTGATGTTGTTTTAGCCAATGGATGGCCTGGCGTTATGCTCCATGAAGCCGTGGGGCATGGTTTAGAAGGTGATTTTAACCGCAAAAAAACCTCTGCTTTTGCTGGACTTTTAGGACAACAAGTTGCAGCAAAAGGTGTTACAGTTGTGGATGATGGAACAATTCCGCAATGCCGTGGTTCACTTACTATCGATGATGAGGGAACCCCTTCAGGATATAACGTTCTCATTGAAGATGGAAAACTCGTTGGTTTTATGCAAGATAGGCTTAATGCACGGCTTATGGGGGGACAATCAACAGGAAATGGACGGCGTGAATCCTATGCACATGCCCCAATGCCACGAATGACCAATACACTCATGCTAGGAGGAGATAAAACACCAGAAGAAATCCTTTCTTCCTTAAAAAATGGTATTTATGCTGTTTCATTTGGTGGAGGACAAGTTGATATTACTTCTGGGAAATTCGTCTTTGAATGTACTGAAGCATACCGAGTAGAAAATGGTAAAATTGGTGCACCAATCAAAGGAGCAACTCTTATTGGAAATGGTCCAGATGCTATGCAACGCATTACAATGATTGGAAATGATAGTAAATTGGATAATGGTATTGGTATGTGCGGAAAAGCAGGACAAAATGTTCCTGTTGGTGTTGGGCAGCCTCATTTGCGAATTAATAATATGACAATTGGTGGAACTGCGCTGATAAATGAATAAGCTTGCTTATTTTTTCCAAAGATTTTCTTCTTCTTGTTTATTAAGATGGTTTATGAGGAAAAATATTTTTGATGCAACATATTGATTTATAAAAATAATTTATTTTTATTCAATTTAACTTAGCCCCTCGAATACCCTAAGATTTTCTTATTTTGAATCTATGTATGTTGAATCAATAAAAGTCCTTGGTTTGTACGTTACAAGCGACAAGAGCCATGTGGAGCGAAACTGTATAAGAGAGGCATACCTCTCATGAACCGCTCTACATGCCAAAGGCTATCACGTCATTGGGAGATGGCAAATATAATGGAGCCGGCTTGTTCAGATATACCCACAAACATACTTTTTTTATAATATGTTCATCTTTTGTGTAGGGGAATACTGTCCTTTATATTGCATAAAATACTGTTTTTCATATTTCATCATAAAAAAACTTCAAATAGGAAAGTCTTCTATATTCAAGTGCTCTTTATTCAATGAAAAAGGTTATTGTTATCGACAAATTTTGGAGAGATTTTATAATAATTCTCAAGTAAATTTTTCTATAAAATCTTCATGGCTGTAAAAAAATCAGGTTAGAGCTTCCAGCCCTTTCTCTTTTTCTTTTTGCTCAAAATAGCAACAGCTTCAACATGGGGTGACCATAAAAATTGATCAATTGGTATGATTCTTTCTACTTCATACCCGCCTGCAACAAGAAGAGATAGATCACGCGCAAATGTAGCAGGATTACACGAAATTGCCACAACACGGGGTATTGTTGCCTTTGCTAGTTCACGAACTTGTTGCTCTGCCCCAGCACGAGGAGGATCAAAAACAACACTCTCAAAACATTCAAGCTCCTTTACAGAAAGTGGATGGCGGAAAAGATCACGCCTTTCACAGGTGACTGTTTTTAAACCAGTTGCAAAACGGGCGGCTGAACTTAAATTTCTTAATGCACTCTCATCATTTTCTATTGCATGAACATTCATCTTTTTTGCCATACGCAAAGTAAATGTTCCTACCCCAGAAAACAAATCAAGAGCATTCTTTGCGTTTTTTAAATGAGTCAAAATAATATTACCCATTATATTTTCAGCTTCACAGGTTGCTTGAAGAAAACCACCAGAAGGAAATTCCACACGGACATCTCCAAAATAAATTACTGGTTTTTCTCGTTCAATCAAAACTTCACCGTCAACAGATAAACGTGTTATCCTAGATGAAAGAGCAACATTGATCATTTTCTGACGCAGTGATTGGTGTACAATACAACCGCTTAAAGCAACATCTAAACCATTTTCAACGTGTGTTATCGTGACATGAAACCGTTTGACAAAGTTGCTTAGAAAAGCACAGAGCTCTCTGATATTATGCAACTGAGAAATAAGTTCTGGATGGCTTACTGGACATTCCTCAACAGCCACAATCTCATGAGAAAGAGAACGGTTAAAACCAACTTTTTGACCTTGTGGAGTCATGGATGCTGTTAGCGTTATCCGCCGTCGACTATAGGGTTTACATTCTATTAAAGGTGCAACAACGCTATTAATTCCATATTTTTTAAGCGCATCAACAACCAATTGTCGTTTCCACATGCGATAAGCATCAGCACGCCAATGTTGAAGACTACAGCCTCCACATTCTCCAAAATGCTGACAAAGAGCATCAATGCGTTCTGGTGATTTTTCTTTTAATGCTATACATGTCGCATATTTTCCATGAACAATAATTTCAGCATGCTCTCCTGGCAAAGTAAAAGGAACATAAACAAAGCCGTGCGACGTTTTAGCCGTACCATAACCATTTGCTCCTATATGATCGATGATGACATTGTCATTCACTGTTGTTTTTCTCCGAATAGTAAATATTCCACATTGCCATCCCCACCTGTAATAGGGGAAGGAAGTAAAGCTTTTGCATGCCATCCCGTTTGTATATTGAGCCAATCAAAAAGATTTTCAGCAGTTTCTCTAGCCATTGATGGATCTTTTAATATCCCACCCTTACCAAGATATTGACGGCCAACCTCAAATTGGGGCTTTACCAGTAAAACAGCTTGAGCACCCTTCTTAGCTAAAGATAAAATAGGAGGTAATGCAAGTTTGAGAGAAATAAAGCTAACATCTGAAACAATAAGATCAATTTCCCGCCCACCTAAATGTTTCTTTTGAAAGTTTCTAACATTCAAACCTTCTAATAAGGTTATCGCACTATTGCCCAATAAACGTTTATCAAATTGATGATGCCCAACATCAACAGCAATAACATGCGCTGCTCCACGCTCTAAAAGAACTTGTGTGAAACCACCAGTTGATGCACCAACATCAATAGCCGTCACTTTATCCGTTACAATCGGAAATACATCAAGTGCAGCAATCAATTTTAATGCTGCCCGTGAAACATAACTCTGCGCTGGATCACAAACAACAATCTCTGCATTATCAAAAAAAGTTTGCCCCGCTTTAAAGATGATTTCACCATTAACTTTAACGGTTTGACGCATAACAGCATCACGTGCGCGGGATCGTGTCTTAAAAAAGTTTTTTTCAACTAAAAGAATATCGAGCCTTTTTCTGGAAGCCATCTCATACTCGAATTTTCTATTCCATTCGAATCTCGCGTCCCAAAGCCATCAACACCGTATTGATAATACCCATAGCATCAAGACCGATAGTTGAGAGAACTTTTTCTGGTGAACCATGATTCAAATATTCATCAGGAAGTTTGAGTGTACGAACTTTCAAACCATGCTCTAAGAGCCCTTCTTGCGCTAAAAATTGTAATAAATGCGCTCCAAATCCACCGATTGCCCCTTCTTCAATGGTTACCAATACTTCATGCTCACGTGCTAAACGACGCATTAAATCCTTATCCAAAGGTTTTGCAAACCGTGCATCTGCAACCGTTGTCGATAACCCTTTAGCTTCTAACATATCAGCAGCGCGCAACACTTCTGACATCCGTGTTCCAAAACAAACCAGAGCGATCCTAGTTCCTTCACGTAGAACACGTCCTTTTCCAATCTCTAATACCTCACCACGTTGTGGTAAATCTATACCAATACCTTCACCACGCGGATAACGAAAAGAAATGGGGCCCTGATCATAAGCTGCCGCTGTACGCACCATATGCATCAGTTCAAGTTCATCTGAAGGCGCCATAACGACAAACTGAGGAAGTGTCGCCAAAAAAACAATATCAAAACTGCCGGCATGCGTTGCACCATCTGCCCCTACAAAACCTGCTCTATCAATGGCAAAACGTACCGGTAACTTTTGAATGGATACATCATGAATAATTTGATCATAAGCACGTTGTAAAAAAGTAGAGTAAATTGCAACAAAAGGCTTATATCCTTCACAAGCAAGTCCTGCCGCAAAAGTTACGGCATGTTGTTCAGCAATCCCAACATCAAACATCTTTTCAGGAAACTTTTCTGCAAAAGCATCAAGTCCTGTCCCCGTTGGCATTGCTGCTGTTATGCCAACAATCTTATCATCATGGCAAGCTTCTTCTATTAAAGCTTTAGAAAATACCTTCGTATAGGGTAGAATATTGCTTGATGCTTTAACCTGTTTTCCTGTTGTAACATTAAAACGATTAACACCATGATATTTATCAGATGAGGCTTCCGCAGGCGGATATCCCTTCCCCTTATGGGTTATGACATGAACCAAAACAGGACCATGAGGACATTCACGAACATTTTTTAAAACAGGCAATAAATGCCCCAAATTGTGCCCATCTATAGGGCCAACATAATAAAAACCAAGTTCATCAAATAAAGTTCCCCCAACCAAAAGGCCACGCGCGAATTCCTCTGAACGACGTGCCTTATCTAAAAAAAACTTTGGCAATTTTTCGCTCAATACTTTTACGCGTTCACGCAAATGACGATAAGAAGGGCGAGATACTAACCGTGCAAGATGGGCACTCATAGCTCCTGTAGGCGGTGCGATAGACATATCGTTATCATTCAAAACGACAATCAAACGTGCATCCAAAGCACCAGCGTTATTCATTGCTTCATAAGCCATGCCGGCAGACATTGCACCATCACCAATGACAGCAATGATATTGCGTTTTGTTTCCGCTTTCAAAGCACTCGCCACCGCCATGCCAAGACCTGCAGAAATAGAAGTAGATGAATGCCCCGCTCCAAATGGATCATACACACTTTCTGAACGTTTTGTGAAACCTGATAGCCCCCCTCTTGACGTAATGTACGAATTTTTTCTCTACGCCCCGTTAAAATTTTGTGCGGATAGGTTTGATGACCAACATCCCAAATAATCCTATCCTCTGGTGTATTGAAAATATAATGTAATGCAATAGTGAGCTCAACAACACCAAGTCCCGCCCCAAGATGACCACCTGTTACAGAAACCGCATCAATTGTTTCAGCGCGCAACTCATCAGCCAACTGTGCCAAATCAGATTCAGGCAATGCCCGTAAATCTTGCGGAAAACAAATACGGTCAAGCAATGGTGTTAAGACCTGAGACAAAAAAAATCCTTCCTATTATCTGAGATGTAAGAGGACAAAACAATAATATCTTCTCTACTCTTTTATTGAAAGCTTTTCATCTTTTTTACTGAAAAATACTTTTCTCTCTTTGAGATGATTGATGATTTTTCTCATTTTTAATTTATTGTATAAAACAAGAAATCAATAAAATTTGTTTTCCATAAACCAAGATTAGTACATCTATTAAGTCCCGAAATAACTATCCCAAAATATTTAATATTATTGCGCATCAAGTGGTTCTATTCCTTCCGGAGAACCTTCCTGTGAAAGCTGAATTTTTTCAACTTTTTCTTCAGCAACCTTCAAAAGTTTTTCACAATGTTTTTTCAGCGCTTCACCCCGTTCATAAATATCAATAGATTGTTCCAAAGGCACATCGCCACGTTCCAATTTTTCAACGATAACTTCAAGTTGCTTAAGCGCTTGCTCAAAGCTTAAAATTGAAATACCTCCCTCTTGTATCTCTTTTGTCATATGAACCTCAAAAAATATCTGTTTTGGATATACGAATTCCAAAACTTTCTAAACCTATATAATGATGCTCTTTAAAAGTATAAACAATAACAGAGCCTATTCCTAAATATTTTAAAATTTGTGATCCTAAACCAATTTTTCGCCATTCTTCTTCACGTTCAATAGCCTGCACATGGTTTTCTGAACTCTCTCTTGCCATGTTTTGAATGCCAATCGTTGATTTTATCACAGATCCTTCACGCAAATAAACCAATACACCACGTTTTTCTTTTTCCATCATACGTCGCATCATTACCATGATATCTGAAGATTGACAAAAAACATCATTGATAATGTTCTCATGATGTAAATGCACAGGAATATCCTCCCCCCACGAATATCACCAAAAATAATGGCAATATGCTGAATGGTTTCCCAAGGGAGTTGATAGCTTTGAACAAGAGCAGGACCAACAGGTGTTTTAATCGGCATTTCTCCAACATGCTTGATCAATATTTCTTTACGTTGGCGGTAAGCAATTAAATCTGCCACCGTTATGATATGCAACTGATGTTCTTGTACAAATTCTGTAATCTGATCGCCATGTTTAACACTACCATCATCATTGACTAACTCACCAATAACACCAACCGGCGGTAAACCAGTTAATTTACATAAATCAACAGCAGCTTCCGTATGACCGGAACGCATGAGAACGCCCCCTTCATGCGCAATCAGAGGAAAAATATGCCCTGGACGAACAAAATCATCCGCCCCTACATTTGAATTTGCTAGATTACGCACCGCCAATGTACGATCGTGCGCTGAAATCCCTGTTGTTATGCCGTGTTTATAATCAACAGTAACAGTAAATTGTGTCCTGTGTGCTGAGTCATTATCTCGCACCATAAGAGCAAGATTAAATCGTTGTGCTTCTTCTTTTGGCATAGGTGTACACACAATACCTGTTGTGTGACGAAGAATAAATGCCATCTTTTCTTCTGTACAATGCGCTGCAGCAACCGTTAAATCACCTTCATTTTCACGGTCATTATCATCTGTCACCACAACAATTTCACCACGTTCAAAAGCTTTCAGTGCTGAGACAATTTTTTCTTCATCATACGCCATTATTCACCTTCTCAATCACCCAACTTGACCACGATGTCTTAAATAATGGTCAGCAAGAGAACAAGCAACCATCGCTTCACCAACAGGAACGGCACGAATCCCAACACATGGGTCATGGCGTCCCTTCGTTATAACGTCTACATCATGACCATCAACATCCACAGAGCGACGAGGCGTTAAAATTGATGACGTAGGTTTGACAGCAAAACGAGCAACTATTGGCTGTCCACTCGATATTCCCCCTAAAATACCCCCAGCATGATTAGATAAAAAAAGTGGTTTTCCATCATTTCCCATCCGCATTTCATCGGCATTTTCTTCTCCTCTCAAGCGGGCTGCCGCAAAACCATCACCGATTTCAACCCCTTTGACCGCATTAATGGACATAAGCAAGGATGCAATGTCTTGATCCAGTTTGGCGTAAATAGGGGCTCCTAAACCTGCCGGAACATTTTCTGCAACAATCTCAACAACCGCACCAACAGATGTACCCTCTTTACGGATTTTACGGATATAATCACTAAAAACCTGAACCATCTCTGCATCTGGGGTAAAAAAAGGATTGTTCTCAACTTCTGACCAATCCCAACGATCACGATTAATGTTATGAGGACCAATAGCGATGACCGCTCCTCGTACAATCAAACCCGGAATAATTTTACGTGCAAAAGCACCAGCTGCAACACGCGCTGCGGTCTCACGTGCTGAAGCACGCCCTCCCCCTCGAAAATCACGAATACCATATTTAACATCATAAGTATAATCGGCATGACCAGGACGATATTGATAAGCAATTTCTCCATAATCTTGAGAGCGTTGATCTGTATTTCGAATCAACAGAGAAATTGGTGTGCCTGTTGTAACGAATGTTGTCCCGTCTTCCTGAGCAATCGCTCCTGAAAGGATTTCTACTTGATCTTGCTCTCGGCGTTGCGTTGTATATAAAGATTGCCCCGGTCTACGCTTATCGAGATAAGCTTGAATTTCTGCAAGCGTAAAAATAATTCTGGGGGGACAACCATCAATGACACAACCAAGAGCAGTCCCATGACTTTCACCCCATGTTGTTACACGAAACAAATGACCAAATGTATTATGCGACATGAAAAAAGACCCGTTTCTCTGTCAAATATTCACAATGACAACAGATGTTGAGCTCTATATAAGATAGCTCTTTACTTCAAAAATATCCTTGGCCGCTTTCAATTTGATCAAAGCACCACGGTCCAATACAACCCTATAAACCAAACTTATTCTTTAACAACGGAAATATCTGGTGCATCAACGGCTTTCATACCAATGATATTATAACCCGAATCAACATGATGAACTTCACCGGTAACAGAACGAGACAAATCTGAAAGCAAGTAAAGAGCAGAATCACCCACCTCTTCAATTGTTACCGTACGACGTAAGGGAGCATTATATTCATTCCATTTTAGAATATAACGGAAATCACCAATCCCTGAAGCTGCCAACGTTTTAATGGGTCCAGCAGATATCGCATTAACACGAATATTTTGGGGTCCTAAATCCACCGCTAAATATTTCACGCTCGCTTCAAGAGCTGCTTTGGCAACCCCCATGACATTATAATTGGGAACAACCTTTTCCGCCCCATAATAGGTCAGTGTTAAGATTGAACCACCATCTGGCATCAATTTTTCTGCACGCTTTGTTAAAGCTGTTAGCGAATAAACGGAAATATTCATGGTCATCATAAAATTTGATTCGCTGATATCAATATAACGACCACTTAACTCATCTTTATCTGAAAAACCAATCGCATGAACTAAAAAATCGAGTTTACCCCATTTCTTTTCTATGGCGCTAAAAACCGTATCAATAGAGGCACTGTCAGAAACATCGCAATGTCCCACGACAACTCCCTTTAATTCCTCAGCCAAAGGCTCAACACGCTTTTTCATTGCCTCACCCTGATAGGTAAAAGCAAGCTCTGCCCCCGCAGCACTCGCTGCTTTAGCAATTCCCCAAGCGATGGAGCGATTATTGGCCAATCCCAAAATCAAACCACGCTTACCGTACAATAAACCATTACCCTTAGCCATTAGCACTGCCCCATTGTTACTTAAAATTAATATTATTCATCTGCCTATGACACAGGTCAACTTTTTCTTCAAGTAATTGGATTAAAATCAAACAAAAACGACGCTTTTATATATAAAAAATTTTAAAATTAGTCTTTTTGCGTTTGCAAAAACTGTTCTAGCGCAGCATTTTTATCTTCCGGCAACATAATGCGAACATGCACATAAAGATCATCTCTTATACCATTTTTTAAACGAAGCCCTTTTCCTTTCAAGCGCAAAACGCGATCAGAACTTGACCAAGCAGGAATCGTTAAAACCACACGTCCCTCCAAGGTCTCAACTTCTTCTTTTGCTCCCAAAACAGCATGTTTAAGAGAAACCGGCAAATCAAGATGGAGTATCCTTCCTTCAACCCGAAAACGAGGATGTTTCTGAATTTGAATGGTTATCAACGCATCTCCTGCTTGCCCATGAGGCACTTCTTCTCCTTGACCTTTTAAACGAATAGTTTGCCCGTCCTCAATATAATCTGGAAGTTTAATTTTTAATTTTTTTCCATGTGGGAAAACAACTTCCACCTTTTCGGCGCCAACCATCTGCTCTAATGTTATGGTAAGATTAGCGCGAATATGGGCTCCTTGTTGAGGACGATTACGATGTGTGGAATTTGAAAAACTACCGCCTCCAAACAGATCGCGAAAAATATCACTCGCATCAAAACCTTCCCCCCAGAAGAGGAAAAATCAAATCCTCTCGCTCTTCCTGAAAAGGGATTTTGTCTATTGCTAAAATTTTCACCAGCACCATAAGCTTGATAAAGCGGTTTGCCTTCCATATCAATTTCACCGCGGTCAAATTGTGCTTTTTTATCTTTATCACCTATAATCTCATAAGCTTGATTAATTTCAGCAAACTTTTCTTTAGCCTTTGCATCATCTTTATTGTGGTCTGGATGATACTTCTTTGCTAATCTTCTAAATGCCGATTTAATCTCTTGCGGTTTTGCGGTACGCGCCACACCTAGGATCGTGTAGGGATCACGCATATTGTCCTCTTTTCAATTTTTTCGTTTTCAAAATATCAACAGATACGTTGCTCAGTATTCCTTACAGATTCATCAATCCATTCTAAAGAATAATTTCTTCTTTTCTTTATATGTCTATCAAAAAACTAAAATACCAGATAAAATGAGATATTTATTTAATATAGTTCATTATCATCTATGCTAAAGATAAAAATAACGCGGATACCATAAAAATACTCATGAAAAATATCTATGAAGACATTGGCTTTTTGAAAATAAGAAAAAATGCTACCTTGCTTCTTGATAAATGAGACAATGCTCATGCTTACTGACATTTGGAGACACTATGAGCAATAAAATACCAACAGATGATCATTTTATGCAAATGCAAAAACCTTTTGAACTTTTTGCAAAGTGGCTTGAAGAGGCAACGATAAGTGAAATAAATGATCCGAATGCTATGGCACTTGCAACAGTTGATGAAACAGGACTCCCTAATGTTCGTATGGTGCTCCTCAAAGACTACAGTCCTCAAGGTTTCGTCTTCTATACCAATTATGAAAGCTGTAAAGGACAAGAAATTTTGAAATCAATGAAAGCATCCCTAGGATTTCATTGGAAATCGCTCCGTCGTCAGGTCAGAATAAGAGGAATTGTTGAAAAAGTCAGTCAACAGGAAGCCGATTCCTATTTCCAATCGCGCCCTCGTGGCAGCCGAATTGGTGCATGGGCATCGAAACAGTCTCACCCCTTAGAAAATCGTTTTGTACTCGAAAAAGCAATTGCTCAATATACGGCGCGCTATGCTGTAGGCAATATTCCACGCCCCCCTTATTGGTCTGGCTTTCGCGTCAAACCCCTTTCTATAGAATTCTGGTCTGATCGCCCTTTTCGTTTACATGATCGTCTCCTTTTTACACGCGACTGTGTTGAAGACAACAATTGGGAAAGACAAAAACTCTATCCTTAAATCCTTAAATCCTTCAAGCTTCATCGTTATGAAGTTCTTCCTAACAGTTAAGCGATTATTTTCTATTTGCAAAATTATAAAAAGAGATGATTTATTTCATTTAAAGAAGAATTTTATTTTTACGATAAAGGTTGGTTGATAATATTCTCTATCGCTTGAAGTTAGGTTAGCGATAAACTCATTGAAGAGAAAATTCTGTATTCAGCAAAACGATAATCTTAATTTTGAACTTCTGGTAAGAAAAACTGTGATCTTCAAAGGAAGCCTAGAATAATTAAGTTATCATCTATATTTTGATTCTAATGAATAAATAGAAAGTGCACTTTCAATTAAAAACTTGTTCATTCCTCTTAAAAGTCTATTTTGATTTCAATAAACTTTGACAAGATTGTTATTTCTAACCAGAAAGATCTGAACAAAATTCATCATAAAGTACAAATAAACTTTGAAAATTCAAAAAATTAGAAACTTTAAAATCAATGAAAGTATCTTTGAATTTTCATTCCTCTCCTCATTATCACAGCATATCTGACTTTATCTAATGTATCATTAAACTGCAGAATAAAATATCCTCCATAGACCACCGCATACTAAACCAGCAAAAATTACAAAACCAATAAGCGAATTAGATTTGAAAAGCCTGAGGCATTGTGAACTATTGTCTATATCAATAACTTTAATTTGAATAAACATATGGATGCTTGCTAGGAAAACTCCCAAAAAACTTAATAGAGGTACTTTAGCCAAATAAAATGCTAAACTCACAAATATAACAAAACCACCGTACAAAAAAACTAAAGCATGCTTTGTTCCCTTACCAAAGAGAAGCGCTGTAGAACGAACACCTATCGTCGCATCATCTTCTTTATCTTGATGTGCGTAAATTGTATCGTATCCTATCGTCCACAAGATTGATCCCACATAAAGTAAAATGGGTGCCCAGCTTAAATTTCCAAACACAACAGCCCACCCCATTAATGCCCCCCAATTAAATGCAACCCCTAAAAAAAACTGTGGCCAATAGGTTACGCGTTTCATAAAAGGATAAAACGCAACCGCTATCAATGATGAAATACCTAGAAAAAAACTAAACCTATTAAATTGTGATAAAACCCCTAAACCAACCAAACATTGTACAAGTATAAAAATTTTTGCTTGAAACCGACTTACATGACCTGTCGGTAATGGGCGAGAACGTGTTCGCTCTACTTGAGAATCGATTTTATGATCAATAAGATCATTCCAAGTGCACCCTGCCCCTCGCATAGCGATGGATCCCAGAAAAAAAAGAAAAAGATACCAAGCCCAATGAAAAAACATTGATAAAAGAGACTCATAATGCATGTCATAAGAGAGAAAAGCCATTGTTGTTGACCAAAAACAAGGCCACATCAACAATTGCCATCCGATAGGCCGATCCCAACGCGCCAATTGCGCATAAAACCATAAAGAACTAGGAAGAAAATTATAGACCCATTGTTTGGAAGAGGCATCCATAACCCGCCCTTGGGTATCATAGGACTGAACATGAGGAATATTTTTATTTTTTTTCATCAAATGATTTACCTTTAGTCTTGCGATAGAGACATTTCATTCTTATGAGAAGAAGATGAAATTATCATCTTTTATGAGAGGAGCAAGCAATGAACATTCTTCTTATTGGCTCAGGCGGACGAGAACATGCTTTAGCATGGAAAATTGCAGCGTCACCACTGCTCACAAAATTATATTGCGCTCCTGGAAATCCTGCAACAATAGAATTTGGTGAAAATATTAATTTAGATATTAATGATCACTCCCTTGTTATTGAGTTTTGTAAAAAACATTCTATTGATCTTGTCATTGTAGGACCAGAAGCACCATTGGTTGCAGGTATCACAAACTCTCTTAATAGCGCTAATATCTGTGTCTTTGGTCCGACTCAAAAAGCAGCTCAACTGGAAGGTTCCAAAGCTTTCACAAAAGATTTATGCCGTAAGAATAACATTCCTACAGGAAGCTACCAATGCTTTAATGATGCTGATAAAGCCAAAGCTTACATTCATCAACAAGGTGTTCCCATTGTCATTAAAGCTGATGGCTTAGCAGCTGGAAAAGGTGTCGTGGTTGCAACAACCATGGAAGAAGCATTAAAGGCCGTTGATGCCTGCTTTAAAAGTTCCTCCTGCAATGTAGAAAACAAAATTGTTGTGGAAGCTTTTCTTGAAGGTGAAGAAGCAAGCTTCTTTTGTCTTTGTGATGGTAAAATTGCGCTTCCCTTTGGATCTGCTCAAGATCATAAGCGTGTGGGTGATGGAGATACTGGCGCAAATACTGGTGGTATGGGGGCTTATTCACCAGCGCCCATCATGACCGAAGAAATGGTAAATCGTACCCTTAAGGAAATTGTTGAACCCGCTTTAAAAAGCATGAACGAAATGGGCGCCCCCTTTAAAGGCATTCTCTTCGTTGGATTGATGATAACGCAAAGAGGCCCCGAACTCATTGAATTTAACGTACGATTCGGTGATCCTGAATGTCAAGTTTTAATGATGCGTCTCAAAGATGATATTCTGCCGATTTTTCTTGCCGCAGCTCAAGGAAATCTTGAAAATAAACCTCTCCAGTGGTCTGAAAAAATGGCTCTTACCGTTGTTATGGCTGCTAATGGTTATCCAGGCTCTCCTCAAAAAGGGACTCTTATCCGTAATGTTGATAAAGTAAACGCGCTTCCCGATGTGAAAGTTTTTCACGCTGGTACCACTTTGCGCAATGGAGAACTTATTGCAAATGGTGGACGTGTTCTCAATATAACAGCAACAGGAAAAACGATTACGAGCGCACAAAAACGAGCTTATGAAGCTGTTGATTGTATTGATTGGCCAGAAGGCTTTGTTCGTCGTGATATCGGATGGCGCGCCGTTGCGCGAGAAAACTAAATCTTTTGGCCTTCTTCGATTTGATTCTTATACCTAAGAGCATGATACACGCATTTTTATTTTCTTTGCGTTGGCCATAACTTTGGAAAAAGCGCGTATATTTTCCTTAAGAATAAAATACCTAAAGAACACACTTCATGTTATTTGCGCAAAAAGCAGTAATATCTCTCATGCTCTTTCTTCCATTTCACACTATTAACCGTAAAGAATATAAATCCACCTCATCATCTCTATTGAATAAAAACAAAAACTGATACCGTTATTGGAGCCAACACCCAATGTTACGATACCCCTTGTTATCTAAAAAATTTATCAGAACGTTTTTGCTCTTTATTTAATGGTTTTCATTCACACAAACATCCCCTTCCGGTAACATGCAAAAAAATGATTTTTATTAGAAGAAATAAATGAAATGAAAATATTATATTTGTCACTCTCATTCGAGATAATAAAATGTTTCATTATCTTTATAAATCAATAACTTGCTTTATAAAAAAGAAAATTTAAAAAATACTCAAAGAAAGCTATTCCTGCTTTAATGATGTAATAAAAACAAAAAATTATTCCATTGTTGTGAAAACTCCCCTATCTGAAAAAAGTGTTGCTGTTTTAACAACAAAAATGGATATACAAATTGTATCCTTGCTGAAAATGTTATTGTCAAAAATTTCTCATTCACAGTTTGGTTACAAGCATTAACTTCCTCCCCGCCCAGAAGAATAAAAACTCCTATCCTATTTGATTTGTTAAAAGTTAGATCTCTTATTGAGTGGATTCCTTTTAGTTCTCACTCATGCACTTCTCTCACATAAAGACCAATAGAAAAACTTAAGAATATTCAATCACATCTTCTAAAAACGCATCATGTGTGAAGCTTACACACCTTATATCAGCGCTCCGAACAACGAAATCTCATAGCGCAACAAGAAACAAGAAAAACGCTCGTGCTCGCATAAAACTAAAATAATCAATACACGCTAATATTACTGGAATGCAATGCGATTCGCAATTACCAAACGCAAACCTAACGGATTGCTATAACGAAGTAAAAAACGCTTTTGTTTAGAATGCCGCGTTGTGCAAAAAAATCGATGTAAATCAGAGCGATCTTTGACAATAACGATGCGATTATCTTCATTAATCATAAGCATGGGAAGGCCATAAGTATCCGCCCATAATCGCCAATCTAAAAGAACATTATTCAAATCTCTAGAAACCAAAAGTGGAATACAAGATTCTTCATCAGCATGAAATAGCTCTAATACAACTGCTCTTTCTCCTGAACGCGTTTTTACGGTACGTGCTGCAATTCCTTTGAAATGATAAGGAGGTACTAAATGCGATAAGCTTGAAGACTTATCCGTTTTAAAAAAAACACCGCGCTCATTTAACGAACAAATAACCTGATTGCCCGTTTTGGGTGAAAAATATGCTGTCGTTTGTGGCAAATGGCACGGATCTAACCGAAATTCAAGCACCGCTTTTGCCTGATTAAAGCATTGATTAGCCATATATAGTGTCCCAATTTATCTTAAATAACACACACCTTTTAGCAGCTTTTCCTCATTGAATTATTAAAAGTTTGAATAAAAAACAACTGGTTTCTTTTTTGGTTATTAAAATCTAAACAAAAATACATGATAAAATTCATTATTCTTGAATTATAAGACTTTTCTAGGATTCATTATCCCTAAAGGATCAAGTGCCTTTTTAATCCCTTGCATAATATCCAATGCGACTGGCGATTTAAAAGAACGAAGTTCTTCACGCTTAAGCTGACCAATTCCATGCTCAGCAGAAAATGCACCTTTATAGTCCATCACTAAACGATGAATGTGATGATTCATTTTTGACCATAATTTCAAAAAGACTTTAGGATCAGCACCAATGGGTTGCGTAATATTATAATGCAAATTTCCATCGCCCATGTGTCCAAAGCAAACCACCCGTGCCCCTGGAGAAATCTCTTCAACAATATGTGCTGCCTCAGCAATAAAATCAGGAATGGAGGCAAGTGGTACGGCAATATCATGCTTAATAGATCCTCCCGCTAATTTCTGTGCTGGTGATATGGCTTCACGCAATTGCCAAAAAAAATCTTGCTGTTTTAAAGATTGCGCAATAACTGCATCTTCTATCACTGCATTCTTTAAAGCTTTTTCTAGAATAATATTCAACACAGATAACGCCTCATCACTCCCTTGCAACGATGAAATGTTCATCAACACATACCATTCATGTTTCTGCTGGAGAGGAGAGTTCTCACACATCTTATAATCTAAAGCCATTTGCAAACTGAGATCTCCCATAAGCTCAAAACCCGTTACCATCCCTCCTCCATACTCTTGAGCCAGAGATAAAAACTCTAAAGCCTTTGCTGGACTATGTAACCCTACCAAAGACACGGATTTTCCTTTTACTTTCGGAAAAATCTTTAAAACGGCTGCGGTTATAATGCCTAGCGTCCCTTCCGCACCAATAAAAAGATTTTTTAAATCGTAACCGCTATTGTCTTTTTTAACAAAGCGCAAATCATCCAAAAGTCGGCCATCTGGTAAAACAACTTCCAAACCAAGACAAAGATCACGCATATTGCCATAGGCTAAAACAGCTGTCCCTCCAGCATTCGACGAAAGATTTCCCCCTATTTGGCAAGAACTTTCAGATGCCAAAGAAAGAGGGAAAAAACGCCCTGATTCATCCACTTTTTTTTGTAAATCCTGTAAAACAACCCCAGCTTCTACAATAATAAAATTCCCCTCAAGATTCATCGTTCTAATCTTATTTAATCGCTCCATGGATAAAAGAACGCTCTTCCCTCTTTCATCTGGTTGCTGCCCCCCCACAAGCCCTGTGTTTCCCCCCTGAGGGACAATTGGTGTGCGTGTTTGGCTCGCAAGCTGCATAATCAATGAGATTTCTTGCGGTGAAGATGGACGTAAAAGTAAGGGGGTTTTTCCATGAAAAAGCCCTCGCTCCTCAAGCAAATAGGGTGCAATCAACGCCTGATCTGTTATAGCATGCTTGGTGCCAACAATTTCTTTAAACCTCTCAATTAATTCCTGCTCCATGTTCATTCCTCCCTTGGAGCTGCAGCGCGTATAAGACGATCATTGATAGCCTCCCCTAATCCATACGATGGAATAGGTTCTACGGCAATACATCTCACTTTAAATGAATCCAGTTCCTTCATGTATTGAAACAAATGAGAAGCTGCCTCTTCCAACTTTCCTTCTTCACTAAGGTTTAAAATAAAAGCGGCATTTTCAACCCCCATAACGCGTTTTGGACCAAATGCTAAAAGCGCTTCGCCCTTTTCCACCTTTTCTACATTCAAACGAACCGCAGCATTGGGAGCATAATGTGACTTTAACATCCCTGGAGCTTCAATCGCCGCTCTTTGATCTATCCGTTTTAAAGGCTTTCCCACAACTTCTTCAATTTTATCAGCCGCAAGCCCCCCTGGACGCAAAAGATAAATATCTTCACCACAAATCTTAATAATTGTTGATTCAAGTCCTATTTGAGAGGGGCCTCCATCCAATATCAAAGGAACAGCTTCCCCCAAAGATGCAAAAACAGCCTCAGCCGAAGTAGGACTAAGACACCCTGATTGATTCGCACTAGGTGCAGCAAGTGGACGGCCAAAACATTGTACAATTTCTGCAAAACGACTGTCTGGAAAACGAATAGCCAATGTATTCAAACCGGCAGTTGTTAAAGGATGGATATTATGCTGTTCTTTTAAAGGTAAAACCAATGTCAAAGGACCTGGCCAAAATACCTCCATTAATCGACGCGAAAGAAAATCAATTTCAACATAGCGCTCTGCCATTTCAATACCACTGACATGCGCAATAAGAGGATTAAATTGCGGACGTTTTTTTGTAGAAAAAATAGAAGAGAGTGCTTTTCCATTGGTTGCATCGCCCGCTAATCCATAAACAGTTTCCGTTGGTAACGCTACTAACAGACCTTGTTCAAGAAGCGCTATTGCTTCTTTTATCGAAACACTATTGAGTAGACGAGTCGTCATGACACATCATTCCTATAACGCTCTTTGAGTGGCGCAAAACTATAACGATGTAATCCTACAATTGGACCATTTTTATCAAGAGCTGTACGATGAGCGAGTGTCCCATACCCTACATGCTTCTCTAAACCATACCCTTTATAAACCCGTCCAGCACATTCCATCATCCGATCACGCGTTACTTTCGCAATGATCGATGCGGCTGCAATTGAAACGGACCGCTGATCACCCTTAATCAATGCCGTTGCGGGACAAGGCAGTTGAGAGGGAATATCACGTCCATCAATAAGGACATAGTGAGCTGGAATAGCTAATCCTGTAATACAACGACGCATGGCTTCTAAGGTTGCTTTTCTAATATTAGATTGATCAATGGTACGAGCACAAAGACTAGCAATCGAAATCGCTAAAGCACTTTGCAAAATTTCATAATAAAGTTTACTCCGTTGAAGAAAAGAGAGTTTTTTTGAATCATTTAAGCCATCAGGAATATGATCTTTATCCAAAATAACTGCGGCCGTTACCACCGGTCCAGCGAGAGGACCTCGTCCTACTTCATCCACCCCAGCTATATGCAAAAAACCCTGGTTTTGCAAATCTAATTCACACAAAAAATTTGGTTGAAGCGGCAAATTAAACATCTTTGATCAATCACAAATACAAAAAACATCCACCTATTTCTGCAACCTGCTTATTTCTTGCAAGCGTCACAGCTTTCAATAGCTCTTCAAACACTTTATGAATTCTTGCATAAAAGATTTAAAAAACAGGAAATACATTCCTTTGCTTATCTCCCCATTGTGTATAAAAAATAAAATCTTTTACCGTTACTTCTCAAATAGTTCCCAAAGTCATGATTGGTTTTACAAACCAATTTTTGTACGTTGATTTGATAAAAAGAGCAGCCTGTTGTGCTGCTTGTTGATTTTTAAAAATACCAAAACACGTTGCCCCCGTTCCAGACATACGAGAAAAAAGAGAGCCACATTCATCTAATATAGATAATACTTTAGCGAGCTGAGGTGCCATTTTTAATGCCGGAGCAAAAAGATCATTTCGCGTTTCTTGTAAAGCTTCAACCAATGAATCAACGCTCTTTAAAGCGACTGGATCAATTTTTAAAGGAGGATGATGGTGCTTGTCTAATGCTTTAAAAACAGCTTGTGTTGAAATCTCTTGTCCATGATTAACCAAGACTATCGCAAGAGAACAAGCGTCTTTTAGTCGTATAATCTCTTGACCAATCCCTTTAACCAAAAGTGGCTGCTGATATTCCAATGCAAAAAGACACATAGGAACATCAGCGCCAAGAACTAAACTCATCTTTGCTAGTTTTTCACAAGAACAATCAAGATTCCATTGTTGACGTAATATGCTAATAACCCCTGCGGCATCACCTGAGCCACCACCAACGCCTGAAGCAATAGGAAGTGTCTTTACAAGGCGAAAAAAAGCAGGTTGAGCCCTTTCAGGAAAAGTCTTATGCATCAAATCCCGTGCGCGAACAACCAAATTGTCTGAATGAGAAACAAGTTCTTTTGAAAACGGTCCCGTTAAAACAAACTGATCACTTTCACAAGACGCATAATGTAGACAATCACCGCTAAGACTAAAATAAACTAAACTTTCTATAAAATGATAACCATCAGCACGTTGCCCTACAACATGCAGAGCTAAATTCAATTTAATGGGTGTAAACACATAAGAATGTTTTTGAAATGCAGCTTGTACATTTGGTATCATATGACGTCATATCCACCTGTAGAGGGTGCTTTTACGAATATTCCCCTTGTACCCATATGAGCACCCACCCTATAACAATTCGAAATATTCTTAAATTTTTTTCTAAATAAACAATACATATTATGAAGAACTCTCATATAAAATAAATGACATATTCTCATTCATATCATTTCAAGCCTTTTTTTCTAACATCTGTTTTGAAACAAACTCCCCTCTCGTTTGAATAATCCTTTTCCTCACAAACCGTAACGCTGCCAAAGTGCCCGCTCTTCTGCTGCCATCAATGCACTATCAATGGCTGTATAAACCGTATGAGCTGTCACTCCGGAAGGGGGCTTAGGTCCTAAAAAACTTTTTGGAAGTGTAATAAATCGAAGTTTTGCCTCATTACCAAAACGCTTCTTAATAACAGAACGTACATCATTTAATCCGTCAATCAAACCAAGTTCAACACTTTTTTTGCCACTCCAAAACATGCCCGTAAAAATATTTGGATCATTTGATAATTTTGCAGCACGCCGTTCTTTAACTAAATCGATAAAAGTTTGATGCACTTCAAGTTGGAGAGATTTCAAATGCTCAATATCCGCCTTTTTTTCCGGCTGAAATGGATCTAATGAAACTTTGTTTTTTCCTGCTGTGTATACACGACGCTCGACACCAATTTTCTTCAAAAGTTCCGGAAAACCGAAGGAAGATGAAACCACCCCAATGGAACCCACAATCGAAGAAGGATCAGCAAAAATTTCATCTCCCGCACAAGCAATCATATAACCACCAGAGGCTGCGATATCTTCAACAAACACAAGAACTTTTTTATTTTTTTCTTCTGCCAAGTCACGGATACGCTTGAAGATAAAACGCGACTGTACAGGAGAACCACCAGGAGAATTAATGATAAGTGCAACAGCCGGTGCTTTCTTGTATGCAAAAGCCTTCTCTAAAACATTTGCATATCTGCTAAGGGAAAGCGTACGTGATACAGATGTTGATGAATCCATAATAGCCCCTTGAAGGCGAACAACAGGAATTTCAAGTTTACTGGAAGAAAAACACCGTGGAATAAGATTTTTGATAACATCCATCAAAACAAAATCTCCTTAATTTAAGAACAATTAAATAGGCAAGGACACAAAAAAGGAAGGACACGATAGCACCCAAAAGCGCCAATCAAGCCCCACATGACAACCAAAAATATAATTTCACCCAATTAAACCTCCCTAATAACAAAGTTTAGACTTTAAATAATAAACTTAAAAACACAAGAGACCATTACAAAAGTTCCCACAAGCTTATATATCCGTTATTAATCGCATCAATCTGTGGCGAAAACGTATGGTCATTATTTTCATGGATAACCAATGCCGGTAAAATAGATAAGGCTGCTCTGCTTCCTCGTTTTGCATAAAATAAAAGGCGAATTGCTGCTGTTTTTGCACGTGCATGCACAGGAATAATACAAATACCCCCAAAGCGCCCTTCTAAAGCGCGTAAAATATCTGTCAGTGATTGTGGACGTGCGATGAGCCCTAAGTATCCTCCTGGTTTAACAATAGCTGCTGCACTGCGTAACCAGTTATCAAACATTGCTTCAGGCATCACATGTGCTTCAGATTTTTGTTTATCAGGTGTTTTGCGATCAGTAGGATTATTAAAAGGTGGATTCATAATCGCAAAGTCAAAACTATTATCTATCAAACCTGCTTTTATACGATCCTTCCCTTTAAAGGTAACATCGGCTTCTAGCAAACAAATTCGGTTAGTAAGTTGTTCATTTTGTTTGAGCATAAGCGTTTTTTCAGCATACGATACCATAAAAGCGGAACGTTCAACTAAGGTAACGTGAACTTTCAAACAACGCGAAGCAACAGCCAACCCTGCAGCTCCACTACCTGCCCCTAAATCAACAACCTTACCCTTTAAATGACTTGGAACCAAACTGGCTAATAACATCGCATCCATTCCAGAACGATGTCCCTGTTTATGGGGTTGAACTAAATAAAATCTCCCACGATGAAAACTGTCTATTGTTTCACCACTCTGATTCGTTGTTTTATCCATTTAAAAGCCTAATGCTCACCTTTATAAACCGCACTTTTATCCTCCAACTGCTGTTTTAATTTTTTTATCATTTCATAACAACAATATTACGCTGGCTAAAAAAACATTTCTTGCCAATTTCATTCGAAACTTACACTCTAATGCGCGATCAAAAGCTTGAGTCAAAACAAAACCCCCTTTATGCTAGTCAATAAAATAATTTTTATATATATCCATTGCAATACTCTAGGAGTAAATATATTGAGTGTAGCTATCAAACCAGAACCAATAAGAAATAATCAAATTTCTCTGCAATCTCTTGTTAATCTTACGCAACAAGATATGGAGCGCGTCAATCAATTTATTCTCTCTATGGCAAAATCAGAAGTTGAAATGATTCCTGAAATTTCTAACCATCTTATTTCATCAGGTGGAAAACGATTACGCCCAATGATCACACTCGCTTCTACTCATATGTTCGGTTATCAAAGTGATGGGCATATAAAACTCGCAACAGCTGTTGAATTTATGCACACAGCAACATTGTTACATGATGACGTGGTTGATGAAAGTAATTTGCGACGTGGAAAATCTACGGCACGGATGATTTGGGGAAATCAAGCAAGTGTCCTTGTTGGAGATTTTCTGTTAGGACAAGCTTTTAAAATGATGGTTGATGTCGGTTCCATGGAAGCGCTTTCTGTTCTAGCAAACGCTGCTGCAATTATTGCTGAAGGAGAAGTTTTGCAACTTTCTGCCGCAAAAAATATCAAAACCAGTCCTTCAGACTATCTTAAAATCATCAATGCAAAAACTGCAGCACTTTTTTCAGCAGCTGCTGAAGTAGGCCCCATTATTGCTGGTTATGGCAACAAAGAACGTTCTGCATTACGTGAATATGGAACATCCTTAGGTTTAGCTTTCCAATTGATTGATGATGCCCTTGATTATAGTGGTAGTGCTCAAAATTTAGGAAAAAATATAGGCGATGATTTTAGAGAAGGGAAAATCACGATGCCTGTTATTCTCGCATATGAGCGTGGAAATATGGCTGAAAAAGCTTTCTGGAAACAAGCGCTTGAAGACGGTAATAGCAATAACGAAGCCTTCGCACATGCACAATACTTAATGGAGAAATATAATAGCATTGCAGATACCATAGAACAAGCACGTATCTATGGAAAACATGCTATTGATGCTCTTATTCCTATGAATGAAAATTCTGCTCACAATGCTCTGGTTGAAACTGTTGAGTTTTGTATTGCGCGCATAAACTGATTCTTTGCAAGAATCACAGTATTTATCAACAAAGTAATGAGATATGATCTATAAACGACACAATCAATTGATTATCTTGAAAAGGATTAGCTCCATGTGTTCTGCAACGGTAGTCCGAATTTTTACCCTCTTTATTGTGGGTATCATGCTGATGCTATCCCCTACCTACAGTAAAATAAGCACAGCGACTCACACAACCTCATTTACAGGTGCATATCTCGCTGGAATGGTTGCAAATCATGAAAATAAAACAGACCTCGCCATCAATTATTTTAAACAGGCACTCGTCTATCAACCCAACAACATTGAAACACAAAAAGAGCTCCTTGAAGCTATGCTCTCGGTGGGAGACTTTAAAGGAGCTGTACAACAAGCCAAAAAGCTCAAAGAGCAAGATGTTATAACGCCCTTTGTTTCCCTAACATTGTCAATAGAAAGTCTCATCAAAAAAGATTATAAGAATGCCAAGCTCCTCCTGCAATTAAAAGAACGACCAACATCCAATAACCCAATATTTGAACTCATCAGTGCTTGGATTACATTTGGATCTGGACAAAAATCTCAAGCAATCACTGAGCTTAAGAAGCTCAAAGAGCCAGTTTGGTATGATCTTTTTATATCCTATCATCTAGCACTTATGAGCGACCTTGCAGAACATCCACAAGATGCAAAAAAATATTTCATTAAAGCACTAAATAACAAACAGGGGACTCTTACCGCTCCTAATACCTATGAACGTATTATTGCAGCCTATGCCTCATTCCAATTGCGCCATAATATGCACAACCAAGCTCTTCAGACAATCCAGCATGGCGAACAAATGTTGTCAGGTCGAGATGTCCTTAAAAACTTTCGAGAAAAAATTGAAAAGAATGCTTTCTTAGAAAGGTCGATTAAAACACCTCAACAAGGAGCAGCCGAGGTATTGTATAATTTTGGAACATCTCTCAACTCCCAAAACTCAGGGCGCATTGCACGTATTTTAAAACAATTATCTTTCACCTTATACCCTCAAAATGACGCAATACTCTTTCAGCTCGCACAAATTTCTGCTAAATTGGGTGATCCTCATCAAGCTATTAAACTTTATCGCGCTTTATCCCCTAAATCACCTTATTACAAAGATGGTCAACTTCATCTTGCGTTCCTTCTTGCCAATAACAATAATTACAAAGAAGCAATAAAGTTGCTCACATTGTTAAATAAAAAGTTTCCTAATGATCGTAACATTTTGATAACACTTGTTGCTTTTTATATGCAGAACAATAATTTTCTGGAAGCCACGAAAACTCTAGACCATGCTATTGCCCAAGTAAAAAACTTTCAGCAAGATGATTGGAAGCTTTTTTATCAACGTGGTATTGCTTTTGAACGTCTAAAAAAATGGCCAAAAGCAGAAATTGACTTGCGAAAAGCCCTTGAATTTTTTCCAAACCAACCCCAAGTTCTTAATTATTTAGCCTATTCCCTTGTGGAGAGAGGTGAGAAGCTTGAAGAATCGCTCTACATGCTGAAAAAAGCTTCTGCTTTGCAAGCTCATAATAGTTATATACTCGATTCTTTAGGATGGGCTTATTATAAATTAAAAGAATATAACGAAGCAGTGCAAATATTAGAAAAGGCTGTCAGACTACAACCAGAAGATCCAACATTGAATGATCATTTAGGAGATGCCTATTGGAAAGTTGGGCGTAAACGGGAGGCCATATTTCAATGGAATCATGCAATTGACGGACAACCAGAAAATTCTAAACAAATTCAAGAAAAGTTGAAATTTGGTTTGCAATAAATGATGCTTAACCGTAAACCACATGAAATAATAGATGTCATAGAAACTAAGGTTTCTTTAATCGCTATCTGTATTATTCAATATTTAAAGAGTATAAAGCGTGAAACTGCCTGAGCACCTTAACCCTAAACGTTCTTTTCAAGGACTAATCTTAACTTTGCAAAATTATTGGGCTCACTATGGATGTGCCATTTTGCAACCTTACGATATGGAAGTCGGCGCTGGAACTTTTCATCCAGCAACCACACTACGCTCTCTAGGTCCACGGCCTTGGAAGGTCGCTTATGTCCAACCCTCTCGACGTCCAACAGATGGCCGATATGGTAAAAATCCAAATCGTTTACAACACTATTATCAATTCCAAGTTCTTCTCAAACCCTCTCCGCCTAATCTACAAGAACTTTATATCAAATCGCTACAAGCGATCGGGCTTGATACAAAACTGCATGATATTCGCTTTGTTGAAGATGATTGGGAAAGTCCAACCCTTGGCGCTTGGGGGCTGGGATGGGAATGTTGGTGCGATGGGATGGAAATCTCTCAATTTACTTATTTTCAACAAGTTTGCGGCATTGAATGCACTCCAGTTTCAGGAGAACTCACATATGGTCTTGAGCGTCTAGCAATGTATATTCAAGGGGTTGATAATGTCTATGACCTTAACTTTAATGGTTTGGAAGAAGAAAACAAAATAAGTTATAGAGATATTTTTCTACAGGCAGAGCAGGAATATTCATATTATAACTTCGAATTTGCTGATACAAAATTGCTTCACCAGCATTTTATCGATGCTGAACGCGAATGCAATGCACTTCTTAATGCAGGAATCCCCAATAAAGAAAATACATTCCATCGCTGTGTTTTTCCTGCCTATGATCAATGTATTAAAGCGAGTCATATCTTTAATCTTTTGCAAGCACGTGGCGTTATTTCTGTAACCGAACGACAAAATTACATTCTTCGCGTTCGTGATCTCGCGCGCCGTTGTGGGGAAGCCTTCTTACTCACAGAAGCTGGACAAATATACACTGGAGAGGCCTAATGTCTGATCTTCTTCTTGAACTTTTCAGTGAAGAAATCCCTGCACGTATGCAACGAAAAGCGGCTGCTGATCTTAAAAAAGCTGTTACAGATCAACTTGTGAATGCTGGGTTGACCTATAAAGCAGCTCGTGAATATTGGACACCTCGTCGACTAACATTGGACATACGCGGACTTTCTATACGTTCAAAAGATATCCATGAGGAACGCAAAGGTCCCTCTACAAAGTCACCACAGAAAGCCATTGATGGTTTCTTGCGTGCAACGGGGCTTAACGATATTTCTGAAGCCCAGATTGGACATGATGACAAAAAAGGTGATTTTTATATTGCTAAAATTGTAAAAAAAGGCCGTGCAGCAGAAGAAATTATTGCAGATATTTTACCGAACATTATCCGCAACTTTCCGTGGCCAAAATCGATGCGTTGGGGAAAAGATTCCGCAAAAAGTGGTGCTCTAAAGTGGATTCGACCTTTACAAAATATTCTTTGCGTCTTCGGACCAGAAATTGGTGAAACGCATATTATTCCGTTTACAATTGGTTCTCTTAAAAGCAGTAATCTTACTTATGGTCATCGTTTCTTAAGTGATGGAAAGCCATTCCAAGTACGTCGCTTTGATGATTATGTGACGAAACTTGAAACCCACAAAGTCATCCTAGATGCCGAAAGACGAAAAAATATTATTTTAGCAGATGCCCAAAATCTTTGTTTTGCAAACGGTTTAGAACTGGTTCAGGACGATGCCCTCTTAGAAGAAGTTTCTGGTCTTGTTGAATGGCCTGTTATCCTTATGGGGAACTTTGACAAATCATTTCTTGATATTCCTCCAGAAATTATTCGCTTGACCATTCGAGCCAATCAAAAATGTTTTGTCACCCGTAAACAAGGAGAAAAAGTAAAACTTTCTCATCATTTTATTCTCGTTTCTAATATTCTTGCAAATGATGAAGGCAAAGAAATTTCAAAAGGAAATAGTAAGGTTGTCCGTGCCCGTCTTTCTGATGCACTCTATTTTTGGCAAACAGATCAGCGTGATTTGCCCGATATTCAACATTTAGAATCTTCTATAAAAAAATTTGATCTTGATATAAAGAAACCTCTCGATCAAAGAATGGCGCGACTTGATCATTTGAATGTAACTTTTCATGCCAAATTAGGGACGCAAGGTGCAAGAGTAAAACGGATTGCTAAACTCACGCAAAAAATTGCCCCTTTGATACAAGCAGAGCCTCTTTTAGCAAAACGTGCAGCCATCCTTGCAAAAGCTGATTTGCAAACAGAAATTGTCGGAGAATTTCCTGAACTACAAGGGATAATGGGGAAAAAATATGCCCTTCTTCAAGGGGAAGATCCTCGTGTAGCTGAAGCCATTGAAGAGCATTATAAACCTCAAGGACCAACAGATCGTCTTCCGCAAGAACCTCTTGCTATAACGGTTATGCTCGCCGACAAAATTGACATGCTTGTTGGCTTTTGGCTCATTAATGAAAAACCAACAGGCTCAAAAGATCCCTATGCGTTAAGACGAGCAGCCTTAGGAATTATTAGGCTTGTCCTTTCATGCGACTGGCAAATCGATCTTATGCCACTGTTTCAGTTTGCAGCGAATCTTTTCTTACAACAAAAAAATAAATATGAAATTTCTCAAAGCGAAAATTCACAATGGCAAAATCTACTTCCTGAAAAAACAGACTATATTTTATCAGATCTGTTATTCTTTTTTCATGACCGTCTGAAAATCTATCTAAAAGAGGAAGGGGCTCGTTATGATGCCCTTGAAGCCGTTTTAAATAAAGATTCTGATGATTTTTTATTGGTTGCACGCCGTGTCGAGTCGCTGATTGCTTTTATCAATACAAATGACGGAATGAGCTTTGTAGCCTCTGTAAAACGGACTGCGAATATTCTTGAAAATGAATTTCAAAAAAGCACAACGATCGCAAATGAAATTAATCCTGAACTCTTTGTGGAGGAAGAAGAAAAGCAGCTCTATCATACAGTCTGTGAAATAGAAAAAAAGATTCTTAATCCTATCAATGCAATAAATTTATCGATCGCGCTCAGTGTGCTCGTACCACTTGGAAAAGTCATTGATCTATTTTTTGAGAGAGTATTGGTGAACGATAAAAACCTTAATGTGCGCGCTAATCGTCTTGCTCTTCTCAAACGTACCTACACGCTTACACAAGCGGTTGCAGATTTCTCGAAACTTGTCCTTTAAAACAAAAATGTTCTGTTAACGAATAAAAATAATAGAGATAAATTTTTTATTAATGGATATTTCAAAATATTATATGAGCTATTGATTAGAATTGTATATCATCATCTTATATTGAATAATACAATTGGATACCGTAGGATTCTTGCATTTTAAATCTGTTTATATTGAATTAATTAAAACCGCTCTCTTACAACACACCATAAGCGCCCTTATTGCATCGCGCAACATATTGAAAAGGAGTTAAAGCTCTCCCCATGAGCTATGCCAAATATTGTTGCAAAATAAGAAGAATTAGCCAAATAATATAAATGCTGTCAGTTCGCATTTTTTAAATGAAACAATGATGATGCCTCATAGATTTTATATACTCTACAGAAGGATGCGATTATTCACAGATGTTGTTGTAAAATAAAGAAGGAACATGTGTTGAGAAATATCCTTTTAAAATAAACATATCAATGTGTAGAACATCTGTATTCTGTAAGTTAAGATGCCTTTGGGGTTCTTATTCACAGTCTTCTTTAAAGAAACATTTCTTCAGCCACCTAGCCCCATTTTTCGACAGCGTCCATAATGATAAAGCCCGTTGAGTCCAGCTATCTTTACGCTTATAAAAGAAGCGTGCAAGCACCGTCATACATCATTTTTATCAAATAACCAATGCCGACAACTCTTAAGTACTTGAGACGACTGATAAGAAATAATCCTTTCTTGTACAATTTTTCTACAAATCACCCCCTGCCTGTAACATGCAAAAAAATGATTTTGCTCGATTCAACATGGCACAGATTTGAAATGAAAAAATCTTACCGTATTCAAGGTTCTCATTCAAATTGAACGGCAGTAAATTATCATTATAAATCAATATATAGCATGTTAAAGTATCTGTTTTTTATAAAAAACGTGCTTCCATTTAAAAACATTTCTCTATAAATTTTGAGGTCACTTTAAAAAATCGTAAAATCCCAAGTATAAACGACACTTTGTAATGATTGATTAAATCATCGAGAAACAAATTTATTGATTTATAATCATCAATTTATCGCTTTCTCATACTGAGAATATAGAATAAAAAATTTTTACTTTAAACTCTCCCATCATGAGTCAGAATTGTCTTCATAAGAGAGATAACAACAGATAAAAAGATTTCTTGAAAAATATGAAAGCTGTTTTCCATAAAACCGCTAAACATAAAAGCAGTTGCCTCATGTAAAAATCGTCACAATATCTTAACTTATAACATAATCACAGTGTTTGCTGATTGTTTCGTAAAAACCTAAACAATGGCACGCCTAATTATAATCTTCATAAGTAAAATAAAAAGACAAATCTAAGCTAGAGAATATGAATTCTCTAAATTCAATGCCTACCCCATTCAAGACTAGCTATCACAACATAATAGATAAAACATTTAATATTGAAAAAATTATGCACCTAAAAAAGCAGCTTTTTATCTCTAAAATACTATTAATTAAGATGTGTTTTCATTTTGTTTAATGTTTCTTTTGAAAGAGCTTCTTTAACGAGTCCATCTGTCCTGTTAGCATCTAATTCCTTTGCCATAAGGATACGTGCCGTAGAAACTGCTAAATCGATAGCCGATGAAGAAACCATGCGTACTGCATCGGCTTCTGCTTGAGCAATTTTTTGCTCTGCCAATTTATTGCGGTTTTTTACATATTCTTCTGCTTTTTTACGAGCCTCAGCAATAACAGATTCAACTTCATGCTTTGCCGCTGCGATAATTTCTTGCGCATCTTTTTCTGCTTCTGCATGTTTGCGTTGATATTCAGCTAATATTTCCTGCGCCTCTTCGCGAAGACGCAAAGCTTCATCAAGCTCCTCTTTGATACGCTTCGCACGTGCATCAAGATGGTGTATAATTTTCTGTGGAATTTGGAAATAGACTAAAAGAGCTAAAAAAAGAACTAACCCAACAAAAGCCCAAAAAGTATCACTCATCTTTGTCTTCCTCAATAATCCACAGTTTTAACAACTGAACGAACAGCCTCTTTACTGATATCAACATCAATCAATTTTTTCACAATTTCAAGGGCAACTTCTTCAGCGATAGAACCAACATTTTGCATTGCTTTATCCCGAATTTTTGCTATCTGTTTTTCAGCATCTGCAAGTTTTTTTTCTAAACTCTCCTCAATTTCCTTCCGTTCAAGCTCAGCCTTTTGTTTTAATTCTTCACCAGCCGCTTGTGCTATCGTGTGAGCTTTCAGACGCGCTTGTGCTAATTCACGCTCATAAGTTTCAACAACAGTATCTGCTTCCTGTTTCATGCGCATTGCCTGATCTAAATCAGAGGCAATTCGATCTCGACGTGTTTCAATAACACCACCAATACGCGGCGCAATCACACGAGAGATAAACAGATAAAAAAGTCCGAAAGAAATGGCCAACCAGAAAAAATGCGAACTAAAATGAACAAAATCAAAAGGTGGAAACACACGATTTGCATGCTCTGCCACTTGCTTGATATGTTCTATCGACGTTTCAGTATTCTGTGCATAAGCGCTGGAAACAAACATCTTCCTTCATCCCTTAAATAGCTTAACCCTCTATAACCAATGATAACGTACATTTTTCCGGTTAAGAGCTAAAAGGGTAAATTTTTCCTCATAGCGAGAACAAACATACCCTTTTGATGACGATCAAACCCCAAAAAGAAGTAACAAAGCAATAAGCAATGAAAAAATACCCAAAGCTTCTGTCACAGCAAAACCAAAGACGAGACGTCCAAACTGACTATCGGCTGCTGATGGATTACGTAACGCACCAGAAAGATAGCTTCCAAAAATATTACCAAGTCCTAAAGCTGTTCCAGCCATACCAAAGCAAGCAAGACCAGCTCCAATATATTTTGCAGCAAGCACCATTTCCATATTATTCTCCTTTAAAGCAAAATTGTACTCTCCGACGGAAATCCGCCAGTTTAATGTCCTGGATGAATTGCATCATTAAGATACATACATGTTAAAACTGTAAAGACATAAGCCTGAAGAAATGCAACCAAAAACTCAAGAGCCGTAATCGCTACAGTCATAATAAGAGGCAAAACCGAACCACCAATACCTACGATTCCCACCCCAATCATTGAAACAACAAACCCCGAAAATACTTTGAGCGTAATATGACCAGCAAGCATATTCGCAAAAAGACGAAGTGAAAGACTGATGGGGCGAGAGAGAAAAGAAATAATCTCAATCATTGTTACGAGAGGTAAAACAACAACAGGAACCCCACTGGGAACAAACAGTTTTAAAAAACTGACTCCATGTTTATAAAAGCCATAACCAATCACCGTCAAAATAACCACCATTGCCAACGAAAACGTGATCATGATCTGTGAGGTCACCGTATAAAAATAAGGAAAAAGACCAATAAAGTTAGCCACTAAGATAAAAGTAAAAAGAGAAAAAACTAAAGGGAAAAACTGCATTCCCTGCGAACCAGATGATTCTCGCAAAGTCGATGCGACAAACTCATAGGCCATTTCTGAAAGAGATTGCATGCGCGTTGGAACCAATCCACGACTTGAGGATGAAAGGAAGAGAAAAATAGAAGTTACAACAACGGTAATGACAGTAAACAACGATACATTTGTAAAGGATAAATCTATATTCCCTATGGAAATATTAATCAGCCGTGAAACCTCAAACTGATGAATAGGATCTGGAGCGTGCGCCGTCACTTCAACCTCATTTATCGGACCTCTTATGGGCCTCTTTATCTTGTTCATCTTGGCGCAATGCGCCTTTTTTCCCTAACTGACTGGAGGGAATAGTCCCCACAGCACGAAGAATATTCAATATGCCAGCAGCAAAGCCAAGGAAGAGGAAAAATACCAATCCCCAAGGCCATGAACCTGTTAACCTATCAAACCCTAACCCCAAAATAACACCAACGATAACACTTGCCAGAAACTCACTGGAAAGTTTAATTGCATCTGCCATCCTTCCTTGTGACTTTCCCCGCTTATTCTTATGTTCTTTCTTCTTTAATGCTTGTTTGCGCACTAAAGCCACGCTTAAGTTCTTACTACGACATTTCAAATCTTCTGAATGAAAACACTCTCTCTGCTTTCTCTCTTCAGCCTCTTTGCGGCTTGTAACGGGTTTTTCGCCCATAGCCATTATTGGCTCCCTAATCAAAAAGCAAAGTGAAAATGCATCTCATAAAATCGTGTGCATCATATTGTTCCCGAATTTATTCGTCAAGATATTAAAAGAAATCTATCACAATTTATCGTATAAATTTTATCGTATAAATAACACATTTTTTCAATTCATGTGCTTTTTTAAAAAGATACTTCTTAAAATTTCCAAACCAGTTTCATGACAACATCCGTAAATGGGTAAAAGCCTCCATGATAATATAAAGCTCATAGGATTATTCTCATAACTTATGAAGTGACAAACCAGCACCATCAAACACTTTGCTAACTGCCAATGTTGTAATAGATCTCGTCTTGAAAAAATATTGAAAATTAAAAGATAATTTCAAGATTCTTTTCAAACGAGCATCCTCATTGTATTCCCCTCTCCTCATAGCGCTTCTGTTTTTGCATTAGAATAATCCCTTAAGAGGATTATATGCTCTTCCTGAAATATTTCCGATTAAATTCTTCTATAACATGCAAGTAAAGAATCTTTATCAAAAAATAATTAAAACGAGAAAGCTCTATAATGCTCTGATGATTAATAACCTTAGTAAATAGGGAATTTTTTCCTTTTATGAAGAGAAAGATGATAATCGTTTGTTGAGGTTATCAATTCATTTTCTATAGTTAAAACACTCTAAACAACGGAAAAGCTTATTTTTAAAGTTCGGTAAATTTCATTCACTTTAAAATAAAAGAAGTCTCATTTCTTTTTAGAACGTGTCGCAAAAGGATTATCAGAGGCTCGTAATGATAAACGAACTGGAATACCAAACATATCAAACGCTTCACGTAATCCATTGACAAGATAACGCAAATACGATTGGGGCATGACTTTGGGGCGCGAGCAAGAAATCATAAAGCCAGGAGGACGTGTTTTCACCTGTGTAATATACTTAACCTTAAGTCGACGCCCCGAAATTGCAGGTGGTGGATGATGTGTTACAACAGTTTCAAGCCACTGATTTAATTTAGCCGTGGAAATGCGACGATTCCACACGCGGTGCATCATCATGATATTTTCCATGAGTTTATCAATTCCTTGACCATATTGTCCCGATAAAGGAATAGCCCTCAAACCGCGAACTTGAGGGAGAAATCGTGCGCATTTTTCATGCAAATCAATTAATGTAGCCTGACTATTTTCAATAAGATCCCACTTATTGAAAGCAATAACTGGAACACGCCCTTCACGAATCACAAGATCAACAATTTGTAAATCCTGCTTTTCAAAAGGTATTGTTGCATCAAAAACAATGACCACCACTTCTGCAAAACGAATAGCACGCAAAGTATCAGCGACCGATAGTTTTTCTAATTTTTCTTGAATTTTTGATTTTCGACGTAAACCCGCAGTATCAAAAAGTTTAATATGACGACCACGCCATTCCCAATCGACAGAAATAGAATCGCGTGTTAACCCTGCTTCTGGTCCTGTTAACAACCGATCTTGCTTCAACATACTATTGATCAGGGTGGATTTCCCTGTATTGGGCCGCCCCGCAATGGCAATTCGAATAGGCTTACTTTCATCGTAAATAAGCCCCTCTTCTTCCGAAGAATTGACATCATACCCACTAGACGCTGGCTGTATCATTATATCTTCTTCTTTGTTGTTGCCAAAAGCGCGCTCTAACCCAACAGCGTCTATAATGGCATCACGAAGATCACTCAGTCCCAAACCATGTTCAGCCGATATTGGACACGGCTCCCCCAAACCCAATGACCATGCCTCATACTCTCCCCCTGTTGCCGCTTTTGACTCAGACTTATTGGCAACAAGAACAATCGGTTTTCCTGATTTGCGAACTAATGAAGCAAAATTTAAATCACTCGGTGTTATTCCGCTCTTTGCATCAAATAAGAACAAAACAAGATCTGCCTCATCAATCGCAGCTTTTGTCTGAGAACGCATCCGCCCCTCAAGTGTATGATCTCCAGCTTCTTCCAACCCAGCTGTATCAATCACATCAAAACGTAGATCTTGAAGTTTTGCCGCATGAATGCGCCGATCACGTGTTACACTCGGCTTATCATCAACCAAAGCCAATTTTTGCCCAACCAAACGATTAAAAAGTGTTGATTTCCCAACATTGGGACGACCAACGATAGCAATGGTAAGGCTCATCGATTTATTCCTTATTTGTCTTGCCCTCAGCTTGCATAAGCTCAAGCATCATTCGAGCCCTATCTGTTATTTTTGATCCCAACGCACTATCTGCAGAAATTTTCTGAAAATAATCAACGGCCTCATCAATCTCCCCTGCTTTATAAGCAGCTAAGCCTAAAGCCTCTCGTGCAGATAGACGCATAGGATCAATATCATTTGCCATATCTTTTACACGCTTTTTGACATCATCCAAGGTCCCTGTATCAACTAAAATATAGGCTGATCGAATTTTCGCTACTTTCCGCAAAATCTGCGGTGCTTTCTCATCCGCTGCAACAGAATCAAAGATCTCCATCGACTTGATAAGATCACCTTGCTCCATGCGTAAAGAAGCCTCCCGCAAACGGGCAAGAAAAGGATATGCCCCGAAATTAGAGTTTTTAACACTCTCCAATTGCTTTATTGCCTTATCAAAATCACGTGTATCCGCAAAATTAAGACTTTTGACAAATGCATCACCAATATGGCTGGCTTTCTTTATTTGCATATGATGATAAACTTGATAAATAACTATCATCAATATGAAAAGAATAATCGCCCCAATAATTGAAAAACCATAACGTCTCCAAAAAGCAAGCGCCTTTTCCTGACGAAACTCTGCATTAACTTCAGCAATAAAACTATCATACGACATATAATATACCTTGTAAAAAAATTTACTTTCTACACTTTTACGCATAAAGGGACAAAGATGGTAGTCCTAAATTAACGAAAAATCTCTACATTGTTCATTTATTTATTTCAAATCGACATGTAACAAAATCAATTATATTTTTGCAACTCTCTTAATCAAAAACGATGTAAAAGCCCTTTTGGTTCGCATGACTGCTTTTACATCCCTTGTGTCTTATAAACTTTGAGTCTTATAAAAAAGATTATGACCTTAATATTCTCACATGCTTGTTGATAGTATTAATCATTCTTTCCTAATTCAATGTATACCAAAGATAATTTTTTAAAGTCCTTTAAAAAACTGATACCTTATCTTTGGTTTTAAAGTTGTATTAAACATGCACAATCTTTACCAAAAACGATAGCCAAAGTTTTCTGACTAAGACCAAATAAAAAATTATCACCTAGCTGAAAAAATACTAGAGTGTTATTAAAAACACGTTCCCCAAACTTCAAAGATTTTTTTACACAAAAGATACCTCTCTTCATCTTCATACGATTAAAACCTTTTCGTAATTGATACTCAAGGCTTTTGAAAAGCATCTTATTGTAATGGCCAAACCCACATAAGCATAGGAACAGCAACAATAATGATCAACACCGCTAATGGAGCCCCCAGACGTGGATAATCACTAAAACGATATCCTCCTGGCGCCATCACAAGCATATTACTTTGATGTCCAATAGGTGTAAGAAACTCACACCCCGCACCAATGGCCACCGCCATCAAAAAAGCTTCAGGTTTATAATGAAGAGAATGCGCAAAACTTGATGCTATGGGAGCGACCATCATAACCGTTGCTGCATTATTCAAAAATGGTGTGACCAACATGGCTGTTACCAACATCAGTGCTAAAGCACCAGAGGGCGGGAAAAATATTGCCAGTTGGCTCAACCATTGACCAATAAGGTCTGTACATCCTGTTTTTTCTAACGCTTCACTCACCGGAATAAGAGCCGCTAATAGGACTAATATTGGACCATCTAATGCCTGATACAGATCACGCGCGGGTAAAACGCGAAAGATAACCATTGCAGCAGCAGCAGAAAAAAAAGAAAAAGCAACTGGAACAATATGAAAAGCTGTAAAAATAATGGCTATAAATAAAATGGCTAAAGATATAAAACCATGTCGTAAATTTCCAAACACAATATTGCGTTTTGCTAGGGGTAAACATTTCAATTCCCTTAATAGATTTGGAATAACCGCATCTTGTCCTTGCAAAACAATCACATCCCCAAGATGGAAAATAATATCATCAAGTCTTCCTCGCACTCTTTCATGTTGACGACTTAAAGCAAGCAAATTGACATTATAGTGATCAAATAGAGAAAATTCTTTCGCACTAATGCCAATAAGAGGCGAGTTATGCGTGATAACCGCTTCAATAATATCAATATCACTGTCTTTATCACGTTTAGAAAGAGTTCGCTCCTTAGAAAACTCTAAACGAGCAGAATTCATCACACTATCTATTCCTGTGTGCGACCCTTCCAGCAAAATAATATCGTTTTCAGACAAAACAAAATCTGGCAATGGTGAAATCGATACTTTGTTTCTGATAATTTGAAGCACCATAACATCACCACTTGATGGCTTAACCAAATCAACAATACTTTTCCCCACAATCGGTGAATTTATTGGAATGTGCACTTCTGCAACATAATTACGAATATCAATGGCATCATCAAACGATCCACCTGAACGCACACGCACAGGCAAAAGCCAATAAAAAAAGACCAAATATAAGACACCAACCGCCGCAATAACCGCACCAACTGGTGTAAAATCAAACATCGTAAAAGGTGTTCCTGCTAAACGTTCTTGCATCGCTGAAATAACAACATTGGGTGATGTTCCTATCTGTGTCATAAGCCCCCCTAACAAAGAACCAAAGGCCATAGGCATTAAAAAGACAGAAGGAGAAACCTGAGAACGACGAGCAAACTGAAAAGCGATCGGAAGCATAATAGCTAAAGCACCAATATTTTTAACAAACATTGATAATAGGACAACAGAAAGAACCAAAAAAGCTAATTGAAGACGCACCGATTTCACATCTGGCCATATTCGTTGAATAATAAATTCCATGACACCAGAGCGTGATACAGCTGTACTGACAACAAACACACTCCCCACGATAATAACAATATCATTACTAAAACCGCTAAAAGCTTCCTTTGGGCTGACAAGACCAAGAGCACACGCTATTAATAATGTACAAATAGCGACAAGATCATACCGAAATCGATCCCAAATAAAAACAACCATCATGAGACCAATAATCAAAAAGGCCATTATTTGATTTTCTGTCATAACACTTAGCTCTCCCCATTAAATCATCATGAACAAAAACATATCTTTTATGTTTTAAATGTTCCTATAAACAGCAGCAAGATAAAAGCAGAAATAGGGATATTTTAGGATAATTTAAAGTGATAAAAAATATGATGTGTATAAACTTACCTCTCCTTAAATTATGCATGCTTTTTTATAACATTCCAAATCCAAAGAAAATCGATAAAAGTTGACAAAGTGATATTGCAAAAAAGATGAGAATAATTCTAATATAGAAAATAGATGACTGTTGAAACTGGTACACGCTATATTTTAACATTTGTCGTTGCTTAAAAGAGTTTATCTTCACTCTTTAAAGAGTGATAAAAATGAAAGAAGAAAGAATGGTCAATCGTAATAGTGGGTATCAAAATTATCTAAAATATTGGCTCGCTTACATTGTTGGATTTTTTGCTATCTTGGCAAATATAGTTGTTGGTGGATTTTATATTGCAAAACCCTATCTTGACAGTTTTGTAAAAAAAGAGATAGCGCGCCGTTCCATAAAAGCAAAAAAATCTGAAGTCACCATTCTGGGTAAAGTCAATTTGAAAAATGTTATACTCCCCGTTCCGGCTGGTATATCACTTAAAATTGGTGCCATTTCTGCCCGTCCTCCTCTTTCTTTTATTCCTGGAACTTTTACATTTTATAATGTTGATTTAAAGTATAATAATATTCATGTAAAAATTCCGCAAATTTCTCTTAAAAGTGTATACATAAAAGGAAAAGATAGAACAATCACATCACATCTTTTACAATCAGTGATGCGTATTAGTCTTGCTTCAATTACTGCACCAAATATACAACTTTCTATAGAAAATGAAAAAAAACGCACAGAAACGATTGAATTTAAGAATTTTCAGCTTTCTGATTTTAAAGGCGGCCATATCCGTTCCGTTAGCCTCAAAAATATGGATCTTAAAACGGTTGCAGTCAATGGTAATAAACAGATGCAGCTGACAGCTAAAAGTGATACAATAAAAGCCCAAGACATTGACATCAATTATGCCTATTCTCTCATTTTCGGAACAAATAACGTTCTCAATAAAGGAAAAACCGTCACTGGCCCTATTTCTATGAGCAATATCAGTGTCGATATTTTTGAAGAAGCAGAAAAAAATAGCACTTTCTCCCTCGGCCAATTTAAAACATCTGGTCTCAAGATGAAACCGCTTGAACAAACCCCTGAAAAATTAGTCAAAGCTTATCTTAATGCAAGAAAAGAGAATAATAAAATTGCAGAAAAAGCAGCACAAAATGGTCTCTTGCTAAACATACTGCTCGCCATTACCTCAGCAGATGCCAAAGTTGATAATGTCACCGTTGATATCCCATCATTGAAAGCAACTTTAGAATCATTCCACTTTAAACCAAGCTTATGGAAACATCCTATCCCCAAAAAGCTTTTTCTTTCTCTCAATAACCTTTCCGTTCTACCTAAAAAAATGAATGAAAAAGATTTAGAATTTTTAAAAAAGATAGGATTTGAACAAATTGATATTTCAGGAAAAATTGATATTTCTTACGATGAAAAAAAACGTATGCTCTTTCTTGATGCAATGTCTTTCAATATGAAAGACGTTGGATCTGGAAACATATCAGCTAAAGTTATTGGTGTTGATGAAACGCTTTTTTCTGGTCAACAAAATATCATGATTGCTGCTTCTCAAGGCCTTGGCATCAATGAAATTGATATAAAATATAGGGATGCCGGTTTCATTAATGAGCTTTTTTCTTATCTTGCGAAAAACCTTAATGACAGCCAACATGACCTTAAAAAGGAACTCTACGACGATTTCTATTTAATAATGACGCAAACCCCAAAAATATTGCTAAAAAACCATGACGAAGCAGAAAAAATTTCAAAATCTTTAGGTGAATTTGCTAAAAACCCGCAAACATTGATCGTTAAAATTAAAGCAAAAGATAATAAAGGGCTCACAATGGTTGACCTTGAATCCGCTCTAAAAAATGATCTATCCAAGGTTTTAAGTAAAGTAGATCTCGCTATTAAAAATGAAGCATCACCTTAAAAATAGTATGCTTTAATCATGATGATCTTCTTTATAAACTTCAGAACTTTATTTCTCTTTTTATTTTTATATGATACAGAAAACACCATGATAGAGTCTCTTACACAAAAAATATAGAATCATAAAATTGCCGATAGTCGGAGTTGTCCATGTCTGATTTATCTTCAAATCGTCTGCCTAATCGCGCTTCTCGTGTTACTAATCAAGCGCTTTCCGCTATCGAGCGTTTTCTCCATATTGAAGCTTTGAGTGGTATTGTTCTTTTACTTGCTGCTGCTTCTGCACTCATTTTTGCTAATTCTCAATATGCTGATCTCTATGAATCTTTTTGGCATACACCTCTTGGCTTTAGTTTGGGTCATTTCACTCTTTCATGGGATTTACATTTCTGGGTTAATGATGCCCTTATGACTATTTTCTTTCTTGTCGCAGGCATGGAAATTCGACGCGAAATTCATGAAGGTGCTCTTGCTGATTTTAAACAAGCAATTTTACCAATTATTGCGGCAATAGGTGGCGTTTGTGTCCCTGCAATCATTTATTTCATCTTCAACTCTAACGGTGGGCATATCCACGGTTGGGCTGTCCCAACAGCAACAGATATTGCTTTTGCTCTAGGTATTTTGGCTCTTCTTGGAAAAAAAATCCCTTCTAACCTTCATATCATTCTTTTGTCTTTAGCGATTATTGATGACATTATCGCTGTTCTCATTATTGCTTTTTTCTACTCTACTAACATTGATCCTAGTGGTTTAATGATTGCAGGAGCAGGTATTGCTTTGGTACTCTTTTTTCAGTGGATTGGACTTGCATCAGCATGGCTTTACACGTTACCTGGTGCAATCATCTGGTGGGGTTTAATGATAACAGGCGTTCATCCATCACTTGCTGGTGTTATCTTAGGTATGATGACCCCTGTTTTTCCTACCCGCACGCTTGTTGCACCACTCACCATGCTCAGCAACGCTATGCAAATTCTCCAAGAAAAAAATGCAAAAACAGATCTCCACCATATTTCAACTGCACTGAAAAAAATGCGTAAAGGACAGCGTGCTATGATTGCTCCAGTAACACGCGTTCAAAAAATATTGCACCCATGGGTTGCCTACGGTATCATGCCGATTTTTGCCTTCGCAAATGCGGGCGTAAGTTTTGCAAACTTTGACCTTTCTTCTGACAAATCATTCTTAATTATTCTTGGTGTTGTCATTGGTCTTTTCGTTGGTAAGCCCCTTGGCATTATTACAGCCAGTTATCTCGCCGTAAAATCAGGATTATGCCGCCTCCCTCCTCAAATGACATGGGCAGGCATTTTACTTATCGGTTTTTTAGCAGGAATTGGCTTTACAATGTCTATCTTTGTTTCAATGCTCGCCTTTAAAGATATTATTTTGCTCGATGCGGCAAAAATTGGGGTTCTTTGTGGCTCTGGTTTATCTGCTCTTATTGGTCTGGGGTATGGATTTATTTATATTAAGCGCAATAAAAAACTTTCATAATGCTCAATAAAAACCATTCCCTTGCACTTCAAAATGGGGTAGCTGTATGGGGAGAACTTTTAAAACCAGAACTAAAAACGCCTTTTATGAAGAATCTTAAGTATCAAGGGCTTGCAACATTCTAGAGCTGGCAAATAATGTGATGGTACCAGCTTGTTTCTTCACAAACGTAAAGGTATCAATGTTTAATGACTTTATTATTATGCTATTCACCGGTAACCAACGCGAAATAAGTTTGGATACGTTGAGAGATGTTTCTTTAAAACAATCATCTGCTTTGTTGGACTAATCTTTTAGCATAATCAAGGTTTTGCCTATAATCCTAGAAATGGATGTGTAGTTGCTTGCTAGAGTATCTTTACCTTATATTCTTATTGATCAAATGAACAATAATTTGAAGATCCTCATAAAAATATTCAGAATTGTCTCTGGTTGTTTTATTTGTTAGAGATCGGAATATTAAACTTTAAAAAAGTAGTTTCTGTTATTATCGCTTCTGTCCTTATCTTATTCTCTGTACTCCAATATATTTGTGCTTGTCTCTACAGCGCGTTCTTATATCGCCATATGAGTATCTCAAAGAATGAAAATATCATGATCAGAGCAGAAATTGATAAGCTTTTTGAATAATTTCCCTCCTTTGAATTTTTCAAAAAAGTGTGTTGCTGTTTAATGATTACCTGTCAGCTCATAAAAATATTAAGATATATAATATTTTTTCAAAACGCTTAAATTATCGTAAGCAGACCTTTTAAAGCTCTAGGTGTAAAATCTAAACTAGCTCATAAAGGAGTATAGATAAATTTTTAAAATGATATTCATCAATGGGTATAGTTTTATTCATCGTCAAAACAAGCCTTGTCTATATGGTGTCGTATTTGCTTATGAATTAAAGAAATAGAAGCAGTTCCATCAATAACGATAAATCGTTCGTCTATTTCTGATAAAAGCTGATATACTTCAGAAACTTTTTCAATAAATGAGCGTTTTTCTTCGTATTTTAAGGCTAAACCATCCCTTTTTTGCAATCGTTCGATAATAGCAGCAGACGGTAAATGAAGATAAAATGTGATATGAGGTCTTGGAATAGATTGATTTAATTTAATCACACTTTCAAGAGAAAGTCCTCGAGCGTAGAAATAAGCAAGACTAGAATAAACATATCGATCGCTGATTAATAAATTTTGCGATGAAGTTAAGGAAGGTTCGATAATTTCAAGCGTATGCTTTCGTCTATCTGTTGCGGCTAAAAGCGCTAAAAACAATGAATCAATTGGTTTTCCACTCTCTAAATAACCTCTCACCTCTTGATTATTTCTATACCAGTGACTGGGTTGAAAAGTTTGTATTATATGTTTTTCTTGTGAGTAATGGCGAGAAATTTCTTGTGCTTGAGTAGTCTTTCCACTCCCATCAAATCCACATAAAGCAACAAAAGAACCAGAATATGGCTTCCAAGACCACATGGAATTATAAATATCTTTATTAAGATACATTTCTCTCCATTCATAATTTATATCATTTTACATCTAAAACCCTTTTGTTTAGAGGTAAAGCATTTTATCTCTTGCTATCAGAGGTATGATATCAAGAGCACCATCCTCTTCAGCACAAGGGATTAAAATTTTTTATAACTGATTGACTGCTAGGATAATATTTTTAATTTTGAAGCAACTAAAAAACTCCATAAGCTCTATGATGTTGATTATGAAGTATAAATCCTCTTTCAGGACATATACCTAGTGCATTTTTCTTCTCTGAAAAATACTTAACTTACAAACAATTCTTATTTTCCTTTATCTTATATCTAAATGATTTATAAGAAGTATTTTATATTATCTCTTAAATAGTTTTTATTCCTATACCAATCTTGCTTATAATACGAAAGAAAACATTTTTTCGCTTCATCATAATATTATCAGGAAATCTTCAATGAAAGAATTTCACGGTATTCATTATTCTCATTTAAATTAAAAATATAAATTATGTTGATAGAACAAATCATTCATACCTATTAAAAATTTATGTTTTTAAAATTGAGCGTTTAAAAATACTTAACTCTTATCCAGTCCATAAACAGCATGTAATGTTCTCACCGCAAGTTCAGTATAAGCGCTATCAATCAAAACAGAAATCTTAATCTCGGAAGTTGTGATTGCTTGAATATTAATACCCTTTTCAGCCAAAGCCTTAAATGCTGTGGCGGCAACACCTGCATGGCTGCGCATTCCAATACCAATCACAGATATTTTGGCAAGGTCTCTTTCAAATTGGAGAACATCAAATCCAATTTCTTTGCGATTTTTCTCAAGAAGTGCAACGGCTTTTTCTACATCTGCTGATGGTACAGTAAAAGTCATATCCGTTTTTGAGCCATCTTCAGAAATATTTTGCACAATCATATCAACATTAATACACTCTTCAGCCAAAGGACCAAAAATTGCTGCCGAAATTCCTGGACGATCAGCAAGCCGACGTAGCGAAATTTGCGCTTCATCCTTAGCAAACGCAATACCAGTGACATTTTGTTGTTCCACGATTTCATCCTCATCACAAATAAGTGTTCCAGAAGAACTCACTGGATCCTCCATGCCTAATGCATCAGGATCCTCAAAACTTGAACGTACAAAGGTACGAACCTTATGAACCATAGCCAATTCAACAGAACGAACCTGTAAAACTTTTGCCCCTAAAGACGCCATTTCCAACATTTCTTCAAAAGCTACTTTTGGTAGCCGACGCGCTTTCGGTTCTATACGTGGATCCGTTGTATAAACACCATCCACATCTGTATAAATATCACATCGATCAGCTTGTACAGCCGCCGCTATAGCAACAGCGCTTGTATCTGATCCTCCACGCCCTAAGGTAGAAATCCGATTATCCTGGGTTACTCCCTGAAAACCAGCAATAACGGCAACCTGCCCTTCCTGAAAACGCTCTATTAAAAAAGAGCCATCAATATCAGTAATCCGTGCCCGACCATGTGCATTGTCTGTATGAATAGGAATCTGCCAACCAAGCCATGAACGTGCATTCACACCCATTGCTTGAAGTGTCAATGCCAGCAAACCTGAAGTAACCTGTTCACCAGCAGCAACCACAAGGTCATATTCACGCGTATCCTTATGTATGGGGGAAGCATCACATGTCCACTGGACAAGCTCATTGGTTTTACCCGCCATCGCAGATACGACAACAGCAACCTCATTGCCTGCATCCACTTCCCTTTTGACATGCCGTGCAACATTATGAATACATTCAATGTTTGCGACAGACGTTCCCCCAAATTTCATGACAATGCGCGCCATTAATAACACTCTTAACCTTACATCTTTTATTTCGCATGATAGATGAGAATAAGATGCTCTATCAACTAACCATTTTCTCGACATAGCGAATATCGATCATTTGTGCAAGTTGCATTATGATTATATTAATCGCTCTTAACTTGATATAAAGTCTCCGTGACTTAATCGTTAAAAATAAAAGGAAGGCACCATGATAGAGGAAACTCCAACCACTATTGATCAAAGTGAAATTGATCACTTTTCACGGATTGCTACAGAATGGTGGAATCCACAAGGAAAATTTCGGCCTCTTCATCAATTTAATCCAACACGCCTTGCTTACATCAGAGAAAAAATCTGTTTAGAGTTTAATCGTGACCCTGCTTCACTGACGCCCTTTGATAATTTGAAAATTCTTGATATTGGCTGTGGAGGAGGCTTGTTATGTGAACCTATGGCACGTCTTGGCGCTATGGTCGTAGGCGTTGATGCTGCACAAACGAATATTGAAGTCGCAAAAATCCATGCCGCTCAAAATAACCTTTCAATTGACTATCGCGTTACAACAGCAGAAGCGCTCGCTAATGAAGGAGAAAAATTTGATATCATCCTTAATATGGAAGTTGTTGAACATGTCGCTGACGTTGATCTCTTCATAAAAGCGACAGCAAAAATGCTAAAACCACAAGGGTTGATGTTTGTCGCAACACTCAACCGCACGTGGAAAGCATGGGGGCTCGCTATTATAGGCGCTGAATATATCCTCCATTGGCTCCCTAAAGGAACCCATGATTATAAAAAATTTCTAAAACCCCAAGAGCTTAAAAATTTCTTATCAAAAAATGCTCTGACTGTCATTGATGAGATAGGGATTACTTATAATCTATTCAATGACAGCTGGAATCGCTCAAAAGACATGGATGTTAACTATCTCCTTCTCGCAAAACGGCCTTAAGGATATGCCATAATCTTAAGGAGATATCATTTACAACGATTATATGCCTTGTAATAAAGAATTGAGTTTTCCCTCAGCTTCTAAAGCATAAAGGTCATCACAACCACCAACGTGATAATCACCTATAAAAATTTGTGGAAATGTATTGCGTCCATTTGCGCGCTGTACCATTTCTTGACGAAGAGATGTGGAAGCATCAATATCTGTATATTTTACGCCTTTTTTATCAAATAAATCACGTGCTTTTATGCAATAAGGGCAATTAGGACGTGTATAAATGATTATCTCTTTCATAAGTATTATCCTCCAATATTTTTTTAATAATATTCACTTTTAGTTCCCTCTAAGAAGAGGGAAAAATAGAATCTTCTTTAAGGACACGCGAAAATGTTAGCACATCAACCTGTCGTGCACCCGCATATTTTAATGCAGCTGCTGCTGCCGTAACCGTTGCTCCCGTTGTAAAAACATCATCAATCAGTAAAATAGAGCGCCCTTTGAGATATTTTTTAACCTTATCTGAAACCTTAAAAGCATTTTTTACATTAAGTTTTCTCTCTTTTGAAGAAAGACTAACCTGTGGACGCGTATGCCGACAACGAACAAGCCAACCCGGTTTTAAAACCTTTTTTTTTGATGCTGCAATATAACGTGCAAGCTCGGCAGATTGATTATAACGTCTCTCCCAAAAACGACGAAAATGCAATGGAATAGGAATAATAACATCACACTCATCAATAACCTCACGTCCAGCAAACATCATCCAATTGGCCATAAAGGGTGCCAATTCTATATGATCACCGTATTTTAAGCGCGTTACTAAAGTTTGTGCAAGCCCTTCATGAACAATGACTGAGCGAACACGTGAAAAAGGGTAAGAATTACGAAGCGCTTCACCACTAAGAAAACCATCACCCATATCGCAAACAAAAGGAATCCCCATAACAGGACAATAAGGTTTCGTAATAAATTGAAGGTCTTTCCAACATTCCGGACAAATGGTCCCATAAGTAGAAACATTTTGCTTACATCCAGGACAAATTGGTGGATAAAGCATCGCTTTAAAACGTTCAATGAACTGACTTAGTATATCCCCGCTATTTAAAGCCGCTTCTCGAAAGTAAAACATTATAAATTTAGGCTTTTACAGTTTCCCCACAGAACAAAAGTTCCTTTGTATATTTCCTCAATTTATAATTTTAATTTCTTTAAAAACTCTTAACCTTCCATAAATTTATTTTTCTTTCACATTATAAACTTGACAGAGCTTCCACAAACATGAACCTTTTCAAAATATATTCTTTTATAGATCGAAAGTGTTCCACAATATGTCGCATCCTTTAATTTTTGATCATAACCGCATTGAACAATTCCGCAAACGCGCCTTCCAAAAAGCAAAAAAAGGAGATGACTTTTTACTCTCTCTCATGGCAGAAGATCTCTATAAACGCCTTAGCACTGTTGATCGCCTCTTTACATTAGCGCTCGATTTACACAGCCATACACACCTTGCCACACAAGCTCTCATGAAATCTGGAAAAGTTTGTTCTATAGAACGTATTGAAACCGATAGAATTTATCAAAGCGATGATAAAAAATTTCATTTACGCCATCGAGAATTTCTGGATTTGCCTCAAAATTACTGCGATCTTATTGTTTCACTTCTTTCATTACAATTAACGAATGATACCCCTGGTGTTCTAAGCCAAATAAAAAATATTCTTAAACCAGATGGTTTATTTCTGGCTGTTATGGCGGGAGCTGATACGCTTAAAGAACTCCGTGAATGCCTTATACAGGCTGAAATTGAGATCTATGGTGGAGCAAGCCCTAGGGTCTATCCTTTTGCCGACATTCGTGATGCAGGCGCTCTTTTACAGCGTGTTGGATTTGCTCTGCCTGTAGCAGACGTTGAAGATATCACAATACGTTATAAGACAATGTTTGACCTTATGCACGATCTTAAAGCGATGGGAATGCAAAATGCCCTCATTAAGCGTTCAAGGCGCCCTGTCTCCAAACGCTTTTTCCTCCGTGCCGCTGAGATTTATGCACAAAAATTTAGTGATCCTGATGGACGTATTCGTGCACATTTTTCTTTTATATGGCTTTCTGGTTGGGCGCCTCACCCCAATCAACAAAAACCCTTACAACCTGGTACTGCGCAAATATCTCTTACGGATGTTTTACAATCCAAAAAAACATAACCTAAAATCACTTTTTTAAAAGACTTTGATCCGTTGTCCGCAACATCTGACTGGTGATCGTTCCAGCAACCATCGAATCGCTCACATTTAGAGCCGTACGTCCCATATCAATGAGCGGTTCAATAGAGATGAGTACAGCGACCAAAGTAACAGGGAGCCCCATAATTGGTAAGACAATCAATGCAGCAAAAATAGCTCCTCCCCCAACACCAGCAACACCAATAGAACTCAACGTTACAACGCCAATAAGTGTAGCAATCCACGCAGGATCAAGAGGATTAATCCCCACGGTCGGTGCAATCATGGTCGCAAGCATCGCTGGATAAAGACCGGCACAACCATTTTGTCCAATTGTTGCCCCAAAAGAAGCTGCAAAACTCGCAATAGATTGTGGTACACCAATCCACTGTGTTTGCGCTTCAATATTCAAAGGAATACTTGCAGCACTTGAACGGCTGCTAAAAGCAAATGTTAAAACCGGTAAAACTTTTTTGAAAAAACGAAAAGGATTAACCCCAGAAATGCCCAGCAATACACCATGAACTCCAAAAATTAAAATAATAGCGACATAAGAGGCAATGACAAAAAACAATAAATTTAAAATATCTGAAATATGCGAAGTTGCTCCTACTTTCGTCATAAGAGCAAAAATACCATAAGGCGTCAAAGCAATCACAATACGAACTAACCGCATAATCCAAGCTTGTGCTACTTGAATAAATAAAAGCGCTTTTTCTCCTTTTTCTGGCTCATCTTTCTTTAAAAGAAGAACCGATGCTCCTAAAAATGATGCAAAAATAACGACACTGATAATTGACGTACGTTTAGCTCCACTCAATTCAGCAAAGGGATTTTTAGGAATCATAGACAAAATCATCTTTGGTATATTCATATCTCCAAGTTGAGAAATACGATCTCCAAGAAGAGCAGAAACATTTTGCCCTTCATGCACCAAACCATTTGCGGTTAATCCAAAGAAATTCACAACCAAAATACCAACTAACGCTGAAAGAGCCGTTGTAATAAGCAATATTGAAATCGTTATGATACTCATCCTTCCAACAGCATAAACAGAATCTAAATGAGCAACCGCTGAAACAATAGAGACAAAAACTAGCGGCATAACAACCATTTGTAATAACAAGACATAGCCTTCACCAACAATGTTAAACCATTCAACAGATTTTAATAAAGTGGCTTCACCCTCTCCATAAAAAAACTGAAAAATACTTCCCAAAATCAAACCAAGGATAAGCCCTAGCATAACACGACGTGAAAGGCTCCATTGCATTCTCTTACTTTGAGCAACCCACAATAAAAAAATAATAAATAGAAAAAAATTGATGAAAAAATTAAATGTCATTGTCGCTGCCCAGTCTATGCCCATTATTATTATGATTGATGGAAATAATATACATAATTCAAAATCAATGCATGATATTTGAATTAAAGTATAAAGCTTATAAAAATCCTGAAAAATCATTATTTTTTAATTTATAGATTAAAAAAGAATTTTTTATCTACGAATAACAATTGAAAGAAAATAAATAAATTTTTTTCCCCACGCTTTAAAAATCACGCTCTCATAAAATAGTTAAAAAAGAGAAATATAAATAGTATTCATTACAGCTTAATAATGAATAATTCCAACATAGCTTATCCTATTCATGTCCTCATTACTCTCTTTTACCCTTTGAATCGAAAAGAGCCTTCTGAAACTATTGATTCATTAACAACCGAACATTCATGATTTTTCTGGAGAATATACCATCAAAAACCCCTCTTGCCAATTTTATGTACTGCATTTCAAAGGCTTTGATCACCACTCCAAATATAATTATTTTATTGAAAATAGCTCTTAATATATCCTTTCCCTTCTCTTAATGAGAGCTTTTTTAAGGAAAGTTTTTTGATTTTCGAAATTCTTTTTATAGACCTAAAAATATACCCTTTCAATAACAAAAAAAATCGCACATGTGAAAGCTTTAAAAACTACAATGTCTATTGAACTAAAACACAACTTTTAATGCACAATATTTATTAATACAATCTAAAACTATAATAACAACAAAAATGCCATATATCCTATCGATCTAACTAAATTAAATGATATCAACCATTATAATAGACGTATTCAATATCGATCTATTTATCAAAGAAGCGAGTTAAATTACTCATGAAACGTACCGTAACATTTATTGTTTTATCTTCCCTATTGATATTGTTGTTTGCTGTATTAATATCGCTTGGATACACAAAAGCGAACGACTTGAATGAGTACGACGAACTTTATCAGTTATATCTTAATCAAAATGATAGAGTTTCAGAATATCGCGAAAAAGATGAAATAGCAAAAGAATATATAAAAATGTTTAAGCGTAAAATAGAATCTGTAACATCTGCAACAAGATAAGAGGTTATTTTAGAATATATTTAATGGAATAACAAATTAAACTTTATCATTGGATATTTTAAAACACTACCATAAATAGATTTTTTGTGGGTATTTTGCTGTTTTGTGAAAAAAATAATCAAGAAAGGATAACGGTTATCTCTCATGCGATCACACAGAATACACTTACGTAGAATATTAATGCTCTTATTTTAAAGAATCATCTCTCAATGTTTGTTCATCCTATTTCATGATAACACCTGTAAAGAGTATAATATCACTATTTTAATTTTTATGAAGGTGTACGGCAGTGCCATCATACGATTTTCTAATTTAAAATATATGACAAGCTTTGCATTAAAAAAAACATAAAAGTCATTTTTTATTCTATTCTTTAATAACTTTTATCCAGACATCCCCTTCTTATGTCGCGTAAATAAATGACTTTGAATTTCTTCAATATAAACAGATTTGAAATGAGAGAATCCTACAATATTTAAGACACTTTTAATATAAATAATGGTGAATTATCATTATAAATTAATATATTGTTAATTAAAAATGGAAACAACTCCAAAATTAAAAAGCGTACTTTATATATTTAGCTAAAAAACTGCTTTTCGTAAATTAGCAATGCAATACAATCCTGATCGCAATTTAGGAAATAGAGACGCAGAAAAAAATTCAAAAAAATATATGAAGCTTATGAAAGCCTTAAAAAAGAGCTTCTTATGATCAATTCTATTATGAAACTTTTTAAAATAATAACTATAAATAATTAAAAAATAATAGATACAAAGAAAAAGATCTAAAAAATAGTAAAAATATTATAAATATATGTATATATTTTTTGAATTAGTAATAACTACAATATTTATAGAAATAATCGTTTTTTTATCCTTTATTTTTCTGAGCTCTAGTACTATTTTTCTCGTGCATAGAAATGCATTTATTTTTTATCTGAGTGTCGTATATTTGAGAATCTTAAGGTCTTTAATTATTCAGAAATTGCTTTAGAAATAGCCATTATTTTTTTGCTTTATTTATTGAAAAATATTCGTAATTCTTTCTATATGCTGTGACAAATTTTTAGGTAATGAAAAATACTAATGATATATGCTTAAAATAAAAAAACTACAACTATTATACCTTGTATGAAAATTACAATTTAAAGCATTAAAAGCAGCCTTATAGTAAATTCACAATATATGAGGAATAACTGATCAACTATAATAAGTTACGCTCATAATGATAAAGATTATACTGCTATAGAGATGTTGTATTTTTATGCACATCCAAACGCTCATTCATTGCAAAAGTGCAACCTCTTTATCTCTTGCATCCTTATCAAGAAGAATAGTATTTTTCACTCTATAGCCCTTTGTACGAAAATAATTATTTCTTAGCTATGAAGAAACTACAATTTCTTATGCCTCTCTAAAGATGATCTTTTTATTGCTCTATACCAAATCCTTTAGAAATTTGTATGATAGCTCTTTTATATGATTAAAAACGCTTATTTTATCAGTACTCACTAAAAAATAAATTTGAGTTATACATACGTAGATCATCGGTATTTTTCTATTATTTTTTTAGCTTACTAAAAAATCGATATCATCATGTTTGTATAATAAAATGCTCTTTCATATAAGCATAGAACATTGATTTATAATAATTTACTATTTTAACAGTCAATAAAACTATTGGACATAAATAGCATTTTTATCCCTTTATTTAAAAGTAAAAAAAATTATTTTCTGCCCTATTCTAAAAGAGGAATGAGCCACTACAATGATATGTATTTTTTAAAAAGTACAAAGTTTCTTTATCTCAAATTTAATAGGCACATTCTACAAATACAGGTTCTATAAACTCATTCCAAATAGAATGGTAATAGGACAATAACTTTTCAGCATCAGTTTGTCCCGTTGCAACAACTTCTTCTAAAGGATTAAGAAACTTTGTTTCATCAAAACCATTCGCATCATATTGTTCGCGATTTTTTAAGCCCTTGCGTGCAATAGCAAGAGCTTGACGGGCTAATTCTAAAATAATGGTTTGACGAAAAGGCGTTCTTAGCCCTTCTTTAGGAACGCGTTGACGCATCTCTAAAACTTCTTCAAAATACCAATCTTTTGTCAAAGCCTCTGCCTCATGAAGTGCTTCTCTATCATAAAGAAGCCCAACCCAAAAAGCAGACAATGCACAGATGCGCTTCCAAGAACCACAATCAGCGCCTCTCATTTCTAAAAATCTTTTTAAGCGGACTTCAGGAAATAACGTTGATAAGTGATTAATCCAATCTCCCATGTTTGGAATTGAATTTGCAACTTGTCCTTTTAATGCTCCATTCATAAACTGACGAAACGTTATATGTGTACAATCATAATAGCGGCCATCGCGTAAAACAAAATACATGGGAACATCAAGGGCCCATTCAACGTAATCAGCAAAACCAAAATGTTCAGAAAATATAAAGGGAAGAACGCCGGTCCTCTGATTATCCGTATCACGCCAAATTTCAGAACGCCATGACAAAAATCCATTTGGACGTCCTTCAGCAAAAGGTGAACTTGCAAATAATGCAGTTGCAATGGACTGTAACTTCATGGATACTTGCATTTTTCGCCGCATATCACTTTCAGATGAAAAATCAAGATTAACCTGAACTGTTGATGTGCGGTACATCATATTAAGCCCATTATGTCCAACTTTCGGCATATAATCCGTCATAATCTGATAACGTGATTTAGGCATTTTCGGTGTTTCAGCTAACGTCCACTTTGGACTAGCCCCCATCCCCAAAAAACCAATACCCAATGGTTCTGCAATTTTTTTGAGAAGAGCTAAATGCTTCATCAACTCCTGATAGGTATGACCTACTGATTTTAGGGGAGCACCAGATAATTCAAACTGCCCTCCAGGTTCCAAAGAAATAGCCCCCTGATCAACTGACCCTACAAGCCCAATAATATTCTCTTCATCTAAAATAGCTTTCCATCCTAAAGCACTTTGCATCCCCTCTAAAAGCGCTCGGATTCCCCTCTCACCTTCATAAGGAACAGGAAGAAAACCTTTTTTATAAAACGGAAATTTTTCATGTTCCGTACCAATACGCCAATCATCTTCTGCCTTATACCCCCCTTGGAAATAGCTAACCAAGGAATCTAAGTTATAAACTTCACTTTTATCCGTTATATCAAGCGCCATAACTTATCGTATCCTATCATTAGTATCATCATCTTAAATGAATTGTTTAGAATGATTTTACAGATTTCTCAATCCACTGACCAATCTCCCACAGTAGCATTAAGAAGAGCCAAAGCAGCAACAGCGGCAGTATCAGCGCGTAAAATACGTGGACCTAATGATATTGGAACCACAAAAGGATGTTTTTTTAAAAGACTCCGCTCTTCTTCACTAAATCCACCTTCCGGTCCAATAAGAACACCAGGCCTTGTAACGTCATGCTTTTCAAAAGAGGATAATGGATTATGCGGTTGTTGCTCTTCATCACAAAAGAATAAAGTCTGTGTCTCATCCCAACATGCTAAAAGCTTAGCTAATGATAAAGCCGGCACGCATTCAGGGAGAGATAAAATGCCACATTGTTCAGAAGCTTCAATAACATTGGCTTCCATACGCGCTATATTGATACGCGTAACCTGCGTATGATGCGTTATAACAGGCTGCAAAATCGATACCCCCATTTCAACAGCTTTCTGCACCATATAATCCAACCGCGCGTTTTTGAGTGGCGCAAAACAATAAATAAGATTGGAATGTGTCGTTTGTAATCTTTCTTGATGAATAAGCTGAACCACAACAAATTTTTTCTGAACAATGATAAGTTTAGCAAGCCACTCACCATCCTGTCCATTAAAAAGTAAAATTTCCGCTCCTTCTTTCATCCGCAAAACATGCACAAGATAAGAAGCTTGGGCTCCCTCTATCTTTATTTTTTCATTCAAAATCAATGGATTCTGGATAAATAATCTTTTAAGTTTATAATTTATGCGCATAAAATCTTGCCAATGCTCACTCTCGTCATCAAAAAAATGAAGAAAAATATATCTATAGAACTATAATATCTTAAAGAATTATAGAGTTTTTTAGCTTTATGAGATAATTATAGGAACCAATGGATCGTTTAAGTGATTCTTCTTTCATAAAAGTTTAAATAATACACCATTCAGTCATTGATGCATCAGTGGAGGAAAGATATGTCTGCTAAAAAAGCTACCATTATTACGATTACAACCCTCTTAACCTTTATTTTGATTACGGTGGGAATTGGTTCTGTTGGAGCAGATGGAAAGCATACAGTTACCGAAGATGGCTATGGTATTTCTTCTCAGATTTAAGAAGTATCGACCCATATACCTTCAAAGTTTAGTGCAAACAAAATGTTTTTTCGAAAACTTTATAAACTTTGCACTCATATTATCAATCTCTTGTATTCCAAAAAATCTATAGAGAGGTCGTTTTATTCCTCTCTTCAATCGTTTATCTATATATTAACCACACCTATAACAGAGAAGATAACTTTTATTACTTCATCACGAAGAGAATCTGGCAATATTGGAATCTCTTATTTAAATTTAAAAACAATTTTAAACCGTAAAGAAATAAATTATCATTATAAAATATCATGTTATACAGATGGAAAACAATGCTCAATCTGTATCAATTTCTTTTGAAACCCAAAAATTACCATGACTTTGTCTTTTAAAGCTTAGGGAGAATGTAAAAGGCCGTTCAAGGCTGTTAGCGAGACATTGGACATCTTTACATAAAGTTTCTGATCGATGATTTTTGCGTAATTGTGCCTGTAATATCAATTCATTCTGTTGCTCTTGAAAAATAGCAGTTTCAACAATTCCATGAATAGATAAACTCAAGTCCTCTGTACGCATCAATGACTCTGTGACTTTCATCGTACCTTCTGAAAAGCTTGTCTGAATATTCCAGTGATCAAAAGTTGTTGAGAGAGAATCATTATTCGCTAAAAGGAATTGGTTTTTGTTTGAAAGTTCTGTTTGTAACTCATTCAAATCATATCCTAAAAGCCGACCAGAAGACATCTTCAGGGTTAGTTCACCCTGCATTTTTGTAAAAACCTCCATCCAAGAATCCGCAAGTGTTTGTATTGTTGCGGTAAAATTCGTTTGGCTTTGTACAAATGGAATAAATCCTAAGACTCCTAAGGCCTCCTGCGTATTGATGGAAGCTCCTGAAACATTTCCTCCTATACGTACTTTCTGTCCAGCTGGTGTAACTTCAATATTACTTTGAATGGTTCCCCCCCAAATATTCGCATGTCCAAGATCAAAAATCCCATGCCCATTTTTTATTTGTATAGCAGCAGCTAAATTTGTGAATGAAATATTTTCTATTTTTGCTTGTGGTGCAGAAAGCCGTATATCAACCCCAATACGATCAAAAAGCGTCATATCAAAGAATGAATTTTTCTTTTCAACCGAAAAAAACATTGAGCTTAAAAGATTAAAGTCCAAGTTATCAAAGGCTAAAGAGCCCATGACATTTGGTACCTCATCTTGAAAATCAAGTTCCAAAGCCCCTCGTGCATTGGCTTTCCCCATCTTAAATGTAACATTGCTCATTTGGATATGCATTGGGCGCGCTAAAAATTGAGATTCCCATACAATAGGTATTTTTAATCTATGTCCCCAAAACTGATTTTCTCCAACCCAAGTCAAAGTCTGATTCCATCCCGGAGAACGCATTGACACCTTTCCGTCAAAAATATAATATTCAGATAATCGAACCTGTCCCGTAAAAGTTATCCCCCCACGTACAGAATTAAGACTTGCCCTAATCTGGCTTTTGCCTCCAGCTAAAAGCAGCAATGCTTGAGAAGTAGCAATTGATAATTTTGTAAATTCTCCACGCCAACGAGCATCTGCGCGTAATCGTATTTCTTGAGTCGATTCTGGCCAATCTAAAGTTGCATTTAATCCTGTTATTTTTTCTGCTACTCCCGAAAAACTATCGTGATACACAAGCGCACCATTTTCAATAATAACCCGCCCAAAAGGTTGTTTTAAAAGGTGCTCTATCTCTGGATGCTCAGGGTTATGTTTTAATATTTCACGCGCCTTGCGTATAGCTAATCCTAAAGCTCCTTGTGAGCGAGAAAAACGATCGAAAAAATCTGCCATTGTTTTAATGGGCTTTTCCATAACAAATTGAGGACGCACAAGCCGCGTCTCTGAAAAGGAAACACGCCCCCAAAGAAGATCGACGACAGAAAGATCAACTTCTATTGATTCAACTTCCATTAATGGTGCAACGTCCCCTATTTTTGATGTTAAACTAACGCCAGAGAGAAATGCTTTGGGATAAGGAAAAAGATTTAACCGTGGTGGATCACGCAATTGCACATTATAACCTGTCCATGTGCTCAACTCTTGCGCTAAACGAACACGAATCGCATCCGTAGAGATAAGATAAGGTAATATGAGAATCCCCACTCCAAATAAAAAGAGAATTGTAATAAAAATTCCGCTCAAAAACTTTATTCTGATGCGCACAATATTCCTCTATACTTCCCCCTATAACCGCCTAAAAACAAATTTAAATGATCGTTAAAAGTTTTGTGATAACCTGATAATTCACCATATCCATTTTATATCTTCATTATTTTATTCTTTATTTTGTTCTTTATCCAAAGTTTATTCAAACAGCAATGTTGCTGCTTTTTTATAAAGCAATTATTTAAAAGTCTTCTAAAACTATAAATCCACAACATTATCAAACCATTCTTACTGTTCTTACATGAATATTGCTATTAAACTCTATCCTATTATTAGAAAATGCTTTACAAAAAAACAAACAGCCTTACCGAAAGGATATCTCTCATGAATAATATTATCGACGGAAAAAAACTTGCTGAAGAGATTATTGTAAAAGTTAAGGCTGAAACAGAAAAACTCCGCAATAGTTATAATATACAACCTGGTATTGCTGTTATTATTGTTGGGGATGATCCCGCAAGTAAAGTCTATGTCGCCTCAAAAAATAAAAAAGCCGAAGAATGTGGATTTCTGTCCGTCAAACATGTTGTTTCTCAGCAAACACAAGAAAAAGACCTCCTTCAACTTATTACAACATTAAATTCTGATCCAAAAATTCATGGTATTTTGGTACAGCTGCCTCTCCCAGCCCACATTAATACAAACCGCATAACACAAGCCGTTGCTTTCCAAAAGGATGTTGATGGTTTTCATTATGTCAATATAGGAAAACTTGCTGCAAATGCACTTGAAGATGCTATTATTCCCTGTACACCAGCGGGTGCTATGATGATGATTGAACAACACTGTGGACGGGATTTATCTGGACTTGATGCTGTCGTTGTTGGACGCTCTAATATTGTTGGCAAACCTATGGCTGCTCTTTTAACAGCAGCGAATGCCACCGTGACAATTGCCCATAGTCGGACTCGAGATATTGATGATGTGTGTCGCAGCGCTGATATTCTCGTCGCAGCTGTAGGCCGTCCTCAAATGATTAAAAAAGATTGGGTAAAAAAGGGTGCAATTGTTATTGATGTTGGTATTAACCGCGTTGCTGCACCAGAAAAGGGTGTAGAGAAAACGCGTCTTGTTGGAGATGTCGATTTTGAAAACGTCAAAGAAAAAGCAGCGGCAATTACCCCAGTTCCAGGAGGCGTTGGACCAATGACTATTGCCATGCTGATGGTTAATACACTCAAGGCTGCCGCGCGATTACACAGTCTTCCTATACCGAAATTCTAGGAATTTTAACGATTCATTGCACGTGGTTTCATTGCATTTGAGTGAGCTTATTTTTTGCATTCCTCATGTCATGAAAACAGATGCTCCTTGATCTGCACGATTAACTGATTGACGAAAAACGTGAAAGAGTTCACGTCCAATACCCTGTTCATTTTTTGCAAGATCCGGAGGCGTGATTGTGCGTGTATTAAATTTTTCTAAGTCTTCCAAGAGCGTTAATTTGCCCTCGCGTGCATCAAGGAAAACAATATCACCATTTTGTAAACGCGCAATGGGACCATTATCCACAGCCTCTGGTGTCACATGAATTGCAGCAGGAACTTTCCCTGATGCGCCTGACATACGACCATCCGTTATCAGCGCTATCCTTTGACCGCGATCTTGTAAAACGCCTAAAATGGTTGTTAACTTATGAAGCTCTGGCATCCCATTGGCTTTTGGTCCTTGGTAGCGAATAACAGCGATAAAATCTTTATCATGCAACGCTCCAGATTTAAAAGATTTTTGGAGTTCCTCTTGATCATTAAAAACAAGAACTGGTGCTTTAATCTGCCAATATTCTGGTTTAACAGCTGAAACTTTTATAATAGCTGTTCCCAAATCTCCCGATAAAACACGAAGACCACCATCAGGCTGAAATGGTTTTCTCCACCCTGTTAACACCTTATGATTACCACTTTCCTTAAGAGCCGCTTCACGAACCACACTGCCATCAGCAGAAAGCTTTGCTTCAATTGCATAAGCATTGAGATCTTTACCAAAAACTGTAGAAATATCTTCATGGAGTAACCCAGCCTCAATGAGCTCGCGAATAATAAATCCTACTCCTCCTGCGGCATGAAAATGATTGATATCAGCCAAACCGTTAGGATAAATTCGTGCTAAAAGAGGCACATGGCATGAAATTTCTGCAATATCATGCCATGTCAATTGAATACCACAAGCTGCTGCTATAGCAATCAAATGAATTGTATGATTGGTAGAACCTCCTGTTGCATTTAATCCTACAATGGCATTCACAAAAGAACGCTCATCAATGATCATACCAAGTGGCTTATAATGATCACCAAGAGCTGTCATTTCAAGTACACGCTTTGTGGCTTCCTTTGTTAAAGCATCACGCAATGGTGTATTGGCATTGATGAAAGAGCTTCCTGGCATATGGAGCCCCATCATCTCTAGGATGATCTGATTTGAATTTGCAGTTCCATAAAATGTGCATGTCCCTGGTCCATGATAAGAGCGGGCTTCTGATTCCAGCAATGTTTGGCGATCTATTTTATTTTCCGCATAAAGTTGACGTATTTTTGCTTTTTCATCATTACCTTGACCCGTTGTCATAGGACCAGCGGGTATAAAAATTCCTGGTAAGTGACCAAATGTGAGTGCACCAATCAATAAACCTGGTACAATTTTATCACATACCCCAAGATACAATGCAGCATCAAAGACATCGTGTGATAAGCTTATAGCTGTCGCCATTGCAATCACTTCACGCGAAAAAAGGGAAAGTTCCATCCCCACATTCCCCTGCGTAACACCATCACACATCGCAGGAACCCCCCCTGCAACCTGTGCAACACCACCAACCATACGCGCCGTCTCTTTAATTAAATGAGGAAACTTTTCAAAAGGTTGATGCGCTGAAAGTATATCGTTATAGGCAGTAATAATACCAATATTTCCAACAATATTTCCCTTCAAACGCTCTTTATCTATTGCACCACAAGCAGCAAAATCATGCGCCTGATTAGCACATCCCAAAAAACTCCGCTTGGGGCGATGAGCCTGCGCTTTTGCAATACGATCTAAATAAATTTCTCGTGTTGGTAGAGAGCGTTCATAAATTCTTCGTGTAACCGTGGCAATTGTCGTAGAAAGTGCCATATTCACTTCCCCCCTTTCATTAATGTTTTCTCTCTTTCATTAAAGAGAGATTACGTTTCTATTCAGCTTGTTTTTCATATTCTGATTCACTTATTTCATTTTCTGCAGGCGACCAGTAAACCTGCACCAGATGAGGAGAATTGCGCAAAATCGCTCGGATAGGCATTTCCATTTCAGATCCATCTTTACAAGCTGCTTCAAAACAATCGCGTTTTTCAAACCCTTCAAAATGAAGAATAATACAACGAGATTGCATAATAACTGGCAAAGTGAGTGAGAGTCTTGGTTCAACAGCACTCTTGGCATGAAGGGGTAAAACAAGAGCTTGGGTTTGAAGATCAAGCGCTTGTTTTAAACGATCAGCATTAGGAAAAAAAGAAGCCGTATGTCCATCAACTCCCATTCCTAAAACAACAACATCAAAGGGTTTAGGCAAAGTATTAACGCGACTTGCCGCTGAAAAAGCAGCAAGCTCAACAGTAATTGCTTTATGATAAAGTCCTACAAAACGCGCTTTTGCGGCAAAGTTTTGTAACAAATGACTCCGTACCATATGTTCATTTGAACGTTCATCGTGTGGAGGGACAAAACGTTCATCAACCAAAGTAATAATGATATTTTGCCAATCAATATCTGCTTTTGATAAATAATGAAAAAACAATTCCGGTGTTTTACCACCAGACACCGCTAAAACGGCTCTATTGCGCTCCAGAACAGACACACTAAGCTCTGCGGCTACGCGGTCTGCTAATGCCAAAGCTAAAGTCTGAGGAGTTTCAAAATCTAAACGATCAATATTCATTTTATACATACTTATTGCTCTAAACTAAATTGTTCCAGATACGTCCATCACGTTCCATAAGAGTTTTCGCAGCAGTGGGGCCCCATGAACCAGCACTATAACCGTGAACCGGCTGTTTTATTGCTTCCCACCCCTCAATGATTGGATCAATCCAATGCCAAGCCGCTTCAACTTCGTCACGACGCATAAAGAGTGTTTGATCTCCACGAATAACATCCATCAATAAACGTTCATAAGCATCAGGGTTACGCTGAGAAAATGCGGAAGCAAAACTCATGTCTAATGGAATATGACGAAACCGCATACCGCCATAACTTGGATCCTTAATCATCAACCATTGTTTGACACCTTCATCTGGTTGGAGACGAATAACGAGCCGATTAGAAAAAATCTCATCTAAACCCACATTAAAAATATTATGAGGAATAGGTTTAAAAACGACAACAATTTCAGACATTCGGGTAAACATACGCTTACCTGTTCGTAAATAAAAAGGCGTATCGGCCCAACGCCAGTTATCAATCTTAACCTTAAGTGCAACAAATGTTTCGCTCTCACTTACTCTTCCCAGATCATCACAATAAGACTTTACAGATACACCATTTGTTAGACCAGCAAGATACTGCCCACGCACCGTATTCTGCTCTATATTATGCACATCAAGAGGTGTTAAAGAATGCAAAACTTTCAATTTTTCATCACGCACAGCATTTGCACTGTTGGTAAATGGTACTTCCATCGCAACCAAACAAAGTAATTGTAGCATATGGTTTTGAACCATATCGCGTAGAGCACCTGTACTCTCATAATATTCTGTACGTCCCTCTAACCCTAATGATTCAGCAACGGTTATTTGAATATGATCAATATAGTTGGAATTCCATAGCGGTTCATAAAGTGTATTAACAAACCGCAATGCCATTAAATTTTGAACCGTTTCCTTCCCAAGATAATGATCAATGCGGAAGATTTGCTCTTCATTAAAAACGCTTGCAAATGCATCGTTAAGTGCAACAGCTGTTTGTGCACTATAACCAATTGGTTTTTCAATGATAACTCGCGTTTGCGGTGTCACCAAATTGCTTTTCCCCAACTTCATCGCAATATCAGCAAAAAGTGATGAACCAACAGCCAAATAAAAAGCGCGAATATCCGCTGAATCTTGTGACAAAAGCCGTGCTAAATCTTCCCACCCTCGACTTGAGGAAATATCAACAGAAATGTAGGTTAAACGTGCAAGAAAACGATCGAGTTCTGTTGAATTGAGGTCTTCCCTATGAATATGTTTTTCTAAAGATGAACGAACAAAATTTTGATATTCTTCACGACTTAAGGAAGTACGCGAAACTCCAATAATACGTGTTGGCTCACTAAATTGCCCAACACATTGACAATGATAGAGAGCCGGTAAAAGTTTGCGCGAGGCCAAATCACCATTGCCACCAAAAACAATACAATCAAAGGAAGAAACTGGAGTAATTTTACGCACCATGAACTTATTTATTTTTCCATTCGAGTATGAAATACTGTATCATTTATAAAAGCTCCCATTATTAAAGCAGACAGAACCTAAATAAGCCATTAATTTCCTAAATTTTAATCAATGTTTCTCTTAAAAACGATCCATTAGGGAAAACCAACGCATTGCTAAAAATATGAGCGGATAACGCAAAACTCTTCCCCCTGGAAAAGATGAAATCTTTAAGTCTTTAAAATGAGCAAAACGTTCATGTTGCCCAGTCAACCATTCTGCATATAATTTTCCCATGAAAGGAGCCAACATAACACCATGCCCTGAATAACCACCACAATAAGTCATCCTTGAGAAAAGTTGGCGAACATAGGGCATGCGCTCAACCGTGATGGCAACCGTTGCTCCCCAACGATGACTTAAATTGATAGAACTTAATTGAGGATAAATTTCAATAATTTGCTGTTTTATACGTTCATCTAAATTTGTAGGATACTTATTATTGTAACTTTCTACGCCACCAAATAAGAGACGATTATCAATGCTTTTGCGAAAATAGCGAACCATAAAACGGGAATCATCAACCGATTCACCTTTCACGAGAATTGAACTGTTCTTTGGTAATGGTTCCGTTGCTCCAATATATGAGCGAATAGAAACAATGTTTTTTTCAACAAAACGCTCTAGACCAAGTTTATACCCGTTTGTTGCCAATAAAACATGCTCCGCTGTTATACGGCCTTTTTCTGTTATCACTTCCCAATGAGCCCTCTTTCTCTTCACGCTCGTTACTTGTGTCTTCTCATAAAGATTCGCTCCAGCATCCTTGGCTTTTTTTGCCAACCCAATAATGAGTTTTAAGGGATTTATATGGCCGGTATCCGCATCATAAATACCCCCACAATAAAAAGACGAACCAAGGCGCCTTACTGTTTCAGCCCTATCCATAAAAGTAAGCGCATGATAACCATAACGCTGCATGACCTCAATATGCCGTTGATAAGAGAGAAGCTCACGCCTTTTATGGGTTACAGAAAGCTGTCCTGCCATAAATTCGCATTGAAAATCAGGGTCTAAACACCAAGATAAGATATCTCTTTTAGCCTCTTCAGCTAAATCAAACAGTGCTTTGCTTCGCTCAAAACCATATTTTTTCTCTAATGTTTCGACCCATTGCCGTTGCCCCGTCCCCAGTTGCCCACCATTGCGCCCTGAAGCACCATCACCAAAACGTGATGCTTCAAATAAAACAACATCCACCCCAGCATTTGCTAAATGATACGCAGCTGAAAGCCCTGTCAATCCACCTCCAATAACGACCACATCACACTGTCTATTTTCATAAAAAGAAGGATAAGAGGGGCGATCTTTTAAAGTATCTTCATACCAAGAAACACCTGGAGAGATTGGATTACTATCAATCATCGTGATAAACCTCAAACATTAAGCAAGAGATATTCACGCTCCCACGGGCTAATCACTTCCATAAAAGTTTCAAACTCTTGTCGTTTGATTGCAGCATAAGTACTAACAAACATATCTCCTAGAATAGCACGTATTTCTGTATCTTGCTCAAATAAGTTGACAGCTTCAATGAGTCCACGTGGTAACTCAATATTATCAGCATTGACATTATTTGTCGTTGGCTCATCGGGTTTAATTTTTTGCTGTAAACCAATGAGACCACAAGCCAAAGAAGCTGCAAGAGCTAAATAAGGATTCGCATCTGATGAAGGAAGTCTATTCTCGACACGGCGCGCTTGAGGAGCAGAACGAGGAACACGAAATGCTGTGGTACGATTATCATAGCCCCATCGCAAATTAACAGGTGCGGAAACATCCGGCATAAGACGTCGATAAGAGTTGACATAAGGCGCAAGCATCACAAGAACTCCTGGCATATGTTTTTGCAATCCACCAATAAAATGGCGAAAACAAGCGCTTTCTTTACCATCTTCTCGTGTAAAAATATTCATACCTGTCTTCTTATCAACAACCGATTGATGAATATGCATCGCAGACCCCGGTTGTCCTTGAATGGGTTTGGCCATAAAAGTTGCATACATATTATGTTTCAGTGCTGCTTCACGAATTGTGCGTTTGAACATAAAAACTTGATCAGCCAATTCAATTGGATCACCATGGCGTAAATTGATTTCAAACTGACCTGCCCCTTCCTCGTGAATAAGCGTATCAATCTCCAATCCTTGCGCCTCTGAAAATTGATAAATATCATCAATGAATTCATCAAACTCATTCACACCGGCAATCGAATAGCCCTGTCCTCCACCAATTGAACGTCCAGAACGACCAACGGGAGGAACTAAAGGATAATCAGGATCAGGATTTTTTTCTACTAAATAAAACTCAATTTCTGGTGAAACAATCGGCTTTAGATCCATTTGCGTATAAAAGCTGACCACTTTTCGCAAAACATTTCGTGGAGTATAATCGACGATCTGTCCATTTTGATATACAAGATCACAAATCACTTGTGCTGTTGGAGCATCTTCCCATGGTACAATACTTAACGTCGATAAGTCAGGCTCAAGACGCAAATCGCCATCAGTTTTTGGATATTCAAAGCCATGACCATCTTCAGGATAATCTCCTGAAATTGTTGCCATAAAAACCGCTGAAGGCAATGCTAATGATGTTTCCGATGTAAATTTTTTAGAAAGCATCATCTTCCCACGCGGCACCCCTGCTTGATCAGGCGTAATACATTCGATATCCTCTACCTTACGGAAAGCAAGCCATTGTAAAACTTGTTCCCAATTGCTCACACCCCGTAAATTTTTAAGAAAACGCGCGACAGGCTTAGATCCCTTGTTTTTTATTTGTTTACCATTTTTCACAGCCATAAACACACCATCTAAAAAAACAATCAAGTCCCACAATTCATGTGTACCACCCCATGTATAAATGTCATACAAAAAATCTTAATCAACTTAATTTTTATAGAATCTATACCTTCTATCAAGGTAAAATTGACCTTATCATCATTTAGGCTACTTATATTTCTGGCTAATAGCGGCATAATCATTTGGTGCATTTAAATCGGTAAGCATCTCTCCTAAAGGCGATGGAAAGCTATTAATTTCGACTAAATCCATATAAGATGACCTACACATATTTTTTCCCTATGTCTTTACGTCAGTCATAGGCAAAGCTCTATTCAACTGTATCTTTACCCTCAAACCTCCCCCAAACCTCCCCCAAACCTCCTTGTCTTTTATTAACTTTTTATCTGTATAAAGCCAAGCCAAATTAAGTGGGATAATGAAACATATACAAAGCAAGACGAAACAAAAAGCTGCTGCTATACCAACATTATTCGCCAACCAATCAACATAAGCGCTAAAATACCAAAAATACGTGCAAGAAAACTAACAATGGATAAAATCGTATTCGCATTTTTTTGTTGAATATGTTTAAAAAATTCTGCTTCAAACTGCGTTACAGGGACAGAAAAAAACTGTGAAATATGGTGAATAAAATAATAGGAGCCCAACTGTTTGCAACGAGAAGCAGAGCAAGCATGACAACAGCACTTAAAACGAGAGAGTATAAAGTTATCGCCATAAGAGCATATTTTTGCATAAGATATTTAATTACAAAGCGATTAAATAAGTATTTAACAAAACTATAAGACACAAAGCACAAGCCAAGAATAAGAATTTTAGTCTTTCCTGTTACATTGTCTAAGGCTCCTGTTTGTCCAAAAATAAAAGGTTGCCAAAAATGAAATATTGGCTGCAACGCAGCAATAATAAAACCACATATCAATATATAATATAATCCAATTTTTGAGGTCACTAAATGAGCCAAAGCTTCTCTTGCATGCAACAAAGCCTCCGCTCTTTTAGACAAATTGGCCATTTTGGCAAAAAACGCATAAAATCACCCGCGCAAGGTCTTTCCTCTGTGACGGCTCAAATGCAAAAAAGATCGATAACTGCGACTTTTAACCACAACAAAAATCGCACTAAATTAAGAATTAGGAAAGTTGTAACAAGATAAATGGTACTGCAAGCGTTACATCGGTTCGAACGTTCTACATTTTAAGAAAAAATCGCGCTAAATACTCAGAAAGGTGTTAATGTTTTTCGTAATTTCTGTGAACTGCGCTGAGATCAGTGCTAACTTTAAAGGCCTCCCAAACCTCGCCGAATAAATAATATGTGCAAGGGCAACGCACTTTTGTCTAAAGAAGACTTTTACCCCAACACAGCTCAAATTAACGTAAGAGTCTCGCTGTATAATATATCTTTACCTAATTACGGCATCGCTAGGCTATCCCTTGGTATTAAAAGTACAGAGCCTTATTTCTCACCCACAAGTGCCGCTTAGATTAATCAACTATACAACTAAGCAACAAGCCACGCTTGACAGCACCACAACTCATGTCTCTAGGCGCCTTATTAACATAATCTTTAATAAAAGCGCTACGATAAGAATAAAGGTAGCGAACAAAGGTATGTAGCTGTACGATAAAAATGATCCAATCAGCCCACCTAATAAGGCACCCACCGCACTACCAAGATAATTACAGGAGCTATTAAGCGCTAACGCAGCATTACTATGTTGTGGTTGATACGCTAACAAACTATGCTGTTGCGGCGCCAAAGACGCCCATCCGGTCATTCCCCAAATAAACAATGGTAAAAATAAAATACTATGCAAATATTGCATAAAATACAAAGAAAAAATCGCTATGGCCATGAGTGAGAGAAGCGCTAATAATAGTAAAGGCGTACCTTTTGTTTTATCAATTAAATAACCTATAGAAAAACTCCCAAAGACGCCACCTACGCCCCAAACCCAAAAAGCAACAACCATGTCAACATTGGATACGGAGCTAGTAATAATAGGACTCAGGTAAGTGTAAGCACCTAAACTCGCAACTGCTGTCAGAAAAGTAATAAGAACTGTAATAAAAATTCTTTTATCCGATAAGACCGCTATTCTTTCTTTTACAGACGCTGGGGCAGCAATTACGAGGCGTGGCACACCCCACCATAGCCCAGCAAAAGCTATCATTGAAACCAAAACCACCAACCCAAAACTAGCATGCCAGCTAAAATAATCGCTAATCAATAAACCAAGTGGCACGCCCAATACCGTTCCACAACTCATGCCCCCTAGAGTCAAACCTAAAGCGCGTCCCTTTTTCTCAACAGCGACGAGCTGCGTAGCGGCCACCATAGCTATAGGTGAAAACAAACCAGCCCCTAAACCAGCAATAGCACGAGAAAAAAGTAGTATTGTATAGTTGGTTGCACACGCGCTTACACCATTAGCGACAAGAAAAACAAGCAGTGCATAAAGCAGAGTTTTCCTTGCCTCTTTAATGGCAAAAAGCAAAGTAAAAAAAGGAGCAGAAAGCGCATAACAAAGTGTAAAAATCGTGACAGCTTGCCCGGCCGCCGCTTCACTCAAATCAAAGCTGACGGCAATTTGAGGAAGAAGACCAGCAACGACATAAGCATCTAAACCCAATGCAAACATAGCCAGCGAAATAAAAAGAATTTTAAGCATGAGAACCTTCTAGCTTAAGAATTATGATAATCGATAACCCTTTTATGCCCGTTCACTAAAAAAGTAGGAGACGTGCAACAACTTGGTTGACTATTCATATCATTTAACATTGTTTGCAAATCAATCGCGGCAGTAAGATCAGCAAACTCCACAGCTGGTTTTCTGCCACTATGAACAAAATCCATCACATCTTCTACTTGCCTCATAAGCTTCATAATCTGGTGATCTGATGATCCTGCGGACGAACCAACAATATGCTCCTCTAATAATGGCGCGTATTCCTTATCCTTTTCCCAAATTTTGAGATAATCGTGATCCCAATCGGGATCATCATATATAACACGAGCGAAGACGATACCACCTGCTCCACCCCTAAATATAAAACTTAATGTTCTTTTTGTAATTACATTTACAAAACTGCTGTAACCCGTGCAAACTGCTTCCGTGCCTAATTGAGCAAGTATGAATGCACTATCTAATTTAAGCGTAGATCCAACAGCAAAATCAGATTCTACGGCTATTACCTTATTGAGAACCAAGCGCCGTTTACAAATCCATTGGACAAGATCTATAGGGTGAATTATTTCACTGGAAACACCACTTGTAGGCCGACCATCCCATAATCGATCATTGCCCCAATGAAAAGTACAGCGCATAGGCTCCAGATTATACTCACTGATATAGTTTCTTAAAAGACTGCTCACGGCAGAATATCTCTCTACCATATCTAAACAAAAACCTGAACACTGTACGAGTTTAGCGCTAGCGTCTACGAGAGAATCCTCATGACCAACAAAAGGTTTTTCACAAATAACAAACCCTTTATAATCGGTTAACTGTTCTATAATCTCATAATGCCGACCATCAGTAACAGTGACAACCAAAACATCTGGGCAAAAATCAGCTAAAGCATCGGTTAAACAATCATAATACTTAACACCATTGTTCTTATTACATCTAGAATGGTAGGCCACTTCTAAAGGGATTTGTTTCTTTTGTGCTACATTTTTCCACGCACGGAGATAGCGTCTTCCCGCATAACCCATTCCAACTATCAAAACCTTCATCCGATCATTCTCCTAGCCTTTTATAGAGTAAGGGTTCTCCAGTATCACTCCATCCACTTTTTTTATAAAAATCCTGAGCAGATATTGTAGAAGACAAAAACACGCTTTGAACGCCTGCAGCAGCTAACCAAGCCAATTGCGCTTGCAGCATTTTAAAGGCCACACCTTTTTTTCGCCAACTTGGCTCAACAACGACCGACTGAATCCACCCTGTTTTACCGTTTAGACACCCAATACTCGGCGGTCGGTCATCAATAATTGCAGTGACGCAGCCTATCACAGCAGAGCCACAACCAAGAGCCACAACTAAATTTTTATGGCTACCCTGACTGTGAAAATATTGCTGTAACCAGTGACGATAGCTGTCTTTCCATATTTTTGCTTCCTCCGCAGACTGTGACACATAAAGCCCCTGCCCGACATCTAATAAGAGAGAGCGTAACTCGACCAACCGCTCAATATGCGCAGGCTCAGCCGCCTTAATATAAAAAGAGTCTTCCTCTGCCATATACATCACTCCGCAAAAGCTATATCATAGGTATAAAATATCTGCTCTAGAGATTCTGCCAAATATTCTATATCAGCGCTCGTATGGTTAGGAGTAACATTAACCCGAAAACGCTCTGTTCCCACAGGAACAGATGGAGCGTTTATCGGCTGCAAATAAATATTAAACTTATCGCATAACTCTTGCGCAGCTAAAGTACATTTTTTTGCTGAACCAATTATCACAGGGAGTATATGTGTTTGACTTGCCTGTAACACTGGAATTTTCCGTACTTTCAACTGTTGCCTCAGCAGCTGCGTTTTTTCATGTAATTGCCTTCTTTCGCTTTGCGATTTTTTTAAATGCTCAACACTTGTTAAACAACCTGCCGCAATACACGGTGGCATCGCTGTTGTAAAAATAAACCCTGGAGCAAATGAACGCACCGCATCAACAGCTTCCGTTGATCCAGCTATATAACCACCTAAAACACCGATAGCTTTGGCTAGAGTCGACTGAATGATATCGATCTGATCGGCGATACCTAATTTTGCTGCCATACCAGCACCGTTAGGACCATACATGCCGACAGCATGCACTTCATCCAAAAACGTCAAGCAATTATATTTTTTTGCCAACTCAACAATATCTACGATAGGCCCTACATCTCCATCCATAGAGTATATAGACTCAAACACTATAACTTTTGGCCGCTCTAGAGGCACTCTTTTTAGCGCTTTTTCAAGTTCTAAAACATCATTATGCTTAAAAACCATTTTCTCTACACCAGAGCGCTTTATCCCATTAATTAAGGAAGCATGATTTTTCTCATCAGAAAACACGATACAGTCGGGCAATAACTGTAAAATAGCATGCAATGTAGCATCATTCGATGTATAGCCTGTCGGAAAAACTAGAGCCGCAGTTTTTTCGTGCCACTGTGCAAGACTAGCCTCCAACTCACACAAAACAGCGTAATTTCCACCTATATTCCGCGAACCGCCAGCTCCTGCACCATATTGATTAATCGCATCATGCATACTTTGCAAAACAGCTTGATTCTGAGACATACCCAGATAATCATTACTACACCAAACCTTCACCGTTTTATCAAAACCATTAGAGGTCCTAGCATCTGGATAGCTCCCGCAAAGCCTATTAATATCATAAAAGGTTCGATAGTTTCCGTTAGCTTTTAAAGAAGCTATTCTCTCAGAAAAAAAAGCATCATACATCTGGAATTCTCCCCGCGCCTTGTTTGATACACGACCCACACCTATAGGCTACAACATTTTAAGATTAGCGCAACACATTTATTTTAAAAACAGCATACATCACCGCCACCAGCCCTTCTCTATAACTTCCCCCTATTGTGCGGCGATTGTGGCGTTTTATGCATGCATAGTTGCAGCATTAGCGCCATTTACGCCTGCCTTCAGCTCTCCCCCTACCCCGCGCTTATAGGCGGGCCAGTTGGTCACGGGGCTTTCATTATAGGCGACGCCCGTCTTTAAAGCTTCAAAATGGGCTTTGCCGCATTTGATCTTCATCAATTCTTTAAGGCGCAAATCAAACTCGCTGTTTGTTCCTTTTGTCTCCAGCACAAAATAAAGCTTTTGTTCGCCATCACACTCTAACACCGCCCAATCTGATGTGTAAGAACTAATGGGAATGGCTATTTGAAAACCATCTCTTTGCACTAATGATATTTCATGACCAGACAAAAATCCTAAGTCCCAGCACCATACCAATGATGCCCCGCATGTCCATTAAAAGACCCTGCTTTTTCTCGCTCTAGGCATTCATAGCCCAATCACGTAAAATAGAATGCCAATTACAATATCAGTCCATAAGATTGCAAGAGAAAGTTTTTTATAAATAGATATTTTTTATCTTTATATTGCCTCTTAAACAAGCTAGCCTGTTCATATAACAAGTTATATGTGTAGCACATATGACTTCTACAAAAGGGGGATTCATTATGTTCCGTAGCAATCTTTGGTAATACACTCGGGCGATTGGATCACTAGTCGCCCGTCAATAATATATTGCGAGGTAAGAAATTGGGGGAGGTAACCTATGAAACTCGTGGATCATCCTTTTGTGAAGTTCGATCAACTCAAGCCGATTTACAATTTCATATATCCGCTGTTTCGCACTATTTCAAATGAATCTTATGATTACCTAGACTTTAATAAGCTAGCGCAAAGTAAGAGAATTCCACGAGCGCGTACTATTTCTCTTTATTTGCATATTCCCTTTTGCGAAACCATTTGTTCCTTCTGTCCCTTTCAGAAAGGAGCCTATAAGCATGTTAAGCAAATCGAAGCTTATATGTCAGCGCTTACCACAGAGATCAGAAACAAAGGAAATTTCATTCGCTCGCTTAGAGGTCCCATCCGCAGCATCTATATAGGGGGTGGCACACCCTCGCTCTTGTCCGCAGATAATATCCGACACATCGGAAAAGTATTGCATGACGAATTTGAGCTCTCTTCCTTAGCCGAGTTTACACTGGAAAGCGAACCGAAAAGCGTCACACGTGATAAACTTTATGCAGCCCGTGAGATCGGCGTTAACCGGATCAGTTTCGGTGTACAGAGTTTCATTGAGCGTTTCCGATTATTGTTTAACCTCACCTCAACACGTGAACAAATCAAAAATACCGTGGCTTGGTCACAAGAGATAATTGGACATGTTGGTTTCGACCTACTATATGGCATGCACAACCAGAAAGCCGAAGAACTATTATACGATTTGAAGCAAGCAAGCGAGCTTCACCCTGAAACCATCAACCTCTACGCAATCAACAATCTAGCTATCACGTCGCAACTGCATAAGTCTTACGCACAAAAAGGGCTAAAACCATCCAGCCTACAGCATCGACAGATGCTTCGCTTATTTAGTGACATCGTTATGCGCAGCTGCGGCTATGCACCGTGCAATGGGCATTCCTATATCAAAATTTCCAATAATACTCCTCTAACGCTTGCTCAAACGAGTTCAGCTAATTATTTTCGCTATCACAAATATTTGCATGGTTATCATGACGATTATGTGGTTGGCTTCGGGGCGTCAGCAATGTCGCTTCTCGGCTCACTCGTCACACGAACCAATCCCAGTCGAAGCGGATACATTACTGACATACAACTTAAAGGCAAATCCAAAGTATACTACAATTGGGTATCAGCGGAGCAACAAGCCTCCAAGGCTTTGTGTATGCGGCTACCTTATAACGGCTATGTCCAAAAAGAAAGAATTGACTGGACCGCACTCCCCTCTTTTGTATACAATAACCTACAACAGCTTATAGGCGCAGGTCTTATCGCAGAAAGTGATAACGATCTCCAGCTAACTCAGCGTGGTTGGCAGTGGTATTCCAATCTCATATATTTCCTTCTCCCTCAGGAAGACAGGAATGTCTTGGACGACTATGTCGCAAACATGCTGAATACAACCGACGTACTTGATGGACCTGCGGAAATCTGTGTGGCATCTTAAGGAGAAAAGAATGTTCACGCTTTTTGCCAATAAGGACATACGCTATTTTTGCCTAACCGTTAGTCTGCTCGCCTTACTCAGCGGTGCTTTACGCACTGCCATCCCGCTCTTAGCACGGCAATCTGGATATGGCGTCGTCGGAGTCAGTTGGGCGCAAGGTCTCTTCTCATTAGCGTGGCCAATTTTCGGCATCCTTGCAGGCACTTTACTTGATCGCTGCGATAAGATAAAACTTGCCACCTCAGCTCTCCTCATCTTCATGCTAATGCATATTATACTGTTCGTAATGCTTATCATACAGATTGCTCCAGCCGAACAAATTTTCTTCTATGCAACCATTGCTGGGTTCATCGTCGTTTCTGCCGAAGCTTATATCATGACGATTCCACCACTTATCATGGAGGGAGAGCGATTGATGACCTTCTACTCAATTGTCTTGTTTTTAGATTTCGGGGTCTCCTCTTTTCTTGCCCCTATCATAACAAGCAGCATTTTAGCGCATAGCACACTGGTATTTCTCGGCCTGTTAATTGCGCTTTTTATCACGTTGATTTTTACCACTCGCCGTGCTGTTCCGACATCGCTAGCACTTGATAAAGAAAACATCACTTTCCGTTATATCATTGCCGGCTTTCATTTCATTTTTTCAAATCGGCATCTCACCTCCCTTACATTACTTACATTCTTTCTATCGGTAGTCTTTGGAGCATTCCTAACCTCGTTCATCTTCTTCGTTACCGACGATCGGTATCTGGGCCTCCATAGCAGCCAATATGGCGTGATGTTTGCAGCCTATGCACTTGGTACAATGGCAGGTGCCTTATTTGCGCCGCGTATACGCTATGCACCGGTGCGCCTAGCTGTTCTCACTGACGGTTTAGGAACGGTTATCTTGCTGCTGATTCCAGCCTTTTCAAAAAGTGCTGTCGTCGTATGGGGCATCACCTTTATCGCTGGCGTTGGAGCAAGCTTATGGTTTATTGCTGTTACTGCCTTCAGGCAGCGCCTCACACCAAAGCAACTTCTCGGGCGAGCTAATTCTGCTTTTCGGGTAATCGGCTATGCTGGAATGCCGGTCGGAAGCTTTTTGATCGGCGTCCTTGGTTCTTTTATATCATTGCAGTTTGCTGCCACCTTTATCGCTGGACTCCTATTGGTGGCTATCGCGATAACGCTTCCATTTCTTTGGCAGGCTGATCATATAGACACACCCAACCCTGCCACGAGATAACAGCTGCTTAAAAAAAGACACGGTCGGAAAAGGCACACATACCCTATTACGCAATCGATTGATCTGTTTTTTGGACGAAGAAATTATCACCATAATGTAACTGATAGAGCCAGCGATACTATGGAAGCAGACAAACAAGCGCTACAAGCAAAACAGCCCCCTTACATTGCATTGAGCGATGATCTCAACGCCTATATGAAAGGTGCAGAGAATTTATAGCGTATGAAGCGCAATTCTTAACCCAAAACTCCGCCCTCACAATACCCACTTGTATTCCAGTTAATCTGTCACCCGCTATTATACTTATCTTGGCACTTCTCCGTTACGCTTAGTATAAAATGTCTATGAATGTTTCTTTTGTACGTCGCTATTGCTTTTATCCTATTTATTTCTGTGTCCTCTGCAAATGTACTTTTATACAAAGTGTCGTATAAATTGTTCTCTTTATTTTTTTAAGTTTCTCGTGTTTGTTTTATTTTTTTTCGCTTATGAAAATTAGCTAGATCTACATTACCACCCTTTGATCATTTTGCTTTTTTACCTTGTTTTGCAAGAACAATAATTTTGCACTCTAAGTTGGTACGCTGTTTTGCATAATTAAAGACGGCAATTTTCTATTTAGTTTTCTTGTGCACTGTTATGGCGCTTACGAACATTATCAGTCAGCTTATCAATTGGCACAAGTCCATTCAAAATATGACTATTTTCTAATACTGTCATATTTTTGATGAAGAAAGGAGCTGAATCTCCAATTTGACGACATATCACTACAGGTAAATTTAAAATTGCTTCACATGCGGCATAGCCAAGCACAATCTAGGACTCCACCCCCAATAATGACAGTGTCTTCCAACTCTATGCCTAACTAAGCTTGTTTTTACTATAAACCTACTGCGCGGCCCATTACGAGTTCGCATCTTATTCATCATCAGGTGCACTTGCACACTCAAAAGTAGAAATTATCTATTCCATTGAAAATAAAGCAATAAATCTAAAAAATATCTTTTTAGATAAGATCTCTGCTTATTAAAGTGCTTTGGCTTTTTTGAAAAAAAAGGGAAAACACGAGAGAAAAGTCTTTACTCTGTTATCGCTGACACGATAAAAAGCCATAGTCGTAAATTTTTTAAAAGGAAGCAAGAAAAATGAGAGTAATTGTACCAATAAAAATGGTACTGTGCAGTTTTTTCTATCTGTCACTTGCTCTGGTTTCATTGATTAGCTTGCTGGTAGAGAAACCCTTTACCATTTTTTATGCCAGTGCTGGTGTTTCTGAAGAAAAACGCAAACATATCCTATTTTATCTCATCAATAAATATATTACATGTATTTGGGTAATCATCTTTTTTGCCAATGGTCTTCTAGTGGCTTTTTTTGCATGCCCCCCCAGATTTGGTTAGTCACTATGGGTTTAATTTGTGCTGGTATTCTTTTTTCTAAATATTTTCCTAATATGATGCAATATTTTTATCGCATCAAACATAATGGAGCATAATATGTCATTGTTTAATATTCTGACCGGAACCCCTTTATGGGTCTGGGGTTTGCTTATTTTTCTCATAGCGTGGGGAATAATCGCATTGAAAGATAGGGAAATGGGGGTTTACCGCCTTTTTCTATTGCCGTTAGTCTTTCTTTTTTTGGGCGGAAGCGATGTGATTAACAAGTTGGCGTTTCCGCTCTGGGGAGAAATCTCAATGTCGGCGGGGCTGATGATCGGCATTGGCGTTGGCTGGTTGCTCTGGCGTGCCACTCCGCGTTTAAAAATCAAAGAGGGAACGAATTTAATTATTCGGCCCGGTACGTCGTTGACACTGATATTTATTCTTATCGCTTTTGTCATCAAATTCACATTGATTGTTTTTCTCAAGGTTGAACCTGATTTGGAACATGCATTTAATTTTAACCTTCTTTTTGGTCTTTTAAATGGGTTCACTGCTGGTGTGTTTTGGGGAGGCACATTAAATTTATATATAACATTTCGAAAGAATCCAAATTAATCCCTATATCATTCGTTGTAGGGACTTCCTATCAGAACTATCTCAATAGAAGCTTATTCTTAACAACAACGCTGCATACAAACGCAGCGTTGCCTCATAGTTTCAGATTCTTGTCCCAGCGCGTGAATATGTAACGGAAGTGATAGATCTGACGATATCCCCCCTTGGGGGCAGAGCGAGCCTAAAGGTTTAGAAATGCTACGCGTTTAAACTAGTTGGACTTTGAGCAGATGGTTTATCGCTAATGGTAAATCATTTTGTTTTACGATTCAAAAAGAGGATAGTGATGGCCTCATTGGCGTAGGTGGGCAAGAAAACTCTTAGCTTGGCAATGCGTCAACAGTTTGTAGAGTTATGTTGTGGACCCCATACGTAAAGCGGTTGCTATGATGGCATGATGCTTTTTCAAGCATTATGATATGGTAGGAACCGGTGTTTAAGGGTGCAACTGCGGTCACTGTACAACCCTGTAGCATTACGTCTGAGTATTTAGGAGCGGCGGCCTCCATACAGGCTACGCGTACAATATGTGAAGTACACTTGCGGGAATCAGTGTGTCATTATTGCGTTGTGCACGCAACTCTCTAGCTAGAATTTCATTGGTAAGACTGTTTTTTAAAGCTGGTTGTAATTACCTGTGTGTTTTTAAAGAGAATGTTAGCACCGATGCATCGCTTGCACTCCATGAGCTGTATTCGAACTCCAGAAAGTGCTATTTTTATAATAGCTTGAAAACCAAGGGGAAAATAAGCAGAGATCTTCTGCAACAAAGTCTCCGCTCTTTTAGACAAATTAGCCATTTTTGGCAGAAAACGCATAAAATCACCCGCGCAAAGTCTTTGCTCTATGACGGCTCAAATGCAAAAAAGACCGATAACTATGACTTTTAACCACAGCAAAAATCGCACTAAATAAGAATTAGAAAAGTTGTAACAAGATAAATGGTACGGTTGGTGGGATTTGAACCTACGACCTCTGGTGCCACAAACCAGCGCTCTAACCAACTGAGCTACAACCGCATAAAAGAAAACCTATCATAATTGTTCACGATTTTGTAAACATTTATTCTCTGCTTACGTGACATAAGGAAGATCAACAAAGTTTGCAAGCCCCTAAAAAAAAATCTCGCAATTTTTTGTGAAGAAAAATCTTTTACAAAGGAAATTTTGCCCAATGCTCAAGACGGTGATCACGATAGCTTTTTATGTTATCAACACCATCTTGTTGCATCATCTGCAAAATCTCTTTCAAAATCGTTATGGCAAGATTTGGACCTTCATAAACCATCCCACTATATAACTGTATTAAATCTGCACCTGCTTTTACTTTTTCCAAAGCGGTTTCAGCATCCTTTACACCGCCAACGCCAATAATTGCAATCTCCTTCCCTAGCTTTTGACGCATTTTTGCAAGCACAATTGTAGAGAGCTCAAAAAGTGGACGTCCAGAAAGCCCCCCCTCTTCATGACTGAAATGACTATTGTTAAGACCTTGGCGTGAAAGAGTCGTATTGGAAACAATAAGTCCATCAAAATCCGAAAGCTTTATTGCTTCAGCAATATCATCCAATTCTTTCTCTGATAAATCGGGAGCAATTTTTAAAAAAATGGGAATCGAGAATCCATGTCTTTTCTCTTGCTCCTTTCGTGCTTGCGACACTGCTCTCAACAAAAGATGCAAACTATCACGAGCCTGTAAATCACGCAAACCTGGCGTATTAGGAGAAGAAATATTAACCGTAAAATAATCCGCAACATCATAAAAATGAGCAATGCCAACAGTATAATCGTCAATCTTATTAACCGTATCCTTATTGGCTCCAATATTTATCCCTACAATACCCGCTTTTTTACATGTCAGCAGTCTGTTGTAAACAACTTGATGCCCGTCATTATTAAAACCCATTCTATTAATAATTGCTTCATCTTCTTTTAAACGAAAAAGCCGTGGTTTAGGATTTCCAATCTGGGGCTTTGGTGTCACTGTCCCAATTTCAGTAAAACCAAATCCTAAACGAAGAATTTCATCAACAACCTCTGCATTTTTATCAAACCCCGCAGCAAGACCAATAAAATTTTTAAATTCAAGCCCTGCAATTGTTACAGACAATCGTTTATCGACAACCTTTTGACAGCTATTTAATCCACTTTTTAATCCGACAATCGCTAAACGGTGTGCATGCTCTGGATCCAACATAAATAAAGCAGAACGGCCAATGCAACGAAAAAAACTCATCAATCCTTCTCCAAAACATAAAAATGATCCACTGCACCTCACCTACATCTTTTAACACAAAAAATCACCGATAAAGAGAATATATTATCCAAATAATATTCTCCTCTATAAAAAATGAAGCACATCGTCATCATTCATGTGAATTTTTTGATCCCTGAACAGAAAAAATTATTCTTGAAAAAATGTTCTTCGTTTTTACCATTGTTCAGAGAATTAAATATGTATGCCAATCCTATAAAATGTAAAATTCCTGTATGAATTGAGACATCAATAGATCTTCATCGCTATACCTTGTGATATTTTTCAGGTAAGCGTACAGTTCTCATGAAAGAAAATTATCTCTATTCCAAAGATTCCTTTGTGTAACAACAGAAATAAAGTTTGCTCTATCACACTATTTATTGTTCTACTAGCATATTGAGAATACACAGTCCGTAAAACCATCCACATGCATGTGATTGTTTGCCATTTTTAGCAGCATAATGTCCGGATATTTGTACTGTATTGATGAAATTTTGAAAAATCTATGTTGTTTCTTTTTCATTACTGATGCGATAATTACGATTTTTCATCTACAGGTGCCCAGTCTAACATATGGTCTAAGTGATGATAATTGATCATAAAACAACTCCGATCATACCTGTGGCTTTCAACCCCTATCACTTTAATACCTATAAATTCATACAGTCTTCCAACAGATGAAAATGTGGTTCAATAGAGGCACGCCCCTCATATAAAACAGAACGACACTGGATTGCTCATTCACGTGCTTTCTTTAAAGAAGCCTTTCTTCATGTTTCAACCCATTTCGCAACACTGCCCATGGAGGGTATAAAGATAAAGCCCCCATGAAGTGTAAGTGTATAAAACTTATAGAACACAACCATATTTACGCTCATGGTACAACAAGCTAGCACGATCACACACTTTGCTCATTCCCAACGTTTCTACAGCTCTTAGCGCTTGAGACGCTTCATAAGAGGCATTTTAATTCTTCCTCTAATTATTTTTATCAATACACCAGCCCCATTTATGCCATTCAAGAACGTGATTTTATTTAATTTAATATGGGAGGGATTGTGATAAGAAAATCTTACGATATTCGGCGTTATGATTTAAGTTAAAAATGATGATTTATCATTATAAATCAATATATTGTCTTATTACTAAAATTATGATTACTTTCAATCATAGCATAGCTTTTAGATAAGATTGCGCTCCTAGTGGCTCTGTTGCTTGCTGGATTAAGAAAGAATGAAAGTATAAGTCTTACTCTTAATTTCATCTATCCCTTTTTCTCATTATGTCTGAGGTATAATTTTTTATTCTCAATTCTTTTTTTAGCTCAATAAATAATATTTCATTAGCGAAGCTTTCTGATGAGTCAATTTTCAACATTACTAACTTTGTGATATCCTTTAAAATCTCTCTTTATTAAATGTTATCATAAAGATGTTGAGAAGACATATAACTTAAGCCTAATTTTCAACTTTTCATTGAAAAGTACAGATACAGTTTTTATCAAAAAAGCTTTTCTCTACAAAATCTATGTATTAAAGTAAACTTCGTAGAGCTCTTGATTAAATCTCATAAAATTTTTGGAAAATAATATTAATATTTGTATTATAATCTTAAAAATAAAATCTGCCCTTTCCTTTTTCATCAAAAGCGGTAAGTAAATTACCGTATATCGCTTACATAAAGGGGAAAACGCAATGCTTAAAGAATTCAAAGAATTTGCCCTAAAAGGTAATATGATTGACCTTGCTATTGGTGTGATTATCGGAGGCGCTTTTGGTGGCTTAGTCAATTCAATTGTCAATGATATTTTTATGCCAATTATTGGACTTATTACAGGTGGAATTGATTTTTCTAATATGTTTATTCAACTTGCTGGTGAAAAACAAGCGACATTGAGTGCCGCTAAAGCAGCTGGAGCAACCATTAGCTATGGACACTTTATCACTTTATTGATCAATTTTCTCATTATTGCTTGGGTTCTTTTTTTCTTTGTTAAAGCTATGAATAAAATCCGTAGAAAAGAAGAAGAAGAAAGCCCGCCCCAAAAAGTCTCTTCAGAAGAACAACTTTTAACAGAAATTAGAGATCTTTTGGCTAAGAAAAAATAACTTTATACAAAATTTACATCATGGAACATGAGGAAAAAACATTTCCACTGTTGTTCCATGATTGGGTTTTGAGAACAATAGAAATTCTCCCCCACTTTCTTCTACCATTTCCTTACACATCGGAAGGCCTAAGCCTGTTCCCATAAAAGCACTATCACCAGAACGGCCATCTTTGCGCTCTATTTGACCATAAGGCTGCAAGGCCTGTGCAATTTCTTCTTCGCTCATGCCTAAACCATTATCACTCACTGAAATTTTTACACGTTCTTTTCTATAAGAAACATGAACAATAATCTGTCCACCCAAAGGTGTAAAACGAATGGCATTGGAAAGAAGATTCCATATAATCTGGCGAAACATTTGTTGTGATACAGGAATACATGGAACATGAGGTGGAGCAACAATGCGCATGATAACGCCGTTATGATTGGCTTGAGTTTCAAGAAAAGCTATCGTCGCACGTAAACAAGATATCACATCAAATGTTTCAGAAATAAGGGAGGAACTCATCTGGTTATTAGAACCAGAATAATTTGCTTTCGAACATTCTAGTAATTGATTGATCAGAGATAATATATGTTTTCCAGAGGAGATAATATCACGCAAATATCCATGATAACGCTCATTTTCTATCGAACCAAAACGACCCTCTCTCATAATTTCCGCAAAACCAATAAGAGCATTCAAAGGTGTTCGTATTTCATGCACAACGCCAACGATTTTATTCTCTTCTGCTTTTTTTTCTCCTAAGGACACTATTTTTGTTATATCACGCAACATAACAGCATAATTGCTTTGCTGTGCCAAAAATACAATCGTTATAAGAACAGTTATATTTTGATGATCTTTTCTCATTAAATCAGCTGTTTCATTGCGATTTAAAACATGATTTTCCTCCTTCATACGAATTAATTTAAAATATTCTTCAACCAAGAGCCGGCTTTTTAAAGTAAATAATGAAGAGAATGGCTGTCCTTGTAGTTCATTTATTTCATACCCCATCAATGCTAAAGCTGCCCTATTTGCTGATTGAATAACACCCTGTTCATCTAACCATAAAACACCATCTGTTGCTGTATTCAACAACGATAAAACCGCAGCGGGTTCTTTTATGAGCGCTTGTTCTATAGCATTTACCGGCAATATTCCTGTATATGGTAACTGAAACGCTGTTTCTTCAACAAAATTTTCTTCTTCTAGCGATGAATTCAATCCATCACGTAAGTGTTCTGCAATTTCATGAAAAGCTGAACGTTCTATCTCCGTAAGACACGGCATTTTCGTCTCCAGCATTTCATCTCTTTTTTCTTGAACTTTTTTTTGTATTTTTAAAACACCAAAGCCACGAAATCCCTTAAGTTGCTTTTGAACATCAAAAATTGGCAAAGCCGACAATTCAACATCAAGCCACTGTGTGCAACCATCAACTGGCCATTGAACAATCTCTTTACCCCAAGGCATAGCCGCTTCAATAAAACGACTGAGAACACGATATCGCTCATCATTAAATCGATGAGCAAGCTCATGAAAACTAAATCCTAAAATAGAGGAAGAGAGAGGACCAACAACTTCAGCGAGTTCTTTTGAAACTTCACAAAATAAACCGTTGCTATCAATTTCCCACGTAAAAGGCCGTGGCAAAAGCTCTGGTGTAAAATGAAAAGCTTCTTTCTTACATGCTAATTTATTTGTATTTTGCTTTGATTTATCTGCTTTTAATGACATATTAAAATTAAAAAATTGTTGGCTTGACTCTCAAACGAATAATGCTCATTTACTTATAAATACCTGCTGCTGGTTGAAATATCTTGGTACCTCATTATCAGTTATCTGTAGCAAAATTTTGACTATTTCACCAACAAAATAAGAGTAAAAAGAATCCTCCAACATTGTTACTTATTCACCTATTATTGTAATGAAACTTGTTATAATAATAATAGAAATATGCCCCTCATATAAAGTAGTACTCCAGAAAAATATATGTGTTTTGCGCATTCATATGCTTGTCTTAAAGAGACATCTTATTCAAAGCTTATTTTATGACAGCATCTGTAAATGATGGAGTATCAAGATCTTCATAAAGGATATAAAGGCATTCGGTCTTACCATTTTATATTAATGAAAGAGCTTGCTCGCACCATCATTATACTCGTCTAATCCTTAAATGTTATCAATATGCTTGGTATTGGAAATGTGGTCATAAGTAACATTTTTATTCCTTTTTTATGTTTTTATCTCCACGTTAACTCTCCTTATTTTGCACAAAAAACTGATTTTGACTATTACAACATAAACAGATTTCAAATAAGAGAATCTAACGATATTTGAGACTTTTCTCTATGAAGAGCAATAAATTATTATAATAATTCAACATATTAAATCTATAAAAACTCAAAATATAAGTCTCATAAAAACACCTTAACTTGAGCCAATACTCCCCAACACTAATTAATTTAACGGAGCGCTTTACATCACCCAATGCAACAGATATTGAGCACTATTCTTCTTATGATGCTCTCCATAATCCTCCAAAACCTTTTTCACCATAGAGGCTATCACGCGTGTATGCTGTTTAATGCCATTTTATCTGATAAATATTGATTTTTATTTTTCATTCAATGATAACTGCCTTAGTACTTCATAATGCTCACCACCTAAAATCCATTGGCTCCTTAGCCTAGGAAGAGGAAATTTTTTTACTGAATGCTTATATTCTAAAATCAAACAACGCTGGGGAGCACAACGAACACAACAAACACATGATGAAATTTTACAGAATCCAGTAATCCAAATTGGGCCTCATTATTGCTTGATGTTTGATCTTGATTTTAGTTCTACAATAACATTTTTAATCCGTGGTCACGAACTTATGGAAAATTTCACCAATATAATGTTTACTTGTTCAACTGTAACTCTAGAAGAATAGGCTCGTTGTGGCCCAGCTTGGCTTCGAATGGATGATACATCCTATAGATTTTTTAAAATGCCTCGGTGACGATTGGCTAAGAAAAGTGTTAGGCGAATACCAAGATGATATTGCTTTATCATCAGAAGTTCAATCTTGGCTGTGTAGGCAGTTTCTGAAAGCAACTTTTCCAGAATATTTACTAAATACTAAAACAGCTATTGTAACGCACATTAATAATCTTCATGAATACGTCTTTGAGCAATTTAGGCAGGGGCATAATATTTCTACTATCACATTACGAGAACCATTTTTTGCCATATACGCAATAGAATTATTGGAGCGGCCTATAGTTTTATGCAACGTCTTATAGATGATGGATGATTAGCAAAACTGGTTGAATTGCTTAAACTAGAGTCACAAGGGCTATGGAAAAATTTCATTCCTATTGCCACGGATCTATTTTGGCTATCGGTTGGGGGACGTGTACGACCTCTCCAGTTAAGAGATGGTGCTTTATATTCAGATCGTTTTGGAGTGCGTATTGATTTTGAAACTAATTCCATTGTACAAAATTTTCGAACAGGACGATTAGTTCCTCGTTTATTTTTTATATTTTTCAACAGTTCTTTATTGCAAAGAATTTGTTTTTGGGGGGGAGCATATCAAGTTTTGTACCAAGAAATTTTCCAAAAAATTTTATTAAAAATACTGAAAATGGATGTGCAGGATGAACAAAGGCTTGCTGCGGATATTTTATCAACGATTATAACTGCTTGGGGGCATAATGTTGTACAAAAAAACGCATGGCATGAAGCCCAAAAAAACAATAAAGGCACATTGCGCTTCTCTTTTAAAAACTGGGCATCTCCTCTTAACTTAATGAATTCTCATTATGCATCTTTTACGCAAGATTTGCGATGGAAAGACTTGACGGAAAAAATCAATACGTTTTTAAAAGATCCAGGCTTAATATGCCCTTCAACAGGGAAGGGTATTTCACAATGTTTATTGTGATGAAGCAATTGCTCTTTCTTGGCATTCCACTGGCTATTGGTTTTATATCTCAGATGATGATTTCCTTCACGGATGCGGCACTTGTGGCGCATTTAGGCGTTAAAGCCTTGAGTGGTACAATGTTGGCTCTGAGTATGTTTAGTTTTGTTATGTTGTTGGGATTAGGGATTATTACCGCAGTTGCACCAAAACTTGCGGAAAGCTTTCGCAAACAAGATAGAGATGCATTAAAGGCATGGTTTGATCAAGGAATATGGCTTTCCCTTTTGGTTGGAATGATGAGTATGATCATTTTATTCAACACTAAGAATATTTTGTGTCTTCTCGGACAAGATGAGGCAATTGCCAATATAGCGCAGGAATATAATAGTGGCGCTGCTATAGGGGTGGTGTTTTTTTATCTTTATGTGAATAGCCGTGGATTACTTTCAGCGATTGGTCATCCAAAGCCCTTAACTTTTGTTATGCTTGCAGCTATCCCTATTAATTTTCTTATCTCTTTGTCGCTTATTTTGGGTATAGGTCCTTCAAGCGGATTTGGTGTCTTTGGTGCTGGGATTGCAAGTAGTTTGATCCGTATTTTGATTGTTATGGCAGTAGCAATAATTCTGTCCCGCAATTCTACTTTTCGTTCCTTTCATTTTAATTATTTAAGACCAAAGTTAGAAATTTCACGAATAATACAATTACTGCTCGTAGGGCTTCCCATTGGTATGCGTATTCTTATTGCGGAGGGCTTTCCTTCTGTCATTGCCTTCATGATTACAGCTTATGGGGTCGAAGCTTTGGCTGCGCATACGATTGGAATGCGTCTTGATATGCTTATTTCTGTGGTGGCTTTGGGGATTTCCAGTGCAGCTGCGACTATAGCAGCGTGGTATCGAGCCGATGGGAATCATATGGCTCTAAAACAGTTACGTATGAGTATCACAATTTTTGCTATAGCTTATGTCTTTTTTTTATCAGGGATTGTTTATCTCTCTTATGAATTCATTCTTACAATCATCTTTGATATTTCTTCGGTCCACGTTATTGTTTTCTCTTGGGAGTTGCTTCCGTTTATCTTATTGTCTTTTGCTTTTGGCACTTTAGGAGCCATGCTCAATGGCATACTTGTGGGTTTGCTTGATACGTTTTGTCCAACAATTGTTGTAATAATCAGCTATTGGGGGATAGGCTTATTTGGGGGAGCATTCATGGCACATTTTTTAAAATATGGCTTTATGGGTTATTGGCTTGGCATGATTAGTGCAAGTTTAATTGTTTCTCTCTTTAATTATATGCGCGTGGATTATTTAATAAAAGGCAATCCTCTTTTGGAGACGGATTGAGTGTTATAAAAGTGCTGTAAGCACTTGCTGTAAAGATATAGCTAATCACTATCCATAGAGGTTATTTATTTCTATGTAGATAACAAGAGAAGTTATAAAACTTGCTTCATATTAAAAAAGTGCCTTTGATTATGGTCATCAATGTGATCTGTTGATTTTTTTAAATAATATGGGTTTATAAGAAACTTTCAGCTTTAATTAAGTGTAAGTTTAATTGGAAGAATTTAATACCGTAAAAAATGACGAGAAAAACGTACCTATCTTTATACGCCGTTGGGGAATAATCTAAAAATTTACTAAGTAATATCAATCGTGCTACAATTAAGTTATTCAGATAAAGGTTAAATATGTATTTTGAGATTGTTATTATGATAAGTCATCGGTACAATTTTTAAAAAGGAGTATCATATGGATAAACTTGGAATATGGTATTTTATGGGGACATTCGTCTGCACATGTATTTTCGTGTAGGTTGATTGAGCAGCTTACCTTATTGTCAAAATTGGTGCGTGTTTTTCATGTTTTTGGCTCTCATACAGATGATAAAACAATCGCTGCAATACGCATCGTAATAAAATTGATTTGATATCTATAAAATGAGGACATGAAGGTGATCATATAGTCGATAATGGTCAAGGAGCAAGAAATAAGCTAGCAGGGTTCTTCAAAACTATTCATGAATGTAGGTAAGGGCCAACCTACACAAGTTTTAGGAACAATTTGTCAATCACCTTTAATTTCCCTCATGAAAAAGAAAAAATATACCGGTACATCATTCGATCAGAGATTTTTTTTGCAATCAAAAAAGAAAACAAAAATAATCTGCGCTCATATAAAGATTTATTTTATTTCCTTACATTCTAGATCATTTATAAATGTTGTAAAGATCTTCACCCTTTTGTATCAGTTTGTTCTCCGCATTTGCAATCACAAGATTGCTTTATTACGCTTTACTCAATTTTTTAATATGACTCTCAAAAAAATAAATAGATAATCACATCTGATTTGAAAAATTAAACACGTATTCGCTCTTTAAATAATGACTATAAGACATTTTAAAAACCACGTATTTTTGGATGTATTTTTTTATTTTCCTTCATTGAGTAGAATTTCACGTTTTCCAACATGATTAGCGGCTCCCACGATGCCTTTTTCTTCCATACGCTCAACAAGAGAAGCCGCTTTATTATAACCGATTGAAAGTCGGCGCTGAATATAAGATGTTGAACATTTTTTATCACGCATAACAATCTTTACAGCTTGGTTATACAGTTTCTCACCTTCTTCATCAAAATTTTCTTCTTCAAAAACTTCAGCCGCTGAATCAGCAGACACATCCTCATTGTTTGCGTCTTCATTATCCGTGATCGTTGCTAAATAATCAGGTTTTCCTTGCATTTTAAGATGTGCAACAACCGATTCAACCTCTTCATCAGAAACAAAAGGTCCATGAACGCGCACAATACGTCCCCCACCTGCCATATGAAGCATATCTCCTTGACCTAAAAGCGTTTCAGCACCTTGTTCACCTAAGATCGTACGACTATCAATTTTTGATGTGACCTGAAAAGAAATGCGAGTAGGAAAGTTTGCTTTAATTGTCCCCGTGATAACATCCACAGAAGGACGCTGCGTCGCCATAATAAGGTGAATACCTGCCGCACGCGCCATTTGCGCTAAACGCTGAATGGCATTCTCAATTTCTTTCCCTGCCACCATCATGAGATCAGCCATCTCATCAACAATAACGACAATATAAGGAAGCTGCGTCAGATCCATAGCTTCTTCATGATAAAGCATTTCACCTGTTTCTTTATCAAAACCCGACTTTACAGTACACATGATCGTTTCACCTTTTTGAGCCGCAAGTGCAACGCGTGCATTAAAACCATCAATATTACGCACTCCTAATTTTGCCATCTTGCGATAACGCTCTTCCATTTCTCGAACGGCCCATTTTAAAGCGGTTACCGCTTTTTTAGGGTCTGTTACAACGGGTGTTAAAAGATGTGGTATGCCATCATAAACAGAAAGCTCTAACATTTTAGGATCAACCATGATCAAACGACACTGCTGGGGTGTCATACGATAAAGAATCGACAAAATCATTGTATTAATTGCAACAGATTTTCCTGATCCTGTTGTTCCTGCAACTAAAAGATGCGGCATTTTTGCTAATTCTGCAATAACAGGTTTACCATTAATCCCTTTCCCCAAAGCAAGAGCAAGTTTAAACTCACTTTCACGAAAAGAACGTGTTTGGATTAATTCTCGTAAATAAACAGTTTCACGAACCGCATTGGGCAACTCAATCCCAATAACATTGCGTCCAGGAATGACAGCAACGCGTGTGGAAATGGCAGACATAGAACGTGCAATATCATCAGAAAGATTAATAACGCGCGATGACTTTACACCCGCAGCGGGCTCAAACTCATACATTGTTACCACTGGCCCTGGATGAACATGGATAACTTCACCCTTAATGCCAAAATCTTCCAAAACACTTTCCAAAAGTCCAGCACCACGTTCTAATGTTTCCTGAGAAATCATCATCCCTTCATGAAAAATAGGTTTCTGTAATAAACTGATCGGAGGAAATTCATAAACATCATCGTCAATAGATTGACTATTTTTTATAAAAGTAGAATTATAATCGTCTAATGATGTGTAATTATCCAATGCAGCGCAGGCAGATTGCGATGTTTTAGTTTTGCCCTGTGATTGCATCGCAGACAAGTCTTTTGGATCCTTTGTGACATCCTTTGTTATACAATCGATAGTATCATGAGCAACAATATTATGGTGTTCTTCAGTTTCTATAGCATCCCCCGTATCACTTAACACCTCAATATCATTTGACATATGAGCAGAATCTTCAACAGAAAGCTTAGAATGACACTCTTTAGACTCCTTCATAGTATCATTATTTGTATTCATTAAATCAGAAATTTTCTCAACACCTCGCATCCTTTCTGCTGGAGATTCTGATGTAATAGAATCATAGAGTTGCGGAAAGCGGTATTCAAGAACACGGTAAAGAGCCGTTATTGATTCATCAAAAGCAGAGGGGATATCAGGTATGATTTCATTTGTTGTATCAATCGCTGTCTCCTCCTCTTTGGACGTTTGAGTATCCACATGTTCAAATATCAAAGATCCCCACTCAAAAAATGCATCATCGGAAAGGTGTAAAGCAGGTTTTATTTTTTGTAGCACATTTTCCACCTGTAACTCATGCTCTTGTTTATCTTCCTCAAGGCGGGTATTTTCTGATGGTATGCTCATAGCTTGTTGCGACAACTGCTTTAAAACTGTTGAATGACAAACTGACGTTTTATTCTCTATCGATTGGGGATTAATGACTTTTTTTGTCGATGGAATATGTGTTGTTTTCTTATTACAAGGTACAATATCTGTAATTTTTTTTCGATCTTGCTTTGTAAAAATTTTAAACTGTTTTGCAAAAACTGGATCTGTTTCTATACGACGACGTAAAATCTCAACTTCTGGAGTTCGCGTAAAACGGACATTTTTTCCGAGAGTAAATGCCTTTTTCCATACTTCCGGATAAGGAAATATCTCAGTAATCTTAAGCGATAAATCTTCTCTTGATACACTTTGCGTACCATCATCAGAAAAAGAAGACGTAGAAAGAGATTTTGTTTTCGAGTTATGCATGGGCACCCAACAAATTTATAGCAATGAAAAAAAATAACCTGTTCAAAAAGAATTAATAGAATCTATCATATGAAGGTTAATAACCTTTTGCTGTTGATTACTTTTTAATGTAAAAAATAATGCCAGAATACTTCATCAATATTCCTTCTCCATATTTACGATATAAATTGTCCCGTTTATAATGTTACACAGCTCCTATTCCTTTTATTTTGAAGAAAACTTCCTGATAAAAAGCGTTAAGAAAACTGTCTCCCCCTCTTTTCACCCTATTTAATAACAACAATTAGTTCCAATAAGACAAACAGTTATAGAAACATTACTCTATTTAACTTCCATGTTTGATGATCATCGTACAATTTAATTTCTGGCATTTTCATAAGATTATCCTTGTTATCCTCATTTAAAAAGGCGTAGACTAAGACAATCATAATTACATAAACACAAATACAACAAAGGGAGTGAATTATGTTTAATAAACGGCAATTTTATATCAATGGTCTATGGGATAACCCAAGCACACCTCACGATTTTGACGTCATTAATCCATCAACAGAAGAGGCTTGTGCTGTCATTAGCCTTGGAAGTACAACAGATGCTGATAAAGCAATTAACGCGGCAAAAGAAGCGTTTCAAAAATGGAAAAAAACATCACCAAGAGAACGTCTTGGATACGTTGAAAAAATTCAAGAAATTTATGAAAAGCGTTCCAAAGACATGGCAAAAACCATTTCAATGGAAATGGGAGCACCGATTGATATGGCGCTTAATGCACAAACCGCAAGGGGAAGTTCCCATATTCGCGACTTTATCGAAGCTTATAAAGAGTTTTCCTTCCAAGAAACTTTAATAAAGGGAAATGAGCAAGCAATCCTTCACTACGACCCTATCGGCGTCGTAGGATTAATTACGCCATGGAATTGGCCCATGAACCAAGTGACTCTTAAAGTTATCCCTGCTCTCTTGGCCGGCTGTACCATGGTGCTAAAACCCTCTGAAATTGCGCCTCTCTCTGCTATGCTTTTTGCTGAAATTCTAGATGAAGCCGCGCTTCCTGCTGGTGTTTTTAATTTAATCAATGGGGATGGTGCAACTGTTGGCTCTTACCTCTCAGCACATCCTGATTTAGAAATGATTAGCTTTACGGGGTCAACCAGAGCAGGAAAAGATATCTCTAAAAATGCTAGTGCTACTTTAAAAAGAGTCAGTTTAGAACTTGGAGGAAAAGGAGCGAACATTATCTTTGCTGATGCCGACTCAGATGCGGTTCAACGTGGTGTACAAGGTTGCTTTTATAATAGTGGACAAAGTTGTAATGCACCGACTCGTATGATCGTGGAACAAAGCATCTATGATAAGGCCATAAAAATAGCGAAAGATATTGCAGAAACAACAAAAGTAGGAGAAAATAGCCAAGAGGGAAATCATATTGGACCTGTCGTTTCAAAAAAACAATATGACAAAATTCAAGACCTTATCCAATCAGGAATTGATGAAGGAGCAACTCTTGTTGCAGGTGGAACTGGTTTACCTATAGGGATGGAACGCGGTTATTATGTTCGTCCAACAGTCTTTACTGATGTAAAGCCTCATATGCGTATTTTCAAAGAAGAAATCTTTGGTCCCGTTCTCTCGATTATTGCCTTTAGTACAGAAGAAGAAGCTGTCGCTTTAGCAAATGATACTGAATATGGTCTTACAAACTATATTCAATCACAAGATCGCGAAAAATGTCGTCGTATTGCGGCACAAGTACGATCCGGTATGGTAGAAGTCAACGGACATGGATTACCTGATGGGAGTTATTTTGGAGGTGTAAAATTTTCTGGACGCGCCCGTGAAGGAGGACATTGGGGAATTAAAGAATTTCTCGATAGCAAAGCCATTTCATATTGGTAAAATCTTATTAAAAACTTAATAGGAATCGTATGGTCATACAAAAGATAACGGATGAAGGTGCTCTTGGGCAACGTCTTGATCAGTGGTTGGCAAAACAATACCATGATGTGCTCTCACGTTCACGTTTGCAAACCCTCATCCGTGAAGGCTGTCTTAAAGTTGATGGTCAATTCATAAAGGAACCAAAAACAAAATTAAGACCTAACCAAATAATTGAATTGGCAATGCCTGACCTTCGTGATCCAGAACCTAGCGCTGAAGCCATTGCATTGGACATCCTTTTTGAAGACGATTATGTCATTGTTATTAACAAACCAGCCGGTCTTGTTGTTCATCCTGGCAATGGCAATTGGACTGGTACATTGGTTAATGCCCTTATTTACCACTGTGGAAATAGTTTATCGGGTATCGGTGGAGTTAAGCGCCCTGGCATTGTCCATCGCCTTGATAAAAATACAAGCGGTGTTATGGTTATTGCAAAAAATGATCTGGCTCACAAAAGTCTCAGTGCTCAATTTTCTGATCATGGACGTACCTGCCCATTAGATCGACGCTATCATGCCTTGATTTGGGGAACACCTCACCGCAATGTCTGGACAATTGATGCATCACTTGGTCGTTCACCCCATAATCGAACAAAGCAAGCTGTCGTCCATAATCAAACCCCTTATGCGCGTCATGCTGTTACACATTTTTCTCTGCTTGAAAAATATGGTCCTCATGAAGACTCAACGTCTTTTGCTAGCCTTCTGGAATGTCGTCTGGAAACCGGACGTACCCATCAAATCCGTGTTCATATGGCCCATATCGGACATCCACTCGTAGGTGATACAGTTTATGGAAATGCTTTTAAAACAAAATCAAACATCCTTAATCCCACTCTTAAAAATGCCATCGATCAATTCAACCGACAAGCACTCCATGCAGTAAGTCTTACTTTTGAACATCCTTTTACCTGTAAAGTTATGTCGTTTTCTGCACCACTGCCTCAAGATATGGCTACACTTATTAAGCACTTTAAAAAAATGAATTGAAACTTTTTTCTTTCTCAAGATTTCAAGAATAAAATATCTTTTTTTGAACAAAATTAAAAAATATGCTAAAGTGATGTGAGAAGGATATTGACTATCTGAAACATTGAATTTGCCTTATAAGGGAATTCATACAAAAGGAGGGTGCTATATGGCCCATATGAATTTGTTATCAGTAACAATAGGTGATGGTGGATTAAACCGCTACTTGGAAGAAGTGCGTCGTTTTCCAATGCTTGAACCAAAAGAAGAGTATATGCTCGCTCAACGTTATCGTGAGCATAATGATTTAAAAGCAGCGCATAGTCTAGTGACCAGTCATTTGCGGCTTGTCGCTAAAATTGCAATGGGATATCGAGGTTATGGACTGCCCATGGGGGAAGTCATCTCAGAAGGCAATGTTGGGCTTATGCAAGCTGTTAAACGTTTTGAACCAGAACGGGGCTTTCGTCTTGCAACCTATGCAATATGGTGGATTAAAGCTTCAATCCAAGAATATGTGTTGCGGTCTTGGAGTTTGGTAAAGATGGGAACAACAGCCAATCAAAAGCGCTTGTTCTTCAACCTTCGTAAGTTAAAAAGTAAACTTCAAGCCCTTGATAGCGGTGATCTCAATGTAGAACAAGTAAAAGAAATTGCGACTCAGTTGAATGTTTCAGAAGATGAAGTTGTATCAATGAATCGCCGGCTTAGTGGTGACACTTCACTCAACGCACCCCTTCGTACAAAAGAAGGAGAAAACAGTGAGTTGCAAGATTGGTTAGTGGATGAATCTAATAATCAGGAACAGATTTTAATTGAAAAAAGTGAATTGGAAAGTCGTCGTTCCATGCTTGTTAATGCTATGAACAATCTCAATGAACGCGAAAAGCGTATATTCAAAGCGCGTCGTTTAAATGATGTTCCCTTAACTCTGGAAGAGCTCTCTGGTGAATTTAATATTAGTCGAGAACGAGTAAGACAAATTGAAATGCGTGCATTTGAAAAAGTACAAAATTCCATCAAAGATTCTGCTTTATCGCAAAATCAAGTGTAAAACTCTAAAATTAAGTATGAAGCCAATTGTTTGCGCATTTTTAAATTAGGAAATGAAAAAAGCATCTATTGGCTTTGTACGTATAAAGAACGTCTCGAATTCTTTTAATGCTTGATGTATGATCTTTACCTGAGTTCTTTTTAAAGATGAATAGTGAAAAATAGCTTTTTATCTTATTTTTCATCTATGTTTTATTTTTCTCACCAAGAACTGTTAACTTATCTTGTTGTGCAAGCCATTTTCCAATAACGTCGTGAAAAATAGACTCACCTTTTGGTCCTTTTGCAAAGGTTAATTCATTTATACGTCCATTTTTATCCGTTAATACCAAACGCATCCAATTTAACTCTCTCATCATTTGTAAATTTCGATCTAGGAATGGATGATTACCGCTTAATGCAACAAGAAAAAAGTCATCGTTAATCTTTGCAGAAATAGCTTTTGTTAAAGCCTGCCCAATGGATTGTTCACTTGCTTTAAAGGTTAATGCCTGAACATTGCTGATCGCTTTACCTGAAAATGTATCAGAAAGAGTAAAAATAAGGTCCATAATATAGGCCGCTGGAAATGACCGATCGGTATTACGACGTAGAATTAATCGTAATGACAGTCCTTCATCGGGAATTGTTATATCACCTTGTATAGCCATTTCTTCTGGAGCCCCCTTTACATAAGATTCCCTTATAAGCGTCCAGCGAGCACTTCCCGTTGCTACTTTTTCTACATCATAATTTGTACGTGCTTGATAAAAAACAGCTTCCCCTGATTTTTCAAGCGATGGTAAATTGCTGGCAACAACAGCTGAGATTCCTTCTTCATTAGAAGAATCTACCGCTTGCTTTAAACCAACATCAACTTCACTCCCATCCTCTAATAAACGTTGTGTTAATTTTCTCTTACCCGAAAGTACCTTTGGTAATCCATGAGAAGCTTGAAGATTCTCTCCTAATAACTGATGATCATTTGATACAAATACACGCTCACCAATAAACAAAATACCCACAATTAAAACAACAAAACTCACAACAGAAACAGCACTTATCACAATACGCCTTTTCACCAATGATTTATTAGCACGACGTAAAGCCTGGGAAAAAATATGTGAAACAATATGTGGATTATCTTCTTGCAAAGAAGAAGCCTTTAACACGCTGCGGTTAATATGTTCAGAAGGCGAATAAACCTCCATATTAACAGGCTCTGCTCCTGGAATATCTGATACACAAGGCTCGTCAGATCCCCTGTTATCCTTTGAAGGGTTAACAAAATCCTGCTGCTCTCTTTTGGTATTTATCTCTGAAAATTCATTATTCTTTGTTATTATAGCTTCTTTTGTATATTTCTTATCTTCTGTTATATTTGTTGAATTCCACCCAATAGCTGAAGAAAGCAGTTCCTTTTCAACAGCTAAATATTCTTCTTCAACAGTTGCAATAGCACTTTTAAGAACCTTTCTTTGTTCATCTGCTGTTGCTTGTGGTATTTTTACTGTTACAAATTGATGTTCTAATGTTTCGATAGCCCGTTTATAAATCCGCTTACGCACTTGTGGTGTAACATTATTTTGTGCATTAATTGCCTTTTTTAAGATTCCAACGAAATCTACCATTCCTCTATAATCTCTCTTAAACTGAGAAAAGAAACCCCAGTACTCAGGCCAAAATATCTTTATTTTGGCCTCATAAATTGATTATCACTTACAATGATACAACTACCGTAATAATGTAAAATGAATATGAAAAATAAACAATGTTATTTTACACCTTTTTCTCACGTGTTCTTTAAAATACTCCTTGTTAAAAGATACAGAAATAAATAAAGAATCTATATAGAAGCCTAAAAACAATCATCAATTTGCAAAGGGATCTGTAATCAGAATAGTGTCTTCACGTTCCGGACTCGTCGATAATAAAGCTACTTTTGTCTTAATCAGTTCTTCAATATAGCGTATATATTTAACAGCCTTCACTGGTAAATCTTCCCATCTTAATGCATGGGCTGTTTTTTCCTTCCAACCTTCTAATGTTTCATAAATAGGTTTCACACGGGCTTGAGCTCCCATGGAAGAAGGTAAATAATCAATCTTTTTACCATCAAGCTCATAACCAATACAAATTTTTATTTCATCCAAACCATCTAAAACATCAAGTTTTGTCAATGCGATACCTCGAACACCACAAATTGCTACCATCTGACGGACTAAAACAGCATCAAACCAACCACATCGACGCTTTCGACCCGTTACAACACCAAATTCATGCCCACGCGTCCCAAGAAACTCACCAATATCATTTATTTGCTCTGTCGGAAACGGTCCTTCTCCAACACGTGTGGTATAAGCTTTTGCAATACCCAAAACATAATGAATGACTCTAGGCCCCATCCCTGATCCTGTACAGGCCTGCCCAGCAACTGTATTCGATGATGTTACATAAGGATAAGTTCCAAAATCATTATCAAGTAAAGCACCTTGTGCTCCTTCAAAAAGAATGTGCTTTCCCTTCTGATACCCCTCATCTAACAGACGCCACGTACAATCCATAAAGGGTAGAACTTTATCCGCAACTTGCATCAACTCATCATAAAGTGCCTGAGAATCAATCTCTGCAACGCCCATCCCACGACGCAAAGCATTATGATGTCTCAAAAGCCGCTCAATTTTAGCCATAAGCGTATCTTTTTCCGCTAAATCCATCACTCGGATAGCACGGCGTCCCACCTTATCTTCATAAGCCGGTCCAATACCACGCTTTGTTGTCCCAATCTTTAAACCTGATAAACCACTTTCTCGAATTGCATCAAGATCACGATGTAAAGAAAGAATTAAAGGGGCATTTTCAGCAATCTTTAAAATTTCTGGTGTAATATTTACACCCTGATCAGATAGCTTTTTTAATTCTTCAACAAAATGATGAGGATCAACAACGACACCGTTGCCAATAATTGATAACTTCCCACGAACTAAACCAGATGGTAAAAGTGATAATTTATAACTAACTCCATCAATAACTAATGTATGACCAGCATTATGCCCCCCCTGATATCTCACTACGATATCTGCTCTCTCAGACAACCAATCTACAATTTTACCTTTGCCTTCATCTCCCCATTGTGTACCGACAACAACTACATTGGCCATAACTTTCTCCGTCGTGTTTGGTCAAAAAACCAGCATCCAAAAACAAATATTTCCTTATAGCGAAACCTTAGAGTAAGTGCGACTCTTCATTTCAGATTTTTCTCAATCTTCAAGTAATTAAATTTTATAATAACAAAGATAAGCAAAGACCAAAATATTCTAAATCTGTTATTTTCTCTACAAAAAGTAAAAAATTAGAGATTTTAACTTGTGCTTTACCCCCCTGACAAAGAATGCATTTTTCCTCTTAATTTTTTACAATTTATATCAATGACTTAGATTTTTTTTGTCTGATACAAAAATACGAAAGATCATCATAATCTTTCGTATCCTTTTTCTTTTTAAAAACGCGGTATGAAAATCACCCAGAATTATTTAAAGCTGTGCTTTTTCAATCTGGAACGCCCATTCAAGCCATTGTGTTAAAATTTCAAGATCAGAGGCCTCAATTGTTATACCCGCCCAAATTCGAAGCCCAGGAGGAGCATCGCGATACGAACCGATATCATAAGCAACCCCTTCTTCATCAAGACGATTGACGACCGCTTTTATAAAAGATACGCGCTTTTCTGTATCCAAAGCTGTAACCACTGGATCCACAATATCTAAACAAATAGATGTGTTAGAACGCACTTTAGGATCTTTTGCCAAATATTCTAACCATGGTGTTTTGCGAACAAAAGCATCAAGCACAGAAAAGTTTTTCTCAACCCGTTCTCTTAATGCCGCTGCACCTCCTAGAGACTTTGCCCACTTCAATCCATCAAGAAAATCCTCAACACAAAGCATGGAAGGCGTATTAATTATCTTTCCTTTAAAAATATCTTCGTTCAGCTTTCCATTTTTTGTCATATAGAAAAGTTGAGGCATGGGCCAAGCTGGAACATGATTCTCAAGCCTCTCAACAGCACGAGGACTTAAAATTATCATACCATGAGCTGCTTCACCTCCCAAAACTTTTTGCCACGAAAAAGTAACCACATCTAATTTTGAAAAATCAAGATATTGCGCAAAAGCTGCAGATGTTGCATCACAAATGGTCAATCCTGCCCTCTTATCTGGAATGAAATCCGCATTAGGAACACGCACACCAGAAGTTGTCCCATTCCATGTAAAAACAACATCACGATCAAAATCAAGTTGTGTTAAATCTGGTATTTCACCATATGGAGCCTCAAAACGACGTACATCAGAAAGCTTTAATTGCTCAACAACATCTTTATTCCACCCCAATCCAAAACTTTCCCACGCCGCCATATCAATGCCACGCTCACCTAACAGAGACCATAGGGAAGCCTCCACAGCACCGGTATCTGAACCTGGAATAATTCCTATATGATGATCAGAGGGAACCTCAAGAATCTCACGTGTTAAATTAACAACTTCAGCAAGTTTTAATTCTGCTTCTCTCGATCTATGCGAACGCCCAACTAATGCATTTTTAAGAACATCAAGAGTCCAACCAGGCCGTTTACTACAAGGACCTGAAGAAAAATTAGTATTTTTGGGACGACTACTTGGTTTTTGTAACATTATCATTATTTCTCCCCTTTTAGATCTCGTGCTTTCTTTAATAAAGAAAAACAAACCATTATAAAGGCTAATCAATAGTCCTTTTTAAAAAATTCAAAAATGTTCTCTATTATTTCGCGGGCTTAAAATTCACACAAACTTTATAAAAAAATCTTTCTTAATCATGCTTATCAATTGATTCTTTTATTTTTTTAGTATAACCACCATAATAAAATAGCATTTTGATAATCATACCCTAACGCATCACAACATACCTATCAAGTTTATTTTATGATAAAGATTTATTGATAACTTTTTAGCATAAGGAGATAAACTTATTAAAAAATCAATTATTTTTCTTTTGATGACTGGACAGAGAAAATTTTAATGTTATAACCGCAAGCGCTTTATATTTTTTATAAAGCGTGCCCAGATAGCTCAGTAGGTAGAGCAGCGGACTGAAAATCCGCGTGTCCGTGGTTCGAATCCGCGTCTGGGCACCATCTTCTTTTATCTACCCTATAACTTACTGATTTCATATATGTTTTAAGAACTTAGGGATATCTAAATAAAAGTAAAGGAATATGATTTGGCAACATGCCTCTATAGGGCGCTTCTTTTTTCATCGAATTTCTCCAATAATTTTTTTAATTTTGCTGCGTCTTATTGCGAAAAATTCTCTAAGTTTCGAACTAACATGCCAACAGCTTCACGTTTAAATGAATTAGAAGATTTCATTGTGAAACTCTTACGACAAACATAGGATTCTTTTCTTAACGAAAAAGCTGTCTCTTGATCTAAGAGTTCTATGATTTTGTCTTTCATACCAACCGGTACAGATTTTTGCCAATCTTAACTGAAGATAAAAATGCTATAGAGACGTCTAACTTCTTAGTCATATCTAAGAGGTGTTCTGAATGATCAATGCGAAGTTTACGTAAGATTTTACCAAAGGATGTAATTATATAAAAAGTCCTGTTAGAGAAGAAATATTCCTTCTGATTCTAACAAACCTTTTTGAAACTCTCCTAAATTATTGCGAATCAGAACTTCTTTTCGAAGTGTTTTTTGACCATTCCGGATATCCAAAATAATCTCCATTTCTAAAAGGTCAAAATCTTTGAAAATTGCTCTTACAGCATCGCAATTATTTAGACTCAAGACAAATTTGCCTTGAATACCTTTGCTGAACATAAGTAAAATATCGTCTAATGTCTCTATACAAAGACCATCATGAAGCATATAACTATTTATATGCTTTATAAAGGGAACTTTTACCTCCTTCAGTAAAATAAATAGAATAAAAAGCTTATTGGTGTACTTATGCTTGTCAATCTTAAGGCTATAATCCGTGATCTTTCTCAAAAAACAAATATAATTACAGTTCTTAAGGAAGCTATCGTTAACTCTATACAAGCACATGCAACGCAAATTGATATTTTATTCCAACTTTATGGCAACAAAGATTTATGGCAGGATCAACCGGTTTTTGCGGTAAGCGTTTTTGATAATGGAGATGGTTTTACAACAGAAAATATCAAATCTTTTTCTACCTATATAAAGTGATTATAAAATTGAAAAAGGATGTAAAGGAGACGTATTACTTACTTAAAAGTATTTGAAAAAGTTGAAATTACGAGTTTTAATAAAAGTGAAAATAGTGTCCGAGTTTCATTAAATTTCACTCCAGATTTTACACAAGATTTTTTTAAGAAAGAAAATAGTAAATAAGATAAATGGTGGACGACACAATTATTTTTTGAAACCCCTTATAAACACAATGATTTAAATATAAGCATCGTTCGTGATGAAATTTATTATCATCTTCTTCCTGTACTTTTTTTAAATAAAGAAAAAGATATTAAAATCAACTTTTATGTACATGAAGCGGAAGATTTAGAGGACTTATATAAATTAGAAACGCAGAAAATTTAGAAAGCTTGAAGAAGAGCACAATAAGTACACAAGATTTACCTTATTTAGAAGTTAAAACTTTCAATATTGGTCTTCGAAATATTCCTTTTACCCTTTCTTATTATTTTGAAAATAATGAAAACTATAGTGATGAAATAAAAGCATTCTACTGTGCTCATAGTCGTACTGTTATGCCTTTTTCAGAGTTTAGCAAAATTCAACCAATAAAAAATGTTATAATGGTATTTTTGTTGGAATCTCATGTTCTGAATAAGCGTGTTAACGACGAAAGAAACTGTTTTGATATTGATGACAAACAACCTGACTTAGAAACACAACTAATTTGGGGTGATATTAATAAAAAGTTAGAGCATATTCTAGATGAAATAATTAACTATCACTTCCCAAAAATTAAAGAAGAAAAAATTGCTCTTTTCCAAAAGGTTTCTGAAGAATATCCTTACTTAGTAGAATTTTTAGACATAAAAGATGTAATTGGAGGTATCTCTACAGAAGATTCATTGATTGAAAAAGCAGAGAAAAAATGCTCAACAAAAAAGCTAGCATTCAAAAGAACGCTTCGTGAAGGTAAAGGAATACCAAAAGATATTTTTAAAACAGCACAAAAATTTGCTAGTCTAGAACTAATCCAATATATTCAATTCAGAAACGATATTCTGTGCCAATTTTCTAATCTATTACAACCTAAAACTTTGGAAAAAGATATTCATAATTTATTTGTTCCACAACAATATACTGCTGATAAAAACTTACCTTTAGCATTGGAAAAGAATAATTTATGGATACTTGATGACGCCTTAATGGGCTACAGTTATTTACAAAGTGAGAAGAATATAAAGAACTTCCTTTCAAAAGCTAATAAAGCTTCACTTGATGCTGATGATGCTGAAAAAAATAATAAAGGATTATCGAGTCGACCTGATATAGCTTTATATTTTGATTCTGAAGAAGAAAGACAAGCTGTCTTAATAGAGTTTAAAAGCCCTGTAGCAGATTATAAAAATACAGGCGTTGCTCAATTAATGTATTATGCCGACACACTTCAGAAACATAGTGTTGAGGAAATGTACCTTTATCTCATTGCTGAAATAGATGACGCTTTTTCACAAATTTTATGTGTTACAAATCATTTGACTAAAGTTTTTTCCCCAGAAGGAGAATATTATCGGAATTATTGGTCTGATTTCAACGCTTGCATACAAGTTGTATCTCCAAAAATTCTTTTAGAGAACGCAAGATTAAGAAGTAGCACCTTTATGGATATTATTAAAAAGGATTCTTTACGTCATAAAACAATATAAACCGATTAAGTTTTTAACTCCTAGTTATCCATTTTTTAAAGTGTGAGAAGTGATTGTTTAGCGCGTCCATGAAACGAGAAAAATCCATGACAAACATTAAAGACAATGAGGGCTAGCCACTTTATGATACGTGACATCATCTTTACGCCTCAATATGTTTCTATCATCTCATGAAGCAGCCGTTGTTCTGTCTCTGTGAGATCTTGTTCTTGATTACTTTGTTTTCTACTCATTTTGCCAACCACATAAGCGTGCTCCCTGTTGATTATGTTTCAAGATATCTCTTGCTAGGTTGGAACTGATGTTCTTGATATCTTTCCCGTCTAAATAAATTGGTAACCAACCAACACAAGAAATAGACCTATTTGCCGCACACCCAACGAGACAAAGCAGAGCGTACATCAACATAAGTTTTTTGATTAACTTCATTTTCTACCTCAAAACGGGTCCTTGCGGTCTTTAAAGCATGCTCTGTTTGCTTCTGCCGTTCGCTCTTCTTGCCAAGGTGAAATGCTTTGGCTAAAGCCATTAAAAAAACGGCTAAAGCCGCTAACAAAAGAGACAGATTTCTTTTGAACCAAAAATCATAAGCCCAGTTCCTTAAACCGCTTGGCAACAATAACAAGTCCTGTACAAGCGGCTAAAACCATAATCTCTGCTAACACCCATTGAATGGGTCCATTGCCTACCAACAAACCTCCAAATCCAGAACAAGACCCTATGATCGGCGCTAATGCTTCTATCTTTAAAAGACCTTTTCTCTCCTTCGTTTCTACCCGTTGATAATTTGAAGCAATGTAAGACCCTTTCGCCCACAAACCAGCTTCTGCTGCTTGTCGATTAGCTAAACCAGCAAGAGTCTTACCCCCCACTTTATTCCACTTCTGTAATTCACTAGGAACCGTTTCATAATCCCCTTGATTAAGCTTCTTCAAAAACGTTGACTTGCAAAAAAATCTTGTTCCTACGTTATAGCAAAACGATACCAATGCCGCGAATTGGCAATTCGTTAATGAAACCGTCACCGATTCCTCTACCGTCTTCTCAAATTTCTTTAAGTCTTCACAAAGGATTTCTTCTGCTTGCTCTTGTGTGATACGCATGCCTTTTTTTACAAGCGGTTGACCGATATTGCTGGTATGACCATAATCTATTGTACAAAATTAAAGTCGTACAATATGATGCCATCGAAACACTATGGTTCCGACTCTTGAGGATAAAAAAACTATATTTTTAGAGATATTTCACACCAATTTCTTCTCAATTCAACGCAAAAGATTTGAAAGGTATCATCAACTTCAATGATAATATCATTTTTTCGGATAGCACATTGATTTCTTATAATAATATAGTGTTCTTTATATTGAGCGAGAGATCCAAATATCGTAAAATATTCTCATTCAAAACCTATCTATTAGAAAATAATATAAATACTAAGTTATTTAAATTATTATTTTATAAATATATACATATATTATATTGATTATAAGATTATTTTATTCTCTTAAAAATTACTCTACCATCCGAATATAGAAAATATTGAATAATATAAATACATTCCTAAATCAGCACACACACGTTTTGCTGTTTTAGAAAAAATTATCGTATTTTTCCAAAATACATTATGATCACTAGGATGCGCCGGTAAAATTATTTTATTAAATAAAGAATCACTCTGTTTACTAAAAAGTAAATCTGATGTAGAAATATCATAAGTAGTAATAACAGATGTTTCTCGTTGAAAAGTTGTAGATTCAGATGCTTTTACAGAGGATAAAGCAAATAATGATATAGCACATATGAAAAAGAAATATCTTATAGTCATAATATTTATAATTTACCTCCATTGATAAAGTTCATAATGCAAAACATTTGAAAAGCATTGTCAACTTCAGTGATAATGTCATTTTATTCGGATAGCACATTGATTCATTATAATAACATAGTGTTATTCATATTGAATGAGAGACCCGAATATCGTAGAATGCTCTCATTCAAAACCTGTTTATTAGAAAATAATAGAATTAAGTTACTTAATTTATTATTTGTAGATGCCTATATATATATTTTTATTTATTATATTGGTGATAAAATTATTTTTTTCTCTTAAAAATTTTAAACACCCTACCATTTGAATATGGAAAGTGTTGAATCATCTAGATTTACCAAAGAGAATACGAAACATGAATTGTACTTTTTGAAAATAGCTCCAAAATCCATTAAAATTACCAGATACTTTAAGATAACCAGGATGCGCTGGTGAAATTACTTTTTTTAATAAAGAATCACTCTGTTTACTAAAAAGTAAATCTGATTCAGAAATATCATAAGTAGTAATAACAGATGTTTCTCGTTGAAAAGTTGTAGATTCAGATGCTTTTACAGAAGATAAAGCAAATAATGATATAGCACATATGAAAAAGAAATATCTTATAGTCATAATATTTATAATTTACCTCCATTGATAAAGTTTATAATGCAAAACATTTGAAAAGCATTGTCAACTTCAGTGATAATGTCATTTTATTCGGATAGCACATTGATTCATTATAATAACATAGTGTTATTCATATTGAATGAGAGACCCGAATATCGTAAAATGCTCTCATTCAAAACCTGTTTATTAGAAAATAATAGAATTAAGTTACTTAATTTATTATTTGTAGATACCTATATATATTTTTATTTATTATATTGGTGATAAAATTATTTTCTTCTCTTAAAAATTTTAAACACCCTACCATTTAAATATGGAAAGTGTTGAATCATGTACATTTCATAGGCTTAGCCTTAAAGAGCTTTAAAAGCATGCATTTTGGTTTTTTAAAAAAGCTCCAAAGTACCTTAGAATCACTAGGATGCGCTGGTATAATTACTTTTTTTAATAAAGAATCACTCTGTTTACTAAAAAGTAAATCAGATGTAGAAATATCATAAGTAGTAACAACAGATGTTTCTCGTTGAAAAGTTGTAGATTCAGATGCTTTTACAGAAGATAAAGCAAATAATGATATAGCACATATGAAAAAGAAATATCTTATAGTCATAATATTTATAATTTACCTCCATTGATAAAGTTTATAATGCAAAATATTTGAAAAGCATTGTCAACTTCAGTGATAATGTCATTTTATTCGGATAGCACATTGATTCATTATAATAACATAGTGTTATTCATATTGAATGAGAGACCCGAATATCGTAAAATGCTCTCATTCAAAACCTGTTTATTAGAAAATAATAGAATTAAGTTACTTAATTTATTATTTGTAGATACCTATATATATTTTTATTTATTATATTGGTGATAAAATTATTTTTTTCTCTTAAAAATTTTAAACACCCTACCATTTGAATATGGAAAGTGTTGAATCATTTAGATTTACCAAAGAGAATACGAAACATGAATTGTACTTTTTGAAAATAGCTCCAAAACCCATTAAAATTACCAGATACTTTAAGATAACCAGGATGCGCTGGTGAAATTACTTTTTTTAATAAAGAATCACTCTGTTTACTAAAAAGTAAATCAGATGTAGAAATATCATAAGTAGTAACAACAGATGTTTCTCGTTGAAAAGTTGTAGATTCAGATGCTTTTACAGAAGATAAAGCAAATAATGATATAGCACATATGAAAAAGAAATATCTTATAGTCATAATATTTATAATTTACCTCCATTGATAAAGTTTATAATGCAAAATATTTGAAAAGCATTGTCAACTTCAGTGATAATGTCATTTTATTCGGATAGCACATTGATTCATTATAATAACATAGTGTTATTCATATTGAATGAGAGACCCGAATATCGTAAAATGCTCTCATTCAAAACCTGTTTATTAGAAAATAATAGAATTAAGTTACTTAATTTATTATTTGTAGATACCTATATATATTTTTATTTATTATATTGGTGATAAAATTATTTTCTTCTCTTAAAAATTTTAAACACCCTACCATTTAAATATGGAAAGTGTTGAATCATGTACATTTCATAGGCTTAGCCTTAAAGAGACTAAAAAGCATGCGTTTTAGTCTTCCAACATAGCTCCAAAATGTAGAAAGATAACCAGGATGCGCTGGTATAATTACTTTTTTTAATAAAGAATCACTCTGTTTACTAAAAAGTAAATCTGATGTAGAAATATCATAAGTAGTAACAACAGATGTTTCTCGTTGAAAAGTTGTAGATTCAGATGCTTTTACAGAAGATAAAGCAATTAATGATATAGCACATATGGAAAAGAAATATCTTATAGTCATAAATATTTATAATTTACCTCCACTAATAAAGTTCATAGTGGAATTAACATAATTTTCATTTTGTGTCTATATATCTAAAATAAAAAATTTCATTCAAGCATCAGCAAGCCCTTTCTCGGAATGAATGAGAGGAACAGTTTTTTTAATGATAAGTGCTACAAAGGATGCAATCAGCACTTTCAAAAAACCACCAATTAAAAAAACTAATGAACCCATAAAAACTGTCAGCAAAGATACTTGTGTCATATACGCTGTCCATGGAATACCAAAAGCATAGACAACCCCTATACCACCCACAGTATTTATCAGGAATAAGAGTAGAAAGTTTAATCTCTTCCAAAATAATTCAACCAGTAAACCAATAAAAAATGCAGCGAAAGGAAAACTAATGAGATAGCCACTCGTAACCCCTGAAAAAACGCCAATTCCACCACGTCCACCAGGCAATAAAGGCAATCCAATTGCAACAAGAACAAGGAAAAGAAGTGATGCGAGAGCTCCCCTTTTAGCCCCAAGTATAGATCCTGCTAACATCGGTCCCATCGACTGAGCTGTAATCGGTACACCTAGAAAAAAAGGAAGATAAATGGGAGGAAAGAAGCCCAAAACAGCATAAATAGCGGCAAATAAAGCAATATAAACTAAGTCTTTTGTATTCATTAGATTATTCTTTTCATTATGAGACACTTTGATGATTATGAGAGACAGCGTCAACAATATCAACCATCATAAGAGCGTGCTTCCAATGCCTCAGCTACTTCTGAAGCCATTCTTATAGTTCGTATAATTAAAGGTATTGCAAGAGCAATAATGTTAGTATTAAGCCCCCGTGCTTTCTGTGCTTCACGCACCTCATTAAATTTTTCACTCAAAAGAGGAATAAACCTGATCGCCATAGAGATAACCATACTCACTTTTGATGGATTTAGACCAAAACAACGAAAGGGTTGAAGCCCTGTTTCAATTGCCTCCACCATATCTGAAACTTTTGTTGTGAGTGAAATAAGTGATGATAAAAAAAAGAGGATAATAAGACGTAATACGACTTCAACTCCCGTAAGCCAACTGTTAAAAGTAGCCTGAAATACAAACAGAAGAACTAAAAGCAATCCCATCGATTTAAACTGCTTTACCACAGTGCTAAAAGGAACCTTGGCAAATCTGTAGAGTAAGGCAACGAATAATAAAAAGAGTCCAAGAAGTGGTATAGATGAAACCATTATTATAAAAGTTCCACATACTATAAGAAATAATAGCTTTACTTTAGGACTAAGCCTGTGAATAAATGTGTCTTTTGGAAGATATAAACCGATCATGACATTCTTCTTATATATTCTTTTATAGCAACAAAAGGTACATCATCGATTACTATTTCTCCCCTATCAAAAACAAGTACTCTATCGAAACTTTTCAAAAACTCCAAATCATGCGATACAACTATTGCCGTTTGTGGTAATTCTTCTATCACTTGCGTAACGCGGTACTTATTTCGTAAATCGAGTAATGTCGTAGGCTCATCAAAAATAATGTAATCTGGTTTCATGGCAACCACACTGGAAATAGCAACAAGTTGTTTTTGCCCACCACTTAATAAATGAACAGCGTGATTTCTAAAGTCTTGAAGTTCATAGCGCTGTAAAATTTCATCTACACGCTCCTTAATTTCACCCTTACTAAGCTTCAAATTTTTAAGACCAAAGGATAAATCTTCTTCCACTAAGGGCAAAACAATCTGATTATCAGGGTTTTGAAAAACAAATCCAACTTTGCGTTTTACTGCTTTTGCGTCGCGTTTGGTATCAAGCCCATCAACGCTTACAAAACCATGAGATGGTAATTGGAGCCCATTTATAAGACGAACAAACGTGCTTTTTCCAGAACCATTTGCACCAATAATGGCAATTCGTCTTTCAGTAAGTTGTACAGTAATATTCTTTAAAACACACAACTCACCAAAGACTTGTGTCACCTGATCAAATTTTATAATTCCCAAGGTTTATTCCAATCAAACCCTCTATATTATCCTCTATTGTTATCGCTTAAGCTTATAGCCTAAAAGTAAAAATAAGCACCATAGAGGAATAATAATAACTGCCAAACTCATATCAGGCATCTGTATAGGAATATATGTTTCAAGAAAAGGTATTCTTATTCCTACCATATCCAACAGTCGAGCCATTAATCCATTTTTTCCAAAACCACTTATAAACATTATACAAAATAACAAAACAAGAAAGCATAAGCAAAGATAGTTAGCGTAAGGATATAAACCAAACGGATAAATAAAGCTTTCTTTTCTGTTCTTATGGGCTTTTCGAAATTTCAAATGAACAATAACAATCATAGCCCAAGTAATAAGCGCGGCTGCAGTTGCAAGAGCCATAATTCGCATAAAACTATTATCAGGAACGAGAGCATTAATAACAACGATTATTGCTGTACATAACGATGAAAAAAGGATTGCAATATAAGGAACACGAGCAGCACTCAGTTTACTGAAAATACGTGGTGCATTTTTTTGTATAGCTAAACTATAAAGCATACGACCATTAGAATAAATTCCACTATTGTAAACAGAAATAGCCGCCATAATAACTACAAAATTCAAAATATGACCCGCAGCGGGAATCCCCACAGTTTCAAAAATTGTAACAAAAGGACTACCATCTTTTCCAATCATATTCCAAGGACTGATTATCATAATAACGCTGATAGAACCGACATAAAAAATTATAATTCTCCACATAACTTGACGAATAGCCGCCGGAATTGTTTTTTGTGGATTAGATGTTTCTCCAGCAGCAATACCAATAAGCTCGGTTCCTCCAAAAGAAAACATTACGACAGAAGTCGCCAAAACAACCCCTATAGCTCCATAAGGGAAAAAACCGCCGTGATCCCAAAGATAATGGATACTCGCTTGATTTTCCCCTACTCCAGTGACAATGAGAAAAATCCCAAAAATAATCATACCAATCACAGCTGCAACTTTGATTAAAGCACAACCAAATTCAAATTCTCCATAAAAACGAACATTCAATAAATTGATCAATGTCACACATAAAAGAACAATGAAAGAAGACTTCCAATGATCAATCAGAATCCAATGATCAAGATAAAATCCAATCACTGTAAGTTCGGTCATACTGACGAGAATATAAAGAAACCAATAATTCCAACCTGATATAAAACCCGCTAAACTCCCCCAATATTTATAAGCAAAAAAACTAAAAGCACCCGATGTTGGTTCTTCTACTGACATTTCACCAAGCATTCGCATGATGAAATAAATAATAAGTCCTCCGAAAAGATAAGCTAGAATAGCCGAAGGACCAGCCAATTTTATAGATTCCGTTGAACCATAAAAAAGACCTGTACCGATAACGCCACCCAAAGCAATCATTTGAACATGGCGATTCTGAAGATTACGCTTCAACTCATTATTCGCATCTTTAAGCATTATTCTGCACTCCCCCTCGATAATGATGGTAATATTTATAAAGGGAGCTGATAATATCTTCGATATATTTTTTTTCAATAGAAATTATAAAAGAGAACATAAATCTATTTTTTTGTCATAATGCAACTCCCCTTCTTTCTATGCATTATGAGAATGTTCCATTAAAACTACAGGAAGAAATATGCTTCGCTCTTTATTCAGATTAATGGCTTTTATTTTCGTTACACTAACAATCATAGCATTGGTTATTGATAATGCACACTCTATCATCACATCACATTGGACAATAACCCCCCTTAATAAAATTCTAGTAAATCTTCTGCAAACAGATGACGATAACCTTCATCAATCTCTATGCACGATAATGCCTGATTTTCTATCCTCCATTTGCATTACTCTCACTTATTTACCAGCATGGGCAGCCTTTGGTGCTTTAGCAATAGTATTTTGTATCTTAACTTACGAAAAACAAAAACCTTTTGGAAAGAATATTCTATACATATAACAAAGATCACATTTAAGCTTGAAAAAGACTTCTAGAATCCTCTGTACGATACACATCAGTATAGCTAAAAACACCTCCCCCTATATCAACACCGCTAAAAATTATTTGATCATAAAAATAGACTAAAACGCTTTATTATATCAATATACACCCACTCATAATTTCTAATCGATAATATCGTTTCATTGGCATCATTTTAAAGAAATAAGCGAATAAATTTAACTCCCGCTTATAAAAAAATTCTGTGCAGAAAAATCTAAAGATTTCGATATATTTCAATTTTTCTATTGCTGCTGCTTTATACTATACAAAAACCTTTCTTACATAAATCAACATATTTATTTATAATGATAGTTTATCACTTATTTATATTGGAGACCTTAAATAACCTAAGGTTTTCTCATTTCAAATCTCTTTTATGTTGAAACAATAAAAACCATTCGTTTGCCCGTTACAAACGAGGAGAGCTGTATAAATTAAACTGTATAAGAAAAGACTAAAAATGGCTCTTATGAATCGTCTTACATACCAAGACCCTTCGCAACATTAAGAGCTAGCAAATATAACGATGATGATACCAGCTTGTAAAGCTATACACCCTGTACAATAATATGTACTTTTTTATAAAGAGCTCCTATCTCTCTATTAACTATTGAATAGAGCATGCCTTCTATTCGTAGCCCATACGTGTCTTCAGATCAATGTCTTTACAAATAATCCGCTTACTATCCAATCCCCAAAAGCTAAGCACAAACTAAAAAGTGCAATACTCACTCTTTAGAAGAGAAAATTTGTCATGCTCATATTTAAAGAAGCGAATTCTTTCAGAAACAATAAGCTGTTCAAGAACTTCTTTCTCCGCTGATCCAATCGCTTTTCCTTTTATATGTTTGTCACTACCTCCTCTCATTCCCCCATCCATCTCCCACCGGAAGTGCATTAGCCGTTACTGGAGATAATACTGAAAAAAGCAGAAAACAAAACTACTGATAAAACAGTGCGTTTCATGAGATAAACGTCCCGATAATTAAATTTCGAAATATTTTTACTATGAAACGAGGCTATGCATATTTTGATTGCAATAAAATATACAATTTGATTATAATTATCAACAAAATAAATTATAATTCTTTCTTGTCTAAAAAGCCATGTTACTCAAAGCCAAATTTATAATACACTAAAGGGTAGAATTTGATTGATGGTTTTAACAATAAATAAAACTTTAAATAAGCTCTGTAAATGGAGATGATGGAGTATCTTTTGAAAAAAATTAAACAACAACAGAAAAACGGCTCTTAAAATATAATATAAACCCAATAAATAAATTTTATCCAAAAAAACTTGCCTACCTGTCGTACGGACCCTATTGAGAACAGTACCGTTTTTTATGGGTACATGTTTTTTTATGCTGTTGTTTTATCTATTATAAATATAAATCGGGGCTGCTGTTTTTTTATAAATAAAGTTATAAAGCTATTTTTTAATGAAAAACAACTTGTTAACCAATTCTACTTATCTTCACATCATAAAAAATGATAGCTTTTATTTTTCTAATGACTTAATTCAACCATTTTCTTCCTTTTTTAAAATCAGTAAATATTTTAATTTTTACGAAGATATCCTGACATTTTTTCCACCTTAAAGATGTGTTTTTCTAATAACTTATTGATTTAAAGACGATCGTAAATTAAAAAGCATTTTACAGCATTAAGTTCGAAGAGCACTGATCTGCTTTGATCTGCTTTCAATTTTTTCATTCCTCTTTTCTACTTCAATGATTATCATACATATATTTATAAATTGTGAAAAAAATGCATACTTGCTTTTATGTGTACTTTTGGTTATTACCCTCGAACTAGTTTTTTCTTATTGAACTATAAGCTTATGCCGCATTAGCTCAGTTGGTAGAGCACATCATTCGTAATGATGGGGTCGCTGGTTCGAATCCGGCATGCGGCACCATTTTTTGCTGTTAATACTGAATATATAGATTATTTATTTAATCACCTTTTTTAGGCTACCTTTCAGTCCACCTGTTGTAGTTTATACAACTTTATCTAATTTGTTGTTATTTTCTCCATATTTTTCTTTTGCGTAAAAGGCTAAAGTTTTTTCTCAGCCTCATAGCTTTGCCTTATTTATATGAATCTGGAAGTAGCGCTTTGAAAACCCCAAGTACGAATCGTTGTGTGGATACACGAAAAAACTTTTCATATTCACGGATTGTGACATATTACCTATCGCTATCATCAAAGATCATTTTATTTTTATATTACATAAATAGATGAAAATGCTGAAAAGAGAATTTTCCCTCCCATAACTTCAAGAAGCTTTTATCAAAATCTTTCGTATCCTTTGTATTATTGTACCTAAAAAGATTTCAACAGCTTTGTTAATTTGTTTCAGATGTTGCTGAAACGTAGCCAATGCAACTGCAAACAAAGATAATACCATTAACCCGAACACCACACACACAACGATTTATATGAAGAGAACAAAGATGTTATTTATGTACTAACCAAGGCTATCGTTCAAATTTATTACAGTACAATATTCTTAAAAAAAACATCAAATATCATTGATCTATATATTGAATATGCTCCTCTAATATATTATTTCAGCTGGAAAAATACTATAAGAGAGATAAATATCCATTATGTTTTATATAAATATATTTATTCATATAAAGCTTATTTAACAGTTTATTTAAAATCCTCCATGCAGATATGTTTTTTTTTAAATTAAGCAATTACAATTAGAGGAAAATCAATAATAATTAAATTAATTATAGCTTTCTTGATTAAATATATATATAATACATTACGTGTTAAATTTAATTGATTCTAAAATAATTGGTGATGTGATATTTAACCATAAGGTATCTTTATTGTTTTTATAGAAATTTCTGTGGTATGGATTATTTATTTTAAAATTATTTAAAAATAAATTCTAATTATTTCGTTACTTATTATATTTATAGGCGAAATAACTGGTTATAAGTTGGTTTATTAAAAATTATCGTATTTAGGCTAAAAAGAAAACTAATTAATACAAAATGAACAGTGCTTAATATAGTATTTGTTCTTATAAAAATGATATGAGGTTTTATAATATTTCAGTTTAGTGATTTTAGTTCAATTAAACTCTTTACTGTTTTGTGTTTTAAAATTGAGTAGGTGTAAATTTTGAACTTGTATCCTGCTTTTGTAGGTTTTTTATAGGATTAAGGATAATGCGAAAAATATCAAAGGAAGGGATTGCATTGATTAAGCAATTGGAAGGCTTGCGTTTAAGTGCCTATGAAGATTCCGGTGGTATATGGACAATTGGTTATGGACATACAAGTGCAGCTGGTGCCCCCGATGTCCATAAAGACATGCAAATTACGGAAAAAGAAGCTGAAAAAATTCTTTATCAGGACTTGAGGGAGTATGAGGCCGCTGTTAAAAAAGCTGTTACGGTTCCTTTAAATGATGAACAATTTGCAGCATTAGTATCATTCTCCTATAATGTAGGAGTGGAAGCTTTTTACAAATCTACACTTTTAAAAAAGCTCAATAAAGGTGAGTATGAAACGGTACCAACTGAGTTGCAAAAATGGACAAGAGTAGGTGGGAAACGTATCCAAGGTCTTGTCAATCGTCGAGCAGCTGAAGCAGGATTATGGGCGAAAGGAGCTCATATTGCCCCCAATTATCATGTCGTAGAATCAGAGGGGGTGACAGGCATTTACAAAATAGAAGCTCTTGCACCCATCATAGGTTCTTTTTCAGGGCTTGGAGGAATTTTTGTAGGAAATGGTCCTGTCCAATGGACTTTGGCAGGTATTATGGTTTTAGCTGCTTGTACAGCGATGATATATGTTGCTAAGCGTTTTCAGGAACACCGTCTATGATTTTATGGATAAAAAAATATATGACGATGACGTACGGGATCATAGCAGCTGTCCTTATAGCTGTTGTGAAAGCTTTTTTTCTCGGGAAGAAAGTTGTAAAGCAAAAACAAACAGAGGAATCTTTTAAGATAGCGACAACACGGCTTGAGGTAGAAAATGAAGTTAATAAAAAAAGTGATGCTGATGTTCGTAATAAGCTTTCTAACTGGTTGCGCGACGAATGAGCGAACTTCTTGTATTGGATGGCTACCAATTTATTTGAATCAACAAGACATCAGTGTCATCAGCCCTGATTTAGCGAAAGATATTCTAAAACATAATGAACAAGGTAAACGTGTGTGTGGTTGGAAACATAAACGAGAAATAAAGTGATAAAAATGTAATTCCTTTGAAAATATTATCAGTAAAGAAATTTGAAAAAAGTTAGCGCATTCATATTAAAATAAGCAGCCCTTTAAAGAGTTAGGGTGCTTAATATGTCTATTTGGTTTATTGAGAGTGGTCAAGCTGCTCAATTTATAGTCAAAGGATTCAACCCGTTGTGTTTACGTAAAATGATTGCGTGTATTAATATATTTTGAGGGAATTTCTGTTGTCTTATTCAGATAAGATGAGCAAAGTATGATGGATTATCCTGTGGTTATCGTTCAAAGATCTGATGATATAAAAAGGGAGCTATCTTTAAGAAAAATTATATCTCGAGTGCTAGCACTTAAAAACACAAACTCACAGAACTGTACGGGAATATTGGCTTTTTATATGATGTTATGTCAGCTTTTTACCATCATGATGTTGAAGATAAGCTAAATACTTCCACACTGTATCTTCTTTCCCGCGCTAAAGTAGCGTAAAAATACTGCGAATGGTATTAGCTATTAATTTTTCTATAGGTATCTCCCTATGTAAGGAATTATATGCAATTCTAATGAACACTAAGCCTTATTTTACCTTTATTTTTTAACCGATCTTTTCTACTTTTAAAAGCTTCCTGTGCAACTTATTGAAAAGTTTTGCTTTTTTTGTTTTAAAATAGTTTATCCCTAAAATAGAATAGGATTATTGTCTTCTTTGAGATGCTCATTTCTAATATCTTGCGAGCTGCCGTGCTTCATAATATTAGCAATAAAAAACTTAAATACTATAAAGATTATAGAACCTATCCCATTTTTATTAGAACTATATCTTACTAATAATACATATTGACTTTTATAAAAAATTAATATAATGTTTTATGTGTTTTATTATAAAACAAAATAAATTTTAATAGCTTTTTATAAATTTATTTTTATATAATATAAACAAATTAGTTAATGCATTATATGTTTATAAATAGGAAAGAAAAAATGCTAGTAGGTTTTGCGATATTTACTGTTACTGCACTACAATATATTATAAGTCTTGAGGTGTTGTATGGGCTTAAGAATATCACTTGGAGTTAAGAATATCACTCTTGGTTAAAAAATTAATATATATTTTATGTGTTTAATTATAAAGCAAAATAAAGTTTAATAACATTTTATAAATTTATTTTTATATAAATATAAACAAATTAGTTAATGCATTATATGTTTATAAATAGGAGAGAAAAAATGCTAGTAGGTTTAGCGATATTTACTGTTACTGTACTACAATTTGTTATAGGTATTGAGATGTTGTATGGGTTTAAGAATATCACTGTGGGTTAAAAAATTAATATATATTTTATGTGTTTAATTATAAAGCAAAATAAAGTTTAATAACATTTTATAAATTTATTTTTATATAAATATAAACAAATTAGTTAATGCATTATATGTTTATAAATAGGAGAGAAAAAGTGCTATTAGCGATATTTAGTATTAGTGTAATAAATTTTATTATGGGTATTGAGATATTTAGTAGTATCATAAGTTAAAAAATTAATACAAGGTGTATATTGTGTCGTTTGTGCTTTTTCTGTATTTATGATTATTGAGATTTTTTCTTTACTTAGTATTGCAAATATTGGATACTTTTTATCGTATTACAGAGAAGAATTTTGACCTTTCTCTTTAACGTTAACTGTCAACATATCTGTGAAATACACAAATATACTCCTTTATAAAAAAGGCTTTCTTTTTCTAAAAGCAGTATGGAATAATATTGCTTTTATTGCTCAAAGGCATCTGTATTTACTAAACTTTTGCGTGTGATATCTTTGAGTGTCTGAGCACCAGTCAGTATCATAGCTACCCGCATTTCATTTGCGAAAAGATCAAGCAGGTGAACAACACCTTTCTCACCTGCTGCTGCGAGCGCATAAACAAAAGCACGACCAATCATAACAGCATCCGCGCCTTGTGCGATCATGCGTACAACGTCGAGCCCAGAACGTACACCAGAATCCACTAAAATAACTAAATCATTCTTTACAGTATCCGCAATTGCGGGTAATGCCTGTGCCGTTGATAAGACACCGTCAAGTTGACGCCCGCCATGATTGGAAACAACAATCCCATCAGCACCAAATTGTACTGCTTCTCGCGCATCTTCTGGATCAAGGATACCTTTTAGAATCATTTTTCCCTTCCAGAAATCTCTAATCCATTGTAGATCATGCCAACCAATTGATGGATCAAAATTTTTTCCAAGCCAACCAACATAATCGTCCAATGCAATCTTCTTTTTGAGATAAGTGGAAACATTTCCAAGATCATGGGGACGCCCCATAATGCCAACACTCCAAGCCCAATGTGGATGCGTAAAAGCTTGTAAAAGGCGGCGTAACCCAGCATAAGGACCAGACATTCCGGAATGTGCATCACGATAACGTGCACCAGGAACTGGCATATCAACTGTAAAAACCAACGTGCGCACACCAGATGCCCAAGCTCGCTCTAATGCATCACGCATGAAACCGCGATCTTTGAGAACATAAAGCTGGAACCAAAATTCTCCTCCAACCGCTTCCTGCACTTCCGCAATGGGACAAACTGAAACAGATGATAGGGTAAAAGGAATGCCTTTTGCAACGGCTGCACGTGCTGCTTGCACTTCACCACGGCGTGCATACATGCCCGTTAACCCAACAGGTGCAAGTATAATCGGCAAATCAAATTTTTGATCAAAAATCTTGGTGGAAAGATCAACGACACCAATCTGCCTAAGAATCCTTTGACGTAGCGCAAGTGCTTGAAGATCTGTACAATTACGCCGCATCGTTTCCTCAGCATAAGCTCCACCATCAATATAATGAAAAAGAAAAGGAGGAAGCCGACGCTTTGCTGCCTTACGATAATCAAATGTTGAAGAAATAATCATTGATGGCACCATTGTTCCTAAATGACAAAAAGCAGATATTCTAAAATATACAAGAGCTCCCCTTATCCCTCCTATTCGATAATCTCCCCAAATTGGAAAATAAAGGTAACAGGGATTGCAACTTTCTAAAAAAACTAATTGATAAAAACAACGTCTTTTTTTCTCTTTTCCAAAATTTAAAACTTCACAGTATGAATCGGTATCAATAACGGATTTACGCATAGATTGTTCATGTACAATTGAAATATTATACTTTCTGTAAAAAAATATTTCTTCGAGAGCCCCTAATTCACCACTTTATTCATTATAATTTAAAATCGTTTCTCCTTCTAAAGATTCTTTACATTATCGTTTATAAGAATGGAGAGATCATTGTTATTAATTATAAAACATCTTCCCCAAAAAGATAAAAAATTATTACTGAACTGTATAAAAATTATTTACTGGCTCTTAATAAGCAATTTCATACGGAATAAAATATACTAGGCATTTATATCCTAGAAAAATGAAGTTAATAGCAAAATCGAACGCTTACATGTTTGTTTTAAAAAGCGAAGACCTCACCGTTATATCAAATTTTATTAACCTATTGATTTATTATCATAATACATATTGAATATAATTAAATTCTTTCATTTTAGATCTTTTGACAATGAAACATTTGAAACTATTTTTTCGCGTCATGAACGGAGCTCGTATGGGTAAAAATTTAAAAAATATCCCTCATATCCTCTCAAACACAAGGTATGTCATAAGCTTGGAGACTAAAAGTAGAATGTATGATAGTGTAGGTTTTGTGAAGAAAAATTTTTTTGCTTAAAAGGCATTTCCTACTGCATTTTATCAAAATTCATAGTTTTCAGCTCATTTAAAATGCTTGGATAACTTTAAACCCTGTGCTTGATAATGTGAACCAACATCCTGTCCATAAAGGGTGGAGGGTCGATTAAGCATATGCTCATAGACCAAACGGCCAACAATTTGACCATGCTCTAGGATAAATGGAACTTCATGGCTCCGCACTTCTAAAACCGCTTTTGCTCCTTTTCCTCCTGCTTCCCTATGCCCAAATCCTGGATCAAAAAAACCTGCATAATGCACCCTAAACTCCCCCACTAATGGATCAAAGGGGGTCATTTCTGCAGCATACAGCGGGGGCACATGAACAGATTCTCGTGAAACTAAAATGTAAAATTCATCAGGATCAAGAATCAGTTCGTTTTGACCACGATCAAACAGTGGTTCCCAAAAATCTAAAACGTGAGCAACAGCACGTTTATCAATATCAATAACACTTGTATGATGTTTACCACGATAACCGATAAGCCCGTTTTCATCTCCTTTTAAATTAATGGAAAGTCCAATACCACCAGCGCTAATATTAGGAAGATCATCCGATATCAGCGTTTCTTGCTTTTGCAAAGCATGAAGCTCAGTTTCATTTAAATAACTTTGTCCTTTTCTAAATCGAAGCTGTGATAAATGCGAACCTGTACGCACCAAAACTGGAAATGTTCGTGGACTAATTTCCAGATAAAGCGGACCATGATAACCAGCACAAATTTTATCAAACTCTTGAGCATTATCCGTAATAACCCGTGTAAAAATATCTAATCGTCCCGTAGAGCTTTTTGGATTGGCAATAGCCGATAAAGATTCCGGTAAGGCCAAATTTTCCAAAAGTGGAACAATATAAACACACCCCGTTTCCAAAACAGCACCATTTCGTAAATCAAACTCATGTAACTTTAACCGTTCAAGCTTATCCGAAACTTTTGCATCAAGACCCGGCATAAAGGAAGCACGTATACGATAAGCTTTTTCTCCTAAACGAAGATCAAGACTTGCGGGTTGTATTTGAGATCTATCAAATGGATACTGAGCTTTGAGAAAGTTATTATCAATCAAAGCTTGTATATCACTATCTGCTAAAATACCGCTCATACACGCCATATATATTGCCTTCCCTTTTTATACTGTTTCTTTTTTGACCTAGATGATAAATTGGTGCAAGCTATTTTAGGATGATAAAAACGATTTTTCTATTTTTTCCAACTAATTTGTTAATACTTCGAATAATGAAAAATATTTGGTATAATGTGCTCTCGAAAAAATAAGAAGCATTTAGAAATAATACTTCTCAACCCCTCTTATTCTTGAATGTTGCACAAATGATGCTATCATAATTTTCTACAAACCCCTTAAGAACCCTGTTAGAATTTATTATGATTATACGCCATCTTAGCGAAAATATTATTAATCAAATTGCCGCTGGTGAAGTTATTGAACGGCCAGCAAATGTTGTCAAAGAACTTGTTGAAAATGCTATTGATGCCGGTGCAACGCGCATTGAAATTATTACAGCAAATGGTGGCAAAAATTTTATCAAAGTCTGTGATAATGGTTGTGGGATTCCGGCAGATCAATTAACTTTGGCCGTTTCTCGCCATTGTACCTCAAAGATTACCGATGACGTGCACAATATCTGCTTTCTTGGGTTTAGAGGAGAAGCCCTTCCTTCTATTGGTTCTGTTGCTAAACTCAAGCTCACTTCACGAACAAACGAAGCCGAGAATGCCGCTGAAATTTCCGTTACAGCAGGGAAAATTGTAGGCCCCAAACCAGCCGCTGCAAATCTGGGAACAATTGTTGAAGTTCGCGACCTTTTCTTTGTTACGCCTGCACGATTAAAATTTATGAAAACTGATCGTGCTGAAACAAATGCGATTAGTGACATGATTAAGCGAATTGCTATCGCATTTCCACATATTCGCTTTTCTCTTTCAGGACTAGACAGAACCTCTATAGAACTGTCTGCGACAGAAAATAATACTCAAGGACAATTACAACGTATTACCCAAATTATGGGAAAAGAATTTGCTCCTAACAGTATCGCACTAAATGCTGAACGCGAATCCGTGCGCTTAACGGGGTTTGCGTGTTTGCCATCTTTCAACCGAAATAACAGCCTGCACCAATTTGCGTATGTTAATGGGCGTCCCGTACGTGATAAATTTCTATGGGGTGCTATCCGAGGGGCTTATGCTGATGTCATGACACGCGATCGTTATCCTGTCGCTATTCTTTTTATTGACCTTCCACCTGCTGAGGTGGATGTTAATGTCCATCCAGCCAAAGCTGATGTCAGATTCCGTGATCCAGGATTAATTCGTGGTTTAATCGTTGGAGCCATTCGTGAAGCATTACAACACGCTGGCATTCGTCCTACTTCAACCCGTTCTGAAGCAATGTTGGCTGCTTTTCAAACACAAAAACCAGTGGCACAAAAACCATTAACACAACAGCCTTTGGGCAATTTTAAAAATGCTTACCAATCCTCTTCATATAACCCACAGCCTTATCATTCTGCCACCGCTTCAATGATGCACAAGCCCTTGGATAGTACAAGCTCTTTTAGTTTTAAAGAAGACGCTGCTCCTCTTATGGAAGGCTTAAATACACCAAGTGGAGAGGCCTACATTCCAAGCACAATACCTTCATCAGAAGAATTATCTTATCCATTAGGCGCGGCTAGAGCACAAATCCATAAAAATTATATTATCGCGCAAACTCAAGATAGTTTGATTATTGTCGATCAGCATGCTGCTCACGAACGGTTGGTTTATGAAGCCCTCAAAAATGCACTTTATGCCAAACCACTTCCTTCACAATTATTACTCATTCCTGAAATCGTAGAACTTTCTGAAGAGGATGCAACATGCCTTTTAACACACAAAGAAGCTTTAAAAAAATTTGGTTTAGGGATAGAACCGTTTGGGCCTGGAGCAATTGTTGTACGCGAGACACCTTCCATGTTAGGAGAGATTAACGTACAAGCCCTTATTAAAGATCTTGCCGATGAAGCCGCTGAATATGATACAACAAATAATTTAAAAGCAATGCTTGACTATGTTGCAGCAACGATGGCCTGCCACGGTTCAATACGATCAGGGCGCCTTTTACGTCCCGAAGAAATGAATACACTGTTACGACAAATGGAAGCAACACCCAACACAAGTACATGCAATCATGGCCGACCGACTTATATTGAACTCAAATTAGCGGATATAGAACGGCTTTTTGGCAGAAAATAAGCTCTTATTATTTTGAATAAGAAAAATATTTTTTAATCCACTTTTGATTTTATAATATATCTTATGGAATTTTTTTTAAATAGTAATATTAAGTAAAAAGGAATTAAAATGTTTTCTAATGGTGAACGCGAAGCAAAAGTTCGTTATTCTAATAACGGATATGACATTGTAGAATACGGAACCTATACCATTTGTGCTGTTAGCGGACAGAAAATCCCTATCGATGATTTAAAATATTGGAATCATCACCGGCAAGAAGCATATGCCAGTTGTGAAATTTCCTATCAGCGCGAACTTGAATGCAATCCATATCTCAAGAAATTGTTAGAAACACAAGAAAAGTAACCCCTTTAAAGCTATAAATTTAGCCTTTACTTTTTAAGTCAAGGGAACGTTTTTTAAAGCGCATTATGACCTCTTCAAGGAGCATATGACAGAAGTCTTCTTGAACAAAATCGACATCCACATCAAAAACAATAAGATTTTTAAAATCTTTTTGCTCATGAGTTGTCTGTATACGGATATAATCTTTAGCAGTTGTCGCCAGCCATAAATTGTGCATTTGGGCCTTTTGTATAAGGCTTGTTAAATTTTTATCGGTGAAAAAATAGTGATCTGGATAGGTATAAGTTTGCACCACATAACCAGACAATTCTTTAATGGACTGAAAGAATTTATCTGGATTGCCGATCCCTGCAAATGCCAAAAATGATTTTCCTGCAACCGCATCAGAGGCACTTGCCTTAAGATGAGCACGATGCAAAGGCTTGCCAGTACGCGCAACAAGGAAAGAAACATTATCATACGCATCTGAGTCACCAATTAATAAAACACTATCCATAAAAGAAAACTGCGTTTTTAATGGTACACGTAAAGGTCCTGCTGGAAAGACAGCGCCATTACCAAAACCGCGCAGCGCATCAACAACAAGTAACGCATAATCCGTATAAAGGCGACGGCTTTGAAAACCATCATCCATTAAAATAAGATCACATCCCTCTTTTTTTAGCCGTTGTGCCGCTGCATAACGATTAGCCGATACAGCGACAAAAGCATGCCGTGCCAGTAAAAGGGCCTCATCTCCAACATCGCGTGCAGTGTCATATTTCTCATTTACAAGATGCACTCCTTTAACGGCTCCACCATAACCACGTGATACAACACCAGGGATGAAACCAAGTTCTTTAGCCACTTTGGCAAAAGCAATAACAACCGGCGTTTTACCTGCACCACCACATGTAAAATTTCCAATACATAAAACCGGAAGATCAATCACGGGCGGCTGTCTTTTCATAAAACGACGTGAAAAATAACCATATCCCCATGAAATTGGAGTGAATAACAAACGCAAAAAACTTTTATTTTTCCACCAAAAATGAGGAGCACTAATAGGCATATCTACCCTGACACTGACTTAAACCTGTTTGTATGACAAGAGGTTGTAAAAACGGATCTAAAATCTTTAATGTTCGCTCAAGTGCACCTGCCATAGCTGTTGCCACTTCATGAGCCCTATCAACCATTTCTTGTCGCGATGTTTCATTTGTTAAAAGCCTATAGACCTGAATCGCAAGCTGTTTTGTATCTTCAACCATATATGCTGCATCACGTGCTAAAAATTTTTCAAACATCTCTTGAAAATTTGAAACATGAGGCCCCGTCAAAATAGCGGATCCAAGAAAAGCCAATTCCAATGGATTATGTCCCCCCTTTCCACATAACGATTTACCAACGAAAGAAACTTTCGATAAGCGAAGAAAAAGTCCCATTTCTCCAATGGTATCTCCCCATAAAATATCGGTATTCTTATCTGGAACAGCATTTCTGCTTCTACGAATAAAATGTAAACTCTGATTATCACATTTCCTAATAAGATCTTCTAAACGTTCAGGATGACGAGGAACAATAATTGTTAATAAATCTGGCAAGTAATTTTTAATAATCTTATGAACCTCAAAAGCAATCTCCTCTTCCCCTTCATGGGTTGAAACCGCTGCCCAAACTGGGCGATTGCCGATAGCATTACGATAACGTGCAAGCAATGCTTGATCTTCAACCATAAACACATCAGCCTTGAGATTACCAGAAAACGTAACAGATTTTACGCCAAGTGTATGGTAATAAGTGGCATCTCTTTCATTCTGCCCAATGGCCAAATCAATCTCTTTAAAAATATATTTGGCAAGAAAACGCCGCTTTTGCCAAGCTTTAAAAGAACGTTCAGACATATGGGCATTAACCAAAATCTGCGGAATACGCATTTTGGCAAGTTCTTTAATACGCAGAGGCCAAATTTCTGATTCACAAATCAAAACGAGATCAGGCTTCCAATGACGAATAAAACGGCGCACTGCAAAATCTAAATCCAAAGGAGCATATTGATGAATCAATCGGTTACCAAAATGCTTTTTGACAAGAGAGGAAGATGTCACGGTTCCTGTTGTCAATAAAACATTAATTTTTAATGATAAAATATGATTAATAAGTGGAACAAGTGCAAGTGTTTCTCCAACACTTGCTGCATGCAACCAAACTAACGAACCTTGGGGACGTACAAGAGAACTTTTCCCTAAACGCTCTTTTTTGCGACACCATTCTTCTTTTCCACGGATTGCACGAAAAAACAAATAAAAAGGAATAACAGGACATAAGCAAAAACCAATGATTCGATAAGTTAAAAGAGCCGCATGTGTCTTTAATTCTACCATTTAAAATCACCTCATCCAGCTGTCTTGATATATCTATAGGCTTATTTTGTTAAAAAACTTATCAACACCATTGGGGCATCCATATTTTTTAATACCATCTATATCTTAGATAAAAAACATTTTCTCCATGAGAAAATTAAAGATACTATAAGGAAAAGACATACAATTTTATCCCCATGTTTCTATTATATTTTCTTATCAGTATAAATACACATTTTTTACATCCATTTTAATGAAACTGTATTAGTTATATCGACTTTATTATTTCATTCTGCACCCTAAAAAATCTTAGTCAAAAATAACAAATTTATATTTCAATAGATTATAATTTTACAATATAATGGATAAATACAATACAATTTATGACATAGGTTTTATCAATTTTTTCAAACCTCTTAAAAAATACTTCTCATAGTTTTAGTGAATCATTAAACTATATCTTCGTTAAGAAACCTACGATCTTTTAAAGGTGAGTATTTAAAATAAGAATAGTTTATTTTTAGATATTTAGGTGTTGTCAATAAAAAAATGTACAGATATTGCAACCTATATAAATAAATATGTAAAACTAACCTTTAAATAGAACTTTCGAAAGGACTAGGGATATTATTTTAGATTATGGTACAAGTCTCCTAAAAGCAATTGAGAAAAAACTAATCTTGTTTAAGAGTTAATTTCTTAAAAATATTTAAGAAATTAAAATAAAATTTTTAATGCCTCTTTTTTAGAAAAGAGCCAATAAATATTCCTTTTAGGATTGTATATAATCAACTGAATAAAATGATTAACTTATCAACTGTCATTTTAAGAAAATACTCAAGAGGCTCTGCTGAGATAGATGCAATTCATAAATCTATTCAGTTTCTCTAAGTTTCCAATTTCGGTCAATTTCTCATGATTTTCATGGATTTTAAGTTTACAATAATAACTCGTTGAAACCATTGCACTGGATAAGTAGGGGATAAGTAAGACTGCCAATGATCCCAAACAAAGGAGCGATTGGCTTCATTAGCAGTGCTACTCTTTTATCAGTTTTAACGTATTAATATCTTATATCCCCTTTAAGAGCACAGTGACTATTCGCAGTATAATCATAGGTTGCTTTGAGCAATATTTTTTCACAACAATACTATTGTTGTGAATAACTTGGTGGGCTCTCTTGCACTTTTATTAAGCGTAAAGATGATAATGCGAACTGGATTTTAAATACTCTATAAAAGATTTTATGTTATATCCTTCATTCGTATTGTTATAAAATCAACGTCACATGTCCTCTGACATATTTCTTTTCAAAAAGCATATGAATTCTTAAAAACAGGCATTTTCTGTTTTTAAGAATTCTATTTTACTTAAAGGATATACCGATAAGAGCACGATCAAGAAATGTCAGACAATCGACAAGCTATCAATATTCAAGCTTTACTCTGCATCGCCTGATTCAGTATCAAGAAACTGATGCAAGTCTACAATGTAATAGCGTTGTAATGCATTATCGACACTGCTTTGCGCCTTTGCCTGCCATGCTTCTTGAGCGGATTGATAATTTGAAAAAATACCAACCACATCTAAATCATCAGGATTCTTAAATTGATTACTCTTAAGATTTTTTAATTCACCACCAAATACAAGGTGTAAATATTGTTTTTTTTCGTTGGCTTCAGTCATATGTGCCTCCATATCATTCAGATAATTTTAGCGCTTTTTTTTATGTGATTAAACTAACTTTGCTTGACGAACAACACCTATCATATCCTGACAGCAATTATTTTTACCAGCAATTAAAAGTCCATATTGATAAGGTTCAATTCCATAAGATAGTAAAGGGGCATCAAGCGATAAAAAACACCCCCCACACTCCTGCAAAATAAGATCAGCAGCAGCAATATCCCACTCATGACAATTGGGACGAACCAATACAATATCAATCTCATCTTGAGCAACAAGAACAAGACGATAAGCAAGAGAAGGAAGATAATGGTAAAAACTGATTTGATTGAGAAAATCATCTGGTAACTTTTGTGCGAGCGATTTATCAATCGAAACTTTATATTTTCGATGAGCTTTCGAGGCTAAACGAGGAAGTTTTATCCCATTTAATGTTGCCCCTCCACCCATGACAGCTGCATAAACATCTCCTTGAACTGGACATTGTAAAACCCCCACAATAGGGCGCCCATTTTCAATAATAGCAACCGAAATACACCAATAAGGACTCCCTGAAAGAAAACCACGTGTTCCATCAATAGGATCAACCACAAAGGAGCGTTCATAACCTTGTTTTTCTCGATTATCTTTTGTTTCTTCTGAAATCCATCCATAATCTGGACGTGCCCCAAGAAGTTTCTCTTTTAAAAAATGATCAACAGCAAAATCTGCCTCACTGACCGGAGAATTACCCTCTTTAATCCAAACATCCAACGTGCATCCAAAATAGCGCATTGCTAAATCTCCTGCCTCTCGACAAACGTCACGCAAAAGATTTAAATCAGAAGAATGATGCGTGTTATTTTCCTGCAAGTGTCATCCCTTCAATTAACAATGTTGGTGCCGCTGTACTATAACGCCGATCAATATCATTGGCAGGTGTTAAATGTGCTAACATATGAAGCAAATCAGAACCCAGCGTTACTTCACTCACCGGATAAGCAATTTCACCATTTTCAATCCAAAAACCAGAAGCGCCACGACTATACTGACCGGTAACAAAATCAATGCCATGGCCGAATAATTCTGTCACATAAAATCCACTCTGCAAACCTTTGATCATATCGCAAGGTGATATTAAACTCGGCTCAATAGCAAAGTTAGTACGTGTCGGCTGCACCAACGCCCCTGAACGTGCACCGTGTCCATTTGTTTTAAGCCCCAATTCACGTGCTGTGGATGATGAAAGAAGCCAGTTTTTTAAAATACCATTTTCAATAATATTAAGTGTTTGCCCCTCTACCCCTTCACCATCAAAAGGATGGGAAGCATTTCCACGTAATCGCAAAGGTTGATCGGTGACATTAACATTAGACTTCATGACTGACTTGCCCAAAAAATCCTGTAAAAGACTCGTTTTACGAGCCACAGAGGCTCCATTGACCATAGATGCGATATGTCCTGCAATCCCACGAGCTGTACGTGGATCAAAAATAACATCAACACCCCCTGTCGCTGCACGAACTGCTCCTAAACGTCTAACAGCCCCAATCCCTGCATTTTTGCCTACAGTTTCTGCGGCCTCTAAATCAGAAAAATGTAAGGCCGTTGTATAATCATAATCCCGCTCCATCTGTGTCCCTTCCCCTGCAAGAGCACTACAAGAACGTGAAAAGCAACTGGAGCGATAGGCTTGACAAAAACCATCGCTGGTCACAAGAATAAACCCACTACGGCCATAAGCTGTTGCAGCGCCGCCAGAATTGCTTACGCCTTTAATATCAAGAGCTGCTGCTTCCGTTTTTAAAGCATCTTCTGTTAAAAAATGACTGCTCGGTACAAAATCATCAAAAAGATCAAGATCTTTAGGATTCTTAACCAAGCACTCTTTATCTGCTAAACCTTCAAATAAATTATCGGGAGAAGCTTTAGCCATCGCAACAGCACGTTCTGCGAGTTCTTGCGGATAAAACGCTAAATTAGCAGAAACACTTGCTACTTTTTTTCCAACAAAAACCCTTAGAGTAAAATCATTGCTCTCAGCTGCTTCTGTTGATTCCACTTTCCCAAAACGAACAGATACACTGGTGGAATGTGCATGAACAATAACCGCATCAGCAGCATCCGCCCCAGAACGCTTTGCTGCTTCAACCAATGACACAGCTTTTTCAATCTGGTTCTTGTTAGTCATTATAGACTCCCTAAAATATTTTATTATTCATCTTGATAAACACTCTGACTGATTTGTACAAATCAGAATATAATTCTTGTATGTTCATTTATAAAATTATGCACGCTTCATGCATTTTTTTCTTTTAATGCATTAAATCATTTCCCTTTAGCTTCTGTATGAAAAGGTGCAATATGTCGTAAAATCTTTTCAGTTTCAAGATTTCTCATGGATCCTTATCGTTTTAAAAGCTAAATCTGCACTTACAATCAGATCAACAGAAAACCTCGTAAATCAATAGAAGACTTAACAATAAGACTTGGATTTAAGCAAAAATCCTTAAAAATTCAAAAAGCATAAAACGACCTAAAACACACGCTTTATGCCCTTTTGAGGGTCAAATAACTTTCCTCATTCCTATAGTTTTCTTTAATTCTCAAGCAAGTATAAATAAAGACCTATGTTTTTGGATGCTTCTTTATTTCTATAAGCTCTCTCATAAGAGAACAATAATCTTGTCAATAAAACAAAATATCAACAGCGTAAAAAATATTTTCTTTCATTAAATAATTTCAACAAAATGAGCTGTCATAAACTTCTTTATCCATGATAAGTAATGTCACAGAGAACGCCTTTTTTTATATTTGTTAAAAATAAGTTATAATCATAACGTTCTTTTCAAGTTGAGTGTGTCTAGACGAGGATCTTTCATCTTTTTTCATGAATCATTGTTAATCTGTTACTTTGTTATTAAGCAGGCATAATTTTACAGAATTTTCTTTTTTGAAATAAAAATCCTAAGATATGGGACAGATTTTGATTTAAGATTTTCCCTCTCACCCCTCCATTAAAAAAATATGACATCGTCATAAAATGATAAGTAATAAAAGTTTTATATGAAACTTAACTTTGTATCTATTTCTCAATTCAGTTTGTAATGAGTACATTTGCTCAATTAGTTTTGGCAACCTTATTACTTATAATTGTTTTAATAGATACAAAAACGTTTGTAGAAACTGTGATATCTCCACGTATTTAAAAAATTTAATTTTTAAAACATTTAAACAAAACGTATAAATATGAGATTCATTTTTAGGAAGATGAAGTATGTGTCTATTTTATCTTTTAGAGCTGTACTCTCTAAAAAGTGATCAAAAAAATCCTTTGTGATTTTCAAACCAATACTTTGATTTATAATCATAATTTATTATTTTGTCATTTGCGCAAAAAGGCCCAATACATAAAGTTTTCTCCATTTAAAATACCCACGTTGAGTAAATTATAACTATTTTCTAACACATCATGAATAGGGTTTGTGTGAATCAAAATTATTGCAAAAAAGTCAAAATGCTTTTTCTGAATACCCTAAAATGCAAAAGTTGTGGCACTATTAGAAACTGAAAATATTACATGATAATACCAATCGACAGCTTCATAAGAGCAGCAGTGAACTTCTAAAACACTCTTATTTTCAATGCAAAAGTCATCTTATAAGCTTTTATATATACAATAAAGTTCAATGAATCTTATACAATCTTTAAGGAAAAATTAATCCCGTAAGATGATTTGACACGATTTCAACGGCTAACTAAAAACTCTTTGGTTTGTGATATACGCATAACCGATTTCATTCTAACAAAACTATAATTTTTTGCATCTTTTTTACAAGATTAACTTCTTTATGAAGACACATCAGATAGCTTTATTTTCAGTAAGAGCACGTCTGCTCATTTCAATCATTGCATCGCGAAGATGTAATTTAATTTTTGATCCAATAATCATTCCAAAGAAAGGAGAAAGTAAGCCAGACATTGTTACAGTATGACGAATTTTGTTATTTGAAGAACCAGATTTTTTTGAACAAATATATTCATGATCAAAACTCATGCGTGTAAGAGGAAGTTTAGCATAATCAGAAAAACAAACATTTTTTATAACTTTATCAAGTGTAAAAGTTACTGTTGGTCCTTTTTTAGGTTTCATACGTCCCACAGCCCCTTCTGTGAAAGCTCCAGAAAGTTCTACCCATTCAAGTTCATGATCCCAGAAAGGCCATGTTGCTACGTCTTCCCACATAGACCAAATCTGCTCTGCACTTGCTTGTGTACTAATTTCTTCACTATATATCCATTTAAACATGATAATCTCCCCTTTTTAAAATCATTGATCTGTCGTGAAAAAGAGTAATATATAAATTATGCTTAAAGCTGCATAATGATAAGATATTTAATCTTCTCAAATATCCTTAATAGGTCATGATTAATTCAACAAGCGATATTAATAAAATAAACACACAAATGTTCAGTATAAATGAATACTATTGTCTGCCTTAAATAAAAATATCTGTTTTAAGTTCATACAATAACAAAGATAGAATCTACGCATTATTTAAGATATCAATATAGATGACACTGCTTAAAACTTTCAATTGTTGATAACCCATTGATAATTAAGGTGCTATCGAAAAACTGAAACAAAAAAGTATCATAACTGTTATCGCGCAATATATTTCCTATTGGAGAAGAAATATGCATCGATAGTTCATGAAACATTCAAGCCTTGACAACGCATTGGAACTTGTAATCTATCCGAAATTAATAAAATAGCCCATAACTTATAAAAACGAGTAACAAGATATATTACTAACTAAGATACAATAATATTACACCTCAAAGTAATTTTGAATTAGATAAAAGATTAGAGAACATCTCTCTAATTATTAAAGAGCATATATCGAAAATGTTTTCTCTTAGAGCTATAAAAAACTCCCAAAAATATCATGAAATCAAAATCCATTACTTTCTTTCACATTAGAATCTTTTATTGATTTTCTCCTTAACCTTTAAAGAAACCATATAAAATAAAAAAAACTGTAAAAAAGCGCTTTTTTCATCCTATCGGATAAAAAAAGCTTTCTCAAGATGTAAGCAATCGTAATTTATAAAGACGTATTGCTGTTTCACCATAAAAACGCTCATCATCTAGATAAAAAACGTCAGGTAAATAAATCATTGTATCTTTCTTTTCTTCAAGTATGAAAAGTGTATCAGCTTTTGCCCACCCCCCTCGTAAAGCTTCTACAAAAGCCCGTTCACCTAAACAACGGCTATAAGGAGGATCAGCGAAGATAACATCAAATGGAAGCATTGTTCCAATATTACCAAGTTTGGTTGCATCACGACGCAAAATCCGTCCTATCGACTGTAATTCAAAGGCTTCGATATTTTTTTGAAGAATCCCACGCCCCTCAACCGAGTTCTCAACAAAAACAGCAGACTTTGCTCCACGTGAAAGTGCTTCAATGCCGAGAGCACCAGTACCCGCAAACAGATCAAGAATGCGTTTATTGGTCCAAAATTGTTCTTCACGGCTAGAAAGAATATTAAAAAGGCTTTCTCGCGTACGATCACTCGTTGGGCGAATCGACTGATCAATAGGCGAAAACAAAACACGCCCAGCAAATTTACCGCCGATGATCCGCACGTGGCCCTCCAAATCGCTTCGAAGTTTTTGCACCATCACGATGTGGTTTAGACTTTTTCATAGCACCACTAAACGATCCTACCTTTTTCTTTCTCTCAAAAGAACGCGCATCAAGATCACCTTTTATCATTTTCTCTTTATCCTTTAAAAAGCGATCTTTCTTACCAAAGGTACGCGTTTCATCATAAGATGTTTTGCCACCTTTTTGAACAACACCTCCCCCCTTCTCTTTCAGCACGTGATTGTCTTTTCGTTTTTCCTTGCCCCGATAAAAAGATTTTTTATCAGTCAAATCACTTTTATGATCATGCGATTTATCTTTACTATAGGAAGACTTCTTCCGTGCACTCTGCGGGCGTGCACCAGGAGCCATCCAAACATTAGCACGACGAGAACGTGGGAGAAACCTCTCTGCTTTTCCTTCCTCACTTTTTCCCTTATTCACATTTTCATAAGATTTTGCGTTTAATCGTGCGCGACCATGCTCAACAGAACCATCTTTCGATCTGCGTCGTATCGCTTTTTCACTTGAAAAAACCCAACCATCATTGGCAACAGAAACATCCTTCTGGCTTTTCTTTTCGGCAACAACTGGAGAATTTGAAAAGGGTTTCAGAATAGGAGCATCAAAATCTGCATTGGCTTGCATAATCAAACGCTCTCCCAACTGATCTCGTAACATCCGACCTTTTAATTCTTGTACGGCTCCTTCTTCTAAATCAGAGAGATGAAATGGACCATAAGAAACACGTATTAATCGATTAACTGATAATCCCAAAGCCCCTAAAACATTCTTTATTTCACGATTTTTCCCTTCTCGCAAAGCGACAGAAAGCCATATATTAGCCCCTTGTTCCCGTTCAATTGAGGCTTCAATTGAACCATAGAAAATACCATTAATCGCAATACCATTTTTTAGGTTATCCAGCGCACTTTGCTTTACTCTTCCATGGGCACGGACGCGATATTTACGAACCCACCCTGTTACAGGAAGCTCTAATACACGCGCTAAGCCACCATCATTGGTTAAAAGCAAAAGCCCTTCCGTGTTAATGTCAAGCCTTCCAACAGAAAGAACGCGCGGCATTTCTTTTGGTAAACTGCTAAACACTGTAGGTCTGCCTTCCGGATCACGGTTCGTGGTGACAAGCCCTGCTGGCTTGTGGTAAAGCCATAAACGCGTTCGTTCTATAGGGGGTAAAAGTTTGCCATCAACTTTAATAACATCAGAGCGGCTAACATTAAACGCAGGCGTTTTCACGACTGTACCATTCACAGAAACACGACCTGCAACAATCATCATTTCTGCATCTCGACGTGAAGCAACGCCAGCACGCGCTAACCTTTTAGCAATCCGTTCACTCTCATTATTTTCATTCATTTGCGTTTCAAACCAATCTTTGTCGGTATGTTCAGAAAATTATTTACATGCACCATACCGCTTATCTGCAACGAGCAAGTAGCACAATCATTTATCATTTTCTATCCTTATAACAGCAATAATGTATCCCTTGACTTTCAAGTTTGTTTTAAACACTTTAAAAAATAAAGGTATTCCTTTCATTATAAAAAAATAATAAATTATTCATTCCATAGCATTCCTTATCGAAAAACCTTAAAATTCTCTATGATTTCAGTAGAAAGAACATTATGACTTTAACGCCCATGGAAATAGCCCTTTTGGAAGCGCAATGGGCTGCAAAAAAAGATGAGGTTCCCGTAGGTGCTGTCATTACACGTGGAAAAGCTATCATCGCACGCGCTGGTAATTTTATAAAATCTGCCTATGACCCTACAGGACACGCAGAAATGCGTGCCATCCGTATGGCTTGTGAAGCACTGCAAAGCGAAAGGCTTCCTGATTGTGATCTTTATGTAACACTTGAACCTTGTGCTATGTGTGCTGCTGCCATTTCATTCGCACGCATACGACGTCTGTATTATGCAATAAATGATCCCAAAGGAGGCGCTATAGAAAATGGCCCACGTTTTTATCAACAACCAACTTGTCATCACAAACCTGAGGTTTATTCTGGTTTTAAGGAAAAAGAAGCCGCTCAATTACTTAAAGATTTTTTTATCCAAAAACGATCCTAAAAACAGTTCTTCATCCATAACTTTCACTCTTTAAGAACTATCCTATTTCTTAAAAAAGCTATTTCGAAGCATTTTTTCTCTTTCAACACTACATATTGCTTCTATTAAATGATGCATTCATTTATAAATTATCCATTATTTTGTACATAAAATATAAAGTCTAAAATATCGTAGATATACGTTTATTTCAAATGACATTGAATCAATAAGAATCTCTTTCTCACACACCACAAATAGAATTATATCTGGATAAAAAGCAATTTAGAAAAAACTAAAAATATCTCTTATGGATGTTCTCAAATAGAACTGTCGCAACATTAGGGGCTGGAAAATACAATAATAACACCAGCTTTCTCCTGCATAAGCATAAAGATGAGGGATAATGAACTTTTTATATAACGCATTTATTTATAATGATAATTTAGCGTTTTATATTGGACTAGAGATCCGAATATCGTAAGATCCTCTCATTCTCAATCTGTTTATATTGAATCAATCAAATTTACTTGCTTACACATCATAAACAGGGCTATCGTATGGGTAAAAATTGCACAAAAAGGGCTAAAAATGCCTTTTCATGAATTATCTTAACCAAGGCCTATTAGATATTAAGAGCCAGAAGAAAAGGATAACACCATCTTTCTCCTTCACAAGCGTAAAGATAGAGGTGCACTGTAAATTTATCATTTACCATCTACACCAGTGACGGTGTAAAATGGGTTTGAGATCCTTGAGAAAGGCTTCTTGTTAAAGAAATGCAAAACCACTCTCTCGATACTATTGCTATATTTTCTATATTACGACTTCATAAAAATAACGATCTTCTTACAAAAAAGCTCTTTGTAAGTGCAAACTTGGTATCATAAGTTTTGGAAGAATACCGCATATCCCTTTAATCCTTCGTCTTTCTTCTATCGACCAACAGGAGCAGTCTTTGCTGGTTGGCGATAACTTAAAGGCGGTTCCGTAAGATAGCGACGGTATTTTGGACTTCCAACTTGTGCTCTTTGACGACGTAAATATTCTTGTCGTTGTTTTGCACTTAACTGTGAAGGATTTTCTAAACCAGTACTCGTAACTGACGATCCTTTGTGAGGAAAAGAAGGATTTCCCTGATGCTGTTTCGATGCTGCTATTTTATTGACAGATCTATCTTGTTGTGGCAGCGGCAAAAATTTGCGTGAGCTAGGACTTGGTATCACAAGTTCTGGGCGGGGCTTCATAACAATCTGACTGCTGTTATTGACTGGTGTTAATGAAGCAATATTAGCAACATCTTCAAAAAACTGTATCGAAACCGGTTTACTTGTCCCATAGGTAGGAGCAGATAAATTGCACCCTGTTAAAATAAAGCCTATACTTAAAATTCCTATTGGAAATATTTTTACTTCACGTTTTCTCACTGCCTATTCCATCTCCTAAGTATATGGCTGATTAATACTCCCGCTATTTATGAGAGAACGATCCATACACAAATTTCCCCCCTGAAGATAAAATAACGGTATTCACCTCGTAGCACAAAAAACTATATTTATCAATATGGGAAGTCTACTTGCATTTCTTTCCCTTTATCTAAAATTTTAAATCTTACCAAGAGCTTTTAATTCCCGCAAAGCCGCTGCATCACGGGCAGAGACATACGGATAAGACGGATCACTCCCGACATCTTGTGTATAACGCCATGACCTAGCACATTTTTTCCCCACCGCTTTCTCTGGCAAGACACCGACACCTTCAACATCATTCAAAGTAAAAGCATCGGAAGGCATTGGCTCCTGCGTAATTGTGAAAGCACTGGTGATACAAATCTCCGCCATATCCACACTTTCTAATGCCTCTCGTAAAATTGGATTGGAAATAAAAACAATGGGCGCTGCTTCTAACGAAGATCCAATACGCTTATCTGCGCGCTCAAGCTCCAAAGCACCTGTCACAACTTTACGAACCTGCCGAATTTTTTTCCAACGTTCAGCTAAAGACTGGTTTTGCCATTCTTCTGGGACCAAGCGAAACTGTTCTAAATGCACAGACTGACTTTCTGGATAACGCTCCAACCAAGCTTCTTCCATCGTAAAAGGCAACATTGGAGCAAGCCATATGACCATATGCTCAAAAATTTCACGAACAACCTGTAAGGAAGCCTTACGTTTTTGTGATGAAGGCGCGTCACAATAAAGAGAATCCTTACGGATATCAAAATAAAATGCTGATAACTCAATGATTGAAAAATCCAATAATGCACGCATGATCTTTTTAAAATCAAACGCATCATAGGCTTGATTAATCAGTTGATTGAGTTCAAAAAGCCGATGTAAGATAAGTTTCTCAAGATCTGGTAGTGCATCATAAGGTATTTCTTCCCCTTCATCATACGCTAAAGTTCCAAGCATCCAGCGAATTGCATTGCGCAATTTACGATATGAATCCACATTTGTCTGAAGAATTGTCCTACCTAAACGCTGATCTTCCCAATAATCTGTTGTCATCACCCAAAGACGAAAAATATCAGCACCAGATGTTTTAATGATCTCTTGTGGAACAACCGTATTGCCTAAGGATTTAGACATTTTTTTACCATTTTCATCCAAAGTAAAACCGTGTGTAACCACTGTTTTATAGGGAGAACAAACACGTGTCCCACAGCTTTCCAAAAGAGAAGATTGGAACCAACCACGATGTTGATCAGAGCCTTCAAAATAAACATCTGCCGGCCACTTTAAATCCGCTCGATCTTCCAACACAAAGCTATGACTTGCTCCAGAATCAAACCAAACATCCAAAATATCATAAACCTGCCCCCAAGGCTCATGCGCACGATCACCTAAAAAACGTTCACGCGCTCCTTCAGCAAACCATGCATCTGCCCCTTCTGCTTCAAAAGCCCGTAAAATACGCTCATTCACGCCTTCATCTTTTAAAACAACACCATCCTCATTGGCAAAAATACAAATAGGAACTCCCCAAGAACGTTGCCGTGATAGAACCCAATCAGGACGATCTTCTATCATAGAAGCAAGGCGGTTTTGCCCAGAAGATGGCACAAAACGCGTTTTTGAAACAGCTTCCAAAGCCCGACTGCGTAAAGTTGAACCATCTCCAAAATCTTTATCCATTGAAATAAACCATTGCGGTGTATTGCGAAAAATAATGGGTTTTTTCGAGCGCCAACTATGGGGATAGGAATGCTTTAAACGCCCCCGTGCAAATAATCGATCTGCATTAATTAAAGCGTTAATGACCTCTTTATTGGCATCACCCATTTTTCCATTATCGTCAATAACACGTGCTGGCCCCCCTTCTCGATCCGGTCCAAACCCAAGAACATCTTTCGTATAAAACCCTGCATCATCAACAGGAAAGGGTATTGATGAATCAATCCCCGCTTTCTCTAATAAAGATTTATAATCATTCCAAATTTCAAAGTCCTCACGCCCATGGCTTGGTGCTGTATGGACAAAACCTGTACCAGCACTTTCTGTTACATGAGCGCCTTCAAGCAGTGCAATCTTATAATTATATCCTCCAGCCAAACCTTTAAGGGGATGAGAAAGAACAAGAGTTTTCAATTCATCAGCGGAAATAATACGCAAACGTTTCAAAACAAGTTTAGCTTTTTCTGCACAACTCATAGCGAGCGCATCTGCAAAAAGAAGCTTTTCTCCCGCTTGAGGACCAAAATCATTTTCAGCACTTTCAACTTCATAGAGTCCATAAGAAATTTGCGAAGAATAACTCACCGCACGGTTAGCAGGAATGGTCCACGGTGTTGTTGTCCAAATAACGACATAAGCCCCATATAAATCATCAGAATTTGTTTCAAAAACAGGAAACTTAACCCAAATCACCTCTGATTCATGATCATGATACTCAATCTCTGCCTCTGCCAAAGCTGTACGCTCCACAACAGACCACATCACAGGCTTGGAACCACGATAAATCTGATCCGACATCGCAAATTTTATCAATTCACGCGCAATGCGTGCTTCTGCTTGAAAAGCCATTGTCGTATAAGGCGTATTAAAATCTCCCACGACACCAAGGCGTTTAAATTCTTCACTTTGAACGCTCATCCAATGCTGTGCAAATTCACGACATTCTTGACGAAACTCGTTAAGAGGAACCTCGTCCTTATTTTTTCCTTGTGCGCGATACTTTTCCTCAATTTTCCATTCAATTGGAAGCCCATGACAATCCCAACCAGGAACATAATTGGCATTAAAGCCCCGCATTTGGAATGAACGAACAACCACATCCTTTAAAACTTTGTTTAAAGCATGTCCAATATGAATATGACCATTTGCATAAGGCGGACCATCATGAAGAATATAAAATGGACGATCTTTTGCTTGTTGACGCAATTGCGCATAAAGCCCCATATTTTCCCAACGCGCCATCAATTCAAGCTCTTTTTGTGGAAGCCCTGCACGCATAGGAAAATTTGTCTGTGGGAGATAAAGAGTTTTTGAATAATCTATTGTTTCATTTTTCACAGTCATTGTGAAATATTCCTGTCCACTTTTACGATTTCATTTTTGCATAACTTCCCTGAATCCTGCAATCTTCGTTTTTATCTATAGGGAAAGCCCAGCTTATCATTCGTATTAAACAGCAATCAAGAAAATATATCATCACACTTTATGGGCTTTATCATGAAATTCACAAAAAAAGAAACCAAAAAATGAGCTTAAAAAAATAAAGGCTCCACCAATAGTGAAGCCTCTTAGAAATTTACTCGTAAAACAGATTAGAATTTATAAGCTACACCAACACGGAAATCATTGGTTTTGTAGTTAACCTCAAGTTTTTCATTTGCAAATTTCTTTTTACCAAAATCAGAGTAACGGTATTCTGCACGCACAATCACGTTATCCAACATCGCGAAATCAACGCCACCACCAAGAGTGTAACCAATCATTGTCTTAGTTTCATCGGTTAAATTCTTAGAAGAAACGACATTTCCATCGTCACCCTTAACGGATATCGATACAGTATCTTGGAACTGCCCATAAGCAATACCACCAGCAACATAAGGCATAAAGCGATCAGCAGCAAAACCGATCCGTACTCGTGTAGCACCACCCCAATTTTGCTTGAAAGTATGATTTAAAGCTTCAACTTCATCCTCTTGATCAAGACCAAGTTCAGAAGCCATTCTTTTCATTTGTTCTATACCATATGTATTGGAATCATCCTTATTCGCTGCTTGAGTGCTTTGTACTCCATGCGGATTAGAACGCCCACCACGGATACCATGATGACCTCCGCTTTGAGCTCCACTCGTTCCACTGGAAGCGCCTGCCCCTGAATCAGAGACAGCTGATCTACCCAGAATAAGCGGTGGACTATTTAATGTTCGCCCTCCTGTAATGACTCTTCGGTTTGTATCTGGTTTTCCCAATGAGCGCGATGCCTCCCCTGCTAATCCTACTCCTGTGCTGGAAGATGGTCTAGCCGCCGACTGCGATACACTTACACGGCCCACCGACATCCCGCTTGTATCTGATCGCCCTAATGATTCCGGTGATAATTGTACTGGGCTTGTCCCTGAGTTAGAGGATATTGTGAATGTAATTGGCTCACTGCTCCCTGATACTGTCGTTGACGTTGAAGTGCCAGTGGCGGGTGTTGCTACAGGTGTCACTAAAGCTCTAGACCCTGCTGGTGCGCCAGATGTTGTTTCTGATCTTGGTCCTGCTGGTGGTAATGCCGATCCTGATATTCCTTGCATTTCTCCTGCTTGTCCTGAAGATGGTCGTGTTGGGCCAGACATTACTGATGATCCTGTCCCTGCTGATGGTACTGTTCTTAGAGACACTGTTTGTACTGAAGGTGCTGAAGGTGCTGATCTGCGGGATCTTACGACTGCACTCTCTACTGTAGCGTTATCAGATTCACCTATGTTAATAGTCTTTGTGTGTTTTTTACCAGATAGCGTTAAATCCGTATCGACACCAAAAATAAAGTTATCACCGAGATCAATATTAGAGCCTGCATAGAAACCACCAGCAAAACCAGAGAGTTTAGGAGAGAACTCTTTATCTAGTGGGAAACTCTTTTCTTGATCAACAATAGCCATATCACCTTTGCTTAAAAAACCACCAGCCTGTACACCTAAATAAAGACCTGTCCATGAAAAAGTAGGTGCAACAATGGTAGAGGGAGTCGATGGTGCTGACTGACGAGGCATCATCACATCGGCAGCAAGCGCTGTAGACGCTGAAATTAAAGAAAAAATAGACGCTGTTATTAAACGTTTTGTATTCATAAAATCTCTCCAAATATCCAAAATGGTATGTATATAGAACATCTTTTTTGAAAGATCTGTAGCAAAAATGACACACTCACAAAAAAATACAAAAATTTTGAAAATAAGACTTCTGAACCATTTAATTTTGTATTCAATGAGAGTTTCTAAACTAAATTACACTAGATATGTGTCCTACTATTGGATTCATCTGCATTAAATTTTCGCATGACTGTTAAGGACTATACTCTTTACAAATTTCTTTTTATAGAAATCTAAATGACGATATGCTGTATACAATAAAACATTTTCTGGCATTGCAAAATCAATGCTAGCGCAAAAAAGTGAAACAAATCATTGTCTTTTTTAAGATTAAACATCATTAAAGTTTTACCTATTGGCCAGCATGCTATCTCTTTGATACTTTAGCTATGAGTATTTTGTATCTTAAATTAAGAAATCCAAAAGCCTAAGGTCCAACATTACAAAAAAATTTTAGATTCTTTGTGGAAATATTTTCATCCAGACACATCACTTTGATTGATAATAATCAACTTATTGTTTTGCACGTTGAATACAAAGCACATCGGGTTTTCTCATTGCAAAACTATTTATACTGAATGAGTCAAAATCACTTGGCTTTCATATCAAAAGCGGGACTGTCATATGGATAAAAACTGTATAAGAAAGGCATACCCTTTCATAAACTGTCGAAAAGAGCCAAGGTTTGGTCTGCGACATTTTAAAGCTAGTACAAGTATGTTATGATGCCAGCTTATTACTTCCTACGCGTAAAGACGATGGAGCTTGATGGGTTTTATATTATATTGAGGGGGAGAAGTCTTACAGCATTTATGGAACTGTCATGAAGTGGATGTAATGCGCTTTGAGCAAATATTTCTTTAGAGGCAGTGTTTAAATATGAAACACAAGTGTATTTTGTTGGGGAATTTTATTTTGTATGAGGGGTGTTTCATATATTCCCATAAATTTTATCTTCACGTATATATAATGTAAAAAAAACATGTACAAACACCTGTAAGGATAAGCAGATGTAAAAGCAGTTGTGTTATGATTGATGTTTTATAAAGTATTTTATATCTCTCCAATTCATATACTGGCATATTTTGTTTTTTATGGCATTGTTTTCCTAAAAAAAATACGTGCTTTTGTTGTTTCTTTTTACTCAATACCAATCCTAATGCAGTAGCATATTTGAAACAAAGATTGAAACGATTCAATGCTGTTCGAGCAATTCCAGCTTTTATATACCAGATATGGACAGGGATATTGCGTATCTCTCTGTTTATGTAATCTCTGAAATAGACAGACAGCCTACTTTGAAAAGAATATGAAATTTTAAAAATGAAAACCAGTTTCCATCTTTACTATCACTTTTTAATTCAGCTTTATGACTTTCAAGAACATCTCATGTCTTTTAAATAATGGAGATCGCTTATTGCCTCACGCTTTTGTTTATTGCTGTCTTTAACGGGGGTACAACCTGCACGTAAAACAAAACGCCCCAAACAGAATATAGGGTATTGCATATTCACGGGTTTGCTTTAAAGAAACATCTCTCAAGGTTATCACCCTCTTTTCACATCAAACCCCATGAATGAAGGGTATACCGATAAAGCTCCAATAATATAAAATCTATTGAGCTCCACCATCTTTACTTTACGCTAGTGAAAGAAAAAGCCAGCACCATCGTTATATTTACCAACCCTAGAATAGTGGCGACAAACCTTGGCATTTAAAACGATTCATAAAAATCTTTTTTATTATATAGTTTTCCCCACATGCCTACCCCGCTTATGACGTGCAAATGAATAACTTTGATTGATTCTGTGTAGATAGATTTGAAACGAGAGAAATTGATGGTATTCGAGCTTTTAATTCAAGTTAGATAATGCTAGATTATCTTTATAAATTAATACCTTGTAACTTCTCGACAGTTTATGAAAAGGCATGCCTTTCTTGTACAGTTTTCCCCACACACCTGCCGCGCTTATGACGTGCAAATGAATAACTTTGATTGATTCTGTGTAGATAAATTTGAAATGAGAGAAACTGACGGTATTCGGAGTTCTAATTCAAGTTGGATAACGCTAGATTATCTTTATAAATTAATACCTTGTAACTTCTCGACAGTTTATGAAAAAGCATGCCTTTCTTGTACAGTTTTCCCCACATGCCTACCATGCTTATGACGTGCAAATGAATAACTTTGATTGATTCTGTGTAGATAGATTTGAAATGAGAGAAATTGACGGTATTCGAGCTTTTAATTCAAGTTGGATAACGCTAGATTATCATTATAAATCAATGTATCATATCCTTTAAAGAACATAGTCAATAAAAGCGTAAGATATTGAAAAAAATATACAATCTTTATTATTTAAAAGATACGAGGTGCTTTTGAAAACTATAAAGCTGAGTGACAAAAAAGAGGGTAAAGTCGGAAACTGGTTTCTATTTTTAAAACTTCATATTTTTCTAACAGAGACTGTCTTTTGGTTATAATGATGAATGGATTAGATCATACGCTCACTCTCATCTGGAATATAGTATACAAAAGAAGATCAAAGTGAATTACTGATTATAATCTTTTCTACTTCTGAGATTCACGAAACGCTTTCCACTTGTTTCGTAGAATAGTCGTAGCACTATAAAATTTTATAAATCAGTCATTCTAAAATCAATATGTATATACACCCATTTATCATCTCTATGATATAAAAACTTTTTCTTTTAAAGTCTTATGACGCAAAATAATATAAATATAAAGAAATTAAGAGAGATCAAATAGAGAGAAAATAAAGGCCCCGTTAAACGAGGCCTTCGTATTTTTTCTGTTTTTCTAATTTTATTTTTATGAAATTAGAATTTGTAAGCAACACCTACACGGAAGTCATTGGTTTTGTAGTGGAATTCACGTGTATCGGTTGCGAATTTCTTTTTACCAAAATCAGAGTAACGGTATTCAGCACGCAGCAGCACATTGTCTGTCATTGCAAAGTCAACACCACCACCAATGGTGAAACCAACCATTGTCTTCGTGTCATCAGCCCAAGTACCACCAGTCAAATCTACAGTTTGCATACTCTTTTCTGGCTCCTGCCCCGCATTTTTCGCCTGAACAGGCTTGTCTCTTTGGCCTTTTCCTGAAACGGATTGAATGCCCTGTACCTGCGCATAGGCAATACCCCCAGCAATATAAGGCATAATACGGTCAAAAGCAGCATAACCAATACGAACGCGTGTCGCACCAGACCACTTTTCTTTGTAGCTGTGCGTTTCCGTTAGCTGGTCCCCTGCTTCAAACGCTTGGTTACCTTCTAATTCAACCTTAGCTTTTCTAAGGGCAGCATTAAAACTTGCTGCTTCCGTAGGATTAAGAGTGTACTCACGTGCTGTTTTTGTTTTTTCACGATCTGCCCAAACGGCATCAGTTTCAACACCGAGGATGAGGCCATTTCCAAGGTCTATGTTAGAGCCTGCATAAATACCTCCCATGAAACCAGAAGGCTTAGGTGTATTATCTTTTTTGAAAAGATTTCTGTCTTCTCCTGGAATAGTCACTTTAGTTTTACTTGAAAAGTTTCCAACTTGACCACCGATATAAAAACCTGTCCAAGAAAATGAAGGGGCTGCTGCGATGACGGCTGGGGCTGTTTCATGAGGGATCATGACATCAGCAGCTTGTGCTGCAGAAGCGGAAACCAAAGCGACAACAGAAGTTGCTATTAAAGATTTTGTATTCATAATTTTGCTCCTAGTTTATTTATAAGACAGTGCTACAAGATTACAGGATGAAAAGCTGTAGTAAAAATGTCACAGTCGTACAAATAAAAAGGAAATAAAATAAAAGAATTATTTTTGATAAAAACTCTTAGAGATTTATTTTTTATTAATCATTTTATTTTACAGGCCTAAAATTTGTAAGCGACACGGACACGGAAATTATTGGTTTTATAGCCTAGCTTAAGATCATCTTTTTTACCAAAGTCTGAGTAACGGTATTCTGCACGTAATAATATATTGTCTGTCATTACGAAATCAACACCAACACCCAAGAGTAAAACCAACCATTGTTTTTGTTTTATCAAGTACTGTCGCAAAGACTTCTTTACTTGGTTTACCATCTACCTGCTTTTTTGTTCCTAAAACTCCACCAACACCTTGTATTTGCGCATAGGAAATCCCCCCAGCAACATAAGACATAACGCAATCAACAGCTGCAAAACCAATACGAACGCGTATAGCGCCAGACCATTTTTCTTTGAGACCAATACTCTACACTACCGTGTCGCCTTCTTTAAACTTTTGATTTTCATCCAGTATAACACCAACATCTTCACATTTATCATTCAAATCATCAAATTCATCAAATGTAAAGATCTTTGAGGTTGTCTTCTTGTCTCCTCGCTCTGTCCAGACGGCATCGGTTTCAAGTCCTAGAATAAGGCATGATCAAGATCTATGTTAGAACCTACAGAGACGTCCCCATGAAATCTGAAAGTTTAGGGAGCCTATCTTTATCTGTCGTTTTTTCTTTTGTCTCTAAATCAAATGCCGCAACTTTACTTGAAAAATTTCCAACTTGACCACCGATAAAAACCTGCCTAAGAAAATGATGGGGCTGCTGTAGTAACTGCTGGAGCTGTTTTACGAGGGATGATAACATCTGCAGCTTATTCTATAGAAACTGCTGCTATAGCAATGACAAAAGTTGTTATTAAAGATTTTATATTTATAAACTTTTCTCCTCATTTATTTATGAAACAATGCTACAAAATTACACAGAGAAAAGCTGCCTTTTAAATGACGCGGTTACAGGAAAGGGGGAGCTTGCTGAAGATAAAATCACTGCACAGCTTCCATACCCTTACAACACTTTATAACTTAGTTCGCACCAGAAGTTGCAGGCTATGAACACACAAGAGATATTGATCTTACAGCGTCATTATTGACTATCGTTTATGAAAATCTTTTTTAAGAAAATCTGAATAATACCCTTTTTACACCCCCAATAAGGACAGAGTTTGTAGAGAAGATAGAAATAGAAAAAAACAGAGGCTCCGTTTAAAACAGAGCCTCATAATAAATTATTTTATATTCATCATTTCGTTTTTTACGAAATTAGAATTTGTAGGCAACACCTACACGGAAGTCATTGGTTTTGTAAGAGATTTTATCCCCGTCCTTTTCAAATGCTTTTTTACCAAAGTCTGAGTAACGGTATTCAGCACGCAACAAAACATTGTCTGTCATTGCGAAGTCAACACCACCACCAATGGTGAAACCAACCAAGGTTTTTGATTTATCATATACTTTAGCAGAAGCGACTTCAGTACCATCAGTTTTTTCTGCCTTAAGAGAACTGGCAAGCTGCAGCTGCGTATAAGCAACACCACCAGCAATATAAGGCATAATGCGATCAATGGCTGAAAAACCAATACGGACACGTGTAGCACCAGACCATTTTTCTTTTAGAAAGCTGCTCTCTACACGCTTGTCATTCCCCGTGATTTCATCAACTTTTCCCGTAGCTTTAAGTTTTGTAAGCTTATCTTGGAAACCTGCAAGGTTCGTTGATCCAATGACTTCTGAAGAGGCTTTTGTTTCTTTGCGACCTGCCCAAACGGCATCGGTTTCAACACCTAAAATGAGGCCATTGCCAAGATCGACGTTAGAACCTACATAGATACCGCCCATGAAACCAGAAGGTTTAAGTCTCGAGTCTTTATCTGTCGTTTTCTTTTTTGATTGTGAATCAAATGTATCAACTTTACTTGAAAAGTTTCCAACTTGACCACCGATATAAAAACCTGTCCAAGAAAATGAAGGGGCTGCTGCAATAACTGCTGCTGGGGCTGCTTCATGAGGGACGATAACATCAGCAGCTTGGGCTGCAGAAGCTGCTGCTATAGCAATGACAGAAGTTGTTACTAAAGATTTTATATTCATAAACTTTGCTCCTAATTTATTTATGAGACAGTGCTACAAGATTAAATGCAGAAAAGCTGTAGTAAAAATGATACAGTCACAGGAAATGAAGAGTTTGCTGAAGATAAAAACACTTCATAACCTCGTTTTATACGAGAGAATGGAAACTGTATATATAAATAACTTATTGATTTAAAATATTAATCTTATTTGCTGTTTATTAAAATACTTTTAATAAAATCTAAAAAATACCTTTTCACATCCACAATAAACATGGAGGGTGTGATAATATAGCAACAAAAATAACAAGAGACCCTTGTCTTTGACAGAGCCTCTTCGTTATTTAACAGATCACCTGTTAAAATTTATAAGCAACACCTACACGGAAATCATTGGTTTTGTAAGAAGTTTCATATTTATCATTTGAGAATTTCTTTTTACCAAAATCTGAATAACGATATTCCGCACGGACAATAACATGATTGGTCATTGCTAAATCAACACCCGCACCAAGGGTGTAGCCAACAAGAGTCTTTGTTTCATCAGACAAAGTACCAGAAGCTATAACTTTGTTTGAATCTTTGTCTGTTATTGAAATCAATGCAGTATCTTGAAGCTGTGTATAGGCAATACCCCCCGCAACATAAGGCATAATACGTTCAGCAGCAAAACCAATACGCACACGTGTCGCACCAGCCCACTTTTCTTTAAAAGTGAAACTGTGTGTCCGTTTAGCACCAGCTTTAAGCGCATCTTTACCAATATTAATTCCAGATTCTTTTAATACCTTCTGAATATAATTGATTTGTCTTGGAGCAATAACATATGTTTTTCCTGTCTTCGTGTCATCTTTATTAGACCACATGATATCTGTATCGACACCTAAAATGAGGCCGTTGCCAAGATCAATATTGGAACCTCCGTAAAGCCCCCCTATAAAGCCAGATAGTTTAGGCAAATAATCATTACTTAATGGAATTTTTTGTCCTTTAGCGAGAATATCCATCTTTGTTTTACCCGAAAAACCACCAATCTGCCCACCAAAGTAAAAACCAGTCCAAGAAAAAGTTGGCGCAACAATAACAGGAGCAACGGGTGTTGGACTCGGGGAACAACAACATCTGCTGCCTGCGCTGCTGAAACTGAAACAAACGCAAAAGCAGAGGCTGTTATTAACCATTTCATATTCATATTTTCTCTCCATAGCTGAAATATTTATTTGAACACGTTATTTCATATAGAGCCCAAGCTTTAGATATCTGTAGCAAAAATGATACACTCATAAAAAAAACAAAAAACCAATCACAGCGCCCTTAATTGCTTGATCTTTCATGAATAAGAACGATACGATGCCCATGCACAAATAATTTTCTCTCGTCTTTATAAATTTTTTAAAAATTGCATCATTTCCCATGTAAAGCAGGTGCTACGCGTTATAAAAAGATAACGTTCTGATTTATAACGAAATTTTTACATTAATTTGTCTGTTATATTGAAGATGCTTTCATTTTGAGCACTTTATATTAAAACAACGAAAATTGCCTCCATGTACGTCACAAATGAACAAGGAAATAAAATCGTTTAAGAAAGAGCTAAAAATGCTTCTTATGAACACTCTCAATATTAAGAATAGTAAGGACCGATTACACTATTGAGAACAGTTAAATGCAAACCTTCTATTTAGGTTCATACAAATAAATTTATACAAATAACGTTTTTAGCTTCACCCTTCACATGAGCAAATGTGAAGGCTATATAATTGTTTTGTTTTTTATAAAAAGGATGCTTGTATCGTCCATAAACAAGATACCGAATAACCCTATGCAATAAGATCATATAAAATTTCCTCACACCTGCTCTTTATTTTGACTTTAGGTATTTATTCTTTTGATCTACTTGCCATTTTACTGCTTCTCTCAACCTTATAGAAAATCCTTATTCAGAGCTTTAGAATTATTTTTAGGCTCTCTATTTCATATTCTTTTGTAGACTTAATTGAAAAAACGCCTCAAAACAGACAACTAATATGATAAAATAATATGATAAAAATTGAAACTTATATATAAGCTCTTCCGAACACTGAAAAAATGAAAAATATTTCTTAAAGTTTTTAAAATAAGCCTTGCTCTTAAAATCATCAATTGAGTAAATAATTTGGCAAAAAAAATATCTATGATTGAATTATAGGCAAATAATGCATTGTTTTTAATTGTGCAACTTAAGCATACCTAAAAAATAAAAAGTTTAAGTTAAAAAATCTTGTTATCCCTTCACACATGGCGTCTTATTCGATTTGGAACGCGTTATTGTCTCAGATTCTTTCTCTAAACAACCCAGATTTTTATCAAATGAGTTTGTCTTGGTTTCTCGCTCATGTGATTTACTGAACTGAAGACTCTATGGACCTCATTCTGCTCTGATTCATCCTTTCCTTAAAATAATGACTCCTCACAGCGGTTTAAATGCCACGCTTAAATGGTATTTACGTCTTTAAAAGCTCAATTTCTAAGTTTATTAAACCCATGAAATTTGTAAGAGAGCGATAAATTTGTAACAAGCGATTGCCATTATACAGTTTTCACTGAAATCCCCCTACCCCTATCTTTATCCGATGTCAGAACGCCTGTAGGTTGCGTATTCGCACACTTGTTGTTAAAAGACATCCTCTAAAGAGACATCTCTTAAGGCCCCCACCCCCATTTCACGACAGCAGACATGAGTGATATAAGGGTAAATCCACGGCCCTATCTTTACACTTCTGAAAGAGCGAACCGGTACCCGCCCAGCACTTTGCCAATCCTTAATTGCGTCAATCCCTAATCCTTAAAGACGCCTCATAAGAAGCATTTTGAATCCTTTTTTGTATTGTTTTACTCCACACACCTCATCACGCTTGTAAAATACAAAAAAATAGTTTTGATACATTCAACATGAAACATGTTTGAAATGAGAAAAACTTACGATATTCTGTATTCTCATTCAATATGCAACACAATGAATAATCATTATAAATCAATATACTTTATACACAGTGTGTTGCATCTCTACCGTGTAGAATCACATTACTCTTTGCAAAAAAACAGCTCTCCCCCTTTTCAAGGGATAAAAAACATCTCTTCAGCTCTCGAGCATAGTCCAAGCTCTTAATTTAGAAGAAAGTTCTCAATGTTATTTTCTCACTTTTTAGAAACTCATTGGGCCTCGTGAAAATCTTGGACGTACTTTTTTACCTACCCTTTTTTTAGGACCTCTGTTTTTATCAGAATATGACACAGGTGCTAACTGAGCAGCTGTTACACATTCGCTATTATTTATGTAAGGAAGTTCCATTTGAAAAACTTCAGATAAAACCTTACTTGCCTGTTTAGCTGAAAAAAAGTCTATAGAAGAAGCCACTGAAGATGCTCTCTGTATAAGGTTTTGAGACGCTAAAAAAGAAGCGCTCTGAGCGACAGAAATCGAAGTAAACGTGGCAAAAGTTGTTATAAAATATTTTATATTCATAAAATTAACCTCATTAAAATATCCATAATGGGTTTTACCTAGTGTCTTTATTGCCAATTTCCAGAAAAAATAGCATGTTTATAAGTAAAAAGTGAAATTACTAAAAAAAACAAAGTGTTAGAGAATTTTAATGTTTAAATAGATACAAATTTGCCTGCTTAGCCAACATAGAAATCATTCGTTTGCTAATAAATAAAAGCACAAAGTACCATTTGGGGGAAAACGACACAAATATTACATCAATATATTGATTTATAAATATAGTTCAAAACTCCCCCCAATTAAATGAGCGCTTTGAGTATCGTAAGCTTCTCTCATTTCAAACCCACTTATGACATGTAAGCACAATTATTCGCTTACATGTCATAAATAAAAAAGTACGCTCCTGCTAACTTATTTCTCACACATTTTTCTAGGAAGTTATTCTTTGCATTGTTTAGTGTAATCATGGTAATCTTTATATATTAAACACAAAACATATTGGTTTATAAAGATAATTTAGTATCATTCATATTAAGTTATACTTCTAGATACCAAAAATTCTCTCATTCCCAATCTGTTCCATATTGAATTAACCAAAGCCATTTTTTGCATGTTACAAGGTGGATGCGTGTATGAATAAAAAACACTCAAGAAAAGGCTAAAAATACTTCTGATGAATGCCTTTAATATTAAAAACAGCGAGAATGATTACAACATTTGGGGGAGCAAAGTCACGTGACGGTACTGGCTTGTTACTCCACAAGCATAAAGATAGGAATGCTCAATAAATTTTATATCATATTATTAGGGGCTTTATTGTTATATTATTCATGAATGCCACCATGAAATGGGTGTGACGTGCCTTAAGAAAGATTTCTTTTAAAAAAGTACGTTAATGTGCAACATAAATATATTCTGTTTTACATGGAAGAGAGTGTCTCCCCATTTAAAGAGTCTCCATCTTTATGCTTATGGAGTAACAAGCCGGCACTATCACACTATTTTCCAGCCCTAAAATGTGTGGACCAAATCTTGACACGTAAGACGATTCATAAGAGGTATTTTTAGTCATTTCTTATACAAATTTATCCACATACTCACCCCATTTGTTCTGTGCAAGCAAATGGTTTTAATTGATTCAACATGGAACAGATTGGGAATGAGAGAATCTTATAATATTCAGGTTTCCTATTCAAGTTGAATAACACTATATTATTATAAATCAAATACTTATACCATTAAAGAGCGTGAAAAAATGTGTCATATCCGTAACTTAATAGATATTATTTTAAATACTTTTGAAAAGCATAAAGCAGAATATAAGGATGGTAAGAGTGGAAATCAGTTTTATATTGATTCCTTCATATTCTCTGAAAATTAAGCCATATACCGATTTCAGAGATTGAAGCCCTCCAATCCTAGCGTATGTTCCAAACCGCTCCTCACAATTGTTTTTTTCAAATAAAGACCGTTATAAACATAAAAAACATGGGCACAAAAAAGAATGAGCCTAAAAAAACATGCGACCGTAAATGCATTTTTATTGCCTAAACTTCCACTAAAATAACGTAACTCTGTTATAAAAGGCTCTCATCAAAAAAATAAGAGGACAAAATGCCGATAATGTAGGTATTTTGTCCTCTTGCATTAGTAATTCATCTATTTAAAAGCAAACGTTTAAAGTTAGCTATGCGCAAAAATATCAACTTCAGACCACCCTAAAAGGTCAAGCTTGGCTCTCATAGGCAAAAATTGAAAACATGCTTTGGCAACACTTTCTCTCTCTTCGCGTTTCAAACGTTCTTCAAATATAACTTTTAAACGATGCAAATATAACACATCCGACGCAGCATATTCAATTTGTGCCTGTGATAACGTTTCTGCCGCCCAATCGGAAGATTGTTGCTGTTTAGAAATATTTACATTTAGCAATTCACTACAAATTTCTTTCAATCCATGACGATCTGTATAAGTACGCGTGAGTTTTGAAGCAATCTTTGTGCAAAAAACGGCTTCCGGCATCACGCCAAATGTATGCGCTAAAATAGCAAGATCAAAACGTCCAAAATGGAATATCTTGGTGACTGCGTTATCTTTAAGAAGCTTGACCAAATGAGGCGCACTCTTTTGTCCTTTAGCAATCTGTATAATATCAGCAGTCCCATCTCCAGAAGAAATCTGAACAACACATAAACGATCACGATGTGGTTGAAGCCCTAAAGTCTCCGTATCAATCGCAATGGCATCAGTGTTATAATTATCTAAGTTTGGCAAATCACCTTGATGAACGCGAATCTCAGCCATTCACCCTCCTATTTGCTAAAGCAGTAAGAATACGTGCCCAAGACCGCTGCCCCTTATGAAATGATTTTAGATTATACTTTTCATTAGGCGAATGAATACGATCATCAGCCAGTCCAAAACCAACCAAAAGAGTTTCCATACCAAGAATTGACCGAAAATCTGCAACAATTGGAATCGAGCCCCCCATGGCTGTCAAGACAGCAGGAACTTCCCACTCTTGTGATAAAGCATCCTTCGCCGCTTTGGTATAAGATGAAGTATCAGAAAGCTGAAGTGCCGGAGAAGAGCCATGATTCTTAAATTCAACCGTACAATCAGCAGGAATCGCACCGCGTACATAATCACGCAATGCTTGGCGTATTTTCTCTGGATCTTGCTTATGGACTAGACGACATGATACTTTTGCACTCGCTTGAGAAGCAATAACCGTTTTCATCCCTTCCCCTTCATATCCCCCACTAATACCATTAAATTCCATGGTAGGGCGTGCCCATACAAGCTCTAAAATGCTCCTACCTTTTTCACCAGCTGGAACAGAAAGACCGATAGGACCAAGAAAACTTTCAGCAGTACAATCAAGCTCATTCCATGATTGTAAAATATGTGGAGGTGTTTCTTCTACGCCATCATAAAAACCAGGAAGTGTTACCTTATTATTTTCATCATGAAGTCCTGCCAAAATTTTAGTTAAAATACGAATGGGATTGGCTGCTACTCCTCCAAAATAACCGGAATGCAAATCACGATTTGCTGCAGTAATAATAATCTCTTCTGCCATAACCCCCCGAAGAGAAAGAGCAATAGATGGTGTATCCGCGTTCCACATTGATGTGTCACAAACCAATGCATAATCTGCCTTAAGTTCATCTTTATTTGCTTTTAAAAAAGGAATAAGAGAAGGGGAAGCACATTCTTCTTCTCCCTCAAATAAAATAGTAATCTTAACAGGAAGCTGTCCTGTTTCTTTCTTATATGCACGACATGCTTCAATAAAAGTCATCAACTGACCTTTGTCATCAGAAGCTCCGCGAGCACAAATAACTTTTTCTCCATCTCTCTCTTTTAAGGAAGGATTAAACGGATCATCTTCCCATAAATTTAGCGGATCAACAGGTTGAACATCGTAATGTCCGTAAAACAATACATGTAAACAATCCTCTGAAGGCCCTAGATGATGCCCCACAACCATTGGATGCCCCAGTGTATCACGCCGTGAAGCCTCAAAACCAATGCTTTTTAAGTCTTCTACTAACCAATCAGCTGCTTTACGACATTCATCCTTATAAGCAGAGTCTGTAGAAACCGATTGAAAACGTAAAAGAGAAAAAAGGCGCTCAAGGCTCTTTTCTATATTCCCATCAAGATGTGTTAGTACTTTATTCAGCATAAAAAAAACCTCTCAAGCCTTGTATTTTCGTATAATTGTCAGATCTTGACTTTAAGCTTCTTATCGGATTTTGCAAGACACCTTATTCATTTTTGACATTGTGAGCAGTAAAAACTTGAACGCCCAGCCTGTAAAATACGGAGTATAGGCGTTCCGCATTCCAAACATTCCTTACCTTCTCGTCCATAAACCGAAAAAGCATGTTGAAAATAACCAAGTGAACCATCTACATGCGTATAATCACGTAAAGAAGAGCCACCAGATAAAATAGCTTCAGAAACTACATTGCGTATATTCTGTGCTAAAGAATCTGCAAGTTCACGTGCATGTAGTTTTTTTGATGCCAATGTAAATGCACAACGCTGTGGAGATAAGCGACTCCACCAAAGCGCCTCACAAACATAAATATTCCCAAGACCCGCAACGATAGACTGATCAAGTAAAGCCCCTTTGAGAGACATTTTTTTATTAACAAAAGCCTTTTGTAAATAATGACCAGAAAATGCATTACTCATAGGTTCAAGCCCTAACTTATTTAAAAGCGGATGTTCAGAAAGCTTGTCTGTATCAACTAAAAGTATAAACCCAAAGCGACGCACATCATTATAAATAAGATGATAAACTTCACCATCCTTGGCTTGAAGAACCATGATGAAATGATCATGCTTAACCAATTTGCTCGTCTTTGAAAAATCTTTTCTCAAAAGATCATTCTCTATACGCCATGAGCCCGACATTCCTAAATGGCTTAAAATTGTTTCATCCTGAGAAAGATGGAATAATAAATATTTTGCACGCCGACCAAGTTCTATAATTGTTCTGCCAATAAGACGCTCAGAAAAAGCCTCAGGAAAAGGAAAACGCAAATCTCTACGATTAAGTTTAACAGAGATTATCGTTGCATCAGTGACAACAGATTCAAGTCCACGACGAACTGTCTCCACTTCAGGAAGCTCTGGCATCAGTCCCCTTTAATAATTATGCGTTTTTTAATGATTGATGCACTTTCCAATCATATCACCAATAAATTGACTACCTCTCCATCCTTAAAGAGCGAAGATCCCCATCCTATCTGGTAAACACCCCAAATCCTCATCGAATAGAGCTCTCTTAGCTTCTTAATCATGTGATTCACTTGACAAAAGATCATTCTCAAGCCCTGCCTTGAACATCCAACACGTACTCTAAAAATACGTAACGTGTCCAGAAAGCCTACACATCCCCTATCTCGAATGACGTGTTTACACCATAACAGAATTAAGCCCATTCACCCTTACGAAAGATAGGAATTCTTCCACCATCCTGCCTAATGCCATCTATGTCAATTTCACCAGAGCCAATCATCCAATCAATATGAATAACGCTTTTATTACCCCCACGTGCTGCAATCTCTTCTGGTGTCAATGATGCACCATCTAAAAAGCATTTGGAATAACATTGCCCTAAAGCAATATGACAAGCTGCATTTTCATCAAATAGGGTATTATAAAAAAGAAGATCACTCTTAGAAATAGGTGAAGAATGAGGCACAAGAGCAACTTCACCCAATCGACTTGCCCCCTCATCACTTTGCAAAACTTGCTGTAAAACTTCCTGACCTGTTGATGCACGAGCCTCAATAATACGCCCTGCGTCAAAACGCACTTCAATATTATCAATCAATGTTCCTTGGTAGGAAAGTGGTTTTGTTGAGCGAACAAATCCTTCAACCTTATGAGCATGAGGCGTTGTAAAAACTTCCTCTGTTGGAATATTGGGATTGCAAATAACACCATTTTGAGCAACGGACGCCCCCCCTTGCCATTCATGATCATCTGCCAAACCAACCGTTAAATCAGTCCCTGGTCCTGTAAAGTGCAAAGCAGAAAAACGCTGCTCATTAAGCCAAGATGACCGTTTCTTCAAAGTTTCATTATGAACAGTCCACGCCTGCACCGGATCTTCTCCTGTAACACGTGAAGCAGAAAAAATTGCATCGGCTAATTTTTTTACCGCCTCATTAAGTGGTAAAGAAGGAAACATCGCTTCAGCCCATCCTATTGTTGGGTAAGCAACAATCGACCAATTGATAGAAAAATTTGATATTTTTTTGAGAGCAGGTTGATAAGCCAGCGAAGTTGCCTTATTCAAACGTGAAACTTTATCAAAATCTTGATTGGAAAGGAGCAAAGGATTATCACCAGCAATTGCTAAACGTGCAGCTCCATTTTCAAAAGCCTTCGCCATTCCTTCATAAAGCCAAGAAGGAGCACAATCAAAACTAGCCGTATGGGCGTTTTCAAAACGTGTAAGCGATAACATATCATCACTAAAAATTGGTGTAATGACACCAGCACCAACCTTATAAGCATGATAGGCAATACGTCGAACAAAAGGTAATGCTGAAACTGGAGCCGTCAAAACAAGATCCTGCCCCTCTTGTAAATTAAGCCCTACTTTTACCGTAACTTCTGCAAGACGATTAAGCAATTCAGGAGAAATTGTCTCATGAATATCAAAATACATTACCAATACCCTTCTTTAAATAAATAGGTTCCTTACGCTGTCATATTCTAAATTGTTTTTCCAAAGCCTTTGAGCTCATTTTCTCTACGTATATTTATACGTATCACTATCGCTAAAGGATTTACTTAATGCATAAGCCGCAATAGCTGTATATTCCTTCTTTGGTCGCGAAAAAAATTACCAGTTTCTACGACGCTTTTCTAACATTGCAACAATTGCATTTAACTGATCGGATGAAGGTAATGCCATAATCGCTTTATTTTCTTCTTTCTGAACTAAATGTTGAGGTGCATAGCTTGGAATGGGAACTTTATCAAGCCGAACCATAGCAAAAGACTTAAGCTGTACCGCCTTGGATTGTGCTACTTCTGTCGAAGAAGATACACCTTTTTCTACCTTTATTCCCTTACTTTCTAAGCCTTCATCGATAAAGTTTGGAACATGACCAGAACGTTCTTGAGCAAAAGCATAAGCAACATCATAAGGACGATTATTGGTAGGAACTTGAAGTGATCCATCACGTGATCGTTTTTCATAAAAAGCATTGCCCCCTGCAACATGAACATAGTGCATGTTTCTATAAGGAAAAGACAAACCTGCGGTATGAAAAAACTTAGCGTGTTTAACCTTCTTATCTCGCTCCCCCCGTAAAACAGCGTCAGCGGCCTCTCTTACACGAGCAACAGATGCTTTCTCCCTCATAGGACGCGTTAAAACGCCAGGAGCAAACTGCTTATATTGGCCAACAACACCACAAATTGTCTTGGGATAAGCAGTTGAATTAACACGATTCATAACAACTGTCCCAACAGCAATCATTCCTTCACGACTTGAGCGATTTGATTCAAAGTACATCGCACGCATAAGGCATTGGCGCTCTGTCAATGGATATGAAACTGTTTTTGTTCTCTTATTATTTACTTTTCCCGCATCTAAATGATTTGCAGCACACCCCACAGTAACCAACGGCAATACGCAACAAGCAACAAAAACATCCCAACATTTTTTTTTCATCTTATGCAAAACATTCCTATAATCTCTGGCCTATAATCTCTGAGCTATTTCACACTTTGAAATAAGCTTTAAATGTATCTCTCAAAAAAGTATACAACTAATCGTCATCACTCAGTAAAATTTTAATACAAGTGGTAATCAAAAACTATCTGTGTGAAATAAATAATAAAAAAATATCAATTTATAGACCAATACTGTCATTCCTAATAGCCAAACACAACCCATAATACCCCTCACATTTTCATCGCAATAAAATTAAGATACTTTCAAAAACAACCCATTCATTCTACATACGAAAAAAATTGAAACATCAAAACTCTTAGCATCAATATTGATAAAAATAATACAGCTATCCCCTTAATATAAAGTTTAACAAAATGAACAGAAAAAATCCCCTCTGATCACAATACGAACGATGATATCATTCAATATACAAATATGTCAAATCAAGAGTCAATACCCTGCTATACGACCTCGTGGTGGCCTTTTGTTTTTTTCATAATATGGTTATTATATTCTTTCTATAGCTATATTTTACGAAAATGCTTAATTTATCTACAAACTTATTTTAGATACTTAAGAAAAATTTAATCTATTTTCTTCTCACCTACACCAACTTTATACGTAAGGTCATCGCGAGGACGATCAGAAGACATATGATGACCCGTTATAATATAATGCAACATTTCAGCAATATTGGTAACATGATCACCAATTCTTTCAATATTCTTTAAACAAAACAATAAATGCGTACAAACCGTAATATTGCGCATATCTTCCATCATATACGTTAAAAGCTCACGAAAAAGAGAGGTATACAAAGCATCAATCTTCTCATCACGCTCACGCACAGCATCAACACGCTCTAATAGGCGACTCGTATAAGCATTTAAGACTTCTTTTAATTGATTGAGTGCTAAAGATGTAATTGTTTCAAGCCCATAATAAAAGGAAGCAGATTGACGTATTTCTGAAAGGGCAACAGTCCTCTTAGCAATGTTTTTGGCCATATCCCCAATGCGCTCAAGATCAGAAGAAATACGAATGGCTCCAATAATTTCTCGCAGATCTACAGCCACCGGCTGACGTTTGCAAATAATAGCAACCGCTTTTTCATCAATATCACGTTCTGCTTCATCTAAAAACATATCATCAGCAATCACTGTTGTTGCTAGTTGAAGATCACTACAGACAACCGATGCAACAGAACGTTCAATCATTCTTTCTGCATGGCACCCCATTTCTGTAATCCTTGCTTTTAGATACTTTAGTTCTGCATCATAAGAACGAACAATATGGTTCATAGACATATTTTACACTCCTCAATTCACCTATCCAAAACGCCCCGTAATATAATCTTGTGTCCGTTGTTCTTTGGGTGAGGTGAAGATTATTTCAGTTGCACCAACTTCTACTAAATGCCCTAAATGAAACATGGCCGTATATTGAGAAACACGGGCTGCCTGTTGCATGGAATGTGTTACAATAACAATTGTATAATCTTGCCGTAATGCATCAATAAGCTCTTCAATTCGTGCCGTCGCAATGGGATCAAGAGCTGAACAAGGCTCATCCATCAAAATAACTTCAGGACTAACCGCAATGGCACGCGCAATACACAAACGTTGTTGTTGTCCTCCGGATAAACTTGTTCCAAGATCATGAAGACGGTCTTTTACTTCTTCAAACAAACCAGCTTGCCTCAAGCTCTTTTCAACCACATCATGCAGCTCAGAGCGCGTTTTCACTAAACCATGAATGCGTGGACCATAAGCAACATTTTCAAATATAGACTTTGGAAAAGGACTAGGCTTTTGAAAAACCATTCCAACACGGGCACGTAATTCTACAACATCGATCTTCTGGTCATAAATATTCTCCCCATCTAAAGTAATAAGACCCGTTATTTTAGCCCCTTCAATCGTATCATTCATACGGTTGAAACAACGCAAAAAAGTCGACTTTCCACATCCTGATGGACCAATCAAAGCAGTGACTTGATGTTCAGGAATATCAAGAGTAACACCGTGAAGAGCTTCTTTGTCTCCATAAGAAACCTTTACATCCTGACCACACATTTTAATCTTCATGACAAAAACTCACCTTACGAAAATCTTATCGAAGTTATTATTTTATTAAAATTACTGGCGACGTTCAAATCGTCGACGTAAAAAAACCGCAGAAATATTCATGATCGCGAGAAAAATCATTAATACAATAATAGCCCCCGATGTCTTTTCAACAAAAGCGCGTTCTGCTTCACCTGCCCACATAAAAATTTGAACCGGCAAAGCTGTTGCCGGCTCCATGGGAGTTGTAGGAATATTAACAACAAAAGCAACCATGCCAATCAAAAGCAATGGGGCTGTTTCACCCAAAGCTTGAGCTACCCCAATAATTGTGCCTGTCAAAATACCAGGTGCAGCTAAAGGAACAACATGATGAAAAATCATTTGTGTTTTTGATGCCCCCAACCCTAAAGCGGCCGCACGAATAGAGAGAGGAACAGCACGCAGAGCAGAACGTGTTGCAATAATGATCGTGGGAAGAGTCATGAGCGCTAAAACAAAACCACCAACAAAAGAGGCTGAACGGGGTAATCCTAAAAAATTAATAAAAACAGCAAGTCCTAAAAGACCAAAGACAATCGAAGGAACAGCGGCAAGGTTATTGATATTCACTTCAATAAAATCTGTAAATTTATTTTTACGTGCATATTCTTCCAAATAAAGAGCTGTTGCTATGCCCATCGGGAGTGAAACCAATAAAACGATGCCCATCATATAAAGAGAACCAATGATCGCAACACCCAATCCCGCAGTCTCAGGACGACTTGAAGCACCAAATGTAAAAAAACCAATATTAAATGTCTTATAAAGCGTACCATCATGCGCTAAACGTTTTATCCATTCCACCTGTTGATTAGAAACTTTTCGGTTTTTTTCTGCTACATGCAGATCAATCTGCCCCTTATAAGCAGAATCAATATCTGCCGCTGCTAAAACTTTAACTTTTTGCATTGTGCCAATTAATTTTGGATTTTTTATTACCATTTCACGCAGTTGAACACGGACACCTTTTGAAAACATACGGTTAATGTCCCGTAGAGAGGCTCGATCATTTTGATTTACATCAAGTTTTTTTGCTAAAGCATTTCGTACCAGAAGTGGATAATTCGCTGTTATTAGGACTTGTGGGTTTATTTGACGTTGACCACTTGGATCAATGATTTTTTCATCCAAATAAACCGATAATGTCATTTCACTTTGAAAAAAAGCTGTATAGCCTTGACTAAGGATAGACCATAAAAGCGCAAATAAAAAAAATAAACCAATAAAAATAGCACTCAAACCATAGGCACGAAAACGACGTTCAGCCCAATGTCGACGCTTAAGGCTAATATTGCGACGAGGAAAAATTTTTTCATTCATTCATATTGTTCCCGATATCTACGCACAATATAAAGAGCTAGAATATTCATCAAGAGTGTCATCACAAAGAGTGTCATCCCCAAGGCAAAAGCCACCAGAGTTTGGGGAGAATTAAACTCAAAATCACCGGTCAATTGATTAACAATCTTAACCGTCATGGTGGTCATTGCTTCGAAAGGATTGAGTGTTAAGTTTGCAGCAACACCTGCTGCCAATACAACAATCATTGTTTCCCCAATTGCACGCGATGCCGTCAATAAAATGGCTCCCATAATCCCTGGAAGTGCTGCGGGTATAACAACTTTTTTTATTGTTTCAGATTGTGTTGCTCCTAAACCATAAGAACCTTCACGTAAAATGCGTGGAACGGCCGTAATAACATCATCCGATAAAGAGGAAACAAAAGGTATCAACATAATTCCCATCACAACGCCAGCGGTCAAAACACTTTGTGCCATAATAAAACCACCCCCATCTGAGAGAGAAGCAGACAGATCACGTAAAAATGGTCCGACAACCTTCAAAGCGAAAAAACCATAAACAATGGTTGGGATACCAGCAAGAACTTCCAATAACGGTTTTACAATTGCTCGCAATCGCGCAGAAGCATATTCGGCCATATAAAGAGCTGAAAATAGACCTATAGGCACAGCAAAAAGCATAGCAACAAATGCGATATAAAGTGTACCCGCAAGGAGCGGTATTAAGCCAAATTGTCCTCCTTCATCGCTTGAACCACTCGCGGAAAAACGTGGATCCCAAACCGTTCCGAAAAAGAAATTTGAAAAGGACACAGACTGAAAAAAGCTTATTGTCTGAAAGAACAGAGAAAGTGCAATGGCTATTGTCGTCAAAATAGCAACGATAGAAGCACAAGCCAAGCCAATAATAATTAAAGATTCAACCTTATTGCGCGCACGTTGATGAGGTGCAATTTGTACTATTCCACAGATAAAACCAAAGGAAGCAATAGCAAAAAGGAAACCATGGCCAATAAATTGAAGCTTTTCAGAAGAAAACATCCATGACCGTGCTATTTTGAACATATCCTCCGATGTCTCATGAGGTAAAATTAATCCTTTCGCAAGTAATTGTGCTTGCACTTCCTTATAGGATGCAATGGAAAGATCCCCTTCAAAACGATGAATCATTTTAACAAGACTTCGAAGTGCCTCCCAAAGCAGATCATGATTGACAGGTGCTGTTACATGCGCACTATAAGCCCCAAGCTCTCGAGAGGCGTTATATTCTAAATAAATTGTACTCCCCGAATCCCATAAAATTAAAAAAATAAAAGCTGGAATAACGGTAATCAAAAAAGTCCACCAGCCATAGTAATACGCCCGAGAATGCATTTTATGTTGTTTGTATTCAAGACTTCGGGCTTTCATATAAGAAATACAAAAACCACAAAGCCCAAAAAGCAATAACAAAAAAACGATGAAGGAAATGCGCATTTTATCTTTCAGTTTTTATAAAAAATAGCACCCAAAACGCTTAGCTCCGGAAACCCAATTATTCCTCAAAATTATTTCAACATCATTACCCGACCAGCAGAAAAATCATAACGCTGTGCTTGACGCTCGTTTTCAGGAGCAACAACCAAACCATATTCAGCCAAAGGGCTATCCGGACCAATCATTTGATCAGAAAGAAAAAAATCAACATACTCTCGCAAACCTGGAACAATATCTAAATGTGCTTTCTTAATATAGAAAAAAAGTGGTCGAGAAACTGGATATTGTCCGCTAGAAATTGTCTCAACGGTTGGCGCAAAACCATTAATATCGGCAACCTTTAGCCTATCAGCATTATTTTGATAAAAAGACAAACCCAAAATACCAACCCCTGTTTTATTCGAAGTTAGACGCGCAAATGTTTCAGAATAATCACCATCAATATCAACCGCTTTTCCATCCTTACGGACCACGACACAAGCAGCGTGTATCTCCTTATCATCCATTCCTAAAGACTTCATCACCTCAACTGCCCCACTCTCTTTACAGCCCACAGCAAGTAATTTTTCCTCAAAAACTTCCCGAGTTCCATGCTTCTCTCCAGGAATATAGGCTTCTATCGTCCAATTAGGAAGAGCACTATTGACAGCACTCCATTTCGAAACATCATTGGACTGCAACTTTCCGTCTATAATAACGCGAGCAGCTAAGGCTTTATAAACATCTATCGGCTGTAATTTCCAATCAGGACCTTTAATATCCGTTGCAAAAACAATGCCATCATACCCAATACGTATTTCCCCAACGTCTTTCACACCAGCATCAAAACAAGACTGTAATTCACTAGGCTTCATTATCCGCGAAGCATTAACGATATCAACAGTGTTCTCCCCAATCCCATGGCAAAATTCCTTAATACCAGCTCCTGTCCCACCCGATTCGATAACCGGAACCTTAAAATGCGGATAAACTTCTCCAAATGTCTCAGCAACAATCTTTTGATAAGGTAAAACTGTAGATGAGCCAGTAATCTGTATTTGATCGCGTGCCTTGCCTCCATTTACGGACAGCAGTAATACAAAAATCAATCCCACACCAATTGATAATACCCTGCTCATCTATAAACTCCTTAAAAATTGAGAACAAAGCCTCTTAATGTATATCATACGGTTATTTTAATTCACATTTGCAGCATAACAAATATAAAAAAACAACATAGATCATTTTTTTACAAAACCATGTTTTGGCTTTTTGTCAAACAAATTACTTTGAACATTTTAACTCAACAACATCCCAAAACAGATGAGCAACATCTGTACCGCAGAAGCGCTTAATTTCACGAATTCCCGTAGGAGACGTTACATTGATTTCTGTTATATAATCTCCAATCACATCAATCCCTACAAAAAGAAGACCACGTTTCTTTAAGGCTGGACCAATGCGTTCACAAATTTCATAATCACGTTTTGTTAACGCAACATTTTCTGCTCGACCTCCAACATGCATGTTAGAGCGCACATCTGTTTTTGTCGGAACTCGATTAATGGCTCCAACAGGTGTGCCATCAAGCAAAATAATCCGTTTATCTCCTTTTCGTACTGCCTCTAAATAACGCTGAACAATGAAAGGTTCGCGATAAATATCTGAAAACATTTCCAACAACGATGCTAAATTGTGATCATCTTTTTTTAAATAAAAAACACCAGCGCCCCCATTTCCATAAAGTGGTTTCACAATAATATCGCCAAATGTCTCTCTAAAAGCTGTTATTTCTTCAATATCTTTGGTAATTAATGTTTCTGGCATCAAATCAGAAAATTCAGTCACAAAAATTTTTTCTGGACTGTTGCGTACCCATGCCGGATCATTCACAACAAGTGTTTTAGGATGAATACGTTCTAACAAATGTGTCGTGGTGATATAGTTGAGATCAAAAGGCGGATCTTGACGCAAAAGAACCACATCCATATCTCTTAATTCTGTACGAACAGGCTTTCCTAATTGATAATGATTTTCCTCTTTATCATAGACCGTTAATGGCTCTAGTCGTGCAATCACACAACCATCGCACAAAGATAAACGATCTGGTGTATAATGGAAAAGAGAGTGTCCGCGTTCTTGCGCTGCTAAAGCGAGTGCAAATGTTGTATCTCCTTGAATCCGAACCGTTGAAATATGATCCATCTGAATGGCAATTTTCATAAATAAATCCTCCCTATTCTAAAAGCAGACTGGTCTATGCATCATAAACTTAGTAAACAATAAAAGAACGATGACAAGAGAAAATTCATGACACAAGAAACAGAGACAAAATTCAATAACGAAGAAATCGAACGCTATGCACGCCACATCATTTTACCTGAAATTGGTGGTGCGGGGCAACAAAAGCTCAAAAAAGCGCGTGTTCTTGTGGTGGGTGCTGGTGGTCTTGGGGCACCTGTCTTAACTTATTTGGCTGCCGCAGGTGTTGGGACCCTTGGAATTGTCGATAACGATACTGTTTCACTTTCCAATTTACAACGTCAAGTTATTCATAACACAAATACAATAAACCAAAACAAAACAGACAGTGCTGAAACCACTATAAAAGCAATAAATCCCCATGTTGTGGTTGAAAAACACACCCTACGCTTAGAAAAAAGTAATGTGGATAAACTGCTTAATGCCTACCAAATCATTGTTGATGCAAGTGATAATTTTACCACACGCTATCTTCTTGCTGATCACGCTGCCCAATGCAAAAAGCCCTTAATAAGTGGCGCTGTAGAGCGTTTTAATGGCTCACTAACCGTCCTTATGCCGTATAAGGACAATAACCCTCACTATCGCGACTTATTCCCCACTCCTCCAGCACCCGATACGATCCCAACATGTGCTGAAGCTGGAATCATTGGTGTGTTACCCGGCGTTATTGGAACCCTACAAGCCATGGAAGCGATTAAAATAATCACAAACATCGGAGAACCACTCGTAGGGAAGATTCTTCTCTATAATGGGCTATTAGCGCAATTTAATGTTATTACCTATAAAAGATCAAATTCCAGAGAAAATACCATAGCTATGAATAATCATGGAGAACCATGATTTTATCCCTACTCATTTTCAAGCCTCTCGTGATATATATTGAAACTGTAACACTAATGTTTTACCGAAAATCATCAAAATGCTGTAAATAATGGGAATGATTAAGTTTATCACATTAAAGATCTTTTGTAGAAAAATCTCCTCTATCATGAATTATCAGCGTCATTTCATGTCAAATAATTAAAGACTTGTGCAAACGAAGCTGCCATCAATGTTCTTGTGTAAAGAATTTTCAAGGTGGATAAAAATACAATCCGCAGAATTCTACTCAATCATTTTCATTTGGCTCTTCAGACATAAAAATTGCTTCACATGAAAGTACTTGCTTCAAACCATAATCTATAAATAAATAATTTAAATCATATTTTCGTTATCGATGCTATAAAAGTTCAATGATCTGTACTTGCACCATAACTTCAAGAGAAAATGTATCTATTCATCATGCAGCTTAGAAGCAAGCTGGCACCATCACACACTTTGCAAATCCCAATATTACAATAGAGCTCTTGGCACGTAAGGCGGCTTATAAAAGCTATTTTTAGTCCTTTCTTCTATCCTTTTTACCACATGCCAACCCCACTTATGACGTGCAAACAAATGATTTTGATTGATTCAAAGTCAACAAATTTGAAATGGGAGAATTCCACAGTATTCGAGTTTTTCATTATTCGAGTTTTTCATTCAACATACAAAACAGCAAATTATCATTAAAAACAAATTGTTACATGCTTATTGTATCTATAAAAATAATCGGCTGTCTCTATTCACAAGAAAAACACATGGGGATAATAATGATGCCTAGAAGAAGCGAAAACAACCTCATGCAGGACTTTAATCACACAATCATTACATTCAGAAGTAAGAAACTGTAGCTCATAAATTAATAATCCTTCAACAATAATCTTGCTTACAAGCACATGGGGAAAAAGTGAAGCAAAAGGTTCTTAAAAACCATCTTAATATCAATAGAATACATTTTCTTTAAAAAATACTTCTCTTCTTTTGAAAATAAAAAGGAAATGCTAAAGTTTCATTCCCAACAACTATATTATCAAGAATACTACGCATGTAGTCACAACATCCAGCTATACAATTTTGTTGTAAATAAAAACGAATAAAAACCGGTTATAATGAAAATTTGTTCAAACTCTTCCTCAGTATCATAAAAAATAGCATTTTTTCTATAAGGTAAAATATTAACTTATAAAGATAATTCACTGCTTTGCATATTAAATGAGAAACCCGAATATCGTAAGATCTTCTTACTCCAAACCTGTTGACTTTGAATCAATCAAAATCACTTGCTTACGCATTATGCGCATTACAAGCGAAATGAGTGTAGGGATAAAACTGTATAAGAAAGGACTTAAAATAGCTCTTATAAGCCGCCTTACGTGCCAAGGAGTGGTTTGCAACACTCAAAAGCTGGCAAAATGTGTGATGATGTCGGTTTTCTCCTTCATAAGCGTAAAGATGGCAGTACTCAATGGCTTTATCTTTATACCATTCATAGTCGGCGCCATGAAATAGGCCTAGGTGCTTTGAGAGATATCCCTATAAGAAACAATACTTAAAAATTCATCAGCAATCCCCTTTAGCAAAAGAGAATAAAAAGAAAAAAGAGTAATACGATTGACGATAATGTATATTATAAAAACCCTATACCATTGAGCAAATAGAGAATATCAATCAATAAATCTCTGTTAAACAGTGAACAGTTATAATGAAAATTTCATTGCAATAAATATGGAGATAAAAACTATGTATTTACTAACTTTGTGCACATATTATGATAACGCGTTACCGTCGTTATTTCTTCTAAAAAATCATTCTTTGTGAACAAAAATATAATGGGAAAAAGAATAACAATTATTACTGTTAAAAGAAAAAAAAGGATCATTGATCAAGCTTATCAGAAGACCTAATGGAAAATATCTTCCAGACTTTCACCACCTATTCCCACATCATTGCCCTTTAACTTATATTTGTGTCATCGTACTCCAATAAACTCATTCGATGTAAAATGCACAATTACAAATATGACTGTTAAGTTATCCGTCACTCTTAGTATCATCATAGAATAAACATTACAGAATAATAAGGCGCTCTTTTTAACTTCTAACATAGTTAGATAGAATCCTAATTTTAACAAACAAACCAATTCATATTTTTTATAACACCTTGAAACTAAATTATAAAAAATAAAACTTCTTTCTAAAATGAGTATCTATAATATAAGTCAGTTTGGCTCGCTTGCTTTATTATTATCCATTGGTATGGGAACAGGATGATCAGATAAACTACGTAAATAAAGCAAAAGATCGGCACGATCTTGGTCATTTTTAATGCCACGGAAAGACATAATGGTCCCAGGAAACGCTTGACGTGGAGAATGCAGATAACGATCTAACGTTACAAAATCCCATTTTTGATCAGAATGCGCACGCAATGCCCGTGAATAGGCAAAACCTGCTGTTGATGCCAAAGGACGATTAACAATCTCCCAAAGAACTGGACCAACACGCCCTGCTTGATTGCGTCCATAAGTATGGCATATGGCACATTGACGAAAAATTTTACGCCCATTTTCAAGATTTCCTTGCTGAAGGCGATCATTAAGTGATAGAGAAACTACGGGCTCTTTCTGTTCTTCTTTAAATGTATTATTCTGAGCAACGGTATGACGATATTCAACGGATGTGGAATGGTCATAAACGATATCACTGAGTGTAGAAATTCCCACAACAATGACAAACACACATAAACACGCGCAAATAAAATAGACAGCTCTCGAGCGTTTCATAAAAACTCAAATGTTCACGGTTTCATTACCATTTTCAGTTTAAGCTTTTTCTTTATAACACACAACATCATAAATGTATCATAGGCGACATTTGGAATCTTGCAATGGCTCTTGAACCGATTATTCTTATTCCTGCCCGTATAGGCTCAACCCGTCTTCCTCAAAAGGCCCTCGCTGAAATCGCAGGAAAACCGATGATTGTTCATGTCGTAGAACAAGCTAAAAAAGCAGCAATAGGGCGTACAATCGTTGCCACAGATCATAACGATATTGCTAAAGCAGTTGCAGAATATGGACATGAATATCTCATAACACGAGATGATCATAAGTCTGGCTCTGATCGCATTTATGAGGCTTTAATGCGCATTGACCCTGAACAACGTTATAATGCTATTTTGAATATACAAGGTGATCTCCCAACAATAATGCCTCATGAAATCATCAGTGCGCTACGTCCTTTAGAAAATAGTTTTACCGATATTGCAACCTTGGGAACTCAAATCATCGAGGAAGATGAAAAAAGAGATCCCAATGTCGTCAAAATTATTGGTACACCACTTTCTCAAAATCGCCTGCGAGCTCTTTATTTCACGCGCGCCACAGCCCCTTATGGAGATGGTCCTCTTTATCATCATATTGGACTATACGCTTATCGGCGCGAAGCACTTGAGAAATTTGTATCATTCAAACCCTCTACACTTGAAATGCGTGAAAGACTTGAACAATTACGTGCATTAGAACATAATATGCGTATCGATGTGGAAATAGTCGATACGATTCCTTTAGGTGTGGACACACAACGTGATCTCGATAGAGTACGTAAGATTTTAGCATGAAAACACTCAAAAAAAACAATAAAATCTCTTTCCAAGGGGAATACGGTGCTAATTCCCATATTGCTTGCTCCAATATGTTTCCTCATATGGAAGCTGTTCCCTCTGCTACCTTTGAAGACGCCCTTCATTTAGTGGAAAGTGGGAAAGCTGATCTTGCTATGATCCCTATTGAAAATACTCTTGCTGGACGCGTTGCAGACATTCATCATCTTTTACCGCAATCATCTCTTTATATTGTTGATGAATATTTTTTACCTATCCATTTTCAACTCATGGTTTTGCCCGGTGTTGCCCATGACGAAATTAAAACCGTTCACAGCCATACGCATGCCCTTGCACAATGCCGAAAAATCATACGAAATAATGGTTGGAAACCTGTTGTTTCTGAAGACACGGCTGGAGCTGCAAAATTTGTTAAAAAAAGCGCTAAACGTTCACAAGCAGCCTTAGCACCTCTGATCTCAGCAGAACTCTATGGGCTTGATATTCTTGAAAGAGATGTTGAAGATAATCCTCATAATATTACTCGTTTTGTCATTCTTTCACGATCTAAACGACATGTCCCCAAACCTACAAATGGTGAAAAAATTATCACCAGTCTTCTTTTTCGAGTGCGTAATGTCCCTGCTGCTCTCTACAAAGCCATGGGAGGATTTGCAACGAATGGCATCAATATGACAAAATTAGAAAGCTATCAAATTGGTGGAAATTTTAATGCAACACAATTCTTTGTTGATATTGAAGGGCATCCTGAAGACCCCATGATGAAACTTGCCTTAGAAGAATTGTTGTTCTTTTCTGCCGAATTGCGTATTATCGGTACTTATCCAGCAAAAAATGATCGAACGTCGCATGTATAGAAGCAACAAAAACACCATCATTTTTTGCTGATATCGAAAAACATCCTAAGAGCCCTATCATGCAATGTGTCTTAGAGAAACGCATTTTTTATGCTAAACGCGCTTTATTATGAAGCTAAAGCAGAAAGAAAAAGAGTCATAACATCCAATAACATAATATAAAATCACTTCGATAATGTTTTTAACACATGACATTATGATAAATAGCAATTCAACGCATACAAAGAGCTCTGTAAAGAAAAACAATAAGCGAAAATGAAAGCACTTATATTTTCCATTTTTTATCATTCACAAAGAAATATCTTTCAGAAAACATCTCATTTCCTATAGCAGTTTATTCCAATAAAAATAACGAACTTCTAAATTAGCTCATAAAGACAACTCAACTTATCATCAGAGTACATTTGAGAGGATAAATCATTCAAATCTCTTGAATTCAGCGGATTTTTAACGTTCTTTTTATAAAACTATAAGATGTCCTTTAATCATATTCGCCATTTAATCATATTCTTTGTATGACGTTTGAACTTTCCTATTTATAAAAACTGATTTATGCTTCATTAAGCTTTAAGAAAAAAGGAGAGGATAATGAAAAAAATCTTCACGCAAGGGTTATTAGCTGCCAATATTCTCGCATGCTCTAGTGTTGCGTTTGCTGGATTTGGCGAGAGAGAGTGGGATTTTGCGCCAGATGAAAGTGTTACGATTATCCCCTCCGATATCGTCCATCAAGGAGCTGAATATTCTTGCGAGGTATTTAATCCGAAAAAGGTATCCTTTACTTTATCGTACTCTGTTCCTTCAGATTTAGACAAATTGAAAATTGTTGCGGATGATGATGAAAAAATAACCCATGATAAAGAAAAGAAGATCTTTACATTGAAAAATATAAAATCTCTTCAGGTCAGCTTTCCTTCATCAGGGAATTATATTTTTAAAAATATTACGAAGGAAAAAGTTATTGGAACAAACTGTGATACAGGAGATTATGATTAATAATATTTCTCATCAACAGCTAAGTTTCAGCCAATTATCTTGCTTTTTAGTTTTTTAAAAATCAAACACATGATGAATTATTAAAACTGGATTTTGAGAAGAGTTTTTATTGAGATAGAAAGTAAATGGTTAAAGAATTTTTGTAGCAATTTAAATTGTTCTGTATTCTTTACCATCAAGCTAATTTTTGAATCAGTAAAACAAGCTCTACCTTCGTAATAGATTCATCTTAAAGCATCATAAAATGCATTTACACAAACCATTTAGACTAAGAAGAATAGTAACATTTTTTAAATTAGGTGTGTTTATCATTTTACTCAATATAATGACTTAGAAAAATGAACAGAGCTATTCCAACATATAACCGCGTACTGTGATCTATACAGACAACCCGCACCACATTTTTCAGAGCTATTCGTGCTAAAAACTAAATTCTATTTTAAATCATATTCATTCAAGCATATGAAGCCGTTTATCTCGCTTTTCTCTTCTTATGAAAAAATCTCTTTATTTAAAGCTATAAATGGAAGCGATGTATGAGTCAAAACGATTGAAAAAAGATAAAAATGCCTCTTATAAATCCTTTAAAATGCAAGAGATCACAACATTGGGAGTTGTAAATAGTATGAGGGGACCAGCTATTTTTATATTATTAATCAGATGGTAATGCACAATAGATTTACACTGGGTTTACACTTCAGGGCAGTATGTATACTATTTACGAGCAATGTTGTAAAATAGTGTTAGAAGCATAGAAAAATATTTCTTAAAAAATATATGAATAGATAACATCAAGTTCTGTTTGGAGTGCTCTATTTTGCATAAGGGAATAATATCATTCAATCAATATTTTAAATTATCCATAAAACAGCACTCTTCATCTAACTTCCTTACTTTAACGCATGCGTGATCTCTATGCTTTATTTGCTTTTTTTATTGCAAATTTTTCATGACTTAATTTCGTAATTTTAGAACAGAAATATCTACCCTAAAACTCTTACAGGTTTGAAAAATGAACGTAATCATGCGTCCTGATTACTTTAAACGAAGCAAATATTTTATACTGAATATCATCTGAAGACTACTCTACTGTGGAAAATGGTATTTCTTTGTCTTCTTTGTTGTTTATATGTCCTAAATTAAACGTAAAGAAAAATTATTTCTCGTTCTTATGATATTTTTCGTTTCTGAGCTTGATTTTTCATGCCAAATCGACAATATAAACTTGGGAGGTTGGTGGTGGACGAACTACTCGCCAACTGGGTCAGGTCTGGAAAGAAGCAGCCCCAACGAGTTCTGGTACGGGTCATCGTGCCGGCCTCCTATTTTGCTGAAGAGGTTATTTCGTGCTACCTTTTAGCATATATTTAACCTTTAGAGTGGCATTTTTGTGCAGCAAGTAAACGGATTTTGTCATTTTTTAGCCAATGATCCCATAAAAGATAATTTGATTGAGAAAAAATCCTTTTATATGAGAGTGCACTATTGACCTATGCTTTGTGTATGATCAAAATGTGCGCATGAAGAACTTCGAAGTTGGAAACATTCATGGAAAACGCACCGGTAGAAACAGCCTATCGTGTTCTTGCTCGTAAATATCGGCCTCAAAACTTCTCTGACCTCATTGGTCAGGAAGCTATGGTGCGTACTCTCACCAATGCCTTTGAAAAAGGTCGTATTGCCCAAGCGTGGATGTTAACAGGGATTCGCGGCGTAGGTAAAACGACAACAGCACGCATTTTGGCACGTGCGCTCAATTATAAAACAAAAGATATTGATCAACCAACAACTTTATTAGACTCCCTTGGTGAACATTGCACACAGATTATAGAAGGACGTCATATTGATGTTATAGAAATGGATGCCGCTTCTCATACGGGCATTGACGATATTCGTGAAATTATTGAACAAATACGCTATCGTCCTGTTTCTGCGCGCTATAAGGTTTATATTATCGATGAAGTTCATATGCTCTCAACGCAGGCCTTTAATGGTTTGTTGAAAACTCTTGAAGAGCCACCGTCCCATGTAAAGTTTATTTTTGCCACAACAGAAATTCGCAAAGTTCCTATTACCATTCTTTCGCGTTGTCAACGTTTCGATTTACGACGGATTGAATCAAAAGCTTTGAGTGCGCATTTGCGCCAAATTGCGCAATATGAAAAGGTCGAAGTAGAAGATCAAGCACTCTCTATGATTGTTCGTGCCGCAGAAGGCTCTGTCCGTGATGCATTATCCATTTTTGATCAAGCCATTGCCCATAGCAATGGCAATGTTAATGCCACTGCAGTGCGTACAATGCTAGGATTAGCAGATCAAGCACGTATTATTGATCTTTTTGAATTTATCATGAAGGGTAATGTTGTCCATGCATTACATGAATTACGCAATCAATATGATGCAGGCGCTGATCCTCTTACGATATTGACAGAATTAGCTGATTTTAATCATCTGGTTACACGTTTACGTTTTACACCAGAAATAGTGGAAGATTTTTCACTGACTGAAGAGCAACGTCTGAGAAGCTTAGACTTTTCAAAAAAACTTTCCGTTCCTGTTTTATCTCGAAACTGGCAAATGTTACTCAAAGGCTTACAAGAAGTTAATCAAACTGCACGGCCACTTCAAGCAACTGAAATGCTTTTAATTCGTCTTGCTCACACAGCTGATCTCCCCACTCTTGATGAAGCTTTAAAAAAGCTTACGCAAGAAAAAACACCTCTCACGTTTGTTGCAAACCCCTCTCATCAAGAATCAATAAGTCCAAATAATATAACAAAAGAAACAACAATTGATGTCCCTGCCTCCTCAAACGTTTCAAATGCATTACCAAACAAAACAGATTTAACGACATCTTTGAAAGACCAATTAGACCACTCCTTAAAACCAGAGGATTTCGTTAAAAGTAAAACTCTTGAAGGCACCAACGCCCCTGAAATAACAGAAACTCTTGAGACTTCTCAATCTACTGATCTTTCTGAAAAGAATGCAACTTTATCGCATTCTGTCACACAAACAACAGGAGAGGTTACTGAACCTAAAACTCTCGTGATTAATTCTTTACACGATATTGTTAAATTAGCCGAACAGCATAATGACGTGCCTTTCAAACTCCTTGTTAAAGAATTTGTTCATCCTGTTTCTTTTGAAAATGGGCATATTACCTTAAGACTTTCTGAAAATACCCCTCAATTTCTTGCTCATGATATCGAAAAAAAGATCTCTCAATGGGCTGAAAAACGCTATGTGATAATTTTTGTTAATGAAGGAGGCGGTCCAACCTTACAAGAAGAAAGTATCGCGATGCAAAAGACTCTTTTTTCCAATGCAGAGACAGATCCTGATATCGCGAAAATCCTCAACCATTTCCCAGAAGCAAAAATTGTCGATATTCGGCTCAATAAAGAAGAAAATGGTCTTGATTTACCCCCCTATACACTTAAAAATACAGATCTCTTTGAAAATGATAACAATGATGAATAAGGATACCTATACCTATGCGTGAAATGATGAGTATGATGAAAAAAACCAAAGACATGCAAGAAAAAATGCAAAAAATGCAAGCGGAAATGGCTAATATACAAGCTATGGGTGCTGCAGGGGGTGGTCTTGTCGAGATTACTTTAAATGGCAGAAATGTTATAACAGCAATTCAAATTGATCCTTCATTACTCAATCCTGAAGAAGCTGAGATTCTTGAAGACCTCGTTATGGCAGCTTATAATGAAGCAAGAGCAAAAGTTGAAAACCTGATAGAAGAAAAAACCAAAAGCATAACAGCAGGACTACCACTCCCATCAGGTTTCAAACTTCCATTTTAATGAATCGGATTTTTTCCGTGAGATAAAAATATGTCTAAATACATTGCAGGACCTGAGATTGAACGTCTCATTCAGATTTTAGCACGTATACCAGGTCTTGGTCCACGTTCAGCGCGTCGTGCTGCACTTCATCTTATAAAAAAAAGGAAACTTTGCTGGAGCCTTTAGGAGCAGCAATACAAGGCGCTATAGAAAAAGTCGGCATTTGTTCTGTTTGTGGAAATGTCGATACCATTAATCCTTGTTCAATTTGTACAGATTCGCGACGTGATGATACCACAATCATTGTTGTGGAGGACATTGCTGATCTGTGGGCTCTTGAACGCGCAAAAACTTTAGCAGCACGTTATCATGTATTAGGCGGACGACTCTCCCCTTTAGATGGAATAGGTCCTGACGAACTCAACATTGCCACCTTAATACAACGTGTTGAACAAAACCCAATTACGGAGGTTATTCTTGCTGTCAATGCAACTGTTGAAGGACAAACAACCGCTCACTACATAACCGATCAGCTTTCCAATTTTTCAGTTAAAATTACGCGACTTGCTCATGGCGTTCCTGTAGGAGGCGAGCTCGATTATCTTGATGATGGCACTTTAGCGGCAGCCGTACAAGCAAGAACAAACCTATAAAAGTTTTTTATTTAAATCTTTAATTCTTTAATAATGAGGAATATTCAAATACTGAAGAAAAACCTCTCACTTCTAAACGACTTTTTCCCTGGTATTTTAGTATGTTTACTTATATCAGCTTTAGCATATGGTTTAGAAGTTTTAGAAAAACAGCTTTTTGGGCAAGCATGGCTTGAAAGTCTTGTTTTAGCAATTCTCTTAGGATCTGTTATCCGTAATTGTCTTGCGATGCCAACATATTTTCAAAAAGGTATAACTTTTTGTGCCAAAACACTTCTTGAAGTTGCTATTGTTCTTTTAGGAACAATCATTAGCATTCATGCTGTGCTTTCCGCTGATTGGCGTTTGCTTGCAAGCATTGTATTCGTTATATTTGTAACCATTATTTTAAGCTTTATCATCGGTCGCGTTTTCGGTCTTTCTAAGCATTTGGCAATGCTGGTTTCTTGCGGAAATGCTATTTGTGGGAACTCCGCCATTGTTGCCGTTGCCCCTGTCATTAAAGCAAAACATGAAGAGATTGCTGCATCAATTGCTTTTACGGCTCTTTTGGGGATTCTTATTATTTTATGTCTCCCTTTTGCACATCCACTTTTAAATTTATCATTTAACCAATATGGTATACTTGCCGGCATGGTGGTTTACGCTGTACCACAAGTTTTGGCAGCAACCGCATCTGTCTCTCTTGCCAGCGTTCAAATTGCAACTGTTGTTAAATTAGTACGCGTTCTCATGTTAGGTCCTGTTATTTTTGCCCTATCACTCATCTATCACAGATCAGAACAAATACACTTTCGCTTAGGCACTCTCGTTCCTTGGTTTATTATTGGTTTTATTACGATGATGCTGATCCGCTCAAGTGGTCTTATTCCTGAAACAGCTCTCAGTTCTATTAAATTTATTACTCAATTGTTCACGGTCATTTCAATGGCCGCATTAGGATTAGGCGTTGATATACACTCATTAAAAAAAACAGGATGGCGCGTTATTTTTACTTCAATCTGCTCCATAATTATTCTCGGTATTTGTAGCCTTATCATGATACAATTGAACGATCTAAATCATATAAGATTTTAAAATATTATTATTTCTTTTTTCAACGGAGCATAACCATACAATTACTCCAGAGACACACCAATGTTGAATCAGCTCTTTCATAAAACCAATAAAACTTAAGAAAATTGCCCATTATTCTACACGAAAAATTGGAAGAGCCGTGATATTCGATATGCAATGAGGATTATCAAACTGGCTTTTCAAGCCATAATGATTTGCAATAGAGGAAGATCAAAATACATTATACATAAAAATAATATAATTTCTTTCATCATTGCTTTCATAAAGCTAAAATTTTTATCAAAAATTGACAAAATATACTTTTTAATAAGGTCAAAACGCTTACGAAAAGCAAAACACCCAAAACAGAATAAAGCATATGTAAGCTGCTCATTTACATACTGGTAAAAAAACTCTTAAGACACATCAACTCCCTTTTACGCCCCTATTCCCCATGAAGGGTATAATTAGAATCTTACAGCGTGTACAAAATCGATATATTAATAACAAAAATAAATAAGAATCAAATCAACATCTTATCCTATTCTATAAATTGTTTCTCACTGGTACTAGCAACTTTCTTACAAATGAACTATACAACGATACAAAAGATTAAAATACAACAGAGCTTTTGTTTATTGTCTTATTCAATTAAAATATTTTATGCTTATTCTTGCTATCGATACTGCTTCAATTTATTGTGCTGTTGCGCTCGTTCATCATAAGTCTGTTCTTGCGCATATCAATGAGCGCATGAATAAAGGGCATGCTGAAAGACTTATTGGGCAGATTACACAAATAATGACACAAACTCATATGACACTTGATCAAGTTGAGCGTATTGCTGTCAATGTTGGACCTGGATCGTTTACTGGTGTCCGTGTTGGTGTTGCTACAGCACGCGCTTTGGCATTAGCACTTGAAGTACCAGCTATTGGAGTGAGTGCACTTGAAGCTTTAGCAGCACAAGTTACAACCCGTACAAATACTGCATCAGCAATTACTGTTGTCATTGAAGCAGGAAGAGAGAGATTCTACCATCAAAATTTCCATCATGATCTCACTCCTTTGGGAGAACCAAGACTAAAAACACTTGAAAATATCCTCGAAGACTTACCCCACAAAACCCAACTGACTGGTCCAGCGGCTGATATCGTTATGGAGAACATCAAAAACTATAAAATAAACGAAAAAATTATCCTAGAAAAAATCCCTTGCGAAGCAGCAGATATTGTGAACTATGCTTATCTTGCTGCAAACAAACAACCACAAAACTCACCTCGTCCCCTCTATCTACGCAGTGCTGATGCAAAACAACAAACCAATTTTGCTTTACCAAGAAAATAAAATATGTCCGAAGTTTCATTGACAAAAAAGCATTTTGGAATTGCTCCACTACACGTTAATGATAGTGTTTCTCTCCACCAAATTCATCAATATTGTTTTACCCCTGCTTGGGGAAAACAAGCTTTTGATAACTTTTTAACAGATCACTCTATCTTTGGATACAAAGTCTTTCTCATTGATCAATCTGATCAAATTGTAGGCTTTTGCCTATCCCGTCTCATTCTTGATGAAGCAGAGATCATCACAATTGCAGTCCATCCTCATCATCGTCAACAAGGAATGGGTACTTTGCTTATCGATCATACACTTCGCTATCTTCGCGATAAGCACGCTATAAAATTATTCTTGGAAGTTGAATCCACAAACCTTTCTGCTTTACATCTTTATAAACGCTTCGAATTTCAAAAAATTTCTAAACGTCTTGCCTACTATCCGTCAAAAAATGGTCGCGGTGATGCAATCATTATGCAAAAAACTTTTAAGCAAATAGATTGAGATTTATGTAAAAAACATTTAGACAGATACTATGAATAAAGTAAATCCTAAAAATACGCCTCCTGTTGCTCCTAAAAAGGTTTTTATCAAGACCTATGGGTGTCAAATGAATGTTTACGATAGCCAACGAATGACTGATAGTCTCAGTGCTCAAGGCTATGTGACAACACAAACACCCAATGATGCCGATCTTATTCTTGTTAATACCTGTCATATTCGCGAAAAAGCAGCAGAAAAACTCTATTCTGATTTGGGTCGCTTGCGTGTTATGCGTCAAGAACGAGCACCTGATAAACCATTGACAGTTGGTGTAACAGGTTGTGTTGCACAAGCTGAGGGAAGTGAAATTTTGCGTCGGGCTCCAATAGTGGATCTTGTTATTGGTCCGCAAATGTATCACCGTTTGCCAGAATTATTAGAAAAAACCAAACAAGGCAAAAAAATTATCGAAACGGATTATGCTGTTGAAGATAAATTTGCTCATTTACCGCCGCATAATAAACGTGCAGTCAGAAAGCGGGGTGTTAGCGCCTTTTTAACAGTCCAGGAAGGGTGTGATAAATTTTGCACTTTTTGTGTTGTTCCTTACACACGCGGTGCTGAAATATCGCGCTCTGTCGAACAAATTACCGAAGAAGCCCGTCAACTCATTGAAGCGGGTGTTAAAGAAATTACGCTTCTTGGACAAAATGTTAATGGTTGGCATGGACAAAGTGCTGATGGTAAAACTTGGCGTCTTGGCGATCTTCTTTATCATCTTGCAAAACTCGATGGTTTAAAGCGTCTGCGTTATACAACCAGCCACCCGCGTGACATGGATGATAGCCTTATTGCCGCACATCGAGATCTTGATATGTTAATGCCTTACCTGCATCTGCCTGTACAATCCGGTTCAGATCGCATCTTAAAAGCCATGAACCGTCAACATAAAAGCGCTCATTATCTTCATATTATCGAAAAAATTCGCGCTGCACGACCGGATATTGCCTTTTCAGGCGACTTTATTGTAGGGTTTCCAGGAGAAACAGATGAAGACTTTGAAGAAACCATTAAACTTATTCAACACGTACAATACAGTTCAGCTTATTCCTTTAAATATTCCCCCCGTCCTGGAACCGTAGGAGCCACAATGAAAAATCATGTTGATGAATCTGTAAAAGATGCTCGTCTTCAACATTTACAAGTCCTTCTTCTTGAGCAACAAAATGCATTTTTGCGTTCTAAGGTTGGTCAAAAAACGGATGTTCTTATTGAAAAACCTGGGCGTCACTCAGGGCAAATGGTGGGGCGGTCTCCTTGGCTTTTACCTGTGGTTGTGGATACAGAAGCCTCTACAGGTAGTGTGATAGAAATTCATATTAAAAATACAAGCTCAAACAGTTTTGTCGGTGAAGTGACAAGTAAATAAATATGCCTATAAAACCTTGTTCATAATAAATATTTTGGAAAACTCTTTTATTTTTAAAGGAAATGATTAAATCTAAAATATGAATTTTTATGAAAGAAAACTTGTCTTTTATAAAGTTTACTCAGAAAAATATGTAATATTTATATAGATATGGAGAATAGGCTGAAAGCTTCAACTGAAAAAATAAATGCTGACATAAAAAAAATTGATCCTTTGGACCAAGAAAGCGCTTCAGATACGAGTCAAGTTATTTTAATTTTCGAAAATAATAAATATGCAAAAGTGGTTTTTGGTAAATTTGATGAAAATCTCGCTTATATAGAAAAAAAACTCGGCCTTAGTATTCATCCGCGTGGTAATGAAGTCTTAATCCATGGAAATATTTCTGTTATAAAACGTGCGCAATATATATTGCAGCAGCTTTATGAACGTGCCAAAACACATCAAGAGCTCGCTTTATCAGATATAAAAGGGGTAATTGCTATGGCGAGTATACCACAAAAGCAGAAAGAAGATACAATAACAAAAAAATCTGTACCGAAATCCATACCAGCAAAGTTGAGTACCCATAAAAAAATTATTCATGCAAGGACTCCAACACAAGATGCTTATATACGCGCGATGGAGCATACTGAACTTGTATTTGGTGTAGGACCAGCAGGAACAGGAAAAACATATCTTGCTGTTGCTCATGCTGCAATGCTTCTAGAACGTGGTATCATTGAGCGAATTATTCTCTCACGTCCTGCTGTTGAAGCTGGAGAACATCTGGGTTTCCTTCCCGGTGATCTCAAAGAAAAAGTCGACCCCTATTTACGACCACTTTATGATGCTCTTTATGATATGATGCCTGCTGAAAAAATAGAACGCATTTTAACTTCTGGTGTCATAGAAATTGCTCCTCTTGCCTTTATGCGCGGGCGAACGCTTGCCCATGCTGCCGTTATTCTCGATGAGGCACAAAATACCACACCGATGCAAATGAAGATGTTCCTCACACGTCTTGGAGAAGGAACACGTATGATTATTACCGGTGATGTAAGCCAAATTGATTTGCCTATAGGCCAAAAATCAGGTCTCATTGAAGCAATCCGTATTCTTTCAAATGTAGAAAATATTGCAATTGTGCGTTTTGATGAAAAAGATGTTGTACGCCACCCGCTTGTTGCTGCTATCGTTCATGCCTATGATCGTGATTCTGAAATACAAAATAAAAAAAAATCACTCGCGTGCAATACATTAAAAAATGAATTTGATTGATCATGATTACTATTGATATAATGGTTAAAAGCGCAGGGTGGAATGATGAGAAAATGCTTTATAATATCACCGAAAAAGCATTAACGACGACAATGCATCATGTCTCATTGGAAAATGTTGTAAGCGAGATTAGCCTGCTTTTTACGGATGATGAACATATGGCACAAATCAATGCACAATGGCGTGGTAAAAACAAATCTACCAATGTATTGTCCTTTCCTGCTTTTCCAATTAAAGCTGGAAATCCTCCTGGCCCCATGATGGGTGATGTTATCATCGCGCGAGAAACTGTTGTTCTCGAAGCAGAAAAACAAGGAAAAATATTTCAAGACCATTTAACACATATGATCGTTCATGGTGTCTTGCATCTGCTTGGCTATGACCATAAAACCGATGATGAAGCACATCAAATGGAAACGCTTGAAAGAGAAATTCTACAAAAGCTCTCCATAAAAGATCCTTATACTGAATTATCTATAAATGATAAAATTTAACTTTTAAAATCAATGTTACGAGCATACCAATTAAAGCCCTTCATTCACCTGTTATAAAAAGAAAGTTTAGAAGATTGCAAAACCATGACAAACAAAACAAATACACAAAATAGTCGTCAAACTTCTTCTAATAATGAAAAAGATCCCTCTCAACAGACGAATCATACAGAAAAATATTCCCTGATAAATCATTTGTTTTCATTCTTACGGGGTCGTAATTGTGCACCTACATCACTGCGCGATAATCTTACCGTTGCACTTGCAACTAACAATGAAAAAGATACTGCCCTCTTCTCACCTGAAGAACGTACTATGTTGCATAATATTTTACGCTTGCGTGAAGCACGTGTGGATGATGTTATGATACCTCGTTCTGAAATCAAAGCATTAGAAATAAACACTTCTCTTGGAGAAGCCCTTAAATGTTTCGCAAAATTTGGTCATTCTCGCATACCTGTTTATGCTGAAACTTTAGATGATCCGCGCGGCATGATCCATATCCGCGATATTTTGAACTATATGTCTTGCTTTATTATCAGTCCAACAAAAAACGAACAGCAATTAAAACATACAGATTTACATACCCCAATCGGTGAATTAGATTTGATCCGAACCGTTCTCTTTGTTCCCAGTTCTATGCTTGCAAGCAAACTCTTAACACGGATGCAAACCACACGAACACAAATGGCTTTAGTTATTGATGAACATGGGGGAACAGATGGTCTCGTTTCAATGGAGGATATTGTTGAGTTGGTCGTTGGTGATATTGAAGATGAACATGATAATGTTGACAATGCTATCGTACGCGAACACAACAATAAATGGCTCGTTGATGCAAGAACCGAACTAGAAGATGTAGAAAAAGCTCTTGGACCTGATTTTATTGTAGGGGAATATGGTGATGAGGTTGATACTATTGGTGGTTTAATTGTCTCCATTCTTGATCGTATTCCTGCAAAAGGTGAAGTTATCGAAGCTGTCCCTGGCTATAAATTCCGTATTTTAGAAGCTGATAAACGCCGAATTAAGCGGTTGCGCATTTTTCGCATTCCAGAAAATGAGAATCTTGAAAACAATGCCATCCCTAAAGAATAGTCGAGCGCCTTTAAATAATTTCATCGTTTTTTTGATCTCTGTTACCGGCTGGAAGAGACAGGCATGGATATTTCTATGTGGTGCTCTTACTTCCTTTGCACTTCCACCCTTTTATTTAACACCTCTTTGCTTTCTAACTTTTCCTATTTTTATTGTTTTACTCGACTCAATACGTCCCTCCCCAAAAAATAAAAAATATTTTTTTACCTATGCTTTAAGTTGTGGAACATTTGGTTTTAGTTATTTTATTTGCGGACTTTGGTGGCTCTGCAATGCTTTGTTGGCAGATCCAGATTCTTTTGGTTGGGCCGTACCACTAGCCATTGTATTTCCTCCTCTCTACCTTTCTCTTTATTGGTTTTTTTCTGGTTTCATTGTTGGTTTATTATGGACAAAAGGAATAGCACGTTTTTTTGTTTTAGCCTTTGCTCTAGGATTAGCCGAGTGGTTACGTGCGTTCTTATTTACAGGATTTCCATGGAATGCTCTTGGCTATACAGCCATGCCAACCCCGATGTTCATGCAATCTGATGCAATTGTGGGACTTTACGGGATGAATATTCTTGCTGTCTTAACCTACAGTTTGCCAACAGTTTTATTAACAAATGAAAAAAAGAAGGTTGCTCTTTCTCTTTGCTTATCACTTATATTCATTCACTGTGGTTTTGGGTTTTATCGTCTCCATACAGCAAAAAACATAACTGATGATTCCAAAAATCATTATTGGGTGCGCATTGTTCAACCTTCTATCCCACAAAATATAAAATTGCGCGATAATACACGAGAAGCTATGTTGGAAGCACATATGAATCTGAGTGCAACACCAATAACTGGTCAAAATCCAGAACCTGATTTTATCGTCTGGCCTGAAGCATCCGTTCCTTACCTTCTCTATGATAACTCACCTATCACGATGCACATTGCTTCTCTTTTAAAACCTAAACAATGGGCTATTATCGGAGCTGTACGCGCTAGTGATGATCCCCCTCATTCCCAAACACAATATTTTAATACAATTGCTGTCATTAATGCTGAAGGTGATATTTTATACACTTCCGATAAACTTCATTTGGTCCCTTTTGGTGAGTATCTTCCCTATCAGAATTTATTGAAAAAAATTGGTTTGCATATTCTCGCTGATAATATTGGTGGATATAGTGCTGCACATGTGCGTACAACTGTTACAATGCCAAACGGATTTTCTTATTTACCCTTGATTTGTTATGAAGCAATATTTCCCCATGAAATGACTTTTAAAGGCTTACCGCCTCAAGCAATCATTAATGTTACAAATGATGCATGGTTTGGTGTAACACCAGGACCTTATCAACATCTTCAACAAGCACAGCTTCGTGCTATTGAATTAGGTATCCCACTCATACGAGCAGCGAATAATGGAATATCAGCTGTTATTGATTCTTATGGACGAATCGTTGCAGCTCTTCAACAAAATGCTGTGGGCATTATTGACTTACCGATTCCATCACCCATTATCCCTATAGGAAACAATACATGTAGAACTTTCTCTACTTTTATCTTATTCATCCTTATGCTATTGTGTTATATTGGTTTTCGGTTTACAAAACAACTTAAATGATTCAAGTTCTCCTTGTACGGTATTATGTTGCGTGTACCAGTAATATTGGGAAAAATATTACATAATTATTTAATTATATGATAAATCAACTTCGTATAAATCTGATGTTGGCTTAGAAGAAAAGTGCTGGAAATAAAGAGTTGCATTATGACCGAAACTAGAAAAAAACCTGACCCTATAGATATCTATGTTGGAACTCGTATCCGTTTACGTCGTAATATTTTAGGACTTACTCAAGAAAAACTAGGTGAAAAATTAGGCATTACTTTTCAGCAAATCCAAAAATATGAAAAAGGAACAAACCGTATTGGTGCTAGTCGCCTTCAAGCAATAGCAGAAATTATGGATGTTCCTGTTTCTTACTTTTTTGATAAGGGACTTACCTCTCAACCAGTAGAAGGTTTTGCTGAAAGTGATCACAATTTTATGGACTTTTGTTCTAGTAGCGAAGGTATTCAGCTCATGCGGGCTTTTACAAATATATCTGATGCTAAAGTGCGTCGAAAAATCATTGACTTGGCAAAAGCACTTTCTGAGGAAGATTTGACAAATAAGCTATAAAATTAAAATTATATCTTTTCTTTCTTATTCATATAAATTTGCATTGTCGAGTTGCTGTGGTTTCGGTAAACCGTAGCAGCTTTAGTAGGTAATTAGTTGAATTGTTGGTTTTCTTTTTTGAAGGAGTTCCTATGCCGCATCAAGATTATCTTTTTACGAGCGAATCGGTATCGGAAGGGCATCCTGATAAAATCTGTGATCGTATCTCCGATGAAATTGTTGATATGATCTATAAAGAAGCACAAAAGACTGGTACTGATCCGTGGTTAGTCCGTGTTGCTTGTGAAACTCTCGTCAGTGTCAACCGTGTTGTTATCGCCGGTGAAGTGCGTGTTCCTAATACACTCTTAAAAAAAGATAAAAATAAAGAATTTATCTATGATGAGACTGGCTTTCCTCTCATTAATCCTACGCGTTTTCGTACAGCAGCGCGCCGTGCTATTCGTTCCATTGGCTATGAACAAGCAGGATTCCATTGGAAAACTGTGAAAATTGATGTTCTTTTACGCCCTCAATCCGCTGACATTGCAAGAGGTGTTGATAATGCTACAGATCGGAATGGTGAAGAAGGAGCAGGTGATCAAGGTATCATGTTTGGATATGCTTGCCGTGAAACGCCTGACCTCATGCCTGCACCAATTTATTATGCGCATAAGATTCTCAAACTTCTTGCCGCAGCCCGCCATAAAGGAGAAGGCGAAACTGGAAAATTAGGACCAGATGCTAAAAGCCAAATAACCATACGCTATAAAGGCGGAAAACCAATAGAGGTGACATCTATCGTTCTTTCAACGCAGCACCTCGATGAAAGTTGGGATTCCAATAAAGTCTTTACAGTAATTGAACCTTATATTCGTCAAGCTTTACATGATATCCCTATTTCAGCTCAATGTCGTTGGTATATTAATCCAACAGGAAAATTTGTCATTGGTGGTCCGCAAAGCGATGCCGGATTAACAGGACGTAAAATTATCGTGGACACTTACGGAGGTGCAGCTCCCCATGGAGGCGGTGCATTTTCAGGAAAAGATACAACAAAAGTTGATCGTTCCGCAGCCTATGCAGCACGTTATCTTGCTAAAAATATTGTTGCGGCTCATTTAGCAGAACGATGCACCATTCAACTCTCCTATGCAATTGGTATTGCACAACCTTTATCGATTTATCTTAACCTTCATGGAACAGGAAAAGTCGATGAGAAGATTATTGAAGCGGCTATTCGCAAAATAATGGACCTTTCCCCTACTGGAATTCGAAAACATCTTGATCTTAATAAACCAATCTACACAAAAACAGCTGCTTACGGTCACTTTGGGCGAAAGCCAAAGCATGATGGTTCATTTTCATGGGAAAAAACTGATCTCGTGAAAACGCTTCAAACAATGATCAAAATACCATGATTAAGTATAATACACGCAAAAGTGAAGCCTTTTTTGGACGCCGACAAGGAAAGCAGCTACGAAACAGTCAACTTGCACGTCTGAAAATACTTCTGCCCAATTTGAATATTGATTTAAATGTCCCTCCTCCCCTAAACCTTACATCCTTATTTACGAGTAAAGTAAAAGAAATTCGACTTGAAATCGGCTTTGGTGGCGGTGAACATTTACTCCATGAAATGGAATATTTTCCACAAACCGGTTTTATCGGCATCGAGCCCTTTATCAATGGCATGGCTAAAATATTGTTGTCCCTTGAACAGCATACACACTATCAAAATCATCTTCGCCTCTATAATGATGATGCTACACGCCTGCTTGATTGGCTTCCGGATAACTCGCTTGATGGAATAGATCTTTTCTATCCTGATCCTTGGCCGAAAAAGAAACACTGGAAACGACGTTTCATCAACATAAAAAATCTTAACCGTTTTGCTCGCGTTCTTAAAGTAGGGAAAAATTTTCGTTTTGCTAGCGATATAGACAGTTATATAAACTGGACCCTTTATCATTGTGCACATCATGATCACTTTGAGTGGAAAGCAGAAAGCCCCCAAGACTGGAAAACCCCTTATCCGCTATGGAGAGGAACCCGCTATGAAGCAAAAGCTTTGCGCGAAGGACGAACGCCTGCCTACCTTACCTTTAGCAAGAAATAAACGATAAAATGCTTTTCTCATAAACAACTTGAAAAATTTTGAATTTACGAGTATTAATAGCTAAATTCTTGGTCTTATGATGAAGAGTGGGTCGTTGGACCCGCTCTTTTTTAATATCATAAAACTGATGAAAATAACGTGGATAAAATGTATGAACGAAACGGAAAAAATAAGCAATCTTGACGAACCTCGCCTGTTTGAAGAAGATGGTATTGAAGCACGGGTTGGGACTCTTGTCATGCCACTGCTGAAACCTTTAGGGTTTCGTTTGGTTCGTGTAAAGCTTCTTGGACAAAATGGTTTAACACTTCAAATTATGGTTGAACGGGCTGATGGTTCTCTGACCGTAGAAGATTGTGAAACTGTTAGTCGAACTGTTTCCCCTCTCCTTGATGTGGAAAATGTGATTGAACGCAAATATCATTTAGAAATTTCATCCCCTGGGATTGATCGTCCATTGGTAAGAAAATCTGATTTTTTTCATTGGCAGGGGCATCTTGCAAAAATTGAAACCAAAATAGCCATTGATGGGCGTCGAAAATTTCGTGGAACACTTACCAATATCACGAAAGATGGACTTATTTTAAATACTGATAAAGCTGCTTACGGAGAAGCCATGTATACCTCTATTTCCTTTTGTGATATCATGAATGCGCATTTAGTGCTTACCGATGAGCTTATTCGCGATGCATTGAAAAAAAATAAAGATTTAAGTCAACAACTCATTGACGAAGATAATCCTACCGACTCAATACAGACGCTCAATTCCAAAAAATAATATCACTGGGGAATACCCGTCGTGTGGCACAAAGAAGGAGAAAATTGATGGCTACAAGCGCTAACAGGCTTGAAATTCTGCAAATTGCAGATGCTGTTGCACGTGAAAAGTCAATCGACCGTGAAATTGTCATTTCTGCAATGGCTGATGCGATTCAAAAAGCAGCACGTTCTCGTTATGGTCAAGAAACTAATATCCGTGCTGAAATCAATGTCAAAACAGGTGAAATTAAATTACAACGCCTGCTTAAAATCGTTGATGTCGTTGAAGACTATACAACGGAAATTACTTTGTCAGATGCGCTCAGACGTCAAGCAGAAGCAAAAATTGGTGATTTTTTTGCTGATCCTTTACCTCCTATGGATTTTGGACGTATCGCAGCACAATCTGCTAAACAGGTTATTGTACAAAAAGTACGCGACGCAGAGCGTGATCAGCAATATGAAGAATTTAAAAATAAAGTTGGTGAAATTATTTCTGGTACAGTCAAGCGTGTGGAATATGGGAATGTTATCGTTGATTTAGGACGTGGTGAAGCTATTGTACGCCGTGATGAATTAATCCCCCGTGAATCCTTCCGCTATGGAGATCGTATTCGTGCCTTTGTCAATGATGTACACCGTGAAACACGTGGACCACAAATTTTCCTTTCACGCACACATCCTCAATTTATGGTCAAACTTTTTACCATGGAAGTTCCAGAAATTTATGATGGTATTATAGAAATAAAATCGGTTGCTCGTGATCCAGGTTCACGAGCCAAAATCGCTGTTGTTTCACGCGATGGTTCCATTGACCCTGTTGGCGCATGTGTGGGAATGCGAGGAAGCCGTGTACAAGCTGTTGTTGCAGAGTTACAAGGCGAAAAAATTGATATTATTCCTTGGTCGCCTGATGCTGCAACATTTGTTGTTAATGCATTGCAACCTGCTGAAGTTTCTAAAATCATCCTTGATGAAGATGCTGAACGGATTGAAGTTATTGTGCCGGATGACCAACTTAGCCTTGCTATTGGACGACGGGGACAAAATGTTCGTTTAGCTTCGCAACTAACAGGATGGAACATTGATATTTTAACTGAAAAGGAAGAATCTGAAAATCGTCAAAAAGAATTTACTGAACGAAGTAAATTGTTTATGGAAGCCTTAGAGGTTGACGAAATGATCGGACAAGTTATGGCATCAGAAGGTTTTTCTTCTATTGAAGAAATCGCCTATATTAATCTTGAGGAAATTGCTTCCATTGATGGTTTTGACCATGATACCGCTGCTGAAATTCAAAATCGGGCGCGCGAATATCTCGATCATAAAGAAAAAGAACTTGATGAAAAACGCAAAAATCTTGGCGTTTCTGACGAATTACGAACACTTCCTGGAATGACAAGTGCTATGCTGGTTGCTGTAGGTGAGGATGGTGTAAAAACAATAGAAGATTTTGCAGGCTATGCCGTTGATGATTTGGCTGGTTGGAGAGAACGCAAAGAAGGTCAAACAAAGAATTTTTCTGGTATTTTAACCCCCTTTGACATTACACGCGCGGATGCAGAAGCTATGGTTTTAGCCGCACGTGTACAAGCAGGCTGGATAGATCCGGCTGATCTTGTTACAGAAAGTCCTGTAGAAGATGAAAATTCTGCAGAAAATGAAAAAACAGATGATTTGGATGTGGATACACTTTAAATGAATGAACGAACTTGCATTGTGACCAGACAAAATGCTTCAGCACAAACGCTGATCCGTTTTGTTGTTGGTCCCAATAATCAAATTGTTCCTGATCTTAAAGCGAATTTACCAGGGCGTGGCGTTTGGGTTTCTGCCCATCACTCTGTTATTGAGAGAGCGATCAAACAGAAAGCTTTTCATAAAAATTTTAAAACAGATGTTGAGGTTGTACCTAATCTTGCGCATATTGTTGATACGCTTCTACTCAAAGCAGCTCTTTCAAGCCTTTCTTTGGCAAGAAAAGCGGGAGCTGTTGTCATGGGAGCAATGAAGGTTGACGCTGCTATCCGCTCCGGTCAAGTTATTCTTGTACTTCATGCTAAAGAAACAACAGAAGATGGAAAACGAAAAATTGCACAAGCTATCCATACAATACAACAACAAACAAATCGGACAATAAAAACCATATCTTTATTTACAAGTGATGAAATGCGCGTGGCTTTTGGCTCTAATCCTGTCATGCATGCAGCCTTATTGGACACAAAGGCTGCTGAAGGATTTCTCAAAACAACATATAAATTGATCAGCTATCGTGATATCAAAGATAGTAAGCTCGGTGAGATGACGGCTCAAGCCGTGAAGGAAGTACAATGAGTGAAAATAACAACGACAAAATAACAGGCAAGAAGACACTAACTCTCAAGCGGTCTGCCTTGGAAACAAGCACGGTCAAACAAAATTTTAGCCATGGCCGTACGAAGGCTGTCGTTGTCGAAACCAAACGACGTAAAATTACGCGACCTGATGAAAAAACTGAAACCCTTCAGCCCATTACAAAGCCGCATGTAGCCTCCCAGCGCACTAAACCGCGTTTTGAGGGAAAAAAACCTCAAGAATCTGTCGCTAAAAGTAATCTTTCATCGGCTGAAATGGAAGCGAGACTTCGCGCGTTAGAAGAAGCACATATCCAAGAAAGAATAACGCGAGAAAAAGCCGAAGAAGAAGCAAAACGTGCTAAAGAGCGTGAAGAAATTTTACAGAAAGAAATTAAAGAAAAAGAAATACAACACAAACAAGAAGAAGAAAAACAGCCGGTACACATTTCACCTGTTCTCTCTGAACCCCCTCTCATTGAACAGGTAAAGATTCCTGTTGCGCCTAAAAATACAACAGCGATTGAAAAGCGCAAAATAGATGAAGATAAAGAGGAGGAGCGGTATAACCATAGCCGTCGTGCTAATCCTGGTAAATCAGAAATACGTGCACCAAAAGTTGTCAAAGGAGCTGATGAACGGCGCCGTGGAAAACTAACTCTTAATAGTGCACTGGACGAAGAAGGAAGTGCGCGTGGACGCTCAATGGCTGCAATGCGACGCAGACAAGAAAAGTTTAAGCGTGCACAAAACCAAGAACCAAGAGAAAAAATTTCTCGTGAAGTTGTTCTTCCTGAAACAATTACCATTCAAGAGCTCGCACAACGTATGACGGAGCGTTCCGTTGATGTCATTAAATTCTTGATGAAACAAGGACACATGATGAAGCCTGGCGATGTTATTGATGCAGATGTTGCCGAACTCATCGCTGTTGAATTTGGCCATACAGTGAAACGTGTTTTAGAATCTGACGTAGAGGAAGGTATCTTTAACATAACAGATAATCCCCAAAACATGCAGCAACGTCCCCCTGTTGTAACTATTATGGGCCATGTTGACCACGGAAAAACTTCTCTTCTAGATGCTATTCGCAAAGCCAATGTTGTTTCTGGTGAAGCGGGTGGTATCACCCAGCATATTGGGGCCTATCAAGTAGAACAAAACGGTCAAAAAATTACCTTTATTGATACACCGGGACATGCTGCATTTACGGCTATGCGTGCCCGTGGAGCTCGTGTTACCGATATTGCAGTTCTCGTTGTCGCCGCTGATGATAGTGTCATGCCGCAAACAATTGAATCAATTAATCATGCTAAAGCTGCTGGTGTGCCTATTATTGTTGCAATCAACAAAATTGATAAACCAGCTGCGAATGCACAAAAAGTACGTACAGAGCTTCTACAACACGAAGTATTTGTTGAAACAATGGGGGGTGAAACTTTGGACGTTGAAGTTTCTGCTAAAACGGGTCAAAACCTTGATAAACTTCTTGATGCTATCCTTCTTCAAGCTGAAATGCTTGATCTGAAAGCAAATCCTCATCGAACTGCAGAGGGCGTTGTCATTGAAGCTAAATTGGATCGCGGACGTGGATCTGTTGCAACCGTTCTTGTTCAAAAAGGGACATTGCATCCTTCTGATATTATCGTTGCAGGAAATGAATGGGGGCGTGTGCGTGCTTTGATTGATGATCATGGTCGCCATGTCAAAGAAGCTGTTCCCTCTACACCAATTGAAATTTTAGGCATGCAAGGAACACCCCAAGCTGGAGACCGTTTTGCTGTTGTCACGCATGAAGCAAAAGCACGCGAAATTTCTGAATACCGTCAGCGATTAGCGCGGGATAAAGCTGTTGCTCGACAAACCGGTTCGCGTGGTTCTCTTGAACAGATGATGACAAAATTGCAAACGACTGGTGTTAAGGAATTTTCTCTTATTATCAAAGGAGATGTGCAAGGATCCATTGAAGCAATCGCTTCAGCATTGGAAAAACTAGGAAATGATGAGGTTCGTGCACGTGTTGTACATTCTGGTGCGGGAGGAATTACCGAAAGTGATATTTCTCTTGCCGAAGCTTCTAACTCAGCTGTCATTGGGTTTAATGTTCGCGCCAATAAACAAGCGCGTGATTTTGCTAAAACACAAGGAATTGAAATTCGTTATTATAACATCATTTATGATCTTGTGGATGATATCAAAGCGGCTATGTCTGGGTTGCTCTCACCAGAACAGCGTGAAACTTTCCTTGGTAATGCCGAAATTCTAGAAGTCTTTAACATTACAAAAATCGGAAAAGTTGCTGGATGTCGTGTTACAGAAGGTAAAATAGAACGAGGAGCCGGTGTTCGCCTTATCCGCGATAATATCGTTATTCACGAGGGAAAATTAAAAACACTCAAACGCTTTAAAGATGAAGTCAATGAAGTGCAGAGTGGTCAAGAATGCGGAATAGCCTTTGAAAATTATGAAGATATGCGTGCAGGAGACATCATTGAGACCTTCCGTATCGAACATATTAATCGCACATTATAAAATAATCCAATAACTTTGCTCATTTTAAAACAGAGTAAAGTTATTGAAATTCTATACACTGTGTCTCTTTTTTCCTTATTTGGATGGTCAAAAAAGAGAGCTTGGAGTAAGGGTAAAGCTTCGATGAGAAATGCAGGGCCATCACAACGGCAGCTTAGAGTAGCAGAGCAGGTACGTCATGCAGTCGCGCATATACTACAGCGTAATATTTTGCTTGATGATGTTTTAAAAAATATTGTCATTTCTGTTTCTGAAGTACGCATGTCACCAGATTTAAAAATTGCTACTTGCTTTGTATCACCTCTCAGCACGCTTAAAGATGCTTCTCATACTGATGTTGTTGATACTCTTAATAAAAATAGCCGTTTTCTCCGTGGAGAAATTAGTCATGCATTGCGACAAATGAAATATATGCCAGAGCTGCGTTTTAGACTTGATAATAGTTTTGATAACTTTTCAAAAATTGATGCCCTCCTCCGATCGCCTGAGGTTGCGCGCGATCTTCATCGTGATAAAGATGAGGATTAAAGAAATGGCACGGCAACGCAAGAAAAAAGGGCGTCCTGTTTCTGGTTGGGTCATATTTGATAAACCAAAAGGAATGAAATCAACAGAAGCTGTCTCACAAATCAAATGGCTCTTTCATGCACAAAAAGCAGGACATGCTGGGACGCTTGATCCTCTTGCTTCTGGTCTTCTTCCCATTGCTTTGGGTGAAGCAACCAAAACTGTTCCTTACGTGATGCAAGGCAAAAAAACTTACCGTTTTCATATTGCTTGGGGGCAAGAGCGTTCAACAGATGATCTAGAAGGAGAAATAACGAAAACATCTTTCAAACGTCCAACACAAGAAGAAATACTTGCTCTTCTTCCTCAATATACTGGTATTATTTTGCAAACACCTCCACAATTTTCAGCCATCAAAATTGCTGGAAATCGTGCCTATGATCTCGCCCGTGAAGGGGAAGTCGTTGAAATTGCGCCTCGTGAAGTGGAAATAGAAACTTTTAAATTAATAGAAATGCCTAGCAAAGAGTGCTCTGTCTTTGAAATAACTTGCGGAAAAGGAACTTATGTACGCTCGCTAGCACGTGATATGGGACGGGATTTGGGATGCTATGGGCATATCGCTGACTTAAGACGTATTGCCGTTGCTCCTTTTGATGAAGAGGATCTCATTACATGGGATGAACTAAAAACAGCAATATCGCTCAATAAAAATACCACAGATGAAAATGAGCGTTTTTTTGAAAAAGACTTCTCAACACTCGATGAACTTCTCATTGAAACGGGAGCTGCATTAGATTGTCTCCCTCATTATCCGCTTACTGAAACCCAAGCACAGAAAGTTATGAGAGGACATTCTATTCCTTTATGTGCTCATACAACACTTTTTGATGAAGAAGAGGTTTGTCTCCTCTATAAGGAACAATTTCTTGCTATTGGCACTCTCGACAAAAGTTTATTTAAACCAAAGCGGATTTTCACAATTTAAGTGTTTCTTTCTTATAGCTATGCTCTTGTTAAAAGATATTGCTCTCTATCAAATTAAAAGAAATATGGTGCTTTTCATTTCTCTACACTCATCTCATTCAGATCAAAATTTAAAGATCGTGCTATAGATAAAACCACCATACACTTTCCCCTAATGTTGCAACATCCCTTGCATTTAAAATACGATTTAATAAGAGCCTTTCTTTCTCTGTCGCTTTTATCCCCACCCTCGGAATGTATAAAAAAATGATTTGGACTCTTACATTCAATATAAAATACGACAAATTATTATTATAATATACACCTACATAATCTGTTTTTTCTAAAAGCATTTATTTAAAATAAAGAGATTCAAAACCTAAAACTTAAATACAAGTATAATGATATTTACAATCGGCTATCACTCTCATCGTTATAAATATTATGCAAAAGATTTGTAAAAACATCTGTAAAGAATAAGCAATTTTAAAGATTAGTATTTTATCATTTTTTGTATCGAATAAAAATTGATATATCTCTCCAATCTATTGCTGATATATTTTTTTGTTTCGTAACATTGTTTACCCGATAAAATTGTATTTTTGCTCTTGTTTGTAAATCAATATTTAACCCCAATTCTACCGTATGTTTGAAAAAAAATTAAAATGACTCAGTATTTTGTAAATAGTTCTAACTTTCTATACCAAATATGAGCCAAGCATATATCTATTTGAGAAAGTAAGACAGATTCATTTTGGAAAAATATGAAACTCTAAAGGTAATGAGTTATTTTCGCACCTTTAGTTCAACTTTATCTTTTAAATAATGAAGATAGCGCCTTGTCTGATACTTTTATTGTTCTCGTTTTTTGAACAGGGTTATCCTTCATTCAAAGTAAAACAGCTCAAAACAGAAAACTGTTGTGCTTCTCCCTCACACATTTAAGAAAAATTTCTCTCTGCACTCGCAGCCTATTTTACAACAGCGTTTTTAAAGTGCATAAAATTCACTGCTCATCACTCATTTTTAGACTTAAGAAAAAATACAAACTGGTATCATAATCCCATTTTTCGATTTAAAAGATAGTAATAACCCCTTGGCAATTAACATCGTTCACCAAAAGTCCTTCTTTTTCTATCGTGTTTATCATACTTACTTCACTTGTAACGTACAAGAAAATGGTTTTTATTACTTCAATATAAATAAGATCAATAGATTTAAAGTGAGAGAAGATTCAGATTTTTGAGATAATCATTTAATATAAAAAAATGATAAAACATTATTATAAATGAATAGGTTAATAATTAAATCACTCATTTTTTGTGCTTATACTAACCAATTGATCAAAAGAATATAACCATATTTAATACTTTACAAAAAAACTTCTCTCACCTTAAGGAAGATGATCAGAAGAGGCTTTTAAAAGCATTTCATTGGCTTGAGGTATTGTCTGTCGTTCAATCATGCGGTGCACCCTTATACCGTTAGGGGCACAATTTAAATGACGCAAACGCTTATTAACTTCAGCATCCGCTTTTGTACGACGATGATTGTGACGTAAATAATCTACCCATGTGGGCATATGATAAGCCTCTGTCCAATATTCAGGTCTTTCAAGATCTCGTAAAAGGACCCATTGACGCGCCCCATCACGTAAACGAATATGGCGTCGATGCGTCATCACTTTGAGAAACTCTTCCAGATCATTTTCATGAATTTGATAATCGATCATTATCATGATCGGACCACTTCTTGCTTTTAGGTCCAGTAAGAGTTCCGGCTCTCTAAAATGATCAAGAGGATTTAAATCTATCTCAGGAATTTCTTGAATTCTAAATTTTACCCCCGCAAGAGCACCAAAAATCAAGAATAGAGAACAAATACTCAAAGCAATTGTTGGAGAATAACCATCCGCTAAAGCGCCCCAAATTGCACTTCCAACAGCCATTCCCCCGTAAGATGCCGTTTGATAGAGCGCTAAAGCACGTGCTACAACCCATCGTGGTGTAGAGAGTTGTACAGATGTATTAAACAATGATAATGCCAAAACCCAACATAAGCCTGCAGGAAATAAAGCAATATGGCTTAAAATCAGTGAACGACTTATTCCCAATAAAAAGCAAGAAAAAGCAAAACCAATAAATGCACTTACAATAATGGTTTCTGGACGAAAATGATGCCGTATAAATGCATTAGTAATCCCTGCTGTCATGGCTCCTAGCCCAAAACAACCAAGCAATGTACCATAAAGAAGGGCACTTCCTCCCAGAACTTTATGCGCCACAATCGGTAAAAGAGCTAAAATCGAAATAGCCCCTATGCCAAAAAAGAACGCTCGAACCATAATATTCAAGAGATTAGGTGACATCGCAACATAACGCAAACCATCTGAGACAGCCCCTAACAGTCTTTCTCTTGGCAATGAATTGTTTTCATAATTCGATTTCCAGAAAAATAATGCACCAATAAGAGGAATATAGCTTATAGCATTAAACAAAAAAGCAGCAGATGCCCCCAAAGTTGCAATGATGCCCCCCCCAATAGCAGGACCAACACTTCGCATCAAATTAAAACCAACACTATTCAAGCTCACAGCAGCAGGAATATTTTCCCTACTTACAATATCTCCTATTGTTGCTTGCCAAGAAGGATTATAAAAAGCTGTGCCACATCCAATTAAAAACGTAAAACATAACAAAAGCCAAGGTGTTAAAAGTCCCATATAAGCTAAAACAGCTAAACTCATGGATATGACCATCATCATAATCTGTGCGCACAACATAATTTGACGCCGATTAAAATTGTCCGCTAATGCCCCTGCCATCAAAGAAAACATAACAAGTGGTAACGTTGTCGCACTTTGAACAAGCCCAACCATGGAATGCGAAGAACTAATTAACGCCATTAACCACCCTGCTCCAACAGCCTGTATCAGTCCCCCTAAATTAGAAATAAGAGTAGATGACCACAAATTTCGAAATACCGAATTACGAAAAAGTCTTAATGTTGAAATGTTCTGCATCTTTTCCCTCCAAATCGGTATTTATTACTTTTGTTACCACACACACTCTCTCTTATAATCTTTGTATCAAAAGGATGCATAATTCTTTAAAAACTCTCATAAAACTTTATTTAAATCAATATTTCAAAACAAAAGCCTTTATTTAAAGAAAGATCTCAAAATGCTGTAAAGGACTAGTATTTTAACCTTCTTTCCTATATAAGAGCGAAAATAGGTAAGAGTATTCAACTCTTCTTATTTCTTCGTAGACCCTAGCTGAACGACATCTCGGCTATGGGTGGCTTTATGTTTCTTCGTTTTTTGAAAGGATGATACGATGTCGATTACAGCTGAACGTAAACAAGCTCTTGTTGCAGAATACGCAAATAAAGTTGGTGATACAGGATCACCAGAAGTGCAGATTGCTGTACTTTCTGAACGTATTTCTAATTTAACAAACCACTTTAAATCTCACAAAAAAGATAATCATTCGCGTCGTGGTCTTTTAAAGATGGTGTCTCAACGCCGGCGTCTTCTTGATTATCTTAAAGGAGTTGACCAAAATCGTTATCAGACACTTATCAAAAAGTTAGGTTTGCGTCGCTAAAAGAGAAATTGGGTGGTATAAAAAGACCACCCATTTTTCAACATGTTTTTTTAGTCAAAAAACTTAAAAAACTGACACGTTATTATGGGATAGGACTGCTCATCATTTCACATTTAAGGCGATTTATCCCTCTCTTCTCACAAAAAAGATGAAAGTAACTTGTTGTCCATCCTAGAGCTTGAAAATATGCTACGCAAAACCAGAATGTGAGCAATCAAAGATTTAAATACTGGTCATTAAGGATAAAAAATGTTCAAAACGCACAAGATAGAAATTGAATGGGCTGGGCGTCCGCTCACCCTTGAAACAGGGAAAATAGCGCGTCAAGCTGATGGCGCAGTGATTGCTACCTATGGAGAAACGATTGTTTTAGCAACCGTTGTATCGGCCAAAAACCCAAAACCAGACCAGGACTTTTTTCCACTTACCGTTAATTATCAAGAAAAATCCTATGCTGTTGGTCGAATACCTGGGGGCTATTTAAAACGAGAAAGTCGGCCAAGTGAAAATGAAACTTTGATTTCACGTTTGATTGATCGTCCAATTCGTCCCCTTTTCGTTGAGGGGTATAAAAATGATACACAAGTCATTGTTTCTGTTATACAGCACGATCTTGAAAATAATCCCGATATCCTTGCAATGGTTGCATCCTCTGCCGCATTGACTCTGTCGGGGGTGCCTTTCATGGGACCTATAGCGGGTGCCCGCGTTGGCTATTGTAACGGACAATATGTTCTCAATCCTCATATCGATGAAATGCCTGAATCAAAACTTGATCTTGTGGTTGCTGGAACAGAAAGTGCTGTATTGATGGTTGAATCAGAAGCACAAGAATTGCCGGAAGATATCATGTTGGGTGCTGTGATGTTTGGTCACAAAGGCCTTCAACCTGTCATTGATGCCATTATCAAGCTTGCTGAAGTTGCTGCAAAAGATCCTCGTGATTTTGTTCCGGAAGATCTTTCTGAACTTGAAAAAGCGATGCAGGAAATGGCAGAACAGGATATACGAAAAGCTTACACAATTACTGATAAGCAAGAACGTTATACCGCAATTGATGCATTAAAAACAGAAATCATCAATAAATTTATGCCAGAAACGGAAGAAGACTGTCAATTTAATACAGATCAAATTGCAACCGTATTTAAACAGTTACAAGCAAAAATTGTTCGTGGAAATATTCTTGATACAGAAAGGCGTATTGATGGACGCAATCTTTCTACCGTGCGCCCTATCCAATCAGAAGTAAGTATTTTACCCCGCACACATGGATCAGCACTCTTTACCCGCGGAGAAACCCAAGCGATTGTTGTTGCGACATTGGGGACTGGTGAAGATGAACAATATGTGGATGCCTTAACAGGGATGTACAAGGAAACATTCCTTCTCCATTACAATTTTCCACCTTTTTCAGTGGGTGAAACAGGACGCCTTGGTTCTCCTGGTCGTCGTGAAATTGGACACGGTAAATTGGCATGGCGAGCCATTCACCCCATGCTACCAACAAAAGAATCTTTTCCTTATACCATTCGTGCTGTCTCAGAAATTACTGAATCCAATGGATCTTCTTCTATGGCAACGGTTTGTGGCACATCACTTGCTCTCATGGATGCTGGTGTTCCTTTAGCACGCCCCGTTGCAGGTATTGCCATGGGTTTGATTAAAGAAGGAGAGCGCTTTGCGGTTCTGTCTGATATTTTAGGCGATGAAGATCATCTTGGAGATATGGATTTTAAAGTCGCAGGAACAGAAAATGGTATTACTGCTTTGCAAATGGACATCAAAATTGACGGTATTACCGAAGAGATTATGAAAATCGCACTGGAACAAGCCAAAGGTGGCCGAATCCATATTCTTAACGAAATGGCAAAAGCTTTAACCAGCGCACGAGCTGAACTGAGTGAATTTTCTCCACGAATTGAAGTGATGAATATTTCTGTCGATAAAATCCGTGATGTTATCGGCTCTGGTGGTAAGGTTATTCGAGAAATTGTGGAACAAACTGGAGCAAAAATTAATATTGAAGATGATGGTACCATTAAAATTGCTTCTGCTGATGCTAAAACCATTGAAGCAGCAAAACGCTGGATTCATTCTATTGTCGATGAGCCCGAAGTTGGCGCTATCTACCAAGGAACAGTTGTAAAAACTGCAGACTTTGGTGCGTTTATAAACTTCTTTGGTTCTCGTGATGGACTCGTTCATATCTCTCAACTGGCATCAGAACGCGTCACAAAAACAACAGATGTTGTTAAAGAAGGTGATAAAGTTTGGGTTAAACTCATGGGCTTTGATGAGCGTGGAAAAGTTCGCTTATCAATGAAGGTTATTGATCAAGAAACCGGAAAGGAAATTACCGATGATCAATCGGTGAAAGAAGAAAAGTGCATGGATGAAAAAAAACAATCTGAAAATAAGCGCCGTCGGAAGAAAAAAGAAGCGTAATCTTTTCTTCTTATCGTAATCATGAAATGCCATCCCAACATTGGAGTGGCATTTTTCTTTGAAAGAACCATATGTGTTGTTATTTTTACCTTTTGAAAATCAAGCACTCCCTTATCCAGATCCAAACAAATGTTGGATAAGTTTCGGTTTAACGGAAATCCCTGCTCAAAAATGGGCCAAAAATTTAAAAATTATCACGCCTTGGCGACCAGATTTTTTAAAATTTGTCGACACGAAATTTCACTGCTCTCCTCAAATAGATAAAACTTTGATCTATGATGGAGCACTTTTACAGTTGGGAAAATATCGTGGTTTTAACCAAAATTGTTTTCTTGATTTATTAGAATGCGTTAAACCCAATGGATGGATTGTGGTCAGTGGGAATAAAACGGCTGGTGCTGCTTCAATGATGAAATGGGTTAAAAATATTGTTCCCGTTACCGATAAATTGTCTAAAAATCATGGTCTTGTATTTTGGCTACAAGTTCCTCAAAAAATAGAGCGACAGAATATTGACCAATGGCGCTCACCACCGCTTTCTTTTGATAACTTTCAAACCACTCCTGGTATGTTCTCACACGGTCGTATTGATCTAGGATCTTCGGCACTTGCTTCTTATATGCTCAAAATTATTTCTGGGAAAACGGCTGATTTTGGAGCGGGCTGGGGCTATCTTTCTCACGCTGCCCTTAAAAGCAATGTAAAGCTGGAAACTCTCGATCTTTATGAAGCCGATTACAATGCTTTGAAAGCAGCAAAACAGCACCTTAATCCCATAAAAGTTCCTTTTTCAATACACTTTTATTGGCATGACCTTGTACATGAGCCTATCACAAATATGTATGACACAATCATTTCAAATCCACCGTTTCATACACAACAAAAAACAGATGTTTCCTTAGGAAAACACTTTATTATAAATGCTGCAAAATGCCTAAAACCAAATGGCAGTCTGCTTCTTGTTGCAAACCGCCATCTCCCTTATGAAACACTCTTAAAAGATATTTTCCGTACAGTGTTGATACATGAACAAGCCCATGGCTTTAAAATTATCCAAGCACAAAGATAAGCAAAACAAGCGATACCTCTAAAGAATAAAACGGGAAAGATCGATATCAGCAGCAAGTTCACCAATAGATTTTTTCACATAAGCAGCATCAATTTTAAACGATGTTCCAGCTTTATCGGGCGCCGTGAAAGAAATCTCATCCAAAACACGCTCCATCACCGTTTGCAAGCGACGTGCCCCTATGTTTTCAATCCTTGCATTTAAATCCACAGCAATATCTGCTAAAGCGTCAATTGCATCATCGGTAATTTCCAAATGGACCTCTTCTGTTGCCATAAGAGCAATATATTGTTTAATCAAACTCGCTTCTGGTTCTGTTAGAATGCGTCGTAAATCTTCCCTTGTTAAAGGGTTGAGTTCTACGCGGATAGGCAAACGCCCTTGAAGCTCCGGTAATAAATCAGAGGGTTTGGAAACATGAAATGCACCAGAGGCGATAAAAAGAATATGATCTGTTTTAATTTGCCCATATTTTGTCGCAATTGTTGTTCCTTCAACCAAAGGCAAAAGATCACGTTGAACACCTTCACGTGAAACTGCGGCACTTGCGCCTCCATCTCTGGATGCAATTTTATCAATCTCGTCGATAAAAACAATACCGTCATTTTCAGCAACACGCAGCGCTTCTTGAATAATTTGTTCCTGATCAAGGAGTTTTTCAGATTCGTCATCAATGAGCGGTTTAAAAGCATCCCTTACTGTCGTTTTACGGACTTTTGTACGACTACCCATTTTGCCCAAAATATCGGATAAATTCATAATCCCCATTTGCGCCCCAGGCATACCAGGAATATCAAAGGTTGAAGCACTATTGCTATTATTATCGGCGACTTCTATTTCAATCTCTTTCTCATCTAATTCACCTTCACGCAATTTTTTGCGAAAACTATCACGGGTAGCAGGACTTGCTGTTTTACCAACAAGGGCATCTAAAACACGCTCCTCAGCATTCATGTGAGCTTTTTCTTTTATTTCATCGCGTTTTTTTTCACGCACAAGGGAAACAGCAATTTCAACAAGGTCTCGAATAATTTGTTCAACGTCGCGCCCCACATAACCAACTTCAGTAAATTTAGTCGCTTCTACTTTCACGAAGGGTGCTCCAGAAAGTTTTGCTAATCGACGTGCAATCCCTGTTTTACCAACACCTGTCGGCCCTATCATTAAAATATTTTTTGGCATAACTTCTTCACGCATCGGCTCATCAAGCTGTTGTCTACGCCACCGATTGCGCAGTGCAATAGCTACAGAACGTTTGGCATCATTTTGGCCAATAATAAAACGATCAAGTTCAGAAACAGTTTCACGAGGGGAAAATACAACACACATTTAAATAGCTTTCTCTAAAGAAGATAATTCTGCATCCAATGTTTCAATTGTAAAATGATCATTGGTGTAAACACAAATTTTAGCGGCAATCGCCATCGCTTTACGAGCAATCGTTTCGGCATCCAAATCCAAGTCGATGAGTGCTCGTGCTGCTGAAAGAGCAAAATTTCCTCCAGAACCAATAGCCATAACCCCATCTTCTGGTTCTAAGACATCACCAAGCCCTGTTAGAGCCAAAGTTACTTTCTTATCAGCCACGAGCATCATTGCTTCAAGACGACGCAAATAGCGATCTGTTCGCCAGTCCTTCGCAAGCTCTACACATGCACGCATAAGCTGATCAGGATATTGCTCAAGCTTTGTTTCTAGCCTTTCCAATAATGTGAAGGCATCTGCCGTAGCACCTGCAAAACCAGCAATAACCGCTCCACTTTTCCCAAGACGACGAACTTTACGTGCATTGCCTTTCATAATCGTCTGTCCAAGAGAAACCTGACCATCGCCAGCCATCACCACTTTGTTACCTTTTCGTACCGTAATAATTGTTGTACCATACATTATGTCTGGCTTATGTTCTGTCATAAGGAGGCTCCTTAATATTAACTTTATTTTTTAATATTGATTGCTTTGCATACAATATTAAACTCAATTACTATTGTTCTATTTAAGAACACATAAAGCAAAACACAATGATTCAGCATAACTCAATTTATTAAAATTGAAAAAATGATATCATTGTTGTCAATGTAAATTACTGCTAAGTAGCTTTCTATAAACAGTTTGTGCCTTTTAGAGGAAAATGATGAAAAAAATAGCCATAGGAACCTTAGGTGGAACAATTGCAATGACTGCTGATCGTTTTGGTCACATGCAGCCAACTTTAACTTCAGATACCCTCATAAAAAGTGTTCCTGACTTAAATAGCGTTGCTGATATTCATGCACAAACATTAATGCAAATACCAAGTGGATCTTTATCTTTTAAAATTCTTTTTGAAATAATCGAGTGGGGAAAACAGCAAATAAAGGCTGGTGCAACAGGGATTGTTTTAACGCAAGGAACTGATACTCTAGAAGAAACAGCTTTTTTTCTTTCTCTTTATTGGAAGGAAGCTGAACCACTCATCATAACCGGTGCTATGCGCACCCCTCTTGAGGCAGGCGCTGATGGACCTGCTAATATTTTAGCAGCAACACGTGTTGCAGCTTCCCCACAAAGTCGTAACAGAGGCGTTCTCGTTGTCATCAATGATACAATTCATTCACCTTATTGGCTCTATAAAAGCCATACCGTCAAAATTGAAACATTTCAATCAGGCCTCGCAGGCACTTTAGGAACTATTTTAGAAGGAAAACTCATTTATTTTAATGATCGAAAATTTTTCCCGACAACGTTTGAACTTCCCCAAAATCATGATCATCAAATTGCACTCCTCCATTCCTCTTTATCATCTGATGCAAAATTAATGAAACTTTGCCTTGAAAGTGGGGATTATGCTGGACTTGTTATCGCTGGTTTTGGTGCAGGACATTGTAGTTTTCAAGAAGCAGATCTTGTACAACAATATGCACAAAAAATACCCATCATTATTGCTAGTCGTTGTTGTAATGGCTCAACAACTCGTATAACCTATGGCTATAAAGGCTCAGAAATAGATATGATTGCTTCTGGTGCTCTCATGTCTGGTTATTTATCTGCCGTAAAAGCGCGCCTCCTTTTATGGGCTTTTTTAGCACAAGGTCTCTCATTAACACAAATTCGTGCACACTGGAATAACTGGACGATAAGCTAGCAAGAAATGATTTATTATCTTAAAGAAGAAGAGAGCATACAAAACAAAATTTATTTGAACACAAAGTTATTCACCTGTCCGTTCTTAATTGATTGCTGCGGCACAAAATATAGACAAATATAAATGATTGATACGACTATACAAAAAATTAATCAGGAAGATAATCTGGTCAAATGCATTTCTGACCGATATTCCCCTTATCGCGTCTTTACTGCACAAGAATGGTCAGTGTTTCGTGCGGACACACCCCTTACTTTGACTTTTGATGAAATTAAGCGTTTACGCTCTATTGATGATCCCATCGACCTTGAAGAAGTCCAACGTATTTATCTTTCTTTATCCCGTCTGCTCTCATGCCATGTTGAAGCAGTACAGGAACTTTTTCACAAACGTCAGCAATTTCTCCACCAAGAAGAGAGTAAAAAAACGCCTTTTATTATTGGAATTGCTGGTTCTGTAGCGGTTGGAAAATCAACCACTGCTCGTATTCTTCAAGAATTGTTGAAACGTTGGACATCTAGCCTTAAAGTGGATCTCATCACAACGGATGGTTTTCTCTATCCTAACGCGATCTTACAGCAAAAAAATCGTATGAATCGTAAAGGTTTTCCTGATTCCTATGACATTAAAAAGTTGCTGTGCTTTCTTTCGGCTATAAAAGCAGGTATTGGGAATGTCCCTGCCCCTCTTTATTCGCATATGACCTATGATGTTCTAGAAAACCAGACAATTACCATTGATCGTCCTGATATTTTAATTGTTGAAGGTATTAATGTATTACAGGTCAGTGATCTTCCTAAAGATGGAAAAGTCATTCCTTTCGTGTCAGATTTTTTTGATTTTTCAATCTATGTTGATGCCGAAACAGAAGTCATTCGTCACTGGTATTTAGAGCGCTTTAAACGTTTGTGTAAAACAGCTTTTCAAAATCCTGAATCCTATTTTCATCGTTATGCCCTTCTTAATGAAAAAGAAGCCTCAAAAATCGCTGATGATCTTTGGCAAACGATCAATTTAAAAAATTTACAAGAAAACATATTGCCAACACGACCACGGTCTAATCTCATTCTACGAAAGGGAAAAAATCATTTGGTCGAGTATGTCGCACTTAGACGACTATAAGGATCTCATAACTATGCACCAGAACGCCATTCATTTTAGCTCAATACGTATTGATAACAGTTGCCCTATCATCTTGGTAAACCAAAGCAATCTTGCCAACTTATCACTTGATGCCTCAACAACAGCATGGATAAAAGTTAATGATTTTACTGGAAAAGCAGGCCAAATACTCTTTGTTCCTCACGAAACGGGACATTTAAAAAAAGTTTTATTTGGAATTGGTAATGGGAGCGATCCCTTTATCACAGGCTTGCTTGCTCAAAAACTTCCTGCTGGTCAATGGCATTTAGAAGGTGAAACCTCTGATGAAATAAATGCCTATCTTGGATTGGCACTGGGAAGCTATCAATTTAATCGTTATCGTCAAAACTCTTCTTTCAAATCATTATCCATTCATGTTAATGAGGCCGTTGATCTTAATGAACTCCAACGCATTTATGAAGCTGTCTTTTTCGTCCGTGATCTTATTAATATTCCAGCCAATGATATGAATCCTGATACACTCGAGGAAGAAGCACGAAAACTAGGAAAAATCTATGGTGCTCATGTCCAAAGTATCTGTGGAGATGAGCTCTTAACCCATAACTTTCCGATGATTCATGCTGTAGGACGAGCAGGCAGCACTGCACCACGGCTGATTGAGTTACACTGGGGGCAAGAACATCATCCTAAAATAACTTTGGTAGGAAAAGGTGTAACTTTTGATACAGGGGGACTGGATATTAAATCAGCCAATAACATGTTGCTTATGAAAAAAGACATGGGGGGTGGAGCAAACGTTTTGGGATTAGCTAAACTTATCATGGATGCAAAATTACCTTTCCGTCTACGTATTTTGATTCCAGCAGTAGAAAATGCAATTTCTGCAAATGCTTACCGACCAGGTGATATTCTTAAAAGTCGTAAAGGCTTAAATGTTGAAGTGGGTAATACAGATGCTGAAGGACGACTTGTCCTTGCTGATGCACTTGCCTATGGTGATGAAGAGAGTCCAGAATTCATGCTTTGCATGGCTACTTTAACGGGGGCAGCGCGTATCGCACTAGGACCAGATCTTCCCGCATTTTATTGTAATGATTCAATATGGGCACAACAAATTTCTGAATCTGCTCACGCTGTTTCTGATCCTCTTTGGCAAATGCCCCTTTGGAAACCTTACCAGGAGATGTTATCATCACCCATCGCTGATCTTAACAATGTAACTGGAAATAGCTTTGCTGGCTCTATAGTCGCTGCTTTATTTCTTAATTCTTTTGTTGAAAAAGCTAAACATTTTGCGCATTTCGATCTTTTTGGGTGGGTTCCAAAAGAAAAACCAGGATACCCCGTGGGGGGATCAGCGCAAACTATTCGTGCCCTTTATAATATTTTTAAAAGCTAAAATTAGACACAAAATTTCCACAAAGATGGACAATTCTGAGGTTTCAGAAGAATCGTCTTATCACTTTAAATTATGTTTTGCATTTTATTTAAAGGTGGGAAGTTTTTCCTGCAAAGTTATCATGGGCCCATTTAAAGATAAAATGAAAGGTCAAGCAATGATCTCTAAAGATCCAAGATTACACGCATTTAGAGAAGATTTAGCAGACAAACGTCTTGAAACAGAAGTTACGGCACAATGCTTTGTGCAAGGTGAAAAAAAACGTGTTAATATCCCTGTCGCTGGACTGTTTAAAGAAAACAATAAAAAAAGTGAAATGCAAACAGAGTGTTTATTTGGAGAAGAACTTCTTATCTTTGAACACGGAGAAACTATGTCGTGGGCGCAATCCCTCAAAGATAATTATGTTGGCTATATTGATACAAAAGCGCTTTGTACATCAACCGTACAGCAAACACATATCGTTTCAATCCCACGTACTTTTCAATATTTTCAAGCTGATTTGCGTGGACCAATGGAGTATCCTTTATCCATGGGAAGTAAAGTGACTGTTGTTGATGAAGTTGAAGTCCGTGATACGCTGTATTCTATTCTTGAAAATGGAAAAGCAATCATTAGCAATCATCTTAGTCCCATTGGACGCGTGTACGAAGATTATGTTACGGTTGCTGAAATGTTTATCCGGACACCTTATCTTTGGGGTGGTGTCAGCGGTTTTGGAATTGATTGTTCAGGACTCATCCAGCTCTCTATGATGATGACTGATCAAATCGTTTTACGTGATACTGATATGCAGCGAGAAACTATAGGCAAACCTCTTACAGATACGGATAAACTTCAACGAGGTGATTTGATTTTTTGGCAAGGTCATGTTGCTATTATGGTTGATCATGAAAATATTATCCACGCAAATGGTTTTTCTATGGACGTTATGATAGAACCATTGGAAGGGGCAATTACCCGTATCGCTAAAAAAGGTAAATATCCCATCGCAAAACGCCGTCCAATTCAGGAAACTTAATATAGATTTCCTATAAAAACAATTTATTGAATATTTTAATTATAGAGTAAATTGATTGATAATAATTATCTATCATTGATCCGGAGAAAGATTTTTAAATAGCGTAAGATTATCTCATTTTAAATTTGTTTGATGTTGAATTCATCAAAATCATCCGCTTAGCGCATCACAAGCAAGGGTGGTGTATGAATAAAAACGATTAAGAAGAAAAATAGCTCTTATGAATGCTTTCGAATATATAAAGGCTGTCGCAAAATTGAGGCTATCAAAGCATAAATAGCACCAGCATGCTCTTTGAATATTAAGCATTAAGAGGATGGTGCTATTTTATTATTATTTCCATAGAGGCTTTAACGTTATGCCCTTCACAAGCGCCAATGCGAAAGGGACTTGGGTATGTTGAGAGATATGTCTTAAAAACAAGCTCGTGAATATGCAACGCCATGGCGCTTGTATTAGCAAAGGGTATGCCTTCCTTGCTCAAAAGAAATGTCTTTTGATTTTTTCAAAAGCTCATATTCAATATTTATTGAGAACCTTCTATGAATATCCACCTATCTTTAAATAGTATAAAAATTTATTGACAGATCACTATATAATTTTCATAAAAATATCAGATAGTTCATTATAAGCCCATAGAGAAATAAAGTGTATATTTTATTCGTTTTTAAATAGTTTTTCACATTACACATCACCTTTTGTACGTTATTGAAACTTTTTTGATTGAATAACCGTAAAGCATCAAGAGAAAAAAATTTACTGATATAAAACAATATGTTATTATACTACATTGTATTACGATGGCGCTTAAATTATTGGTCATGTAAAATAATCTCTCATAATAAATTCAAAGCATTTTCTTCTAAAGAATCCTTTGAAATTTCTCCTATCATCGATATTTCATGAAATAAATGCTCCTGATATCTCTCAGTACTCTCCAAGCCTAACTCACAACAATATACGTAAAAGTATAAATCCATTACTATCTTTATGCTTATGAAACATTTAACACCACCATTATAAATTGGGTAAATTCTTAATGTTGCGACACCCCCTTGACTGTTGGAGAGCGTTCTTTCAGAATGAACTTCATGTCTTTCTTAAATAATTTCATCCACGTAGCTCTCTCTGCTTGGAGTATGCAAAAGACATGGTTTTGATTGATTGAGGATAAATAGATTTTACGAGATTGGGCTTTCCCAGTTAATATAAAAATTTATAAATCAATACTTATATTTAAACAATATTTTCTTCTTATAACATATTAAAGAAGATGATTTTTTAATACCTGTACCAATGGTTTATCAGCATCAGGCATAGGATATTTATCAAGATCATTCATAAAAACCCATTCTAAACTCTGCCCCTCTCGTCCTTGCGCAACTCCTTTATAATGATTACAAAGGTACAATGGCATTAAGAGGTGAAATTTTTCATAGCTATGACTCGCAAATGTTAAAGGGTGTAAATTATTTGCCTGAACATACACACCAAGCTCTTCTTCTAGCTCACGAATCAGTGAGATTTCTGGAGTTTCACCTTGCTCAACCTTTCCACCTGGAAACTCCCATAAACCAGCCAGCGATTTTCCTTCAGGACGTTTGGTAAGCAAAACACGATTATTTTGATCTAACAGTGCGCAGGCAACAACAAGAAGAAGGGAATTTTTGATACCTATATCGCTTATACTCATATCGCTCTCCCATGAGAATAGAACTGTCTTTTTATCATATTCCCTTACCTTAAAAAGAATTCATATATTCCATTCTTTTTAAAAAATAATCAGCCATTAAATATTTAGAGAGTGCATTCGTTAACTTCTATAATCGCTATTGATCATAACGTACTCTTTTGTTAAGTCGCAAGACCAAACCGTTGCTGTGCCCTCACCCAAACCAATATCAACACGAATTGTGATGTGTTGACCTTGCATATAAGAACCTACTGTCTTTTCACAATACGCAGGATCTCGTTCGCCATTCACTGCCACACGATGCTCACCAAACCAAATCGTCAACAGATCCCGATCAACTTCGACACCGGCCTTTCCAACTGCCATAACGACTCGCCCCCAATTTGCATCTTCACCGGCAATAGCCGTTTTTACAAGCGGTGAATTTGCAATGGATAAAGCAATCGTTTTCGCTGCATTGTTGGTGGTAGCACCACTCACATTCACTTCAATTAAATGACGCGCACCTTCACCATCACACACAACTTGGAGCGCAAGTTCATGCAGAAGTGAACCCAATTGTTTCAAAAAAATCTTATAACGTGGATCAGATTGACTTGTAAGGGGAGCAAAACTTTCTTTTCCTGTCGCAAATACCATAAGCGTATCTGAAGTTGAGGTATCGCTATCAACAGTAATCGAATTGAAAGAACCCTCAACGGCTTCTGATAACATGGATTGAAGTATATCCGAAGGAATCGTCGCATCACTCACCACAAACGACAGCATTGTTGCCATATCCGGTGCAATCATACCAGCACCTTTTGCAATTCCATGAATGCTAATACTCTCCCCCGCAATCAAAAGTACGCGTAGCAAGTTTTGGAAATGTGTCCGTTGTCATTATGGCTTTTGCAGCTTCCAACCAATTGTTCTCTTCTGCTGTCTCTGCCATACTGGGTAAAAGATTTATAATACCCGATGCATCCATTGGCTCCCCAATAATACCTGTAGAAGCTATAAAAATTTCATTTTTTCTCACCTTTAAAGTGTTTGCTGCGGCACAGATGATTTCATCGGTTGTATTTTTTCCTTTTCTACCCGTAAAAGCATTTGCATTTCCAGAATTCACAACAACACCCCTTGCAACCCCATGGGAAAGCGATGCACGACAGTGCTCTACAGGGGCAGATGAACATTTTGAACGTGTAAAAACACCTGCCACACTCACGGGGGTATCGAATACAATAAAAAGAAGATCTGTACGATCTTTATATTTAATCCCAGCTTTAGCTGTTGCCATCCGTACACCCGATAATGGGAAAAGCTCTTGGATGTTTTGGGGTGCCAAAGGAGATATTTTAAAAATCACAATATGCCTTCTATAAAATGCGTTTTATAAAAACAAATAAAATAATTGCAAGATTAATAATCTTTTATAGAGAATTGCTGATTTAAAAAAATAAACCTAGCAAACTCTCTATTAAAAAGACTATCTACTTATTTTCCTTATTATTCCGTATCTTCTTCATCGGATGTCTCATCGGGAAGCAACGACCCATTTTGATTAAGCGATTCCATGATTTTTGCAACATTAGGATCAGGATATTTCACATCTATCTTGCTACGCAAATCAACAATGAGTTCTTGATAACGCTTTTTTATCAACTGTGCACGCAACATCTCTTTAACATCATCAAATGCAGGAGGTTGTTTTACACGACGATCTTCTAATTTAATAATATGCCAACCAAAAGGACTTTCAACAGGCTGTTTCGTGTATGCACCAACTTTTAAACCAAACGCAGCATCTTCAAAAGGCTTGACCATTTGACCATGGCTAAAATAACCAAGATCACCTCCAACAGCAGCAGAACCATCTGTTGAACTTTTCTTTGCAATCTCTTCAAAATTTTCGCCTTTATTTAAATGCTTAATGATAGATTCTGCTTCTTTTCTCGTTTTGACCAAAATATGACGAGCTTTAACTTCATCCTCTTTAGGTAAAGCAGCAATCTCCTTTTTGTAAAGAGCTTCCAAATCAGCATCCGAAATTTTGTCAACAATCGTCTGTTTAAAATAAAGCTGTTGCAGAACATTGTCACGCATAACTGCCATACGTTCATCGTAAGCTTCTGTCTTATCAAGACCTTTGCTTCTTGCTGCTTTTGCAAGTGCTTGCATATCCAAATAAGCTTTTAAAACCATCATACGGCGTTGTTCATCAGGAAAACGTGCTAAATTAGGATTTATTTCAAGCGCTAAATCATCCAATTTACCCGCTGTAATATCTTTCCCATCAATAACAGCCATAACATGAGAAGGAGAAACGGCTTTTTCAGAAGCTTTCTCCAAAGCCTTTAACTCATTCGACGATGAATTCAAATTTTCCTGGGCTCTAACCCCTAAACTTGTACTTGCCAATAAAGTTGATGCTAAAAACAGCGTGATAAAGTTAAATTTCATAAATATACTCCTTAAAAATGAAGGCAGGTTCAAGATTCCAATTTTCTTTACCATAACACTTTAATCTTTAAACATAGAGAAATAAATGAATAATTTTATTTTAATAAAGTATAAAATTGTCCTTTTATCTCGGTTTCTCCAACCCTATCTAATGCAGATAAAACATATGATAATAGTGAAAATGACATATTGTATCTTTAATTATTTTATATTGTATCAGCTAAACAGCATACCTAAAGTTGACATAGCGCATTTCGCTTCTTATCTCTACTTTACAATTAAAGTGAAAAATTGCACACCAGAAAGTATAATGGTACCATCTGCATTTTATGATATAAGAAAGCTTAAAGAAAATGTAGAGTATGGGGAAAGCATATGAATTACCCAGCAAGAGTGACAACAATTAAAAGAAAGGGCCAGAGATGGTCAATTTAGGTGTTTTTGCACGTAAATTTTTTGGTTCAGCGCATGAGCGACGTCTCAAAGCACTCCGCCAAAAAGTTGCACAAATTAATGCTTTAGAAGAACAATTCGTAAAATTAAGTGATGAGCAGCTTTGCCAAAAAACAGATGCTTTTCGTAAACGTCTTCGTGAAGGTGAAACTGTTGATTTATTGTTACCCGAAGCGTTTGCAACAGTTCGTGAAGCCGCAAAACGTGTTTACGATATGCGTCCTTTTGACGTACAACTTATTGGTGGAATGGTTCTTCACGACTGTGGTATCGCTGAGATGCGTACCGGTGAAGGTAAAACATTAATGGCAACTTTACCGATTTATCTCAATGCATTAGAAGGTAAAGGCGTTCATGTTGTGACAGTAAATGATTATCTCGCCAGTCGTGATGCTGAAACAATGGGAAAAATTTTTAGTTTTCTAGGGCTTACAACGGGTGTAATTCTTCATGACCTTGATAGTGATGCCCGCAGACAAGCCTATGCATGTGACATCACCTATGCAACAAATAATGAACTAGGTTTTGATTATTTGCGTGATAATATGGCTTTCGATCATAGTCAAATGGTTCAACGAGGACATCATTACGCAATTGTCGATGAAGTGGATTCGATCCTCATTGATGAAGCACGTACCCCCCTTATTATTTCTGGTCCTCTAGAAGATCGTACAGACTTTTATAATCTTATTGATACATTTATTCCAGCCTTAAGTCCAGAGGACTATGAAATAGATGAAAAGCAAAAAACAACGACCTTTACCGAAGTTGGTACTGAAAAAATTGAAAAAATGCTCGAACAAGCAGGCTATCTTAAAGGTGAAAGTCTTTATGACATAGAAAATGTTGCTATCGTTCATCATGTTAATAATGCTCTAAAAGCCCATAAACTGTTTGTTCGCGATAAAGATTACATTGTTCGCAATGATGAAATCGTTATTATTGACGAATTTACAGGTCGTATGATGCCCGGACGACGTTATTCTGAAGGCCTTCATCAAGCGTTAGAAGCTAAAGAGCATGTTGCTATTCAACCAGAAAACCAGACTCTTGCTTCTATTACTTTCCAAAATTATTTTCGTATGTATAGAAAATTATCTGGAATGACTGGAACGGCAACAACAGAAGCCGAAGAATTCAGAAATATTTATGGTCTTGACGTTGTCGAAGTTCCTACCAATTTACCCGTACAACGCCTTGACGAAGATGATGAAATTTATCGAACAGCAGAAGAGAAATATCGAGCAATTGTGCGTGATATCCGTCAAGCGCACGAAAAAAAGCAGCCTATTCTTGTTGGAACAACCTCTATTGAAAAGTCAGAACAATTAGCAGAGCGTTTACGAAAAGAGGGCATTCCCGATTTTAGAGTCTTAAATGCTCGCTATCACGAGCAAGAAGCATATATCATTGCGCAAGCAGGCGTTCCTGGCGCTCTTACCATCGCAACTAACATGGCAGGGCGCGGTACGGATATACAGCTTGGTGGTAATGTTGAAATGCGCATCCGACAAGAATTACAGGATATCCCCGAAGGACCAGAGAGAACAGCTAAAATTGAAGAAATCAAAAAAGATGTCAACCAACTTAAAGAAAAAGCTTTAGCGGCTGGAGGACTTTATGTTATCGCGACTGAACGTCATGAAAGCCGTCGTATTGATAATCAGCTTCGTGGACGTTCCGGTCGCCAGGGAGATCCTGGTCGCTCAAAATTCTTTCTCTCTCTTCAAGATGATCTTATGCGCATCTTCGGTTCAGACCGTATGGATAGTATGCTGCAAAAACTTGGATTGAAAGAAAATGAAGCTATTATTCATCCGTGGATTAATAAAGCTCTTGAAAAAGCACAAAAAAAGGTCGAAGCACGAAACTTTGAAATTCGTAAAAATCTGCTAAAATATGATGATGTCATGAATGATCAACGCAAGGTTATTTTTGAACAGCGTATGGAGGTCATGAACGCAGATGATTTATCAGAAATGATCCATGAAATGCGCGATGAAGTCGTTGAAGATCTTGTAGAGACTTATATTCCCTCTGGAACATATTCTGAAAAATGGGATATAAAAGCTCTCGAAGGAGAACTTCAAGAACTTTTCAATCTTGAGCTTCCAGTGGAAGAATGGGCAAAAGAAGATGGAATTGCCGAGGACCAAATTTTAGAGCGTATCTCAGAGGCTGTTACAAAACTTGAAGATGAGCGTACTGAACGCTATACTCCAGAGGTTATGGCTTATTTTCACAAAGCAGTCTTGCTTGAAACGATTGACACTTTATGGCGTGAACATCTGATGAGTTTAGACCATTTGCGTTCTGTTGTTGGTTTTCGTGGTTATGCGCAGCGGGATCCACTTAATGAATACAAGACAGAGTCATTTGAACTTTTTCAAAATATGTTAAGAAATTTGCGCCGAATTGTCACATCTAAGCTTATGCGCTTTGAAATTATTCAATCCCCCACAGAACCAACCATGTCTGAGCAGACGGATGCTGATTCTTCTGTCTTTAATGATCAAAATCCAGAAAAGGGACCTCCCTCATGGGCACGAGCACAAGAAAATAGGTTTGTTAATCCACAAGACCGTGACCCCAACGATGTAACCACATGGGGAAAGGTTGGACGCAATGAGCGTTGTCCTTGCGGTTCGGAGAAAAAATACAAACACTGTCATGGAGCCTTTGTTTGAAAAGCCAACAATGAAGATGAATAAAAAGCGAAACTATGAGCAAGAATTGCGTGCAGCTGGGTTAAGGGTAACGCGTCAACGGCGTATTATCCTTGATATTTTGTCTGATACAAATGATCATCCCAATGCATTTGAAATTTTTCAGCGTGCAAACAATATAGATTCGAGCATTTCACTCTCAACGGTTTATCGAACCATGAAAACATTAGAAGGAAATGGAACAATTCATCGCCATACTTTTAATGGTGGGCCCTCTCGTTTTGAGCAAGCAGATGGGCAACATCATGATCATCTCATTGATATAGAAACAGGACAAGTTATCGAGTTTCATTCTGATGTTATTGAAAAGCTACAAAAGGAAATTGCAAAATCCCTTGGCTATAATATCATTCATCATCGCCTTGAACTTTATGGAAAAAAGCTCTTAAAGAGATGATGATATATTATGAGATGAAATCGTTCTAGCAAATCGAATTTTATAAAAATTTACCTCAAAAATAGAATAGTTTTCATTGGCAAAAAAGTTTTTCTGCTTTATTACCCCTTTTTGTATGATGCTATACGCTAATTTATTGTCAGTGTTATAACACAAAAGCATGGCAATAAAATATTATAAAAATTGTATTATGAAAAATTAGGCCAATATTATCATGGTTTCTTTGCCACAAGATCGCATAAAACAACTTGAAAAGCGCTTTGAAATAATTGAAAGTCAAATGACGACCAATCCAAATGCTGAAACATATGTCAAATTAGCTTCTGAATATGCAGAACTACAGCCCGTTATTTCCTCTATACGCGCATTAAATACTCTTTACGGAGAAATTACAGAATTAGAAACGATTATCAACGATAAAAAAACAGATATAGAGATGCGGAGCCTTGCCCAAGAGGAGCTGCCATCTTTATATAAAAAAGTAGAACAATTTGAAAAAGAGCTCCAAATTCTATTGTTGCCTAAAGATGTTGCTGATGAAAAAAGTGCTATTGTTGAAATTCGAGCAGGAACAGGTGGCTCAGAAGCTGCACTTTTTTCTGGTGATCTTTTCCGCATGTATGAACGTTATGCCCATGCTCACAATTGGAAAGTAGAGGTTATTTCACTCAGTGAGGGGGACGTTGGCGGATACAAAGAGATTATTGCGAGCATTTCAGGAAAAGGTGTCTTTTCTAAATTGAAATATGAATCCGGTGTCCATCGTGTGCAACGTATCCCAGAAACAGAAACCGGTGGACGTATCCATACATCAGCTGCTACCGTTGCAGTGCTTCCAGAGGCTGCAGAAATTGATATTGATATTCGTCCGGAAGATATTCGTATCGATACAATGCGCGCATCTGGAGCAGGAGGACAGCATGTCAACACAACGGATTCAGCTGTTCGTATCACGCATATTCCAACTGGAATTATGGTCGTACAAGCAGAAAAATCACAACATCAAAACCGAGCACGAGCCCTTCAAATTTTACGGGCACGTTTGTTCGATATTGAACGACAAAAAGCGGAAAATGAACGTTCAGCTTCTCGTAAAAGCCAAGTTGGTTCTGGTGATCGCTCTGAGCGTATTCGTACCTATAATTTTCCACAAGGGCGCGTCACAGATCACCGTATTAATCTGACCCTCTATAAGCTTGATCGAATCTTAGAAGGAGATCTTGATGAGCTTATTCATGCACTCATTTCAGATCATCAAACAACACTGCTGATGGAAATGGATAATCATTGAGCCAATATTCTTTCAAAAATGTCATCCAACAAGTGCGAGAAAAATTGCGCACAAAAGGAATTTTAGAAGCTGATCTCGATGCAAAAATACTCGTTGAATGGATAACAGGAACAAATACTGCTGAAAGAATTTCTAACCCCAATATGCATGTGTCTTGTGAGCATATGAGACAACTAGAACAGGCTGTACAACGGCGAATTGCAGGCGAACCGGTCTACCGCATTATAGGAATGAGAGAATTTTATGGTATACCTTTCGCATTGTCTCAAGGAACGTTAGAACCCCGTCCGGATACAGAAACACTCATCGATCTTGTTCTCCCTTTCCTCAAAAAACAGGTCGAAAATTCGAAAAAAACCATACTCCTTGATATGGGAACAGGCAGTGGTGCTATTGCGATTGCCATTCTTAAACAAATTCCCCAATCTTACGCAGTAGCGGTCGATATTTCTGAAGATGCCCTTAAAACAGCGACAAAAAATGCAAAAAATGCTGAAGTAATCCATCGCTTCACCCCTCTTCTCAGCAATTGGTTTGATTCTGTCACAGGTCGCTTTGATTTCATTGTTTCCAATCCACCCTATATTCCTGCAAAAGATATCAAAAGACTTGCAAAAGAAGTTCGCTTACATGATCCATTGCGCGCTCTGATCGGAGGGGAAGATGGGCTTGACTTTTATCGAAAGCTCGCCCATGGTGCCGCTAACTACTTAAAAGAAAACGGTTATATTGCTGTTGAAATTGGTTATTCTCAAGAAAAAGAAGTTTGCGATTTGTTTGAAAAAAATGGTTTTCAATGTTTAGAAATACGCAAAGATTTAAATAGGATACCCCGCGCACTTCTGTTTGCATGCAGGCATTAAAATTCCCAATCATCATCCGTGGTCGCAACCGCCTTGCCAATGACATAGGAAGAACCTGCCCCTGAAAAAAAGTCATGATTTTCATCAGAGTTTGGTGATAAAGATGCCAAGATAGCAGGATTAACACGACAAACCTCTGGGGGAAAAGCGCTTCAAAACCCAAGTTCATTAAAGCTTTGTTGGCATTATAATGGAGAAAAATTTTCACATCTTCCGTCAATCCAAGAGCATCATAAAGATCTTCAGTATATTTGCACTCGATATTGTAAAGATCAAAGAGCAAGTTAAAAGCAAAATCTTTAATTTCTTGTCTTTTGGCTTCATCAAGCTTTGCATAGCCTAATTGAAATTTATAGCCTATATAATAACCATGGACCGCTTCATCACGAATGATCAATCTAATGAGATCTGCTGTATTGGTCAACTTAGCGCGACTGGCCCAATACATAGGCAAATAAAAACCAGAATAAAATAAAAAGCTTTCCAGCAAAGTTGAAGCAATTTTTTTCTTAAGTGGATCATTGGCCTCATAACGCTCAAGGACTAACCTCGCTTTTTTTTGCAAATGAATATTTTCTTCTGACCATCTAAATGCATCATCAACCTCTACCGTCGAACAAAGGGTTGAAAAAATAGAGGAATAAGACCGTGCATGAACCGCTTCCATGAAGGCAATATTCGTCAGAACAGCTTCCTCATGCTCTGTGATTGCATCAGCAAGCAATGAAATGGCGCCTACGGTATTTTGAATGGTATCGAGAAGCGTTAGTCCCGTAAAAACACGAATGGTTAATTTACGTTCATCTTCGGTTAAACTTGACCATGAGGGAATATCATTCGACAGTGGAACCTTCTCAGGCAACCAAAAATTTCCAGTTAAGCGGTTCCATACTTCAAGATCTTTCTCATCGTGTAATCTATTCCAATTAACAGCAGATACAATAGGATTTTTAGTTGTAATCTTTGTCATATAATGACCTCCTATAAACTGCACGAAACACAGCCATCGACCTCTGTGCCACTCAATGCGACTTGCCGCAACCGTACGTAGTAAATACTCTTTATACCTTTTTTCCAAGCATAAATTTGTGCGCGATTAATATCACGTGTGGTCGCGGTATCAGGAAAAAACAGTGTTAATGAAAGACCTTGATCAACATGCTGTGTCGCAGCAGCATAGGTATCAATAATTTTTTCAGGACCAATCTCATAAGCATCTTGGTAAAAATTTAAATTCGTATTATCCATATAAGGAGCGGGATAATAAACGCGTCCAATTTTTCCCTCTTTGCGAATTTCAATTTTTGAAGCAATTGGATGAATCGAAGAGGTAGCATGATTAATATAGGAGATAGATCCCGTAGGGGGAACTGCCTGTAAATTTCGGTTATAAAGCCCATACTCAATAACGCGTTCTTTGAGTTCCTGCCAATCCTTTTGATCTGGAATAACAATATTATTCCGTGCAAAAAGTTCTTGCACAAGCGCAAATTGCGGTTTCCATTCTTTTTCAATATATTTTTCGAAAAAACGTCCATCTGCATAAGCTGATTTTTCAAATCCTGCAAATACTTCTTGACGTTCGCGCGCAATTAAGTTGGAAGCTCGTATGGCGTGATAGGTCACAATATAAAAATAGATATTCGTAAAATCTATCGCTTCTAGAGACCCATAATAGATCTTTTCACGCGCTAGAAACCCATGTAAATTCATTTGCCCCAAACCAATCGCATGACTTTCAGCATTGCCTTTCGCAATGGAAGGCACACAAGCAATATTGCTCATATCCGAAACCGCCGTAAGAGAACGAACAGCAGATTCCACAGTCTGTCCGAAATCAGGACTTTCCATTGCTTTAGCAATATTCATTGATCCAAGATTACAGGATATATCACTTCCAATTGTGCGGTAGGTTAAATCCGTCTCCAGTTCACTTGCCTCACTCACCTGCAAAATTTCTGAACATAAATTGCTCATACTGATACGCCCAGCGATCGGATTCGATCGATTGGCAGTGTCCTCAAATAAAATATAGGGATAACCAGACTCAAATTGAATTTCTGCTAATGTCTGAAAAAAAACGCGTGCACTTATTTTCTTTTTACGAATCTTTGCATTATCAACAAAAGAGCGATAATGTTCTGTTAAAGAAATATCGCTAAAGGGTTTTCCTGTCACTCGCTCAATATCATACGATGAGAAGAGGTACATATCCTCATTATTTCGTGCAAGCTCAAAAGTAATATCAGGAATAACCACACCAAGAGAAAGCGTTTTGATTCTCACTTTTTCATCAGCATTTTCACGCTTTGTATCCAAAAACTTCATAATATCTAAATGATGTGCATGCAAATAAACAGCTCCAGCCCCTTGGCGTGCCCCAAGCTGATTGGCATAAGAAAAAGAATCTTCCAAAAGTTTCATCACGGGTAGAACACCGGATGATTGATTTTCTATTTGCTTAATGGGTGCTCCAGCCTCCCGCAAATTGGTTAAACAAAGCGCTACACCTCCACCGCGTTTTGAAAGCTGCAAAGCCGAATTAACCGCACGACCTATCGATTCCATATTATCTTCAACACGGAGTAAAAAGCACGAAACCAATTCACCACGTTGTTTTTTTCCAGCATTTAAAAATGTTGGCGTTGCAGGTTGAAAACGCCCTGTAATAATCTCGTCTAAAAAACTTTCAGCAAGAGCTTTATTCCCTTGTGCCAAATATAAAGCCACAAGACAAACACGATCTTCATAACGTTCAAGGTAACGCTTCCCATCAAAAGTCTTTAGCGTATAGCTGGTATAGTATTTAAATGCGCCTAGAAAGGTCGGAAAACGAAATTTAAATGCATAAGCACGTTTAAAAAGCTTTTTAATAAAAGAAAAATCATAAAGCTCAAATAAAGCTTTTTCATAATAACCTTCTTCTATTAAGTAATCTATTTTTTCCTTCAGGTTATGAAAAAAAACTGTATTTTGATTAACATGCTGAAGAAAATATTGCCGTGCAGCAAGCCTATCTATATCAAATTGGATATGGCCATTTTCATCATAAAGATTAAGCATTGCATTCAGCGCATGATAATCAGTAATCTGATCAGATTTCTGCGACTGTTTTATACCAATTGTTTCCAAAATCTTTCCAATCCCTTTTTTACACAAATAACGTCTTCATCAGTTCCACGCAGCTCAAAATGATAAAGGCAAGGGACACAACATTTTTCAGCAATGATCTTACTGGCTAAATTATAATAGCAACCAAAATTACGATTCCCACCACCAATGACACCACGAATTAACTTGCGGTTCTCAGCTTCATTAAGAAAATGAATAACGGCTTTGGGCACTGCCCCTCTTCCTTCCCCATCTGCATACGTAGGAATCACCAGTACATAAGGTTCACCAACTAATGCAGAGGGTTTTCTTTTATCAATTTTGAAGAGTCGTTGACCAAGCTGCGAGACAAAATGTTCTGTATTACCCGTTGCACTCGAATAATAAACAATAAGCCCCATTAAGCACAAAGACCACTAATCATATCTGGCCTAAAACCAGACCAATGATTCTCACCACAAACAACGACAGGGACCTGACGATACCCCAGAGATTGAACAAAACTATACGCTTGTTCATCACAGGAAATATCAACAACACGATAATGAATGCCTTTTGCATCAAACGCGCGACGGGTAGCATCACATTGAACACAAGATGGTTTGCTATAAATAGTGATCGACATTTTTTCCAACTTTCACAATCCAAAATAATCAACTCTAAAAGAGTCAATCTCATAATTTTATAGGTACTCAAGAATAACAACCAACAGAAATTGTACGCAAAACGTGTGATTATCTTCAAATACACACAGCTTCCTGAACATAACAGAATCCCTCATCAAATAACTTAAAAGACTATGATGAGAATAAAAGACTATTCTATAACTTAAATGGAGTTCCCCAGTTATAAAACAATCTTTTGCTTGGCAAACAATTCCCTCCTGCTATCTAAAAAACGAACGTCCTAAACCACCGTTTTAAAGAGCTCTATTTTACTCTTTTACGGCAAAAATCAATTACAAAAATGAAAAGAAATTCTTCCAAAAGAGACAGTGCAGCAAGAACACAACTATACCCTTGCTTAACAAACTTTTACGATAACGTTGGAAATAAATTAGATACCAAACGAAACACACTGACACCCTCTCTTGTGCTTATTTAGAATCACCAATCATTTTGATACTATATATAGTATACACACTCTCTCTTTCGTCAAGAAAAATTCGACCATTATTTTGAATTGTCCACGATCTTCCCACTAAAATATTCAACACTTAAAATGATGTAATAATATAACGTTTTATTGACAAACGTTATATTATTACATAATCTCTAAAATAATAAGTAAAGATGGTACAAATTATGGATCTGCACTTCAATAAAGCAACATTAGGATATGGAAATAGAATAGCAATTAAGGGCTTTTCAGCAAAGTTAAAAGCGGGTTCATTGATCGCAATAACGGGTGATAACGGCGCTGGAAAATCAACATTGCTAAAAGCCATCGCTGGGTTGATTAAACCTCTTAAAGGAAAAATTACAAAACCGAAAAAAAGCCGCATCGCTTATCTTGCTCAGCAATGTGATATAGATCAAACATTTCCAATTGATGTGAAAACACTTGTAACAACAGGACTATGGTCTTTTTGTGGATTGTGGAAAAACCAGCGTCCTTATGATTCTAAGATTCAAAATGCGCTTGAAATGGTTGGACTCACAGCACTTGCCACCCGTTCGCTTGAGACATTATCAGGTGGGCAATTACAACGCGCTCTTTTTGCACGTATCATTGTACAAGATGCCGATATCATTTTGCTTGACGAACCTTTCAATGGCGTCGATCGTCATACCCAAAAAGATCTCCTTACTCTGATTACATATTGGCAACAGCAAGGACGCACAATTCTGACAGCCCTCCATGATCCTCTCATCGTGCAAGAGTTTTTTCCTCAAATGATTCAAATTAATCAACAAAATGCTTTTTATGGAGAAACAACACAGTTTCTCGACAACACAATTCACCATGCCATGCCTTCTTTCACATCCAACTCTTCGTGTGTTCGTGCACAAAAGAATCTCCCTCCTATTAATGATTCTCTCTGTCTCAGGTTATAATCTACGTGTATGCATTTTTTCTTGCCCCCTTTGTTGATTTTCACTTTATGCAAAACGCCCTTATTGGTTCTACTCTCCTCTCTATTAGCGCTTGTCCTGTTGGTGTTTTTTTGATGCTCCGTGGAATGAGTTTAACAGGAGATGCTATCTCTCATGCTATTCTTCCTGGTGTTGCAACTGCTTTTCTCATTTTCGGATTCTCCCTCATATCTATGACAATTGGTGGTATTTTCGCTGGCATTATTGTTGCCTTAGCAACCATTTTAATTTCACGAAATAGTCTTCAGAAAGAAGATGCATCTATGACCGTCTTTTACCTTATTGCGCTGGCAGCAGGTGTCATCATTATCTCACTGAAAAATTCAACTATTGAACTACTTCATCTCTTATTCGGATCGATTCTGGCAATTGATACACAAACCCTTTGGTTGATCAGCATCATAATGCTCATCACACTCTGCAGCCTTTTTATTTTCTGGCGTGCACTCGTCTTAGAAAGCTTTGACCCTCTCTTTTTTAAATCACTCTCTCCATTGAGTAAATATGTTCATATTTCATTGCTTGGACTCGTGGTGTTGAATCTGGTTGGGGGGTTTCAATCACTAGGAACATTACTTTCCGTTGGCATTATGATGATTCCAGCAATTACAGCTCGTTTTTGGTTTTCTCGGCTCGTCCCTATCTGCGTGCTTTCCATTCTTTTTGGAATCATTTCTAGCATATGTGGCCTTTTGCTTTCTTTTCATCTTTCACTTCCCTCCGGCCCTGCTATCATCATTGCCGCGGGATTTATTTATCTTGTTTCTTGTCTGATAAGTCCACGTGGTTTTATTGTCACATGGTTTCCCCATCTCTTTTATACTTCCTCCTCACTTTAAGGAAAAGCTGTGTCTAGATTTACTCAAAAAATTTTTCTGCTTGGTGCTTTATTGCTTACCCTTTCTCCATTCTCTGCTTTTGCACATAATAAAATTAAAGTTGTGGCAAGCTTTTCTATTCTCGCAGATCTCGTAAAAAATGTAGGAGGCGATCATATCTCTATAACCACTTTTGTGGGTCCTAATGCAAATACCCACAATTATGAACCGACACCCCATGATGCACAAGCTCTTAAAAATGCTAAAATTATTTTTATCAACGGACTTCATTTAGAAGGGTTTATTGACCGTCTTATTACAGCAAGCGGGACAAAAGCACTTCTCGTTGCGGTTAGTGCAAACATCACTCCTCTTGAAATGAAAAATCAAGAATATAATGCCCATCACCATCACAGCGCTCTTGATCCACATGCTTGGCAAACAATTCCCAATGTCGAAATCTATGTGAAGAATATCGCCGCTGCTTTTTGCAAAATTAATCCACAATCCTGCACCAACTACAATAAAAATGCCGAATCCTACATCAAAAAACTTAAAACAGCACAAGATACTCTAAAAATAAAAATTGCCACAATCCCTAAAGATAAACGTGTCATTATCACATCCCATGATGCCTTTGGCTATTTTGCCAAAGAATATGGCTTTACTATCCTTGCCCCTCAAAGCGCTTCAACAGAGGCTGAAGCAACTGCCGCTGATGTTGCTAAACTTATCACACAAATTAAAGAAAATAAGGCAGCGGCACTATTTGTTGAAAATATCTCTGCCCCCCGTCTCATAAAACAAATTTCAAAAGAAACAGGTTTAAAAATTGGTGGAACACTTTATTCTGATGCATTGTCAAACGAAAATGGCCCTGCAGCCACTTATCTCGATATGATGGAACATAATGTGAATACCATCATTAATGCCATTACAAAACATTAAAAAATCTTTTTATAGAAGAAGAAAGTCTTATATAATCATAGGCTTATGATTATATAACCACAACGATGTCCAACATCTATGATTGATAACAATGATATGAAATCAAGTTAATTTTACAGAAAAAAGTTATACCTTATAGATACTCAGATAGATGAAATCATAAGTGAAATTATTGCCTTACGGAGACAAAACCACAAACATTATTATTCTATTTTATAATGTTTCTTTTGCAATATTTCTCAACACTTGAAACAATTCATAAGCAGTATTTTCTTATTAAAGCGTTTTCAGCTACACAAAAGCATCATTTATGACATGAAATTAAGATTAGCGTATAAATAAAAACACTTCAAAAAAGTGCTTCTTATAAAGAGTCTCAATATTGAGGTTTGGCAGAATTTAATGGTATTCATTTACCTTTGTATAAACATAAATGGCGATGCACAATGAATTTTATGTTACACTATTTATAGGCGATAGCTTACACATTGTTGGATTGATCTTGAAAAGTATTTCTTGAAAACAAGCGCGTTAATTAGAAATCCCATAATATTTTGTTTTAGGAAGCTCTGATTTTGCATGAGAGCTGCCCCCCTATCAAAGTAGGTGATAAACAAAAACGTACGTCAATGCGTAATCTCCATTATTTATAAAGACATTGTTCTAAATGCTTTTAAAAATCATAATGATAAATTAAAAGATAATACTAAGGATGGGAACTGTTTACCATTATGCTTTCATATTCTCCCTAAATTAGACTGTCTTTCCCATTGTAGAGATTACACAAACAAAATACCCAATATGCTCACTCTCATTTGGCATACAACAGCAGAAATGACATATATAAAACTCTCTATTGTTTGTATTTTATCTCAAAGGTATTGCTGTATTAGATTTCGGCATTGATTTATAGACAACAAAAAAGCACGCGCTTTACAAAGCAAGAAACACCATACAACCTTAAATATATTGAAGAAATATACAATTTTTTATAAAATGCTCTGCAAAACAGCGACACAACTAGCTTTCCTCTACTGTTTCTTACAGGTGTGCGCATAAATTCCTTATGATTATACTCATAAAGATTAGTGTTAGGAGAATCTATAGACAATTTTTTGCTTGAAAATACGAAAGGTCGCTGGAATGTTACAACGCAATTTTTCCTGCCTTTACTATTAAAAGTGATAAAAATTCCAGAGCAAGCTTATCTTCTTTCTATCTTGTGAGAACTTTTTTCAACTGATCGCCCCCCTCCTTGAGAGTTGCATGGTAATTTACATGAAAAAAATAAACTTATAGCATGTTCACATGGTGTTTTCTCTCCTTTACAAGATTAATTGGTAGAACAACCAATGCCTCTTATGAAAAGGTAGAAAAATTTTTAAGACATAGGAGTAACGGTAAAGTAGAATCTTCCTATTCTTGTACAAACTATTTAAAACACTGTCCTGTTTTTATGAATAAAATTGACTTTTCATATCACCGATCAAAGCTAAGATATGGAGTCCTTAACGCTACCATTTGCGAATAATTTTCTCTCTCTATTTTGCTTTTTCATTCTTTATAAGAGGTATAAATTATCTCAACAGAAAAATAGATTATAAGATATTGTTTTTTTTATAAAAAAATACTTTTCTAAATTAGCAAAAATATGGTCGATAAATTGTTATCCATATTAATTTCAGTGAAAAAACTATTATGTTCAAAAATAATATTCTTCTTACAGGCCGTAAAAAGAGAGAGTTTCTTCATATGAGTGTTTCGACATTTCCAGCATCCGATGACAATAGATCATTACAAAAACTTTTCATTTTTTTATTTCATCAGTCACACGCTGATTTTGTGAATGTAATCAAGAGAGCTCAAAAATATTATCACGATGCAATTATCACGACACAGCATAAAAAAGTCTTGTTACATCAACGAATATTTACTTATTCTTTGTCCGTTTTCCAGTATTTTTGTTAAAGGTATGAAAATCTTGATGAGCGACAGTAAAACTTAGTTTTTGACCATAGTCGTGTGTTAAGCGTTCTTTTATTTCAATCGTAAAAATGATATCATTCCAACGCGTTAAAACATGGCAACCTGTTCCAATTGGCTTAATTAACTCAATTTGTGTGTGAAAGACAGGTCCTTTATCGGGGTGTTCACCTAATAAGATTATTTCGGGTCTGAAGGCTAAAAGATCAGTTTCTTCGCTATAAGAAAATGCATGCCCTAAATGTTGTTCTAGGATATGACGATCAAGAAAATTCATAGGAGGAGAACCAATAAAATCGGCAACAAATGTGGTTGCTGGAGTGTCATAAATTTCCATTGGTGTTCCAATTTGCTCGATAACTCCTTTATTCAAAACGACTATTCTATCGGCTAATGTCATGGCTTCTAGTTGATCATGGGTAACATAGAGACTCGTTGTTCCTAACGAACGCTGTAGCGTTTTTATCTCAATACACATTTGTGCCCGTAATTTTGCATCAAGATTTGAAAGAGGCTCATCAAATAGAAAAACTCGGGGTTGACGTACAATCACACGTCCCATCGCAACACGCTGGCGTTGTCCCCCTGATAATTGTCGTGGTTTACGATCAAGAAATGGTTCTATTTCCAAAAGTTTTGCAGCATGCGCAATACGTTTTTTTATTTCTTCCTTAGGGGTTTTACGGTTTTTCAGACCATATTCTAAATTTCCACGAACTGTCATATGAGGATAAAGAGCATAGTTTTGAAAAACCATAGCAATATCACGATCAGCTGGTTCCCGATCATTGATACGTTCATTATCAATACACAAGTCACCTGAGGTGATTTGTTCAAGTCCTGCAATAATACGTAATAACGTTGATTTTCCGCATCCTGAAGGACCAACAAGAACAAGAAGTTCTTTATCAGCAACAGTTAAATTTAAATCATCAATGACCAGAATACCATTGTCATACTGTTTTTTTATATTTGATAACTGGATTATGGCCACAATTACTTCTCCGTTTCAATAAGGCCTTTGATAAAAAGCCGCTGCATGCAGATAACAACAAGAACAGGGGGTACCATGGCAACAACCGATACTGCCATGAGGATATTCCATTGAGGATCATGTTGTAGTGATTCGATAATAAGCTGTTTTAAAATAACGAGAATCGTTTGATGATTTTGATCCGTTGTGATGATAAGAGGCCAGAGATATTGTATCCATCCATAAATGAACATAATGATAAATAAAGCAGCGATATTACTTTTACTGAGAGGAAGAAGAATATCCTTAAAAAATTTAAATGGTCCTGCACCATCAACACGAGCTGCCTCTAAGAGTTCATCAGGAACAGTCAAAAAAAATTGGCGAAATAAAAATGTAGCGGTTGCGGATGCAATAAGTGGAATAATCATTCCACTATAGGTATCGATCATCCCTAATTTCGCAACAACCTCATAGGTTGGAAGAATGCGAACTTCAACAGGGAGCATTAAGGTAACAAAAATAAGAACAAAAGCCGTTTTTCGGAAGGGAAAACGCATGTAGACAATGGCATAAGCAGACAAAAGTGAAATAATAATTTTGCCAATGCTAATCCCTAAAGCCATAATGAGTGAATTCATTAAGAGTGGCCAAAGATTAGGTAGACCGCGCTGTGCAAGGCCATCCCCAAAAATTGTTTTATAGTTTTCCAGAGCATATTTCCCAGGTAAAAGAGGAATTGTTCCGGCATTAAATGTTGCTGAACTATGGGTTGACGCAATGATAGCAACATAAACTGGAAAGCAAATAATGATAATGCCAACAATCAGCGTAATATGGGTTAGAAATTTTAAAACAGGGCGATTTTCAACCATAATGTGTTTTCCTAATATTGTACACGACGCTCAATCCAGCGAAATTGGATAAACGTTAAGACAATAACCATTAACATCAAGAGTGTTGATTGTGCTGCTGATGCACCGATTATTTGATTTCTAAAGCCATCGTCATACACTTTATAGACGAGAGTGCTCGTTGCACGTGCAGGGCCTCCAGAAGTTGTGTTATCAATGATACCAAAAGTGTCAAACATAACATAATTGATATTGACGATAAGAAGGAAAAATGTCGTTGGTGAAATTTGCGGAAAGACCACTGTCCAAAATCGTTTAAAAGGACCAGCACCATCAATGGCTGCCGCTTCTATTTGAGAACGCGGAACAGACTGAAGGCCCGTAAGAAAAAAGAGAAAATTGTAAGAAATCTGTTTCCAGCTAGCCGCAATAACAATCAGAATCATCGCCTGAGTACTGTTCATACGATAATTCCATAGCACCCCTATTTTCTCGAGAAGAAAAGGGATAATCCCGATGGTAGGATGAAAGATAAACAACCATAATATACCTGCCAATACCGGAGCAACAGCATAGGGCCAGAGCAAAAGCATTGTATAAGCTTTTTTTGCACAGATAACACGATCAACACAGACAGCCAAAAGAAGTGATATTGTCATTGAAGCGACAGTAACTGAGATAGAAAATACGGCCGTTGTAAGAAGTGATTGCAGATAAATAGGATCAGAAAGAACGGTTAAATAATTTTCAAAACCAATAAAGGTTGTTGTAAAGCCAAAAGGATCTTCACGCTCAAAGGATGATTTTATGGCTTGAGCAGCAGGCCAAAAGAAAAACAAAAAAGTCACAAAAAGCTGAGGGAAAAGTAGTCCATAAGGAAGGAAACTATTTTTAAAATATGCTTGTTTTTCTTGCATTCGTAGGGCTCTTTAAATGTAGAGACTTTAAAAAGATAAACAAAAAGGACTCAACTGTTTTTGTTGAGTCTTTAATGTTTAACAAAAAAACGAAACTAATGATTGGATTTTTCAAATTCACGCAAGAGTTTATTTCCACGTTTAACGGTCTCATCTAAACCATCTTTCGGTGTTTTTGAACCACTAAGAACAGCTTCTAACTCTTGATCAAGAATGGTACGAATTTGTGGTAAATTACCAAACCTTATTCCTTTCGAATTAACTGTTGGTGGATTAAGATTGATCTGTTTGATCGCGATATCAGCCCCTAGCGTTTTTTCATAAAAATGTTGCTTTTTGCTCAATTCATAAGTTGTCTTTGTGGTTGGAAGATAACCCGTTTTTTGATGCCATTTTGCTTGATTTTCTGTTCTTGACAGAAATTTAAGAAAAGCCGCTGCTCCAGCATACTCCTTTGGAGTATGTCCCTTAAATGCCCAAATAGAAGCGCCCCCAATAACTGAATTTTGCGGCGCTCCTTCTACATCTTTATAGTACGGTAGCATACCAACACCCACATCAAACTGAGCTTCAGAAACAATTCCACCATATGATCCTGAAGATTGCATAAAAATTGCACAGCTTTGTGCCATAAACATTGGCGCTGAATCGAGTGCACCTGCTGGACCACCATAGCGGAAAATACCTTGATCAGACCATCTTTTCAAATCAGTCCACATACGCACTTGTAAAGGTCCATTAAATGTAAGTTCTGCATCGAGCCCTTTAAAGCCATTTTCCTTCGTTCCAAAAGGAACATTATGCAACGCTGAAAAATTCTCTATACCAATCCATTGCGCTGCATAAGCCATTGTAAAACCACATGAAGCCGCTTTAGTCTCAAGAATTTTTTTGGAAAAGTCTTCTATATCTTGCCACGTTTTAGGGGGCTGTTCTGGATCAAGTCCTGCTTTTTTAAAAATATCTTTATTATAATAAAGAACAGGTGTTGAAACATTGAACGGCATAGAGACCATATGCCCCTGTTCATCGGAGTAATAACCGCTGATAGCAGGAAAATAATCTGTTGGATCGAATTCTTGTTTTGTGTCAGCCATAAGTTGATAAAATGGATAGATCGCGCCTTTTGCTGCCATCATCGTTCCAGTACCAACGTCATAAATTTGAGCGAGCACTGGTTGTTTCTTTCCACGAAATGCTGCAATGAGTGAAATCAATCCCTCTTCATACTCACCGCGAAATGAAGGCACAATTTTATACTCAGATTGGCTTGCATTAAAATCGTTAATGAGACTTTCTGTTTGCTTTCCTAGTTCACCACTCATAGAATGCCAAAAGCTAATTTTTGTCTGCGCAAAACCTTCTGTTATTCCCGCTGTTGTCATGAGGATAGCAACCGTGGCCGCTATGGAAAGATAAAAACGACTCATGGTTTACCCTTTCTGAAGTGATGGAATACAAACTATCCTTAAATTTATCGTATTACACATGAATATACTATGATTGTTTTATTTAAATAATATATCGCCTCATTTAAACAGGAACCACCAAAAGGTCAAATGAATTTGTTTCGATTTATTCGTTTTCCTTATATCATCTTTCTCAATGTATTGACGAAATGCGCGCTTGTAAGTATCTGAAAAAAATCAGAAGGGTTCAATAAGAAAAGTAATCCGTAAAAAAGTAAAAAGCTATCGCTCATCAGTGCCATTCAATGGTTATTATTTGGGGACAATAGCGATTATTGGGGGGCTATTATAATATCTGAATTGACTTGTTTCAAAAAAGAGCTGTTTATTCTTGTATTTATTTTTGTCCTACAACTTCTCACTTACAATTTTTAAGTGAATTATTCATACTTACAACATCATTGTTGAAGCAGAGTTTTTAAATTTGTTAAGAGGTTATTGGCATCTTAAATTTTTGATACTCTTATTAAAGTTACGATATTAATACTACATTTAATCAAAGAGACATGGACTTTTGTCTTAAAATAAAGAACCATTGTAAAGCGCTTTAATAATCTCCGCTCTCAATGAAATTATGTTTTGCATGCAAAACAAAATGACATTATTTTACGCATTTTCATGTTATTAAGAAACCTTTCAATGCATCTATTAAGAGTTCCTATAAAATAGGACACAAAAAGTCTCCCTGTTACAGTATATAAGACTTTTTGCATGTCATCATTTTTAGACTTCGTAAAAATGAAAAACAGTACCATAAATAAGCCCCTAATAATGCAACGCACTTTGCATTTGAAATGCGTTTAAATGAATATTTTATTCTTTTCTCAATAGTTTTTGTTCACACACCACCCCCATTTGTAATGTGCAAGAAAATAATTTTCACATTATCACAAGATTTAAAGTAAGAAAATCTTACGTATTAAACTCTCTCATTCAACATAAAATCTATGAATTATCATTATAAATTAATATGTCATTTTATGTATTCGACAATATTTCCTTCCTCCATTATGCTGGCTTTATGAAGGTAGAAAGATTTTATAAATGTATAGTTTATCTTTGTGCACGCAATTGTAATGCAAGATCAAGTTGATCGGTCGTAATATAATGTACAGGCATATCAAGCCAGTGCGATAACCGAGCTTTCCCATTGATTGTCCATACCCCTACGGTAAAACCAGCTTCAAGAGCTGCTTCAATAAAGTCCTGTGAGGCAATGGAACCATCTAAACTGAGATCAGAATAGCCTAATTGTTTCCATTCAGAAAAATGACGGTTCATATCACCTTCAAAATTATCAACACATGGACCAGACGGCATTCCTGCTTCAATAAAAGGACGAAGGACCAAAGGATCAAAACTAATGGCAGAAACCCGTTCTGTTAAATTTCGGCTTTTTATGAGTGCAAGCGCTTTTTGAGATAATATTGTTTCACGCTCCACTTCACCACATGTTTTGATTTCAAGATGCAAACCAACATTGGTTGGTGCTAAAAGATCAAGAACTTCTTCTAGCAAAGGAGGTGCCTCGCGGCTCCCCTTCACGCAGAGTTGTTTGCGTGTTTCATTATCAATGTCGTGGATATATCCCTTTTTTCCAACCAATTGCTCTAAACGGAAATCATGAAAAACAACTACTTCACCACTTTTCAATAAATGAACGTCGCATTCAATTTCATCAGCACCTAACGCTATAGCGTTACTAAAAGCTGAAAAGGTATTTTCAGGATAAAGATGGGCTCCACCACGGTGTGCAACAATTTTTTTCTCAGACATGCAAAATTTCACACTTCTCAATTTTAAATGACAATGATTTAAAAGACTTGGACTCTCAATGATATGAGTGCACAGATTTTCAGAAAGGCTTATACGCTCATAAACGAGAACAATTATTTCTTTTAAGATCTTTTCTACATTTTTCTAAATATCCAGCTCTCAATCATATTTTATGTTTAAAAAGCTTGTCCTTCATTTCAATTATTCCCATTCAATGGTACCAGGAGGTTTTGAAGTGACATCATAAACAACACGATTAATGCCTCTAACTTCATTAATGATACGTGATGCTGTCTTGCTTAAAAATGCCATATCATAGGGATAAAAATCCGCAGTCATTCCATCAACAGACGTAACAGCGCGAAGCGCACAAACAAATTCATACGTGCGACCATCTCCCATCACCCCAACAGTCTGGACAGGAAGAAGGACAGCAAAAGCTTGCCAAATTTCGTCATAAAGACCGGCTTTACGGATTTCCTCAAGATAGATAGCATCTGCTTCCCGTAAAATTTCTAATTTTTCACGGGTCACAGCCCCTGGGCAGCGAATTGCAAGACCAGGACCTGGAAAAGGATGACGACCAATAAACTGCTCAGGCAACCCTAACTCTCGTCCCAGCATGCGAACCTCATCCTTAAAGAGCTCACGTAACGGTTCTACAAGTTTTAGTTTCATCTGTTCTGGTAGCCCACCTACATTATGATGGCTTTTTATGGTGACCGATTGACCAATGGCAGAGACACTCTCAATAACATCTGGATAAAGTGTTCCTTGTGCTAAAAACTCTGCACCGCCGATTTTTTTAGTTTCTTCTTCAAAAACTTCAATAAAAAGGCGACCGATCGTTTTGCGCTTTTTTTCTGGATCTGTCTCATCTTTTAAAGCATTGAGAAATATATCGGTAGCATCAACGTGAATAAGCTCTATGTTATAGTGATCGCGGAATAATGTAACAACTTCCTGCGCTTCATTCTTACGCATTAAGCCATGGTCAACCAAAATGCATGTCAGCTGGTCTCCTATGGCTTCATGAAGGAGCACCGCGACAACGGATGAATCCACCCCCCCTGAAAGACCACAAATCACACGACTTTTTCCAACTTTTTGTCGTATTGTGGCAATGGCCTGCTCGCGATAAGAAGCCATTGACCAATTACCTTTAATCGCAGAGACCTTATGAATAAAATTTTGTAAAAGTTTTGTACCATCCGGTGTATGGATCACTTCAGGATGAAACTGTACCGCATAAAAATGTCTTTTTTCATCAGCAATGGCCGCATAGGGCGCTCCTTTCGAGGTTCCTATGACACGAAAACCTTCCGGTAGCGCTGCCACACGGTCACCGTGACTCATCCATACTTGATAACGAGAACCTTTTTCCCATACTCCATCAAAAAGGACACTCTCCTCTTGGATTTCCAAAAAAGCACGCCCAAATTCACGCTCATGTCCAGCTTCAACCTTTCCTCCAAGCTGAACACACATGACTTGCTCCCCATAACAAATCCCCAAAATAGGAATACCGGCCTTAAAAATTTCCATTGGAGCACGCGGAGAACCTTCATCAATAACGGAATAAGGACTCCCGGATAAAATAATAGCTTTAGGATTGATGCGGTGCAAAGCTTCTAAAGCCAATTGAAAAGGAATAATTTCACAGTATACCTCCATTGCTCGGACCCGTCGTGCAATAAGTTGTGTAACTTGTGAACCAAAGTCAATAATAAGAACAGTGTCTGAATGTGATATGCTCATAGAAAACCAATCAACAATTGAAAAAGAGAACTTCATGAGAGTTATGATTCAATCTTTCTCTTTTCACAAGCCTGTTTTTTTGAAGAAAAAGATTATTCTCGTAAAATTTATGATAAAAAATGCAAAAATATGGATCAATATTTTTTTTGCAGCACAGATAAAAAGAAACCATCTGTTTGTGTTGTTGCAGGCGATAAAGTCAGTCCATAAGTGGAAAAAACGGGTTGCACCGGCGAAGAACTAAAATGTTTCTGCCAAAGTGCTTGCATATCTATTGGATAAAAATGGGAGTGCTGTTGAAGAAAATGGGAAATTTGTTCCTCATTTTCATCTGCAAAAAGAGAACAAGTAATATAAACTAAGCGTCCATTTGGCTTAAGATAATCTATCGCCTCATTCAAAATAGCCCTCTGTTCTGTTTGGCGTTGTTTTACCTGCTCTAATGTTAAACGCCACTTTGCATCAGGACGACGACGCCATGTTCCTGTCCCACTACAGGGTGCGTCTAATAAAACTCTATCCATCTGCCCTATTAAGAACTTCAATTCTTCTTTTTGTGCACGTGTTTGTACATTACGAACACCAGCACGTCGAAGTCGATCAAAAATAGGCGCTAGGCGTGCTTTATCACAATCATAAGCATAAATTTGCCCACGGTTTTTCATATCGGAAGCTAAAGCTAATGTTTTGCCACCAGCACCTGCACAATAATCTAATACTTGCATACTTTCTTGCGCTTCCACAAGATGAGCAACAATTTGAGATCCTAAATCCTGTATTTCAAAGTGCCCTTTTTGAAAAGCTGGTTCCACTTGAACATTGGGATGGCGATCAAATTTTTCAATCGGAGCAACTCTTAAAGCTTGCCGAAACCACGCAAAAGATTGAAGTTTGGTTTTTGCTAACTCTTTTAGTACCTTTTCTGGTGTTGCCTTTAGGTTATTTACCCGTAAATCTAAAGAAGGACGCGTTGCTAACGCAGCCGCTTCCACGATCCAATGATTACCAAACAAAGGATAAAGATGCGCTTGACACCATTGAGGAATATCACCACGAATATAATCTGGTGCATCTGCTAATTGTCGCCTTTGCCACGATTTGCGCTGTTTATCCTCTAATAACTGTGGTGCAAACCGGTCTCCTTCTAACGCACTATCAATTTGCTCTAGCGTCATTTTTCCAGTATCTAATAAGGTAGCAAAAACAATATCCCGAATATCATCACTTTCCATACGCCATTGTAAAGAATATCGTCGTCTTAAAACATCATAAACGACTGTACCAATGGCTGCACGATCACCTGCTCCAGCAAAGCGATGAGAAAGCCCCCAATCCTTTAAAACTTCTCCGACAGGGCGATGCCTCATTTCTATCTCTTTGAGAACATCTATTGCTGCTTGCAAACGCCCACCTAATCGCATTCATTTCTCCCATCAATATCATAAAACTCTAAGCCATTTAGAAAATAGTATGATCTTCTTTTTGCCAATAAAACCTATTCAAAACCATTAAAAAATTACATTCAATATCAAAATGATCTGATCATACTTCTTTATAAGTTTATAAGATCCAATTGAGTGTCTCTAGATTTTTCCTGTCATTTTTTACCATTGGTTTTTTATCCTTCTAAAAGACATAAGATCCTCTTGTGCTAAAAAAATACGTTGCCTCTATAAAGATCTGTTTTCCGCTATACATTACAAAAAAACAAAGTTCTTTAATTATTGCGTAAAGTGAAATTTTCTCAACTTATCTAAACAACAGAAAAAATCAAAGAACCTTCCATCTTAAAAATGTTATCCCTTTAGAAAAAATAGAAAAAGCTTCTAACAAAATAAGATAGGCTCACCTTCTTCTCTATAAAAAATTAACTTTTTAGAAAATGCTTGGAACCACTATTTGGCATGACCGTTTTTACCATACTGGCAACTGCCAGATAATTTTAAAGGAGAAAATAATGACTTATAATTATAATAATGAAAAAACAACTTCATCTAAAAGCCGTCATAATACAATGCCCTCAAACAACGGAAAGAAATCCGTCCAAAGTGATCAGACAAACAATCACCAACGCGCATCAAAGACGGGACGCAAGACAACAAAAAGTTAATTCTAACTTTATATAATTGACTTCACATAAATCCCAACCGAAAGAATTAGAGCTTTAGCATCTAATTCTTTCTTTTCTGGGGTTATTACACCAAATTACAAATAGAAAAAAGAAGCGCCTTTCTTGTTCTTAGAAGATTTTATATCTATGCGATATGTTTCTTGGCTCTTATTCCTTTAAACTGGGCCCCGATAATTTGGACTCTCCCGTGTGATCGAAACATCATGCGTATGGCTTTCATGGAGTCCCGCATTGGTAATACGAACAAACGTTGCTTTTTTACGAAACTCTACGAGATCTTTTGCCCCCACATAGCCCATAGAAGCACGCAATCCACCAGCAAGTTGATGGAGAACTGATGCTATAGGACCTTTATAAGCCACCTGCCCCTCTACACCTTCCGGAACCAACTTCAATTCATCACGAACATCATCTTGAAAATAGCGATCTGCTGATCCTCGTGCCATAGCACCAACAGACCCCATACCGCGATAGGCTTTAAAAGACCGACCTTGATAAAGATAAACTTCTCCAGGACTTTCTTCTGTCCCCGCAAGGAGAGAACCGATCATCGCTGCACAAGCCCCACCCGCTAAAGCTTTAGCAAAATCACCCGATGCTTTGATCCCACCATCTGCAATGATAGGAATGCCTGCTTTTTCAGCAACTTCTGCCGCATTCATAATAGCTGCAAGTTGAGGGACACCAACACCTGCAACAATACGCGTGGTACAAATAGAACCAGGACCAATACCAACTTTTACCGCATCTGCGCCACTGTCAATCAATGCTTGCGTTGCTTGAGCAGTCGCGACATTCCCAGCAATAACAGCTGGAGAAGAAGCCATCTTTTTAATTCGTTCAACAGTTTCTAGTACACGCTGAGAATGTCCATGCGCTGTATCAATAACCAATACATCAACACCTGCGTCAATGAGGCGTTCAGCACGTTCAATCCCATCATTCCCAACACTACTCGCCGCTGCGGCACGCAAGCGCCCTTGAGAATCTTTAGCCGCATTTGGATTTAATTTTGCTTTTTCAATATCTTTAACTGTTATCAAGCCGACACAACGATTTTGTTCATCTACAACCAATAATTTTTCAATACGATGATGATGTAAAAGATATTTTGCTTCATTGAGTTGGACATTTTCACGCACCGTAATCAAATTTTCATGCGTCATTAATTCATAAATTTTTTGTTTTGGATCCGATGCAAAACGGACATCTCTATTGGTCAAAATTCCAACAAGTCGTCCTGCGGAATCGCCTTTAGCACTATTTTCAACAACTGGAATACCTGAAATACCATGAAAGCGCATCAATGCTTTTGCTTCTTCAAGTGTCGCATCGGGTCCAATTGTGACTGGATTAACAACCATACCAGATTCAAACTTTTTTACCTGCCGGACTTCTTCTGCCTGCTCTGCAGGAGACATATTACGGTGGATAACCCCAAGACCACCCGCTTGAGCCATAGCAATTGCCAAACGCGATTCTGTTACCGTATCCATAGCAGCGGAAAGTAATGGCAAATTCAGCTGAATATCAGCTGCAATGCGCGTCCTAAGATCCACTTGACTAGGCATAACAAGAGAATGACCGGGCTGTAAAAGTACATCATCAAAAGTTAGCGCCAATGCACCTGTCCCCGTTTCAACAATCTTTGCCATAGCAAAATTCCTTTATAATAAAATATTATAATAAAACACCGCAAGGAGCTAAAATACAACTGCGGTTCTCATACAAGGTAGATTGGCAAAAAATTATGCCATGCTACAAACAAAATGAAAAGAAAAATAAATATTTTTTTTAAGTGTGGTTTATAAAAATTTACAATTGTGATTCAATAGGTAACCAACTTATTATTTTTGCAAAAGCGCGACGCCAAAAATTACTTTCTGGCTCATAATCAGTGCTATATTTTTTTTCATTTTCAATAAAATCCCAATAAATACGATTATTATCACCAAGACGAAGATGATAACTCATTTCCTTGGTTGTTTCTTCAGAAAACAACAAATCTAGTCTTGCTGTAATGGGAGCACATTCAAAAAGAATGCCCATCTCTGTATTGAGCGCTGCTGATCTGGGATCAAAATTTAAAGATCCAATAAAAGCTGTTTTACGATCAACTAAAAAAGCTTTAGCATGTAAACTTGCCTTACTCGATCGAAATAATCGTAACCCATGGGTATTGCCTCCCGCTTTTAATTCATAAAGTTTAACACCACTTTTCAAAAGTGCCTTACGATATGGGACATAACCACCATGCACCAATGCTACATCGGTCGCGGACAAAGAGTTCGTTAAAATTTTGACATCAACACCTTTTGAAACTAAATTGCTAAAATTCTGCGTACCGACTTTACCGGGAACAAAATAAGGTGATGTAATCTGAACTGTTTTTTGGGCATTGCCAATGACCTTTGAGAGGACCTTCATAAGCCAATTACCTGCTTTTTTACGCAGTGCTTTTTCTGGAGGATCAGAAAGAACAACAACCTTATCGGCTAAAAATAACCGCTTTCCTGTTTGGATAAAGCCATCAAAGTTAATGTGCTCTTTGACATAATCTAAATAAACTTTTGCAACCTTGGAACCCCGAAATTTCCGTAATTTATCTTTCCAATAGCTAAGGTCGCTTGCACTTTTAGGAACAACCAAAGTATGAATGGGTAAAACAACAGCACTATTCCAAAAATCATCAAAAATACTTTCCACCTTTTTCACAGAGGGACCGATTAACATCAAATCTAAATCTCGAAAATGAGATTCTTCACCAGCATCAAAATAAGAATCTGCAAGATTACGTCCTCCTACAAAAGCGACCCTGCCATCAACAATAAAAGCTTTATTATGCATTCTACGAGTTACAGTAATGGCCCGTAATATAATCTCTAAACCACGGCGCAAACCACCTTTACGTGATCGCCCTGGATTAAACATTCTCACCTCAATATGAGGATGTTTATCAAGCGCAATATAAGCTGGATCACGTGCCTGAGCGTTAATATCATCCAAAAGAAGCCGTACCCGAACGCCCCGATCAGCGGCTTCAACGATTTCACTTAATAGGAGGCGTCCCGTTAAATCATCGTCCCAAATATAATACATCAAGTCAAGGCTACGACCAGCCTCAGCGGCTCCCAGTGCACGAACACAAAACGCATCTAAATTGCTGATGATAAGAGAAAGAGCATCTTTATCAACTCCCAGCCCATTTTCTTCCTCAGCTAATTGACCGACAATACGATCAAGCCTTGTTTCATCTTTCTTAATAGGCAATGCATAAGAACATTGCCCTCTAGCACTTTTCACAAAACGCCCATAGGTATAAATTGCCAACATAGACGCAATAAAAAAAAGAGAATAAAGCCAATAATAATCTGTACAAGAGTCAAAGAGGATAAACTTTCTATTTTTACGCCATCGTATCACCAGTGATACAAACTGCTATACTCATCATTTTATCTTAACCGTATAGAAGATAAAATGCCACTTCTTGCTTAAGAGAGTATAAATTTAATATTGATGATACAAAAAATTTAGCAGTAATTTTAAACAGCCTTTAAAAACATCGGCCTTTTCTTTACTGGATATAAATTTAAATAAATTTGCGTAAAATGAAGTTTATATTTGATGTAAACCTATAACATCATCCTCTATCTCTATAGATAAATTTTACAATAAATAATTGTTTTCTTAAATCTTCTACCCATAGACTGTATTAAAAGTCTCGCTACCTTTTTGAAACTCATGCTTGTCATAAAATAGAGAGTTGTTATGAACTTTACTTTCGTTCTTGACCTCTTACGGCTCTTAATTCTTCCATCTTTCTATAAAGTGTAGAGCGACCGATATGAAGGCGGCGCGCAATCTCACTCATATGTCCCTTATAATGTTTAACTGCTTTCTCGATAATATCATTTTCCATCTCTGCAAAAGTGCGCACATGCCCATCAGTATTCAAAAATTGTATTGACTCTTGTTCATCATCTTCCTTCATATTACCCTCAATAATATTTGGAACACTCATTAATGAATTTCCCATTAATTGCGGAAAATCTCGAACAGTTAATAACGGTCCTTCACTGAGCAAAATCGCACGAAATAAAAATTTTTCAAGTTCATTTCTATTGCCTGGCCAATCATACTGCATAAGCAAGGAAAGAGCCGATCCTGCTAAACCATGAACATGTGATCGTCCTGTTTCTGTAATAATGCGATTAATCAAACATTGGATGATCTCTGGAAAATCATCTCTTAATTCTCGTAAAGCAGGAACACTAATAGACGAATGGGAAAATTGTTCAAACAAACTATGCGAAAAAAAGTTCTCTTTAACTAAGTCCTTTAAACGCGATGTTGAAATAGCAATAATCCGGAAGGGAAAAAGTTCTCCTTTTGTATTGCTTTCTCTTTCTTTAAGGTAATGAGCTAACCGCTTTTGCTGTATGGGTTCAAGTCGATCAATATCACAAAGGCAAAGTGTCCCTTTTTCAAGCGAAGAAACCAATGGGAGGAATTCTTGAAACCAATGCTGATTTTCTTTTTCTGGATCAACAATCGCTGAGCATTGAAAGCGAATAAAAGTGCCCTTCGAGAATAAACCCTCATGATGAATAATCCGAGCTAATGTCTCACGGCCTGTTCCAACTTCACCTTCTATCAAAAGATTCTGTGAAGTCGTTGCTGCTATTCTTGATTGTTCTAAAACGATCTGCATCGCTCTACTTTTTATGCAAAGGTCAGAAAACCTTAAATGATTCTCTTTCTTTCGTCGCATATCTCGAACCTCATGCTCCAAAGCAGAGATAAAAGCAAGAATATCCAAAGTAACTCTTACGCGTAATAATGTTACTGGATGAATCCAATAATCAGTAGCACCAGCGGTTAAAGCTTTCTGGAGTAAATTCTGATTCTCTTGTTGTGCTATCACAATAATAGGAACAGAAACACCAGCAACTCTAATCATTTTAATCAAATCACTTATACTCAAATCACTCATAACAACATCAAGGAGTGCAAGCACAATGTTTTTACGTCTGTGTAAAAGATCAATCGTACGGAGACCATTTTCTGCTTCAATGACACGGTAACCAAAACCTCGGAGCATAGAAGAAAGCTCTATACGCCTTCCATAATCTTCACTCGCAACAAGAATGGGACCAACCATAATGTCAATAATCTCCTTTGAGACTACTCATGAGACTATTCAGCGGCTTAATGTAACAATTGTTGTAAACCATAAGAAATATTTCACCTCTTGTGTTTCACTTACGAACTTCATCAAGCCGTTAATAAAATACAACATTAAGGCATTTTTTTCCATTTTTTTTGCCTTTTCATTGATTTTCATCAAATTTTTCATATTGACTCATGACGTAATTTAATAACTCTATAGAAAATAGAGAGCAAAATAATCTAAATAGAGTGAAATAAATGAAACATACCTATCATACTTTATGTCTTACAATCACCGCTTTGCTATTAAGTGCCTGTAGCTTTTCGCAATATTATAACTCCAATATGCCAACTGGAATTGATGGAAAATGGATTGATGAGAATGGTATTATTTCTTCTTTCCACAATGGTATCTTTGAAACGCGCGCAGCAGATACAGAAGAAAAACTGTCAGAAGGAGCATATAATTATCTCAATACTCAAAATATAGAAATTGAAATACGCTCTATTCTTCGTGGAACAATTTCTAGAGTCAATTGTACCATGTCATATGACGCCACACAACTTCTCTGTACCTCACATACCGGATCACAGTTTTTCCTTAAGCGGAAATCTTAAATAAAATAAAAGTGAAGCTTCTCTTAATTAAAAATAGAGGAAGAACATACATAAAACAGGAGGTGATTCTTCGCCTCCTGATAGAAAGTCTCCTCTCATAATACGCAACAATACAGATATAATCTCTATCCGTAGAATTTTCTAAACATGATAAAATGCGTAAAATAATCTTTTTCTTTTACAAAATATCAGCAAAAAATCTCTTCACAATAAAACTTCCTAATAAAATTGTGACTTTGTATCGTTCAATCTATTTTAGCCTAAAATAATATTTGATCTGATAGGAAACTTTAATCTAAGCAGCACCGATGCGCAAAAGATCATGAAAATGAACAATGCCTATCGGTTTTTTATCTTCAACCACGAAAAATGTACCAATATGATGATCATTAATAAAAGCCATTGCTGCACCAACAAGTGTATTTGGCTTTACAACTTTTGGATCCTTGGTCATTACCTCATCAACATTAAATTTTGATAAATTAAAATGAATGTTCCGTGCAAGATCACCATCAGTCACAATTCCAATGAGTTCATCTTTTGTGTTGATAACACCAACACAACCAAAATGTTTCTCTACCAAAACATTCATCGCTTCAGTCATGGCTGTTCCCTGCATAACCAAAGGAATACGATCACCCTCATGCATAATATCACGTACGTATTTAAGGCTTGCACCAAGAGAACCACCAGGATGATATATTTTGAAATCCGTTGCAGTAAAACCACGCATTTCTAAAAGAGAAACCGCTAAGGCATCTCCCATTGCCAATTGCATAATTGTTGACGTTGTAGGTGCTAAACCATGGGGACAAGCCTCTTCTACCTTTGGTAATAAAAGAACAATATCAGCTTGTCGTCCTAAAACAGAGTATTCACTTGATGTCATGGCAATAAGAGGAATACGAAAACGTGCGGCATAACTCATAATACCGCTTAATTCTTGCGTTTCACCAGACCATGATAACGCAAGAATAACATCATCCGATCCAATCATACCAAGATCACCGTGATTAGCTTCTGCAGCGTGAACAAAAAAGGCAGGGGTTCCCGTTGAAGCTAAGGTTGCTGCAATTTTTGTCCCTATATGACCACTTTTTCCAAGACCCGTAATAATCACATGTCCACGAGCACTTTTAATGGTTTGAACAGCCGCCTGAAAAGAAGATGAAAGATTGCCAAGAAGAGCTGCTTCAAGGGCTTCAAGCCCTTGTTTTTCACTCGCAACTGTTTTAAGCGCTGATGTAACAGAGCCCTGCAATGCCTTAAGAGATGATATTGTCATAATCAAATTCGATCGATAAAATTAAATGAGAGATCTACATCATTTTTCAACTTTAACGGTTTCCAATAAATTTTTCAATGAGGCAGAAATATGGTTGTGCATATCAGCGCGTGCCAAAGAAAATGCAACATTAGCTTCAATAAAACCAGCTTTAGAACCACAATCAAAAGTTCGTCCTTCTAATTGAACCCCCCAAAAATCCTGTTCGTTTGAAAGCCTTATCATCGCATCTGTTAGTTGAATTTCATTGCCTGCTCCTCGTTCTTGAGTGGAAAGAATATTAAAAATTTCTGGTTGCAAAATATAACGTCCATTGATGTACAAATTTGATGGTGCCATCCCTTGCGCTGGTTTTTCTACCATTTTTGTAATTTCAAAACCATTGGCAAAATGTCTACCTTTTCCAACAATACCATATTTATGTGTTTCTCTAGGATCGCACTCTTGAACCGAAATAATATTCCCTCCCTCCACCTTTTCATAAAGGCTTATCATTTCAGAAAGACATCCCTTTCTTGCTTGTATCAACATATCAGGTAATAATAAAGCAAAAGGTTCGCCTGCAACTAATTCACGCGCACACCAAAGCGCATGCCCTAACCCTAAAGGTTGCTGTTGCCGTGTGAAAGAAGTTGTCCCAGGCAACGGCTGTAAACGGTGTAAACGCGCAAGTTCTTCTTTCTTTCCACATTCAGCAAGTGTTGTATATAATTCGACTTGCGTATCAAAATAATCCTCAATGACTGCTTTGTTACGTCCAGTCACAAAAATAAAATGTTCAATACCAGCGTCCCGTGCCTCATCCACAACATATTGAATAACAGGCTTATCAACAACTGTGAGCATTTCTTTAGGTATCGTTTTTGTCGCAGGAAGAAAACGTGTTCCAAGACCTGCTACGGGAAATACTGCTTTCCGAATTTTACGCATACTCACCCTCCTCCGTGAATTCATATAACCTTTTATTTTATTTATCATATGTTTTTACGAAATAGTAAAAAAGATATCTTATTGTTTTTATGACCATCATAATGATCAATCATAAATGTAAAAGAGGATATGAAGATTTATTGAAAGTATTAACGAATTTGTTATTTCAGTTTTTTCCTCTTCTTGACCATATTATCGATTAAACTACATACAAAATAGAGCTATTATACATCTAATAAATTGAATATTAATGGGGATTTCAAAATGCAAAAAACAGAATTGAAGACTTTCTCTTTTTTAGAGAAGTTAATAAATCAGAGAACGCTTATCACTGGCTCTGTCGTTCTGTTGTCTGCTTTTTTAATATTTTTTGCCTCCTTTTCATATGCTAATAACGGATTTAACCACTGGATTAAAGAGTTTAAAAAAATAGCTCTTTCTCACAATATTACCCCCTCTACGTTTCATATGGCTTTTAAAGGTGTTAATGCCATTGATCCAGAAGTTTTAAAAAGCGCTGCATACCAACCGGAGTTTGTTGCACCTTCATGGAATTATTTCGATAATCGTGTCCATGATATCGCAATTGTAGAAGGACAACGCCAAGCAAAAAAATGGAATCAATGGCTTCTTAAAATTGAAAAACGTTTTGGTGTTGACCGCAATATTCTGCTTGCTATTTGGTCAATGGAAAGCAATTACGGGAAAGTTTTAGCCAATAAAAGTGTCATGCGTGATACCATTCGCTCGCTTGCAACCTTAGCCTATGCTGATAAAAAACGTGCAAAATATGCACATACACAACTAATTGCCGCTATGAAAATTCTACAAAGTGGTGAAATTAAACGTTCTCAACTCACTGGATCTTGGGCTGGTGCATTGGGGCATACGCAATTTATTCCAAGTAGTTATCTTGCCTATGCCATTGATATGGATAAAGATGGACGGCGAGATATTTGGACCTCTGTTCCAGATGCTCTGGCGACAGCTGCTAATCTTCTTCACAAAAATGGCTGGCAACCTCATCTTATTTGGGGTGTAGAAGTGAAAGTTCCGCAGGGGAAAAACCTTCCTGAACGTTGGTATTCTTTTGAACAATGGAAAAAATTAGGTGTAAAACACGCAAATGGGACACCTCTTCCTCCATTAGCTGAACAAGCAATATTAAAATATCCAGATGGAGCCAAAGGTCCTATATTCTTAGTCACAAAAAATTTCTTTGTTCTAAAACGTTATAATAATGCAGATCGTTATGCTCTTGCTGTGTCTCTTCTTGCTGATCGCATTGCTGGACATCCTAGATTGGTGCACGATTGGCAAAGACCTTTTCAACCTCTTAGCTTCCAAGAATGTAAAGAACTACAATCTCGCTTAAGTGCCCTAGGGTATTATAAAGGAAACATTGATGGAAAAATCGGAACAGCCTCTCGCAAAGCAATTACAGCTTTTCAGATGCGTCACGGTCTAAAAGCAAATGGGTATCCATCATCTCAAGTGCTTTTTCTTCTGCGTAAACAATAATGGAGAATTGAGGTTTTGTCTCTTTTTCGTCTATTATACTGGATGTTATGGCTTTTTTTACTTGCTGGTATGGGGATCATACAGCCATCCCCAAGTCACGCGACCAATTTCTTTAAATGGTTGTCACAACAAAACAAACAGACACAACAACCACCGCAAATTATAGAACAAAAAATAGGCAAGCCGCCAAAAAAAATCGTAACACAAAAAAACATAAAAAAACCGAAAAACGAGTATGCAAAGCGCATTCTTGTTATAGGGGATTTTACAGCTTCTGCTGTTGCCGACGCACTCAAAAAATTTTTTACGGATAATAATGATATCGTTATCATGAACAACACAATGCCCGCTTCCGGTCTCGTGCGAATAGATTATTATTCTTGGCAAAGCAATATTTCTAAACTCATTAATCAAAATAACCCCGATGTCATTATCATGATGATCGGTGCCAATGATAATCAACCGATCAAGGACTCTGATAGCATAATTAACACAGATCAGTCAGAATGGATGCGCATCTACAAACAAAGAATTATTGAAATTGCTGAAAGTCTTCATGCCTCTGGAAAATCGTGGATATGGATAGGTCAGCCTTCTTTTGGCAACGACCTTTTGACACAAAAAATGAAAATTTTTAATGCGCTCTACAAACAAGAAACAGAAACAGCGGGTGGCTATTTCCTCGATATTTGGAACGGCTTTAGTGATAAAGAAGGAATCTTTTCTTTTTCAGGCGATGATATCAATGGAAAAATCGTCAAATTACGCACCAATAACGGCATTCATTTCACCTCTGAGGGAAAGAAAAAACTCGCCTCTTATTTAGAAAAACCATTGAACAATATTTTAAATTTTCATACCCTTTCTCATGAAGAGCCATACTCAACCGATAAAGCTATTCAAAAACTCATACAAGATTCAGATAAACAAACGCTAAGTCATATTATGCGTCAATCTCCAATGAGTCTGGATGATATGGCACAACAAAATACCCACCTCTTAGGAAAAAGAATGTCAAGCTTTATCAAAAAATCATGGATTCCACCAAATGGGCATCAAAAAGATCGCGCTGATAATTTTTCTTTCCCATAATATCTCTTAAAAATATAAATTGTCATTTTTTTCCATAAACGAAAAGAAGATAAAATACTCTTTTTATAGAGCTATAATATAGCCATATTGAAGAGAAGACTTGCATTAATCGCAACCCTATCCAATGTTGCAACAGCCCTTAGCGCTTAAAACGATTCATAAGCGCCATTTTTATTTCTTGCTTATACAATTTTGCCCTACATGGCCCACCCGCCTGTGATGTGTAAACAAGTGATTTTGATTGTTTCAAGATAAACAAATTTGAGATCAGAGAATCTTACGTTATTCGGGTTTCTTATCCAAGTTGAATAACGCTATATTATCATTATAAATCAATCTATTATCCAAAAAACAGCATGGTATTAACCATACCGTTATAGCTTATAGTCCACGTTTGTTCATCATTGCCTCTGGTAAAGGCATCCGTCCCCGAAAAGCTTTATACAGTTCCTCTGGATCGCGGCTTCCCCCAGCAGAATAAATAAAACGCTTTAAAAGATCAGCAAGCTCTAAATTAAAGACATCACCTGTTTCTTCAAATGCTTGAAAAGCATCGGCATCAAGTACTTCTGCCCACATATAAGAATAGTAACCAGCAGCATAACCATCCCCTGCAAACACATGCATAAAATGTGGAGGACGATGACGCATAATAATTGTATCAGGCATTTGCAATTTTTCTAATTCTTTACGTTCAAAGACTGTTGGATCCGTGACTTTTTCTCCTTGATGAAAAGCCATATCCACTAAAGCTGATGAGATAAATTCAACTGCTGAGAATCCCGCATTAAATGTCTGCGCCGCTAAAACTTTATCAATCAACTCTTGTGGCATCGGATGCCCTGTTTTTGTATGTATAGCATAAGATTTTAATATCTCTGGTACGGTTAACCAGTGTTCATAAAGTTGAGAGGGAAGTTCAACAAAATCACGTGAAACAGATGTTCCCGCTACAGAGGGCCATGTAACATCAGAAAGCAAACCATGCAATGCATGCCCAAATTCATGAAAAAGTGTCCGAGCATCATCAAGCGATAAAAGAGCAGGCTCCCCTTTAGAAGGTTTAGCAAAATTACAAATATTGTAGATAATCGGTCTTTGTCCACCATCCAATTTATGCTGCGATTGTAATTGGCTCATCCATGCACCAGAATGTTTTGAAGAACGTGCAAAATAATCACCTATGAAATGCCCAAGTAAACTTCCATCAGATTTCTTTACTTTCCACAAACGTGCATCAGGATGCCAAAGTGCAACAGCATTTTTTTCTTCAAAGGTAATGCTAAAGAGTTTTTCTGCGACTCCAAAAGCCGCTTGAATCATACGGTCCAGTTGAAAATAATATTTAATTTCAGCGCTATCGAAAGCAAATTTTTTAGTGCGAAGCTTTTCAGCATAATAACGCCAATCCCAAGCAGCTAAAGATTCATTGCTTCCTTGATTGTTGGCAAAATTTTGTAGTTCACTTTGCTCACTAGAAGCCTTCGTTCTTGCGCGCTCCCATACAGGCATAAGCAAATTCATAACAGAATCAACACTTTTAGCCATGGTATTATCGAGTTTTAAATCTGCAAAAGATTGATATCCCAATAATTTAGCCTGCTCATCTCGAAGCGCAATAATCTCTAAAATAATGGTTCGATTATCATTCTTGTTATTATTTTCACCACGTTTAGCCCAAGCTTGGAACGCAATCTCACGCAAATCACGACGATCAGAGAATTTTAAAAAAGGCTCAACAATCGAGCGTGCGAGTGTTAATGCATAGGCTTCTTCATGGCCTCGTTCGCACGCAATTTCCTTCATTGAAGCAATAAGATCTTCCGGTAAACCGGATAAATCTGTTTGTTTTAAAAATAGAATCCACTCAGCTTCATCGTTTAAGACATTCTGCCCAAAAGTAGCATTTAAAAAAGCAAGTTTTTCATTAATTTCCACAAGCCGTTTTTTAGCTTTATCATCTAGTTTTGCACCATGACAAATGAACTTTTTCCACCACAGTTCCAGAACGCGTGTTGTTTCACTCTCAAATAGGCCCTGCTGTGCCTGTTGATAAAGTACATCTATTTTTGCAAATATCCGCGTATCCATCATTATTTTTGAAGAATAACGGGAAAGTTTTACAACGAACTCTTGTTCTAGCTGTTGAATCAACGCATTCGTATGAGCACTGGTGCGCAAGAAAAATACTGAACAGACACGATCAAGTGCTTTGCCACAAAGCTCAAAAGGTTGCAAAAAATTCTCAAGCGTTGGTGGCTCTTGCACCATCGCAATCGCTTCTAATTCTTCTTCAGCTTCTTGAAGTGCCTGTTCAAACGCAGGTTTAAAATCTTCATCTCCTATAGAAGAAAAATCAGGAAGACCTGAAAATCCCTTCCAGTCCAGCACTGCTGTTGTTGTCATAATACGTTATATCTCCATTATAAATTTAAGCTGTCATCATTATCTTTACGACACAAATTGATAATATACTAAGACTATTTCACGCGTTTCGAAATGACTTTTCAAAGCTCTATCGAATAAAAAAATAAATATTTCTACAATTATCAAATAAACCATTTGATTTATAATGATAATTTATCGTTTTTTATATTGAATGAGAAACTGAAATATCGTAGGATTCTTTTATTCTGAACCATATTATATCGAAGTAATAAAAATTATTCGCTCATATACATCACAAATGAAATTGCCTATTGATAAGAATACTTGAAGAAAAACATAAAAATGCTTCTTATAAATTTTTAAAATACAAGCGCTGTTATAATATTGGGAGCTGGAAAACAGTCTGATGATACCAGCTTTTACCTTTTATTTAAACGTAAAGATGATAATCTTTTATAGATTTTATACCATTTGCGCGTAGCATCATGAAATGATGTGTAACGTGTCCAGCGAGATATTTTTTAAAAGAAGTGTATGAATTTGTAACATAAGAGTATTCTATTTTTTTGAGAAATACTCCCATGAAAACGTTTAAGAAAGAAAAGACTAAAATGGCCCCTCCCTCTCAAGTGCCAAAGCCTATTGTAACATTGGAAGATGTACTTCTATTAAAAAAACGTAAAAAACAAAATTCTAAAGAAAAGTATAATCTCCAACTCCAGATACAACTGTAAAATCTTTTGAAAATCGCACAACTACATTAAAGCATTATGAAAATTAATTTTTATATTTACACCTTTATATTATCTTTAAATTAAGCTGTATTCTCGTTTAAGCAATTTAGAAAATTGTTTATAATTTATATTTTTCCCTTGACTTTACTTAAAATATTAACAATTGGGAGTATAGTCGGGGAGGTTTTTTTTCGAATCTTCCATAAGCTTTTATTTTTTATCTCATCTATTATCTAGATTGACAATTCTCCAACTCTTCAGGAGGTATTTTATCATGACTGAAATTAAAACGACCTTCGATTTTAAAAATTTTTCTCCTGAAGCTCTCGCTGAAAAATTAAAAAGTCAGCATTTTGCAGACTCTATTGATATCATCAATGACCTCGATATCATGGAGCGTGTAACTATTCTTAGTCTTCTGCCTCTTGAGTATGTTATCGAACTTTTTGATAAACCAGAGCTTGAGCAACCTGCTGCAATTTTAGAACTTCTGCCCATAAATCGCGCCGTTGAAATTCTTGATGGCATGTCTGCAGATGCTGCTGCAGACGTCTTTCAAGAAATGGATAAAGAAACCCGCACGCGACTTTATGCTTTGCTGAAACCCTTAACGCGTGCTGAACTTAAAAAACTCACCAGTTATCCTGATCATACAGCAGGAGCACTGATGACAACAGAGTTTATAGCGGTTCCTTCAAATTGGACTATACAAAAAACTTTGGATCACATTCGTGAGGTCGAGCGAACACGTGAAACAGTTTATACTAGCTATGTGATTGACCCTAAAACAGGGATTCTCCTCAAAGCTGTTTCACTGCGTAATCTTATTCTTGCCTCACCTGATGAACAAATTCTTAATGTCCGTACTCATGACTCACCGGTTACAATATCGCCTTTCACACACCATGAAGATATTGCGCGCCTTTTCCAGCGTCATGACCTTCTCTCTGTGCCCGTCGTTGATGAAAATAACCATGTCATTGGCATTGTAACCGTTGACGACGTACTTGATACTATGGTCGATGAGATGAATGAAGATGCCTATAAATTTGGGGGTATGGAAGCGCTTAATAAGCCCTATATGCAAATCAAGTTTCCTGAAATGATGAAAAAACGCGGCGGTTGGCTCGCTTTACTCTTTGTTGGTGAAATGTTAACCGCAAGCGCTATGCAATATTTCGAAACAGAACTTGAAAAAGCGATTATCCTTACTCTGTTTATTCCTCTCATTATGAGCTCTGGAGGAAATTCTGGCTCACAGGCGACATCTCTTATTATCCGTGCGTTGGCTTTACGTGAACTCACGCTGAAAGACTGGTGGAAAGTTATTGTTCGTGAAATTCCAACAGGACTATCCCTTGGTCTTTTACTGGGAATTATTGGCGTTATGCGCATTACGCTTTGGCAAAAACTCGGTATCTATGATTATGGCCAACATTGGATTGCTGTTTCAACAACAGTAGGCACAGCTTTAGTCGGGATCGTGACATTTGGTTCTCTTTCTGGATCTATGCTACCTTTTGTTCTTAAAGGTTTAAAATTTGATCCAGCAAGTGCTTCTGCTCCTTTTGTAGCCACTTTAGTTGATGTCATGGGCATTATAATTTATTTTTCTGTCGCTTCCCTCATTTTGTCCGGAAAACTTCTTTAAATGTGTGAAGTAAAAACAATTCGCTAGGGAAAAATCTTGTCATATCTCTTCAGATCTTTCCCTAAAAACAAGCTCTAGTATTTGTTTTCCAGTGCGCCATTTCATAGATAATACATTGCTTTATAAAGATATTTTTATATTAAATTATAACTTCGAATACTGTAAAACTACCTCATCATAAATCTTCCTTCTTGTCTATCTAAAAGCAAGATAAGTGTGTGGCTAGAAACTTCGAGAAAAGAGTAATTAAAATGCTGTCCAATGGCCTTTATACGCTTCATAAAAACTCTGATCATGTATCATACACTTATATTATACCACAAGCCCATCACGAAATAGATGCGTAGTGTTAAGGTATCACTCTTTAAAATCAAAGTCATAACTGTGCAACAATAAGTATATTTGTTCTGTTTGTCATGTCCCCCCTTTTAGAGAGAGAACAAGACACTCTTTCCGGTTTTAAATGTAGTGTTTTTGAAACTATAAATTTGAATTAAAATATCGACAAAGAAAGAATTTTTCTTCAGATCCTTGACTTTATCAATCAGGCTATGTTCCCGTTTTATAAATCAATAAAAAATAATAACACTTCCTCTAATTTAGTATACAAAATTGGAACTTCATATAAAACTCTTCATCATTTCAATATTTATCTCAAATATCAGTGGCATTAAATCTGTATGTTGATTCATTAGCTATAGAATAAGCAAAAGCATTATTGAGAGTGACAATGTCGTAAAGCAATTAATAGATTAGCTATAAGATTTAAGAGATATTTCGAACTTTTATCAATCTCTTTGTAAAACAATAAACATAACACACCTCGCTGTAACCTCACTTATTCTTGTAGACGTTCACATAAATTCCTTGCGTTATATTGATAAAGCTCCAATTAAGGGTGAGGTATGGATAATTCTTCAGCTCGAGAATAACAACACACCCCATATTATAAAAATTCTTTTATGAAACCGCACCAATTAACTCTCAATAGAGCATTCAAAACCTAGGTGTATCGTTTTGCCATAAAAATATGGACTCCGTCTTCCAAAATGATAAAAAAACATGTAAAAGGTTTTTTAATAGTCAGGCAAAGAATGTAAAGACTTTGCCTCAAATGAAATTTCATTAAACGAAAAGAAGAAAATTTATGCAATTGCGTAACATTGCCATCATTGCCCACGTTGACCATGGGAAAACAACGCTTGTAGATGGACTTCTCAAGCAATCAGGAAACTTCCGTGATAATCAGCGTACAAGCGAACGCATGATGGATTCAAACGATATTGAAAAAGAACGTGGAATTACAATTCTAGCGAAAGTAACCTCTGTTGTTTGGAAAGATACCCGAATTAATATTGTCGATACACCAGGACATGCTGACTTTGGTGGAGAAGTTGAACGTATTTTAAACATGGTTGATGGTGCCATCGTACTTGTTGATGCTGCTGAAGGACCAATGCCACAAACAAAATTTGTCGTTGGCAAAGCATTGAAAGTAGGATTGCGTCCTATTGTTGCTATTAATAAAATTGATCGACCCGATGCACGCGTTGATGAAGTCATTAATGAGGTTTTTGACCTTTTTGCCGCTCTTGATGCAACCGATGAACAGCTTGATTTTCCTATTCTTTATGGGTCTGGGCGCGATGGATGGATGGCTGAGGCCCCTGAGGGACCAAAAGATCAAGGATTGGGGCCTTTATTTGATCTTGTAACAAGACATGTTCCTTCTCCTTGTGTCGCAGAAGGACCCTTTCGCATGATTGGAACTATTCTTGAAGCTGATCCATTTTTGGGACGAATTATTACAGGGCGTATTCATTCCGGCTCTCTAAAGCCTAATCAAAATGTCAAGGTTCTTGGACAAGATGGAAAGCTTTTAGAAACTGGGCGTATCTCAAAAATTTTAGCATTTCGTGGGTTAGAACGACAACCTATTGAAGAAGGAAATGCTGGTGATATTGTTGCAATTGCAGGTCTACAAAAAGGGACTGTTGCGGATACGTTCTGTGATCCTACTGTTAATGAACCCTTGACTGCTCAACCAATTGACCCCCCCACTGTTACGATGAGCTTTCTCGTTAACGATAGTCCCCTTGCCGGAACGGAAGGGGATAAAGTAACAAGCCGCGTTATCCGTGATCGTTTGTTAAAAGAAGCAGAAGGCAATGTTGCTCTTAAAATTGAAGAATCAGCCGATAAGGATTCTTTCTACGTTTCAGGACGAGGAGAATTACAACTTGCGGTTCTGATTGAAAATATGCGCCGTGAAGGGTTTGAGCTTAGTGTTTCACGTCCACGTGTTGTGATGCAAAAAGATGGAAATGGGACCACTTTTGAACCAATCGAAGAAGTCGTTATCGATGTTGATGAAGAATATTCTGGCACTGTTGTACAAAAAATGTCTGAACGTAAAGCCGAAATGGTGGAATTACGTCCTTCTGGAGGGAATCGTGTCCGCCTTGTTTTTTACGCACCAACGAGAGGACTCATTGGTTATCAATCTGAACTTTTAACCGATACCCGTGGTACAGCCATTATGAATCGCCTTTTCCATGGTTATGAGCCTTACAAAGGAGATATTGCCGGTCGTGTTAATGGTGTTATGATTTCAAATGACAACGGTGAATCTGTCGCTTATGCTCTCTTTAATCTTGAAGATCGTGGACCTATGATCATTGATGCCGGTGTAAAAGTCTATCAAGGTATGATTATTGGCATCCACTCGCGGGATAACGACTTAGAAGTCAATGTTTTAAAAGGAAAAAAGCTCACTAATATGCGCGCTTCTGGAAAAGATGAAGCCGTAAAGTTAACGCCTCCCATTAAAATGACATTAGAACGTGCCTTATCATGGATACAAGATGATGAACTTGTGGAGGTAACCCCTAAAAATATTCGTCTTCGTAAGCTTTATCTTGATCCCAATGAACGTAAACGTTTTGAAAAAACACGGTCATCAATTTAAAGCTAATTTCAGAAATCTCTTTGATAAAACATTTGGCTGTACTAAGACTCGCTCTATCTTAAGAAAGGATGTCTCTATGAATATTAAGGAAATACCCGTGGGCAACAATCCACCAGAAGATATTAATGTTATTGTGGAAGTCTCTGTTGGGGGAGAACCCATAAAATATGAAATGGATAAAAAGTCAGGTGCGTTATTTGTTGACCGTTTTCTTCATACCTCAATGGTTTATCCTGGAAATTACGGTTTTGTTCCTCATACGCTTTCAGAGGATGGTGACCCTATTGACGTCCTTATCTGCAATACCCGCCCTCTCCTTCCTGGTTGTGTGATCAATGTTCACCCCATCGGTGCGCTGATTATGGAAGATGATGGTGGTAAAGATGAAAAAATTATTGCCATCCCCACACCAAAATTAACAAAGCGCTATCTCAATATTCATGACTACACAGACCTTCCCGAAATTACACTCAAGCAAATTGAACATTTCTTCAAACATTACAAAGATTTGGAACCTGGAAAATGGGCTAAAATTGAAGGATGGCGTGATAAAAGCTTTGCTCATGAATTGATCAAACAAGCTGTTGAGCGCAATAAAGAAATATAATAATTTTTATAAAATAAAGCCTATTAAAAAATAGGCTTTATTATTTGTTTTTCCTACGAGATACCATCTTTAAAGAATTGCCATATCTGCTTTAGCTCTTCTAAATGTGTTGAAAAGTAAAGTTGTTTGTAGCGAGATGTTGCACCACTTTTCAGAGAAATAGAAGAAGATGGAACTTTCCATTGCTTCGCAAGAAATTTAATGAGAGCTTTATTTGCCTTTCCATCTTCAGGAACGGCACGAAGACGTATAACCAGATATTGTTTCTCACCATCTTTGCATTCAACTCCTATTATTTTATCAACTGATGACTTGGGAATGAGGTATACAAACAAAACAAAGCTATTTTTATCAACTTGATAAAACATGTATCCGTCCCAAATAATGCTTCTATAGATACGCGTTTGCGTAAGCATGCCACATGAAAGTACGAATAAAATAAATAAGGATAAATACCACAATAGGTGAAATATCAATCGTTCCAAGGTTTGGTAAAATCCGCCGAATGCGGCTTAGAACTGGATCTGTAAGGCGATATAGAAAATTTCCTATCAAAACAACAAAGCGATGACGCGAATTTATGATATTAAAGACATAAAGCCAAGAAAAAATAACACTGGCGATTAAAATATCAATATAAATATCAAACATCAAATCAATCGTTTGAAGCAATGCATAAACCATGCGTTATCCCTTTCAATCAAGGAAATAAAAAAGTGGACAGAAAGCCTTCATTAAAATGAGTCTATATATTGAATAAATAGTTTTATATCCCAACATCCCATGAATAAAAAACTAAACAGCCAAAATTCTTCGTCTTTCTATTTAATGACGATGACCCCAAAATACAAATATCAAAATTAAAAATAGTGTGTAAAAATAGAAAAAACAGCAAATAATCTGAGAATTTTAAAAGCGCTGAATATTCCTTATAGAATTAATCTTAAATCTCATCTTTTTAATCAATAATCTATATGCTCAAACTAAAGGCGGCCTTAAAAGGCCGCTTTTATTTTTTAATTACTTCTGCAGAGCAGTCAAACGGTTAAGAGCATTACTAAAACCATCGAGTTGAACAAATAAATCATTTAAAGCTGGTTCTCCTGCGGCAGCGATTGTCATTGCCAACTTTAACTTTTTGCCAGAACGTAAAGCTGCTACATGACTTTTGTCAAAAACAACTGGAACCATGCAACCTGCCGGTACACAAGTCCGTATACCGGTTTCAATAACAGTTTTTCCCTCATCAACTTGTAAACGAACAGGCTTCGAAACCAAAATGCCAAAAGGAACAGTTAAATTACCAGAGACAACACCCTCAGAATTGAGAAGAAGGCTTATAGCCACAACAACACGCCCCTGCTCATTGACTTCTTGACGGTGCATAAAACAAATTTTCTTTCCTTCTTGTAATCCACAGTTAATGGTCCATAACCCGTAGGTTTCAGTTAAAGAAGAAGCGCCATTTGGCAATGTTTCCGCTGCATCTTTGGATGTAGAAGGCTTTGAATTTGTTGCAAACGCAACAGATGAAATACTCAAAAGAGTAAAAACTATAAGTAAATTAAATAACTTTTTCATTTTATATTCCTGTTCTTTACATAAAAGAGAAACATGCTTATTATTTATAAATATTATAAAGCACCTTAATAAAATAGCTTTCTCATAATCTATAGCTTTTATAATAGTCTAAAGCTACCTCGAAATTCGCTAACTACTTTCATATAAACATGCTTTTTAAAAGAAACAACAATTAAAGGAAGCATTTCTAGATCCATCCACTTCCATTGATCAAATTCTGCTTTATTACCATCTGGCGGTGGATTAATTGCAATTTCAGAAAGCTCTCCCATAAACTGAAAAGCAAACCATTTTTGCATTTGCCCACGATATTTGTTGCTTAATGTGCTTCCAACAAGTTCTTGTGGAAAATCATAGTGGAGCCAATTTTGTGCTTCTTTGATCAACTTTACAGATCGAATACCCGTTTCTTCATAGAGTTCTCGATAGGCTGCATCTAATGGCTGTTCACCTCCATCAATTCCTCCTTGAGGAAGCTGCCAACGATGAGATATGTCAATATCTGCATGCGCAGGCGTCATTAAACGACGCCCAACCCAAACTTTACCCTCACGATTAAAGACAACAATTCCAACACATTTGCGATAAGGAAGAGTCTTCAAATTAATACCTGCATCCATTTAATATCCCTCAAAAATGCAAGCTATCAATATCGTTTCTCATTTTAATATATCCTTATTGGGGTCTGGTGGAAAGGCAGCATTGACCAGTTCACCCCGTAACAGTTTATAAGCCTCATTCAATTGAATGTCATCTTTAGGGTCTTTGGGAACAAAAGCAGCTGAACCAGATCCTTTCTTGTTTTCTCGTTTCCCTTTGATATGCCCTTTTAATGCAGATTCACCAATTTTTACATCATAACCCTTATATTTTTCAGGAAGTGGTTGCTCTACAATAATATCAGGTGTGATCCCTGTTCCTTGAATAGAGGCGCCTGACGGCGTATAATAAAGTGCTGTTGTTAAGCGTAAAGCTCCGTTTTCACCCAAAGGAATAATCGTTTGAACAGACCCTTTACCAAAAGACTGCGTTCCTAAAATTGTTGCACGACGATGATCTTGTAGTGCCCCTGCAACAATTTCGGAAGCACTTGCCGAACCTCCATTAATAAGAACAATGAGTGGTTTTCCATTTGTAACATCACCCGGCTTAGCATCAAATCGCGTCACATCACTCTTTTTGCGTCCACGAGTTGACACAACCTCACCTTTATTGAGAAAAGCACTCGACACATTAACAGCTTGATCTAAAAGACCTCCCGGATTAAGCCGCAAATCAAGGACATAACCTTTTAGCTTATCTTCAGGAATTTTAGATTGGATATCTTTAATTGCCGCCAGAAGATTACTCAAGGTCTGCTCAGAAAACTGGATAACTCTTAAATATCCAATATCCCCCTCAACGCGATATTTTACCGCTTTTACCTTGATAATATCACGAACAATCTTGACTTCAAATGGCTTATCAACGCCAGAACGAATAATTGTCAAGGTAATTGGTGTTCCAGGAGCCCCTCGCATCTTATTAACAACTTCATTCAATGTTTGACCATTCGTTTGTACATCATCAATTTTTGAAATAAGATCTCCTGCTAGAATACCTGCCTTCGAAGCAGGAGTGTCATCCATTGGTGAAACAACTTTAATTAAGTTTTTTTCCATAGTGACCTCAATACCAAGACCTCCGAATTCTCCTTTCGTAATATCCCGCATATCTTTAGCTTCTTCAGCATTCAAATAAGATGAGTGGGGGTCCAGTGATGACAGCATACCATTGATAGCATTTTCAATGAGCTTTTTATCATCTGGCACTGTGACGTATTGCTTACGCACACGCTCAAAAACATCGCCAAATATGGATAGTTTTTTATAGGCATTATCTTCATTATCCGCAGCAACAGACTGCACCATAATCATTGAACAGGCGCCGAGCAATACCCCAGCGACCAAAAGAATAACTTTACGAATCATTTTGGCTCCTTCTTATCTTTTCAGTCTGCCACCAAGGAGTTGGATTTACAGGCTTTCCCTGCTTTCTAAACTCAATGTAAAGCATTGGAGAATTTTTTCCTATATCCAATGCAACACTATTTGCAATAAATTGCATTTCCATCATACCCAGAGGCTCACCTGAAAGAACAAACTGCCCCTGTTTTACATTAATTCTCGACATTCCCGTAAGAATGATATGATAACCATTTCCAACACTGAGAATGATCAATTGTCCATAAGAACGAAATGGCCCAGCAAAAGCAACAAAAGCATCCGTAGGCGATATAACAACAGCTCCTGACTCTGTTTCTATCATTTCACCAAAGCGCGTAATTTGCGAATTTTTGTTAGAGTGCTTTATTCTTTTTCCTGAAACAGGAAAAAGTAAAGAACCTTTTCGGCTTTCAAAATTAGACTGCTCTAACAATTGTAAACTTTTCCGGACTTGTAGCGATGCATCAGAGTTCAATTTTGACTGACGATCAAGCTCTAAAATCAATTCTTCTAAAGACTGCGCTTTTCTAGCAAGAGCCATATTCTTTTGTTGCTGTTCTGTAAGTTCTTTTTCTGATTTTTTTTGTAGTTTATTTTTTTGGTCTAATAAAAGCTCTAGACGTTTTCGCTGCTCTGCTTGACTTTGCAGTTTTATTTTTAACGCTGTATATTCCGTAGTAATGGAATTACTTAAATTGGTCAACTCCTTGAGTTTTTCTGTTAAATCTCGTGTTTTCTCCTGCATCTGAGGAATGACAGCCCCTAATAAAACAGAACTGCGCATAGAAGCCAACACATCCTCTGGCTGTATCATAAGAGCTGGAGGGGGATTTAATCCCATACGCTCTAAAATTGCAAGAACTTCTGCAAATTCAGTGCGACGACTTTTTAAACTTTGATAGACTTGTACCCGCGTTTCTATCATTTTTTTAAGCTTTTCTTCCCTTTCAGCAATATCATCTGTAACTTTCCGCTCTTCTTGTGCAGCTTTTATGAGTGCATCACTCAAAACACGTTGATCTTTTTTTAAATTCTCAACTTGACGCGTAAGAAAAATAACACGCTCACGCGAAAGTGAAATATTTTGACGAATTTCTCCCAAAGCCTTATGTGCCGCCGTACTACTCATTGTATCTTCCGCATGCGATACAGAAAAGCAAAAAAATATACTCAAAAGCAAAATGACAAATATCACGTATTCCCCATATAAATAGAGCATCTTTCTATGAAGAAGTTTTTTCATTTTGCCAACCATCACACCTCATCGTATACACGAGAAATGCTTTAAATGGTGTCGGCTAAAACTATATTAATAAATATATAAATAAGTGCTAAAAATTGAAAAAAATATTTAAAAACGATGATATGGATGATGATTTGCAATTGTTACGGCACGGTAAAGCTGTTCTGTAAGAAGAATACGTGCAATTTGATGTGGCCACGTCATAAAACCAAAAGATAACAGAAAATCAGCACGATTTCTTATTTGTTCATTATGCCCATCAGGCCCCCCTAAAGCAATGACGACATCTCGAACACCTTCATCACGATAACACCCCAATTTTTCAGCAAAAGCAACTGAAGAAATCAACTCTCCTCGCTCATCCAACACAATTAATCGACATTTTTCAGGTAAAAATTCAATAAGTCTCCTGCCCTCTTCCTCCATACGTTGACACGCTGTTTGAGCACGGCTTTCTGGTATTTCCTGTAACTTTTTTAAATGAAATCCTATAGCTCCAGAACTTTTAGAAAAACGACCCAAATAATGTTGAACCAATTTTTGCTCCGCTCCGCTTTTCATACGACCAACAGCAAAAATAGAAATTTGCATTTTAATGATCTCCGAAGAGAATCGATGGTGTATTATTTAAATCTGGAGCCATCCATATTTTTTCTAAATTATAAAAAAGACGAATTTCCGGACGAAAAAGGTGGATGATAATATCACCCGTATCAATCAATACCCAATCACCTCCAGAAAGCCCTTCTACATACGCAAGTCCCTGCCCACTATCTTTCCAAGTGCGTAACAAATGATCAGCAACAGAAGATACATGACGCTGCGAATTTGCTGAAGCTATGATCATATAATCAGCTAAAGATGACTTTTCCTGAATATTAATAGCAACAATATCTTCTGCTTTTGTATCTTCTAAACTTTTGAGAATAATTTCAAGACTCTCACCCACAGAAAAAACTTTTTTTTCTGTTAAAGGTTTCATACTATAAGAGCGATTTTGTGCAATGTTTTTCAGATCAATATTCCTTTCTTATTGTTATAAAATATAAAAAGAGAGATTTTTCCAAAGAAAAGCAGAAACTTATAAATTGTTCAAGAAAAATCATTCTTTTTCAAACGAAGGTTGGTTGAAGATTGAAAAGATAAAGGTCCATGCAAATAAGTCCAAACTGGTGGTTTGATAAAAGGTAGTTGCCCACTTTTTCTCTCATCCAAACGAAACTGATGATAAATGTGTGCCATAGGAGACGAGAGAGCTGACCTATTGTTTAAAGGACGATCAATAATTGCAATGGGCAGCATAGAGATGATATCACGCCATCGATACCAATGATGAATCGTTGTAAAACTATCGGCTCCCATAATCCATACAAAATTTACACCAGTGTAATGGGTAAGAATATGAAAAATTGTATCGACTGATACTTTGCTTCCTATAGCTTGTTCAAAAGCTGTTAAGCGAATCTTCGGATGGTCAATAAGTTTAAAACTTAATCGCATTCTCTCTTCTAAAGGGAGTAACTGTGTACAGTCCTTTAAAGGATTTCCTGGAGTGACCATCCACCATAATTGATCCAGATGCAAACGACGAATAGCAATTTTGGCAACAAGAAGATGCCCCGCATGCGGCGGATTAAAGGAACCACCAAAAAGACCCACAACATTGGATCTTTCAACATGTGGCATACGATCTTTCCATGGAAAAAATGGATTTTTCAAGCTCTAACCTGACCATTTCCTTTAACATGATATTGAAATGATGTTAGTTGTTCAACACCAATAGGGCCACGTGCATGCATTTTTCCTGTTGCGATACCAATTTCCATTCCAAAACCAAATTCACCTCCATCAGCAAATTGTGTGGACGCATTGTGCAATAAAATAGCTGAATCCAAATGATTAAAAAATTTCTTCACCACTTCCGTATCCTCAGCAATAATCGATTCCGTATGTCCTGATGAATAACGCTTAATATGAGCAATGGCTCCCTCAATCCCCTCAACTGTTTTAACAGAAAGAATAGCATCAAGATATTCATGTGACCAGTCTTCTTCAGAAGCTAATTTTACATCTGGCATAAGAAATGCAATATCTTTCGTAGCACGGATTTCACACCCTTTCTCCTGTAAAGCCATCAAAACAGGAAGAAACTTTTTTAATGCCTGTCTGTCAATGAGAACCGTTTCAACAGCACCGCATACCCCTGTCCGCCGTAACTTCGCATTTAAAACAATATTGCGCGCCATATCCACATCTGCCGATTTATCAATATAAATATGACAAAGTCCCTCTAAATGAGAAAAAACTGGAACACGTGCATCAGATTGAACCCGCGCAACAAGACTCTTCCCACCACGTGGAACGATCACATCAATCGCTCCATCCAATCCTTTGAGCATCTCCCCAACGGCAGCACGATCTGTTGTTTTAACCATTTGAATTGCATCTTTTGGTAAACCAGAACGTTCTAAACCTTTTACCAACGCACAATGAAGAGCATGTGAAGAATGAAAACTATCTGAACCACCACGCAAAATCGCAGCATTACCCGCTTTTAAGCATAAAGCACTCGCATCAACAGTAACATTTGGACGACTTTCATAAATAATGCCAATAACACCAAGAGGTGTCCGTACACGACTAATATGAAGCCCATTAGGGCGTGTCCACGCACTCATGACCTGCCCAATAGGATCAGACAAACGCGCAACTTGGCGAACACTATCTATTATTGCACTCAAACGCAATTCATCTAATTTGAGCCGATCCACCATTGCGGCTTTCAAATGATTCTGAGAAGCCTTCTCTAAATCTAGACAATTCGCCCGTAAAATTTCATCTGAGTAAGACTCTAAGCTTAAAGCGATCATTTCTAATGCATTGTTCTTTTGCTCAGAAGAAGCAACGGCTAACACTGCCGCAGCAGTGCGTGCTTTTTGCCCCATATCTTTCATTTGTTCTTCTAAAGTCATTGTACCATCCACTTTGCCAAAACAATCAAAATAAAAACAACTTTTTTAAACAAAACTCGTTACGCGGCGTAAAATCATATCATTACGATGCACCATCGCAGAGCGCGCTTCATACCCAAGAATCGATTCAATTGCTTCGCTTTTATGTCCTATAATACGTACAGCTTCATCTTTGTCATAGTTTACAAGTCCACGCGCAATCTCAACTCCATTTGTATCAACAATAGCAACCGTATCCCCACGCTGAAAATTTCCCTTAACAGCAATAACCCCTGCTGCTAATAATGATTTCCCTGTTTCAAGAGCCCTAATGGCTCCTTGATCAATCGTCAAAATACCAGACGGATCTAAATGACCAGAAATCCATGTTTTCCAAGCATTGACAGACTTCTTACTTGCCGCAAAAAAAGTCTTGCGTTCACCTTTATCAATCGCCGCAAGAGGATTCATGCGTTTGCCTGACGTGATAATCATTGCTGTTCCAGCAGCATTCGCTATCTTTCCAGCATCAAGCTTGGTCTTCATTCCGCCTCGTGAAAACTCTGAAGCAGCACCATCTGCCATTTTTTCGATCTCATGCGTAATGGACGCCACAAAAGGAATAAATTCAGCCGTCGGATCACAATGAGGAGACTTTGTATAAAGACCATCAATATCAGATAAAAGTATTAAAAGATCCGCCCCCATCATTGTTGCCACACGTGCAGCTAAACGATCATTATCACCATAACGAATTTCATTTGTCGCAACAGTATCATTCTCATTAATAACAGGTACTGCTCCAAAACGTAAAAGCACATTAATCGTCGCACGTGCATTAAGATAACGCCTTCGCTCTTCCGTATCAAATAAAGTGAGCAAAATTTGCCCTGTTTTGAGTCCATGTTGTGCAAGCGCATCACCGTAGGTTTTTGCTAATTCAATTTGCCCCAAAGCTGCACATGCCTGACTTTCTTCCAGTTTCAAAGCTCCTTTAGGAAGCTGTAGCAAGGTCCTTCCTAAAGCAATGGCGCCGGAAGACACCAACAATATCTCTGCGCCTCCTTTGTGCAATTCAACAACATCATGGATCAAGCTTTTAAGCCATTCAACGCGTAAACCTGTCTGAGGATCAACCAAAAGTGCAGATCCAATCTTGACCACGATACGTTTATAGTGTGTGAGTTTTTGCAATTCAACAGTCATCTCAATCAATCCTGCTATCCCCACCAATCTCCTCTTTACGTGACATTTCAATAATATGTGCACCAGCCCGCAGCACATTTTCTAAACCTTCGCGGCTAACCGCAGAAAACATTATAACAGGTTGACCCGCTACTCTTTGCAAAGCTTCCTGTTTAGCTTTACGCTCTTCAACGGTGAGGGTATCTATCTGGCTTAAAGCAACAATTTCAATCTTATCACTGAGACTATGTCCATATGCTTCGAGTTCATGACGCACAATTTGATAGGCTTTTGCTACATCTTCCTCTTGAGCAGAAATCAAATGAAGGAGTACGCGACAACGTTCCACGTGTCCTAAAAAACGGTCTCCAATTCCAATCCCTTCATGGGCTCCTTCAATTAACCCTGGAATATCAGCCAAAACAAATTCACGACCATCAATCCGTACAACACCAAGATGAGGATGGAGAGTGGTAAAAGGATAATCTGCAATTTTTGGCTTTGCTGCCGTTACAGAAGCTAAAAAAGTTGATTTTCCAGCATTGGGTAAACCAACAAGTCCCGCATCAGCAATTAACTTCAAACGAAGCCATATTGCACGTTCTTCTCCAGCCAAACCTGGATTTGCACGACGTGGAGCCCGATTTGTCGATGTTGTAAAATGAAGATTGCCAAAACCGCCATTCCCTCCTTTTGCAAGGCGATAGCGCTGTCCAACTTGTGTTAAATCACAGATTAATGTTGTATTATCTTCTTCAAAAATTTGTGTCCCAACTGGCACTTTAAGGATGATATCATCACCCTTTTCACCCGTCATATTACGCCCCTTGCCATGCCCCCCTGTTTTTGCTTTAAAATGCTGTTGGTAGCGATAATCAATCAGCGTATTAAGTCCATCAACAACAAGAGCCCAGACATCACCACCCCGCCCCCCATTCCCTCCATCAGGTCCTCCAAACTCTATGAATTTTTCACGACGAAATGATACAGCTCCAGAACCTCCATTCCCAGAACGAATATAAACTTTAGCTTGATCAAGAAATTTCATTGGAAGCACTCACTGAGGAATTAGTTTCTCTACCTCTATAGGCAATACATTAATTTTACCAGTTTTTCATCATTGATAACAGAAAAACTATCCCTATTGCTGATAACTCTTTGAGAAAAAATCACAATTTAAATAAGTTAAATAAAGTTTAAGTCTTCTTAAAAGAAGACGCTATTCTTGTATGTTTGTTTTTCCCTTAAACTCAAGTGCGAGAAGATAAAGCTCCACTGATTCTGATCGGCTTGCAGGTGGTTTAACATGATAAACTTTTTGAAAATTTTGTTTTAATACTGCGAGAAGCGTATTTTCTGCTCCTCCTTGAAACGCCTTTGCTAAAAAATGCCCCCCAGGCTTAAGAACCGAAAGAGCAAAATCAGCCGCAACTTCACATAAATAAATCGTTCTTAAATGATCCGTCTGACGATGACCTGTTGTTGGTGCAGCCATATCAGAAAGAACCACATCCGGATTTGTCCCTAAAGTTTCAATTAATTTCTGCGGTGCATCTGTATGCAAAAAATCCATTTCCAACATCGCAACTCTAGGCAATGGATCGACATGCAAATAGTCAATGCCAACGACACTAGGCTTTTCATTACTTGACCCTACGATACGCTCAGCCACCTGACACCACCCTCCTGGTGCTGCTCCTAGATCAATAACCTTTTGACCTTTTTTCAAAAACTTATAACGCTCATTAATTTCAATGAGTTTATAAGCCGCGCGCGAACGATAACCATCTACTTTCGATTGATGAACATAAGGATCATTCAAATGCCTTTCTAACCATCGCCGTGACGAAGCCTTAATGGTCCCAGCTTTCTTTTTGACACGCTGATATAATTCATGGGATCCTGAACCTCCATAGCCACCCCTTGGAGTTTTTGTTATTTTTTTCATCGTTATTCATTATCTCCACATTGAACTCTCTAATACTTGAAATCTTTGCTCTTTCTACGACGACACCACACACCATCACGTAACATCAACTCTATCAAAATTCCTTCCCTTACCCCACGATCAGCAACTCTTAAACGCTGACTTGGCCAAACCTCTCGAATAACATCTAAAATTGCACAACCAGCTAAAACTAAATCTGCTCTCTCTCGTCCAATAAAAGGAGTTGTGATACGTTTTTCTATATCCCATGACAATAAGCGTTTTATCATAAGTGTAATGTCTGCATCAGTCATCCAAATGCCATCCACTTTTCTTCTATCATAACGCTCTAAATTAAGATATATCCCCGCTAACGTCGTAACTGTACCAGAGGTTCCCAAAAGATGAAACTTCGATCCTTGCGCTAACTTTCCTAATTTATGACGATCTGAAAAATTATTTAGCAACTCTCGCACATAATTTTTCATTTTTTCAAAATCGTCTAAACTAACATTATGCCCTCCAAAACGCTCAGCAAGCGTAACAACACCAACCGGAAGAGAAGTCCAAGCAGTAATTTGTCTCGTTAAACGAAAAGAACGTTTTTGAGAAACATCAAGGAGCACAATTTCTGATGATCCTCCTCCAATATCAAAAAGCACAATTGCCTCAGTATTTGGTTCAATAAGTGTACTACATCCTGTAACAGCAAAACGTGCTTCGGTTTGCCGATCAACAATTTCTAATTCAAGACCTGTCTCATCCAAAACACGCTGAATAAAATGTCTACCATTTTCTGCTGAACGACAAGCTTCCGTTGCAACCAAGCGATAACGCTTAATATGCTTTTGTTTTAGCTTTAAATGACAAATCTTTAATGCTTCAATCGCACGATCTATAGCTTGTGTATTAAGAAAGCCATTACTTATCAAACCTTCTCCCAATCGTACAATACGAGAAAAAGCATCAACAACACGAAAATTTCCAGGTTCACTAGGAGATGCGATAAGAAGACGACAATTATTTGTTCCCAAATCAAGAGCCGCATAAAGAGGTGGAAATTTTACTTGAGAAAACCGTCGAAAAAAAGATGCTTGACGTTTTTTTGTTTTTTGAGAACCTATCATTGTCTGACGGTGAAACTCAAAAGCTGTCTTAGATTGAATTAAAAACTGTTTTTGTTTATAATTTTTTTTCTGTTGTTTCTTTATATCAACAAGGGCAGAGCATGGCTCTGTTCGTAACAATGCAGAATGATTACTTTTCTTATTCCCACACCGATCATACAACTGATTTTCTTCTGTATCATATGATTCTCCTTGCTTTGACTCTTTTGAAGCATAATTTAACAGGGTCATTTCTCTTATCCCTTGAGCGATTCCCCCAATAAATAAACGCAAAAAAATCTTTAGCTCATTCCTAAATAAAGCAACAATGTGGCATCAAATGATAAAATATAAGAAACTATTCCCCTTTTTCTCATCATCAAAATTTTCCATGCTCACATCATTCAGATTGTGTATAATGTTTTGGTTGTATTCATAAAGTAATGTTTTTCTTTATAAACTTAAAACTATAAATTAATCGTTTACGTTCACATAAATTTTGTACATTATACGCTCTTTTTATACCGTTTATACAAAGCATACTCTATGGTAAAACCAGCATTATCATACTCTTTACTAACGCCTGAGGTTGAAATAACCTGTATTTAAATAGGTTATAAGAAAAAATTTACTTTTTTCTTCAATAGTTTTATCCACACATGGAGCCTCGTTTGTTACATGAAACACAATGGTTTCGATTATACTGGAATAAAAATTCCAGGGTCCTACAAAATGAAATTCCAATAGCTGTTAGCGCATGAATAGAAAGAAAAACTATCGCTCAAAAGATTCTCTAGGCTTATAAATTTATCTATTATTATAAAACTTCAATTGAAAAATATTAGTGCTTAATCAAATCATTATAAAAATCCATATGAAGCTTAAAAAAGGACTTTGACTTCATCCCTATTGTGAGAATAGCCATATTTTATTTAAAATTGAGTATTTCTAATATTTTTTCTTCTAATAACAAACGTAATCATTTTCTATTACATATAAATAACTTATCGTGAATTTAACTTCTTAAAATGCTCACTCTTTCGAATAAATCACCTCTCAGTCATATCACACGAAACTTCTTACTTGTTTGACCTTATCATTGACATTAAAAAATATATAATGCAACGATTTATAACAAAATAACTCTTATTAATATATTCGATGGGTTTCTAACGGCGCAAAGAATTAAGTGCTGCGTTTAACCCTTTAAATGGTACAGTAAAAGAAAATACCTTTCCTTCTTTAATCTTATAGGAAATACGTACTTTATTATTCTGCTCTATTTGTTTAGTCAAAACTGGACCTATAGGTGATTGTGCTAAACAAACCGTTTCATTACATTGTGTATAACGAATAAGAATAGGTTTTTTAACACCTTTCACAAACATTTGAATTGGAACATTTATATCAGAATTTGGTAATGTTCGAAACAGCATTACTGCTTGACCATTTGTTGTAGAAACAAGAGACCAACTAAAAATAGTATTTCCCTCCTGATCATGAACAGTCTGCGTTACATTACATATACCTTGTTTAAGCTTTTGTTTTTCATCACAAATCAAAGTCCAGTCATAAAACTGCATAATAATTCGACGTGTTTCACCAGGTTCTCCCTTAGGTATCGATAAGTGTGGTGGATGAACTGTATAAACACTATTATTCTCGTTAGCAGAACCTTCGCCCTTGCCTATTAAGACAAGAGCGAACAGAATTTTCATGAACATACTTTTCTTTTTTATTATCATCTCAACCTCAGAGTAATCCCAGCACCAATACCCCAATGGCCTCCCGCACTTGTAACAGATACATTCGAGCGAATATTTCCATCTTCAGATGTATAACCAGCTCCAAAAGCAAATGCTGATTGGCTCCGCCATAAACCACTACCAAATGAGACACTTAAAGACCCTGGTATATCATAGTAACGTAAATTAGAAACTGCCAAACCAATAGCTGCCGCTTGTCTTGCCTCTTTGCGAACATCCTCAATCGCATAACTCAACGTATCAAACCTCATATCCGTATAAGATTTCGCCTCGTTAACGCCATTGTCGACAAGACTACTTACTTGTTCATCCGTATATTTCTTCGCATCATCAAGAACAATCTTCATCTGCTCTTCCGTATAATCATGCAACTGACCACCATTAATCGCTTCATGTGAGCCTTTCTCGATCTTACCATCACCCACATTGTCTATTAATACCGGAGCACTTTCATCACCGCCGACCAACGTGATGCTATTGCTCTTCTTACCATCCGCTCCTTTGTCATAGTTAACTGCGCCATCGGTCACGGCCGTTTCAATATCCTTTACATGTTGATCTATCGTATCTACACGGTCTTCAACCTTGCTAACCCTATTATTCGTATCCCAAAGCTGACCGCCATTTACAACATCTTTCGAGCCTTCTTCTACCGCACCATCGGAAACATTCGTTATCTTACTCGATTCTCCTTTATGACCAGCATCATACGAGCCCTTGTCTTCATTCCAATTCAAGCCATTCGTATCAAGATTGTTCGCAACCTCCGTAATACGATCGTTGATACTCGTCATACCTTCACTAACACCTTCAAAGGCACCAGCGACATCATTATAAACCTTCTTATCTGACGAACCACCATCGCTATTGAATTGTGCAACCTTGAATTCAGGCGCTTTCCAATGCCCTCCTTCATAGCTCGCTCCACCTCCTAAATACAGCGCTAACGTCTGATTTAAAGAATAAAGCTGATTTCCCGTGATCGCTTCACTAGAACCTTCTGAAATGTCACCATCTAAAAGTGACTTCAATTTGCTCTTACTTCTGTGCTCTCCTTTCCCATGAAGCGCTACAAAAGCTTGATCTTCATCACTCCACAACAACGCATTCTGCTCAATATTGTCGGAAATAGTATTATGAAGCTGCGTGAAGGAACTATTTATACCGGCAAAGGCTGCTGCAACATTATTATAGCTCTTCTCTTCTGAACTCCCATCAGAATTGAAGCTGGTTAATGTGAAAGTAGGTGCAGTCCATTGACCTTCTTCATATTTCGCACCACCTCCTAAATACGTTGCTAACGTCTGATTTAAAGAATAAAGCTGACCACCATTCACTGCCTCTGTCGAGCCTTCTGAAACTGTTGCCGCTTTTACGCCAGAAAGACTACGCGCTGCACCCTCACTGTTGGCAATGCTGATTTCTGTACCCTCTTTCTCTGAACCAATGCGGATAACCTTACTGTCTGAATCCTGCTTGACAAGACTATCACTGACAACTTGGCTAATAGCTTTGTTAAGCTCATTATGAAGATTGATGAAAGAAGTCCCTACACCAGCAAACGCTTCAGATACACTCGCATAATCCTCTTCTCCAGAATGACCATCATCCTTAATGGTTTTAACTCTAAAGCTTGGCGCTTTCCATTGGCCTTCTTTATATTCAGCACCACCACCAAGCGATTTCGCTATATCCATAGCTGCTGTTTGTAAATCATCAGATACAGTATTCACATGTTGATTGGTGGCAAAAAGCTGTGAACCATTAACTGCATCACTCGATTCTGCCGAAAGCGCTCCTGCCTTCACACCTGAAAGCGTCCGTGAGGCACCATCAATATTGGCAAAGTTAACTTCAGTACCGCTCTTTTCTCCTCCTACACTAATAACATGTGTCTTAGAATCTTGCTTAACAAGACTATCACCCACAACTTGGTTAATCTCATTCTTAAGCTCATTATGAAGATTGGTGAAAGAAGTACCTACACTTGCAAAGGCTTTTGCCACATTATCATAGCTTTTCTCTTCAACACCTCTGCCGTCTTCCTTGACTGTGGTAACCTTGAAGTTGGGTTGGCTCCATTCTCCATTCTTATAGCCAGCACCTCCACCAAAATAGGTCGCTAGTGTATTACTCATTGAATAAAGTTGTGAACCATTGACCGCATCATTTGATTCTGCCGAAAGCGCTCCTGCCTTCACACCTGAAAGCGTCCGTGGTGCATCGCCACTATTGGCAATACTAATAGTGCTGCCACCTTTTTCTGCTCCTATCTTGATGACTTTCGTATCAACATCCTGCTTAACAAGACTATCACTAACCACTTGGCTAATCGCTTTGTTAAGCTCATTTTTAATATTCGTGAAAGAGCTACCAACACCTACAAACGCTTCAGCAACATTCTCATATTTCTCTTCAACATTACTCCCATCTTCCTTGACTGTCGTAACCTTGAAGTCTGGCGTTTTCCATTGTCCACCTTCATAACGAGCACCACCTCCTAAAGACTTCGCAACACTGTCACCCAAGGCATGAAGCTGAGAACCATTGATCGCATCGCTTGAGCTTGCACTAATGTCACCATTTGCAAGAGACGTGATTTTACTTGCCATCTCTTTGCCTTTTTCACCATGCTTGGCAACAAAGGCTTCATCATCCTTGCTCCACAGCAATGCATCACCTTGAACCTGCTCTGTAATATTAGTGATATTGTTTTCAATCTTTTTTGTCGTTTCGTCAATTTTATCATCAATGTCTTTCTTAACATCTTTGACTTTCTCATCAACGCTCTTAACAACATTCGTGAAAGATGTACCAACACCTGCAAAAGCTGTTGCGACATCTTGGTATTTATTCGTGGTTACATTACCTTCATCATCAACTGATGAGACCGTGAAACTTGGGGCTGTCCACACGCCATTCTCATAATGAGCACCACCCCCTAAAGACTTCGCAACACTGTCACCCAAGGCATGAAGCTGAGAACCATTGATCGCATCGCTTGAGCTTGCACTAATATCACCATTGGCAAGAGACGTGATCTTACTTGCCGTCTTCTCTTTACCTTCTTCGCCATGTGTCGCTACAAAGGCTCCTTTAGCCTTATCCCACAACAAGGCATCATCTTTAACACCTTTAGAAACTTCTTCTACTTTCTTATCAAAATCCTTAACAGTATTCGATAAATGGTCATTGACACTATTAATACTTTTATCAAGATCTGTAACTGTTGAGCCAATATCATGGTGTTCTTTCGTGGTGACATTACCTTCACCATCAACGGATGAGACCGTATAACTTGGTTCTTTCCACTCGCCGTTTTCGTAACTTGCATTACCTCCTAAAGATTTCGCAACATTCGTGCCCAAGGCATGAAGCTGATTACCAGCTATAGCATCGCTTGAGCTTTCACTAATGTCACCATTTGCAAGAGACGTGATCTTACTTGCCGTTTTCTCTTTACCTTCTTCACCATGCTTGGCTACAAAAGCTCCATCATCCTTGCTCCACAGCAACGCATCACCTTGAACCTGCTCTGTAATATGGGTGATATTGTTTTCAATCTTTTTTATCGTTTCGTCAATTTTATCATCAATGTCTTGTTTTACATCTTTGACTTTCTCATCAACACTCTTAACGACATTCGTGAAAGAGGTACCAACACCAGCAAAAGCTGTTGCGACATCTTGGTATTCGTTCGTGGTTACCTTACCTTCATCATCAACGGATGAGACCTTTAAACTTGGGGCTGTCCACGTACCATTCTCATAACTAGCACCACCTCCTAAAGACTTCGCAACACTGTCACCCAAGGCATGAAGCTGAGAACCATTAATCGCATCAGTGGAAGTGTTATTAATATCACCTGGTGCGAGAGACGTGATTTTACTTGCCATCTCTTTGCCTTTTTCACCATGCTTGGCAACAAAGGCTTCATCATCCTTGCTCCACAGCAATGCATCACCTTGAACCTGCTCTGTAATATTAGTGATATTGTTTTGAATTTCTTTCGTCGTTTTTTCAATTTTATCGTCAAAATCCTTAACAGTACTCGATAAATGGTCATTGACATTATTAATACTTTTATCAAGATCTGTAACTGTTGAGCCAATATCATGGTGTTCATTCTTGGTTACATTACCTTCACCATCAACTGATGCGACAATATAACTTGGGGCTGTCCACGTACCATTCTCATAACTTGCATTCCCCCCTAAAGATTTTGCGACATTCGTGCCCAAGGCATGAAGCTGATTACCAGCTATAGCATCGCTTGAGCTTTCACTAATATCACCATTTGCAAGAGACGTGATCTTACTTGCCGTTTTCTCTTTACCTTCTTCGCCATGCTTAGCAACAAAAGCTCCATCATCCTTGCTCCACAGCAGCGCATCACCTTGAACCTGCTCTGTAATATGGGTGATATTGTTTTCAATCTTTTTTGTCGTTTCGTCAATTTTATCATCAATGTCTTGTTTTACATCTTTGACTTTCTCATCAACACTCTTAACGACATTCGTGAAAGATGTACCAACACCTGCAAAAGCTGCACCAACATCATGGTATTCTTGCGTCGTTACATTACCTTTATCATCAACGGATGAGACCGTATAACTTGGTTCTTTCCACGTACCATTCTCATAACTAGCACCACCCCCTAAAGACTTCGCAACACTGTCACCCAAGGCATGAAGCTGAGAACCATTGATCGCATCGCTTGAGCTTGCACTAATATCACCATTGGCAAGAGACGTGATCTTACTTGCCGTCTTCTCTTTACCTTCTTCGCCATGTGTCGCTACAAAGGCTCCTTTAGCCTTATCCCACAACAAGGCATCATCTTTAACACCTTTAGAAACTTCTTCTACTTTCTTATCAAAATCCTTAACAGTATTCGATAAATGGTCATTGACACTATTAATACTTTTATCAAGATCTGTAACTGTTGAGCCAATATCATGGTGTTCTTTCGTGGTGACATTACCTTCACCATCAACGGATGAGACCGTATAACTTGGTTCTTTCCACTCGCCGTTTTCGTAACTTGCATTACCTCCTAAAGATTTCGCAACATTCGTGCCCAAGGCATGAAGCTGATTACCAGCTATAGCATCGCTTGAGCTTTCACTAATGTCACCATTTGCAAGAGACGTGATCTTACTTGCCGTTTTCTCTTTACCTTCTTCACCATGCTTGGCTACAAAAGCTCCATCATCCTTGCTCCACAGCAACGCATCACCTTGAACCTGCTCTGTAATATGGGTGATATTGTTTTCAATCTTTTTTATCGTTTCGTCAATTTTATCATCAATGTCTTGTTTTACATCTTTGACTTTCTCATCAACACTCTTAACGACATTCGTGAAAGAGGTACCAACACCAGCAAAAGCTGTTGCGACATCTTGGTATTCGTTCGTGGTTACCTTACCTTCATCATCAACGGATGAGACCTTTAAACTTGGGGCTGTCCACGTACCATTCTCATAACTAGCACCACCTCCTAAAGACTTCGCAACACTGTCACCCAAGGCATGAAGCTGAGAACCATTAATCGCATCAGTGGAAGTGTTATTAATATCACCTGGTGCGAGAGACGTGATTTTACTTGCCATCTCTTTGCCTTTTTCACCATGCTTGGCAACAAAGGCTTCATCATCCTTGCTCCACAGCAATGCATCACCTTGAACCTGCTCTGTAATATTAGTGATATTGTTTTGAATTTCTTTCGTCGTTTTTTCAATTTTATCGTCAAAATCCTTAACAGTACTCGATAAATGGTCATTGACATTATTAATACTTTTATCAAGATCTGTAACTGTTGAGCCAATATCATGGTGTTCATTCTTGGTTACATTACCTTCACCATCAACTGATGCGACAATATAACTTGGGGCTGTCCACGTACCATTCTCATAACTTGCATTCCCCCCTAAAGATTTTGCGACATTCGTGCCCAAGGCATGAAGCTGATTACCAGCTATAGCATCGCTTGAGCTTTCACTAATATCACCATTTGCAAGAGACGTGATCTTACTATTGGTTTTTTCTTGATCTTCGCCAGCTGTACTATGTTGTGCTACAAAGGCCCTTTGTTCATCATTCCATAATAAAGCATCGCTTTGGGTCTTTTCGATCTCTTTATTAATTTCATTGGTAATTTTATTCTCAATATTCGTGAAAGAGGTACCAACACCTGCAAAGGCTGAAGCAACATCATTGTATTCTTTCGTGGTTACTTTACCATCAGCACCAACTGATGAGACCTCAAAAGTAGGGGCTGTCCATGTGCCGTTCTCGTAAGTTGCACCACCACCAAAATACTTTGCAACATCGCTACCCAAACCATGAAGTTGAGAACCATTGATCGCATCAGTGGAGGCAGCAGAAATATCACCTTGTGCGAGAGACGTAATCTTACTTGCAACTTTCTCATCGCTTTCTTCAGCTCCAGCCTTTTTATGCTTAGCTACAAAGGCTCCGGATTCTTTACTCCACAGCAAGGAATCACCTTGAACTTCTGCGGTTATATCTTTGATCTTCTCATCAAAGCCTTTTTTTACATCATCGACTTTTTTATCAACGTCCTTAACATTCTTAACGACATTCGTGAAATTTTTATCAACACCAGCAAACGCAGCACCAACATCATGGTATTCTTGCGTCGTTACATTACCTTTATCATCAACTGATGAGACTGTGTAACTTGGGGCTGTCCACGCACCATTCTCATAACTTGCATTACCGCCTAAAGATTTTGCGACATTCGTGCCCAAAGCATGAAGCTGATTACCAGCTATAGCATCGCTTGAGCTTTCACTAATATCACCATTGGCAAGAGACGTGATCTTACTATTGGTTTTTTCTTGATCTTCGCCAGCTGTACTATGTTGCGCTACAAACGCTCCATCTTCATCACTCCATAATAAAGCATCGCTTTGGGTCTTTTCGATCTCTTTATTAATTTCATTGGTAATTTTATTCTCAATGTTCGTGAAAGAGGTACCAACACCAGCAAACGCTGAAGCAACATCCTTGTATTCTTTTTTGGTGACATTACCTTTATCATCAACTGCTGAGACCTCAAAAGTAGGGGCTGTCCATGTGCCATTTTCATACTTAGCACCACCACCAAAATAATTTGCAACCTTATCATTGGTCTCAAAAAGCTGAGAGCCATTGACGGCATCGGTGGAGGCAGCAGAAATATCACCTTGTGCAAGATATTTAATTTTACTTGCGGTTTTCGCTTGGCCTTCTTCATCTCCATCCTTGTTATGTTTGGCAACAAAAGCTCCATCATCCTTGCTCCACAGCAACGCATCGCCTTGGACTTGTTCTGTAATATGGGTGATATTGTTTTCAATCTTTTTTGTCGTTTCGTCAATTTTATCATCAATGTCTTTCTTAACATCTTTGACTTTCTCATCAACGCTCTTAACAACATTCGTGAAAGATGTACCAACACCTGCAAAAGCTGTTGCGACATCTTGGTATTTATTCGTGGTTACATTACCTTCATCATCAACTGATGAGACCGTGAAACTTGGGGCTGTCCACACGCCATTCTCATAATGAGCACCACCTCCTAATGACTTCGCAACACTGTCACCCAAGGCATGGAGCTGATTACCGGCTATAGCATCGCTTGAGCTTGCACTAATATCACCATTGGCAAGAGACGTGATCTTACTTGCCGTCTTCTCTTTACCTTCTTCGCCATGTGTCGCTACAAAGGCTCCTTTAGCCTTATCCCACAACAAGGCATCATCTTTAACACCTTTAGAAACTTCTTCTACTTTCTTATCAAAATCCTTAACAGTATTCGATAAATGGTCATTGACACTATTAATACTTTTATCAAGATCTGTAACTGTTGAGCCAATATCATGGTGTTCTTTCGTGGTGACATTACCTTCACCATCAACGGATGAGACCGTATAACTTGGTTCTTTCCACTCGCCGTTTTCGTAACTTGCATTACCCCCTAAAGATTTTGCGACATTCGTGCCCAAAGCATGAAGCTGAGAACCATTGATCGCTTCACTTGAATCTTTAGAGATTGTCCCACCTGTCAAACCAGAAAGGGTTCGGTTCTCATTATTCTTGTTTTGAAGATTAATTATATTGCCATCTGTTTCATTACCGATGGTAATAAGACCACCCTCTTTCGCTTGCTTAACAAGATTATCACTGACAACTTGGTTAAGCTCATTTTTAATATTTGTGAAATTGTTATCAACTCCAGCAAAGGCTGCACCAACATCATGGTATTTTTTCGTGGTGACATTACCTTTATCATCAACGGATGAGACCGTATAACTTGGTGCTGTCCATTTGCCATTCTCGTAACTTGCACCACCACCAAAATACTTTGCAACACCACTACCCAAAGTATAAAGTTGGGAGCCATTAATCGCATCAGTGGAGGTGGCAGAAATATCACCTTGTGCAAGATACTTAATCTTACTTGCGGTTTTCGCTTGGCCTTCTTCATCCCCCTCCTTGTTATGTTTGGCCACAAAAGCCCCTTCACTCTTACTCCATAACAAAGAATCGCCTTGAACTTGTGCTGTTATATCATTGATTTTCTCATCAAAGCCTTTTTTTACATCATCGACTTTTTTATCAACGTTCTTAACGACATTTGTAAAGTTGCTATCAATACCAGAAAAAGCCGAAGCTACATTGTCATACTCTTTCGTACCTTCCGTACCATCTTCACTGAAGATCTTAACCGTGAATTTGGGAGCGGTCCATTTGCCATTCTCGTAAGCTGCATCACCCCCTAAAGATTTCGCAACACTGCTACCTAAAGTATAAAGTTGAGAACCATTGATCGCATCGGTGGAAGTTTCTGAAATATCACCTTGTGCAAGAGAGGTGATTTTGCTGTTACTCTTGACACCTTCTCCTTCAGTATCACCTTCGGATTTTTGAATATGTTGTGCGACAAAGGCTCCGGCATCATCACTCCATAATAAAGCATCGCTTTTGGTTTTTGTGATCTCTTTATTAATTTCATTGGTGATTTTATTCTCAATATTCGTGAAAGAGCTACTTACACCTGCAAACGCTGAAGCAACATCATTGTATGTATTCGTGGTTACATTACCTTCACCATCAACTGATGAGACCTCAAAAGTAGGGGCTGTCCATGTGCCATTTTCATACTTAGCACCACCACCAAAATAATTTGCAACCTTATCATTGGTCTCAAAAAGTTGAGCACCATTGATGGCATCAGTGGAGGCAGCAGAAATATCGCCTTGTGCAAGATACTTAATCTTACTTGCGGTTTTCTCTTGGCCTTCTTCGTCTCCAGACTTTTTATGCTTGGCTACAAAGGCTTCATCTTTCGTGCTCCACAGCAAGGAATCACCTTGAACTTCTGCAGTTATATGATCGATTTTATCACCAAAGTCTTTTTTTACATCCTCGACTTTTTTATCAACGTCCTTAACATTCTTAACGACATTCGTGAAGTTGCTATCAACACCAGCAAACGCTGCACCAACATCATGGTATTCTTGCGTCGTTACATTACCTTTATCATCAACGGATGAGACCGTATAACTTGGTTCTTTCCACGCACCATTCTCGTAAGCTGCACCACCCCCTAAAGATTTTGCGACACTGCTCCCTAAAGCATGAAGCTGGGAGCCATTGATGGCATCAGTGGAATCTTCTGAAATAGCTCCTGCTTGCAGAGACGTGATCTTGCTATTGTTTTTTTTCTGTTCTTCTCCAACTTTTGTACTATGTTGCGCTACAAACGCACTTTGTTCTTCACTCCATAACAAAGCATCGCTTTTGGTTTGTGCGATCTCTTTATTAATTTCATTGGTAATTTTATTCTCAATATTCGTGAAAGAGCTACTTACACCTGCAAACGCTGAAGCAACATCATTGTATGTATTCGTGGTTACCTTACCATCAGCACCAACTGATGAGACCTCAAAAGTAGGTTCTTTCCATGTGCCGTTTTCATACTTAGCACCACCACCAAAATACTTCGCAACCGTATCATTGGTCTCAAAAAGTTGAGAACCATTGATTGCATCGGTGGAGGTGACAGAAATATCACCTTGTGCAAGATACTTAATCTTACTTGCGGTTTTCGCTTGGCCTTCTTCATCCCCCTCCTTGTTATGTTTGGCCACAAAAGCCCCTTCACTCTTACTCCATAACAAAGAATCGCCTTGAACTTGTGCGGTTATACCTTCGATTTTCTCATTAAAGTCTTTTTTTACACTATCGACTTGGTCCTTAACGTTCTTAACCACATTCGTGAAGTTGCTATCAACTCCAGCAAACGCTGCACCAACATCATGGTATTCTTGCGTCGTTACATTACCTTTATCATCAACGGATGAGACCGTATAACTTGGTTCTTTCCACGCACCATTCTCGTAAGCTGCACCACCCCCTAAAGATTTTGCGACACTGCTCCCTAAAGCATGAAGCTGGGAGCCATTGATGGCATCAGTGGAATCTTCTGAAATAGCTCCTGCTTGCAGAGACGTGATCTTGCTATTGTTTTTTTTCTGTTCTTCTCCAACTTTTGTACTATGTTGCGCTACAAACGCACTTTGTTCTTCACTCCATAACAAAGCATCGCTTTTGGTTTGTGCGATCTCTTTATTAATTTCATTGGTAATTTTATTCTCAATATTCGTGAAAGAGCTACTTACACCTGCAAACGCTGAAGCAACATCATTGTATGTATTCGTGGTTACCTTACCATCAGCACCAACTGATGAGACCTCAAAAGTAGGTTCTTTCCATGTGCCGTTTTCATACTTAGCACCACCACCAAAATACTTCGCAACCGTATCATTGGTCTCAAAAAGTTGAGAACCATTGATCGCATCGGTGGAAGTGTTATTAATATCGCCATTTGCAAGAGAGGTGATCTTGCTTGCGGTTTTCTTACCTTCTTCATCCCCATCATTGTTATGCTTGGCTACAAAGGCTTTATCTTCCGTGCTCCACAGCAAGGAATCTCCTTGAACTTCTGCAGTTATATCTTTGATTTTATCATCAAAGTCTTTTTTTACACCCTCGACTTTTTTATCAACGTTCTTAACGACATTTGTAAAGTTGCTATCAATACCAGAAAAAGCCGAAGCTACATTGTCATACTCTGCCGTACCTTCCGTACCTTCTTCACTGAAGGTCTTAACCGTGAATTTGGGAGCGGTCCATTTGCCATTTTCGTAATTTGCACCACCACCAAAATACTTCGCAACCGTATCATTGGTCTCAAAAAGTTGAGAACCATTGATTGCATCAGTGGAGGCAGCAGAAATATCGCCTTGTGCAAGATACTTAATCTTACTTGCGGTTTTCTTACCTTCTTCATCCCCATCCTTGTTATGTTTGGCTACAAAAGCTCCTTCGCGCTTACTCCACAATAAGGAATCGCCTTGAACTTGTGCGGTTATACCTTCGATTTTATCATCAAAATCTTTTTTTACATCCTCGACTTTTTTATCAACGTTCTTAACGACATTTGTAAAGTTGCTATCAATACCAGCAAAAGCCGAAGCTACATTGTCATACTCTGCCGTACCTTCCGTACCATCTTCACTGAAGGTCTTAACCATGAATTTGGGAGCGGTCCATTTGCCATTCTCGTAAGCTGCATTACCCCCTAAAGATTTCGCAACACTGCTACCCAAAGTATAAAGTTGAGAACCATTGATCGCATCGGTTGACGTAATAGAAACTTCACCATTTGCAAGAGACGTGATCTTGCTTGCAACTTTCTCATCGCTTTCTTTATCTCCAGCCTTGTTATGCTTGGCTACAAAGGCTCCGGCATCATCATTCCATAATAAAGCATCGCTTTTGGTTTGTGCGATCCCTTTATTAATGTCATTGGTGATTTTATTCTCAATATTCGTGAAAGATGCACCAACACCTGCAAACGCTGCACCGACATCATGATATGTATTCGTGGTTACCTTACCATCAGCACCAACTGATGAGACCTCAAAAGTAGGTTCTTTCCATGTGCCGTTTTCATACTTAGCACCACCACCAAAATAATTTGCAACACCGCTACCCAAAATGTAAAGTTGAGAACCATTGATTGCATCAGTGGAATTTTCTGAAATAGTTCCTGCTTGCAGAGAGGTGATTTTGCTTGCGGTTTTTTCTGCACCTTCTTCGTCTCCAGACTTTTTATGCTTGGCTACAAAGGCTTCATCTTTCGTGCTCCACAGCAAGGAATCTCCTTGAACTTCTGCAGTTATATCTTTGATTTTCTCATCAAAACCTTTTTTTACACCCTCGACTTGGTCCTTAACGTTTTTAACGACATTTTTGAAGTTGCTATCAACACCAGCAAAAGCTGTTGCGACATCCTTGTATTCTTTTTTGGTGACATTACCTTCATCATCAACTGATGAGACCTCAAAAGTAGGTTCTTTCCATGTGCCGTTTTCATACTTAGCACCACCACCAAAATACTTCGCAACCGTATCATTGGTCTCAAAAAGTTGAGAACCATTGATTGCATCAGTGGAGGCAGCAGAAATATCGCCTTGTGCAAGATACTTAATCTTACTTGCGGTTTTCTTACCTTCTTCATCCCCATCATTGTTATGCTTGGCTACAAAGGCTTTATCTTCCGTGCTCCACAGCAAGGAATCACCTTGAACTTCTGCTGTTATATCATTGATTTTCTCATCAAAGCCTTTTTTTACATCATCGACTTTTTTATCAACGTTCTTAACGACATTTGTAAAGTTGCTATCAATACCAGAAAAAGCCGAAGCTACATTGTCATACTCTTTCGTACCTTCCGTACCATCTTCACTGAAGGTCTTAACCGTGAATTTGGGAGCGGTCCATTTGCCATTCTCGTAAGCTGCATCACCCCCTAAAGATTTCGCAACACTGCTACCCAAAGTATAAAGTTGAGAACCATTGATCGCATCGGTGGAGGTGGCAGAAATATCGCCTTGTGCAAGAAAGGTGATTTTGCTGTTACTCTTGACTTCAGTATCACCTTCGGATTTTTGAATATGTTGTGCGACAAAGGCTCCGGCATCATCACTCCATAATAAAGCATCGCTTTTGGTTTTTGTAATCTCTTTATTAATTTCATTGGTGATTTTATTCTCAATATTCGTGAAAGAGGTACCAACTCCTGCAAACGCTGTTGCGACATCCTTGTATTCTTTTTTGGTGACATTACCTTCATCATCAACTGATGAGACCTCAAAAGTAGGGGCTGTCCATGTGCCATTCTCATAACTTGCATTACCCCCTAAAGATTTTGCGACATTCGTGCCCAAAGCATGAAGCTGAGAACCATTGATCGCTTCACTTGAATCTTTAGAGATTGTCCCACCTGTCAAACCAGAAAGGGTTCGGTTCTCATTATTCTTGTTTTGAAGATTAATTATATTGCCATCTGTTTCATTACCGATGGTAATAAGACCACCCTCTTTCGCTTGCTTAACAAGACTATCACTGACAACTTGGTTAAGCTCATTTTTAATATTTGTGAAATTGTTATCAACTCCAGCAAAGGCTGCACCAACATCATGGTATTCTTTTTTGGTTACCTTACCTTCACCATCAACTGATGAGACAGTATAACTTGGTGCTGTCCATTTGCCATTTTCATACTTAGCACCACCACCAAAATAATTTGCAACCTTATCATTGGTCTCAAAAAGTTGAGCACCATTGATGGCATCAGTGGAGGTGACAGAAATATCACCTTGTGCAAGATACTTAATCTTACTTGCAGTTTTCGCTTGGCCTTCTTCATCCGCCTCCTTGTTATGTTTGGCCACAAAAGCCCCTTCACTCTTACTCCATAACAAAGAATCACCTTGAACTTGTGCGGTTATACCTTCGATTTTCTCATTAAAGTCTTTTTTTACATCATCGACTTTTTTATCAACATCCTTAACATTCTTAACGACATTCGTGAAGTTTCTATCAATACCAGCAAAAGCCGAAGCTACATTGTCATACTCTGCCGTACCTTCTGTACCTTCTTCACTGAAGGTCTTAACCGTGAATTTGGGAGCGATCCATTTGCCGTTTTCGTAAGTTGCACTACCCCCTAAAGATTTTGCAACATTCGTGCCCAAAGCATGAAGCTGAGAACCATTGATCGCATCAGTGGAATCTTCTGAAATATCGCCATTTGCAAGAAAGGTGATTTTACTTGCAACTTTATCTTGATTTTCTTGGTCTCCAGCCTTTTTATGCTTGGCTACAAAGGCTCCAGTTTCTTCATTCCATAACAAGGAATCGCCCTGAACTTGTGCGGTTATATCTTTTACTTGCTTATCGAAGTCTTTTTTTACATCTTTGACTTTGTCATCAACGTTCTTAACGACATTCGTGAAGTTGCTATCAACACCAGCAAAGGCATCAGCAACATTCTGGTATGTCTTATCTTGAAACGTGCCATCCTCACTAAGCTGCTTAACCGTGAAAGTAGGATCTTTCCACGTGCCATTCTCATAACTTGCATTACCCCCTAAAGATTTTGCGACATTCGTGCCCAAAGCATGAAGCTGAGAACCATTGATCGCATCGGTGGAATCTTCTGAAATAGTTCCTGCCTGCAGAAACGTGATTTTGCTATTGGTTTTTTCCTGATCTTCGCCAGCTGCACTATGTTGCGCTACAAACGCTCCATCTTCATCACTCCATAATAAAGCATCGCTTTTGGTTTGTGCGATCTCTTTATTAATTTCATTGGTGATTTTATTCTCAATATTCGTGAAAGAGGTACCAACTCCTGCAAAGGCTGCAGCAACATCATGATATGTATTCGTGGTTACCTTACCATCAGTACCAACTGATGAGACCTCAAAAGTAGGTTCTTTCCATGTGCCGTTTTCATACTTAGCACCACCACCAAAATACTTCGCAACCGTATCATTGGTCTCAAAAAGTTGAGAACCATTGATTGCATCAGTGGAGGCAGCAGAAATATCGCCTTGTGCAAGAGAGGTGATCTTGCTTGCGGTTTTCTTACCTTCTTCATCCCCATCATTGTTATGCTTGGCTACAAAGGCTTTATCTTCCGTGCTCCACAGCAAGGAATCGCCTTGAACTTCTGCGGTTATATGATCGATTTTATCACCAAAGTCTTTTTTTACATCCTCGACTTGGTCCTTAACGTTCTTAACGACATTCGTGAAGTTGCTATCAACACCAGCAAAGGCTGAAGCAACATTCTGGTATGTCTTATCTTGAAACGTGCCATCCTCACTAAGCTGCTTAACCGTGAAAGTAGGATCTTTCCACGTGCCATTCTCATAACTTGCATTACCCCCTAAAGATTTTGCGACATTCGTGCCCAAAGCATGAAGCTGAGAACCATTGATGGCATCGGTGGAATTTTCTGAAATAGTTCCTGCTTGCAGAGACGTGATCTTGCTATTGATTTTTTTCTGATCTTCGCCAGCTGTACTATGTTGCGCTACAAAGGCTCCGGCATCATCATTCCATAATAAAGCATCGCTTTTGGTTTGTGCGATCCCTTTATTAATGTCATTGGTGATTTTATTCTCAATATTCGTGAAAGATGCACCAACACCAGCAAAGGCTGAAGCAACATCATTGTATGTATTCGTGGTTACATTACCATTATCATCAACTGATGAGACCGAAAAAGTAGGAGCTTTCCACTCACCGTTTTCATACTTAGCACCACCACCAAAATACTTCGCAACCGTATCATTGGTCTCAAAAAGTTGAGAACCATTGATTGCATCAGTGGAAGTTTTTGAAATATCGCCATTTGCAAGAGAGGTGATTTTGCTTGCAACTTTATCTTGATTTTCTTGGTCTCCAGCCTTTTTATGCTTGGCTACAAAGGCTTTATCTTCCGTGCTCCACAGCAAGGAATCTCCTTGAACTTCTGCGGTTATATCTTTGACTTTCTTATCAAAGTCTTTTTTTACATCCTCGACTTTTTTATCAACGTTCTTAACGACATTTGTAAAGTTGCTATCAATACCAGAAAAAGCCGAAGCTACATTGTCATACTCTTTCGTACCTTCCGTACCTTCTTCACTGAAGGTCTTAACCGTGAATTTGGGAGCGGTCCATGTGCCATTCTCGTAACTTGCATTACCCCCTAAAGATTTTGCAACATCGCTACCCAAAGTGTAAAGTTGAGAACCATTGATTGCATCAGTGGAATTTTCTGAAATAGTTCCTGCTTGCAAAGACGTGATCTTGCTTGCAACTTTCTCATTGCCTTCTTTATCTCCAGCCTTTTTATGCTTGGCTACAAAGGCTTTATCTTCCGTGCTCCACAGCAAGGAATCACCTTGAACTTCTGCTGTTATATCATTGATTTTCTCATCAAAGCCTTTTTTTACATCATCGACTTTTTTATCAACGTTTTTAACGACATTTTTGAAGTTGCTATCAACACCTGTGAAGGCATCTGCAACATTCTGGTATGTATTCGTGGTTACATTACCTTCACCATCAACGGATGAGACCGTATAACTTGGTTCTTTCCATGTACCATTCTCATAACTTGCGTTACCCCCTAAAGATTTTGCGACATTGCTCCCTAAAGTATAAAGTTGAGAACCATTGATTGCATCAGTGGAATCGGCGTTAATATCACCTTGTGCGAGAGACGTTATCTTGCTTGCGGTTTTTTCTGCACCTTCTTCGTCTTCAGCCTTTTTGTGCTTGGCTACAAAGGCGTTTTGTTCTTCATTCCATAATAAAGCATCGCTTTTGGCTTGTGCGATCCCTTTATTAATATCCTTGGTGATTTTATTCTCAATATTCGTGAAAGAGGTACCAACACCAGCAAAGGCTGTTGCGACATCCTTGTATGTATTCGTGGTTACATTACCATTATCATCAACTGATGAGACCGAAAAAGTAGGGGCTTTCCATGTGCCATTCTCGTAACTTGCATTACCCCCTAAAGATTTTGCAACATCGCTACCCAAAGTGTAAAGTTGAGAACCATTGATCGCATCGGTGGAAGTTTCTGAAATAGTTCCTGCTTGCAGAGACGTGATCTTGCTATTGATTTTTTTCTGATCTTCGCCAGCTGTACTATGTTGCGCTACAAACGCTCCGGCATCATCATTCCATAATAAAGCATCGCTTTTAGTTTTTTCGATCCCTTTATTAATGTCATTGATAATTTTATTCTCAATATTCGTGAAAGATGCACCAACTCCTGCAAACGCTGAAGCAACATCATTGTATGTATTTGTGGTTACATTACCATTATCATCAACTGATGCAACCTTAAAAGTAGGAGCGGTCCATGTGCCATTTTCATACTTAGCATCACCACCAAAATACTTCGCAACCGTATCATTGGTCTCAAAAAGCTGAGAACCATTTACCGCATCATGTGAATCTTTAGAGATTGTCCCACCTGTCAAACCAGAAAGGGTTCGGTTCTCATTATTCTTGTTTTGAAGATTAATTATATTGCCATCTGTTTCTTTACCAATAGTGATGTCTCTTGTATTGGAATCTTGTTTTACAAAGCTATTAGCAGCCAATTGCTCTGTGACTTCTGTTTGAATTTTCTGCAACTGTCCAAAATTTACTGCATCAGTTTCTGCAATACCATTCTTCACCCCAGAAACAATCCGAGCACCACCATCTTTATTGGTAATATCGATTTTATCACCATCTGTTTCCTTACCAATGGTGATATGTCTTGTTTCGGAATTTTGTTTAACAAAGCTATTGGATGCAACTTGTTTTTCAACTTCTTGAATTTTTTCTGCTACTTGTTCTTGGACCTCTTCCTTGGTTTTGCTTAACTGTCCAAAATTCACGGCATCAGTGTCTTCAGCACCGGCTGCTACTCCCGTAATTTTTTGATTTGCAGCATTAATGCCAGTGTTGGTTATTTGTGGACCATTTTCAAATATTAAACCGCTCTCTGTTAGTGTCGTTTTTCCTAAATTTATGCCCTTTACTGTGAGAATATCACTCAAGTCTATTTTTATTCCTTTGGATGCTTTGCTAAGCGTTACATTAGAACCAGCCTCAAGGGTTAGATTGTTATCTGAATTAACATCTATTACTGTGGAATCACCATCACTATTTACACCTACAAACTTCCAGCTTCCACCGGCAGACTTTGCTACAGCTTTTAGCTGTGCAACGTTGACGGCATCAGTATCTTGAGTACCTGCTGCTAATCCGGTAATTTGTCGTGTTTTGCCTTCCTTAATATTCCCAATGCTGAGTGCAGCATAACCAGATTTCCATGCCTTATCTGCGTTTGTTGAGCCTGTTTTGGTGATTGGGTCATACCCTGCAATACCAGCGCTAACATCAGCGATAGAATGTGAACCTAATGCAATACCGTCCTCAACTGACACGTTTGTTTCACTACCAAGAGCCATCGCATAGTTGGCATTGTCACCAACTGTGGCTGAAGCACCAAAGGCCAACGCATTCTCGGTATTATCACCAATTTTGGCTGAAAAACCAAGGGCAGATGATTGATTAGAGTTTTTACCAATTGTGGCAAACGTACCAAAGGCAAGCGACATCCTAGACGCTTCACCAACACCAGAAAACGAACCGAAGGCAAGCGAATAGTCGGACCCTTTAGCAACCGCAGCAAATGAACCAAGAGCAGCGGAATTTTGAGCACTGGCTACAGGATCTGTAAATGCTGTATCCGATGTGTCAATAACTAAACCTTTTAGAGCCCCGCCGGCCCCTTGTTCTGGCTTTTCTGGCTTTTCTGGATTTTCTGGCCCTTCTGGAGGCTTTACTATTATCCCCATTGCTGCTTTTAGCTGTGCAAGGTTGACGGCATCGGTGTCTTGCGTGCCCGCTGCTACTCCGGTAATTTGTCGCGTACTACGATCAACAGAACTACCAACACTCACTGCACCCATGGTGCTTTTCCATATATAATTTGAAACTTTTGAGATTCCACCAGTTTTGGGGTCAAATCCAGCTTCCCCTGCTCTTCTGTTCGCCAGTGACCACGCGCCCAAAGCAACAGCGCCCTCAGTCCTTTCTGCCACCTTAGCTAGCTGACCTACAGCCGTAGCAAACCTTGTATTAAGACCAATAGAAGCCGAACTACCCAATGCCGTACCAGCCGGAGAATTCGCATTTATCATTGTGCCATAACCTAAAGCGACGCCATTATTAGAGTTGGATCGAATTGAACCAGCAGTACCGATCAACACCGAAGTGCTACTCCCTTCACCTATAACTGGCGGAGAGTAACTCTTACCATCTACACCACGGAAGATCTCGCCAATACCTATCACAATACTTCCCTCAGATTGTGCGGATACTCCTCCGTTGCCTATCTCTATCCTATCGACTAAAACGCGCATCACAGGAGTCTCATTACCGGGACTACTTGCGCTTTCGTATCCTCCCTTACCCGCTTTAAGCGCTGAGATATTCAAGATTTGATTGTTTTCACCAATATTATTGGCCAGACTCGTGGCTTGCCTGCCGATAGGAAGATTGAACGCTTCAACATCGGCAGCTTTCGCAAATTGTGGGAATTTTTTCTTGCTCTCTGCTTTCAGTAGATCTTGTATAACAACTTGCACAGAATCGCCCTGTGTTGTTAAAACATTCACGATAGGAGGTGTATTACTGCTCTTTAAAGGAGGTGTATTACTGCTCTTTAAAAGAGTGTTGATGAGAAAATTCACATAGTCATTAGAAGCGTCACTCGAAGCATTCTTTTTTGATGTTAGCGCTGTATTCAGCGCCGTTAAATAACTCTCCCTTGATATATCGGAAACATCCAAAACATTGTCATTGTTATTACCGACAGCAGTAAAACTTTGTGGATCACCCTCCCTGCTTTTTTGAACAGTTGCCTGAAGTGTTTCTTTTGAAACAGCATCCCTTAAAAGGCTAGGAGAAATATTTGATAAAAATACGACTGCCAAAACCAAAAAAAATGCCTTCATAAAAGACAGTCGAGCTAAATTTAAACTTTTTGCCGTCCATATGCTCAATATTTTTGTCATCATAATCTCCCCAAACAAAAAAAACTCTTAAACATAAAAAAGACACATTTCAGCATTAGCATTCTGTTTAAGCTCTTAGGTAAAAAACACTTTTTGACAAAGTGTGAACGTTTTGAGTCTTTTGTCTTTCTGTTTTGTATGTTTTTTGGACATAAAAATAACATATTTAGAGTTTAGTCATTGTTGGTATGTTGTTTTGTTGCCTAACTTTTTAAAAAAAGGTTGTGTGTTAATATTTTTTACTTGTGGTAATTGTTATAAAATGTTTCATAATAAGTTTTAGTGCGTTTTTTCGTGCATATTTAGCCATGGTAGGGAGTATTATTCTCTAGTAATCTTAATAATAAGTGAAATAGAGAAGGTTATAATATTAAAGGTTTAAGCTTTTATTAAGTGCTTGGCTTTTTATCTAGGCCTTTTCTTTAAGTATTGTGTGATAATACATACATGTTTTTGTGATATATTCTTTATATTTACACATTACTTACCCCCCTTTTGGAATCCATTCCATCAAAATGAGTCTTACTAATACACTGTATTCAGCCCTATCGGTCTTTCAACAAAATAGCAAGACAAAATGAGTCTTTTCAAGAAAAAAGATATCATTATGGATTCTAATGTGATTTTTTTGCAACAAAATTCATGAACGGAAGATTACAGTATTACAGTTGTGATCGTAAAAGATTTGTTATAGCGACCACTCTTGAAACAGGTTCATCGACTCTATTGTATCATCTGTGCTCATTATACTCTTGTGCTCATTATACTCTAACCATCAATCTCTCATTCCGACCAATATAAAATAAAGGCTTAATGGAGTTGATGGTTAGAATCTGTTTGTGTGTCTTATCTAAGATAAACCTTTGAGATTTGAGTTTTTATTGTCAATTCAATGTTATCCTAAATCCTGCACCTATCCCAAAATGACCTCCGGCACTGGTAACAGATACATTCGAGCGTATCTTTCCATTTTCAGACATATAACCAGCTCCAAAAGCAAATGCTGATTGGCTCCGCCATAAACCACTACCAAATGATAAGCTGATTTTTCCAGGCGTGTCATCATAACTTAAGTTGGACACTGCCAAACCTACAGCTGCCGCTTGTCTTGCCTCTTTGCGAACATCCTCAATCGCATAACTCAACGTATCAAACCTCATATCCGTATAAGATTTCGCCTCGTTAACGCCATTGTCGACAAGACTACTTACTTGTTCATCCGTATATTTCTTCGCATCATCAAGAACAATCTTCATCTGCTCTTCCGTATAATCATGCAACTGACCACCATTAATCGCTTCATGTGAGCCTTTCTCGATCTTACCATCACCCACATTGTCTATTAATACTGGAGAACTTTCATCACCGCCAACCAACGTAATGCTATTACTCTTCTTACCATCCGCTCCTTTGTCATAGTTAACTGCGCCATCGGTCACGGCCGTTTCAATATCCTTTACATGTTGATCTATCGTATCTACACGGTCTTCAACCTTGCTAACCCTATTATTCGTTTCCCAAAGCTGACCGCCATTTACAACATCTTTCGAGCCTTCTTCTACCGCACCATCGGAAACATTCGTTATCTTACTCGATTCTCCTTTATGACCAGCATCATACGAGCCCTTGTCTTCATTCCAATTCAAGCCATTCGTATCAAGATTGTTCGCAACCTCCGTAATACGATCGTTGATACTCGTCATACCTTCACTAACACCTTCAAAGGCACCAGCGACATCATTATAAACCTTCTTATCTGACGAACCACCATCGCTATTGAATTGTGCAACCTTGAATTCAGGCGCTTTCCAATGCCCTCCTTCATAGCTCGCTCCACCTCCTAAATACAGCGCTAACGTCTGATTTAAAGAATAAAGCTGATTTCCCGTGATCGCTTCACTAGAACCTTCTGAAATGTCACCATCTAAAAGTGACTTCAATTTGCTCTTACTTCTGTGCTCTCCTTTCCCATGAAGCGCTACAAAAGCTTGATCTTCATCACTCCACAACAACGCATTCTGCTCAATATTGTCGGAAATAGTATTATGAAGCTGCGTGAAGGAACTATTTATACCGGCAAAGGCTGCTGCAACATTATTATAGCTCTTCTCTTCTGAACTCCCATCAGAATTGAAGCTGGTTAATGTGAAAGTAGGTGCAGTCCATTGACCTTCTTCATAACGAGCACCACCTCCTAAATACGTCGCTAACGTCTGATTTAAAGAATAAAGCTGACCACCGTTCACTGCCTCTGTCGAGCCTTCTGAAACTGTTGCCGCTTTTACGCCAGAAAGACTACGCGATGCACCCTCACTGTTGGCAATGCTGATTTCTGTACCCTCTTTCTCTGAACCAATGCGGATAACCTTACTGTCTGAATCCTGCTTGATAAGACTATCACTGACAACTTGGCTAATAGCTTTGTTAAGCTCATTTTTAATATTCGTGAAAGAACTACCTACGCCTGCAAATGCTTCAGCAACATTCTCATATTTCTCTTCAACATCACTACCATCTTCCTTAACGGTTCTAACATTGAATTCGGGCGTCTTCCATTGTCCACCTTCATAACGAGCTCCTCCGCCTAAAGACTTCGCAACACTATTACCTAAAGCATGGAGCTGATTACCAGCTATAGCATCACTCGAATTGGCATTGATGTCACCATTGCCAAGAGACGTGATCTTACTGTTGGTCTTTCCATCACCATGCTGTGCGACAAACGCATCTTTGCTGTTATCCCACAACAACGCATCTTTCAGACGATCAGAAACCTCAGTTTCGTTCTTGGCAACCTTGTCTTTAAGGTCTTTGAAACCTTCATCAACACCACCAAAAGCACCTGAGATATCATGATATTCCTTATCATCCACTTTATAGGTTGGCGCAACGCCGTTTAAGACATCAGACCCACCACCTAAATATTTCGAAGTATTCTCAGCAGCTGTTTTAAGTTCACCTTGAACTCCCTTAACGGTTTCATTCGTCACATAAAGCTGAGAACCCGTCACTGCTTCTGTGGAGCCTTCTTGAAGAGAACCATCTTTGAGGCCGGAAAGAACACGGTTTTCACCTGACTTATTGGCTATATTGACTTCACTGCCAGCAACCGATGAACCAATCGTGATACGATGCGTCGTCTCATCTTGCTGAACAAGACTATCGCTGACAACTTGGCTAATGGCTTTGTTAAGCTCATTTTTAATATTCGTGAAAGAACTACCTACGCCTGCAAATGCTTCAGCAACATTCTCATATTTCTCTTCAACATCACTACCATCTTCCTTAACGGTTCTAACATTGAATTCGGGCGTCTTCCATTGTCCACCTTCATAACGAGCTCCTCCGCCTAAAGACTTCGCAACACTGTTACCTAAAGCATGGAGCTGATTACCAGCTATAGCATCACTTGAGTTTGCACTAATGTCACCATTGGCAAGAGACGTGATCTTACTGTTGGTCTTTCCATCACCATGTTGTGCGACAAACGCATCTTTACTGCTATCCCACAACAACGCATCTCCTTGAACTTTCTCTGTAATATTGTTGATATTGTTTTCAATGTGTTTTGTCGTTTCTTCGATTTTATCATCAAAGTCTTTTTTAACACCTTCAACTTTCTCATCGACGCTCTTAACAACATTCGTGAAGCTGCTACCAACATTAGCAAAGGCTGTTGCTACATCATTATAGGTCTTGTCTTCTGAATGACCATCTGCATTCACTGTTGTGAACGTAAAGCGAGGATCTGTCCATACACCATTCTCATAGTGGGCACCCCCACCTAAAGACTTCGCAACACTGTTACCCAAGGCATGGAGCTGATTACCAGCTATAGCATCACTCGAATTGGCATTGATGTCACCATTGCCAAGAGACGTGATCTTACTGTTGGTCTTTCCATCACCATGCTGTGCGACAAACGCATCTTTGCTCTTATCCCACAACAACGCATCTTTTAGACGATCAGAAACCTCAGTTTCGTTCTTGGCAACTTTGTCTTTAAGGTCTTTGAAACCTTCATCAACACCTCCAAAAGCGCCTGAGATATCATGATATTCCTTATCATCCACTTTATAGGTTGGCGCAACGCCGTTTAAGACATCAGACCCGCCTCCTAAATATTTCGAAGTATTCTCAGCAGCTGTTTTAAGTTCACCTTGAACTCCCTTAACGGTTTCATTCGTCGCATAAAGCTGAGAACCCGTCACTGCTTCTGTTGAGCCTTCTTGAAGAGAACCATCTTTGAGGCCGGAAAGAACACGGTTTTCACCTGACTTATTGGCTATATTGACTTCACTGCCGGCAACCGATGAACCAATCGTGATACGATGCGTCGTCTCATCTTGCTGAACAAGACTATCGCTGACAACTTGGCTAATGGCTTTGTTAAGCTCATTTTTAATATTCGTGAAAGAACTACCTACGCCTGCAAATGCTTCAGCAACATTCTCATATTTCTCTTCAACATCACTACCATCTTCCTTAACGGTTCTAACATTGAATTCGGGCGTCTTCCATTGTCCACCTTCATAACGAGCTCCTCCGCCTAAAGACTTCGCAACACTGTCACCCAAGGCATGGAGCTGATTACCAGCTATAGCATCACTCGAATTGGCATTGATGTCACCATTGCCAAGAGACGTGATCTTACTGTTGGTCTTTCCATCACCATGCTGTGCGACAAACGCATCTTTGCTCTTATCCCACAACAACGCATCTCCTTGAACTTTCTCTGTAATATTGTTGATATTGTTTTCAATGTGTTTTGTCGTTTCTTCGATTTTATCATCAAAGTCTTTTTTAACACCTTCAACTTTCTCATCGACGCTCTTAACAACATTCGTGAAGCTGCTACCAACATTAGCAAAGGCTGTTGCTACATCATTATAGGTCTTGTCTTCTGCATGACCATCTGCATTCACTGTTGTGAACGTAAAGCGAGGATCTGTCCATACACCATTCTCATAATGGGCGCCCCCACCTAAAGACTTCGCAACACTGTTACCCAAGGCATGGAGCTGATTACCAGCTATAGCATCACTCGAATTGGCATTGATGTCACCATTGCCAAGAGACGTGATCTTACTGTTGGTCTTTCCATCACCATGCTGTGCAACAAACGCATCTTTGCTCTTATCCCACAACAACGCATCTTTTAGACGATCAGAAACCTCAGTTTCGTTCTTGGCAACTTTGTCTTTAAGGTCTTTGAAGCCTTCATCAACACCTCCAAAAGCGCCTGAGATATCATGATATTCCTTATCATCGACCTTATAAGTTGGCGCAACGCCTTTTACGATATCGGCTCCACCACCTAAATATTTTGAAGCATTCTCAGCAGCTGTTTTAAGTTCACCTTGAACTCCCTTAACGGTTTCATTCGTCACATAAAGCTGAGAACCCGTTACAGCTTCTGTGGAACCGTCTTTAAGCAAGCCATCTTTGAGGCCGGAAAGAACACGGTTTTCACCTGAATTATTGGCTATATTAACTTCATTGCCAGCAACCGATGAACCAATCGTGATACGATGTGTCTTCTCATCTTGCTGAACAAGACTATCGCTGACAACTTGGCTAATGGCTTTGTTAAGCTCATTTTTAATATTCGTGAAAGAACTACCTACGCCTGCAAATGCTTCAGCAACATTCTCATATTTCTCTTCAACATCACTACCATCTTCCTTAACGGTTCTAACATTGAATTCGGGCGTCTTCCATTGTCCACCTTCATAACGAGCTCCTCCGCCTAAAGACTTCGCAACACTGTTACCCAAGGCATGGAGCTGATTACCAGCTATAGCATCACTTGAGTTTGCACTAATGTCACCATTGGCAAGAGACGTGATCTTACTGTTGGTCTTTCCATCACCATGTTGTGCGACAAACGCATCTTTACTGCTATCCCACAACAACGCATCTCCTTGAACTTTCTCTGTAATATTGTTGATATTGTTTTCAATGTGTTTTGTCGTTTCTTCGATTTTATCATCAAAGTCTTTTTTAACACCTTCAACTTTCTCATCGACGCTCTTAACAACATTCGTGAAGCTGCTACCAACATTAGCAAAGGCTGTTGCTACATCATTATAGGTCTTGTCTTCTGCATGACCATCTGCATTCACTGTTGTGAACGTAAAGCGAGGATCTGTCCATACACCATTCTCATAGTGGGCACCCCCACCTAAAGACTTCGCAACACTGTTACCCAAGGCATGGAGCTGATTACCAGCTATAGCATCACTCGAATTGGCATTGATGTCACCATTGCCAAGAGACGTGATCTTACTGTTGGTCTTTCCATCACCATGTTGTGCGACAAACGCATCTTTGCTCTTATCCCACAACAACGCATCTTTCAGACGATCAGAAACCTCAGTTTCGTTCTTGGCAACTTTGTCTTTAAGGTCTTTGAAGCCTTCATCAACACCTCCAAAAGCGCCTGAGATATCATGATATTCCTTATCATCCACTTTATAGGTTGGCGCAACGCCGTTTAAGACATCAGCTCCGCCTCCTAAATATTTCGAAGTATTCTCAGCAGCTGTTTGAAGTTCACCTTGAACACCCTTAACGGTTTCATTCGTTGTATAAAGCTGAGAACCCGTTACTGCTTCTGTTGAGCCTTCTTGAAGAGAACCATCTTTGAGGCCGGAAAGAACACGGTTGTCACCTGAATTATTGGCTATATTAACTTCACTGCCGGCAACCGATGAACCAATCGTGATACGATGTGTCTTCTCATCTTGCTGAACAAGACTATCGCTGACAACTTGGCTAATGGCTTTGTTAAGCTCATTTTTAATATTCGTGAAAGAACTACCTACGCCTGCAAATGCTTCAGCAACATTCTCATATTTCTCTTCAACATCACTACCATCTTCCTTAACGGTTCTAACATTGAATTCGGGCGTCTTCCATTGTCCACCTTCATAACGAGCTCCTCCGCCTAAAGACTTCGCAACACTGTTACCTAAAGCATGGAGCTGATTACCAGCTATAGCATCACTCGAATTGGCATTGATGTCACCATTGGCAAGAGACGTGATCTTACTGTTGGTCTTTCCATCACCATGTTGTGCGACAAACGCATCTTTACTGCTATCCCACAACAACGCATCTCCTTGAACTTTCTCTGTAATATTGTTGATATTGTTTTCAATGTGTTTTGTCGTTTCTTCGATTTTATCATCAAAGTCTTTTTTAACACCTTCAACTTTCTCATCGACGCTCTTAACAACATTCGTGAAGCTGCTACCAACATTAGCAAAGGCTGTTGCTACATCATTATAGGTCTTGTCTTCTGCATGACCATCTGCATTCACTGTTGTGAACGTAAAGCGAGGATCTGTCCATACACCATTCTCATAGTGGGCACCCCCACCTAAAGACTTCGCAACACTGTCACCCAAGGCATGGAGCTGATTACCAGCTATAGCATCACTCGAATTGGCATTGATGTCACCATTGCCAAGAGACGTGATCTTACTGTTGGTCTTATCATCACCATGCTGTGCAACAAACGCATCTTTACTCTTATCCCACAACAACGCATCTTTCAGACGATCAGAAACCTCAGTCTCGTTCTTGGCAACCTTGTCTTTAAGGTCTTTGAAGCCTTCATCAACACCACCAAAAGCACCTGAGATATCATGATATTCCTTATCATCGACCTTATAAGTTGGCGCAACGCCTTTTACGATATCGGCTCCACCTCCTAAATATTTCGAAGTATTCTCAGCAGCTGTTTTAAGTTCACCTTGAACTCCCTTAACGGTTTCATTCGTTGCATAAAGCTGAGAACCCGTTACTGCTTCTGTGGAACCGTCTTTAAGCGAGCCATCTTTGAGGCCGGAAAGAACACGGTTTTCACCTGAATTATTGGCTATATTGACTTCACTGCCGGCAACCGATGAACCAATCGTGATACGATGTGTCTTCTCATCTTGCTGAACAAGGCCGTTTTTATTGGCTTTAGCAACAGCCTCATCAATCTTATCTCCAACAATATCGTCAACCTTATCTTCAATGACATTATTAACCTTTTCGGTAATCTCATGGGTGACTTTTTGCTCAAAGCCTGTGAATGCAACATTAACACCATCAAATGCAGCCGCTACATTATCATAGCTTTGTGTTTCTTCACTGCCATCGTCTTTAAAGCTTTTGACCTTAAATTGAGGGCCTTTAAATTTCCCTGAACCATCATAGCCTGCACCGCCCCCTAAGTATTGAGCCAACTGTTCATTCATGGAATAAAGTTGAGAACCCGTTACCGCATCACTTGAATCTTTCGAAACTGTTCCTGCTGCAAGAGATGTGATCTTACTGTTGGTCTTATCATCACCATGCTGTGCAACAAACGCATCTTTACTCTTATCCCACAACAACGCATCTTTCAGACGATCAGAAACCTCAGTTTCGTTCTTGGCAACCTTGTCTTTAAGGTCTTTGAAACCTTCATCAACACCACCAAAAGCACCTGAGATATCATGATATTCCTTATCATCCACTTTATAAGTTGGCGCAACGCCTTTTACGATATCGGCTCCACCTCCTAAATATTTCGAAGTATTCTCAGCAGCTGTTTTAAGTTCACCTTGAACTCCCTTAACGGTTTCATTCGTTGCATAAAGCTGAGAACCCGTTACTGCTTCTGTGGAACCGTCTTTAAGCGAGCCATCTTTGAGGCCGGAAAGAACACGGTTTTCACCTGAATTATTGGCTATATTGACTTCACTGCCGGCAACCGATGAACCAATCGTGATACGATGTGTCTTCTCATCTTGCTGAACAAGGCCGTTTTTATTGGCTTTAGCAACAGCCTCATCAATCTTATCTCCAACAATATCGTCAACCTTATCTCCAATGACATTATTAACCTTTTCAGTAATCTCATGGGTGACTTTTTGCTCAAAGCCTGTGAATGCAACATTAACACCATCAAATGCAGCCGCTACATTATCATAGCTTTGTGTTTCTTCACTGCCATCGTCTTTAAAGCTTTTGACCTTAAATTGAGGGCCTTTAAATTTCCCTGAACCATCATAGCCTGCACCGCCCCCTAAGTATTGAGCCAACTGTTCATTCATGGAATAAAGTTGAGAACCCGTTACCGCATCACTTGAATCTTTCGAAACTGTTCCTGCTGCAAGAGACGTGATCTTACTGTTGGTCTTATCATCACCATGCTGTGCGACAAACGCATCTTTACTCTTATCCCACAACAACGCATCTTTCAGACGATCAGAAACCTCAGTCTCGTTCTTGGCAACCTTGTCTTTAAGGTCTTTGAAGCCTTCATCAACACCACCAAAAGCACCTGAGATATCATGATATTCCTTATCATCGACCTTATAAGTTGGCGCAACGCCTTTTACGATATCGGCTCCACCTCCTAAATATTTCGAAGTATTCTCAGCAGCTGTTTTAAGTTCACCTTGAACTCCCTTAACGGTTTCATTCGTTGCATAAAGCTGAGAACCCGTTACTGCTTCTGTGGAACCGTCTTTAAGCGAGCCATCTTTGAGGCCGGAAAGAACACGGTTTTCACCTGAATTATTGGCTATATTGACTTCACTGCCGGCAACCGATGAACCAATCGTGATACGATGTGTCTTCTCATCTTGCTGAACAAGGCCGTTTTTATTGGCTTTAGCAACAGCCTCATCAATCTTATCTCCAACAATATCGTCAACCTTATCTCCAATGACATTATTAACCTTTTCGGTAATCTCATGGGTGACTTTTTGCTCAAAGCCTGTGAATGCAACATTAACACCATCAAATGCAGCCGCTACATTATCATAGCTTTGTGTTTCCTCACTGCCATCGTCTTTAAAGCTTTTGACCTTAAATTGAGGGCCTTTAAACTTCCCTGAACCATCATAGCCTGCACCGCCCCCTAAGTATTGAGCCAACTGCTCATTCATGGAATAAAGTTGAGAGCCCGTCACCGCATCACTTGAATCTTTTGTAACCTTACCGGCTTCAAGCGCGGTTATTCTGCTGTTTTTAACAATACCACCTTGTTTATGCTGCGCAACAAATGCTCCAGCATCATCACTCCACAACAACCCATCGCCTTGGCCAGGAGAAGTGATATCTTTGAGTTTCTCATCAAAACTCTTAATAACATTATCAAAACTCTTACCAACACCAGCAAAGGCAACTGCGACATCATTATAGGTCTTGTCTTCTGCATGACCATCTGCATTCACTGTTGTGAACGTAAAGCGAGGATCTGTCCATACGCCATTCTCATAATGGGCACCCCCACCTAAAGAATGTGCAACATGACTACCCAAACCGTAAAGTTGAGAGCCCGTCACCGCATCGCTTGAATCTTTCGAAACTGTTCCTGCTGCAAGAGACGTGATCTTACTGTTGGTCTTATCATCACCATGCTGTGCGACAAACGCATCTTTACTCTTATCCCACAACAACGCATCTTTCAGACGATCAGAAACCTCAGTCTCGTTCTTGGCAACCTTGTCTTTAAGGTCTTTGAAGCCTTCATCAACACCACCAAAAGCACCTGAGATATCATGATATTCCTTATCATCGACCTTATAAGTTGGCGCAACGCCTTTTACGATATCGGCTCCACCTCCTAAATATTTCGAAGCATTCTCAGCAGCTGTTTGAAGTTCACCTTGAACTCCCTTAACGGTTTCATTCGTTGCATAAAGCTGAGAACCCGTTACTGCTTCTGTGGAACCGTCTTTAAGCGAGCCATCTTTGAGGCCGGAAAGAACACGGTTTTCACCTGAATTATTGGCTATATTGACTTCACTGCCGGCAACCGATGAACCAATCGTGATACGATGTGTCTTCTCATCTTGCTGAACAAGGCCGTTTTTATTGGCTTTAGCAACAGCCTCATCAATCTTATCTCCAACAATATCGTCAACCTTATCTCCAATGACATTATTAACCTTTTCGGTAATCTCATGGCTAACTTTTTGCTCAAAGCCCGTGAATGCAACATTAACACCATCAAATGCAGCCGCTACATTATCATAGCTTTGTGTTTCTTCACTGCCATCGTCTTTAAAGCTTTTGACCTTAAATTGAGGGCCTTTAAACTGCCCTGAACCATCATAGCCTGCACCGCCCCCTAAGTATTGAGCCAACTGTTCATTCATGGAATAAAGTTGAGAACCCGTTACCGCATCACTTGAATCTTTTGTAACCTTACCGGCTTCAAGCGCGGTTATTCTGCTGTTTTTAACAATACCACCTTGTTTATGCTGCGCAACAAATGCTCCAGCATCATCACTCCACAACAACCCATCGCCTTGGCCAGGAGAAGTGATATCTTTGAGTTTCTCATCAAAACTCTTAATAACATTATCAAAACTCTTACCAACACCAGCAAAGGCAACTGCGACATCATTATAGGTCTTGTCTTCTGCATGACCATCTGCATTCACTGTTGTGAACGTAAAGCGAGGATCTGTCCATACGCCATTCTCATAATGGGCACCCCCACCTAAAGAATGTGCAACATGACTACCCAAACCGTAAAGTTGAGAACCCGTAACTGCATCACTTGAATCTTTCGAAACTGTTCCTGCTGCAAGAGACGTGATCTTACTGTTGGTCTTATCATCACCATGCTGTGCAACAAACGCATCTTTACTCTTATCCCACAACAACGCATCTTTCAGACGATCAGAAACCTCAGTCTCGTTCTTGGCAACCTTGTCTTTAAGGTCTTTGAAGCCTTCATCAACACCACCAAAAGCACCTGAGATATCATGATATTCCTTATCATCGACCTTATAAGTTGGCGCAACGCCTTTTACGATATCGGCTCCACCTCCTAAATATTTCGAAGCATTCTCAGCAGCTGTTTGAAGTTCACCTTGAACTCCCTTAACGGTTTCATTCGTTGCATAAAGCTGAGAACCCGTTACTGCTTCTGTGGAACCGTCTTTAAGCGAGCCATCTTTGAGGCCGGAAAGAACACGGTTTTCACCTGAATTATTGGCTATATTGACTTCACTGCCGGCAACCGATGAACCAATCGTGATACGATGTGTCTTCTCATCTTGCTGAACAAGGCCGTTTTTATTGGCTTTAGCAACAGCCTCATCAATCTTATCTCCAACAATATCGTCAACCTTATCTCCAATGACATTATTAACCTTTTCGGTAATCTCATGGCTAACTTTTTGCTCAAAGCCCGTGAATGCAACATTAACACCATCAAATGCAGCCGCTACATTATCATAGCTTTGTGTTTCTTCACTGCCATCGTCTTTAAAGCTTTTGACCTTAAATTGAGGGCCTTTAAACTGCCCTGAACCATCATAGCCTGCACCACCCCCTAAGTATTGAGCCAACTGTTCATTCATGGAATAAAGTTGAGAACCCGTTACCGCATCGCTTGAATCTTTCGAAACTGTTCCTGCTGCAAGAGATGTGATCTTACTGTTGGTCTTATCATCACCATGCTGTGCAACAAACGCATCTTTACTCTTATCCCACAACAACGCATCTTTCAGACGATCAGAAACCTCAGTCTCGTTCTTGGCAACCTTGTCTTTAAGGTCTTTGAAGCCTTCATCAACACCTCCAAAAGCACCTGAGATATCATGATATTCCTTATCATCGACCTTATAAGTTGGCGCAACGCCTTTTACGATATCGGCTCCACCTCCTAAATATTTCGAAGTATTCTCAGCAGCTGTTTTAAGTTCACCTTGAACTCCCTTAACGGTTTCATTCGTTGCATAAAGCTGAGAACCCGTTACTGCTTCTGTGGAACCGTCTTTAAGCGAGCCATCTTTGAGGCCGGAAAGAACACGGTTTTCACCTGAATTATTGGCTATATTGACTTCACTGCCGGCAACCGATGAACCAATCGTGATACGATGTGTCTTCTCATCTTGCTGAACAAGGCCGTTTTTATTGGCTTTAGCAACAGCCTCATCAATCTTATCTCCAACAATATCGTCAACCTTATCTCCAATGACATTATTAACCTTTTCGGTAATCTCATGGGTGACTTTTTGCTCAAAGCCTGTGAATGCAACATTAACACCATCAAATGCAGCCGCTACATTATCATAGCTTTGTGTTTCTTCACTGCCATCGTCTTTAAAGCTTTTGACCTTAAATTGAGGGCCTTTAAATTTCCCTGAACCATCATAGCCTGCACCGCCCCCTAAGTATTGAGCCAACTGTTCATTCATGGAATAAAGTTGAGAACCCGTTACCGCATCACTTGAATCTTTCGAAACTGTTCCTGCTGCAAGAGATGTGATCTTACTGTTGGTCTTATCATCACCATGCTGTGCAACAAACGCATCTTTACTCTTATCCCACAACAACGCATCTTTCAGACGATCAGAAACCTCAGTTTCGTTCTTGGCAACCTTGTCTTTAAGGTCTTTGAAACCTTCATCAACACCACCAAAAGCACCTGAGATATCATGATATTCCTTATCATCCACTTTATAAGTTGGCGCAACGCCTTTTACGATATCGGCTCCACCTCCTAAATATTTCGAAGTATTCTCAGCAGCTGTTTTAAGTTCACCTTGAACTCCCTTAACGGTTTCATTCGTTGCATAAAGCTGAGAACCCGTTACTGCTTCTGTGGAACCGTCTTTAAGCGAGCCATCTTTGAGGCCGGAAAGAACACGGTTTTCACCTGAATTATTGGCTATATTGACTTCACTGCCGGCAACCGATGAACCAATCGTGATACGATGTGTCTTCTCATCTTGCTGAACAAGGCCGTTTTTATTGGCTTTAGCAACAGCCTCATCAATCTTATCTCCAACAATATCGTCAACCTTATCTCCAATGACATTATTAACCTTTTCAGTAATCTCATGGGTGACTTTTTGCTCAAAGCCTGTGAATGCAACATTAACACCATCAAATGCAGCCGCTACATTATCATAGCTTTGTGTTTCTTCACTGCCATCGTCTTTAAAGCTTTTGACCTTAAATTGAGGGCCTTTAAATTTCCCTGAACCATCATAGCCTGCACCGCCCCCTAAGTATTGAGCCAACTGTTCATTCATGGAATAAAGTTGAGAACCCGTAACTGCATCACTTGAATCTTTTGTAACCTTACCGGCTTCAAGCGCGGTTATTCTGCTGTTTTTAACAATACCACCTTGTTTATGCTGCGCAACAAATGCTCCAGCATCATCACTCCACAACAACCCATCGCCTTGGCCAGGAGAAGTGATATCTTTGAGTTTCTCATCAAAACTCTTAATAACATTATCAAAACTCTTACCAACACCAGCAAAGGCAACTGCGACATCATTATAGGTCTTGTCTTCTGCATGACCATCTGCATTCACTGTTGTGAACGTAAAGCGAGGATCTGTCCATACGCCATTCTCATAATGGGCACCCCCACCTAAAGAATGTGCAACATGACTACCCAAACCGTAAAGTTGAGAGCCCGTCACCGCATCGCTTGAATCTTTCGAAACTGTTCCTGCTGCAAGAGACGTGATCTTACTGTTGGTCTTATCATCACCATGCTGTGCGACAAACGCATCTTTACTCTTATCCCACAACAACGCATCTTTCAGACGATCAGAAACCTCAGTCTCGTTCTTGGCAACCTTGTCTTTAAGGTCTTTGAAGCCTTCATCAACACCACCAAAAGCACCTGAGATATCATGATATTCCTTATCATCGACCTTATAAGTTGGCGCAACGCCTTTTACGATATCGGCTCCACCTCCTAAATATTTCGAAGCATTCTCAGCAGCTGTTTGAAGTTCACCTTGAACTCCCTTAACGGTTTCATTCGTTGCATAAAGCTGAGAACCCGTTACTGCTTCTGTGGAACCGTCTTTAAGCGAGCCATCTTTGAGGCCGGAAAGAACACGGTTTTCACCTGAATTATTGGCTATATTGACTTCACTGCCGGCAACCGATGAACCAATCGTGATACGATGTGTCTTCTCATCTTGCTGAACAAGGCCGTTTTTATTGGCTTTAGCAACAGCCTCATCAATCTTATCTCCAACAATATCGTCAACCTTATCTCCAATGACATTATTAACCTTTTCGGTAATCTCATGGCTAACTTTTTGCTCAAAGCCCGTGAATGCAACATTAACACCATCAAATGCAGCCGCTACATTATCATAGCTTTGTGTTTCTTCACTGCCATCGTCTTTAAAGCTTTTGACCTTAAATTGAGGGCCTTTAAACTGCCCTGAACCATCATAGCCTGCACCACCCCCTAAGTATTGAGCCAACTGTTCATTCATGGAATAAAGTTGAGAACCCGTTACCGCATCGCTTGAATCTTTCGAAACTGTTCCTGCTGCAAGAGATGTGATCTTACTGTTGGTCTTATCATCACCATGCTGTGCAACAAACGCATCTTTACTCTTATCCCACAACAACGCATCTTTCAGACGATCAGAAACCTCAGTCTCGTTCTTGGCAACCTTGTCTTTAAGGTCTTTGAAGCCTTCATCAACACCTCCAAAAGCACCTGAGATATCATGATATTCCTTATCATCGACCTTATAAGTTGGCGCAACGCCTTTTACGATATCGGCTCCACCTCCTAAATATTTCGAAGTATTCTCAGCAGCTGTTTTAAGTTCACCTTGAACTCCCTTAACGGTTTCATTCGTTGCATAAAGCTGAGAACCCGTTACTGCTTCTGTGGAACCGTCTTTAAGCGAGCCATCTTTGAGGCCGGAAAGAACACGGTTTTCACCTGAATTATTGGCTATATTGACTTCACTGCCGGCAACCGATGAACCAATCGTGATACGATGTGTCTTCTCATCTTGCTGAACAAGGCCGTTTTTATTGGCTTTAGCAACAGCCTCATCAATCTTATCTCCAACAATATCGTCAACCTTATCTCCAATGACATTATTAACCTTTTCGGTAATCTCATGGCTAACTTTTTGCTCAAAGCCTGTGAATGCAACATTAACACCATCAAATGCAGCCGCTACATTATCATAGCTTTGTGTTTCTTCACTGCCATCGTCTTTAAAGCTTTTGACCTTAAATTGAGGGCCTTTAAACTGCCCTGAACCATCATAGCCTGCACCACCCCCTAAGTATTGAGCCAACTGTTCATTCATGGAATAAAGTTGAGAACCCGTTACCGCATCGCTTGAATCTTTCGAAACTGTTCCTGCTGCAAGAGATGTGATCTTACTGTTGGTCTTATCATCACCATGCTGTGCAACAAACGCATCTTTACTCTTATCCCACAACAACGCATCTTTCAGACGATCAGAAACCTCAGTCTCGTTCTTGGCAACCTTGTCTTTAAGGTCTTTGAAGCCTTCATCAACACCACCAAAAGCACCTGAGATATCATGATATTCCTTATCATCGACCTTATAAGTTGGCGCAACGCCTTTTACGATATCGGCTCCACCTCCTAAATATTTCGAAGTATTCTCAGCAGCTGTTTGAAGTTCACCTTGAACTCCCTTAACGGTTTCATTCGTTGCATAAAGCTGAGAACCCGTTACTGCTTCTGTGGAACCGTCTTTAAGCGAGCCATCTTTGAGGCCGGAAAGAACACGGTTTTCACCTGAATTATTGGCTATATTGACTTCACTGCCGGCAACCGATGAACCAATCGTGATACGATGTGTCTTCTCATCTTGCTGAACAAGGCCGTTTTTATTGGCTTTAGCAACAGCCTCATCAATCTTATCTCCAACAATATCGTCAACCTTATCTCCAATGACATTATTAACCTTTTCGGTAATCTCATGGGTGACTTTTTGCTCAAAGCCTGTGAATGCAACATTAACACCATCAAATGCAGCCGCTACATTATCATAGCTTTGTGTTTCCTCACTGCCATCGTCTTTAAAGCTTTTGACCTTAAATTGAGGGCCTTTAAATTTCCCTGAACCATCATAGCCTGCACCACCCCCTAAGTATTGAGCCAACTGTTCATTCATGGAATAAAGTTGAGAACCCGTAACTGCATCACTTGAATCTTTCGAAACTGTTCCTGCTGCAAGAGATGTGATCTTACTGTTGGTCTTATCATCACCATGCTGTGCAACAAACGCATCTTTACTCTTATCCCACAACAACGCATCTTTCAGACGATCAGAAACCTCAGTTTCGTTCTTGGCAACCTTGTCTTTAAGGTCTTTGAAGCCTTCATCAACACCTCCAAAAGCACCTGAGATATCATGATATTCCTTATCATCGACCTTATAAGTTGGCGCAACGCCTTTTACGATATCGGCTCCACCTCCTAAATATTTCGAAGTATTCTCAGCAGCTGTTTTAAGTTCACCTTGAACTCCCTTAACGGTTTCATTCGTTGCATAAAGCTGAGAACCCGTTACTGCTTCTGTGGAACCGTCTTTAAGCGAGCCATCTTTGAGGCCGGAAAGAACACGGTTTTCACCTGAATTATTGGCTATATTGACTTCACTGCCGGCAACCGATGAACCAATCGTGATACGATGTGTCTTCTCATCTTGCTGAACAAGGCCGTTTTTATTGGCTTTGGCAACAGCTTCATCAATCTTATCTCCAACAATATCGTCAACCTTATCTCCAATGACATTATTAACCTTTTCGGTAATCTCATGGCTAACTTTTTGCTCAAAGCCTGTGAATGCAACATTAACACCATCAAATGCAGCCGCTACATTATCATAGCTTTGTGTTTCCTCACTGCCATCGTCTTTAAAGCTTTTGACCTTAAATTGAGGGCCTTTAAATTTCCCTGAACCATCATAGCCTGCACCGCCCCCTAAGTATTGAGCCAACTGCTCATTCATGGAATAAAGTTGAGAGCCCGTCACCGCATCACTTGAATCTTTTGTAACCTTACCGGCTTCAAGCGCGGTTATTCTGCTGTTTTTAACAATACCACCTTGTTTATGCTGCGCAACAAATGCTCCAGCATCATCACTCCACAACAACCCATCGCCTTGGCCAGGAGAAGTGATATCTTTGAGTTTCTCATCAAAACTCTTAATAACATTATCAAAACTCTTACCAACACCAGCAAAGGCAACTGCGACATCATTATAGGTCTTGTCTTCTGCATGACCATCTGCATTCACTGTTGTGAACGTAAAGCGAGGATCTGTCCATACGCCATTCTCATAATGGGCACCCCCACCTAAAGAATGTGCAACATGACTACCCAAACCGTAAAGTTGAGAGCCCGTCACCGCATCGCTTGAATCTTTCGAAACTGTTCCTGCTGCAAGAGACGTGATCTTACTGTTGGTCTTATCATCACCATGCTGTGCGACAAACGCATCTTTACTCTTATCCCACAACAACGCATCTTTCAGACGATCAGAAACCTCAGTCTCGTTCTTGGCAACCTTGTCTTTAAGGTCTTTGAAGCCTTCATCAACACCACCAAAAGCACCTGAGATATCATGATATTCCTTATCATCGACCTTATAAGTTGGCGCAACGCCTTTTACGATATCGGCTCCACCTCCTAAATATTTCGAAGCATTCTCAGCAGCTGTTTGAAGTTCACCTTGAACTCCCTTAACGGTTTCATTCGTTGCATAAAGCTGAGAACCCGTTACTGCTTCTGTGGAACCGTCTTTAAGCGAGCCATCTTTGAGGCCGGAAAGAACACGGTTTTCACCTGAATTATTGGCTATATTGACTTCACTGCCGGCAACCGATGAACCAATCGTGATACGATGTGTCTTCTCATCTTGCTGAACAAGGCCGTTTTTATTGGCTTTAGCAACAGCCTCATCAATCTTATCTCCAACAATATCGTCAACCTTATCTCCAATGACATTATTAACCTTTTCGGTAATCTCATGGCTAACTTTTTGCTCAAAGCCCGTGAATGCAACATTAACACCATCAAATGCAGCCGCTACATTATCATAGCTTTGTGTTTCTTCACTGCCATCGTCTTTAAAGCTTTTGACCTTAAATTGAGGGCCTTTAAACTGCCCTGAACCATCATAGCCTGCACCACCCCCTAAGTATTGAGCCAACTGTTCATTCATGGAATAAAGTTGAGAACCCGTTACCGCATCGCTTGAATCTTTCGAAACTGTTCCTGCTGCAAGAGATGTGATCTTACTGTTGGTCTTATCATCACCATGCTGTGCAACAAACGCATCTTTACTCTTATCCCACAACAACGCATCTTTCAGACGATCAGAAACCTCAGTCTCGTTCTTGGCAACCTTGTCTTTAAGGTCTTTGAAGCCTTCATCAACACCTCCAAAAGCACCTGAGATATCATGATATTCCTTATCATCGACCTTATAAGTTGGCGCAACGCCTTTTACGATATCGGCTCCACCTCCTAAATATTTCGAAGTATTCTCAGCAGCTGTTTTAAGTTCACCTTGAACTCCCTTAACGGTTTCATTCGTTGCATAAAGCTGAGAACCCGTTACTGCTTCTGTGGAACCGTCTTTAAGCGAGCCATCTTTGAGGCCGGAAAGAACACGGTTTTCACCTGAATTATTGGCTATATTGACTTCACTGCCGGCAACCGATGAACCAATCGTGATACGATGTGTCTTCTCATCTTGCTGAACAAGGCCGTTTTTATTGGCTTTAGCAACAGCCTCATCAATCTTATCTCCAACAATATCGTCAACCTTATCTCCAATGACATTATTAACCTTTTCGGTAATCTCATGGCTAACTTTTTGCTCAAAGCCCGTGAATGCAACATTAACACCATCAAATGCAGCCGCTACATTATCATAGCTTTGTGTTTCTTCACTGCCATCGTCTTTAAAGCTTTTGACCTTAAATTGAGGGCCTTTAAACTGCCCTGAACCATCATAGCCTGCACCACCCCCTAAGTATTGAGCCAACTGTTCATTCATGGAATAAAGTTGAGAACCCGTTACCGCATCGCTTGAATCTTTCGAAACTGTTCCTGCTGCAAGAGATGTGATCTTACTGTTGGTCTTATCATCACCATGCTGTGCAACAAACGCATCTTTACTCTTATCCCACAACAACGCATCTTTCAGACGATCAGAAACCTCAGTCTCGTTCTTGGCAACCTTGTCTTTAAGGTCTTTGAAGCCTTCATCAACACCTCCAAAAGCACCTGAGATATCATGATATTCCTTATCATCGACCTTATAAGTTGGCGCAACGCCTTTTACGATATCGGCTCCACCTCCTAAATATTTCGAAGTATTCTCAGCAGCTGTTTGAAGTTCACCTTGAACTCCCTTAACGGTTTCATTCGTTGCATAAAGCTGAGAACCCGTTACTGCTTCTGTGGAACCGTCTTTAAGCGAGCCATCTTTGAGGCCGGAAAGAACACGGTTTTCACCTGAATTATTGGCTATATTGACTTCACTGCCGGCAACCGATGAACCAATCGTGATACGATGTGTCTTCTCATCTTGCTGAACAAGGCCGTTTTTATTGGCTTTAGCAACAGCCTCATCAATCTTATCTCCAACAATATCGTCAACCTTATCTCCAATGACATTATTAACCTTTTCAGTAATCTCATGGGTGACTTTTTGCTCAAAGCCTGTGAATGCAACATTAACACCATCAAATGCAGCCGCTACATTATCATAGCTTTGTGTTTCTTCACTGCCATCGTCTTTAAAGCTTTTGACCTTAAATTGAGGGCCTTTAAATTTCCCTGAACCATCATAGCCTGCACCGCCCCCTAAGTATTGAGCCAACTGTTCATTCATGGAATAAAGTTGAGAACCCGTTACCGCATCACTTGAATCTTTCGAAACTGTTCCTGCTGCAAGAGATGTGATCTTACTGTTGGTCTTATCATCACCATGCTGTGCAACAAACGCATCTTTACTCTTATCCCACAACAACGCATCTTTCAGACGATCAGAAACCTCAGTTTCGTTCTTGGCAACCTTGTCTTTAAGGTCTTTGAAACCTTCATCAACACCACCAAAAGCACCTGAGATATCATGATATTCCTTATCATCGACCTTATAAGTTGGCGCAACGCCTTTTACGATATCGGCTCCACCTCCTAAATATTTCGAAGTATTCTCAGCAGCTGTTTTAAGTTCACCTTGAACTCCCTTAACGGTTTCATTCGTTGCATAAAGCTGAGAACCCGTTACTGCTTCTGTGGAACCGTCTTTAAGCGAGCCATCTTTGAGGCCGGAAAGAACACGGTTTTCACCTGAATTATTGGCTATATTGACTTCACTGCCGGCAACCGATGAACCAATCGTGATACGATGTGTCTTCTCATCTTGCTGAACAAGGCCGTTTTTATTGGCTTTGGCAACAGCTTCATCAATCTTATCTCCAACAATATCGTCAACCTTATCTCCAATGACATTATTAACCTTTTCGGTAATCTCATGGGTGACTTTTTGCTCAAAGCCTGTGAATGCAACATTAACACCATCAAATGCAGCCGCTACATTATCATAGCTTTGTGTTTCCTCACTGCCATCGTCTTTAAAGCTTTTGACCTTAAATTGAGGGCCTTTAAACTTCCCTGAACCATCATAGCCTGCACCGCCCCCTAAGTATTGAGCCAACTGCTCATTCATGGAATAAAGTTGAGAGCCCGTCACCGCATCACTTGAATCTTTTGTAACCTTACCGGCTTCAAGCGCGGTTATTCTGCTGTTTTTAACAATACCACCTTGTTTATGCTGCGCAACAAATGCTCCAGCATCATCACTCCACAACAACCCATCGCCTTGGCCAGGAGAAGTGATATCTTTGAGTTTCTCATCAAAACTCTTAATAACATTATCAAAACTCTTACCAACACCAGCAAAGGCAACTGCGACATCATTATAGGTCTTGTCTTCTGCATGACCATCTGCATTCACTGTTGTGAACGTAAAGCGAGGATCTGTCCATACGCCATTCTCATAATGGGCACCCCCACCTAAAGAATGTGCAACATGACTACCCAAACCGTAAAGTTGAGAGCCCGTCACCGCATCGCTTGAATCTTTCGAAACTGTTCCTGCTGCAAGAGACGTGATCTTACTGTTGGTCTTATCATCACCATGCTGTGCGACAAACGCATCTTTACTCTTATCCCACAACAACGCATCTTTCAGACGATCAGAAACCTCAGTCTCGTTCTTGGCAACCTTGTCTTTAAGGTCTTTGAAGCCTTCATCAACACCACCAAAAGCACCTGAGATATCATGATATTCCTTATCATCGACCTTATAAGTTGGCGCAACGCCTTTTACGATATCGGCTCCACCTCCTAAATATTTCGAAGCATTCTCAGCAGCTGTTTGAAGTTCACCTTGAACTCCCTTAACGGTTTCATTCGTTGCATAAAGCTGAGAACCCGTTACTGCTTCTGTGGAACCGTCTTTAAGCGAGCCATCTTTGAGGCCGGAAAGAACACGGTTTTCACCTGAATTATTGGCTATATTGACTTCACTGCCGGCAACCGATGAACCAATCGTGATACGATGTGTCTTCTCATCTTGCTGAACAAGGCCGTTTTTATTGGCTTTAGCAACAGCCTCATCAATCTTATCTCCAACAATATCGTCAACCTTATCTCCAATGACATTATTAACCTTTTCGGTAATCTCATGGCTAACTTTTTGCTCAAAGCCCGTGAATGCAACATTAACACCATCAAATGCAGCCGCTACATTATCATAGCTTTGTGTTTCTTCACTGCCATCGTCTTTAAAGCTTTTGACCTTAAATTGAGGGCCTTTAAACTGCCCTGAACCATCATAGCCTGCACCACCCCCTAAGTATTGAGCCAACTGTTCATTCATGGAATAAAGTTGAGAACCCGTTACCGCATCGCTTGAATCTTTCGAAACTGTTCCTGCTGCAAGAGATGTGATCTTACTGTTGGTCTTATCATCACCATGCTGTGCAACAAACGCATCTTTACTCTTATCCCACAACAACGCATCTTTCAGACGATCAGAAACCTCAGTCTCGTTCTTGGCAACCTTGTCTTTAAGGTCTTTGAAGCCTTCATCAACACCTCCAAAAGCACCTGAGATATCATGATATTCCTTATCATCGACCTTATAAGTTGGCGCAACGCCTTTTACGATATCGGCTCCACCTCCTAAATATTTCGAAGTATTCTCAGCAGCTGTTTGAAGTTCACCTTGAACTCCCTTAACGGTTTCATTCGTTGCATAAAGCTGAGAACCCGTTACTGCTTCTGTGGAACCGTCTTTAAGCGAGCCATCTTTGAGGCCGGAAAGAACACGGTTTTCACCTGAATTATTGGCTATATTGACTTCACTGCCGGCAACCGATGAACCAATCGTGATACGATGTGTCTTCTCATCTTGCTGAACAAGGCCGTTTTTATTGGCTTTAGCAACAGCCTCATCAATCTTATCTCCAACAATATCGTCAACCTTATCTCCAATGACATTATTAACCTTTTCAGTAATCTCATGGGTGACTTTTTGCTCAAAGCCTGTGAATGCAACATTAACACCATCAAATGCAGCCGCTACATTATCATAGCTTTGTGTTTCTTCACTGCCATCGTCTTTAAAGCTTTTGACCTTAAATTGAGGGCCTTTAAATTTCCCTGAACCATCATAGCCTGCACCGCCCCCTAAGTATTGAGCCAACTGTTCATTCATGGAATAAAGTTGAGAACCCGTTACCGCATCACTTGAATCTTTCGAAACTGTTCCTGCTGCAAGAGATGTGATCTTACTGTTGGTCTTATCATCACCATGCTGTGCAACAAACGCATCTTTACTCTTATCCCACAACAACGCATCTTTCAGACGATCAGAAACCTCAGTTTCGTTCTTGGCAACCTTGTCTTTAAGGTCTTTGAAACCTTCATCAACACCACCAAAAGCACCTGAGATATCATGATATTCCTTATCATCCACTTTATAAGTTGGCGCAACGCCTTTTACGATATCGGCTCCACCTCCTAAATATTTCGAAGTATTCTCAGCAGCTGTTTTAAGTTCACCTTGAACTCCCTTAACGGTTTCATTCGTTGCATAAAGCTGAGAACCCGTTACTGCTTCTGTGGAACCGTCTTTAAGCGAGCCATCTTTGAGGCCGGAAAGAACACGGTTTTCACCTGAATTATTGGCTATATTGACTTCACTGCCGGCAACCGATGAACCAATCGTGATACGATGTGTCTTCTCATCTTGCTGAACAAGGCCGTTTTTATTGGCTTTGGCAACAGCTTCATCAATCTTATCTCCAACAATATCGTCAACCTTATCTCCAATGACATTATTAACCTTTTCGGTAATCTCATGGCTAACTTTTTGCTCAAAGCCTGTGAATGCAACATTAACACCATCAAATGCAGCCGCTACATTATCATAGCTTTGTGTTTCCTCACTGCCATCGTCTTTAAAGCTTTTGACCTTAAATTGAGGGCCTTTAAACTTCCCTGAACCATCATAGCCTGCACCGCCCCCTAAGTATTGAGCCAACTGCTCATTCATGGAATAAAGTTGAGAGCCCGTCACCGCATCACTTGAATCTTTTGTAACCTTACCGGCTTCAAGCGCGGTTATTCTGCTGTTTTTAACAATACCACCTTGTTTATGCTGCGCAACAAATGCTCCAGCATCATCACTCCACAACAACCCATCGCCTTGGCCAGGAGAAGTGATATCTTTGAGTTTCTCATCAAAACTCTTAATAACATTATCAAAACTCTTACCAACACCAGCAAAGGCAACTGCGACATCATTATAGGTCTTGTCTTCTGCATGACCATCTGCATTCACTGTTGTGAACGTAAAGCGAGGATCTGTCCATACGCCATTCTCATAATGGGCACCCCCACCTAAAGAATGTGCAACATGACTACCCAAACCGTAAAGTTGAGAGCCCGTCACCGCATCGCTTGAATCTTTCGAAACTGTTCCTGCTGCAAGAGACGTGATCTTACTGTTGGTCTTATCATCACCATGCTGTGCGACAAACGCATCTTTACTCTTATCCCACAACAACGCATCTTTCAGACGATCAGAAACCTCAGTCTCGTTCTTGGCAACCTTGTCTTTAAGGTCTTTGAAGCCTTCATCAACACCACCAAAAGCACCTGAGATATCATGATATTCCTTATCATCGACCTTATAAGTTGGCGCAACGCCTTTTACGATATCGGCTCCACCTCCTAAATATTTCGAAGCATTCTCAGCAGCTGTTTTAAGTTCACCTTGAACTCCCTTAACGGTTTCATTCGTTGCATAAAGCTGAGAACCCGTTACTGCTTCTGTGGAACCGTCTTTAAGCGAGCCATCTTTGAGGCCGGAAAGAACACGGTTTTCACCTGAATTATTGGCTATATTGACTTCACTGCCGGCAACCGATGAACCAATCGTGATACGATGTGTCTTCTCATCTTGCTGAACAAGGCCGTTTTTATTGGCTTTAGCAACAGCCTCATCAATCTTATCTCCAACAATATCGTCAACCTTATCTCCAATGACATTATTAACCTTTTCGGTAATCTCATGGCTAACTTTTTGCTCAAAGCCTGTGAATGCAACATTAACACCATCAAATGCAGCCGCTACATTATCATAGCTTTGTGTTTCTTCACTGCCATCGTCTTTAAAGCTTTTGACCTTAAATTGAGGGCCTTTAAACTGCCCTGAACCATCATAGCCTGCACCACCCCCTAAGTATTGAGCCAACTGTTCATTCATGGAATAAAGTTGAGAACCCGTTACCGCATCGCTTGAATCTTTCGAAACTGTTCCTGCTGCAAGAGATGTGATCTTACTGTTGGTCTTATCATCACCATGCTGTGCAACAAACGCATCTTTACTCTTATCCCACAACAACGCATCTTTCAGACGATCAGAAACCTCAGTCTCGTTCTTGGCAACCTTGTCTTTAAGGTCTTTGAAGCCTTCATCAACACCACCAAAAGCACCTGAGATATCATGATATTCCTTATCATCGACCTTATAAGTTGGCGCAACGCCTTTTACGATATCGGCTCCACCTCCTAAATATTTCGAAGTATTCTCAGCAGCTGTTTGAAGTTCACCTTGAACTCCCTTAACGGTTTCATTCGTTGCATAAAGCTGAGAACCCGTTACTGCTTCTGTGGAACCGTCTTTAAGCGAGCCATCTTTGAGGCCGGAAAGAACACGGTTTTCACCTGAATTATTGGCTATATTGACTTCACTGCCGGCAACCGATGAACCAATCGTGATACGATGTGTCTTCTCATCTTGCTGAACAAGGCCGTTTTTATTGGCTTTAGCAACAGCCTCATCAATCTTATCTCCAACAATATCGTCAACCTTATCTCCAATGACATTATTAACCTTTTCGGTAATCTCATGGGTGACTTTTTGCTCAAAGCCTGTGAATGCAACATTAACACCATCAAATGCAGCCGCTACATTATCATAGCTTTGTGTTTCCTCACTGCCATCGTCTTTAAAGCTTTTGACCTTAAATTGAGGGCCTTTAAATTTCCCTGAACCATCATAGCCTGCACCACCCCCTAAGTATTGAGCCAACTGTTCATTCATGGAATAAAGTTGAGAACCCGTAACTGCATCACTTGAATCTTTCGAAACTGTTCCTGCTGCAAGAGATGTGATCTTACTGTTGGTCTTATCATCACCATGCTGTGCAACAAACGCATCTTTACTCTTATCCCACAACAACGCATCTTTCAGACGATCAGAAACCTCAGTTTCGTTCTTGGCAACCTTGTCTTTAAGGTCTTTGAAGCCTTCATCAACACCTCCAAAAGCACCTGAGATATCATGATATTCCTTATCATCGACCTTATAAGTTGGCGCAACGCCTTTTACGATATCGGCTCCACCTCCTAAATATTTCGAAGTATTCTCAGCAGCTGTTTTAAGTTCACCTTGAACTCCCTTAACGGTTTCATTCGTTGCATAAAGCTGAGAACCCGTTACTGCTTCTGTGGAACCGTCTTTAAGCGAGCCATCTTTGAGGCCGGAAAGAACACGGTTTTCACCTGAATTATTGGCTATATTGACTTCACTGCCGGCAACCGATGAACCAATCGTGATACGATGTGTCTTCTCATCTTGCTGAACAAGGCCGTTTTTATTGGCTTTGGCAACAGCTTCATCAATCTTATCTCCAACAATATCGTCAACCTTATCTCCAATGACATTATTAACCTTTTCGGTAATCTCATGGCTAACTTTTTGCTCAAAGCCTGTGAATGCAACATTAACACCATCAAATGCAGCCGCTACATTATCATAGCTTTGTGTTTCCTCACTGCCATCGTCTTTAAAGCTTTTGACCTTAAATTGAGGGCCTTTAAATTTCCCTGAACCATCATAGCCTGCACCACCCCCTAAGTATTGAGCCAACTGTTCATTCATGGAATAAAGTTGAGAACCCGTAACTGCATCACTTGAATCTTTCGAAACTGTTCCTGCTGCAAGAGATGTGATCTTACTGTTGGTCTTATCATCACCATGCTGTGCAACAAACGCATCTTTACTCTTATCCCACAACAACGCATCTTTCAGACGATCAGAAACCTCAGTTTCGTTCTTGGCAACCTTGTCTTTAAGGTCTTTGAAGCCTTCATCAACACCTCCAAAAGCACCTGAGATATCATGATATTCCTTATCATCGACCTTATAAGTTGGCGCAACGCCTTTTACGATATCGGCTCCACCTCCTAAATATTTCGAAGTATTCTCAGCAGCTGTTTTAAGTTCACCTTGAACTCCCTTAACGGTTTCATTCGTTGCATAAAGCTGAGAACCCGTTACTGCTTCTGTGGAACCGTCTTTAAGCGAGCCATCTTTGAGGCCGGAAAGAACACGGTTTTCACCTGAATTATTGGCTATATTGACTTCACTGCCGGCAACCGATGAACCAATCGTGATACGATGTGTCTTCTCATCTTGCTGAACAAGGCCGTTTTTATTGGCTTTGGCAACAGCTTCATCAATCTTATCTCCAACAATATCGTCAACCTTATCTCCAATGACATTATTAACCTTTTCGGTAATCTCATGGGTGACTTTTTGCTCAAAGCCTGTGAATGCAACATTAACACCATCAAATGCAGCCGCTACATTATCATAGCTTTGTGTTTCCTCACTGCCATCGTCTTTAAAGCTTTTGACCTTAAATTGAGGGCCTTTAAATTTCCCTGAACCATCATAGCCTGCACCGCCCCCTAAGTATTGAGCCAACTGCTCATTCATGGAATAAAGTTGAGAGCCCGTCACCGCATCACTTGAATCTTTTGTAACCTTACCGGCTTCAAGCGCGGTTATTCTGCTGTTTTTAACAATACCACCTTGTTTATGCTGCGCAACAAATGCTCCAGCATCATCACTCCACAACAACCCATCGCCTTGGCCAGGAGAAGTGATATCTTTGAGTTTCTCATCAAAACTCTTAATAACATTATCAAAACTCTTACCAACACCAGCAAAGGCAACTGCGACATCATTATAGGTCTTGTCTTCTGCATGACCATCTGCATTCACTGTTGTGAACGTAAAGCGAGGATCTGTCCATACGCCATTCTCATAATGGGCACCCCCACCTAAAGAATGTGCAACATGACTACCCAAACCGTAAAGTTGAGAGCCCGTCACCGCATCGCTTGAATCTTTCGAAACTGTTCCTGCTGCAAGAGACGTGATCTTACTGTTGGTCTTATCATCACCATGCTGTGCGACAAACGCATCTTTACTCTTATCCCACAACAACGCATCTTTCAGACGATCAGAAACCTCAGTCTCGTTCTTGGCAACCTTGTCTTTAAGGTCTTTGAAGCCTTCATCAACACCACCAAAAGCACCTGAGATATCATGATATTCCTTATCATCGACCTTATAAGTTGGCGCAACGCCTTTTACGATATCGGCTCCACCTCCTAAATATTTCGAAGCATTCTCAGCAGCTGTTTTAAGTTCACCTTGAACTCCCTTAACGGTTTCATTCGTTGCATAAAGCTGAGAACCCGTTACTGCTTCTGTGGAACCGTCTTTAAGCGAGCCATCTTTGAGGCCGGAAAGAACACGGTTTTCACCTGAATTATTGGCTATATTGACTTCACTGCCGGCAACCGATGAACCAATCGTGATACGATGTGTCTTCTCATCTTGCTGAACAAGGCCGTTTTTATTGGCTTTAGCAACAGCCTCATCAATCTTATCTCCAACAATATCGTCAACCTTATCTCCAATGACATTATTAACCTTTTCGGTAATCTCATGGCTAACTTTTTGCTCAAAGCCCGTGAATGCAACATTAACACCATCAAATGCAGCCGCTACATTATCATAGCTTTGTGTTTCTTCACTGCCATCGTCTTTAAAGCTTTTGACCTTAAATTGAGGGCCTTTAAACTGCCCTGAACCATCATAGCCTGCACCGCCCCCTAAGTATTGAGCCAACTGTTCATTCATGGAATAAAGTTGAGAACCCGTTACCGCATCACTTGAATCTTTTGTAACCTTACCGGCTTCAAGCGCGGTTATTCTGCTGTTTTTAACAATACCACCTTGTTTATGCTGCGCAACAAATGCTCCAGCATCATCACTCCACAACAACCCATCGCCTTGGCCAGGAGAAGTGATATCTTTGAGTTTCTCATCAAAACTCTTAATAACATTATCAAAACTCTTACCAACACCAGCAAAGGCAACTGCGACATCATTATAGGTCTTGTCTTCTGCATGACCATCTGCATTCACTGTTGTGAACGTAAAGCGAGGATCTGTCCATACGCCATTCTCATAATGGGCACCCCCACCTAAAGAATGTGCAACATGACTACCCAAACCGTAAAGTTGAGAACCCGTAACTGCATCACTTGAATCTTTCGAAACTGTTCCTGCTGCAAGAGACGTGATCTTACTGTTGGTCTTATCATCACCATGCTGTGCAACAAACGCATCTTTACTCTTATCCCACAACAACGCATCTTTCAGACGATCAGAAACCTCAGTTTCGTTCTTGGCAACCTTGTCTTTAAGGTCTTTGAAGCCTTCATCAACACCTCCAAAAGCACCTGAGATATCATGATATTCCTTATCATCGACCTTATAAGTTGGCGCAACGCCTTTTACGATATCGGCTCCACCTCCTAAATATTTCGAAGTATTCTCAGCAGCTGTTTTAAGTTCACCTTGAACTCCCTTAACGGTTTCATTCGTTGCATAAAGCTGAGAACCCGTTACTGCTTCTGTGGAACCGTCTTTAAGCGAGCCATCTTTGAGGCCGGAAAGAACACGGTTTTCACCTGAATTATTGGCTATATTGACTTCACTGCCGGCAACCGATGAACCAATCGTGATACGATGTGTCTTCTCATCTTGCTGAACAAGGCCGTTTTTATTGGCTTTAGCAACAGCCTCATCAATCTTATCTCCAACAATATCGTCAACCTTATCTCCAATGACATTATTAACCTTTTCGGTAATCTCATGGCTAACTTTTTTCTCAAAGCCTGTGAATGCAACATTAACACCATCAAATGCAGCCGCTACATTATCATAGCTTTGTGTTTCCTCACTGCCATCGTCTTTAAAGCTTTTGACCTTAAATTGAGGGCCTTTAAACTTCCCTGAACCATCATAGCCCGCACCGCCCCCTAAGTATTGAGCCAACTGTTCATTCATGGAATAAAGTTGAGAACCCGTTACCGCATCACTTGAATCTTTCGAAACTGTTCCTGCTGCAAGAGATGTGATCTTACTGTTGGTCTTATCATCACCATGCTGTGCAACAAACGCATCTTTACTCTTATCCCACAACAACGCATCTTTCAGACGATCAGAAACCTCAGTCTCGTTCTTGGCAACCTTGTCTTTAAGGTCTTTGAAGCCTTCATCAACACCACCAAAAGCACCTGAGATATCATGATATTCCTTATCATCCACCTTATAAGTTGGCGCAACGCCTTTTACGATATCGGCTCCACCTCCTAAATATTTCGAAGTATTCTCAGCAGCTGTTTGAAGTTCACCTTGAACTCCCTTAACGGTTTCATTCGTTGCATAAAGCTGAGAACCCGTCACTGCTTCTGTGGAATTTTCAGAAATATTACCAGGCGTCACAGCTGTGATTATTTTCCCTCCAGCATTAATGCCAGTGTTGGTTATTTGTGGACCATTTTCAAATATTAAACCATTCTCTGTTAGTGTCGTTTTTCCTAAATTTATGCCCTTTACTGTGAGAATATCACTCAAGTCAATTTTTATTCCTTTGGATGCTTTGCTAAGCGTTACATTAGAACCAGCCTCAAGGGTTAGATTGTTATCTGAATTAACATCTATTACTGTGGAATCACCATCACTATTTACACCTACGAACTTCCAGCTTCCACCTGCAGCCTTTGCTACAGCTTTCAGCTGTGCAACGTTGACGGCATCAGTATCTTGAGTACCTGCTGCTAATCCGGTAATTTGTCGTGTTTTGCCTTCCTTAATATTCCCAATGCTGAGTGCAGCATAATCAGATTTCCATGCCTTATCTGCGTTTGTTGAGCCTGTTTTGGTGATTGGATCATACCCTGCAATACCAGCGCTAACATCAGCGATAGAATGTGAACCTAATGCGATACCACCCTCAACTGACACGTTGCTCCCACTACCAAGAGCCATCGCATAGTTGGCATTGTCACCAACTACGGCTTCAGAACCAAAGGCCAACGCATTACTGGCGGTATCACCAACAGTGGCTTTATAACCAAAGGCGGACGATTGACCGGCATAATGACCAACTTTGGCAAACGAACCAATGGACAATCCATTACTGCTGTTATCACCAACTATGGCTGAATAACCAAGGACAGATGATTGAACGGCGTTGAGACCAACTTTGGAGAACGAACCAATGGCAAGCGACAACTGGGACTCTGCACCAATCTCGGCGAATGGACCAAAGACAAGTGAATAAGGCGACCCTTTAGCAACCTTAGCGAATGAACCAAGAGCAGCGGAATTTTGAGATTCGGCTACAGGATCTGTAAATGCTGTATCCGATGTGTCAATAACTAAACCCTTTAGAGCTCCACCGACCCCTTGCCCTCCCCCTATTGCTGCTTTTAGCTGCGCAAAGTTGACGGCATCAGTATCCTTAGTCCCAGCTAATACGTTTGTTATCTTTTTATCAGCAGCATTAATACCATCTGTCGTTACACTTGGACCATCTCCAATCATTAAACCGTTGTCTGATAATAAAGAACCTCCTAAATATACGTTATCTACTTGAATGGTCTTATCTAAATCAAACCTTACGCCCTGACCTGTTTTACTAATCGTGATATTAGCACCTTTTTCAAAGTATAAATCGTGTTTGGAATCAACTTGTGTTATTTGAAGGTTGCTACCATCCGCTGTAGTAACAAGCCTCCAGCCGCCACCGCCACTGCTACCACCGCCACTGCTACCACCGCCACTGCTACCACCGCCACCGCTACCACCAAGACGATCTCTTATAGCCTTTTCTACAGCTTTCAGCTGTGCAACATTGACCGCATCAGTATCATGACCACCAGCCGCTACTCCAGTAATTCGTCGTGTAATTCCTGCGCCCGGATCACCAACAGCAACAGAACCATATTTGGGTGTCCACACATATCCTGGCATACTCATATTATTTCCGAAAGGAATATACACACCACGAACATTCGCCACATACTTGCTTTTAGACAGATAACCAATAGCAACACCAGCATCAGCAGTCGCCATAACGTTAGCGTTTGGACCTATAGCAACTGCATTATTCGCGAAAGAGTGCGCCATTTCACCTATAGAAACCGCCCGGTGTTTAGATGAGGCATCATTACCTATAGCAATCGGAGAATTTCCCTCACCAGTCGCCCCAACACCGAGCAAAATCGGCTTGGTTGATGATGATGTTGGTATAGCCCGAGCTAAACCAGCCACATTATTCAGAGCCCTACTTAAAGGAACTGTATTTGAACCTACCGCTAAAGAGTTATCAGCAAACTTAACTGTGGGCTCTTTTAACAACGGAACATTCTTAAGATTCTGCATCTCTGGCTTCTGTAGCCCTGCTTTATCACCAGCACTAATCGATAAACCACGACTGTCTGTTGTTAAAACATTCACGATAGATCTAGTATTGCTTTCATCCCCAAAAGTATTCGTAAAAACATTCACATAGCCATTAGAAGCATTAACTTTTGGTGTTAACGATGCATTCAAAATAGTTAAATAATTTTTCTTTGATAAACTCAAAACATCTAGAGTACTGCCATCATCACCATCCGTAACAATGCCGCTTTGTGAATAAGCTATTTGAGATTTTTCAGCGCTTGCCAAAAACATTTCTTTTGAAACAATATTTTCCGCAAAACTGGGAAAAACATGTGAGAAAAATACAACTACTAAAGCCCCCAAAAGCACTTTCACAAAAGGTCGTTGATAAGATAAACCAATCGTATTTAAATTTCTGCCGACAAGCATCGTTGATATTTTTTTCATCTTATCATCTCCCCCACGAAAAAAACGAACTAACGACATAAAAAAGACATATTTTGACATTAGGGATCTACCAGCTATGAGGTTTTGAGTTGTTTTTGACATGTTTTTTCAGGCTGTAATGAATTTATGGTTATGAGTTATACTTTAATGAAAGCAGTAACGTTTTGAGTCTTTTCCCTTTTTGCTTTTTATCGCAAAGATAAGGGATTGTTTGTATAATGGAGGTTTTTCTCTTTTGAGATGCTGTTTTTGCACTGAGTTAAGCTTACTTCGACGTGTCAAAACCGCTTAAACAATTGATAGATGTAATTTTTTAACTGAATTTTAGTAAATTAAAACCTTAGCAGCATCTAAGTGGGGGTGCCATTATTTTAGAAACAAGATACTTTACAAGCCCCGTTCTTTACTCAGAAGGGGTTTGAGTGCGACGTTATAATAAAAATGTGCTAACGCGCTGCGCTCTTGATTTAAATGCATTGTGAGTCCCCTTTGAGATGTTTAGAAATCTCCCCGCGAATCAAGAGAAATCTCTTTCAAACAAAATGAGTCTTAATAATGTACCTTTTGTACCAATATAAGCTTTTAAAGGGAATAGCAAGAAAAAAGTGAGTCTTTTTAGATATTTATTAAGATTTTCTTTTATGTAGAGGAAAAATTATTACTGTTCATGAGAAATGAAGTGTGTCTTTCTATATTGTTTTTACTACAGTATTTGATAATTAAACGTGCCCATCTGTTGGTCATATAAACGTTTTTTGCCTACGAAAAACGATTCACCTCTCTCTAATCCGAAGAGGTGAATATAGTTTTTCCTAATGTGTTTTTATTATCAATTCAATGTCATACTAAATCCAGCACCAATGCCCCAGCGACCTCCCGCACTGGTTATAGACAAACTAGACCGAATATCTCCATTCTGTGATGTATATCCAGCACCAATAGCAAAAGCGGATTGATTCTCCCATATACCACTACCAATTGCGACACTTAATTTTCCAGGTGTATCATTGTAGCGTAAATTTGCCACTGCCAAACCTATAGCTGCCGCTTTTCTTGCCTCTTTGCGAACATCCTCAATCGCATAACTCAACGTATCAAACTTCATATCCGTATAGGATTTAGCCTCGCTAATGCCATTGTTGACAAAACTACTTACTTGTTCATCCGTATATTTCTTCGCATCATCAAGAACAATCTTCATCTGCTCTTCCGTATAATCATGCAACTGACCGCCATTAACTGCTTCATGAGAACCTTTCTCAATCTTACCATCACCCACATTGTCTATTAATACCGGAGCACTTTCATCTCCCCCGACCAACGTGATGCTATTGCTCTTCTTACCATCCGCTCCTTTATCATAGTTAACTGCGCCATCAGTTACGGCCGTTTCAATATCTTTTACATGTTGATCTATCGTATCTACACGGTCTTCAACCTTGCTAACCCTATTATTCGTATCCCAAAGCTGACCGCCATTTACAACATCTTTCGAGCCTTCCTCTACCGCACCATCGGAAACATTCGTTATCTTACTCGATTCTCCTTTATGACCAGCATCATACGCACCCTTGTCTTCATTCCAATTCAAGCCATTCGTATCAAGATTGTTCGCAACCTCCGTAATACGATCGTTGATACTCGTCATACCCTCACTAACACCTTCAAAGGCACCAGCAACATCATTATAAACCTTCTTATCTGACGAACCGCCATCGCTATTGAATTGTGCAACCTTGAATTCGGGTGCTGTCCAATGCCCTCCTTCATAGCTCGCTCCTCCTCCTAAATACAGCGCTAACGTCTGATTGAGTGAATAAAGCTGATTTCCCGTGATCGCTTCTGTAGAACCTTCTGAAATGTCACCATCTAAAAGTGACTTCAATTTGCTCTTGCTTCTTTGAGATCCTTTCCCATGAAGCGCTACAAAAGCTTGATCTTCATCACTCCACAACAACGCATTCTGCTCAATATTGTCAGAAATAGTATCATGAAGCTGCGTGAAGGAACTATTCATACCGGCAAAGGCTGCTGCAACATTATTATAGCTCTTCTCTTCTGAACTCCCATCAGAATTGAAGCTGGTTAATGTGAATGTAGGTGCGGTCCATTGACCTTCTTCATAACGAGCTCCACCTCCAAAATACGTCGCTAACGTCTGATTTAAAGAATAAAGCTGACCACCATTCACTGCCTCTGTCGAGCCTTCTGAAACTGTTGCCGCTTTTACGCCAGAAAGACTACGCACTGCACCTGCACTGTTGGCAATGCTGATTTCTGTACCCTCTTTCTCTGAACCAATGCGGATAACCTTACTGTCTGAATCCTGCTTAACAAGACTATCACTGACAACTTGGTTAATCTCATTCTTAAGCTCATTATGAAGATTGGTGAAAGAAGTACCTACACCAGCAAACGCTTCAGATACACTCTCATAATCCTCTTCTCCAGAATGACCATCATCCTTAATGATTTTAACTCTAAAGCTTGGCGCTTTCCATTGACCTTCTTTATATTCAGCACCACCACCAAGCGATTTCGCTATATCCATGGCTGCTGTTTGTAAATCATCAGATACAGCATTCACATGTTGATTGGTGGCAAAAAGCTGTGAACCATTAACTGCATCTCTCGATTCTGCCGAAAGTGCTCCTGCCTTCACACCTGAAAGCGTCCGTGAGGCACCATCAATATTGGCAAAGTTAACTTCAGTACCGCTCTTTTCTCCTCCTACACTAATAACATGTGTCTGAGCATCTTGCTTAACAAGACTATCACCCACAACTTGCTTAATCTCATTCTTGAGCTCATTATGAAGATTGGTGAAAGAAGTCCCTACACCAGAAAGCGCCTCAGATACACTCGCATAGCTTTGCTCTTCAACACCTCTGCCGTCTTCCTTGACTGTGGTAACCTTGAAGTTGGGTTGGCTCCATTCTCCATTCTTATAGCCAGCACCTCCACCAAAATAGGTCGCTAGTGTATTACTCATTGAATAAAGCTGGGAACCATTGACCGCATCATTCGATTCTGCCGAAAGTGCTCCTGCTTTCACACCTGAAAGCGTCCGTGGTGCATCGCCACTATTGGCAATACTAATGGTGCTGCCGCCTTTTTCTGCTCCTATCTTGATGACTTTCGTATCAGCATCCTGCTTAACAAGACTATCACTAACCACTTGGCTAATCTCTTTGTTAAATTCATTCTTAATATTGATAAAAGAAGTCCCTACACCAGCAAATGCTTCAGATACACTCGTATAATCCTCTTCTCCAGAATGACCATCATCTTTAATGGTTTTTACCTTGAAGTTTGGAGCAGTCCACGCACCATTCTCATAATGCGCACCACCCCCTAAAGACTTCGCAACACTGCTCCCCAAACTATAAAGCTGGGAACCATTTACAGCATCTGTGGAGTCTTGAGTAATCATACCATTTGCAAGAAACGTAATCTTACTATTTGTTTTTGCTGCATCATCTTTCCCGTGCTGAGCGACAAAGGCATTGCTCTCATCACTCCACAACAATGCATTCTGTTTAATGTTTTCAGTAACCTCTGTATTGCTTTGGGTAAACTCTTTGTGAAGATTCTCAAAAGAATTTCCCACACCAGCCAATGCTTCAGATACACTCGCATAATCCTTATCTTCAACTTTAGTACCATCCTCATTGACAGTCTTAAACTTGAAGCTTGGGGCAGTCCATGTGCCATTCTCATAACGCGCACCACCCCCTAAATAGGTTGCAACCTTATCATTGGTCTCATAAAGCTGAGAACCATTGACCGCTTCATCTGAATCTTTAGAGATTGTTCCACCTATCAAACCGGAAAGGGTTCGGTTTTCTTTATTCTTATTTTGAAAGCTAATTATACTACCCTCTGTTTCCTTACCGATAGTAATAGGATCACCCTCTTTCTCTTGTTTAACAAGACTATCCCCCACAACTTGATTAATCTCATTCTTAAGCTCTTGATGAATATTCTTGAAAGAAGTGCCTACACCAGCAAACGCTTCCGATACACTCGCATAGCTCTGCTCTTCAACATCACTCCCATCTTCCTTTACGGTTGTAACCTTGAAGCTTGGAGCACTCCATGTGCTATCTTTATAACCAGCTCCACCACCTAAATATTGTGCAAGCTTGCTATTCGTTTCATAAAGTTGTCCACCAATTACCGCATCCGTGGAACCTTCAGAAATACTTCCTGCTGCGAGAGATGTGATCTTACTATTGCTTTTTGCCTCACCATGCTGTGCAACAAAGGCATTACTCTTATCGCTCCACAACAATGCATCGCCCTGAACATGTTCAGTAATACCATCTACTTTTTTAGTAAAATCATTAACCACATTCTCAAAAGAACTTCCTACACCAGCAAACGCTTCTGCTACACTATCATAACTTGTATCTTCAGATTCATTCTTTTCTGAATTGAAAGCCTTAACTGTGAATTTATCTTTGCTCAATTGGCCATTTGTAAACTCAACACCTCCACCTAAAATCTTTGATACATCATGAGTGAGTGTATGAATTTGTCCACCAGTTATAGCTTCTGTCGATTCTTTCGTAATGTCACCATCAGCAAGAAATTTAATTTTGCTATTCGTTTTTTCTTGTTCACCATGCCGCGCTACAAAAGCACCTTCAGTATCACTCCAATTTAAAGAATCCTGTGCAACGCCTTCTGAAACTTCCTTAATGCGATTGTTGATAGCGCTCATGCTGTCATTAATGTCATTAAACGCACTTGCAACATTATCACTGCTTTTTTTATCACCTTTCGTGCCATCATTATTGAAAGCCTGAATTTGGAAGTCAGGATTTTTCCATTCGCCTTTCTCATTATAACCAGCACCATTGCCAAAGTACCCAGCAAACTGTTTCTTTAAATCATAGATCTGACCACCGTTAATCGCTTCCATGGAGTTTTCTTTAATATCTCCATCCGCAAGGAACATGATCTTGCTTGCTTTTCTATTATCGCCTTCTCCATGCTGCGCTACAAAGGCTTTTTGCTCTTTATCCCATAATAAAGCATCACCTTGGACTTGCTCTGTTATATGTTCTACTTTGTCATCAAGTTTCTTAACAACATTATCAAAACTCTCTCCAACGCCAGTAAACGCAGATGCTACATTATCATAGCTTCCTTCTTCTATTTTACCATCAGCACCAACAGTTTTAAATGTAAATTCCGGAGCAGTCCATGCACCATCTTTATAGCTAGCACTACCACCAAGAGATTGAGCAACATTGCTACCAAGTTGATAAAGCTGGGAACCGTTAATTGCGTCTGTGGAGGTGGCAGAAATATCTCCATTCAAAAGAGACGTGATCTTACTGTTGCTCTTAACATCTTCTTCATTATCATCTGTGGATTTTTGGACATGTTGGGCAACGAAAGCCTTCTGCTCTTTATCCCACAATAAAGCATCGCCTTGAACATGCTCTGTAATGTTAGTGATCTTGTTTTCAACTTGTTGTGTCGTTTCTTCAAGTTTTTTATCAAAGTTGTTAACAATATTCTCAAAGCTGTTACCAACACCAGAAAAGGCTGTTGTTACATTATCATAGTTGCCATCTTCTATTTCACCACCAGCGTCAACCTTTTGAAATTTAAATGGTGATACAACCCATTTGCCACCCTCATAACCAGCGTCACCACCAAAATATTTGGCAACACTGCTACCAAGATCATAAAGCTGCGAACCATTTATGGCATCACTTGAATCCTTTGCAATATTACCATCGGCAAGAAATGTAATCTTGCTATTCGTTTTTGCAGCTTCATCTTTCCCGTGCTGAGCGACAAAGGCATTGCTCTCATCGCTCCACAACAATGCATTCTGTTTAATGTTTTCAGTAACTTCTGTATTGCTTTGGGTAAACTCTTTGTGAAGATTCTCAAAAGAAGTCCCTACACCAGCCAATGCTTCAGATACACTCGTATAATCCTTATCTTCAACTTTAGTACCATCCTCATTGATAGTCTTAACCTTAAAGCTTGGGGCTCTCCATGCGCCATTCTCATAGCTAGCATCACCACCAAGAGATTGAGAAACTTTGCTACCAAGATCATAAAGCTGGGAACCATTGACCGCTTCATCTGAATCTTTAGAGATTGTTCCACCTATCAAACCGGAAAGAGTTCGGTTTTCTTTATTCTTATTTTGAAAGCTAATTATACTACCCTCTGTTTCCTTACCGATAGTAATAGGATCACCCTCTTTCTCTTGCTTAACAAGACTATCACTGACGACTTGGCTAATCTCTTTGTTAAGCTCATTATGAAGATTGGTGAAAGAAGTCCCTACACCGGCAAATGCTTCAGATACACTCGTATAATCCTCTTCTCCAGTATTGCCGTCACCTTTAATGGTTTTAACCTTAAAGCTTGGTGCAATCCATGTGCCATCTTTATAGCTAGCATCACCACCTAAATATTGTGCAAGCTTGCTATTTGTTTCATAAAGTTGGGAACCGGTTATCGCATCGGTGGAGTCTTGAGTGATCGCACCATTCGCAAGATACGTAATCTTGCTTGCGGTTTTTTCCTGTTCTTCTTCAGCGCCAACCTTTTTATGCTTGGCCACAAAAGCTTTATCAGCATCGCTCCACAACAAGGCGTCGCCTTGAACTTGTTCTGTTATATGTTCTACTTTGTTATTAATTTTTTCAACAACGTTCTTAAAACTCTCTCCAACGCCAGTAAAAGCAGATGCTACATTATCGTAACTTGCTTCTTCTGTATAACCTTCAGCGTTAACCTTTTGAAATTTAAAAGTTGGATTACTCCATGTTCTATCTGTATAATCAGCTCCTCCACCTAAATATTGTGCAAGTTTGCTATTCGTTTCATAAAGTTGAGAACCGTTAATTGCGTCCGTGGAGTCACTTGATATTTTGCCTTCCTGAAGAAAGGTGATCCGACTGTTGCTCTTAACATCTTCTTCTTTGCTACCTTCTTCCTCATGTTGTGCAACAAAAGCTTTCTGCTCTTTATTCCACAATAAAGCATCACCTTGAACATGCTCTGTAATTTCAGTGATATTGTTTTCAATTTTTTGTGTCGTTTCTTTAATTTTTTTATCAAAATTGTTAACAATATTCTCAAAGCTTGTACCAACACCAGAAAAAGCTGTTGTTACATTAGCATAGCTGCCTTCTGTTGTTTTACCATCATTATCAACCTTTTGAAATTTAAATGGTGGTGCAACCCATGTACCACCCTCATAGCTAGCATCACCACCAAAATACTGCGCAACTTTGCTACCAAGATCATAAAGCTGCGAACCGTTAATTGCGTCTTTTGAATCTTTTGCAATGTTACCATCGGCAATATTATGAAGTGCAACAGCAGGAGCATTTGCACCTTTACCCAAGGTGATGTTCGTATAATCAATGCTTCCAGATTCATCCTTCTGCTTATCATAGTGAACAACCGCTGAATCATCTGACTGAAGATTGTTAACCTGTTTGGTTATCTCTTTTTTGATATTGGTGAAAGATGTACCAACTCCTTCAAAAGCTGCAGCAACATTCTGATAGTCTTCATCCTTTTCCTGACCATCAGCGTCAACAGTTTTCACTTTAAAAGTTGGATTACGCCATGTGCTCTCTGTATAACCAGCTCCTCCCCCTAAATATTGTGCGAGCTTGCTATTTGTTTCATAAAGCTGAGAACCTGTGATCGCATCCGTGGAACCTTCAACAATACTTCCTACCGCAAGAGATGTAATCTTGCGATTACTTTTATCTTTACCTTCACCATGTGTCGCTACAAATGCTTTATCAGAATCACTCCACAATAAGGCATCGCCTTGAACTGTTTGCGTAACATGTTCTACTTTGTCATCAAGTTGCTTAACAACATTATCAAAACTCTCTCCAACGCCAGTAAACGCAGATGCTACATTATCATAGCTTCCTTCTTCTGTTTTTCCATCAGCGTTAACCTTTTGAAATTTAAATTGTGGTGCAACCCATGTGCCATCTTTATAGCTAGCACTACCACCCAGAGATTGAGCAACATTATCACCAAGAGCATAAAGCTGCGAACCGTTAATTGCATCTGTGGAATCACTTGATATTTTGCCTGCCTGAAGAAAGGTGATCCGACTGTTGCTCTTAATACCTTTTTCTTTGCTACCTTCTTCCTCATGTTGTGCAACAAAAGCGTTCTGCTCTTTATCCCACAATAAAGCATCGCCCTGGACATGCTCTGTAATTTTGGTGATATTGTTTTCAACTTGTTGTGTCGCTGCTTCAAGTTTTTGATCAAAGTTGTTAACAATATTCTCAAAGCCTGTACCAACACCAGAAAAGGCTGCTGTTACATTATCATAGTTGCCTTCTGTTGTTTTACCATCAGCGTTAACAGTTTTAAATGTAAATGTCGGGGCAGTCCATGCGCCATCTTTATAGCTAGCACTACCACCAAAATACTTTGCAAGCGTCTGATTCAAGCTATAAAGCTGTCCACCAGTTACAGCTTCTGTAGAGTTTTCCTTAATATCTCCATCCGCAAGGAATTTTATCTTACTGTTTTCCTTTTTACCTTCTTCCGCTTTATGTTGTGCAACAAAAGCACCATCAGCATCACTCCAGTTTAAAGAATCCTGTGCAACGCCCTCTGAGACTTCCTTAATGCGATCGTTCACAGTCTTGATATTATCATCAAGTCCTTCAAAGGCTTTTTCAACACCTTCATACGATTTACTTGTTACCTCACCTGCTTTAGAAACCGTCGATAAGCCATAGGTAGGTCCTTTAAAAGTACCATCGGGACTCAATGATGCGTCGCCACCTAATGCACTTGTAACACCAGAAACAATCCTATTAATCTGACCACCCGTAACCGCATCGCTTGAACCTGCTACAATAGAACCATCGGCAAGGGATGTGATCTTGCTGTTGCTTTTTTCCTCACCATGCTGTGCAATAAAGGCATTGGCATTTTTGTCCCACAATAAAGTATTATCCTGAATGTATTTCGTAACATCTGCTATTTTAGCATCAAACTTGTTAACAACGTTATGAATACTTGTATCAACACCAGAAAATGCAGAAGCAACATCATGATATGTCTTCTCCTCACCTTCTTGATCACCAACATCAACAATCTTGAGCTTGAAATTGGGAGCAGTCCATGTGCCATCTTTATAGCTAGCGCTACCACCTAAAGACTGCGCAACATTATCACCAAGGGCATAAAGCTGAGAACCAGTTATTGCATCTGTGGAGTCTTGAGCGATCGTACCATTCGCAAGAGATTTGATCTTACTTGCGACCTTCTCTTTTCCTTCTTCTCCAGCCTTGCTATGCTTGGCGACAAAAGCTTCATCGGTATCGCTCCACAATAACGCATCGCCTTGGACTTGCTCTGTTATATGTTCTACTTTGTTATTAATTTTTTCAACAACGTTCTTGAAACTCTCTCCAACGCCGGTAAATGCAGATGCTACATTATTATAGCTGACTTCTTCTGTTTTACCATCAGCGTCAACCTTTTGAAATTTAAATGGTGGTGCAACCCATTCGCCATTTTCATAGCTAGCGTCACCACCAAAATATTTGGCAACATTGCTACCCAGACTATAAAGCTGGAAGCCAGTTATCGCATCGGTGGAGTCTTGAGCGATCGTACCATTCGCAAGATACGTAATCTTACTTGCGGTTTTTTCCTGTTCTTCTTCAGTTCCAACCTTTTTATGCTTGGCTACAAAAGCTCCATCGGTATCACTCCACAATAAGGCATCGCCTTGAACATGCTCTGTAATTTCCGTGATATTATTTTCAATTTTTTGTGTCGTTTCTTTAATTTTTTTATCAAAATTGTTAACAATATTCTCAAAGCTTGTACCAACACCAGAAAAAGCTGTTGTTACATTAGCATAGCTGCCTTCTTCTGTTTTACCATCTTCACCAACAGTTTTAAATGCAAATGTCGGAGCAGTCCATGAGCCATCTTTATAGCTAGCACTACCACCAAGAAATTGAGCAACATTATCACCAAGAGCATAAAGTTGAGAACCATTGATTGCATCGTGGGAATCCTGAGAAATCTGACCGTCTGCAATATTATGAAGCGCAACAGCAGGAGCATTCGCACCTTTACCCAAGGTGACATTCGTATAATCAATGCTTCCAGATTCATCCTTCTTCTTATCATAGTGAACAACCGCTGAATCATCTGACTGAAGGTTGTTAACCTGTTTGGTTATCTCTTTTTTGATATTGGTGAAGGATGTACCAACTCCTTCAAAAGCTGCAGCGACATTCTGATAGTCTTCATCCTTTTCCTGACCATCAGCATCAACAATTTTCACTTTAAAAGTTGGATTACTCCATGTGCTCTCTTTATAACCAGCTCCTCCACCTAAATATTGTGCAATCTTGCTATTCGTTTCATAAAGCTGAGAACCAGTTATCGCATCTGTAGAACCTTCAGAAATATTGCCTTCTGCAAGAGATGTGACCTTGCTGGCAACCTTTGTGTCATCTTCTCCATTTTTGACATGCTTAGCTACAAAAGCTCTATCGGTATCGCTCCACAATAACGCATCGCCTTGGACTTGCTCTGTAATTTGGGTGATATTGTTTTCAACTTGTTGTGTCGCTGCTTCAAGTTTTTTATCAAAATTGTTAACAATATTCTCAAAGCTTGTACCAACACCAGAAAAGGCTGTTGTTACATTATCATAGTTGCCATCTTCTATTTCTCCATCAGCGTCAATCTTTTGAAATTTAAATTGTGGTGCACTCCATGTGCCACCCTCATAACTAGCACCACCACCAAAATATTTGGCAACATTATCACCAAGAGCATAAAGCTGCGAACCATTTACGGCATCACTTGAATCTGCTGAGAGTATAGCATCTTTTATGCCTGTAAGAGTACGTTTACCATTTTCATTGTTGGCAATATCGATTTTATCACCACCTGTTTCTTTACCAATGGTGATATCTTTCGTGTCAGGATTTTGTTTCACAAAGCTACTGGCGGCCACTTGTTCTTTGACTTTCTCCAGTTGTGAAAAATTTACAGCGTCGGTGTCGTTGGTACCTTCTGCTACTCCTGTGATTTTTTTATTTGCGGCGTTAATGCCATCGGTGGTTATTTGGGGACCACTTGCAATGATTAAACCCGTGGCGTTTAAAGTATTCTCGCCTGCTTTTATGCTCTCTAGTGTAATATTCTTTGCGAGATCAAATTTGACATTATTGTCGTCTTCGCCTTTTGTGATACTAAGGTTGTCACTAGCAGCTGCTAAATCCATTGAGCTGGTTGAATTAACATTCGTTTTATTTTTACCATTAACTGAGAGATCCCAACTCGGATTTATAGAGTTTTGTAGCGCTTTTAGCTGTGCAACGTTGACGGCATCAGTGTCGTTGGTACCAGCAGCAACATTTATAATCTGTCTGGTTTTACCTTGCTCAGTATTACCAATGCTGAGTGCGCCATAACTGGATTTCCAAGCCTTGTCCTGTTCATTTGAATTTGCTCTAATCCTAGGATCATATCCCGCAACACCAGCATCAACATCAGCGATAGAACTTGAACCTAAGGCAACTGCATCGGTTTTGCTGGCCTCTGCACCGTGTCCAAAGGCAATTGCATTGCGTCCACTGGCCTTTGCTAAGGTACCGAAGGCAGCTGCATAATCTTCGCTAGCTTTTGCTTGATCCCCAAGGGCGAACGATTTTGTATAACTGGCTTCTGCACGGTATCCAAGGGCAATTGCATCATATCCGTTGGCTTTTGCGCCGTTTCCGATGGCAATTGCCTCTTCTCCCTTAGCTTCAGGATCTTTAAACGAAAGGTCGTTGTTCGTGTCGTTAATTTTTAAACCTCTTATAGCTGCTGCCGCTTGGGCTGCTTTTAGCTGTGAAAAGTTAACGGCATCGGTGTCATCGGTACCAGCTGCTACTCCCGTGATTTTTTTATTTGCGGCGTTAATGCCATCGGTGGTTATTTGGGGACCATTCTGAATGACTAATCCCGTGGCATCAAAGACATTTTTCCCTGCTGTAACCTTATCGAGTGTAATTTCCTTTGCAAGATCAAATTTGACCTTATTGTCTTTCTCGCCTTTTGTGATGCTAAGGTTGCTACTGCCAGCTGCTAAATCCATTGGGCTGGTTGCATTAACATTCGTCTTGTTTTTGCCGTCAATAGAGAGCTCCCAATTTACGTTTACAGAATCTCGTAGCGCTTTTAGCTGTGCAACGTTAACGGCATCAGTGTCGTTGGTACCAGCTGCAACCCCCACAATCTGCCGTGTAAAAATGCCAGATTTACCAATACTCAACGCACCAAAACTACCAGATTTCCATTCAATATTGTTTGATGTTGAAGCTTTTCCAGTCTTCGGATCATAGCCTGCAATCTTCCCCGCAACTAAAGCCTGAGAGTTTTTGCCTAAAGCAATGGCTCCCTCAACATTATCCTCCACGCTCGCATAATAACCAAGAGCAATTGCTCCTTTAGAATTCTTTCGAACTTTAGCATCTGTACCTATAGCTATGCCAAAGTCTGCGGATACCTGTGGAGCGTGGTATATAGTAGCACCAGAACCAGGACCAGCCACGTAATCCGACCAGCCTGCTCCCATTACAACACTTCCTGGTTTACTAAGTGCTTCACCAGCACCTATTCTCACCCTGTCTTTAGACCAATCAGAAAGGCTGTCTTTAGACTGAGATACGGCTTCTTTTAACTGGGCAACGTTAACTGCATCGGTGTCGTTGGTACCCGTTGCTACTCCCGTGATTTTTTGATTTGCAACGTCAATACCATTCGTGGTAAATTTGGGACCATTCTCAATCCTAAAACCATCATCATCAAAAGTAAGCCCCCCCATAGTTATTCCTCTGCCTTCTATGGATAAACCAGATTTTCCAGCTTTCTCTGTAGCGGGTATTTTTATGCTATTTAAAGTGAGGTCTTGAGCTAAATCAAATTTTACATTATTGTTTTTATCGCCTTTGGTAATGTTAAGGTTGCTACTGCCGGCAGAAAAGTCTACTACTTTGCCTGTACTCACAACTGTGGTGTTTTTGCCATTAGCAGAAACTTGCCAATTTCCTACGGTACTTTCTACTGCTTTCAGCTGCGCAACGTTGACGGCATCCGTGTCCTTAGTACCAGCCGCTACTCCGATAATTTGTCGTGTTTTACTATCTGGAACATTACCAACACTAACAGCACCTAGCGTGCTTTTCCATATATACCCTTTATCGCCTTTAATATCTTTTCCGAAAGGAATATAACCATCAACATTAGCAACAGTATCAACAAAAGAATTCGCCCCTAGAGCAACAGCGGAATCAACCGTAGCCTTAGCCTGAAACCCCAACGCCGTGCTGTATGGCCCTGAAAAACCCTGAAAGTTACCGGCACCACCTGTCCATGACCTATAACCTATAGCAATCGATCCTTCTGACAAGGCGAGTGCCTTTTTACCCATTGCAACCCCATATTTCCCCCCTGTTTTTGCTTCTGAACCAACAGAAACAGATTCTTTAAATCTGCCTTCTGCACGATAACCAATAATAACAGAATGTTCAGTGTAAGACCCGCTTGCACTTGATCCTACTTGACTCGCATTGCCTGCAATAGCTCCCACACCAATAACAACAGATCTTTCCGCCTCCACCGAAACCATTTGATCCACTATCATAACATTAAATGACTTATCTATTAGATCATTACTTGCTGCCCGTGGCATGATACCACTGCGTGCCATTCTAGCGTTCCCTAACCCTGTAGATGAATCATTCCGCGAGTTATTAGAAACATCAATAACCGCGGCATCTTCTCTATTCTGATTAAATAGTTGGGGAGGAAAGTTGTTATCAACAGACCATTGTGGATTAGGGAGAGGTCTTTTATTTTTATCCGCGATATTTACCATTCTTTGAGACAGATCACGGTTTTCTGCTGTTGAAACATTCTCGATAGATTTAGCATTATTGCTCTTTAAAAGAGTGTTGGTAAGAAAATTCACATAGTCATTAGAAGCATTCGCTTTTGCTGCCACTTTTGCTGCTAGCGCTGCATTCAACGCCGTTACATAATTTTCTTTTGATTTATCAGAAGAAGTATTCAAACCAGCACCAGCGATGATGCTTTGTGGATAAGACATAACAGCACTGTTAACACCTTCAAGAAAGGTGTTTCTAAAATCAGTATTTGCTGCAAAAACAGGAGAAAAATTTGATAAAAATGTCGCTGCTGTAGCCAACGACAGAACTTTAACAAAAGAAAAATGAGAATCTTTTAATTTGTTTGCTGTTCGTGTGGCATATATTTTCTTCATAATAAATTCTCCAAGTAAGAAAAACGCCTCCAAAACATAAAAAAGACACATTTCAGCATTAGTTTCTCGCTTGAGAGATGAGAGATGGAGCGATTGTTTATAATGTGTACATTTTGAGTCTTTTGTCTTTTTGTTTTGTGTGTTTTTATACTGAAACCTAGTTTGTTGATCGTTCGTATGTTGTTTAGCTACCTAACGTGAAAAGAGATTTTTTTGTATTAATACTGTTTTTTACTTTGTCGTTTTTACTATAAAATGCTTTATAAAGTTTTTTAGTGCATGTTTTTCTGTTTATAGACTTTAGTTTTATTAGAAAGCACTATTTGCTTAATAATAAGTGAAGTAAAATGGATTATATTAATTACAGGGATATATATTCTCCAGATATTATGTTCTCTATCTAAATTTTTGTTTTAATTGTTATGCAATGAGACATATCTGGAAGTATATACACTCTTTTGGTGTATATTTTATCTTTACGCACTACTTACCCCCCCTTTGAAAATTTATTCAATCGAAATGAGTCTTACTAATATACTTTATGTAGCAATATCCACTCTATAATAGAATGGCAACAAAAAAATGATTATTTTCAATCAAAATAATCATTATGGATTCTAGTGTGATATTTTTACAATATTTCTGCCATAAAGGAAGCGAAGTGCTTTTAATAAAATTTTGAAGTTGGCCGCATCATTAAGACTATGATTATTGACAGATACAAACATTATTTAACAAACAATAATATTTGTATTGTAATGTTTGTATCTGTGGAGTATTCGCCCTCATTCATGTGGGGACAAGGCGAATATTTTTCTTCATAACACGTTCTTTTCTACCATCAATTTAGCTTGAGTCTTAAGCCCGCACCTATTCCCCAATGTCCACCAGAGTTCGCGGCAGATATATTAGAACGGATCTTGCCATCTTCTGACATATAGCCAGCTCCAATCGCTAAAGCTGTTTCATTACGCCATAGACCCGTACCAAACGAAACACTTAAAGCGCCTGGTGTATCAAAATAACTCAAGTTTGATACTGCCAAACCTATCGCCGCTGCCTGCCTTGCCTCTTTCTGAACTGTCTTAATATCGTACTTTAATGCTTCAAATTTTATATCCGTGTAAGATTTTGCTTCGTGAATAACATCACCTATCGTGTCATTGATAATGCTATTAAAACGTTCATCCGTATATTTTTTTGCATCATCAAGAACTGTCTCTACCTGTTTCTTTGTCTGATAAAGTTGACTACCATTAACAGCTTCTTTGGAAAATTCCGATACCTCACCACTTGCTACATTGCCTATCAAAACCGGATCACTTTCATTTGCACCCACTAATGTGATTTTACCGTTTTTCTTGCCATCTTCACCTTTATCATACTTCACTGCATCATTCGTAACCGTATTTTCAATATCTTTGACCTGTTGATTAATATTGTCTACACGCTCTTCAACCTTTTCAACCCTCTGATTTGTCTTATAAAGTTGGCTACCATTAACAGCATCTGTTGAATGTTCAGATACGTCACCATCCGCTACATGTGTGATCCTACTTGGTGTTTCTTCATGATTAGCGTCGAAAGCTTTTTCTTTATCGTTCCAATTTAAACCACTCGATGCGACATTTTGAGTCACATTATTAATACGCTCGTTAATGTTTTCCATGCTTTGATTAACACCTTCAAACGCATCAGCAACATTATTATAGCTTTTCTTGTTATTACCATCCTTATTGAATTGTGCAACCTCGAATTTGGGATCTTTCCATTGCCCATTCTGATAGCCTGCCTCACCACCAAAGTACTTGGAAAGGGAATCAATTACTGAATAAAGCTGAGAACCATTGATTGCATCGGTCGATTCTTTCGTAATGTCACCATCGGCAAGAAAGGTGATCTTGCTTCTTGCTTTTTCTTCACCATGCTGAGCAACAAAAGCTTCTTTTTCATTATTCCACAATAAAGCATCGCCTTTTGTTTTATTAATCTCGTTGGTGATTTCATTGGTGATTTTGTTCTGAATATTCTTGAAAGATGTACCAACAGCAGAAAAGGCATCCGCTACAGTATCATAACTTTCTTCACTTTCTGTACCATCACCTTTAACTGTGTTAAGCATAAAGATGGGCTTTTTCCATTCTCCATTCTCATCATAGCCTGCGCCACTCTCCAAATATCCAGCAAGCTGATTACTCATCGAATAAAGCTGTGAGCCTGTGACCGCATCGGTGGAGTCTTTCGTAATGTTACCATCCGCAAGAAAGGTGATCTTACTCTTGCTCTTTTCTGCGCCATGCTGTGCAGAAAATGCACCGTCACTTTCGCTCCACAATAAGGCATCACCTTGAACTTTCTCTGTAATATTTGTTATTTGGTCAGTCACCTTCTTGATGCCACTATCAAGCTGACCTTTGTTAACAGCATCATTTTTACTCTTTGCATCATCTACGCCAGAAATTATTCGATTTGCACCACTTTTGTTGGCAATATTGATTTCTGTACCTTCTGTTTTAGCACCAATAGTAAGGCGATTGGTTTGCTTATCCTGCTGAATAAAACTCTCATCCTCTATTTTGGTAACTACATTATTAATCTGTTTGATAATTTCATTTTTTATATTTGTGAAAATGGTTCCAACACCTTTAAAAGCTTCTGCGACACTCGTATAGCTTTGCTCTTCTTCTGTGCCATCAGTTTTAACTCTTTTAACTTTAAATGTTGGGGCTTTCCATTCACCATTTTCATAGCTAGCGCTATCCCCTAAAGATTGAGCAACACTGTTACCTAAACCGTAAAGTTGGGAACCGTTAATTGCATCGGTGGAGTCTTGCTTAATGTTACCATCGGCAAGGAAGGTAATCTTACTATTGCTCTTTTCTTCACCGTGCTGCGCAGAAAATGCATTAGCACTTTTGTTCCACAATAACGCATCACCTTGAACTGTTTGTGTAATCTGTTCTACTTTGTCATCAAATTTCTTAACAACGTTATTGAAACTCTCTCCAACACCAGTAAATGCAGATGTCACATCATCATAGTTGACTTCTTCTGTTTTACCATCAGCACCAACCTTTTGAAACTTAAATTTTGGAGAAACCCATGTGCCATTTTCATAGCTAGCACTCCCCCCTAAAGATTGCGCAACACTGCTACCCAAAGCATAAAGTTGGGAACCGTTAATTGCATCTGTGGAGGTGTTATTAATATCTCCTTGTGCGAGATATTTTATCTTACTAGCAACTTTTTCTTGGTTTTCTTCATTTCCACCCTTGTTATGCTTGGCAACAAAGGCTTCATCATCTTCGCTCCACAATAACGCATCGCCTTGCACTTTTGCCGTTATATCATTGATTTTCTCATCAAAGTCTTTTTTTACACTATCGACTTTGTCATCAACATTCTTAACAACATTCGTGAAGCTGCTGCCAACACCCGTGAATGCATCAGCAACATTTTGGTATTCTTTTGTGGCTGTCTGACCTTTATCATCAACGGATGTGACCGAGAAACTTGGTGCTGTCCATTCACCATTTTCATAGCTAGCGCTTCCCCCTAAAGATTTAGCAACACTGCTACCTAAAGCATAAAGTTGAGAACCGTTAATTGCATCGGTTGACTCTTCGGTAACATCACCCTTCAAAAGAGATGTGATTTTACTCTTGCTCTTTCCTTCACCGTGCTGTGCTACAAATGCATTATCACTCTCGCTCCACAATAAGGCATCACCTTGAACTGTTTGTGTAACCTCTTCTACTTTGTCATCAAATTTCTTAACAACATTCTGGAAACTCTCTCCAACACCAGTAAATGCAGATGTCACATCATCATAGTTGACTTCTTCTGTTTTACCATCAGCACCAACCTTTTGAAACTTAAATTTTGGAGAAACCCATGTGCCATTTTGATAGCTAGCATCACCACCAAAAGACTGCGCAACTCCGTTCCCCAAAGCATAAAGTTGGGAACCGTTAATTGCATCGGTTGAGTCTTCGGTAACATCACCATTTAAAAGAAATGTGATTTTACTATTGCTCTTAACAGCATCTTCATCACCATCTGTGGGTTTTTGGGCATGTTGAGCAACAAAAGCACTAACTTTATCATCCCACAATAAAGCATCATCCTTTGTTTTATTAAGCTCTTTGATGACTTTATTATTAATTGTATTGGTTATTTCATCTTTTACTGTGGTAATTTTATCCTGAATATTCATGAAAGATGTACCAACACCAGAAAAGGCATCCGCTACATTGTTATATGTCTTATCTTCAGAGCTACCATCATCATTAACAGACTTAAATTTGAAACTTGGAGCATTCCATGTGCCATCTTTATATTCCGCACCACCACCCAAGGACTGTGCAACCTTATCACCTAAAGTATAAAGCTGTTTACCTGTCACGGCATCTGTTGAATCAGAAGCAATATTACCCTCTAAAAGATGTGTAATTTTGCTATTTTTCTTTTCTGCATCCTTACCATGATCCGCTACAAAGGCTTGCTCAGTATCGCTCCATAATAAGGCATCGTCTTTAACTTGCTCTGTAATCTGCGTGATGTTTTGTGTAAAATCGTTGAACTTATTTGTAAAATCTTTGGTGATTTTATCCTGAACGTTTGTAAAAGATTGACCTACACCACTCAAAGCCTCAGCTACATTATGATAAGTTTCATCTTTTTCCTCACCATCAGCATTAACCGTTTTAAGCGTAAAAGTAGGTTTTGTCCATTCACCATCTTTATATTCAGCACCACCACCAAAAGACTTGGCTATGTTCGTAGCGGCAGTTGTTACATTTTGATTGGTTGTAAAAAGCTGAGAACCCGTGACAGCTTCATTTGAATCTGCTGAGAGTGTACCAGCTTTTATGCCTGTAAGAGTGCGCTTTTCACTTTTATTGTTGGTAATATCAATTTTATTACCATCTGTACCCTTACCAATGGTGATGTCTCTTGTTGTATCATCTTGCTTCACAAAACTACTGGCGGCTACTTGCTCTTTTAATTCCTTCAGTTGTGCAAAATTCACTGCATCGTTGCTTTCAGTACCAGCTTTTACACCAGAAATAGTCCGATCATCACCATCTTTATTGGCAATGTTGATTTTATCTCCTTCTGCTTTTGCACCAATAGTAAGATCATGCGTTGCTTCATTTTGTTGAACAAAGCTTTCGCTTTCCACTTTGTTTACTACATTATTAATCTGTTCAGTCAATTTATTCTGAACATTCGTGATAGAAGTACCAACTCCAGAAAAGGCATCCGCTACAGTATCATAGTTTGTCTCTTCAAAAGAGCCATCATCATTTACAGACTTAACAGTGAAGTTAGGAGCATTCCATGTGCCATTTTCATAACCTGCACCACCACCCAAGGACTTTGCAACTTTATCACCTAAAGTATAAAGCTGTTTACCTGTAATGGCATCTGTAGAATCTGCATTAATATCACCGTCTAAAAGAAACGTGATTTTGCTGCTTCTGCTTGCTTCTTTTTCGCCATGTTTGGCCACAAATGCACTATCACTGTCACTCCACAATAAAGCATCGCCTTGAACTTCTTGTGTAATCTGTGTGATGTTTTGTGTAAAGTCGTTGAACTTATTTGTAATATCTTTGGTAATTTTATCCTGAACGTTTGTAAAAGACTGCCCCACACCTTCAAAAGCTTTTGCTACATCATGATAAGTTTCAGCTTTTTCATTACCTTCAGCGTCAAAAGTTTTAAGCGTAAAAGTAGGGTCTGTCCATGTGCCATCTTTATATTCAGCTCCACCTCCAAAGGATTTGGCTATATTTGTGGCGGCAGTTGTTACATTTTCATTGGTCTTAAACAGTTGAGACCCGATAACAGCTTCATTTGAGTCTTCTGAGAGTGTACCAGCTTTTATGCCTGTAAGAGTTCTAACCTCACCAGTCTTATTCATAAAATCGATTTTATTACCATCTGTATCCTTACCAATGGTAATATCTCTTGTTGTATCATCTTGTTTTACAAAGCCACTGGCTGCAACTTGTTGTTCGACTTGCTGAAGCTGTGCAAAATTTACAGCGTCAGTAGCATCAGTCCCTTCTGCTACTCCTGTTATCTTTTTATTGCCAGCCTTAATACCCTCAGCCGTTATTTGCAAACCACCGGTAATTGTTAAACCTGTTGCATTTAAAGTATTTTCGCCTGCTTTTATGCTATTAAGGGTAATATCCTTTGCGAGGTCAAATTTGATATTATTGTCGTCTTTGCCTCTTGTGATTTCGAAATTGCCACTTCCAGCTGCCAAATCTACCGAGCCGTCTATAGAAACAGCTTTAGCACCTTTACCACCAACAGATAACTTCCAGCCTTTGTCCACGTAGTCTTGTAATGACTTCAACTGTGCAACATTCACCGCATCGGTGTCCTTCATACCAGCTGCTATCCCTGTAATTTGCCGTGAAATTTTATTAGTATTATCACCAACACTAACGGCCCCTGACGTACTTTTCCATACATAGCCCCTATTATTTGTATCGCCTTTCGTGAAAGGCTCATAACCTCCAATAGCACCACCAACATCCGCTACAGAAAGTGCCCCTATAGCAACCCCTTCTTGCGCTGTTACTCGCGATTGATATCCTAAAGCCATAGACTTAACAGCACTTGCAGATGACTCAGGACCAATAGAAACTGAATTCTCTTGATCACTCTTAGCCAGAGCACCTATAGCTACAGAACTCTTACCCGTTGCTTGCGATTGATATCCAAAAGCCATAGATTGAAGGGCACTTGCAGATGACTCAGGACCGATAGCTACAGAATTCTCTTTATCACTCTTAGCCAGAGCACCTATAGCAACTGCATTCTCACCTGTTGCTTGTGACTGCATTCCAAAAGCCATAGACTGAGTGGCACTTGCCAAGGACTCAGAACCAATCGCTAAAGAATTTTCACCAAGTGCCTTGGTGCGACCAACATCTTTGTTCTGCTCGTCATTTGGATTATCACCCTTTAAAGAACTTACCTGCATCGTAGAGCCTATTGCAATAGCACCCTCCCCTTCAGTTTGCACGGCATAACCTATAGCAATGCTAGACTTTCCTGACCCCTTTGCCCCATAACCTAACCCTATAGCACCTCGTTGCCCCACTTGTGCATAAGAACCAACAACAATTCCGTCTACTGCGTCTTTCGTTATCAGTGTATTATTACCAACAGCAACACTTCCCCCTCTAAAAACTTGCGCCTGATAACCGAGCACCGTGGTCGGCCCCAAAATACCCATACTCTGATCTAACATTTTTACCGTTGACTTGGCACCAATAACAACACTTTTGTTGGTTTTTTCATCAATTTCCTCCCCTAAAGTAACCTTACTTCCCGATACATCACGTGGCATTATTGGAGGTAAATCATTTTGCGTGATATCAGATGCATCAACTGCTAATCCATCATCATCCTGAGTAAATTGTTGGGACAATATGTTGTCACGGACGAACAATCTGGGATTGATGATCGATTGTTGCTTTTTCTCCTCTGTGCCGACCGCTTTTTTCAATCGATTACTGCTATCTGTTTTAAGAATATTCGCAACAGAATTATTATCGCTTATCTCAGAAAGGGTTTCGGTTAAAAAATTTACATAGCCGTTTAAAGCACTCACTTTTGATGCTAACGCCGTATTCAATGCTGTTACATAATCGCTTTGAGAGACATTAATAGGTCTCAAATAACCCGTAGAGTCACCATAAACTGAAATCATACTTTGGGGATATGCCACAACAGTCTCCTGTGTGTTGGTAGAAATGTTTGTAGAATCCCTTCCTCCTGAAACAAGACTTTTTGAAAAAACAGGAGAAGCACTCGATAAAAGTGCAGCAATTGAAGTTAATGACACAACTTTAATAAAAGGAAAACGAGAAAATTTTGAATCATTCCCCGCTAATTTTGTATATAATTTTTTCATAACAAATTCCCCAATGAAAAAAATTTTAACCGTAAACACAAAAAAGACACATTTAAACGCTAGTTAACTTCTGAGACTTATTCTTTTGCATGTGCTAAATTTTAAGGTGTGATTGAAAAAGTTAGAGAAGTGATGTCTTTAGACGTTAAATTGGATGTGTTTTCATTTTTTGTGTTTCGTAAGAAACAAGCTTTATCTTTTGGCATATTGGTTAATATTTATTTAATTCTTAACTTATTTGTTATTTTTTGCAAGTTAAATTAGTTCCTTGTTTTTCATTTTATTCACAAATTATATTTGAATATATTGATAAATAGAACTTTTTTCTTTTTATCTGCGTGTTAAACAAAGGTGTTTTTTGTGTAAATAAATTAATAAAATCTATGATTTTTCCTAAAAAATGTGCAAAGGAGGGGGATTTTAGCTTCATTTTTACCCCTAAAATAACCTTCTTATAGCTTATAGACGCGAACAAGTGACGAAAACAAAAATGATGTAAATTACCGCAAGCTAATTTGTTGTGTCATTGTTATCACCGCCCCAGTTAAATTTAATATATTTCTATCTTTGCCCGAAGGTGAAGCGTCAATTTACAGTTTTTTTGAGGGTCAAGGAGTGTTCCTTTTCTCTCTTTTTAAAATATTGCAAAAATTCTGAAGCAAAAATAAAAAATGCATCATTATTGAAAATAATGTATGATTTTTCTTTTGAAAAAGCAAACTCTTGAACGCGAGCGTAGCGGTTTGTTCTGTTTTTAAGGTCTATCATTATAGACCTTATCAAGCTCTCTATGCGTATCTTTTATAGATGTAAGCCGCATATTTTACAGATGTTAAAAACAATTCACCCCTGCCTCATGAGACAAGGGTGAAAAGAATTTTTTATATGTTTTATTGATTATCAATTCAATGTCATATTGAATCCCGCACCTACACCCCAATGACCGCCAGAAGTTGTTGCAGATACATTAGAACGAAATTTTCCATTTTCTGAAGTGTAACCAGCACCAAAGGCAAATGCAGACTGACTACGCCATAAACCAGTACCAAATCCAACGCTTAACTTTCCAGGCGTATCATTGTAGCGTAAGTTAGATACCGCTAGACCAATAGCTGCTGCTTGTCTTGCCTCCTTCTTCACACTCTCAATGCTGTAGTTTAAAACATCAAACTTCATATCAGTATATTGCTTAGACTGATCAACAGCTTTGTCAATCGCATCAACCGTAATATTATCAATCCGTTGATCTGTATAACGCTTTGATTCATCGAGAACAATTTTCATCTGTTCTTTGGTGTAATCATGGAGTTGACCACCATTTACAGCTTCTTTTGATCCTTTCTCAATTTTGCCATCAGCGACATTATCAATCACAACAGGCTCACTGGCATCCCCCCCACTAATGTGATTTTATTGGTCTTTTTGCCTTTTTCATCTCTGTCATAGCGAACAGCATCCTCAGCAATGTCATTAACTTTGTTATCAATGTTATCGACTTTGTTTTCAATATGGTAAACAGTTTCACTAATATCAGTAACTGTGCCCGAGATATTATCAACTCTGTCGGTAAGATGCTTAACATCTTTTTCAACACCTGTGACACGATTTTCAACCTTTGCAACACGCTCATTGGTTTTCCAAAGTTGTCCACCATTAACCGCGTCTTTGGAATCTTTTGCAATTTTGCCATCAGCTACATTGATAATCTTACTTGGTTTACCATCATGACTAGCATCATAGGCTTTTTTATCACTATTCCATTTTAAAGCATCTGAATCAGCTTTGTTGATAGCCTCATCAATACGATTATTAATATTTGACATTCCTTTGCTAATACCATCAAAAGCATCAGAAACTGTGTTATAGCTATTCTTAATCGTTTTACCATTCGCGTCAACTTGAACAACCTTGAAAGTAGGCGCTGTCCATTTGCCATTCTCATATTTGGCACCACCACCGAAATAAGAAGCAAGTTTGTTGCTCATGGAATAAAGCTGGCTGCCATTAATCGCATCCGTTGAATTTTTAGAAATGTCACCATTCGCGAGATACTTAATTTTGCTATTAGTCTTCTTGCCATCTTTTTCATGACGTGCAACAAATGCCCCTTCATCATTATCCCACAATAAAGCATCCTTTGAGATCCCTTCAATTTTCTGATTAAACTCATTGGATACCTTCGTTAAGCGCTGATTAACATCTTGAACATTCCCATCAAGACCTTTCAAAGCAGAACCAACATCATAATAATGAGCCTTTCCTACCTTACCACCAACAATAGCGGATAAAGTATATTTCAGACCTTTCAAAGCACCATCAACAAATTTTGCACCACCACCAAAATATTTTGCAATATCTGCTGATATTTTATTAATTTGGCTACCATTTATGGCATCGTGAGAATTTTCAGAAATGCTGCCATTTTTTACACCTGTAATAGTCCGCTCTCCCTCAGTACCTGCGACATTAATTTTTGTACCGCCTTTTTCCTTACCAATGGTAATAAGCTTCTCACCCTCATTCCATTTAACAAGACTATTCTCTGTTATACTAGAAATTTGATTGTGAATATTTTTAAAAGTACTGTTTACACCTTCAAAAGCATCAGCAACATTATTATAGGGTTGTTTAGAAACTGAACCATTAGCGTTTACTGTATAAACTTTGAAAGTAGGAGCATGCCATTCTCCATTTTTATCATATCCAGCGCCACCACCGAAATATTTAGCGACATCATTCATTGCATTTATAAAGTGATGATTAACATTCCTGATATTCATATCAAGCCCCGACAAAGCATCACCAACACTATTATATTCTTTCCGTGCGACTTTACTATTTGCATCAATAGTCGTTAAATTATACCTTGGTCCTGAAAAAATACCATTATTAAATTCTGTACCACCACCAAAATATTTTGCAATGTCGCTTCCTATAGAATGAATTTGGGAACCATTTATTGCATCTGCTGAATCTTCAGAAATCTCACCACCCAAAAGAAACGTAATCTTACTTTCTGTTTTCTTCCCATTTGGTCCATGAAGTGCAGAAAATGCGTTCTTGCCTTCATTCCAAAGCAAGGCGTCCTGAGAAAACTCATCAAATTTATTGTCCACATATGTTAAACGACTATTCACATTTTTGACATTCGCATCAAGCCCTGTTAAAGCATCACCAACATTTTCAAAGATTTTTTGCTCCACTTTACCATCTGTAGAAACTTTAGATAAATTATATTGAGGACCTACAAAAGCACCATTCTGAAATGCAGCATCACCACCAAAATATTTTGCAACATCTCCTGAAATTTTATTAATCTGGCTACCATTGATTGCTTCATGTGAATCTTCAGAAATATCACCATCTGCGAGGAATTTAATCTTACTATTTGTCGTTTCATTTCCTTCTTTATGACGTGCAACAAATGCTTGTTCATTTTCATTCCACAATAAAGCATCTTGAGAAAGTTGATAAACCTCCTTACTAACATCAGTAACCGTACCCGATATAGTATCAACTCTCGTACGAAAATGCTCAATGTCTTTTTCAAAACCTTTAACACTCTCATTTGTCTTCCAAAGCTGTGAACCATTTACAGCTTCAGTTGAATCTTCATGTACCGCCCCATCTTTCACACCAGAAATTGTCCGATCACCACCTGATTTATTTGTAATATCAATTTTTGTACCGCCTTTTTCCTTACCAATGGTAATAAGATTCTGCGTTTCTTCCCATTTTACAAGACTATTACCCGCTATCTGATCTTTTACTTCATTCAACTGTGAAACGTTAACGGCATCGTTTTTCAATTTACCATCTGCGACTCCTGTAATCGTTTTATAAGCCGCATGAATACCACCCTTAGTCATTCTTGGACCATCCTTGATCATGAAACCAGCATTACTCATTCTGCTAAGCCCCGTTTCTACACGACCAACTTTAATATATTCACTTAAATCAAACTGTACTTCATTTTTATCGCCTTTGATAATTTTGATATTGGTGAGTTCACTCTCATTATTATCATCGTCTTTCTGCTTAATGGCAACAAAGTTTACTGTACTACCTGCCCCAACATCTATCGCTCGATCACCATTAACAGAAAGCTTCCAGCCTTTTTCTGCAAGTGTTTTTACATCTTTTAGCTGTTTATAATTTACAGCATCAGTATCATCAGCCCCCGCCGCTACTCCTTTAATCGTTTTATCTCCAGCATGAATGCCATTAATAGTTATGCTCGGCCCCTCACCATTTTTAAACCGAAAGCCCGAAGCATCCATAATGCTTTCTCCTGTTTTGACACTCATTACATTAATATCATCAGCTAAATCAAATGTGACTTTATTGCCATTGTCTTTTTTTATTGTGATATTTTTGCTACCATCTTCCCTCGCACCAGCAACAAGATTCACTGTATTGCCAGCTTTAACATCTGTAGCATTATTACCATCAACAGAAAGTTTCCAGCCTTGTTCTGCAATGTCCTTTACATCTTTCAGCTGCTTATAATTTACAGCATCAGTATCATCAGCCCCTGCCGCTACTCCTTTAATCGTTTTATTATCAGCTTCAATACCATCGATAGTCATACTTGGACCATTAGCAATAATAAAACCATCATCACTCATAGTGCTTCTTTTTGTAGTAACACTCGTCAATTCAAGATTATCATTCAAAGCAAATTGAATTTTCTGCTCATTTTCTGCAGTATTTTTTTCAATCTTTAGATTATCTTTTCCTACTGTTGTATCTTTCACTGAAAAATCTACGGTATTGCCACCTTGAACATCTGTAGAATCTGTACCGTTAGCAGAAATTTTCCAAGCTCCTCCTCCTTTTCCCACGATACTTCTCAGAGCTTTTAACTGTGCTACGTTGACCGCATCAGTATCTTCAGTACCAGCAGCCACACCTGTAATTTGTCGTGTTAGATTCGCACCATCATAAACATTACCAATACTAAAAGCCCCTGCTGTACTTTGCCATACCTTATCCTTTGTTTTTGTTGTTTCTGTACCTGTTGCAGGATCATAACCCTTATTTCCACTTTTAACACGAGAAACAGAGCCACCACCGATAGCAACACCATCTATAACTCGCACTTGTGCATTTGAACCAATCGCAACAGAATCCTCCTCCGCAGCATGAGCAAAAGAGCCTATAGCAACCGCATCTTTAGCACTCGCTTGGACGTATCTCTCTTGTTCATCATCATCATCATCTTCTTCTACAGGTTCGCTAGCACCTATTGCAATAGCACCTGAAGCTGTCGCTTCAGCCTTTGAGCCTATAGCAATCGCATATTGATTGCTTGCCTTAGTTCTGAAACCTAAAGCAACACTTTCTTTACCAGAGGCTGTTGCAAGACCACCAAATGCAACAGAAGATTCACCTGATGCTTCTGAACCTATGCCTATAGCGACCGTTGCTTTACCACTTGCCAGTGCAGAAACACCAAAAGCTTGTGATCCACCAGTTTTCGCAGTTGCACCAGCGCCAAATGCCGTTGAATAATTCCCCGTTGCAGAAGCTCCACAACCCGTTGCAAAAGAATAAACACCATAAGCTTCAGGTAGAATATCTTGAGAACCACTAGTAGCTGTTCCCATATAACTAGCTTTATTGATTAGATTCCCATCTCCAGTCCAAGTAACCTTCTCAGCAGTTGTACCGTAGGGGTTTCTTCCGTTAGGAGCAGAATAGCCCTTGATAAATCTGTCATATTGTTCTTGTGCAGTTATTCGTTGATTATCAGTAATCGCTTGCTGTTGCTTACCACCACGACCAATGACATTATCTACACCACAGTAATTATCATCACCAGCAAATACAATACTGCCATGGCTACCATGTGGATAAGGAACATCCATACCACTCGAGTTCCGAACAAGCCCTCCTGTTGTAGAAACACCTGCAGAAAAAACAGGGGAAACACTGGATAAAAGTGTAGCCATCGCTGCGCTAAGCGAGACAGCTTTAATTAAATTTGGTGTGGAATATTTTTTTTTCATAAGGACCCCTCCAACAGAGTTTAACATCATCACAACGCGCAAAAAAACCATGGCAAAACGCTCCGCTTGCGCACCTTAAAAACCAATAAATCAAGACAAAAACTCCCCCTCTGACACCGCTATTCATTCGGCATCAGCCTAAAATCTTTGTAACAACATCGAATCTAGAAAAGTCCCCAACCCTTTTATCTAGAGGGATTCAAGCTAAAAAATAAATAAAAACACAAAACTTTGAAAATATACCGTTATCTCCATTCAAAAATACTGCGATTTATCTCTTAACAAAAATAGTCTCACTAAAGAGCAATTCTACTTTTCAAATAAAGCGCAGCAGCAAAATGGCAAGGGTGTAAAAATAATTTTTTGTCAATTTATAAAAATACTTCTTAAATAAAAGAGCTTTTCTTGTAAGCATTACCTTATGATGTCTTTTAACTTATCGTATAATCTCATAGAGTATGATCATCGCAAGCTCTCTCCTTGCTATACAAGGTTATTTGTCTCAATGTATGATGCATGCCTTTTGATAAGAAAAATTTCTTAATAGAATGGGCAACTTTTTAATGTCCACGTGCTCATTTAATCATCTTTGTCAAAAGATAAAAGCGCGCTATAAACGACCTTTCGTTCCTTTCTCTTCTGAGCTATTACCTTCACAAGGGCATGCCCTCACGAAGAAAAGAACACCATTAGGTTTTATATCCGCGCGCTTGTTTTATAGAGGCACCAAACATCGTCATTGTATTTTTACTGTTAGATAATTTTTAAAATATCACAAACCGAAAAGAAGCTGTTTTCTAAAATCTTTTCCTTCATATAACGCATTATATTTTCAATATTGTCCGTATTTTTCCTTCACCAAGAAATATTAGTGGTGTCAGCTTCTTTTTAAATAATTCTCTATTTGTATCATCAATCATTATTCTTTTTATGAACGGTTTTATCGATATTAGAGCAATATCTTGATTTATAATGATGATTTCTTTTATGGTGAATAAACGAGCCGAAAACCGTACGCTTTTCCTATTTCAGACCTATTCATACAGTAGAAAATCAAAAAAATTCTATTTTTTAAAAGAACTGTTCATTTGTATCTTGTGACGTGACTTAAGGCGCTTTCTCACCTTCGATTTTACGCTTTAAATGAAGTTTTAAAAGCGGAAAAGTTGCTTCGACCTCTTCTATATCATTGAGATTTTGGATAAGCTCTTGCAGTTTTCCGTAAAGCTCTCCTGCAAGTTCTGCGATATCTTCAGGGGATATATCTATTTTTGCATCATGATACGTTGTATAAGCTAAATGCCCAAGCTTTTTCATTAACCCCACAGGAATCGCTTGCGGTTTTAAACCAGATGCTTGCGCCTTTGCCGTATCTGAAAACATCTCGCCATTACCTGTTACAAGCCAGTTTAAATTGACTTTTAATTTCTGTGATAGAACAACCAAAAATTCCACATTAGGAAAGGTCGTACCTCTTTCAGCGTGGTCATAAATGGCTTTATTAATACCTAAATGAATCGCTATTTGATGCCTACTAAGCAGCAAACTTTTTCGTATCAAACGTAATCGCTTCGCCTGTTCTGTTTTGGGTTCAATTTCTTTTTTTGCCAAATTGCACAATAATGCAAATATTGAATTGACTAAATGCAATATTTGCATTATACCTCTTGTTACTGCCCTTTATGTTGGGCAAAAATTTAAATACATAACCCCACAAAAAACGGATGTTGCCGCATCCATTTGCAGGAGCGAAATTTATGACAATCACACAAAAAGAGCAATCACCATAGTATTTTGCCAAGCCCCCATTCTCATACACCCTAGGCAAAACGCGTGGAATTTTACCAAATACCGACCTCCAGTGTCAAAAACATTTGAGTATCCTCTCATGAAAAAATGATATTTGCCAATTGCACACTCATCGAGCGAAGTTCTATCATCTGCTCTCTCAAAAAGCGCTGTCATATGTTTTTAGATTTTAGAACAGTAAAAATCCAATACGTTTTTTCATTGCGTGTTGTGCAATATACCACTGAAATCTTATTACAAAAATATGTAAATACATCTCTCTCACAGTTTTATAAGATAAAAGGTTTATCAATGTCTGAAAATCAATATAAAAGAGGCAAAATAATTGCACATTTACAAAAAATGAGATTATCATGCCTTCTTAAGAGGCTGAACGTTTACAAACCATGCTGGCTTATTGTAGACATTAATGGCACTGATTTAGCTGTGATTGGCTATAGTGATTGCTGGGTATTTGGTTTATCGTCAAAATACTTTTCCCCTACGCAAATTAAAAGCCTTTTGGCAATGTATTTTAAATGCTATAAGTTCTGTAGTAAACACATTGTCATCCCTATTGACAATTAGGCGCTTCAAAATCTTGAAGTGATAAATTTTTAATAGGCATTGATTTAAAAGCACGTATTTTGCAAAACATTGAAAAAAACATGAGGTCCGTATACATGGCAATTTTGAGTAATGATAGCGGAGTAATACTTAAATATGCCAAAGCTGAACAGAAAACCGCAACGTGGAGGAGTGAGCATGGCCCCTTTATGCGATAAAGAATTATCCGATACACTGGTTGGTCTTTATGACGACTATAAACGTGGTTTAGACATTGGAGAAGAGCTTAAATTATGTGTAGATTTAGCTTTATCTCTTGAATTGGAACTCAGTATTCTCCGTTTAAGTGAATCAGATGCGCTTTTTAAAAAAGAGATTGTTCAAACCTTGCATCGTCGTAGAAATGCTCATTCCAACGAGGATGAAATTGATACAATTTTTCATATGGATTATGAAAAACAAAAATAATGCAACAATCTTCCCCTCTGATGAGAAGGCTTTTTACTTTCTGCTATCCTGAAACTAAGAAACTTCTAAGAAGCTCTAAAATGTTGTGTCTTTCCCTCCTTATAAAAGTCCGATGGATGAGAGAAACACATCAACTCCTTTTGGTCATCATAAAAAGTCATTGTTATTTTATAACAACATAAGTTTATGCTTTATAAATATATGCTTTTTCATTAAAGACAGAGCAACACTTTCATATTTTCTCACCTATCCTTTAAAAAAGATGAAATATGCCGCCTCGTGAATGTTTGGTATCGTTTTAACCAACTTCAATGTAATTTATCATTTTTCTTATAAAACAGCACAATGAATATTCCAACAAGCGCCACAATGCTTTGAAGAAAATATATCAATTGAGGTGATATGCGACTGCTATCGATTGCCATAATGAGATAAACTCCGAGGATAAAGCATCCAGACAGACCATTAAAACTTGCCTGCAATCTTCCTTGGTATTGGGGATCACAAGAGAGTTGCGATAAAGAAATCGAAAGAGCCCAACTCGAAAGTCCAAATCCAATTATAAAGTAAACAGGAAAAACAACAAAAGTGTGTGTATTAATAGACAAAATGACAAGCCCTATAACCATGAAAGCTAATAAAAGTGCCAATGTTTTCCTTATGGATAAAACTTTACAAAGAAGTGGTGAAAAAAACGCACCTGTCACTACACCCATCGAATAAAGCACCTCAAATATTGCAAAGGTCCTGCTATCCGCGTTTAAAACCTCTTGTGTATAAGGCACCAGAATAACAGGAATAGTCATTAACAGCGTCATAATAATCATCTGGTTTATATAAGGCATAAAAAGAACTGGATTCTGCTTAAGATAATGAAGGGATGCTGTATAATTTTCCCACCAATTTTGCTGGTTTTTATTTTTAGATTTTCGGGGTTTAGGTACTTTCATTGCAAAATTAAATAAACCAGCAATAATAAAAAATATACCGCCTATCAGAAGAGCTCCTTTTGTTCCTGCATAGGCAAGTATAAATCCACTCAAGCCCATACCGATAATCATACCAAGTTCATAGACCATGTCGATGGTTGCATTTGCAGTGATGAGCTGTTTTTTAGGCACAATGCTTTGGATTAAAGGTACAGCTGATGGCATATAAAAAGAGATAAAAATACCCAACAGAGCCGATAAAATCATCAAATCAATTTCTATGCCCAAATGCCCAAGTATACTCCACCCCACAATCACCAAACCTCTAACAAGATTTGAAATGATAATCTGCACTTTACGATTATATTTATCTGCCAATATGCCAAAAATAGGTGCAAAAAGAATACTAGGAGCCCAGAGAAAAAACATCATCAACGCGACACCACGAATTGAACTTGTCTGATGGTAGGCAAACCATGATAATGCAATATAATTTAGCCCATTTCCAAATGTAGCAAACAAACCGCTCAAGGTAAAATAGAGGAAAGTTCTATTCTCGAATAGAGCAGCGCGTTCTTTCAAATTTGCAACGAACATAAATTATTCCCTCATACACACATCATTTAGTATGGAGTATAATCATATTTTCAAACATATATTGAGTTTTTTATTCTCGTTCATTAAATTTAAAAGAACAAAACTCCTCATTTTGTTAGAGCGTTATTCATTTGTTTATGGAAAGAAAACATTCTAGGCATCATATGGGACAATCTTAATATACTGAAGATTGATAAATATTTTCACTTTCATTGCGCGTTACATTGGCATCATAGATGTAAAACAGTAGCACTAAAATCTTTTGTTTTAACTGTAATAACTACAAAGCAAATAGGTGATCTCATTTTTACGATAGGGTATTTAGATTGATCATTTCCGCAAGCAGGTTATAAATTTGATCCTCATAAAAAGCATTCAAAGGGATAATCGCACCAGAAGTAAGACAGATTTTTAGAGGAATGTATGGAATCTCATGAGTAATTTGCATAAAAAAAACAATTGGTTTTCAAAATACATCATTTAAAGCCGAGAAAAATGTTCATATCAGCCCTATAGAAGGTCTCAAAGAGCAGTTCTCATTCAACTTTCTTTTAAAATTTATACTTGACATAATGGACAAAGGAGAGCTTCTTTATGCACGGCACAATTCGTGAGGGGAGGACTGCACTACATGCTACAAACTATCCAACCACAAAGTGAAAAATTTGATGGATTGGCTGATGACTATGATCGCTATCGTCCACGCTATCCCCTTAACTTATTAAAAACCATGCTGCTTCCTTTTAAAGACAAAAAACATTTGTCCATCGTGGATGTGGGAGCAGGAACGGGCATCGCATTAGAGGGAATTGTTGAACTTCTAGGCAATGAACATCAATATCATGCGATTTATGTATCAGAAGATATGATTAAGCAGGGTCAAAGAAAATTTCCTTTTGTGCAGTGGTATCACGGTAAATCCGAAAGTCTCTTGCCCCAAATCGGCAAGGTTGATCTTGTTGTTGCAGCACAAGCGTTTCAGTGGATGGATCGCCCTCTATTGCTGAACACTGTCTCAAACCAGCTTCGCTCTGGAGGCGTTATGGCGGTTATTCAAAACAATCGCGATTTTCAAAATAGTCAATTTCTCGCTGCTTATGAAACATTATTAGAAGAGATGAGCCCTCACTATTCTCGTTATTATCGTCATTTTGATTTTTTACAAGAAATGCGTGATGGTCTTGATGTCAATCCAGAAAATGTTGCTTTACATACACACGATTGGACGATGACGATCCCCTCCGAAGCTTTTATAGGCATGAGCCGCTCTTCAACGCAAGCGCAGCGCGCCATTGCCAGCCATGGAGAAGAATATTTGCAGGAATTGGTTACACTGACAAAACAATATGAAGTGCAGGGAAATTTAGAACTTTTATATCGCAGTGAACTCTACATCTATACAAAATAATCTTATATCTATGATCCCTCTCCCGTTACCTTGCAACGCATTATGACCCCCTCAACAAATAAAGTCATGCCACCCAAATTGGTTGTATAGTTGGTCACATAAATGCTGCCTAAAGTTGTGTAAATACCCCTCAATTTGAGACTATAAAATAATTTCTGTCTTATAATGCAGGATTATTGCCAGCTTAAAATCCAAACTCATCGCTGCAATGGTCAAGAATTAACCCCGCAACTTTGAATTAAACAGTGTCGGCCTTGAGAACACAAAAGATAGCTCTCAAATGTAGCTGTGTTCATTATCAGTCAAAGCTAAGCCCTTATCGGCAAAATACCCCCACAAGAAACGCAGCAAAAATATTCACCGTCTCCGCTACTCAACTTTCTGGAAATAAACTATCATTACAATCAATATCAACGTTCAACTTTATATCATGCCCCTATCAAAAAACTTGACCTCTCTAGTCATAAGTGTACTAACTGTTTATAGACATATAGACCGATTATAATATTGCATATTTTAAAAGATGTGAACATGGGGGAATGATATGCGTAAACAGCTAATGTTTCGGTTTTATGGGCTTGTTGTCTTGCTCTATCTTTCTGATATGGTGCTCTTCTTAAGTAACCTTTGGAATGCTTATCGCATAACATCTTCATCGGTTTTTCTAGGGATAACCATGGCTTTGGGAACCCTTACACCCACTCTTTTGAAAAAAAGTGGCCTCGTGCATATTAAAGCCTCGCTGCAATTGGGAGATTTATACAAAAGGCGGATTGTCATCTATAGCCTTCTTTTATTGATTTCTCTTTTTCATTATGTCGACTCTCCTTTTGGTTTTATTGTGGTCTCTATCTCGATCGGTTATCTCTCTTTGATCACCTTAAGTACGTTGGAAACTTATAATACGAAACTCGCGCTTAGTGGTTATATTAGTGCCCAAAAGGCTTCTCGCATTATGCAAACAGTAGTGCAGATTGGCGCCTTTTTGGGGGCAGCACTGAGCGGCTATCTCTTAGAAGCCACCAGCCCACGAGGAATAGCCCCTGAAATTGGCTATAATGGTTTGATTGCAGCCATTTGTGTGTTTGACGTTATCGTAAGCCTTGTGGCGGGATATGTTATCTTTCGCGATGAATATAGTACCGAGTGCACGACGAATGGCTTGTCCCCTGTCACCGATAAAGAACCAACGCTTATACCGCAAGCAGAGAGGCTTTCCCTAGAGCTTAAACTTTTATGCGTTTGTATAGGTTTTATTGGCTTTCACATTTGCGCCTATAATACACTGGCAACCATTCTTTTTCAGAGTGTGAAAAATTTTGGCTCTGAATATTATGGCCTGTGCAGCGCAGTTGCAGGTGTAGGCGCTTTTCTGGCTGCTTTTATCAAAATCCCGCGCTTTGAATTCATTTTTCCAGCTCTTATATTGTGTTTAGCTGATCTTATTTTCAGCACCACACAATCACCTTATTTGGCTGTAGTCTTTTGCTTTTTTATTGGCTTTTCAATGAATACCATGCGGATTAACGCCCGCAAACATATGATTGAAGCAACAAAAACAGAAACTCAAGCAGAGCTGGTGGGAAGCTATAGTGGCATGCTTTATACGCTCTCCCAATCGGCGGGTTATGTTATTCTTGGTCTTCTTACAAGCTCTGTCCTTATGGGGCCTCAAGCAGCCATTTACCTTCTTCCCCTTATCGGACTGATAATCTTTATTTATGTTCTTTTTCTTTCATTACAGCGGGCCAAAACATGAGCAAAACTATTCTTATTGTCGACCCTTTCTCCACAGGTGCCCTCTATGCCCCTGTCTTACAAAAATTAGGCTATACCTGTTACGGCGCTGTCTCTCAACCAGCACCTTTTTCACATTATATGCTCTCTTATCAGGGAGAAGGCATGGCAGAAGCAAAACTTCAGAGTGTCGATGAGATAAAACGGCGCTTTCCTGTCGGCACAATAGAAGCTGTTATAGCAGGTGCTGAGGTCAGTATTTATTGTGCAGAGCAATTGGCTGCTTATTACGGTTGTGCTGGAAATAACCCCTTGACCACCGATTGGCGGCGGAAAAAGGCAGCAATGCAAAGGCGGCTTTGTGAAAAGGGTTTATCCTATATTCGCTCAAAAATGCTTACAAAAGATGATTGTGCTCTTGATAATTTTGAAAGCTTCAGTGGCTATGTGGTAAAGCCAAACGATTCTGCTGGGAGCGATGGTGTTTTATTTTTCTCTAGCCGTGAGGAAGTGGCAACGTGGGTCTCTGAAATTGACTGGACGCAGAAAAATATTTTTGGTACACCTAACGAGGCTTATTTGCTCCAAGAAAGATTGGAGGGAGAAGAGTACATCGTAGATGCCGTTGTAAAGGGAGAAGCTATAAAGATATGCGCTTTATCGCGATATAAAAAGGGTATGCATAATGGAAGTGCCTTTGTTTATGAATCGCTTGATGTGCTTGATGTTCAAGATCCCCTTTATGCCCCTCTTATCTCTTATGCAAAACAGTGCATTTATGCAGTGGGAATTGAATATGGACCCGCGCATATGGAAATCATGCAAACCGCTCGCGGTCCAGTAATGATCGAAGTAGGAGCCCGCCTCCACGGAGGGATTGCTCCCACTTTGTTCGCACATTGCTATGAAGATGATTTACTTGAAAGCTCCGTTAATCTTATTGCGGGTGTGTTTTCGCAAACCCCAAGTCGTTTTAAGAAAAAAGGACGTATTATCTTTCTTATCAACAAGATTGATGGGCATATTATAAAAGATGTTAACCTGTGGAAGCAAAAACTTCATTCTTGGCAAAATGTGGTTCATTTTATGCTCTTTTTTAAAGAAAATGAGCCCCTTCCCCTAACCACCGATTTAAATACCTGCCCAGCCATTATAGCAATTTGTGGCCAGAGTGATAATGAATTATCAACTTTGGAAAGGATAATTCGTAGCAATTTTTTATAAAATACAACAATTGGGAGAAATACATGGATTCAGCCGTACAAATAATTAAGAATATAGACAAATATGAAAAATGGAAGCAAGGAATTGTTAAAAGAATTTGATACTATAATGAATAATAAAATTAAGGCCTTTTCCTTGTATATTCGGAATGAATGGATACCAAAAAGACATGCTGAGATTTGGATTCTACAAAAAGCTGACTGCAAAAGATATTATGGAAAACCTTATAAATTATTGCGATAATTATAAGAGCTTTGGAAAAAACACATCTTTTGTGGCATTCTAGGAACTCCCATACAAAGTATCAAAGCTTATAGAGAAAATTCTGGTCTATACTGAAAGATTTGAGAAGGCTTTACAACAGAGAATGCCTTTAGCTATTCATTTTTTATTATAAATACGCAGAAAAAGAATGCTGAATGTAAAAAAGTTGCATTTAAACCTTTAACAAAAATGATTAAAATTTAGATGAGATTACAAAGTGTACAATAAAATTTGTTCCAGCAACTTTAGACCTTTTAGGATAATTCATTTGTTCTATCTATATCACTAGGACTTTATTTTCATGACATCGTCTATCATTAAGTCAATATAATTGATTTATATATAATCTAGCGTTATTCAACTTGAATTAGAACCTTGAATACCGTAAGATTCTCTCATTTCAAATCTCTCTCGTGTTGAATCAATTAAAATCACTTGCTTGCACGTTACAAGCGGAGGAAGCTCGTGTGGACTAAAAAACGATTAAGAAAGAACTAAAAAGACCTCTTATGAAGATTAGATACCAATGACTGTCACAACATTCTAGGGCTAGCAAAGTGTGTGGTGGTACCGGCTTATTATTTCATAAGCGTAAAAATGGGAGTGCTCAGTAGATTGATCATTATACCATTCACAAACCGCCATCATGAAATGGATATGACGTGCTTTGAGAAATGTCTCTTAAAAACAAGCACGCGAATGTGCAAACTAATAGCGCTCTGTTCTTCGTGAAGGTTATACCCCCATTATCAAAGAGAGAGACATGTGCTTATTTTTCAAATTCTAACAGCACATACGTTTCGTACCTTATCCTTCCCATTAGAAGATGTTATGAGTTGAGAAGATAAAAAAATACATGGCATTGTCTCTCATACAGTGTATTTATATAAAAATTCTTCAGGATAGCAGTGTTGAAGAAGTGCCTTTTTTCGGAAAGATTATACAGCAGTTACGAAGAGAGCAAAAAGAAGAAATGCTGCTTTCTAGAACAGAGAGAAAGATTGATTATAATAATTTATTACGCTGAAAGCCGAATATTTATTCTAAAGTCGATGATTACATTGTAATGGAATGCGTTTTTGATATTCATAAAAGGGTAGAGAGTATGTTTCTTTTAGTTAAGGAAGATTATTAATCTTGCGAGAAATAAGAAAATACTTGTCAAGATTATTACAGATAAAGATTCTAATACATTATTGTAAAATTTAATAAAAGTTAGAAGATCGAAAAGTTCTTTAAATATCAAATTGAGATATCAGAATGGGAAATTTTAAAAAAGCTTATCCAGAATCTAACTTAGAGTTCATTGGAATTTTAGCAGTTCGGCTAGCTTTATCTCATGTTGCTCGAAAATTAGAAACCAATCTTGTTGTGGTTGGACTGAATCTAGAGGATTTACGAGCTGAAAGTTTTTATAACATCATAAGAGGAAAAAATATTTCTCCTTTTCCCGTGCGTGAAGTAGACGCTATTCGTATTTGTTATCCATTATATCGTTGTCCAAAACGTATTTTAGATGGCAGTTACCCGAAATATGCTTTAGAAAATTATTTGGCTAAAGATCGTAATATATATTGGAGAGCAGTTTCTTATTATTTGTCTCAATCTATGAGCGCAATATTACCTAGTATAGAATTCATGCTAATAGATGGCTTGCAAAAAATGAGCACTCGCAATGCATTTGAATTTTATGAAAAACTAGAGTTTAGTGCCAAACCACATTTAACAACAGAAGAGATTACAAAATGGCTTAACGCTTTATCTGGAAATGAGAAAAGTGTTGCGTAATTCTGTTTTTCTTATGATTTTGATTGGATCTTTGACAAGTTTTTGTGCTGGTAGTGTATTATCTATTGGCCTTTCTTTATTACAATTACAAGATACAACGGGAGAAGCATCTGCTACTTTAAATGTTGTTAATTTAATTGCCATTGGAATCGCAGGCTTATGTTTGGGAAATGTGTTAGCTCGCTATCAAGGTTTTATTATTGGATTTTATAGTCAAATTATTTGTGCTTGCTTATTGTCTTTCTTATTATTCATAAACAACCCAGTACTTATTTTATTTGTGTTTTTTTTACTCGCACTATTGATGGGAGTTGATAACCCAAATAATAACACTGCCTTGAATAAATTAATTCCAGACCCTAAACAAAAAGCTAATATTTTTGCATTTTACACGAGTTGCTGTCAGTTCTTTATTATTGTGTCTCCATTGCTTATATATTTTATAATTGCGCGTTTTGGCCATAAAATAGCTATAGCCTTTATTGTATTTGTTTATCTTTTAAATGCTGGTTTATGGTTTCATATAAAGTCTATACAACAAATAAATAGGATAAAAGAGCCATCGAAAGAAGCAACCCAAAGAGCTTATGGAGTTGGTTTTAAGTGCCTTTGGCGAATTTCTGCTTTGCGTTTTTTGACGATTAATCGTATTTTGAACAATTTTCTCTATACAGGGGCTATCGTTTTATTGCCATTGGTTCTTGCATCTATAACATCGGATAATATAAAATTTACAGCCATTCAAAATTCTGTTTTTGCTTTGTCGGCACTGGGTTTTGTAATTAATGGCTTCGTTTCATCCTATTATTTACGGAAATTCCCATCTTTAATTCGTTTCTTCGTATGGGGCGCACCAGCTTTTGCAATAATCGCAATTTCTTTCGCTTTATATTTAAATTTCACCCAATATTCTCTTTATATCATGGGCTTTTTATTAGGTATTGGACAATTTTATTTTAGGGTATCTGGGATAACAATTGGTCAAGCTGTTACACCTAGTGACAATTTAGCTGAGGTGATTTTGGTAGGTGATGCCAGCGTGCGTATTATAACAGCTTTATTTTCTATTATGCTTTTATATGCAGCAAACTTTTTTTCATTTTCTATATTATACAGCCTTTGTATATTCATAGGGTTTTGCGCACCTTTATTTATTTTACAAGGACTATCTATCTACTTAAAAGGTTTAGAAATAAAAGAAAATTCTGTGTGAACGATATTCAATTATTACGCTCCTTTTTTATGATTATAGTAAGAGATAAAAATTTTGTAGAAATACTCAATAACATTAATTTTAAATAAGCACATTGCGTGAGAAAAGCTGATGTGCTCGTTATCTCTGATACGGATAAAACACATTTAGTCTGTTAATCAGTAGAATTGCAAAGAGCCCTATGATCACCATTGTTTCTAAAAATTTATCAAAGGTTGGTGATTGGCAAAAATCCTTTAATAATATTGAAGAGATATTTTATGCCAGATCTAGTAATCTGAAGATCGGGAGAAGAGAATCCTAAAAATTGTAAAATGCGTGGAAATCCAATACCAGTTTTTATCTGGAGATAGATAATGATAAGCATAGATTGGCACGCTATAGTTAATTGCAAACAAAAAAACCTGCAAATTCTAGGCTTTTAGCTATACCATACTGAGCATAAACAAGTCCGTTTTAAGTCAATGGCGGAGAGAGAGGGATTTGAACCCTCGATAGAGTCACCCCTATGCCGCATTTCGAGTGCGGTGCTTTCAACCACTCAGCCACCTCTCCAATATTAAAGTGCGACAAAAATACGCACTATTTAAGTTAATTATAGTATACGAGGGGTAGATACCCTTCAATTGTTTTTGGTACAACCTTTTTTTCTTTTTTGTGGGACTTTATTGACAGAGAATAGAAATTCCTTCATATAAGTAGAATATAAGCGTGGGGAAATCTGCGCATGTTTGTGTTGAGGAAGGTTTTATCCTTCCTGAAGGGTGGTTACGACTGATAAAAAGCAGCCTATTTTCCCTTATTTCAAGGTAGAAAATAAGAGCTGGAGTGAACGGAAGGATAAAAAATGTTCGCAGTCATTAAAACCGGTGGTAAGCAATACCGCATTGTTGCTAACCAAGTGGTAAAAGTAGAAAAAGTAAATGGAAATGCGGGTGATGTTATTGAATTCAATGACGTATTAATAATTGGACAAGAGGGCAATGCGGTTATTGGTACACCCGTTGTTGCTGATGCGTTGGTGACAGCTGAGATTGTAGAACAAGCACGTGGGCGCAAGGTTATCGCATTTAAGAAGCGCCGTCGTCAAAATTCTAAACGGACACGTGGTCATCGTCAAGAATTTACAACACTGCGTGTTTTAGAAATTCTAATGGGTGGTTCAAAGCCTAAAAAAGCAGTAGTAAAACCCATAAAAGAGAAAGCAACTGCACAAAAAGAAACAAAAGCTGCTGTTATTGAGAAAAAAGATGAGAAAACAGCTGAAAAAAAGACAGCATCGCAGAAAAAAGCGACTGCAGCATCAAAGAGTAAGAAAGATTAAAGGAGAGCGCGTCTATGGCACATAAAAAAGCTGGTGGTTCATCGCGGAATGGTCGCGATTCAGAATCGAAACGTCTAGGCGTTAAGAAATTTGGTGGTGAAACCGTTATTGCTGGAAATATTATTATTCGTCAGCGTGGTACACGTTGGCATCCAGGTGACAATGTCGGCATTGGAAAAGATCATACGCTTTTTGCGCTATCAAATGGAAAGGTTTCTTTTCAACGGAAAGCTGGTAACCGTTCCTATGTTTCAGTTATTCCTATGGTGGAAGCAACAGAGTAATCTGAAGCATTTTCTCTAGAAATCAACTGGAATTTTATTGGGTTTTGTCATTTCGTTGAATTGAAATTGTGATTTTATGAACGTTAGAAGGGAAAGATAGAGTGTTATCTTTCCCTTTTTGCATTGGTACTCTAATAAATTTAGAGTACCAATGCAAAAAGTAGGATTGGGGAAGTAACTTTCTAAATAAGAGAGAAGGCTTGTGTGATATTTGCGCTGAAGGTATTAATATTATCATAAAATTTGTTGATAAACTTATATATGGTAATCGCGAAAAGAGACAGTCTTTTCTGATTTATTAAAGAGGAGTCTAGTGTTTTTTATAAGAGAGGCAATTTTTTCTGGAAATTATGATAAATTTAATGAAAACATTATTTATGCGATCATTTTGATAAAGAGAATTCTGTTTATCGGCATGTGTGCTGGTGATGGGGGCAGAATGTTTTTAGAGAGTAATAGGGCGGCGCGAGGCATTTCATTTAAAAAAGAAGGAATACAAATCTATAAGACTGAATGATTAAAGCTGCTTTGAAGGGAATATGGCGTTTCAGTCAATTGAGCGTAAAATTATATTTTTTAAGAGGACTGAAAACATAAAATAACCACTGTGCAATCAGTTATCTTCAAGAGTATTTTTTCTGACTCCACTATTTATTATGTATTGTTGAAAATTAATTAGCATAAGAGCTAAGGTTAAGGCGGTAATTGTTTTTCGTTTTTGTGCTTTATTTATCGAAATATCTAGAAAGTAAGATTACTTTATAAAGTTTTTCTTAGGTTTAGTGGTCGATGATGGTGTTTGAGGAATGTGCATATTTTGCAAATGTGCGACAGAGGGCATTATGTGTTTGCGATATTGATTGAAGCAAAGGATTAGCTTAAAATGTATCAATGTTATATGATGGAGGATTTAGTATCATAGGATGAGTTGCACGAAATTTTAAGGATAGTAAGTTGTGTGGGGCAATTTTTAATGGTGTAATAAATTTATAAAAGGGGATCACTAGGTAAAATCAACTTGGAGGAAGGGTTAAAGTGTTAGCTGAAGTTATAAGTGATTGTGGAGAATGCTTTCTTATAAAGAGAATAATGACAAGTTATATTGAATAATTTGGGAAGAGAGCATTTTAAAAACATAGTTTTTCAGGTGATTGGGGCTGTAAAAATCGAGGTTTTGTCTTTGTAAAGTAGGAGTGAAGAAGCAGATTTTCTGATGATGGTTTTAAGCAACCTACGCAATTGTAATATCTAATCGTTTTATCGGTTATATTAGGGTATTTAGGAAGCTCATTTAGCAGTATTCCGTCAAATACAAGAGAGCTATAGCGATGTTTATAGCTTGTATTTTGAGAAGTGTAGCTTTGAAAAGGAATTTATCAGAGGTGTTCGTGTTCAAATGTGAGGCGATTTGAATGCATGATGAGATGTGAGAAAGTAGAAATAATGAATGTAGATTTTACCCAGAGTGAAATCTTGTCTATAAGATCTGTAAAACTTGCAGCTGCTTTTGACCATAAAAATGATGCGATCTCAGCTGCTGCTGAATTGCTTGTACAGGTTGGTGCAGTTGACAAATGTTATCTGGCAAGCATGCTCGCACGTGAAGAAACGACCAATACCTGGCTTGGAAATGGTATAGCCATTCCTCATGGATTGGTTGAAAATAGTGATTTAATCATCAAAGATGCTGTTGCTGTTATACAAGTTCCTGCTGGTGTTGAGTGGCAAGATGGAAAGAAAGCACATTTGGTTATTGCCATTGCAGCGTCTCCAGATCGCTATAGAGAAATTTGCAAAAAGTTGACATCTCTTTTATTTGATACAAAACAGCTTGAACTACTTGCAACAACTACGGACAAACAGCAAATTATTACAACTCTGTTTGATCAAGATATGCAGAAAGAAAAAACTTTTATTGGTGATCTTTCGGTGTGTCAGGAATGGATTTTAGATTATCCAAGTGGTCTTCATGCACGACCAGCTTCTATTTGGGTTGATTTTGCGAAAAAGATTCAAAACTCTATCAGAGTTCGTCATGGTCTATATGCCGTTGAAATGAAAAACTTGGTCGGTTTATTGCAATTAGGAGCAAAAAATGGTGATGTTCTAATTTTTTCTACAGATGCTGCAGAAGGAGCACAACTTCTCAATGATGCCATTGCCATTGTGAAAAAAGTAAGTATTCGTGAGAAATGCGTGGAGAGAGAAATTGAATCTCAAACAAAGGCCTTTCATGGTTGGTATCCACGCTCCATGCAAAAAGGTATTTCTGGTGTTGGAGCAAGTTCAGGATTAGCGTTTGGTAAAATTTTTGTTTTAAGGCAAAATGATATTTCCATAATAGACCAGCCAATTGATTTTGCAGTTGGTACAGCATGTCTTGAAAATGCGCTTACAAAAACAAAACATAAAATGGCATCTGTAATTTCTGATATTACAATGCGTATGGGTGCGGATTCTGCTGCGATTTTTTCTGCGCAAATGGTTTTGCTTGAAGATGAAAATCTCATAGCTCAAGCTTGTCGTTTTATAGCAGAAGGTCATGGTGTTGCTTGGTCTTGGGATAAAGCAGTTCAGCAGTTTTCAAATATGTTTTCTAAAGTAGATAATCCTTTGTTAGCAGCACGCGCAGTTAATTTAATTGATGTTGGTCGTCGTGTTTTAGGGGAAATAAATCCATCCTATAGAACATTCTTTTTAAATGATATTCCAAGTGGTGTTATTCTGGTTACAAACGATCTTTCTCCTTCTGATATTGCACAACTTGATTGTAAAAAAATAAAAGGATTAGCAACAGCATGGGGAGGTCCACTCTCTCATACAGCTATTTTGGCACGTACTCTTGATATTCCGATGGTTGTGGCTACAGGTGATGATATTTTAGAGGTTCAGCCTGATATTCAAGCTATTATTGATGGTGATAACGGGTTCATTTACCTTGATCCTACGCTTGAAGATGTTGAAGATGTTCAAAGGCATCTTGATACTGTTGTACAAAAACGTTTCAGTGAGATAAGTACGTTTAGAACACCAATGCAAACGACAGATGGTCAAAGAATTCGTATCATGGCTAATGTCAATCATGCAACTCAGGTTCCTGCTGCACTTGATTTGGGAGCCGAAGGTGTAGGACTCATGCGCACAGAGTTTTTATTTTTAGAGAATCCACATATTCCGGATGAGGAGATCCAATTTGATATATATCGGGCGATGATTGCAGCCGTAGGAGATAAGCCATTAATTATTCGTGCGCTCGATATTGGTGGAGATAAACAGGTTACGCATTTACATTTATCTAAAGAAGACAATCCTTTTTTAGGTGTTCGAGGAATGCGGCTTTTGTTACGTCGGCGTGATCTTTTAGTGCCTCAACTACGTGCTTTGTACAGAGCTGCAAAAGAGGTCGGAGATCTATGGATTGTATTTCCGATGGTGATGTCTGTTTCAGAGATTGTTACTATAAAAAAAATTGCAGAAGAAATCCGCAATGATATTGATGCTCCAAAATTAAAACTTGGTATTATGGTTGAAGTTCCAGCTGCAGCCATTATGGCAGATGTGTTGAGCGCTCATGTTGATTTTTTTTCAATTGGGACCAACGATTTAACGCAGTATACAATGGCTGTTGATCGGCAAAATCCGTACCTTGTGTCTGAGGCTGATAGCCTTGATCCAGCAGTTTTACGTATGATTTATCAGACTATTCAGGGAGCAGCACAACATAAATGTTGGGTTAGTGTATGTGGTGGTATGGCTGGAGATCCTTTTGGTGCAATGATTTTGACTGGATTGGGAATTAATGAACTCTCTATGATACCTTGCGATATTTCTTCAGTAAAAGCGTGTTTACAGACTCATAGTTTTGAAGAGATGAAAATTTTAGCACAAAAAGCACTACAATGTGAAACAGCACGAGCTGTACGCACTCTAAGCAAGGATATCCGGTGGTAAAGAATGTGAGGAGGAAAGAACTTGCTTATGTGCAAAATCATCAGATCTTTAGTATTGTAAGACTATTTGTCTTTGGGAGCGATTACAGGCAACATATAAATTTATAATGATAAATTATCGTTTTATATAATGAGAGCCTCGAATTTGGCTTAAATTCATAAAAATCATCCTTTTATACTTTATAAGTACGATTAAAGTGAGGATAAAAGCACTTTAATAAAGAATAAATACCTTTTTCATAGATTTTCTTAAATAACAAAAGTTGTTGCAACAATTGGCGTTGGTAAATAGCGTGATAATGCTATCCAATAGATTTTATCTCATTCATAAACATCGTTATGAGCATCATAATTGTTATGGGATGAATGTGACAAGAATTAAAAAATGTTTTTTAAAATAAATGCGTGAATGAACAAGATAATAGTATTTTATTTTTTGTCTGTAAATCAACATCTCAATTTAGAGTACTCACCCATATTTGAGATAGGTTGTTAAGGCAATTTAATACTTTCTCTACTGTTATTGGTTTTTGTATGGCTAAATGGGGGAGAGTATATTCTATATCTCTGTTTGTATAATCTCTAAAGTAAGCGGACAACCTAATTTGGAAAGAATATGAAAACCTAAAGATGCAAACTAACATCTCTTTATCATCATATCTTAATTCGACTTTACGGCTTTCAAAAGTGTCCCATATCTTTTAAATGATGGAAATTACCCATTTCCTCATGCTTTTATTTTCACATTTTTCATGAGGATACATCTTTCACGTAAAACAAAACGCCATTAGATGGCTTATTCACAGGCTTGTTTTAAAGAAATATTAGTACATCCAAGCCCCTTCACATCGAAACTGCTAAATGGTCAATCCATTCACCTCTTTATGCTTCATAAAAGAGCAAGTTCACACCATTACTACTTATTTTACAATCCCCCCAATGTTTTATAACAGCTCTTGTTAGTTAATAAAATTTATAAGAGGTATTTATTCTCTCTTAAACGTTTTTTTACATACTATCCTTGCTGATGATGCATGGGCATGTGATTTTAATTCATTCAATATGAAGAAGGGTATGAGAAGAAAACTTTACACCAGTTGAAGATATAACAATGTAAAAAATAAGTTATCATTATAAATTAAATTTTTTCTATAAAATGAAACCTAAAAGTGATGAAGCAGGTAGCTCTTATTTTAAGAGAGCAATTTGTAATGAGATTTGTCGTGTTTAAGGATCCTCATTCTTAAGGTAAAAAGGAGATTGAAAATAATTGTTATTGAGATGAAATTTATTATTTAGATGCAGCAATTTTAATGTTAGAGATATAAGAAGTTCATAGCGTTATTATTCTATTTTATTGTTGGGGCAATCAATAGTAATAAACAGGACAGATTTAATTATTTTATTGTACAGAAAACATGCACTGTATGTCAATTTTAAGCAGTGTTCTTTCAATAAAGCAGAAAGTTTTTCAGTCAGCATGAAAGTTTATGATTTGATAACACTCTTTTTACTTTCATTATTGTACAGGCCTATCCACGGAAAAAGTTTTTTTAAAAAAGACAGGATGTGTTTGTTATTCAACAAATATGTGCTCTTATTTAATCAATAGATTTGAATTTCGAATTTTGAATGTATATTTAGGCTTGCACGTTATTTCTTTCTGGGTATAGTGCAAGACTTCTGGAGAGGTGGCCGAGTGGTTGAAGGCGCACGCCTGGAACGCGTGTATATGGGAAACCATATCGAGGGTTCGAATCCCTCTCTCTCCGCCAAATTTAACTAAAATGATATGGTAGCCTACCAGTGTAGCTTGCCAGCGGGTTTTGTATATTTTGCCACTAGGTTTTGTACCAATTTATTTTTTTTCACATGATTTTTAAGGGGTTCTCAAAGGGTCTTCAAAGGCCTTTCAAAGGATGTTTTAAGATTCGTAATTGTTTGTGAGAATCGATGGTTTTTTTCTTCTCAATCATCGGATCATCATTTTGAGCTCAAGCAGATATTTCTGAGAGATGAGTATGATCTGTTAAATCACTAAAGCATGTAAAGTCAGATTGGAAAGCAAGAGGGACGATTCCTGTTGGACCATGGCGTTGCTTGGCTATGATAACCTCAGCTTTGCCCTTGGCTTGCTCCATTGCCTCTTTCCATTTGTGATATTCAAGCGTGCCTTCTTGGGGCTCTTCATTGTTGAGATAATATTCTTCACGATAAACAAACAACACAATATCGGCATCTTGCTCAATTGAACCTGATTCCCGTAAGTCAGACAGTTGTGGACGTTTATCTGTACGGTTTTCAACTTGTCGTGATAATTGTGAAAGCGCAATGATGGGAATATTGAGTTCTTTTGCAAGTGCTTTAAGCCCCATAGTGATGGCTGTAATCTCTTGAACGCGGTTTTCTAAAGAACGCTTTGAACCGCTTGTCATCAGTTGGATATAATCAATGATCAAAACATCTAGACCATGTTGTCGTTTAAGACGCCTTGCACGCGCAGCCAATTGTGCAAGGGATACAGCCCCCGTTTGATCAATATAAAGAGGAATGGTTTGAAGGGAACGCGTCATATGAACAATGTTTATAAACTGATCATCAGAAAGATTCCCCCGCCGTATATCAGAAGAAGAAACCTTCGTTTGTTCTGAGATAATGCGGGTTGCAAGCTGTTCTGTTGACATTTCAAGAGAGAAGAAACCAACAATCCCCCCTTCACCTTCTTTTGTGTTGCTATCACGCTTGCAAGCATTGGCAATGTTAAAAGCAATATTGGTTGCAAGGGACGTTTTCCCCATACCGGGGCGCCCTGCTAGAATAATCAAATCAGATGCTTGCAACCCACCCATTTTCGCATCAAGACTTTTAATATGGGTTGCCATACCAGAAAGCTTTGAAGAACGCTGTTTCGCAGCACTTGCCATGTTAAGTGCCTTTGTAATGGCGGTATTAAACTTTTCAAAACCACCCCCATATTTGCCTTTTTCGGCTAATGCAAACAACTGATTTTCAATCGCTTCAATTTGTTGTAAAGGACTAAGTTCTAGAGGAGCATCAAAAGATCTATTCACAATTTGAGTGCCAAGGTTAATTAAAGAGCGGCGAATAAACAGATCATAAATGACCTGTCCATACTCTTGAGTATTGATGATTGTGACTGCTTCTTTGGCTAAACGCACCACATAATTAAAGACTGTGATATCTCCAACTTTCTCATCATTTGCAATAAAGGGCTTCATGGTAATGGGATCTGCAACTTTTCCCTTTTGAACAATTTGTGAGATGATATCAAAAAGCCTTTGATGAAGGGCTTCAAAAAAATGTTCTGCTTTGAGAAAATCAGCAACGCTCTCAAGCGCATTATTATTGATCATGATTGCCCCAAGCAAAGCTTGTTCTGCTTCAATATTATGGAGCAGTTGCCGAAAAGAAGAGGCAAAAGTATCTCTTGGGTTTTCTGCTTCTAACACATTTAATTTTCTCATGCCTCTTTTCCTTGATTTGGTGCCTCAAAGGTGATTTCTGTGGTGTATCCGCTTTGCTTTTCATAGCGATGGGTCACCGTTGCCGCATGCCATGGACCATTGATTTCTCTACGGAACCCTTGCAATAGCAGTGGTTGACCCGCCATGATCTCAGGGCGCCCCTCAAGGCTTACAGAACCACTGCCCATCGCGCGGCAAAGACGTTCCGACTCAGAGGCTGCTGCTGCTTGTGCTTGGCTCTCACAAGGGTAGCAGGTTCGTAGACGGCGAATGGGCCCCATATACCCCGTGCGATGTTTGACAGAATGCTGTTGCCCTTTTGCGCGATCAAAATAAGAGGCTTCAATGGTGCCGTATTGGGTACGCGGCTCGAGACTAAATTCCCAATGGGAACAATCCTGTTGATGAATTGTCTGGAGGGGAAGATTGTCCCCGCTTAAAAATAAAAACTTATTGTCTTTGATCAAAAAACGCGCCTGCATCCGATCAGCAAGGCGGGTTAAAAAATCAATCGCCGATTGATCCGTGCGCACCACATAAGGCAAGGTTTGTTTGGTAAATTGGGGACTAACCTTTGCTTGATAGCCATGACGTTTGGCAAGGGTCTCAACAATCTTGCCAACGGTTTGATGGTCAAAATGTTCGCTCACCTGTTCTTTGATCTCCGCACGCATGGAAGCGCTTTTGCCACAAAGGCGTAAAATCTCTCCATCACTGCCCCCACAACTGATCACCGATTCGACAACAAAACGCCCCATAAAGGCACGAATGCTGTTCTCATAACCAAAGGTGACTTGGAGTGTGCTACCCGCTGCTGGAACTTCTAAATCATTGCCGCTATCATCAAATTCTGCTTCAAAGCTATCGGCTTCATTACTCGTATTATCCGTGATGGTTGCCGTTAAAAGACGCTGGTAAAAAACCTCATGAACAAGTTTCTCCCCCACCCTTACCTCAATAAAGGGATATGTGCGCATTAATCCCATAGCCGTTTGACCACACTGTTCTTTTCGCATGAGACAAATTCAGGCAAAAAGACTTTTAAGCCCCGCGGTAAAAAAGCCCCATATCCCGCAATCTCTGGATTAGCCTCCAGCGTGGCTTCTAAATAGCCTTTTAATAAACCCGCTTGCCGCCGGTCTCCTAAAACAGACAAGGCATGGTGATAACAAATCAGATCTAAACTCATATCCTCAAGCTCGACCACAAACTGCTTTGCGGGAATCTTCATGGGGTGTCCTCCTCTTGCCCCTCTTGGTATTGCCCTATTTGATATTGACCTTGCGGTTTTCCCCAATCAAAAAACGGTAACAGGCTTATGGAATAGCGAATGCGCCCCGATTGACCAGAACGGTTAATGTAATCATGGTCTTTACGAATATGGGTAATCACGACTAAACCATGCATCAAAGCACTGTAGCTATCATCACGCATCCAACGGATCATCTGAACGGGCTTGGCTCTTCGAATTGTTCTGGTGATAGCATCAATAGCCGCACGGTCTCCAAACTCTTCTGGAAACAATACCCCGTGGATGGTTTTGGGATCATTGCCATAGCCGGTAAATTGCAAACTAGGGGAACGGCCAAAACGTTCTAAGCAAACCCATGAAGCAGAAAACTCTTCCTCAAAAGATTGAAAATTTAACCAGTCCACATAAAATTGATGCGGTCCTAACATCAGCAAAGGATCTTGCATTCCCCTCTTCCCCTCATTCTATTCCCCCTCATTTTGTTCTCTCCATTACTCTGTTCCGCCGTGCAAGGCATTGGCTCCTGCCCGTTGCAAAGCATGACGAACCGCATAACCTGTTGCAACAGGATCACGTGCGCCATTGACATGCACCGTGACATTTTGATTGTGCGTGATGGGGACGCGCTCTTTCTCTCGCCGCTCTGTGAGAGGGGCATTGCCATGCCCTGCGCTTGCAAATTGCACAAGTGCTTGGATAGACGTTTTGCCTCCCAAAAAACTTGGTCGCATAGTTTATACAACCTATCGCGATGAAAATATAAAACTCCCCCCTGAAGATATAGCGGAACTCGCGGCGGAACTTTATAAAAAACTGCAAGAGTTAATTCAAGACATCAACGACACGGAAGAAGTCGAGCTGACCTTGCCTCTTCTAAAATTACATTTAAAGCGTCAAATCGAAGCTGAAAGAGCACACTTAAAAGCACACCAAAATTCCATCTAAAACATCATTTAAAATGAAAAATTACTATGAAAATCTTTTTTGCTTTTTGGTCATTTTAGGTTGATTTTAGAGTTGGCTTCACATCTTATTGGATTTTTTTCAAAGGGTCTTCAAAGCGGTTTTCTGGGCTTTCAAAGACTTTTTAAAAATCTTCAAAGGATTTTCAAAGACCTTTCAAAGCTTTCTCTCATTATTTACGCTCAAATTCCGATTTTCGCTCTTTTTTAGAATTTTTTGCAATTTCCGGTGTAAAAATTGATTTTGACAAAACACGCATTTAATGCTAAATTTTATACATAAAAACAATAAATTATCACGTATTCCTAACTAATCCCACTTAGTACAAAACCTAGTGTCAAACTACAATACCAATCCATTTTTTCAAAAGATTTTAAAAAAAACCTAAGAAGGTCAAGACTTTTCAAAGCTTTTTGCCCTTTATTCTAATAAATTCTCATTTTGATAGTTTTTATCCTTTTTTAATTTTCTATGACCAAAATTCAATTTAGACCGTAGGGAAACGCAGAGTAACATAGAGAGTTATCTCATATTTCTCTCTCACTTTACCTTTGCTTAATTCGTACAGAATCTATGATCAAATTATATTTATTTTTCACGTCTTGCTTGAATATGAGCGAGCAACCCTAATGTTGAACTATCGCGATTATCCGCTTTACTTTCGCCACGAAGAATGGGGAGTAATTCATTTGCTAATTCTTTACCGAGTTCAACACCCCATTGATCAAATGAATTAATATTCATTAAAATACCTTCAACAAAGATACGATGCTCATAAAGCGCAATGAGACGACCAAGTGTAAAAGGTGTTAATAAATCTTGAACCAGCATCATACTGGGACGGTTTCCTTTAAAACTTCTATGAAGTGCTAAATGATCTGCTTCACGCTCATCAACACCATTTTTTATCAATATATGGCGCGCGTCTTCAATACTACGACCCTTCATCAAAGCCTTTGATTGTGCTAAACAATTTGCCAGCAATATTTCATACATAGAATGTAAATTTTTCTCATGCCCTTTTATAAATAAAATAAACTCTACTGGAACAACATCTGTTCCTTGATGCAGAAGCTGAAAGAAAGCATGCTGGCTATTTGTTCCAGAATCACCCCAAACGATTGGACCACTTGAAAAATTTAATGGTTTTCCATCCAACGAAACTTGTTTACCATTTGATTCCATATCAAGTTGTTGTAAATAAGCTGGAAAATGTATTAAACGCTGTGCATAGGGAATGATAGAGCGTGATGAATAACCACAAATAACACGATGCCAAAAACCTAAAAGAGCAAAGCGAATAGGAATATTTTTATGCAAAGGCATGGTTTTAAAATGCTGGTCCATTTGCAAAGCACCATTGAGAAATTGGCGAAAATTTTGCCCTCCTATTGCAAACATTACAATAAGTCCAATAGCAGACCAAATTGAATAACGGCCTCCAACCCAATTCCAAAATTTAAAAACTCTTGTGGAATCTATGCCAAATTCGGCCACTTTATCAAGCGCACTCGAGATAGCAACAAAATGTGTATGAATAGCTTCTTCCCCTAAATGTGAACGAATCCATTGACGAGCAACTCGAGCATTCGCCATTGTTTCAGCCGTTGTAAAAGTTTTAGAAGAAATGATAAACAGTGTTGTTGCCGGATTTAAAATGGAGAGAGTATCAGAAATATGAGCGCTGTCAGCATTAGAAACAAAATGACAACGTGGACCATCATGATAAGGTTTTAAAGCATATGTAACCATTGAAGGACCAAGATCAGAACCACCAATACCAATGTTGACAATATCACTTATTTTCTCTCCACAACTTCCCTTATAACTTCCATCACGAACCTTTTCAGCAAATCTTTCCATATCCTCAAGAACATCTTGAATATCACGAATGAGATCATGACCATCCAACATGAAAATTTCATCAGCCGGTAAACGTAATGCAATATGAAGAACGGAGCGTTTTTCAGTTGTATTAATGGCTTTACCCGAAAACATAGCATCACGCCGCCCCAATACGTCTGCTGCAACAGCTAACTCATCAAGAAGCTGTAATGTTTTAAATGTTACACCACATTTTGAAAAATCAAAAAGAAGATCATCAAGCCTTAGAGAAAAATGGGAAAAACGCTGGTCATCTGCTAAAAAATGCCGACGAATATCATAGACCCCATCCTCTGCAGCATGCCTCCTTAAAGCTTTTAATACGGCTTCAAAAGCCTTTTCATCTCGAATCGAAAAGCTATCTCCCATAAGCTTATCCTATACGGTTATTGATAATGAAATCTAGGCCCAAACAATAATAAAGTAAAAAGTGTCTCCTTGATTGCTCGCTCTTTTCACTGCTCACACAAAAAATGAAGGAACGTAAAAGTAAAAAAACAAGATCCGAAAATGATATTTTTTACAAGAATAAACATTCAAATTTTTTTCTACTCGAACTATCATTTAACTTGATTAAGTTCTTGTGCTAAGCGCAAATCTTCTTCTACTTTTGATCTTATAAAACGCCCTAAAAAAAGATAAACAACCGGTGTGACATAAAGCGTAAAAACCGTTGCTAAACCTAAACCACCAACGATCACCCAACCTAAAGCTACACGCGCTTCTGCACCAGCCCCTTTAGCTAAAACCAAAGGGACACCCCCTAAAATGGCACAAATCATTGTCATAAAAACTGGACGCAGACGAATATTTGCTGCCTCTTCCACAGCTTCACGCACACTTCTTCCCTGATCACGTAATTTATCTGCAAATTCAACAATCAGAATACCATTTTTTGCCATAATACCAATTAACAAAATTAACCCAATTTGACTGTAAATATTAAGACTCACACCACTTAAGAGCATAGCAATTACAGCACAACCAATCCCTAATGGCACAATAGCCATAATAATGAATCCTGAAATAAAGCTTTCAAACTGAGCCGCTAAAATGAGTAAAATAATCAAAAAGGCAATGCCAAAAACAATCATAAAACTGGAAGATGTTTCGTTAAGCGTTTCGGCTTCCCCTAAGGGAACAATGTAAGTTCCTTTCGATAACAAAGGAGAAGCAATGTTCTGTACAGCTTGGTAAGCTTCCCCTAAAGCAATACCTTGAGCAAGATTTGAGCTTAAAATAACAGCACTCATGCGCTTTTCCCGTTTTAATTGGGGAGCGATAGCTTTTTCATGCAAACGCGCAATAACCGATAAAGGAATATATCGATTGTCTTTGGTCTTTAAAAAAATATTTTCTAAATCGCTAGGACTCTTCATAGAATTTTTACGCGATATCAATTTAACATCGTAAGAATGATTATCCACATTAATGGAACCAATCTTTTTACCATCCAACATTGCTTGTAATGTATCGCCCAAATTGGTGATATCAATCCCTAAATCAGAGGCTTTTTTTCGATTGATTTCAATAAAAAATTGCGGTTGTTTAGCATCAACAGTAAGACGTGGACGAATAAAACGTGAATCAGCTTGTAAAGCATGTACCAACTTATCAGCAACGGGTTGTAATGCTGCATAATCATCGCCTAGAATGGCAAATTGTAACCCTTGCCCCGTTCCTCTCACACCTAGAGAGTTTCCCTGCGCTGCAAACACAAAAACTGCCGGAAATTGTCGAACCTTTTCATTAATATCGTTTACAATTTCTTGCTGAGAGCGTACACGTTTATCCCAAGGTGAAAGTTTTAAAATCAAAAAAGCAGTATTGGGTGCACCACCAATACCCACGATAGAGTAACTGCCAGAAATTTCACCCGCATCACGTAATGGCTGAAAACTTTCTTCAATTTTCTCTATCTGTTTGTTCAAATATTCTGCTGAAATACCTTGTGGCCCATTAATGACCAAAAAGATGAGAGCTCTGTCTTCTGCTGGTGTTAATTCTTGTTGCAACTTCGTATAGCCTCCAACGCAAAGAGCTGCAAAAACAAGTGAAGCAACAACAACAGCCCAAGGCTTTTCTAAACACTTATGCAAAGTGTAAGTATATGCCTCATGAAGCAGAGAACCCCATTTATATAAAAAAGCCAAATAATGGGTCTTTTCCTCTGTCTCCTCAACATATTCTTTGAGAAAACGTGAAGCCAACATAGGACAAAGCGTTAAGGCAACAATTGCAGAAAGCAAAATAGCAATTGCTAAAACAAACCCAAATTCTCTAAAGAGTCCTCCAACTTGTCCAGGAAGAAAGGAGATAGGCACAAATACGGCCACTAAAGTCAATGTTGTTGCAATAACAGCAAAAAAGACTTCACGGGTTCCTAACACTGCAGCAGCTCTAACACCTATCCCCATATTGCGCCGTCGAACAATATTTTCCAGAACCACAATGGCATCATCGACAACAAGCCCTGTTGCCAAAACAAGCCCTAAAAATGTGAGAATATTTAATGAAAACCCTACAAGATAAATAGCTGCAATAGTACCAATCAAAGCGACTGGAAGAGATACAGCAGGGATCAGCGTTACACGAATATCTCTGAGAAAAAGAAAAATAACCAAGATAACGCTTAAAATAGCAATGATCAACGCAACCTCAACCTCATGAAGTGCGCTTTTAATAAAAGTCGCATCGTCATTTACAACTTCTATATGTACGGAAGAAGGCAGTATATTTTTGAGATTATCGACAACGGCTCTCACACCTTCAGAAATATCAAGAGTATTGGATTGAGCTTTACGTACAATACCTAATCCAACCCCTGTTTTTCCGTTGATACGAAGAATAACGTCTTCTATATCCGGTGATAAAGTAACATGCGCAACATCACGAAGATGTACATGAGGCTTTAAAACAACTTGTTCAAAAGCTTCTGGTGTTGTTAAACGCGCAGTAGCACGGACAACTAAAGTTTGCTTCGAATTGCGTATTGACCCTACTGGAACATCTGTTTTCATATCAGCAAGAACACGTGAAATATCTGCGACAGTTAATCCATAACTTGCAAGTTTTGCTTGATCTATATCAATCTGAAAAATCTTTTTGCGAGCATTATCAACCTGTACATCACCAACGCCATCAACAGCAGAAACCGCATCAACAATCTTATCGTCTACAATCATTGTTAAATCATCAATACTCATTGTTGGTGATGTCACAGCCAAATACATCATGGCAGCAGCATTCGAATCTGCTTTAATGATCAAAGGAGCATCCGCATCCTTAGGTAAAGAATAAGTAACGCGAGATAGAGCATCACGGATATCAGATGCTGCTACATTCAAATCAACGCCAACATTAAAATTAATTTGTACATAGGAGCTTCCAAAAGAAGATGTTGAAGAAATCGTCTTAACACCTGAAACACGAGAAACAGCATCTTCTATAATTTTTGTTACTTCACGATCAATTGTCTCTGCCGACGCACCAGAAAACAGTGTCACAATTGTTGTTACAGGCGTATCAACATCGGGTAACTCTCTAATATCAACATTCAACCATGCTGCAAATCCTGCAATGATGATCAGCGCATTTAAAACAAAAGTAAAAACCGGTCTGCGAATGAATAAGGCAATGAGACCACCTTGTTCCGCCTGTGACATTGGCTGTTTTGTGCTCAACTCTTGGCTCATTGTATATCCGTTCTATAAACTGCTGATAATTTCTGTTGATGGGATTTTGAATCATCATTTGGGTTATCAATAGTTACTTTACTTCCTGGATAAAGCGTTTGTACCCCTTGAATAACAACTTTATCACCATCTTCTAGAGAAGCTTTTACAAAAACTTGATCTGCTTTATGCTGAATAATTGATACAGGTATCGACTCTACTTTTCCATCTCTCACACGCCAAACGAATGACCCTTTACTGTTCCATTGAATCGCAAGAGGATTAACAACAGGGAAAGAACCATCATGAAATTGCAGAACAATAGAAAAGGACATACCAGACATGAGCGTATCTTTTTCATTATTGATTTCAACCTGAACATGAAGTGTACGACTTTCTGGATCAACGACATTATCAATCGCATAAATATGACCAACAAAAGATTTATCTGGTTGCGCAGTTAATATTGCCGTTACCTCATCTCCTTTATGAAGGCGTGATACATATCGCTCAGGAGCCCATATATCGACTAAAATACGTTCTCTATTCTCAATACGGCCAATGACCGTGTTAAGGGTCACGTTATTTCCCACATCAATAGGTAAAATACCGACAACTCCAGAGATTGGTGCACGAATTGTTCGCCGGTCGAGATCAACCTCAGCATTCCGTAAAACCAAATTTGCATTATCTAACTCTAAGCGTGCCGTAATTTCTTGAACTTCTGTTGCTGTATGACTAGCTCGTAATTTAAGAATGCGCGAAAGCGTTAATGCATCATTATCTCGTTGTACTTTTGCTTTTGCAGCCGCTATTTCCTCTTTTTTAGAATCAAGCTTCGCAATCATATCACCTACTTTTACTTTTGCACCGGCTGACACAAAAAATTTATCAATAACACCTGGCGATAAAGGGGTAAGCTCGACTTCTTCAAGTGCTTGTCCACTTCCTAAAACGTTAAGGTGTTCATAAAAGTCTTCAGTTTTTACAAAATCAACGACAACATTCGTCGGTGGTCTTCCCGTTTCTCCCTTTGAAGCTTTATACGATACACTTGTTTTATCCGCCATAGAAATAGGTTGTTTTGCACTCTGTTTCCCAGCCCAATAAGTAACCATTAAAATGATAATAAAAAATACCAATGGAAAGATCTTTTTTAATGACGCCATACATTCACCCTCACTGTGTCATATTGATCTGAAATAGTTTTCAACAGTAATATCGGCGTTTTACAAAAAAACCAAACAGCAGGTACATATTTACCCCCCGCTGTAAAAAAACATATCTCACCCTTGCTTGACTATCTTTCATAGAAAAAAACGTCAAGTTAACTATCGTTCATATTGCTTTATACGATCAAAAAAATAAAGTGGTCTGATCAAAAATCCAACTAAAACCATAATCTATCATGCTCTTTCTAAAAATATTTCATAGAAAAAGATATTTTTTTGATTATAATTTAAGTTTCACTTGCATTTCTTTAATGAAACGATTAGGAACCCTTGTGTCTTAGACAATGTAGAAAATCGAAGTGTATGCACCCGTAGCTCAGCTGGATAGAGCACCAGACTACGAATCTGGGGGTCAGGAGTTCGAATCTCTTCGGGTGCGCCATCTATAAATAAATTCAGTATCTTAACTTAGAAATTCGAACCCTTTGGGTTTATTTTTTGCTTATCTTTGATCTTTTTATAGCCTTTCTTTCTTCTATTAATTGAGTCGTTTCTTTAAAAATTTTGATAGAATGAGATGTTATGCGACCTTCAATTCAATCCAAAGATGCTTTTATTAGCACTAATTGTAGCGATTGTGTGCATTGGTCATATACTGTTGCTTTCTTTTCTTAATTTATGTGCCTGTTTTAAAGCTCTTCTGGATTATATTTCTTGATCCGTTGATAATTTTTACAGGCTTATTTTGACCTTTTCCATCAATGAATATTTCTAAATATTTTATTTCTTTCTGATCGTCCTATTTTAAAGTGGTCTTCAGATGTGCTGTCATAAATTCCGGTTTACCACTCTATAAAACTTTTTCAGCGTATGGCTTGAAATAACAAATAAACGACTTCTCAAACGCAGTACCATAAAACACTTATGATATCCATTAATGTCAGCAACACTTTTTCTAAAATAAAAAAATCTTTTCGAGATATTTTTATTGAATGAAATACTCAACATATTCTTACTGTTTAAAACAAATAACTTTAAAATTATTTGTTTATCATCATGATTTAAACTTTAAAATCAGATATCCTAGAACACCTTTTAGAGAATCTTTGCTCTTCTAACACAATCCTCTTTAACAAAACTTCTAGAGTTGACGTAATTCTTGATATATAAAAAGCTGAGAATAAAAAGTGTAACAATACCGCTTGCGTAAAAAATTCTTAAATTAATTACCCAAAAACTTGGCTTCGAATGTTCATCATGGGCTGCTGATATTGAAGAATGATATTAGGCTTGCTAATAAATTATCAATAATTAGAACGCAGAGTTTTTTCCAAAAAAAACGATAAAACTCTTCTTGCGTTCTTTTAGGATTATCTCTTGCACAGCATATCATCGACCTTTATGATATCTTGCACCTTCTATTCTCTATGCGTTCTTCTCATTAATTCATAGAATGTAGATATCAACTATTAATAAAAGTTTAGTTTAAAGAATTTTTCCATGCCTCAAACAGATATTGAAATTGCTCGCACTGCTAAAAAGAAACATATTACTGAAATTGCACAAAAAATTGGCATTTCACATGAAAATCTCATTCCCTATGGCCATGATAAAGCTAAAATTGCGTCCTCCTACATAAAATCGCTCAATAAAAATCCAGATGGTAAACTTATCCTCGTCACAGCTATCAATCCTACACCTGCTGGAGAAGGAAAAACAACAACAACCGTTGGACTGAGTGATGCTCTTAACCTCATCGGAAAAAAAACAATAGCTACTTTGAGAGAACCGTCTTTAGGACCCTGTTTTGGTGTAAAAGGTGGGGCTGCTGGTGGTGGTTATGCGCAAGTCATCCCAATGGATGACCTTAATTTGCATTTTACCGGTGATTTTCATGCTATTACGGCGGCTCATAATCTTCTTGCTGCAATGATCGATAATCATATCTATTGGGGAAATACTCTCAACATTGATCCACGTCGCATTGTTTGGAAACGCGTTCTTGATATGAATGACCGTGCATTGCGCGATATTGTCATTTCATTGGGAGGCATAACAAATGGTTTTCCGCGCCAAACAGGTTTTGATATTACTGTTGCATCAGAAATTATGGCACTTCTTTGCCTTTCTGAAAATTTAGAAAACCTTACACAAAGGCTTAAAAAAATTATTGTTGCCTATCGTTATGACAAAACACCCGTGACAGTGGCTGATCTCAATGCGGAAGGTGCCATGGCCGTTCTTCTTAAAGATGCTATACAACCCAATCTTGTACAAACAATTGAAAATAATCCTGTTCTTGTTCATGGAGGACCTTTTGCCAATATTGCTCATGGTTGTAACTCCGTTATAGCAACAAAAACCGCTTTAAAACTTGCGGATTATGTTGTCACAGAGGCAGGATTTGGAGCTGATCTTGGAGCAGAAAAGTTTTTCAACATTAAATGTCGACAAGCAGGTCTTGTACCAAATGCAACAGTAATTGTTGCAACGATTCGTGCATTAAAAATGAATGGTGGTGTGGATAAAAATAATCTGACAGAAGAAAATATTACCGCTTTAGAAAAGGGAGCAGCGAATCTTTTACGACATATCCAAAATATGAAGCTCTACGGTATCCCTTGTGTTGTCGCAATTAATCATTTCAACAGCGATAGCGATGCTGAAATAAGAACATTACAAAAAATAGTTACCACAACTGGACACAAAGCGATTATTTGTAGGCATTGGGAACAAGGTGGAAAAGGCGCTGTAGAACTTGCACAAGAACTCGTTGACTTAATTGAAAAACAAGATTCTCATTTTCAAGTTCTCTATCAAGATGATATTCCCCTTATTCAAAAAATTAATTGTGTTATAACAAAACTATATGGCGGGCGTGGCGCTATCATCTCAACTCCTATTCTTAAGCAACTTGAATCTTGGGAAAAAGAAGGTTTTGGCACTTACCCTATTTGTATGGCAAAAACACCTTATTCTTTTTCTGCTGATCCCAAGCAATATGGTGCACCTGTTGATTTTGAAATTCCTGTACGAGAGGTTCGTCTCTGTGCGGGAGCTGGTTTTATTGTTGTTATTTGTGGAGATGTTATGACGATGCCCGGTTTACCGCATTATCCTACTGCTGAAAAAATTTATCTTGACAAAAATGATCAAATACAAGGACTTTCATAAGTTTATAACCGTTAACTCTATCATTCACTATAACAAACCTTTTATTGCAAAAAGAAATAGAATTTTAAAAAGCAATATAGACAAATGTCTTATTTATGTGATATAAGCTTTTGTCCTTTTGGATATGCCTTTAAAAGGACGTGGGTTTTTCCTATCATTTATGACACTGAAAAAAAGCAGGATAAATAGTGCAAGTACTCGTTCGTGATAATAATGTTGACCAAGCGCTCCGCGCATTGAAAAAAAAGATGCAGCGTGAAGGTATCTTCCGTGAAATGAAAATGCGTAGTTATTATGAAAAGCCATCTGAAAAGCGTGCTCGCGAAAAAGCTGAGGCTATTCGTCGTACACGTAAGCTTGCTCGTAAGCGTGCGCAAAGAGAAGGTTTTATTAGTAACGGGCGAACTGTTGCAGTAAAATGATATACTTTTAACGCGTTATAGAATTGCGTAAGTAGTATACAATAAGCTACTGAAAAAGTTTTATCTTCATGGATAATTGTAACAGGTTGTTTAGCTGTGGTGTTTTTTGGCAATTTTGTCTAGTGCTTGAGTTATATAAACTGATGTGTTAATTATCTGAAAGTGATAAGCTTTTTATCATAGGGGTGAAGTTTATTTTACTTTTGTAATTTTCAGAAAATAGATAACAAACGATACTTTGATATTTAAGAAACTTGTTTCTATGTATAATGTGGATGAGTGTCAGATATTTACTTATCACTTTTCGCTATAATTTTCTTCCCTTTTGTTATCTTTCAACTAGCTGTTTCTCCTATGCAAATCCCGTGATGATTTTCTTTTTTTGGTCTTTGAATATCCTGTATTCTTCGAAGGTTTTAGATCAAGTTCAAAACACAAGTGGCTGTCGCAATATGCGATTTTGCGTGGATAAAGGTATGACAATACATAATCTTCTTTTTTTCATTTATGTAATGAAACGATATAATTCCACATCTCTTTACATATCTCTAAAGAATGAAGAATTTCAGCTTCTGCACTACAGATTCTCTTTTCTTAATAAATTTCTTCTACTCATCACTTATATCATTGATCTCATTTCAAATCCCCACCTATTGCATTCAACTTTTTATACTGAGTTCAATCTGATCTTCACGAATATGACGAAAAAAGCGTTTACGCATACCTGTAAGGGTAAAGTGATGCAAAGCCAAATGCGTCATTGTTGTTTTTTGACAAAGCGTTTTGTGTGAAAGCCAGCACATCTTTCCAATCCATTGCGGATCTAATAATGGTTTTATAATGTTTGTCGACCTTAAGAGATTTTTTGTTTTTTCTATTGCCTGTAAGTCAACATTCAACCTCAGAGAAACCACATGTTTAAGACAAATATTAAGACGATTTAGTGCAGCACGAGCTGCTCCAGCTTTTGTACATCAAATAGAGGAAAGAGTATTGCATATCTTTAGTTTGTGTAATCTCTGAAACGAACAGACATACCTAAATTAGGGAAAATATGGAATTTTAAAGGTGAAAACCAGTTCCCATTCTTATCGTCCATCTTTTAATTCAGCTTTACGTCTTTCAAAAACATCTAGAGCTATATCCTTGAAATAGTTGCCAATTCACGAGCTTTTTTAAAGAAACATTTTTCAACATCCTCAAGCCCATTTCACGGCAGCACCCGTGAATGGTATAACGATCAATCCATTGGGCACCCCCATTTTTACGCTTATGAAGTAATAAGCTGGCACCATCATACACTTTTCCAGCCTTTGAGTGTTGCGGACCAACCCTTGGTACGTAAAACGATTCATAAGAGGCCTTTTTTATTCCTTTCTTATACAGTTTCTTATCTACACGGACTCCCCCGCTTGTAATGTGCAAGCAAATGATTTTGATTGATTTAACATGAAAGAGATTTAAAACGAGAGAATCCTAAGCTATTCATGATGATAAATTGTCATTGTAAATCAAATTTTTTGTACCTCAACAAGCGAGGGTCATATGCAAATAAAATAAAATGCTTTTTATGAATGCTCTCAATAATAGGAACTGTATAACTTTAAGAGCTGTGAAATAGAATTATAGTATCGCTCTCCCTACCATATGGATAAGCATTATCTTTGCATAAGATTATCGCATAGCAAATTTTATGCAATAGATTATCATGGATAAACTATTCTGTTTAAATTAGCTCTTCATATATAAATCTATCCTATAATGTTGCTCAATTTTTACGCTTAAGTACTTCATTCATCGTATTATTTGGTCCATTTAAAGCTGTCTTCTCAAGCCATATCATAATTTTTTACCAAACAGTTTTCGTATGCATAACTGTGTTTTTATTTAAAGAAATATTCTTAGAAAAAAGAGAGAATATTTTAGCTCTGATTCCCTATACAAAAACTGCCTTGGCCACAATATACTTTGCTATTTTAATAACTTTCTCACACATATAGCTTACTAAAAATCCAATATTTATTTATAACTCCCCCTACATAAATACTAAGAAATTTAAACTTTTGTTTTCCTTATTTTGCTCTTTTCATAACAATTTTTTCATTGTTTAGATCTCTTTAACGAGCGATATGGCATAATTTTATTAGTCTCCAATCTTATCTTCCAGATTTTAAATGACCAATATATGATGAAATAAAGGAGTTCAGTGTGCAAAATTCTCGTTGGTTTCGCGTTTTAATGCTCGCATCATGTATTTTAATCGTAAAAGTCATTGTATTGGGTTCACCGCGTTTGTTGCATGCACAAACATTGAATCAAAATTTAGGACCCAGTGGTTTACCACTTCCGCGATTTGCTTCGATTAAACCTAACCGTGTTAATGTGCGCGTTGGACCAGGAAGCAACTATTCTATCATTTTCACCTATCAAAAAAAGGGATTACCTATTGAAATCATCCAAGAATATGATCAATGGCGTAAAATTCGTGATGCGGAAGGTGATGAAGGGTGGGTGTATCAATCACTTTTATCAGGAAAGCGAACAGCTATAACGATTCCATGGCAAAAAGATAAAACAAAAAGGCTCATGCTACGAAAAAAACCCATTGACAATGCAGAACTTGTAGCAGAAGTAGAGCCTAATGTCATTGGCAATATTCACCAATGCGATGGACAATGGTGCGAAATCACTCTTAATAATATTCATGGATGGCTTCATCAATCTCAACTGTGGGGAATCTATCCTGATGAAAAAATAAAAGGCTGGTGAATGCTCAAACGCACCAAGTTCAATTTTTATTCCTCATTGAATATTCTTGCTCCCTATCACGAAACTGATTTTTCGGTTTTAATCGTATAATCAAATCAACATGTGAAATTTCCATACCTTCTGGTGGCTTAGGTAAATTCTCAATAATGGGAGACTCTTCCAAATTGCAAGGAATATCAAGAATACGATTTTTACCTTCTATATAAAAATGGTAGTGATCAGAGGTATTTGTATCAAACCAAGTCTTCGAACCTTCTACGGCAATAATCCGTAACAATCCCGCTTCCGTAAATTGATGCAGCGTATTGTAAACCGTTGCTAAGGATACAGGAACACCGGCCCTCACCGCTTCCTCATAAAGCTCTTCAGCAGTAATATGACGATTTCCCTGAGAAAAAATCATATGCGCAAGTTCCAATCGCTGACGTGTTGGACGCAAACCATTTTCACGCAAACGTTTTTCTAACATAGAAGTGGAATCATATTGCACACCTTCTCCAGACTCTTTTGTGAACTGTTGCTCTTCCTTCATATCCAAATTGTCTGGACTCCCTGACATGTTACAAACCAAAATGCCTTCTCGCTCCAATAGGATAAAAATACAAAAAAATGGGAATAATATGGTGCAATCTTGTATTCCATTCTTAAATAATTACCTATGTAGAATACATAAAAAAGAGCTTTTGTCACTAAAAATGATATAAAATCATTTCCCTCTCTTTACAATTTGCTCTAAAAGTAAGTTGAAGAAAAGCGCAGAAATAAAGATATATACAAATAAATGGAGTAACCATGGCTGAACAAAAGTCTCGCTACACTTATGAAGAGCTTCTAAGCTGCGCTCGCGGCGAAATGTTTGGTAAGGGTAATGCGCAATTGCCGGCACCACCAATGTTGATGATTCATCGAATCACTCAAATCAGTGAAACTTGTGGTAAATACGACAAAGGAATGGTTCGCGCCGAATTTGACATTACACCAGACCTATGGTTCTTTAATTGTCACTTTATAGGTGATCCCGTTATGCCAGGATGTCTTGGGTTGGATGGTATGTGGCAATTAACAGGTTTTTTTCTTGGTTGGCTGGGGGAACCAGGGAAAGGTAGGGCTATATCAACAGGTGAAGTAAAGTTGTCAGGTATGGTAACACCAAAAACCAAACTTCTTGAATATGAAATAGATTTTAAGCGTATTCGACGTGGAAATTTAGTCTTAGGAATAGCTGATGGATGGCTAAAAGCAGATGGAGAAACTATTTATAAGGCGAATGATTTACGCGTTGCTTTATTCAAAGAAGATTGAATATTATTTTCATCAGAAAGAATCTTTTACTATTCTGTATGGAACAAGGAGGTATGGATGCGTCGAGTTGTTGTAACTGGAATGGGAATTGTCTCTGCAATTGGAAATAATCCAGAGACCGTTTTAACCAGTTTATATGAAGCAAAATCTGGGATTTCTTACGCACCTCAGTATGCCAAATTGGGCTTCCGTAGTAGAGTTTACGGTAAACCCGATATTAATATAGAGGAACTCGTAGATCGACGTGCTCTACGTTTTCATGGACGTGGAACAGCATGGAATCATATTGCCATGGATCAGGCGATTGCTGATGCTGGTCTAGAGCCTCATGAAGTATCAAACGAACACACCGGTATTATTATGGGTTCTGGAGGTGCTTCAACCCATTCAATCGTAGAAGCGGCCGATGTTACACGCCAAAAGAGTCCAAAACGTGTTGGGCCTTTTGTTGTGCCTAAAGCGATGAGTTCTACAGCATCTGCAACACTTGCAACTTTTTTTAAAATAAAAGGGATCAATTATTCAATCTCTTCAGCTTGTGCTACCTCTAATCATTGTATTGGGAATGCTTATGAAATAATACAATATGGCAAGCAAGATCGTATCTTTGCCGGTGGCTGCGAAGATTTGGATTGGACACTTTCTGTTTTATTTGATGCCATGGGCGCTATGTCTAGCAGATATAATGACGTCCCTCACAAAGCTTCACGTGCCTATGACATCAATCGTGATGGATTTGTTATTGCTGGAGGCGCTGGTGTTTTGGTTCTTGAAGAACTGGAATGCGCTAAAGCACGTGGTGCAAAAATCTATGGAGAAATCGTTGGATATGGTGCAACATCTGATGGACATGATATGGTTGCTCCATCAGGAGAGGGAGCAGAACGATGCATGCGCATGGCCCTTGCAACAGTCAATAATAAAATTGATTATATCAATCCCCATGCAACAGCAACGCCTGTTGGTGATCCTCCTGAAATAGGAGCTATCCGCCGTATTTTTGGAGCGGGTGATCAATGTCCCCCCATTTCTGCCACCAAATCTCTAACAGGACATTCCCTAGGAGCAGCAGGGGTCCACGAGGCGATCTATACATTATTAATGATAAATCATAATTTTATTTGTGAAAGTGCCCATATTGAAGAACTTGATCCAGCTTTTGCTGATATGCCAATTGTTCGTGAACGACGTGATCATCAACAACTGAATACCGTATTGTCAAATACTTTTGGCTTTGGCGGTACCAATGCAACGCTTGTTTTTCAACGCTATGATAAATGAAAGTTCTTAGTAATTGAAAAAAATACGGTCTTACGGAGAATAATATGAAAGGTTTGATGGAGGGCAAACGTGGCCTTATTATGGGAATTGCAAATGACCATTCAATTGCTTGGGGCATTGCCTGTCAACTCGCACAAGCAGGCGCTGAATTAGCATTAACTTATCAAGGAGATGCTTTTGGAAAACGAGTTCAGCCTCTAGCAGATAAGCTTGGCTGCAAATTAGTTCTAGAGTGTGATGTTGAAAAAATTGAAAATGTTGATGAGGTTTTTGAGAAACTTGAAAAAGAATGGAAAACGATTGATTTTATTGTCCATGCCATTGGTTTTTCAGATAAAAATCAGCTAAAAGGACGTTACGTTGATGTTACAACACGTGAAAACTTTCAACGTACAATGGTCATTTCAGCTTATTCCTTTACTGAAATTGCTCAGCGTGCAGGCAAGCTTATGCCTAATGGAGGAGCACTTTTAACCCTTACCTATGGTGCTTCACAGCAAGTTGTGCCTAATTATAATATCATGGGGGTTGCTAAAGCTGCTTTAGAAGCTATGGTTCGTTATTTAGCAGCGGACTTTGGCCCGCAAAATATCCGTGTCAACGCAATTTCAGCGGGTCCTGTTAGAACCTTAGCAGGTAATGGTATTGCAGCTGCACGTGCAATATTTTCACATCAACGTCGTAATGCCCCATTACGTCGTACCGTGAATATTCAGGAAATTGGACAATCTGCCCTTTATTTACTCTCTGATTTATCATCCGGCGTTACAGGTGAAATCCATTATGTTGATTCAGGCTATAACATCATGTCTATGCCAATACTTGAAGAACTGAAAAAAACTGAAGATTCCCCAGAGGGATAAAAAAACATCCGACTTCAACAAGTAAATTGATCATATATAGGGTACTTTAAATCGTATATTGAGTGCTGTCTCGCTAAACCCGACACATCATGGGAAAGGCTTTAAGACCAATCTGTTGCATATATAATGGGGCATATAACCCTCACCAAGGGGACCATAATCTGTCGCAGAATACAAAAATCATTCCGAGAGAGAAAACGTGCTTATTTCTAAAATTTTTAATCCCTCTGATGACAAGAAAAAACGAAATTTTATGGTAGAATTACGCTTTCTTTGCATATTTTCGAGCCAAGTATAATTGATATTTTTTTCAATTAATTTTTATACATATAACACAAAGGACTGTGTACAAATCCCTATACTATAAGGATAAGAAAACACAGAGACAATTATATCGCGTTGTTGTTTTGCATAAAAAGCTGCCATACCTCTACAATCCATTTATTTTGCTCGAAAGTTTTGTGTTTTATAGCGTTATTTTCCCAACAAGTCCTATACTTTTTCTACTGCTTATAAATCAACATCCAGTCCTAAAGCTGTAACATAAGGACAAAGGCAGGTTTATTACTTTCTCTACTGTTGCAGCTTTGTATAGGCCAGATAGGAGCAAATATGTTGCATCTCTCTGTTTGATTTATCTCTGAAACGAGGAGACAACATAATTATGGAAAGAATATAAAGGTATAAGCCATCTTTCAAGCCTTACCATCATCCTCTAATTCAACTGTACGACTTTCAAAAGTATCGACAGCAATATTTTTAAACCATGAAGATTATGCCTTTGTTTATCGCATATCTTTTTGGGTCATGATCCTCATGCAAAATAGAACACCCTAAACTCAATACACTTAGGTTGCCAATTCAAGTGTTTTTTTAAGAGACATCTTGCCCTCAAGCCCATTTCGCAATGGGAATAACCATTTGTGTAGCCATAAAAGCCATTGTGCCCTCGTTTTTATGCTTATGAAGAAAAAAGCCGACACCATCGTTATATTTTCTTCCCAATGTAGCAACAGTTTTTAGAACTTTAGACGGGTTATAAGAAGAATTTTCAGTCCTTTCTTAATCGTTTTTATCCACACGGCTTTTCCTACTTGTAACGTGCAAGAGAATAATTTTTGTTGATTCAACATGAGAGAGATTTGAAATGAGAGAATCTCTCGATATTTAGAATTCTAATTTAATAGAAACAACTCAATATTATTTTTATAATCACATTATTTTTCAACTTAGAAGATAATCACAAATACAATAATATTCTTTCAATTTCAGACCTTCATATTCAAATCAAAAAAATCGCTTTTTGCATATAAAAAAACAGAATTAATCTGTAGGAAAAGAAAAGGTGTAAATATCTTTCTGAACCGTCTCAAATGTTAAAGCTTAGCCTAAATTGGTGAGCTGGAAAAATATGTAATAATTTCGGCTTTCTTCTTCACAAAACTTTAAGAGAAAAAACATGATGCGTTTTTATGTATTTCTCAGAGATTTTAATTATACTGTTTATAGTAGCATTTTGGAATGAAATTATATGTATTGAGAGATACCTTTTAAAAAGTACGTGAAAGAGCAATAGTGTTGTGTTGTGCTTGAGAACATACCCCAAGAACAAGAAAAAACAAAAGCATGAGATAATCTACGGCGATTTAAAAAATATTGCTTTAGATGTTTTTGGAATTAGTAAAGCTGAATAAGAAAATGATGGTAAAGATGGGAACTGGATTGTTAAAACTTCATATTCTTACCAAATTAGGTTGCCCATCTTTTTTCAGAGCTTATATAAACAAAACCCTCTCCCCCCTATCTAGCATGAAAAAGCTATTACACGCGGCAAATAATATTGGAAATTGTGGTAATAGGAAATGATATTTTTAGCTTATACCTTACATAAATGAGATGTTTTTCCCCAATAAATCTTCTAATTATTCTGTTTGTAAATATTATTGTGAGATGCGTTTAAAAGAAAATCACAATATCGCTTTCATTGTATTACAAAACATATTTAAGTGGAAACGATAATTTATTTCAAAGCAATGTCTTAACAAAAACCAAAGCTTTTATATTTCAGCCATTTTTCATAAAAAAAATCAAACGACATAAATCTATAATTTTTCGAGTTATAACTATCTCATAAAATTATCAACAAAATCTATTTTATATTTCTTCATAGAATGCTTCTATTTTTTTAAGATTGGAAATATTTAAAAACACAAGGATCGTATTATATTTCGTCCTTAAGAGCGCGGCTTAGTAATGTGTTAGCCGCTTCAGTTACGTTTTTACCACAATAAAGAATTTGATAAATTTGCTCTACAATGGGCATTTCCACCCCTTGACGTTGCGCTAACATATGTACTTCTTTGGTATTTAAGTAGCCTTCCACAACCTGACCAATTTGTTTTTCCGCCTCTTTTATCTCTATTCCTTTACCAAGAAGTATTCCAAAACGACGATTACGCGACTGATTATCTGTACATGTCAAAACAAGGTCACCTAAACCTGTCATTCCCATGAATGTGGAAAGCTCAGCCCCCATAGCGCCCCCTAAACGACTGATTTCAGCTAATCCTCGTGTGATGAGAGCTATTCGTGCGTTTGCCCCAAATCCCATGCCATCTGATATTCCTGCACCTATAGCAATAACATTTTTGACGGCTCCCCCTAATTGAACACCAATCATATCTGAGCTTTTATAAACTCTAAAATTTTTGTCACAATGAAAAAGTTGTTGTAGCTCTTTACCAAACTCAACATCAGAAGCTGCTATCGTCATTGCAGTAGGCCAACCAAGAGCGAGTTCTTTAGCAAAAGTTGGTCCAGAAAAAACAGCTAAAGGGATTTTTTCACCTAAAATCTCACGAACGACTTCTTGTAAAAGACGTCCAGTACCATGCTCTAAACCTTTGGTTGCCCAAATAACGCGTGAATGTTGATCCAAATAAGGCTGAATATTACACAACACTTGATGAAATACATGGCTTGGAACAGCAATTAATATATCATCACTTGCTGTTATGGCAGTTTCAAGGGAAACTTCAAGTAATAAATTTTCAGGAAATCGAATATCAGGTAAATATATTTGATTACAACGTTGTTCCTGTAATTTTTTGATATGTTGAGAATTATATCCCCAAAGTACAACATTATGACCATTACGAGCAAGAGCAATCGCTAATGCAGTACCAAAAGAACCAGCACCAATAACTGTCATCGCAATGGTTTTCATTAAACTTTCTGTTTATTCTCTAAATTTTCGATTTCAACTGCTTCTTATTATTACAAATAACTTCAATGTTATCTTTAATATAAATCCTATAAAACTAAAATGTTATTTCTTCGTAGCTTTATCGCACACAACATAAAAACTTGTTTTTTTACATTCTCTTTCTTTATATTGAATTTTATAAAAACCATTCTTTGTATATTCTACAATAGCTATTTGTTTTAAAGCTTGACGAAACACTCAATGGACCGTCTTGTTAAAAACAAAAGCACAGTCAAAATCATGATACGCATTTCACTGATATCTTACACTTAAGTCCCCTCTTTCATATCCTAAGAATTTCTACAGTAGCACCTTGTAAGAGCTGATACAGTCCGCATCAGCCCTACAAGCATTTCTCACAACTATTCTACAGGAGAATGCACACCTGGTGTTTGCTCCATAGGAGTTTCTGAACCAAGTACTTGATCAACAGGAGTTTGCATACTTGGAACTTGCTCCATAGGCATTTCTGAACCAGGTACTTGATCAACAGGAGACTGCATACTTGGAACTTGCTCCATAGGAATTTCTGAACTAGGAACTTGATCCACAGGAGTTTGCATATCCGGCGTTTGCTCCATAGGCATTTGTGAATCCAGAATCTTTTCTGGCTGTTTTCTCACAGATATATCTTTATTTGACAATGGCTCAGATACTGAAGCACCGTCTACACCCGATATTTTCGGTTCAATAACACGTCCTGAACCACCCATCATATTATAATTCAAATGGGAAATAGCCCACCAAGTTCCCCCAATAATAATAAAAACGCAAATAGCAGCAAACCATAAAGCAGTTAAATTCCACTTTGCATCTGGACCAGAGCTCAAGTGCAAAAAGAAAACAATTTGTACTATAATCTGGATAAGTGCCATCCCAATAAGATATGCAACCTTTGTACTAATGGCCCAACTTTCCATCATTCCATACATTACAGGAATAAAAGAACCCAAAGTGAAAAATACAGCCAGAATAAAACCAATCAAATAGGAACCAGTACTGGGACCATGTGCTTCATTTTGCATGCTCATCACAACGCTCCTAATAAATAAACCATGGTGAAAACACCAACCCACACAATATCAAGTAAATGCCAAAAAATAGAAAGACATGCTAAACGTGTTTTATTATCTTTATCTAAACCACTCCGACGAAGATGAAAAAACATCACCACCATCCAAAGAAGACCAACACTTACGTGAAGTCCGTGGGTGCCAACCAAAGCAAAAAATGCTGACCAATAAGCAGAAAGTATCTCCCGTCCAAAAAGCTGTAAACCTGTTACAGGGTCAATACCAGCATAAGCACGAGGATCGTAATAAAAGACCTCACCCAATAATTCATGGAATTCGTAAAGCTCCATAGCAATGAAGCAGCCTCCAAGTACAAAGGTAATGGCCATCCATAAACGCACACCACTGATGTTATTCTTATGTGCCTGTACCATTGCAAACCCATAAGTAATTGATGACAACAATAAGAAAGCCGTCTCAACCAAAACAAACTTTAAATCTATAAATTCATTGCCCGCTTTACCACCACCATAAGAAGCAGAAAAAACAGCAAAACTTGAAAAAAGTGTCGAAAATAGAATCAAGTCTGAAAGAATATAGACCCAAAAACCAAACGTCATGACCGAGCTACTATCATGATGAAGCTCATCCACTGTACTCGCGTTATTCATTGTTACAGCACTCATACTGTCACTCCTTGTTCTTTAAGAACAGCTGTAAAGGCATCTTCAGTTTTTTGTACTTCTTCAGCTGGAATATAATAACCATGATGATCACCTGTTAATGAATGACACAAAAGTGTTGCAATAAAACCAATCAGCCCGACCGCAACAAGCCACCAAATATGCCAAACAAGCGCAAAGCCAACAACTAGTGAGAAGAAGCCAGCAATAATTCCAGCCGATGTATTCGACGGCATATGAATTTTTGTAAATCCACTTGTCGGACGTTGATAACCACTTTTCTTCATATTCCAATAAGCATCATCAGACTCTATCTTCGGAAGAAGAGCAAAATTATAGGAAGGAGGTGGTGAAGAAGTAAACCACTCAAGGGTCCGTGCATCACCCCAAGAATCATTTATCGTTACCGGCAAATGTCCTTTATGTTTAATACCATACCAAATTGCCAAAACAACTTGCAGAACAAAACAAAGGATACCAAGCAAGATAATAAAAGCACCCAGTGCTGCTATTACAAACATTGGCTGCCAACTAGGTTCCATGTAATGTTGAAGACGACGTGTTGCCCCCATTAAACCGAGCGCATAAACGGGAAAGAAAGCAAGGTAAAAACCAACAAACCAACACCAGAAAGAAGCAATACCTAACATGCGGTTTGGTTTATAACCAAAAGCTTTTGGAAACCAAAAAGCAAGTCCTGCTAAATAAGCAAAAACCACACCTCCAATAATTGTATGATGGAAATGCGCTACCAAAAACAGCGAATTATGAAATTGCCAATCAGCAGGAACAATCGATAATAAAACACCGGTTAACCCACCACCAACAAACGTAAAGATCATCCCCATACACCAAAGCATTGGAGGCTCAAAACGTATACGACCTTTCTGCATAGTAAGCAACCAATTAAAGACTTTTACACCCGTTGGGACAGCAATAATCATTGTCGCAATACCAAAGAAAGTATTTACAGCTTCACCGCCACCCATTGTGAAGAAATGATGTCCCCAAACAAGAAGCGAAAGAATTAAAATAACCAACATGGCCCATACCATGGAGATATAACCAAAGAGGCGTTTCGACGTAAAAGTCGACACGATTTCAGAAACAATTCCAAAAGCAGGAACAACCAAAACATAAACCTCAGGATGACCAAAGATCCAGACATAGTTAATCCATACCATCGGATTGCCACCACCAACATTGGTAAAAAAATTCATGCCTAAATAACGATCACATGCCAAGAGTGCAAAGGCTACAGTTAAAACAGGATAAATAACTAAAATAAGAACATTGCTAACAAAAGCACTCCAACAAAAGATCGGCATTCTCATCATTGTCATGCCAGGAGCACGCATCTTAATCATCGTTGCAATGAAATTGATTGCTCCCATTGTTGTCGCGATACCAGAAAGCTGAAGTGACCATAAATAATAGTCCACCCCTGTATCTGGACTTGTTTGCAACTCTGTAAAAGGTGGATACATAAGCCAACCACCACGGCCAAAATTACCAACACCGAGTGATATATTAATCAAGATCGCCCCTGCTGCCGTAATCCAAAAACCTAGATTATTTGCAAAGGGAAAAGCAACATCACGCGCACCAATTTGAAGCGGTATAAGATAATTGAAAAGACCAAATAAAATGGGCGTGGCCATGAAAAAAATCATGATCGTGCCATGCGCAGAAAAAATTTGATCAAAATGATCAGGGGGCAAATAACCCGCTGCTTCACTCCCAAGAGCTAAAGCTTGATGCGTTCGCATCATAATCGCATCCGCAAAACCGCGAACAAGCATAATAATTCCAAGAATGATGTACATAATACCGATGCGTTTATGGTCAACAGTAGTAATCCAATTTCGCCATAAAATCCCCCACCACCCAAGCACTGTTAAAGCAACAACAGCAATTAAACCAACCAAAACAATCGCAATACACGTATATAAAACGATCGGTTCATGTGCAAGCGCATGAAAAGCACCTGCCGTAGGATCTGTAAGTCTTCCAAACATTTCTTAACCCATTTCAAATGAAATTCAAGTTTTAAAGAAACCTTATGTTAAAAGGGCTCTTTCTTTATTGATTATTTAAATAACCTCAGGATCAAATACCGAACACAGTGCACCCCATAGCGTCTGAGCAGCAGCACGTTTCATTAAATCTTCATTACATACTGTATTCTCATCAACACATCGATTAACAATGCGATAATAAAGCCGCTTCTCAACAGGTGCAAAATAACGAACTTCAGCATCTTTTTCTTTCGCAGCAATATCACCCATACGAGGCGCAATAGAAAGTTGACGATAAAACTTACGATCAAGCACTCGACCATTAGCCCGAGCTTTTATAATCCAATCATCAAAATTTTGCGAAGACACAGAATGCCACTTAAACCGCATCCCTGAAAAACCATCACCACTGTAATTTGCTGAGGACCCTTTGAATACTCCCTCTTCTTCAGCGATTAAATGCAACTTAGCGTTCATCTGCGGCATAGCGTAAAGAACCGTACCCAGTTTAGGAACCCAAAAAGCATTGACAGAATTTTCTGACGTCAATTGCAATAAAACTTGACGTCCTTTAGGTGCGTAAATTTCATTGATCGATGCAACACCATATTGAGGGTAAATAAAAACCCATTTCCAATCAAGAGCGACAGCATCAATCTGCAACGGCTCTCCTTCACCCACAACTTCTACTGGAAGAGGATTTTCAGGCTCAAGCTTATAGGTATAATAAGCTGTTAATGCACCTAAAACCATTACGATCAAAATTGGAATACCCCACATCACTGCTTCAATTTTATTTGAATGCGCCCAGTCAGGAGCATATTCCGCTTTCGTATTCGACGCACGATATTTTATCGCTAAAAATACCACACTCACCATAACTGGAATGACAACGCAAAGCATAACAAGCACACAAATAGCAATCAAAATGAGCTGTTGACGTGCAACATAACCTGATGGTTGTAAAACATCAACTTTACAACCAGACAAAAGTAGTGCTATTCCCCCTAAAATAACAAGCATTTCCAATTGTCTAACAAAGCTTTTCATCTTTATTTACCCCCGTCACACGCACTAAAAATTGTCATAAATATAATACCTCATATTGTACAGATTTGAAAATAATTATCAAGTGAATTCAATGCCTATACCACTCTTAATCCAATGATCCAACACTTGCTTTTTACTGATTATAATGTAATTGTTTCGCAATATATTCAAGTGCAAACCGATACCCATCACTTCCACATCCAGTTATGATAGCATCTACACCTGCAGATGTATAAGAATGGTGACGGAAAGCTTCACGTTGATAAATATTAGATAAATGAACTTCTACTTTTGGCCCTGAAAACATTTTTAGGGCATCAAGAAGAGCAACAGATGTATGACTGTAAGCCGCTGGGTTGATGATCAATCCAGAACTTAGCCCTATTGCTTCTTGTATCCATTCTACTAATTGACCTTCACAGTTACTTTGATAAAAATTTATGATAAATTTGGCTCTTTTTGCCCATTCTCTGCAATTTTTTTCAATATCTTCTAGAGTTTCAGTTCCATAAATTTCTGGCTCACGTTGACCCAGAAAATTTAAATTAGGACCATTTAAAATCGTTATCATCCCAGACATAGCAAGCCTTTTCTTCTCGATCATCACTTATTACAAAATATTTAGCATGTTTTTTACAGCAATAAAGAGCCATCCTTAATCTCAAAAAATTCTGCACGTCCTTTTAAGTCATCAAATAAAAGACGATCTGTGCCTGTCATAAATGTTTGCACAGCCAAATCATCCAGAATGTCAAATAAGGCAGCACGACGGTGCGAATCAAGATGAGCAGCCATTTCATCAAGGAGAAGAATAGGAGCCCTTTCCGACATCATACCTGTTAGGCGTGCATGACACAAAACCAAACCTGTTAACAGCGCTTTTTGTTCGCCCGTTGAACAAGATGTTGCTGCTCTATTTTTATCCGCATAAAAAACCTGCAAATCTGCGCGATGTGGTCCTTCTAATGTTCGCCCAGCAGCACGATCTATTGCTCGATTATGCTGCAACCGATCACAAAATTGCTCTTCAACTTCAGTCGCTGATAATCTACTGAGAGCCGTTTCCAAAAAACCATCAATTTGCAAAAAAGCCCGTGGAAAGGGTATCTGAGATGGCATTTGTGTAAACATGTCGTTTAAAAGCCGAATAACATCAATACGCGCTGCAGAAATAGCTACCGCTAGTTCTGTCATCTGTTTTTCTAAAGCGTCAAACCAAGCATAATCTTCATTTCCATCCAAAAACAAGCGATTACGTGCGCGCATAGCTCTATCATAATCAGCTATGCGGCGACTATGTAAAGGATCTATCGCCAAAACCATACGATCTAAAAAACGTCGGCGCTCAAGCGAAGGCCCCATAAAAAGACCATCCATAGAAGGCGTCAAGATACTTATATGACAGTAATCTGTTAAACAATCACTTGGCTCATTCACACCATTAATATGAACCTTTCGACTGTTATCGCTAATCTCTAAAGCTGTACCAATCTTTACTTCACCATAAAGAGCACATTCAAGGCGTGCAAAAACAACAAATCCTTCACCTCTACCATCTGAAAAACTAATATCAGAATAAGAGGCTCGCCTTAAACCACGCCCCGGAGAAAGAAAAGATAACGCCTCTAAAAGATTTGTCTTACCAGCACCATTGTGGCCAGTAAAAACCACATGCTGACCTGAAAAATCAATCTCCAAAGAAGCATAATTACGATAACGCAAAAGCCTCAGCTGTCTCACTGCCACTTTGTGCACATGACCAGCCATGCATTGCAAAACAACTGCCCCTAAACACGAATAGGCATCAGTACATAAAGCACATCCGCATCATTATTATCACGAATGAGAGCAGGTGCTACAGCATCCGACAGCATAAAAACCATCTCATCACTTGAAAGTTGCCCAGCAATGTCTAAAAGATAACGTGAATTAAACCCTATTTCAAGTGGATCATATGTATAAGTTACAGCTAACTGATCTTCTGCGCTGCCAGAATCAGGGCTGTTAACCACAAGTCTCAACTGTCCATGCTCAATCATTAACTTAACCGCGCGCCCCCGATCACTTGAAATTGTTGAAACGCGATCAACTGCAGAAGAAAAGTCCTGCCTATTCACAATTAATTCTTTATCATTCCCAAGGGGAATAACACGTTGATAGTCTGGAAATGTTCCATCAATTAACTTCGAAGTAAAAATCACAGAACCCACAGAAAAACGAATCTTTGTCTCTGAAAGCTCTATACATACATCGCTATCATTTTCTTCTGAAAGAAGTTTCTGTAACTCTCCTACAGCTTTACGGGGAATAATAACACCGGGCATTCCCTCAACGCCTGAAGGAGCTTCCATTTCAACTTGTGCCAAACGATGACCATCTGTTGCAACCAAACGCAATTTCAAGACATCATCGTTAATAATATGGAAGTAAATACCATTAAGATAATAACGGGTTTCTTCAGTAGAAATAGCAAATTGCGTACAATCAAGTAAACGCTTTAACCCTGACGCCGATAGAGAAAAGCGATAGCTAAACTGCCCAGGAAGCGATTCTGGAAAATCTGCCTTCGGAAGACATTGAAGCTGAAAATGCGCACGACCCGAAACAATCGACATCGCACTTGCTTGATTCTCATCGACAGATAATACAACCTCATTGCCATCAGGAAGTTTTCGAATAATATCATAGAGCAAATATGCCGGAACAGTCGTTGCGCCAGCTTGTTCAACATTAACTGTAAAAGATTCTGTAACCTCTAAATCAAGATCTGTTGCTTTTAACTGAACGCGGCCATTTTCGGCATCAATTAATACATTCGATAAAATAGGAACAGTATTACGGCGCTCTACCACACGGTGAACACGACCAAGAGACTTGAGAAATTGACTGCGATCAACTGTAATACGCATAAAAATCCTGTATAATTTACTAAAAAACGATAAAAATTCCTCAGAATTAAAATAATAGACCCTCTTAAAAGAATCACCTACCGGATTTTATTAAAGCTCTCTTAAAATGGCAAGTCACCCCTGAATAAGAAAAAATAAATCTTTCCATTAAATCTTTTAAAGTTTCTCCAAAGAAAGAAATGATAAACGCTATACAGCCTGTTCTCCAATCAACCGCTTAAGCAATTCAAGTTCCTTAGCCAAGGTCTGATCGCCACAAACCAAATCTTCAATTTTACGCACAGCGTGTAAAACTGTTGTATGATCACGTCCACCAAAACGACGTCCAATTTCTGGCAGTGAGCGTGGCGTTAATACTTTTGCTAAATACATTGCAACTTGCCGTGGCTTCACAACCGTCCGTGTTCGACGATTAGATAACAGATCCTGTTTAGAAACATTATAATGACGTGCTACCGTACGCTGAATTTCTTCAATCCGAATGCGTCTAGGTTCACCGGGACGTGTCAAATGACCTAATAACTCATCAATCCGCTCCAAAGATAAATCAGACTCAAAAGATTGACGAAATAAGAGCTGATTAAATGCTCCTTCAATATCACGCCCAGACCCTAAAACCGTTTTCGCAATATATTCTAAGATATCATCAGAAATTGATATCATGCCATCATCTTGTTGTGCAACCTTCAACCGCTGACGTAACATTTGCAAACGCATTTCATAATCTGGTGCTTCAATTTCAAGAGCGACCCCTCCTTGAAGACGAGAACGAACGCGCAAATCAAGCGATTCTAATTCTGCTGGTGGACGATCTGCAGCAACAACAACCTGTTTTGCACTATCAAGCAACATATTAAGCAAATGACAAAATTCATGTTGTATCGACTTACCCTGCAAAAACTGCATATCATCAATAATCAAAAGGTCGATATCGCGAAGCTGTTCTTTAAAAGAAAGAGCATCATTATCACGAATAGCGGTTGCAAAACGCCACATAAAATATTCAGCAGTTAAATAAATAACACGCGCAGACGTTAAACGCTTCAAGGCAGAAGCGGCAATTGCTTGAAGCAAATGTGTTTTTCCTAAACCAACAGAGGCATGAATAAAAAGAGGATTAAAACGCAAAGCACTTTTATGCCCCTCCGCAATTGAACGTGCAGCCGCTAAAGCAACACGGTTAGAAGCCCCCTCAACAAAAGTTTCAAAACTATAGCGAGAATCAAGCGGAGACCCAAAAACACCCGTCTGAGAACTCTTGATTGAATGCTCTGGACAATTCTCAACAAAAGATGAAGTCGCCTGCGCCTCCAACACAACAGAAGGTGCACTTGCTTTACAAACAACATCTCTTGAAACGCGTTCCATACCGCGAACAATAACTTCAACACGAAGAATCGATGAATTCTCCTGTTTCCATAAATTTGTTAAAAGAGAACCATAGTGATTATTAATCCATGAACGTAAAAAAGCTGTAGGAACAGAAAGCTTTACAAGCGTATGACTATACTCAGCAAGCTTCACACGACCAAACCAACTGGTATAAGCCTCAACACCAACTTGGGCCTTTAATTGTGCCATCACACGTATAAAAGCCGCTGCACTTTCTTCCTCTGAAACAATAGAATATCCTACAGAAGAACTTCTACAAACGGCCCCATCATTCTCTGTCATCCTATCCTTTATTATATTCTCTGTCGACAAGACATCTACCGAAACCCTTTTAAAGGAACTAGCTTTAGAGTTCAATTTATCCACCATCTTCCATCCTGATAAAAATAAAATTTGTCCTGCCAAACACCTAAATAAACCTAGTGGAAGCAAAACGCCCTATCCCCAATAAGATTACTTACCCTCCCCTAGGATAGCCTCATCACAACCCTACTAATAAAGATGACCAATAAGATTTACTTGTACTCATGTATTCATGATATGACCCAACCTTCTAAAATGGTAAACATACCAATTAAGAAAACTAAAAAAACGCTAGAAAACCTCTCCAACACAAAAGCTTTATAAAGTCTAAACCAAAGCATCTTGTATTCAATAAAATACAGAATAACACGCTGATGTAACCCCTTCATGCTTTTCAGTCTTCACAAGGAGCATACAAAACAGCAGAGGTAAAATGCAAGAGGTCAAAATAAAATCAAAAGATCCCCCCAAAAATGCTTATATCAATAAAGAATGAAAAAATTATTGATTCAATTCATTTTTTTTCTCTAAATTTACCAATAATTAAAGAATCTCTTCAGATTTTAAAAAAAAAATAAAATGCTTGACAAAAAAGACTCTGTAAAAATCCACAAAGCTTGTGGATAACCATGCTCTCCCTATAAATTTTTTCTCCTTTTTCAAGAGGAGAATCATTGCCGATTCCTATTTTAAACAGAAATTTTTTAAAGCAATAAATAAAAAGCCAGCATCCTTGATGGATGCTGGCTTTATTCTCAATAAATAAAAACTTAAGCGCTAAGAGCTTTCAAACGCTTCGCTAAACGCGATACTTTCCTCGCAGCAGCATTTTTGTGAAAAACCCCTTTAGAAACCGCACGCATAATCTCAGGCTCAAAATTCTTAAATGCAATTTCCGCAGCCGCCTTATCACCCCCAGCTAAAGCATCATCAAACTTACGTATAAAAGTACGAACACGTGAACGGCGGGCCCTATTAACCTGTGTGCGCGCTGCAACCTTGCGCACTGCTTTTCGAGCAGAAGGTGTATTCGCCATAAATATAATCTCTCTTTCAACAGTTTGGTAAAATAAGTCTACAGAATAACTCTACCAATATAAACAAACCTAACCCAAGCAAACCTATAAAGCTGCTTATAATTCGTGCGACTTATAGCGCAATGTCAAAGCCAACGTCAATTGAATTTTCAACGACAGACATAAAAAACGAAGTCAAATTCTTTGATGCGCAACTTTATAGCTTAATCGTTTAAAGACATTCCTCAAAAAACAAAGGCATTTAAACGGCTAGCTTACGCAAGACGTATTGCAAAATCCCACCATGATGCAAATAATCTAATTCATCTTCAGTATCAACACGGCATAATAATGGAACAGTCTTTACCGTACCATCAGAAAAAGTAATTGTTGCTACAGTCTTTTGACGAGGTTTCAAGTTATGAATCCCTTCAATTGTTACCTTTTCATCTCCCTTTAAGCCTAAAGATTTCCAACTTAGCCCCTCTTCAAAAACAAAAGGAACAATACCCATACCAACAAGATTAGAGCGATGAATTCTTTCAAAAGATTGCACAATCACCGCTTTTATACCAAGAAGATTGGTCCCCTTGGCTGCCCAATCGCGTGATGATCCATTGCCATATTCAATACCTGCAAAAACAACAAGCGGAACAGCTTCTTGTTTATACGCCATTGCTGCATCATAAATGGCTTGTTCTACCGCTGAGGGATAATGAATCGTATAACCTCCTTCTCGACCATTTTCTCCTAACATGAAATTACGAATGCGAATATTAGCAAAGGTCCCACGCATCATAACTTCATGATTCCCACGACGCGTTCCATACTGATTAAAATCAGCCACTTTAACACCATGATCCATTAAATATTTGCCCGCAGGAGAAGCAGCCTTAATAGAACCAGCAGGAGAAATATGGTCTGTCGTGATTTTATCACCAAACAAACCTAAAATCCGTGCATCCTTGATATCTGATAAGACATCCGGCGTTTTCTTCATATCATCGAAATAAGGGGGATTACGGACATAGGTAGATTGCTCATCCCAAGAATAGGTAGAACCTGTAGGGATTTGAACTTTTTGCCAATTTTCATCTCCCTTAAAGACATCGGCATATTTTTCGGCAAAAACCTTACGCGTAACATTTTTTTCGATAAACGCCTGTATTTCTTGAGAAGTTGGCCAAATATCTCTTAAGTAAACCGGTTGACCATCTGAATCTTCACCAAGAGGTTCCTTGGTTAAATCTTTGCACACCGTCCCAACAAGCGCATGTGCGACAACTAATGGAGGGGAAGCTAAATAATTGGCTTGTACATCAGGGGAAACACGCCCTTCAAAGTTACGATTTCCTGAAAGAACTGCAGCTGCAATGACACCATTGTCATTAATCGTTTTAGAAATAGCTGGATGCAGAGGACCAGAATTTCCAATACATGTCGTGCACCCAAACCCTACTAAGTTAAATCCTAATGCATCTAAATCTTTTTGTAGACCTGAACTTTTAAGGTAAGCTTCAACGACCTGTGAACCAGGTGCAAGAGAGGTTTTTACCCACGGTTTGCTCTTGAGCCCTTTTGCCACAGCATTTCGTGCCAAAAGACCTGCGGCAATAAGAACACTTGGATTTGATGTATTCGTACATGATGTAATCGCAGCGATCACCACATCACCGTGACCAAGCGTATATTCTTCACCCTCAACCGGATAACGCTCATCTTGTCCAGTCTTCTTATAATCTTCGACCAACGCCTTCTCAAAACCTTGCCCAACATTTTCCAATGCAATACGTCCTTCAGGACGTTTAGGACCAGCCATAGAAGGAACAACGGTTCCCATATCTAATTCAATTGTATCACTAAAAATGGGACTAGCCACCATTTCATCATGCCACATCCCTTGTGCTTTGGAATAAGCCTCGACCAAAGCAATCCGATTTTCATCACGCCCTGTCATATTGAGATAACGCACTGTCTCATTATCAATTGGGAAAAAACCACAGGTTGCCCCATATTCAGGAGCCATATTCCCAATCGTTGCCCGATCAGCAAGCGTCATATGTTCCAAACCAGGACCAAAAAACTCAACAAATTTACCAACAACACCTTTCTGGCGGAGCATTTGAGTTACCGTCAACACGAGATCAGTGGCTGTTACACCTTCTTTAAGTTTCCCTGTTAGATGAAAACCAATCACTTCAGGTAACAACATAGAAACAGGTTGGCCTAACATTGCCGCTTCAGCCTCAATACCACCAACTCCCCAACCTAAAACACCCAAACCATTGACCATCGTTGTATGCGAATCAGTTCCCACACAAGTGTCTGGATAAAGCGTCTCAGCCCCCTCTTCATTCTTCATCCATACGCATTGCGCTAAATATTCAAGATTTACCTGATGACAGATCCCTGTTCCTGGAGGAACAACCCGAAAATTTTGAAAGGCTTGCTGTCCCCATTTAAGGAAACGATAGCGCTCACCATTGCGCTCATATTCATGCTCAACATTTTCCTTAAAAGCCATGGGAGTGCCAAAATCATCAACAATGACTGAATGGTCAATGATGAGATCAACGGGGATGAGAGGATTAATTTTTTCAGCGTTACCGCCAAGTTTAACCATAGCATCACGCATTGCAGAAAGATCAACAACAGCAGGAACACCCGTAAAATCTTGCATAAGAACACGTGCAGGACGGTAGGCAATTTCTGCCTCCGCACTTCCTTTGTCGCTTAACCACTTAGCAACATTAAGGATATCTTCTTTTTTAACTGTGCGATCATCTTCAAATCGCAATAAATTTTCAAGAATAACTTTCATCGAAAATGGTAAACGAGAAATACCTTCAAGTCCATTTTTCTCCGCTTCGATCAAGCTATAATAAGTATATTCTTTGCCACCAACATTTAACGTTCTGCGACAATTAAAACTATCAATGTGAGTCATGACTGTGTCCACCCTCATACTAAAAACTACCCAATTTCCAGGAATGAACAACACAAACTACGAGTCAAGGTCGCAGCTTGAGCGCAGACGCAACCACCTCCGCTATCCATTTCCCCCTCCACCTTTGATAGGTAAATGCGGAAATCAGCGCCGAAAACCATTTTACACCAGATATTGATGTAACACATCTCTTATAGAACTATTTCTAGAACTATTCTAGGGACAATTGCATAAAAAACGTGTTTTTTATGCTCTAATGCAATAAAAAATAGGGAAATTAAAGCAAAACAGGCAATCCAATGATGTTATCAGGAAAAAAATTGGCAGCTTATAGAAACGGGGAAACTCTATTCAAAAACCTTTCTTTTTGTTTATTTCCACAGCAACTGATGACCATTACCGGTCCCAATGGTATCGGAAAATCTACATTACTGCGAATCATTGTTGGTCTTCTTAAAGTTGATGAAGGTCAAATCGTCCTTAAAGACCATGATCAAAGATATCCTGTTGCAACTGCGTGTCATTATCTCGGGTCTCAAAATGCCATGAAACCTTTCTTATCTGTCATAGACAATTTGCAATTTTGGACAGAGTTTTATGGTCAACCTCTATACTCCCCCTATGAGGCCCTTGCCGATATTGGTCTTTCTGATCTTGAATATTTACCCTTTAACGCTCTGTCCACTGGACAACAAAGACGTGTCGCTATTGCCCGACTTTTGCTCTCTTATCGTCCTATTTGGATTTTAGACGAACCAATATCTGGGCTTGATAGCCATGCTCAAAAACGCCTTTCTCATATTTTCCAGCGTCATCTCAATCAAGGCGGTATGATTATCGCCGCAACCCATAATTCCCTAGGTATTCCAGAAAACCATACCGTTGCTCTGGAAAAATTTTTACCTCTCTAGGAGAGAATAAAATGAAAGCACTATTCTGGCGTGATCTTAAACTATTATTAGCACCACAAACTTCTTCACTCACAGGACTATTGTTTTTCATTGCTGTTGTTATTATAACCCCTTTTGCCATTGGACCAGATCCCAAAACTCTTGCTCAAATAGGACCAGGAATATTGTGGTTTGGAGCCCTTTTCGCAGGACTTCTCAATCTGAATAAACTTTTTCAAATCGATCGCGATGATGGCAATCTCGATCAATTTATCCTTTCAGGACAACAACAAAGTTTTACACTGATTGTTTTTACCAAATGCATCGCTCATTGGATAGGAACAATGCTTCCGCTCATTTTTGTAACACCTATTTTAGCCCTCATGCTCCACTTAGATGTCACGATAACTTTTACAACAATCCTTACCCTTTTATGCGGAACACCAGCTATCGTTTTTATTGGCGCTATAGGAGCGGCACTTGCAGCCTCATTGTTACACAGCACTCTTCTTATTTTCATCATTATCTTACCGTGGATTATTCCCATTATGATTTTTGGCGTTTCAGCTGCAACTGCCCCAACAAATCCAAATGCCTCTTTTCTCGCATCCTTAGCGCTTCTTAGCGCTTTTTCACTTCTTTTGAGTCTTTTTAGTTCTTTTGTTTCTGCCTTAACACTCAAGCTTTTATCAGAATAATAAAAGATGATTGCCGTATAGCGAAACTCTGCCTATTATGAATTTCATGAATGAACTATCTCATACACATAAAATAAGGTCATGGCCTGCAAGTTTTACCCGTTTCATGAAAATAAGCAGTATCGTTTTGCCTTGGCTCGCCAGCATAACGGTTTGTCTTCTTATCTTAGGGCTTATTCTAGTGATGCATTCCCCAGACGACTATCAACAGGGTATCACTGTTAGGATTATGTACCTTCATGTACCTTTCGCGTGGTTATCTACATTCTGTTATGTATTAATAAGTGTAGCAGCATTAGGAACTTTGATTTGGCAATATCATCTTGCTGATGTGGTTCTCAAATGTGGTGCAAATATTGGAGCAATTTTTACCGCCTTGGCTCTCATGACAGGAGCGCTGTGGGGGAGACCAACATGGGGAACGTGGTGGGTTTGGGATGCACGATTAACATCGGTTTTAATTCTGCTTTTTATCTATCTTTCCATTATTCTGCTTGGACGTGCTTTTGATAACCAAGCAAAAGCTGCTCGTGCTACTGCAATTCTTACCCTTGTTGGATTTGTTAATATTCCTATTATTAAATTTTCCGTTAATTGGTGGAATACATTGCATCAACCAGCCTCCCTGTTACGTGCTGGAGGACCAACAATCGACAATGCTATGTTATGGCCCCTTATAACAATGCTATTTTGTTTCATCTTTATGTGTATTACGCTCTATTTAATGGCGATGCGAAATGAAATTAATCATCGTTATATCCAAATACTTCAGACCCAAAAATCCCGTCGTATACAACAACAGGACTCTTCATCATGCTAGACCTAAATGGCATTCACAGCGGGCTTTTAGGAAACTTATCGCAAAAAATTGACTTTTTCCTTGGAACCCTAAAACACGAGCAAATTGTTGTTTTAAGCTATGTACTTTCTGCAATATCCCTCTTATCCCTCCTTGGCTATATGTTTTGCAAAGCTTTATACCAAAAAAAAATTCTCCAACAGCTAAACAAAAAAGAACTGTCGCCAAAAGAAAAATACAATGAAGAACACCCCTTCAAAACTTAAAAAAAATATATCTTCACCTGTTGTATTTGTTCTTTTTGGACCATTTGTACTGTTTCTTCTTCTCATCGCGCTTTTTTTCAATTTTATGGATAAGGAATACTCTCAAGATCCTTCTCTTCTTCCAAATGCATTGGCTGAAAAGCCTGCCCCCAATACGTACCTTCCTCTTCTTGATAAAGAAAATTATCTCAATTCAAAACAATTTAAAGGACGTGTAACATTGGTCAATTTTTGGGGTTCTTGGTGTTTACCCTGTCGCCAAGAGCATCCTCTTCTTATGAAAATTGCACAAGATAAACGTTTTGATCTGATTGGTATTAATTATAAGGATAACAAAGTAAATGCCCTGCGCTTTTTAAATAACTTCGGGAATCCTTTTAAATTGATTGGCTTTGATGTTTCAGGCTATACAGCCATTAATTGGGGGGTATATGGACCACCAGAAACCTTTCTCTTAAATAAAGAGAGTATCATTATCGCTAAACATGTTGGTCCTTTAACATGGCAAATTTATCAGAAAAAAATTCTCCCAAAAATTGAACAAGCAATTATGACAGAAGAAAAATAAAATATTAACATATTGATTTATAAATAAAGTTTATCAATATATTCATGAGTTTTATAAAAGGATTCATTGTAAGCAATAAACTAAAAAGTAAAAAAGAATCCCTTTCAAGAGAAAAAAGTATCTTTTACAAAGAGCCCTTTTTCACAAAATTATATAACCTGAATAATGATTTCAACAGAAAGATCATTCGCATACGCCTAAAAAAGCTAAAGAAAGAAATATTCTAGAGGTTCATATAAGCTTATGCTTTACGTTTTTAGAGCACAAACTAAAATGGGCTTTTATTGCAATCATCATTTTTCTATGAAATTGATTATATTTTTTCTTCCAAAAGTTCTTGTGGTGTAAAACGATAGGTTTTCGAGCAAAATTCACATGTGACTGAAATATATGTATCTTTAACCATTTTATTGCGTTCATCAATCGGAAACCCTTCTAAGATTCCTTTAATTTTTTCGCGTGAACAAGAACACTGATCAACAAGAGATAAAGGATTAAAAACTCTCACACCTCGTTCATGAAAAAGACGGAACAAGAGCTGTTTACTCCCAACTTGAGGATCTGTTAATTCTGAACTTTCAATCGTTGCCATAAGTATTTTAGCTTCTTGCCATTGGTTATCCAATTGGGTTTTTGTTTCTTCTCGCTTTTGATGAGGAGCAGCTATTTTATGATGGGACGATGCTTGAGGCAAAAGTTGAGTCAAAATACCTCCAGCTCGCCAGCTTTTTTGCGGCTTTCCTTGTTGATCACGGTTGATTAATATAGCAACAGCCAAACGGATATCGGTTGGAATTTGCTCTGACTGATCAAAGTAAGTACGAGCAGCTTCCTGTAAATTTGATCCATCTAATGCCACTATCCCTTGATAGGGTTGCATGTGGGGTCCTTGATCAATCGTGAAAGCTAAAGTGCCTTTTCCTAAAAGTGTTTTTGAAGATGTTTGATCATGGTCCATGGCTTCTTTAAGCTGTTCTTTATCAAAACGAGCGTATCCACGTAAACTAGAAGGAGGAGAAAAATCACACACTAACATATTAACCGGCCCATCGGAATGGGTTTGTAAAATAAATTTTCCCGTAAGCTTGAGAGAGGTTCCAAGTAGAACAGTTAAAAGTAAAGCCTCTGCCAGAAGAGATGAAACCGATTCAGGATATTGATGTCTGTTAAGAATAGAATTTAAAGTTTCCCCAAGTTGTACGGCACGTCCACGGATATCAAGTTCTTCAACTTGAAAAGGAATAACACAATCATCTTCATGCAAAGAGATATGGTTGAAAGAGACTTCATCTTTAGCGGATTCATTCATGGCTTTACCTTATTATTATAATTTTTTATAAGAAGACTATTGTGGAGAGAAAAATGCATCTTGTAAATACCAAGACAGAAACGCTTTTTGAGCATGAAAACGATTTTCAACCTCATCGAAAATAACTGAATGTAGTCCACCAATCACAGTCTTGGTAACTTCTCCCCTACGATGAGCAAGTAGGCAATGCATAAAAAAGTATCAAGTTTTGCTAATGTCATGAAAACTTCATTGACGTGATAAGGCTGAAAAATACAATAACTGCAAGTATGAAATTCTTATCCCGTCGAGACTCGGTCGTAATACAATCAGCATTTTTAGCTACTTTGGAGGATTATGGAGTAGCGTAAGATGCGTTCCCCATTTGACTGCCCAATCTATAAATTGTTCTTGAAGTTCACTCTCCTCTGGAGTGGTAATATGAAAATGAAAATCAAAAAGAGCCACAGCTTTAATAAAGGAATGGAGCACTTTATTTCCATCCTCCATCCACACAAATATTTTGTCCGTAATTGGCCCACGATGTTCCTCATAGGTTAAAGTATCTGCTAGAATTTGGTAAGATCACTTGTCAGGGCATTTATGACTGAAATTTGTGCATATTGCACTCATTTGAGTATGCATTGATGTTTTGTTGCTTGCAATATCACGATATCCCCAAAATGTGATAAAATGCGTATGTCAGCTATATTGTTAATATAACCAAGCTGCATTTTCAAACCGGTAAGCATGATGGAACTTCTCCCCAAGCTGACGCACACTGATATCACATGAAATATAGGGGCATGCATATGGTTTTTCAAAAATTATCGTAGGTGTTTTATCTATAGACAAGGTACTGATTTATAATGAATAATTTAGCGCTATTCGCCTTGAATTAAAACCTCGAATAACGTAAGATTTTCTCATCGTTTCCAAAAAAATAGACTCATGGCATTGCAACACCAAAACCAGATATCAACTTGATTAAAGAACGTCTCAAGCTTGCAGAACTATTAGAAAAGAATTAAAATAATCAATGGTTTTCACAGGAGTTCTAATGTTTATATGGATCTTGGTTTTTCAGATTCTAGAGAGAAGCTAACCAAAGCGCAACTTACGCATAAAATCAGTCAAACTCTTAAAGAAAAAACTTAATGCAAAAGCAAGCTAGCCAATTTTTAAAAATGACTTAACCGCAATTGTCTAAACTTTTAAGTGGAGAATTTCGAGTAAGTGAAAAATTTCGTGGGATAAGTGAAATGAACATGCTTGAGTGTTTTGGAAAATGTGGATATAATGCCAAAGTTTTTATGATAAAAAAATTTACAACACTTGAAGGACGGTTTAAAATTGTTTTTTAAATTTATTTGTGATTTGTTTTTTCTGTTATTTTCAATGTTATTGTAATAGATGTCAGTCTTATATAGAAACGGTCACTTAAATTACGTGTAAAGGGGGGGAATTTTTAAGTGGCGTCATATAAAATAGCTTGATTCAACCTATTCAATTTATTGTATTTTTACTTATAATATTTTGTTAAAATTCAAAAGCTTTAAGCCTTTCCCATTTTGTGACGGCCCTCATGAAGGGTATAACGATAAAGCCATTGAGACCCTCATCTTTACACTTATGAAGAAGCAAACTGATATCATTACACATTTGTCATCAGCCCTAGAATGTTGCGACAACCTTTAGTACTTTAGGTGGTTCATTAGAGGCATTTTTATTGTATAGTTTTTACCCACACGACCCACCTGCTTGTAGTGTGCAAGAGAATGGTTTTGATTGATTCAAGATAAACAGATTTGAAATGAGAGAATCCTACGATATTCGGGATTCTTATTCAAGTTGAATAATGATAAATTATCATTATAAATCAATACTTATATCTCAAAAGATGCTTTAAGGGTTTTTGCATAATCGATTAGTGCATATGTTACTCCTAGTATTAAAATGGATAAGTCCATAAAATAATGAAGAACTTTTGTCATATGTAATATTTATCTTTTTTTGTTTACGTGCGAAAGATAAGCAATTGCTTTTTCAATACGATGCAAACTTTCATCAATCTCTTTTTCCCTAATGATAAGAGGAGGCAATAAGCGCACGACATTGTTGTTGGCTGCAACACTTAGGAGATATTCTTTTTCCAAAGCATCGACGACAAGATTTGAAGGAACAACACACTGAATGCCCACCATAAGCCCCATCCCCTGAACTGCACAGATAATATCAGGATAGATATTGACAATATGCAAAAGTCCACTTTTCAGTTTATCCCCCATGTTTTGCACATGGCTAAGAAAACTTGGCTCTAACAGGGTATCGAGAACAGTATTTCCTACAGCCATTCCAAGAAGATTTCCTCCAAAGGTTGAACCATGGGTCCCAAGTGTCATGCTTTTTGCAACTTTATCCGTTGCAAGGCAAGCCCCTAATGGAAATCCACCCCCTAGTCCTTTTGCGAGGGTCAAAATATCAGGTGTAACATCACTCCATTCATAAGCAAAAAGCTTTCCTGTTCGCCCCATACCCGTTTGAACTTCATCAAAAATCAACAATAGACCATTATCATCGCATATTTTGCGCAAAAATCTTAAATATTCATGAGAAACCGTTCGTATCCCTCCTTCTCCTTGAATGGGTTCAATAAGAATAGCAGCGGTATTTTTATGAATAGCATTACGCAAAGCGCTTTCATCACAAAAAGGGACTTGAATAAATCCACCAGCTTTAGGCCCAAAGCCTTCCAGATATTTTTTATGCCCCGTCGCAGCAAGCGCTGCAAGTGTCCGCCCATGAAATGCCCCTTCAAAAGTAATGATTTCAATGCGTTCTGGATAACCCGCGGCATAGTAATAATGACGTGCCGTTTTGAAAGCGCATTCCAATGCTTCAGTGCCTGAATTGCAGAAAAAAACCTTATCTGCAAAACTATTTGCACAAAGCCGCGTGGCAAGAGCAGTTTGTTCAGGAGACTGAAAAAGATTAGAAACATGCCAAAGTTTTTCAGCTTGCCTTTTAAGCGTATCAACCAATTTAGGATGGGCATGCCCTAATGCATTAACAGCAACACCAGATGTGAAATCAAGATAATGTTCTCCTTTATCGGAAATAAGCCATACATCATGCCCCTGTTCAAAATGCAAATTCCGTCGTGCAAAACATTCGTAAAGTGGTTGAATAGAGATGGCATCCATCATTATTTCCTTTATATTTTAACCTTTTTAATATATACAAAGCAACACTACAAATAAGACAACATGATACATTTCGTTACAGTATTTTCAACGTTTCATGAGGATGAATGATTATATTTACGAATTAGATCATTCCACCAATTGAAAAAAGTCAACGAAAGTTCTACAAGTAAGCATAAGCATTTTGAGGAAAAGCCTTAAATATAAAGTGAACGTTTAACCTATGATTAATTTGCAAATTGGGGAAAATCTTTTAAATAAACTCTTTAAGAGGCAAAGGCTCTTGTCATAGGGTGAGTGCATATTGTAATTTATATTATAGTTAAGCAAGATGATGTGTTTTAATTTGTAAGGTCCACAAGTTGGATGATTTTTTTATACTCCTTAGAGTATAAAATTCTTTCATTCAGCGCATTGGAAATGTTATTGAAACATTTGAAGATGTGAAGGGGAAGCATCTCAGTGATATAATCGGAATGGAGTGCTGGTATGGGTTGGACATGTGAACGCGTTGAGCTTCTTAAAAAGCTTTGGAGTGAAGGGTTAAGCGCAAGTCAAATTGCTGCTCAATTAGGTGGAGTCAGCAGAAATGCAGTTATCGGTAAAGTGCATCGATTAAAATTGCCAGGGCGTGGTAAAACAGCACCAGGAAGCGTGCGTGCGCAAAAAACTCCCGCAGGAAACAGCCCATCATCTCCACGTGTGCGTCGCAACACATCCACCGCATCACCAATAAACACACCACCTGCTGATGTTGAAGAAAAAACTTTAAAGACAGAGTTTGTAGCAGAAACTGTAAAAGAAGTTGATATGTCTACAAAATCTAATGTCGTTGTGCCTATATCACGTCAACTTAATCTTCTACAATTGAGTGAAAATACATGTAGATGGCCGGTTGGGGATCCATTATCAGCAGATTTTCATTTTTGTGGTGCTGATTCTGATGAAAATAGCCCCTATTGTGCTTTTCATGCTAAGCTAGCATTTCAACCAATATCCGAAAGACGACGAATAAGAGTGTAAACCCCACGATTAATCTCATATTCTGTATTTTCTATGCTTCATTATTAAATTTCAATGATTAAATTATTATAAAATAAGAAACTTTAGAAGCTTTTAGTCAATGAGGATATCTCTTCATAAAATTATATCTTTTGGTGCTGTTGCATAGCTAGATGTAACAATTTATTGGTTTATAAAGATACTCTAGCGTCATTCATATTAAATTATAACTCAGAATATCGTAAGATTTTCTCATTTCAAATCTGTTTATTTTGAATCAATCAAAACCATTTGCTTACACACCACAAGCGAGTGAACCATGTAAAGATAGGGACTAAAAATGCCTCTTATAGCTCTTTTTAAGTGCCAAAAACTTTAAGAGTTATCCCAACATTGAGGGTAAAATATGTGATAGTGCCAACTTGCGCTTTAAACTTAAATATCAAGGTCCTGAATAGATTTATCGTTATATCCTTCATGAGAGCCGTCTCAAAACAGATGTGACGAGCATTGAGAAATGTTTTTTAACAAGCTCGTGAATTAGCAAAACCAATGGCATTTTACTTACATGAGAGTCGTGGCCCCAAAAAACACGCAATAAACAAAAGCGTAAAGCAACGTAATCTTTATTATTTAAAAGATATTGCTTTAGATACTTTTGAAAACCGTAAAGCCAAATTAAAAGGAAATGACTAAACTGGGGAACACCTTTAAAGCTTTATATCCTTCTTCACATTAGGCTATTTTCCTATTTCAGAAATTACCCCACAAAAGATACGCTCATCCTATTTGACATACAAAATCTGATACAGCTCGTAAGAGCAATGAATCACCTTAATATTTATCTCAAACATACGGCTGCATGAGGTTTGAACCTTGATTTATCAGAAACGACAAAAGTAAAAACTCTCTTAAAGAAACAACCCCATAAAACGTAAAATTGACCAATAATGAATCCGGAAAACTTGGCAGCTTTTTATAAAAATTTTTGCGACATACCAACATGACACATCAGACTTTACATTTACCTATTCTTACAAGAATTCGTACAAAGTCCCTATACGTCATATTCATAAAGATCGGGTTGATAGAAATATATGAACACCCCCTACCTTTAAAATATGGAAAAGTGCCGTGATACTATAAGAAAACTTTGCGGGCCTTTATCATAAAAAGCCATGAAAGTAATTAAATAACTCCACTCTCTTTCAAAAGTGCTCTACTTAAAACTTTCTGTTTTTATAGGTGACGAAATCTTATTAAACTATAAAAAACGAAAAAAATGAGCCCAATACACAGAGTATAAGACGATAGTCTTTATAAAAAATTAAAAATAAGAAGATATTGCATTAAAAGCGTCTTATACAATAGACGAAAATAATGACTGTATCATTATAAATCAATAGCTTATCTTATCTCTTCTATGATCTATAATAGACAAAATCTTTTGAAATAAATATTAAATCTAAAACGACAACAATAACATCACTTTCCTTTTCCCGACAAGAAACGACGCAACCAAATATACAGTGCACCTTCACCACCATGATGACGCGCGGCTTGCTCAAATGCATGAACATAATATCGAAAAGCTGGTGTTGATAACCAATATGGAACAAATCTATACAAAGCCCCATCGCTCCCAACAGATCGGCCCTTTCCTGTAATCACTAGAACATAACGCAATCCACTCTGCTGAGAGGATTGTAAAAAATTTTTTAAGAAAAAATAAGCTTCTTCCTGCATATAACCGTGAAGATCAAGACGCGCTTCAAGAGGATAACGACCTTGGGAAATTTTACGGTGTGCAACATGATCAAAAAAATGAATTTTATGTGTTTGTGTAACTGCTCTCTTTTCTTTTTTAATAATTGTTGAGCCTTGTTGATTTTCCTGAGAAGTTAAAGGGTTTTGAGTTGTACGCTGTTTTTTATCATTAATATTTGCAATATCTTCTAAAATAAAAGGAGGTATCTTATCATGAAGAGGTTTTGTCGTACGACACACCCTCTCCCATAAAAGACGGTCTTTTGAAGTTAATAAATCTCTTTTTTGTCTCCACTCACTTGAGGACATTTTAATTTCTCATAAATCATTGCGTACTTATGGAAGAAAAAAAATACTTTAATTTTCATCTTCTGTGGCAAAAAGCTTCCAGTTTGGATCCGGCGATAGGCTATTGCGAACAAACGTCCAAATGTCCCTAATTTCTACAATAGTATCGGGATCACCATCTATACGCTCTCCCTGTTCATTATAAGTAACAGAAATCATCTCACTGACAATACGTACCGTTAAAAGTTCGTCCTTTTCTTGTATTGCCGCCGCAACAAACTCAATTTTATTAATTCCAACAAAAGTAAACTCTACTCTTTCTTTGTTTTTTTCTCGTTGCTCAATAGCAGTACAAAAGTTCTCAAAAACATCCTGACAAAGCAAGCTTTTAAGTTGACCACGATCACCTTTAGCAAAAGCCGTTACAATCATCTCATAAGCAATTTGCGCACCCTTTATAAAAGATTGAGGAGAAAAATGAGGATCAATTTTACACAGTGCGCGCAAATCTTCATTCAAAACACTCCCCTCCGGTGCAATTTTATCAATTTCACTAAAATCACCTTTTTGTGAATTTTTTTGATGAGGGAACGAAACAATATTATCAGCCGTTTCTGTCTCAGCTTGTTTCTTAGAACGACATGAATAAGGATCAAAGGGGGGTTTCTCAAACCCAATTCGTTTCCCTAATACACTACGGAGTTGCACAAAAATAACAACCATAACAACAAGAGCGATGACAAGTATAACGTCAAATTCCATGGGCGCTGTCAATCTCCAAGCTTTAAGTCTGTAATAAACATTGCAGTCAATACCATTTATCAATAAATATGTAAAATAAGGAATCCTACCATTCAAATATTTTTATAGATTTTATATGAAGGATTTCTCCCCACCTCATCCAGAAGGAAATTTTCATGTGATAAAACTTTATTCTATAAAACCTCGTTTTTTTGTCGTTATTTTTCTTTGTTTTCTTTTAATTGAGATCGCTGGTTTTATCTTTGTTGGTCAAGCAATTGGTATTTTAGCAACTTTGAGTTTGGTTATTTTCACAACCATAGTTGGGGTTGTTTTATTGCGAATTCAAGGGATTAGCCTTTTAAAAAACATACAAAATGAACTTATCCAAGGACGTGCATTAGAAAATAATATTATTCATGATGCTTTCATCATGTTTAGTGCGCTTTTGCTCATTCTTCCTGGCTTTGTAAGTGATCTTTTGGGAATATTGCTTCTTATTAAACCAATTCGCTCTGTTATTTGGCATTTTTTTTCATCATTAAAAAACAAAATGAATCCCAACACGAAAAGAACACATGATTCTGAAAAAATAATTGATCTTAATGCTGAAGATTACAAAGTTTATGATACAAAAGAATCCCCATGGCGCAAAAATGATGATAACCATTAAAATGCTCCAAAATTTGTAATGAATTAAAAAATCTTCAAGATAAAAAGAGCGCATTCCTTGCAACCTCTTGCAAGGCGTGATAACCAATCCGATCTTTAGAGCTAAAATAAAAACATATATACTATAATGAGAGAGGTTCGTCGTATGGCTGAAGGTGAAATGAACAACAATAGTGTAGAGCCGGTTTTTGCTGTATTAACTCAATATTTAAAAGATTTCTCATTCGAGAACCCAGGTGCTCCTCATTCATTGCGTGCACGTGAAAAATCCCCACAAATTGATATCAATATTAATGTCAATGCTAACCCCATTGGGGATGATAATTATGATGTCGTTTTGTCTCTCTCCGTCAAAGCCAATGATGACACTGAAACCTTATTTCATGTAGAGCTGATTTATGGTGGCGTTTTCCACCTTAAAAACATTCCACAAGAACATGTTATGCCACTGGTCTTTATTGAATGTCCTCGTCTTTTATTTCCATTTGCTCGCCAAATTATATCGAATGCTACTCAAAATGGTGGTTTTCCGCCTTTATGGATTGATCCCATTGATTTTGCAGCCCTCTTCCAAAAGCGTCTTGCTGAAGAACAAAAAGACAATCAGACACAGCCATCCTAAAAATTTATTCTTTTACTATCATAAAGCCCCATAATATATTATTGTTATATTATGGGGCTTTTTTTAGATGACTTTTGCCGCATGATAAGCTGCAAGCATTGCAATGTTGACAACATCAGTATCGTTTCCACTAAACGGTACAATTTGGACAGATTTTTCCAATCCAATTAAAATAGGACCAATGATAGTTGCGTCCCCAAGTTCTTGTAACATTTTGCTTGCGATAGAAGAGGCGTGATATCCAGGCATAACCAAAATATTAGCGGTCTCCGTTAATCCCATAAATGGATATTGCTGCATCAATTTGGTATTAAGCGCGACATCAGCACTCATTTCTCCATCAAACTCAAAATCAACTTTGCGTTCATGCAAAATATTAATTGCCTCCTGAATTTGCTGTGTAACCTTCCCTTTCATATAACCAAATGTAGAAAATGCCAAAAATGCAACCCTTGGCTTATACCCAAATCCACGCACAAATGAAGCCGTTTGTTCTGCTATATCGGCAAGTTCTTCCGAATTAGGATTTTCATAAACAGCAGTATCCGCAATAAACACAGTTCGGCCACGGCAAATAGCTACTGAAATACCAATCAATCGTTCTTTTGGTTTTTCATCAATTGCCCGACGTATATCAACAAGCGCTGTTTCATAATTGCGTGTTACCCCTGTAACCATTGCATCCGCATCCCCTAGTGCCACCATACACGCAGCAAAATAATTTCGATCATTATTGATACGACGATGACAATCACGCAACAGCCAGCCTTGACGCTGCATCTTTTTATAAAGATAATTCGCATAAGCATCTGTACGAGAGGAAAGCTTAGCATTGATGATAGAAATACCTTCACGCTCCAGATCAATTCCAGCAAAAACAGCCGTTTCTCTTACTTGCTCCTCACGACCAACCAAAATCGCTTGTCCTAATTTTTGATGAACATAGGAAACAGCAGCCCGCATGACCTGCTCTTCTTCACCTTCTGCAAAGACAATTTGTTTTGGTGCTTGACGAACATGGTTATAAACCCCTCGCATCACCGAAGAAATAGGATCACGTCTCGCATTCAAATCGCGCTCATAGGCATCTAAATCATCTATGTGCTTTTGCGCAACACCGCTTTCCATTGCGGCTTTTGCTACCGCCATTGAAACAACCGTAAATAAACGCGGATCAAATGGCACAGGGATGATATAATCAGGACCAAACTTTAATCGCTTTCCCCGATAGGCTTCTGCAACGCTGTCAGGAACTTCCTCATGTGCTAAATTGGCAATAGCCCTTGCCGCAGCGATTTTCATGTCTTCATTAATAACCGTTGCACACACATCAAGTGCACCACGAAATATATAAGGAAAACAGAGAACATTATTAATCTGATTGGGGTAATCAGAACGACCTGTTGCGACAATGGCATCCTGACGCACTTGCATAACCTCTTCCGGCGTAATTTCTGGATCAGGGTTGGCCATAGCAAAAATAATTGGCTGCGGTGCCATGGATTTTACCATTTCAGGAGTCAATGCCCCTTTAGCAGAAACCCCGAAAAATATATCTGCCCCTTCCATTGCTTCCATAAGCGTACGTTTATCCGTCCGAACAGCATGCGCAGACTTCCACTGATTCATTCCCTCTTTACGACCTTCATAAACCACACCTTTTGTATCACAAAGTATGATATTTTCAGAACGAAAGCCCATCGCTTTAATCAATTCAATACAAGCAATCCCTGCAGAACCAGCACCATTACAGACTAACCGCGTATTTTGCATATCGCGTCCTGTTAAAGTCAAAGCATTGAGAACACCAGCGGCCACAATAATTGCTGTACCGTGTTGATCGTCGTGAAAAACAGGAATATTCATCACCTCCCGCAGGCGACTTTCAATCATAAAACATTCAGGCGCCTTAATGTCTTCAAGATTGATTCCACCAAAAGAAGGTTCTAGATGACGCACCAAATTGATAAAACTTTCCGTATCGTCTATGTCGATTTCTAAATCAATCGAATCAATGTCCGCAAAACGCTTAAACAGTACTGCTTTGCCTTCCATGACTGGCTTGGAAGCAAGAGCACCTAAATTTCCTAACCCCAAGATAGCTGTACCATTTGAAATAACAGCAACAAGATTGCCTTTTGCTGTATAATCATAAGCGAGCGCAGGGTTTTGAGCAATTGCCTTAACTGGAACCGCAACACCTGGTGAATAAGCCAAAGCTAAATCATGCTGTGTTGCCATAGACTTGGTTGCAACAATCTCAAGCTTTCCTGGTCGACCACGACTATGAAAATCAAGTGCTTCTCGTTCGCTCGCACTGTAAATGGTTTGAGACATGTTCTGATCCTGCTCGCTCTTTTTCATCTCACATTATTTTCTCCAAAAACGGTGTAAATTTTGCTTGATAATACGTACAATCGCTCAATTTTTAAATTTGATTCATATATTAGAAATCGCTATTCTTTGCCTTAGCAAATCTGATAATGCGTTTCAATTTAGAGATAAATAAATATTGAAGTAAACAAAAAAGAGTAAAAGCTTTACTGCAAGGAAACAGGCCACGTAAAAATGGATAAAAAAAACAACCATAAAAATAATTTAATTCCGCAGCCTACTTCCCTCTCTGCTTCCTCTCAAGAACGTCTTACACCTATGATGGAGCAATACGTAGAAATTAAAGCCGTCCATCATGATTCTCTTCTTTTTTACCGAATGGGGGATTTTTACGAATTATTTTTTAATGATGCCATTGAAGCTGCTCAAGCCTTAGGAATCACACTTACAGCACGCGGAAAACATTTAGGACAAGATATTCCTATGTGCGGTGTTCCCGTTCACACTGCTGATGATTATTTACAAAAACTGATTGCTTGTGGTTATCGCGTTGCTGTTTGTGAACAAACAGAAGATCCTGCTGAAGCAAAAAAACGAGGCTCAAAATCTGTTGTGCGGCGTGATGTTGTTCGTCTTGTAACCCCTGGAACGATAACAGAAGAAAAACTCCTTGATCCAACACGCGCAAATTATTTGATGACACTTGCCCGCATAAAAACCAGTGACGGAGAAGAATTTGCTCTTTCTTGGATTGATATCTCAACAGGCATATTTCGTGTAACAGAAAGCCGCCAAGAGAGACTTTTAGCAGATATTATGCGTGTGGATCCACAGGAAATCATTGTTGCTGATTCCTTTTTTCATGATAAATCTCACAAATCACTCTTTAGTGTTCTTGATCGTATCGTTTCACCTCAACCAACTTCTCTTTTTGATACCCTCACCGCTGAACGCGATATTTGTACTTATTTTAAATTGGCAACTCTTGAAGGTATTGCGGATTATTCACGCTGCGAACTCTCTGCAATTGTAGCGGCTATTCGTTATATCGAAAAAACACAAATCACACATCGTCCTCCCCTCATGCAACCTGAGCGCCAAAATGAAAGTGCTACCCTCTTTATTGATGCCGCAACCAGACTAAGCCTAGAACTTATTCGAACGACATCAGGCCAACGGGATGGAAGTTTACTAAAAGCTATTGATCGCACTGTAACAGGAGGAGGATCTCGCCTTCTCATCGATCGCCTTATTGCTCCTCTTACCACTCCTTCAGCGATTGATACGCGTTTGGATTCTATCGATTTTTTTCTCCGTAGTCCTTCTCTTGCAGAGGCGATAAAGCTCACTTTAAAAGGGGGACCAGACATGCCCCGCGCCGTTTCACGTTTAGCTCTTGGACGAGGAGGTCCTCGTGATATGGCAACGATTCAGCGCGGCTTTGAAATCATTCGTGAAATTCATCAGCTTCTTAGTAATGAGCTCCTACCTCAAGAAATAAGTGATGTACAACAGGTCTTTTCGAACCTACCCGTTGCTTTACATCACCATTTAGAACAAGCACTGGCTGATGATCTTCCCCTGCTGAAACGTGATGGTGGTTTTATTCGCTCTCAATATCATAAAGAGCTTGATGAAATGCGTTCTTTACGGGATGAATCACGCCGTGTCATTGCTGAACTTCAAGCGCAATATGCCCGAGAAACAGATATTAAAACGCTTAAAATAAAGCATAATAATATTCTAGGCTACTTCATTGAAGTCACCAGTACACAAGCATCTGCCCTTACAAATGATCCACAAGCGAAAGCACGCTTTATTCATCGGCAAACAATGGCAAATGCTATGCGTTTTACGACAACAGAACTTGCTGACCTTGAAAGTCGTATTGCGCATGCTGCAAACCACGCCTTGACACTTGAACTGGAGATCTTTGATACGCTCGTTCAGGAAATTATTGAACAAATTGACTTTATTCGTAAAGCCGCTGAAGCACTTGCTATTTTAGATGTTTCTGTCGCTTTAGCATATCTTGCTGAAGAACAAGGCTATTGCCGCCCTAAAATTGATCATTCGCTGACCTTTCATATCACCGCAGGACGCCATCCTGTTGTTGAACAAGCGCTCCGTAAACAAGCAGCAGAACCCTTTGTTGCCAATAATTGTGATCTCTCTGTGCAAGAAAATCAGCAATATGCCGCAATCTGGCTTTTAACAGGGCCTAATATGGGAGGGAAATCAACTTTTTTGCGGCAAAATGCGCTCATTGCTATTATGGCACAAATGGGATCGTTTGTTCCCGCCACTTCGGCACATATTGGCGTCGTTGATCGCCTATTTAGTCGTGTCGGAGCTTCCGATGATCTTGCGCGAGGACGCTCAACCTTTATGATGGAAATGGTTGAAACAGCAACGATTCTTAATCATGCTAGCCACCATTCTCTTGTTATTCTCGATGAAATAGGGCGTGGTACATCAACTTTTGATGGACTTTCTATTGCTTGGGCTGCCGTTGAATATCTCCATGAAGTTAACCATTGTCGTGCTATTCTCGCTACCCATTTTCATGAAATGACAGCACTAACCGAAAAACTTGACAGACTGCATAATGTAACCATAAAGGTCAAAAATTGGAATGGCGATGTGGTTTTTCTTCATGAGGTCACACCAGGAGCCGCAGATCGGTCCTATGGCGTACAAGTTGCAAAGCTTGCTGGACTTCCTAGCGCTGTTATTACACGAGCGACAGATGTCCTCCATCAATTAGAACAAGGTGAAATGGCTGGAAAAGGACATAAACTCATTGACGATTTACCGCTCTTTTCTCTTAAAGCGACCTCTCCCCTCAACGAAGAAAATAACAAACATGATGTTCTGCACGAAGCTTTAAAAAATATTCATCCCGATGAACTTTCTCCTAAGCAAGCTTTAGAAGCAATTTATCATCTCAAACAGCTTGAAAAGAATAAGCCTCTATAAAAAATAGATGTTCTTTTTTATTCAAAAACTTTCCTAATAGGAACTCATGTGCTCTTTTTTGATGTATCTTGCAAACCGGCATCATCATTCTATTTGTCCATCCCTCATGTTACGATGAATCCTTTATGCTTGAAACAAATCATAAAAGGCATTTTTACTCTTTTCTTGAATGTTTTTTTCCACAGGGCTCTCTGCGCTTATAACACGCAAGAGAATGATTTTAATTGATTCAGCATACACAGGTCGGAAATGAAAAAATCTTACGATATTCACAATTCTCATTCAAATAGAATAATCTGTGTAGAATATCACGTAAAAGATACCCCAAAAAACAGAGTGCTTTCTTTATAAGATACATCCATTATCTCATTAAATATTACGAACCGCACCTTTTGCGGCAGAGGTCGTCATCGCAGCATAGGCTTTGAGAGCCTTTGAAACTTTGCGCTGACGTTTTTCAACCGGTTGCCACGCATCTTTTCCTTTCTCTTCCATCTTAGCGCGACGCCGCTGCATCTCACCGTCATCAACCAATATATGAATGCTACGGTTTGGAATATCAATTTCTATGATATCTCCTTCTTCAACCAACGCAATTTCTCCTCCTTCAGCCGCTTCTGGTGAAATATGTCCTATTGAGAGCCCTGAGCTTCCCCCTGAAAAACGTCCATCTGTCACAAGTGCACAAACTTTACCCAATCCTTTAGATTTGAGATAACTCGTTGGATACAGCATTTCTTGCATTCCAGGTCCTCCACGTGGACCTTCATAACGGATTAAAACAATATCACCTGTTTTAATTTTATTATTTAAGATTGCTGAAACAGCTGAATCTTGGCTTTCAAAAATTCTTGCCGGACCTTTAAAGGTCAAAATTGATGAATCAACACCTGCTGTTTTTACAATACAGCCCTCTTCGGCAAGATTCCCATAAAGAACTGCCAATCCTCCATCTTGTGAGTAGGCATGGTCCCTATCACGAATCACACCTTTTTCACGATCAAGATCTAGAGTCTCATAGCGACAAGATTGGCTAAAAGCTGTCTGTGTTGGAATACCACCTGGAGCAGCACGATAAAATGCATGGACCGCTGGTTCATTGGTTCGTTTTACATCCCAACGATCAAGAGCTTCTTTCATCGTTTTTTCATGAACCGTATAGGTTGATGTATCAATAAGTCCCGCCGCCTCCAATTCACCTAAAAGACCCATAATCCCACCTGCACGATGAACATCTTCCATATGAATATTCGCAACAGCCGGAGCAACCTTGCATAAAACAGGAACACGACGTGAAAGTTGATCAATATCTGTCATGGTAAAATCCACCTCACCCTCTTGCGCCGCAGCTAAAAGGTGCAGAACTGTATTGGTTGATCCCCCCATGGCAATATCAACGGTCATGGCATTTTCAAAAGCCTTGCGTGAAGCAATAGAGCGTGGCAAAACTGTTTCATCATCTTTTTCATAATAACGCTTAACCAATGCAACAATCTGCTTTCCAGCTTCTTCAAAAAGCATCTGTCGATCTGCATGGGTTGCTAACACTGATCCATTTCCTGGAAGCGAAAGCCCCAAGGCTTCCGTTAAGCAATTCATGGAATTGGCCGTAAACATTCCTGAACAAGAGCCACATGTAGGACAAGCAGCGCGCTCCATTTCAGCAACTTCTTCTTCTGAGTTTTGTTCTGAAGCGGCAGCAACCATGGCATCAACCAAATCAACCCTTAACTCTTGATCTTTCCATTTAATCTTACCGGCTTCCATGGGACCACCTGAAACAAAGATTGTTGGAATATTCAATCGTAAAGCAGCCATTAACATTCCAGGTGTAATTTTGTCACAATTAGAAATACAGACAAGAGCATCCGCGCAATGGGCATTGACCATATACTCTACAGAATCAGCAATAATTTCACGTGAAGGCAGAGAATAAAGCATTCCATCGTGCCCCATTGCAATTCCATCATCGACAGCAATGGTGTTAAACTCTTTTGCAACACCACCGGCAATAGCTATTTGTTGCGCAACCAATTGTCCGAGATCTTTTAAATGGACATGCCCTGGTACAAATTGTGTAAAAGAATTCGCAATCGCAATAATGGGTTTACCAAAATCCGTATCTTTCATCCCTGTTGCACGCCAAAGACCGCGAGCTCCTGCCATATTACGCCCGTGCGTCGATATTCTTGAACGGTAAGAAGGCATTATTTTTTTCCCCTCAAATAATTCCATTTTGCTTGTTGTGCTGTAACTTCACTCTTAAAACAAGAACTTTAATCTTCAAAAGAGAAAAATACCTCTCTACTGAAGCAGTTGAAACACAAATTTAAAAGTTCTGCATAAATTTTTTTATAAAATCATAAAGCTTTTATTTTTACCTGTTAATCAACATCTCATCCCAGCACAATTGCATATTTGAGACAAATATCAAAATGATTCAGTGCAACACGAACTGTTCCAGATTTTTATATGCCAAATTTAGTGGGTATATTATTATATTGCATCGATCTGTTTGCGTAACTTCTGGAACAAGAGTATAGTCTAATTGGTGAGGAATATGAAAGCCTAATTGTCAAAAAACTTACTATCTCTTCACACTTTTAGCTTTATGCCTTTCAAAAGCACCCATAGCAATATCCTAAATAATGATGACACCTTGTCTCATGCTTTTGTTTCTTACATTTTTCGATGAAATAACGCCCCTCACGAAAAACAAAATACCCTTACTTGTTCTATCAATTCACGCACCTATTTTAAACACGTACTCATTTTAAAGAAGCACTTCTTAATATGCTCTAGTCCATTTCATCACCAAACCCGTCAATGATATGACCCTATAAATAAAAAAATCTATAGAGTATACCATCTTTACACTTAACACTTATAAAGAAACAAATAGACAGCCTCATACATATCACTCATCCCCAATGTTGCGAAAATCCTTGGCCATTAAGATAATTCATAAAAGGCATTTTTACTGCCTGTCTTCAGGTACTTTTCACCTGCACGCTCACTCTGCTTATGACAAACAAGAATTTTAATTGATCCATACGAGAGAACTTTACGATTTTTGAGACTCTTATTCCAGTTGCAAAAAATCAATTATGAATAGTCATCAATATTTTATTTGAGTGAGAACGCCATATTATCGCAGACGACCAATCCTTTTTAAGAAACACACACAATACCAAAATACCGCGTGCCCTTATCAACAAAAGAAGGCCAAAACCAATAATACCGCTAAACGTCTCAATACCCTTTAATTGAGAAAAAACGGATAAAATTGACAAAAGACCCGTTTTTCTCTCATAAGGCAATTAGTGTAGCGTTACAATTTGGAGTTCATGCTCATTGGCTCCAGCAAGAGCAATAGAACGCTCATCAGATAAAATAATAGGATAACCTGTTTCACCAAAAAGTGCCCATATGGTAATGCCTGGAGTCATGGGCGGAAGATCTGGAAAGTTTTTAGCCAGATCATCTGTACAAACCTTTTTTAAATAAGCAATCTGTCCCGCATCAGAGTAGGACGTGTTCTGAAACGATAAGCTTTGTTTATGTTCTCCCATTTCACTGCTCCTTTACGCCTTAACTTTTATGACTCACTACAACTGACTTTAATTGGAATCTGTTTTATTTCTTTTTTTAATTTTTGTTGATATAGATTAATTGATAAAAGACCATTTTTCAACTCGGCATTTGTGACATTCATTCCTTCCGCAAGAACAAAGGTCCGCTGGAATTGTCGTGCAGCTATACCGCGATATAAATATTGGTGATTTTGGTTGTCTGTTTGTTTACCATGAATAACCAATTGATTATCATCGAGCAAAATATTAAGATGATTAATCTTAAATCCAGCAACAGCTAAAGTTATCCGGATATGATTTGCATCATCGTTTTTGTGTAAACGTTCAATATTATAGGCTGGGTAAGCCTCATCAGCTTTACCGATACGTTGTAATATTTTTTCTACGGTTTCAAATCCTAAAAGAAAAGGATTGGAGAAAGGTGTCACATGTGTCATTCATGAGTATCCTCTTTAAAGCGGCTTTACTTGACAAAACTCTATATTAAAGTGTTCGCTGCATTCCTCTCATATGGCGAGCGTGAATGATAACTTCAAGAGAGAAGATTAAGAGAATTCAATGCCTCAAAGTAACATAAAAACATCTCAAAATACCATAAAATTATCAAAAATGCGAAATTTATCTGGTATATTATATAATGAAGATGAAATTACAGAAATATTTCATCGTTTTTCTGTACAACGTCCTACACCTAAGAGTGATCTTATCTATACAAATAATTTTACGCTTTTGGTTGCCGTTGTCCTTTCAGCTCAAGCAACAGATGTAAGCGTTAATAAAGCAACAAAAAAATTATTTTATCTTGCTGATCAACCGGAAAAAATGGTTGCATTGGGAGAAGAAGAAATAGCCTATCATATCCGTTCAATTGGTCTCTGGCGTGCAAAAGCACGCAATATTTACGCGCTTTGCAACTGTTTAATTGACAAATATGGTGGTCAAGTTCCTAATACACGTGAAGCACTGATGGCCCTTCCAGGCGTGGGACGCAAAACTGCTAATGTTGTTTTGAATGTTGCTTTTGGTCAGCCTACATTAGCGGTTGATACACATATTTTTCGCTTAAGTAATCGCCTTGGTTTAGCGCCTGGCAAAACACCAGAAATTGTCGAAAAAAAATTATTAAAGATTATACCAACCCGTTATCTTCGTCATGCACATCATTGGCTGATTTTACATGGACGCTATATTTGTCAAGCGCGTAAAGCACAATGTACACAATGCATTATTGCTGATTTATGTAAAGCCGCAAGCAAAACAAATGCTATTCCGGCCCCTTTGATTGAAATTCAAGGCAATGGAGCACCCATTTTTTTGTAATACGGTCTTGCTATTTTGTGTATACTAGCTTATCAAAGCTTCTTTGAAGAGCCGCCCGGCAGGGCATGCCGTGGCTGTTTGAAATGCTTGTTCAAGCGTTGGTCCGTTTGAGCAAATAATTTTTTGATTGAATCAATTGATGTATGGAGTAGCAAAATGCCCAAGATGAAGACCAAATCATCCGCTAAAAAGCGGTTTAAAATCACAGCGTCAGGAAAAGTTAAAGTAGCAGCTGCAGGTAAGCGCCACGGTATGATTAAGCGTTCGAATAAATTTATTCGCGATGCACGTGGAACAATGGTTTTGTGTGAACAAGATGCTAAAAAAGTCATTCAGCATTATTTGCCGAATGGTATGTAAACCTTACGCTTTTGATTTTGAGGAGATTATAATATGGCACGTGTGAAAAGAGGTGTGACAGCACACGCTAAGCACAAAAAAGTTTTAAAACAAGCTGAAGGTTTTTACGGTCGTCGTAAAAATACCATTCGTGCAGCTAAGGCAGCCGTTGATCGTTCAAAGCAGTATGCTTATCGTGATCGCAAAAATAGAAAACGTACTTTCCGTGCTTTGTGGATTCAAAGAATTAATGCAGCTGTTCGTGCAGAAGGTCTTACTTATGGACGCTTTATTGATGGCTTATCAAAAGCCGGTATTGAAGTTGATCGTAAGGTTCTTTCAGATATAGCAATCCACGAGGCAGAAGCATTTTCTGCTTTAGTCGCTTCGGCAAAAAAAGCTTTAGAATATTTAAAAGATACAACACCTAATGCATTTGAAAGCGCTGTCAAGTAAGCCAGTCGTGTTCTCTTAAAGCATTTATTTATCCGAGGTCCCGTGCTGGCTGTTGCGAGTGCGGGTTTTCTTTTATTAAAAAAATAGGCAAAAATATGAACGATATTGAGCGTCTGGAACAAGAAATTTGTTTAGCTTTAGAAGCTGCGGGGGATGAACAGGCACTTGAAACAGTGCGTATTGCAGCATTAGGTAAAAAAGGCAGCATCTCTGAAAAATTAAAAGAATTAGGAAAAATGGAGGCGAGCCAGCGTCAAAAAGTTGGTCCCGTTCTTAATGGATTAAAAAATCGCATTTTAGAATTATGGGCACAAAAGCGTGATCTTCTAAAAAGACAAGAAATGGATGCTCGTCTTTCTCGTGAAATGGTTGATATTACCTTGCCTGTTCGCTCTTCTCCTATGGAACGGGGACGTATCCATCCTATTTCACAAGTGATTGAGGAAATTATCACCATTTACACGAAGTTGGGTTTTTCTCTCGCAGAGGGACCTGATATTGAAACAGATTATTATAATTTTACGGCATTGAATTTTCCTGAAGGGCATCCAGCACGTGAAATGCATGATACCTTCTTTTTTGATGTTGATAAAATGGGAGAACGCAAATTATTGCGCACCCATACATCACCTGTACAAATTCGTACACTGGAAAAACAAAAAGCACCGATACGCATTATTATTCCTGGAAAAACTTACCGCATGGATTCAGATGCAACGCATTCCCCCATGTTTCATCAAGTCGAAGGTCTTGTCATTGATAAAACCTCCACTATTGCGCATATGATGTGGCTGCATGAAACCTTTTGTAAAGAATTTTTTGAAGTCGCTTCTGTAAATATGCGTTTTCGTCCCTCTTTTTTCCCTTTTACCGAACCCTCTATGGAAGTGGATATTCAATGTGATCGTTCTGGTTCAGAAGTAAAGTTTGGAGAAGGACAGGATTGGTTGGAAATTTTAGGATGCGGAATGGTACATCCTCATGTATTAAAAAATGTTGGGTTAGATCCCGATGAATATCAAGGTTTTGCATGGGGAATGGGCATTGATCGTATTGCTATGTTAAAATACGGTATGCCTGATTTACGCGCTTTTTTTGATGCTGATCTGCGTTGGTTAGACCACTATGGCTTTCGTTGCTTTGATATGCCTGCTTTTTTTCCTAATAAAAATGTGTGATTTTAGTCATCGCTTTCATGTGAGGTTTTAAAATGAAATTTACATTGTCGTGGTTAAAAGATCACCTAGAGACAAACGCATCTTTGGATGAAATTTGTGAGAAACTAACAGCTATCGGTCTTGAGGTTGAGCACGTTGATGATCGCTCTTCTTTAAAAGGATTTGTGATTGCAAAAGTTTTAACGGCAATAAAACATCCTGATGCAGATAAACTCCAGATTCTATCAGTCGATACAGGAACTGCTAAACCTCTACAAATTGTCTGTGGAGCACCAAACGCGCGTGCTGGTCTTATTGGTGTTCTTGCATTACCAGGCACTTATGTTCCAGGACTCGATGTGACATTATCTGTAGGAAAAATCCGCGGTGTTGAAAGTTTTGGAATGATGTGCTCACAAGCAGAGCTTGAATTATCAGGTGAACACGATGGCATTATTGAACTTCCAGAAGATGCACTTATTGGGGGTTCATTTGCAACTTATGCCGGTTTAGATGATCCAATCATTGATATTGGTTTAACCCCCAATCGCTCTGATTGCACAGGTGTTCGTGGTATTGCACGTGATCTTGCAGCCGCTGGAATCGGACAATTAAAAGAATTGTCTTTACCAAAATTTGAAGCTTCCTTTGACACTCCTCTCGATGTTTCATTCGATTTTGCGCAAGATTCATCGTTATGTTTAGGCTTTGCTTGGCATGAGGTACGTAATGTTCAAAATGGCCCATCACCACAGTGGATACAGCAGCGTTTGAATGCAATTGGTTTAAGACCGATTAATGCACTGGTTGATATGACCAATTACATCTGTTTTGACCTTGGTCGTCCGCTCCATGTTTTTGATGCCGATAAAATTAAAGGAAATTTGTCTGTTCGTTGTGCTCGTGAAGGGGAACAACTTCAAGCATTGAACGGAAAAACCTATCATTTGAGCGTTCACGATTGTGTGATTGCCGATGAAGAGGGCGTTGTTTCGATTGCCGGTATCATTGGCGGTGAAAGGACAAGCTGTGATGAAACAACACGTCGCGTTATCATTGAATCGGCGCTTTGGGATGCAAAAAGTATCGCACATACAGGGAGAACATTAGGGCTTATCAGTGATGCACGTTATCGGTTTGAACGGGGCGTTGATCCAGTTTTTATGGAAACAGGACTTGAGCTTGCAACAGAATTTGTCTTACGTCTTTGTGGCGGTGAAGTATCCAAGGAAAAAATTGTTGGCTATCAGAAACAAGAAATCAAACAGATCGCTTTTCCTTTTTCTGAAATTAAACGTTTGACACATTTGGAAATAGAGCCTGCAAAAGTCATCTCTATTTTAACAAAGCTTGGATTTTGCGTTGAGGGAAAGGGAGATGTCGTTACAGTAAAAGTACCATCATGGCGCCCTGATATTATGGGTAAAGCCGATTTGGTTGAAGAAGTCATGAGGATTTATGGGTTAGATAAAATTAAACCTATTCCTTTGGAAAACTTCGCAGAAGGAAAAGATCAAGTTTTAACAAGCGTGCAAATTCGTTCACGAGTTGCGCGTTTGACTTTAGCCCATCGCGGTATGAAAGAAGCGGTGACGTGGTCTTTTATCCCTGAAAATCAGGCTCTTGCTTTTGGAGGAGGTCAAGCCGAGCTTAAATTAGTCAACCCTATTGCCGCTGATATGTCCGTGATGCGTCCTTCTCTTTTACCTGGATTGCTCATAGCTGCCCAGAAAAATGCTGATCGTGGTTTTTCTGATCTTGCTTTGTTTGAAGTTTCTAGCATTTATGAAGGTGATACCCCTGATAAACAACGACGTGTTGTGAGTGGGATTCGTCGTGGCACAGAGAAATTTGAAGGGGCTGGGCGTTTTTGGAATGGAAATGCAACAGCTGTTGATATTTTTGATGCCAAAGCAGATGCTTTAGCCGTTTTAGAAGCATGCAATATAGATATTGGAAAAGTACAGATTGAAGTTGGAGCCCCTGATTGGTATCATCCAGGCCGTTCAGGAGTCATAAAACTTGGTTCAAAAATTATTCTTGGTTTTTTTGGTGTTCTTCATCCAGCAACCTTAGAAAAATTAGATGTTAGTGGTCCTCTATGCGGCTTTGAAATTTTTCTAGATCACACTCCAGAGCCAAAGAAAAAAATAACGAAAAGCCGTCCTCCTTTGAAATTATCGCCATTTCAAATGGTGCGGCGTGATTTTGCATTTATCGTTGATAAAACAATTGCCTCTTCGCTTATTGTTCGTGCTGCTCAAGGAGCCGATAAAAAACTTATTCATTCCGTACAAATTTTTGATCTTTTTGAAGATCAAAGCCTTGGTGAAAATAAGAAATCTGTTGCTATTGAGATTGTTATTCAACCGATTGAACGCACCTTGACAGATAAAGACCTAGAAGAAATTGCTGCAAAAGTGATAGAAAATGTCACTAAAATAACAAGCGCTTATCTTCGTCGTTGAGTCTTTTCGGAATGAATTTTAATAAAGACAGGAGCATTGCAAAATGCCCTTTATTTTTTTTAATCTTGAAGTCTATCGAATTCTTTTAAAAGAGAATTTTACGACATTCCATTGATTTATAATAAGAGGATTTAAAATAAAAAAATCCTACGATATTCAGAGTATTAACTCAATAAAAAGACAAATTTTCTTATAAATTAATGTGTTATCATTGGAATGAGATGTTGATTAATCAGCAATAAAAAAACATAGGTTTTATGAGACATAAAAGTACCATAAAATATAAGTTTTTCAGAAACGAGTGAGAAAGATATCTCAGCTTTTTATATAATGCTGTGCAAAACAGCCTTCTCTTTAAAATCATTCATTTTTTCAAAGTGAATTTTTAAAGCGAGAAAGAATTGTTTTTAAAAGGCTTGAAAAGTTAATTTTTGTAAAAATCCTTCATTGCAAATGCAAAAGATAACTGTTATTGCTGAGTGATAATGCAAATCATTCGCAATATGAAGAGAAAATTAATGAATATAAAAAAGATTTTTACTCTAATTCTGGGTAGTTTTATTTTTTTCACTCCCAATTTAGCGGTATGTGCTGGTAAATTTAAAGCTGTTACAACATTCACCATCATTGCTGATATGGCACGAAATGTAGCAGGTGATGCTGCTGATGTTGAATCGATTACAAAACCAGGAGCTGAGATTCACGAATATCAACCTACCCCTCGTGATCTTATGCGTGCGCAAGGCGCTAACCTTGTGTTGTGGAATGGATTAGAGTTAGAGCTTTGGTTTGAAAAGTTTTTTCAAAACATCAAGGATGTTCCAAGTGTTGTTGTTTCAAAAGGCGTTGTACCCATTACAATTGGTGAAGGCCCATTTAGCGGTAAGCCAAATCCTCATGCATGGATGTCACCAACTGCTGCTTTAATTTATGTTGATAATATACGTGATGCTTTTGTAAAATATGATCCTGAGCATGCTGCTATTTATAAAGAAAATGCTGAAATTTATAAAAAGAAGATTCGTGCAACGATTGATCCAATTAGGTCGGAATTGCAAGCCGTGCCTCAAGAGAAGCGTTGGCTTGTGACCAGTGAAGGTGCCTTCAGCTATTTAGCACATGATTTTGATCTGAAAGAACTCTATTTATGGCCCATTAATGCTGACCAGCAAGGAACACCACAGCAGGTTAAGCATGTTATTGATATGGTTCGCAAACATAATATTCACGTTATTTTTTCTGAAAGCACAATTTCTCCAGCACCTGCAAAACAAGTCGCAAGAGAAACAGGAGCCAAATACGGAGGTGTTCTCTATGTTGATTCTCTCAGTGAGAAAAATGGTGAGGTCCCCACTTATATTGATTTATTACGTGTCACGAGTGGACGTATTAGCAAAGCCTTATTAGAGGGAGTAAAAAGCCAATGACAAAATCTGGAATATTTGCCGAAGGAGTAACAGTAACTTATCGTAATGGACATACAGCTTTACGCGAAGTAAATTTTGAAAGCCCAACAGGGTCTATTACGGCATTGGTTGGTGTGAATGGATCCGGTAAATCAACGTTATTTAAAGCTATTATGGGTTTTGTACGTCCCTCCAAGGGAAAAATTCGCATGTTTGATTTGCCCGTTGATATGGCTTTGAAAAAAAACCTTATTGCTTATGTTCCTCAAAGTGAAGATGTTGATTGGAATTTTCCTGTTCTGGTTGAAGATGTTGTCTTGATGGGACGATACGGTCATATGAATTTCTTTCGCTATGCCCGTACACAAGATTATGAAGCCGTTCGTGTTGCCTTGGAACGGGTTGATATGTTGTCTTTTGCCAAGCGCCAAATTGGAGAACTTTCTGGTGGCCAGAAAAAACGTGTCTTTCTAGCACGTGCTCTGGCACAGAAAGCAAAAGCTATTTTATTAGACGAACCGTTTACAGGGGTTGATGTTACAACAGAAGATAAAATTATTGCTTTGTTACAAGAGCTTCGTAAAGAAGGAGCAGTCATCTTGGTCTCTACCCACAATTTAGGCTCTGTTCCAGAGTTTTGTGATCATACAGTTTTAATAAAAGGAACCGTATTAGCTTCTGGGTTAACAGAAAAAATCTTTACAAAGGAAAATCTGGAGAAAACTTTTGGAGGGGCTTTGCACCACCATCTTTTTAATCTTCAAGGCACCAAAAAAAATGATGCTTTCATGGGGAGAAAGCAGTCTACAGTTCGTGAGAATGTTGAAAGAGTGGAGCACGTTGCATGATTTCTTGGTTGCTTGAGCCACTGAGCTATCAATATATGGTGAATGCAATGTGGGTTTCTGGATTAGTTGGGTGTGTTTGTGCCTTTCTTTCGGCTTTTTTGATGTTAAAAGGTTGGTCATTGATTGGTGATGCGCTTTCCCATTCAATTGTTCCTGGTGTCGCAGGAGCTTATCTTTTAGGATTACCTTTTTCACTTGGTGCTTTTTTTTCTGGTGGTCTTGCAGCAGCAGCAATGCTTTTTTTTAATCATCGGACAAAACTGAAAGAAGATACCATTATTGGTCTCATTTTTTCTTCCTTTTTTGCTTTTGGATTATTTCTTAAATCATTAAAACCGATGGCTGTTAATATTGATACGATTGTTTTAGGAAATATTTTAGCGGTTAGTTCATCAGATATTATACAATTAGCTTTTATTGGTTTTTTGTCTTTATTTATACTGCTTTTGAAATGGAAAGATCTTCTCGTTTCTTTATTTGACGAAACACATGCCCGTGCCATTGGGTTGAATGTAAAGTTTTTAAAGATTCTCTTTTTCACATTGCTTGCTGCTTGTACTGTTGCTGCTATGCAAACAGTCGGAGCATTTTTGGTCATTTGTTTGGTTGTGACACCTGGAGCAACAGCTTATCTTTTAAGTGATCGTTTCGTAAATATTTTGATTATTGCAGTTATAATTGGAACATTCACAAGCGTATTAGGTGTTTATGTGAGTTATTTTTTAAATGCGCAAACAGGTGGTGTTGTTGTGCTTTTTCAAGCATTTCTATTTATATTAGCTTTTATTTTTGCTCCTAAACACGGATATATTGCTGCGCGTTTACGGATAAATGCAGCCAAAAAAGGTGTGATGTTATCATGATTGATCAATTACTACTTCCTTTTCAGTTTTCTTTTATGCTGAAAGGCATGCTTATTGTTACAATCCTTTCTATTCCAATGGCAATGCTTTCCTGTTTTCTTATTTTGAAAGGATGGGCACTGTTAGGCGATGCCATTTCCCATGCTGTTTTTCCAGGTGTTGTTGTTGGTTATATGACAACACCATGGGTGATAGCATTTTTAACTTCTTTACCCTTTGCTTGGTTCCAACATATACGTCCAGAGAATATTACAATGACTTTGATTACTTGCGGTGCTTTTGTTGCCGGTATGGTTTGTGCACTGACAACAGGTTTTTTGGGCAGCAATAGTCGTATCAAACAAGATACAGTGATGGGCGTTGTTTTTTCATCGATGTTTGGTTTAGGGCTTGTTTTAGCAACATCTATCTATAGCAGCTTAGATTTAAATCATATTCTATTCGGTAACCTATTGGGTGTTAACTGGCTTGATATTACGCAGACGGCGATCATTTCTGCCATTGTTACTTTTATTCTAGGAGCAAAATGGCGCGATTTTATGCTGTATATTTTTGATTCCGTTCAAGGCCGTGCCATGGGACTGCGAATATCATTGCTCCACTATACTCTTTTAACTATGATTTCTCTGACAATTGTTGCCGCTTTGAAAGCGGTTGGTATTGTTCTCGTTATTTCTTTATTAATAGCTCCAGGAGCAATTGCTTATCTTATCACAAAACGATTTTCTTTCATGTTGATGATCGCTATATTTGTTGCAGCTGTTTCTGGTTTTTTAGGAATTTATCTCAGCTTATTTATCGGTTCTGATTCTGCTTCCACAATTGTGTTGATCTTAACGTTAATTTTCATGGCAATTTTCATGGCAATTCTCTTTCGTCAAAACACAGCTCAAGGAACTTGAAGATTTAAATTAATGCATATCAGCCATGCATTTTTATATATTGTTTCTCATGCTTATTTTAATTAAGTTTCGAGGTGCTAGGTTATTTTTCCTCCTAATGTCTAGCAGGTGAATGCAGTGCATATTCTCCCCCCCAACACTGCATTCTTAATTAAGAGGCTGCATTGATTTATTCTGCAGCCTTTTTATTTTTTTCTTTTCTAGAAGCTCTTTTTATTTCTTGCAGTCATAAAATAATTATCATATTGCGAAGCTATTTAATATCCTTAAGGAACTTATAACAGCAAAGATGCTTACCCATGAAGATGGAGAGAATGTTTGTGCGCTCAAACATATGAACAGCAAAAAAAATAGATGCAACATTCTTGTGTGATGTTTTGCGTGGAAGAAAATAATACAAGAGAATGAAGAAATATTTCAAAATATCACATCCTTTGCGCATCTGCTATTCTATAGCAGGTTGGATAATGGTTATATTAGGTATTATCGGTGTGATACTCCCTATTATGCCGACTGTACCTTTTCTATTGGTCGCCTCATGGTGTTTTACGCGTTCTTCCCCACGTTTTCATCAGTGGTTGAATAATCATCGTATTTTTGGTCCTCCGCTTAAACGATGGGAAGAAAAAGAGCTATCTCCCCATTTATTAAAGTTTTTGCAGTGATAAGTATGACGGGAGGTTTTTTATCCTTTTTCGTAATGGTATATCCTCCTTTGTGGATTTCTTTACTCATTGCCGTTATATTACTGTTAATTGCTCTTTATATTGTAACGCGTCCATCTTCATAATGAGAAAAAAGGCTTTATGAGATGCTCTTTTTAGCTTTAACTTATTTGTGAAAACTATTTTTCCTTGAAGTTTTAGATATAACCTTTCGACATCCAAAACGCATATGAAATAACAAGCTTTTTAAGAGAAATTGATTAATTGTATGTTTGTGCAATAATTTTTATGAGCAAAGCAAATTATGCACAAACCCCTTAAAATTCATAAAAAGCTTCTTCACCTTCACGAAGGAGCTTTATTTTTTTGTAAAGCATGCTCATACAAATCTCTATAGACATTTCTATGGAAAAATCATTACGTTTTTTAACAAGACATTTCGTTTGTTTTCATATCTCTTGATGAGAACATCATATAAAGCTTATTAACCTTATCGTTTTATACTTATACGCTTAAGAAGCCAATCTGTTATAGTAGATCCATGTTCTCCTAACTTTTAGTTTAAGGATAAGCCATGAGAAACAACAGAATTGCGTTCAAATAGCTTTATATATTCACGTATTCTTGCACTGATATGCGCATAAATGAATTTTTTGACTTCGCATAAAACTTATTCAAAAGAAAATATGATCACATTCTCTGCTTTTATGAATCGTGTCTTTCACATAAAATAAAAAAAACTAATGCCTATCGTGTTATTTACACGCTTATTTTACACAAAACATTTCTTAATGCTTTATGCTCATTTCGTGAGGGCTCTAGAGTATAATATTAAATGTCCTGTAAAATCTATTTGATCACCACTACCCTTCCTTTGTCAGATGCGATCCGATTTTCACTATGCTATTTGTCATGCTCAAAGGTTGCCTTACCCATTGCGAATATTGCAATAGCCTTTTAGAGCATTAATAAGAGCTGTTTTATAGTTTTTATCCACACGAACTATTCCACTTGTCGTAGCATGCAAAGAGATGATTGTGCTTGATCTAAAAATAGATTAAAAATGAGATAAAATTGACGGTAATCCTCACTCAATATGAAAAATAATAGTATCCTGTTATACCGTAAAATACTTTTATCTATAACAATGATATAAAGCATGTAAGCTTCTTTCGTTAAACCTCCTCAGCACGTGAAATCTTTTAAGTGCATCGTGCCGTATTTTTAAGTTTTTCTTATCGAGCCTTAGTTTTAAGTAAACGGCATGTATGGGAAGCTAAGAAAAATCTACTGAAGTCAAACTATTGACGAGACCTTCAAGGGTTAAGAATCCTCGTCTTTAGGATAGAAAAAAGTTTAACCTTATAAAACAATATGACGCGTTAATTATCGGTTTACAGAACCGGAAACTACATCTTTATAGGTCTAGCAACGCGCTTTTTATTACCAAAAAAATTAAGATAACGTTGTAATTCTTTTGAATCACCGATCGTTTTTTCAGGATTATCTGAAAGTTTTACAGCTGGCCGACCATTGGCATGGGTCACCTTACAAACAAGAGAAAGAGCATCAAGGGTTGCGATTTCTTGAGGAGCACAGCCTGTAAAGTCATTGGTAAGATCAGTACCCCATCCAAAACTCATGCGCACTTTCCCATGAAAATGATGATAAGTTTTTTCAATTGTATCGACATCAAGTGCATCAGAAAAAATTAAGAGTTTTTCGCGTGGATCTTTCCCTTTTTCTTTCCACCACTGAATAATACGTTCTCCACCTTCAATAGGAGGTGCACTATCTGGTCTAAAGCCCGTCCAATCTGCGACCCAATCTGGAGCATCACATAAAAATGTTTCCGTACCAAAAGCATCAGGTAAAACAATCAGAAGATTTCCACCATAATAACGGTTCCAGTCTTGCAAAACTTGATACGGAGCTCTGCGTAATTCATCATCGTTGTTACTAAGAGCAGCAATAACCATAGGTAATTCGTGGGCATTGGTTCCAAGAGCTTCTAAATCTGTATCCATGGCAAGAAGGACATTCGAAGTTCCCGTAAAAGAATGGCCAATACCTTCTTTTAATGCTTCCACACACCAGCGCTGCCATAAAAAAGAATGGCGGCGTCTTGTACCAAAGTCAGATATTTTAATATCAGGCAATTTTTTAAGGCGTTCAACTTTACTCCACATTTTTGCTTTAGCCCGCGCATAAAGTACATCAAGAGCAAAACGATCTAATTTTTTCATAGCAGCACGTGAACGTAACTCACTGATAATAGCAAGAGCTGGAATTTCCCACATAGAGCTATAAGCCCACGGACCATGAAAATGAAGAATATATTGGCCATCTTTACGGGTTAGTTCATATTCTGGAAGTTGAAAGTTCTCAAGCCACTGAAGAAAATCTGGTTCAAAAATTTGTTTGCGTCCATAAAATGTATTACCAGCAAGCCAGATCATTTCTTTTTTTGTAAAACGTAAACTAAGGGCATGGTCAAGTTGAGCACGCAATTCACCCTCATCAATATCATCGGCAAGACGTATTGTTTTAGAGCGATTTATAAGAGAAAAAGTAACGTTGACCGTGGGATAAAGCCCCCAAATCATCTGTACCATAAGAAGCTTATAAAAATCCGTATCAAGAAGTGAACGAATAATGGGATCAAGTTTCCAAGTATGATCGTAAACACGTTTAGCAATATCCGGATGATTCATAATCGTTTTCTTTCAGTTTCATAAAATCTAAAATATTATGCACCAACACAGTCAATATAGGCGGTGCAAGGCTTATAACAACTCTACAGTTTTGGTCAATAATACAAAATATACTCTCTTTTTTCATCTTTAAGATTTAACAATACATATAATTTCATGCTGACCTGTTTTTTGTAACTTTATCCCTGTATGAACTTCGGTATATTTTTTGCCATTAACGTGAAGCATATTTTCAGATCCCCATTTGACTTTAATGGAATAAACGGCATCATAAAACTTCATTTCTGCTTCATATTTTGGCCAAAGAGAGGGTAAATTTGGCTGTAAAAACAATAGATCTCCCTGACGCTGTATGCCGAGAATAGCTTGTGTTGCCGCACGATAAAACCACCCTGCTGAGCCTGTATACCATGTCCAACCGCCTTGACCACGGTGTGGTTCAACGGCATAAATATCTGCAGCCATCACATAAGGTTCAACACGATAGGTTTCAGGATTTTGCCCATGGATAATGGGGTTAATCATAGAAAATAAAGCATACGCTTTATCGCTTTCACCCATTCCAGCAAGCGCTAAAATGCTCCAAATAGCACCATGGGTGTATTGCCCACCATTTTCTCGAATGCCTGGAGGATAACCTTTTATATAACCAGGTTCGAGCATTGTTTTATCAAAAGGAGGCCAAAAAAGACGGAGAAGTTTCCCTTTTTCATCATATAGATGTTCAAACATTGAGGTCATAGCCTGTTTTTGACGCTCCAGTGGTGCCATTTTTGAAATGACAGCCCAAGATTGAGCAATAGTATCAATTTGGCATTCATCATTGGTTTGAGAGCCTAGAGGCGTCCCATCATCAAAATAACCACGTCGATACCAAGCGCCATCCCAAGCATTTTTTTCTAGAGATTTTTTCAAACGTTCAAAGTAGGCACTCCATATTTCAACACGGGTATTATCACTCCGTTTTTGAGCTAAAGGAATGAATTCTTGTAGTGTGCTCCCAAGAAACCATCCCAACCACGTGCTTTCTCCTTTTCCTTGGCTCCCTACCAAATTCATGCCATCATTCCAATCACCACCTAAAATAAGCGGAAGTCCATGGGGACCGCAGCGTTTAATGGCAAGATCTAAAGCTAAAGCACAATGTTCATAGATTGTTGCAACCTTTGAAGATTGAGTGGGTTGAAAATAAGCATCCTGTTGTCCACTTTTGAGAATATCTCCTTCAATAAAAGGAATGAGTGTATCAAGAAAGGCATCATCGCCTGTAGTATTGACATAAAGAGCTGTTGCATATGCCAACCAAACGATATCGTCAGAAATGCGTGTGCGAATGCCAGCCTGCGTATCAGGCAACCACCAATGTTGTACATCACCTTCAAGAAATTGATGTGCAGAGGCATTTAACAATTGTTCACGTGTCAATTGTGGTTCCAGCAATAGTAAAGACAAACTATCTTGTAACTGATCGCGAAAGCCAAATGCACCACTGGCTTGATAAAATCCTGCACGTGCCATGATTCGGCATGCATAGACTTGATAAGGAAGCCAATGATTGACCATGATATCAAAGGAGGGATCAGGTGTTTTTACTTGGAGTGGGGAAACAAAATGACTCCAATATTGTTCTTGTTGTGTAAGCAAAGTTTCAAAATCTTTTACACGTACTTGATTGAGCAATTTTTCAGCTTCTTGCCTATTTTCAGCGCTGCCAAGATAGAAGATAATTTCTTTTGTTTGCCCTGGTTGAAGATCAATATCATAGGCGAATGCGGAACAAGGATCACATCCTGATTCAACCATATTCGAAAGAGCACCAGCTTTACAGATCGCATTTGGATGGGTTACGGTTCCCGTTGTACCAATAAATTCAGCGCGATTGGTTGTGGTACTTGTAGGCATTTCGGATGCGGATAAAAATGTAACTTGTTGAGACTTATCAATGTGATAGGGATTTTGAATAAAATGTGCACCCCATCTGGCTTCATAAGAGGAAACAATAAAGGGGGCATATTTTGTACGGATATTTCCCAAAACCCATTCAACATAATTATAAAGGCGTAAACTACGTGGTTTTTCTCCTTCATTTTTAAGGATAAGACGTGAAAAGCGAATAGGTTTCTCTAGGTCAAGTGTATGTGTTAGTTCTAATGCGAGTTTTGAATGTGTCGATTTAAAAGTTGAAAATCCAAAACCATGACAAGCCTCATAGATCACATTTTCATCACATTCTACAGCAGAAATGGGTGAGAAACGTTCTAAAGACTGGCGATCAACCAGATAAAGTGCTTCACCTGGCCGGTTAGACGTCGGATCATTGGCCCAAGGCGTTAATTGATAATCGCGGCTATTGTGAGCCCAAGTAAAAAGTGCACCTTCAGCAGAGACATGAAAACCAAAGCTTTTGTTAGCAATAACATTAATCCACGGATGGGGTGTGGTGGTACGTCCATGAAGACGTATGACATAATGATTATGTTGATTAAAACCACCGTAACCATTCCAATATTTTAGATCTTCTCCATTTGTGTGGAAAGAGGATGGTTTTTGGTGGCTAACAAGACCAATAGAAGCAAAAAGATTTTGTTCAGTTTGTGTTGTAACCCGCCTTTCTTCGTTATATTTTGGCGAGTCTAATTGATCATACGATTCTTGGTAATTTTTACGGATTGTGAAATCAAAATCACTCTCATCAAGTCGTTTAAGCTGTTCAGACAAAGAGCCATTTTGTGCATCAAGAACGATGCGCGCTGCTGCAAGAAGCGTTCTAAAGCTCTGCTCACTGATGTGATCACGTCGAAGCGTGAAAATATGTTGGCGTTCATCTGTTTCTTGCATATGATGTCGATAAGATTCACAGACCCACTCAAGAACACGTTGCGTATTTTGTATGTAAGAAAATGTTTGTTCATTGAGAATGACCAAATCAACGATGAGTCCCCGCATACGCCAATATTCATGTGCTTTAAGGAGCTCACGCAATACCGTTATATTTCCCTCGTTATTTAATCTAAGAAGACAGATTGGATTGTCTCCTGAAATGGACATAGGCCAAAGATCAGACTGTTTTCCAAGCGTTTTTGCTAATATTTCAGAAGGAAGACGCCATGTTCGATCAAGATAGATAAGCGGCGTTGCATATTTTTGATAGACAATGGCTTCTTTAAGCTGAGTTCCGCTTTGGTATAGTGCGACTTGTGAGCGTGTCCATGCCATTGAAAGTTCTTTTTGAAATATATCAGATTGCCGATAATGTTTCATATGATTATGAAGTGTTTCTTTTGCATGAGCCGCAAAAGTCCAAAAAACAAGTTCAGCTTTTCCATGAGCTGGGATTTTTACACGGCATCGCAATGACATAATAGGATCAAGAACGCAACCCTGACTGTTACTGAACCGAGCATTTTTATCAAATGCAGCAGGCCGACGAATGGAGCGCCCGCGCCCAATAAATAACGAGCGATCCGTTTCAGCTTCTGTCTCTTGGAGAATATCTGTTGTACTGGAGACAAAATGAGCAACATAGATTTCAGGGTCATTCGGTGAGCGCTTGCGCCTTTTGGCAAAAATTGTTTTTCCTTCATCAGCAATTTCCGTCTCTATAAACATCCGTGAAAAAACAGGATGCGCACTATCCATATCCATTGTTGCAAGTGCTAATTCACCATACGAAGTAATTTCAATAAGACAGTCTTTATTTGTTGTATTCATCAGTTGAATACGTCTCCCTTCACCACTCCCTTCAGATGTAATAAGACATTCAAGTGTTGATTTGATACCATCAACTATTTTCCTATATTCAGCTTTTTCATCCGTAAAAATGCTGACAGCCTCTTCTTCAATAACGCGTGTTGGTTCACTGGTCACAGACCACCACCGTCCACTATGTATATTGCGTAGGAAGAATAAAGTGCCTTGTTGATCTTCTGTTGCATCAGGCATAAAACGCGTAATCGCATAATCATGCCAACGGCTGTAACCAGAGCCATTTGCGGTCAACATGGTAGAATAAAAGCCATGAGACAAAAGTAACGTTGCCCGTGGTTTGAGCAACGGATTTGTAATAATGCGCAAAGGGGCGTCATCCAATGTTTGATACTTATTACGCATGCGATTAATCGCTTTGGTGTGGATCATAGGAATAAGATGAGGTGCTCTTTCCTGTAAGAGCAATTGCGTTGCTTCAACAACAGGATCACGGTGAAAACGATCTCGCATTCGCCCTTGAAAAATAACATTGTTAAGAGCAAGGATAGACATGCCATGATGATGCGCATAATAATTGCGTACAACAGCGTATTTTTCCCCTGTCTTCAAGCGTGAAGGAGTAAAATCAACAGAGTCATAATAACCATAAGTTCCTAAAGCTCCAAGATTACGAAGTCGTTTTAAATTGTTTACAGCGCAAGCAGGTGCATATTGTGCCGCTAGAAAACTTGCATAAGGAGCAATGACAGCATTGCGTGAGAGACCACGTTGGAGTCCGAGGCTTGGAACACCAAAATGAGCGTATTGGTAATTCATTAAATGATCACGCGTGTTAAATGCAGCCTCTGAAATACCCCATGGCAATTCCCGTGTATGGGCATATTGTATTTGACAACGAATAATCAATCGATTGGTTTGATCTAGAAGAGATCCTAAAGGTTCATGCATCACAAGCGATGGCATAAGATACTCAAACATGGAACCAGACCATGATAGGAGCGCACCTTTCCAACCTATGGGGACGAGGAGTCGACCAAGATGAAACCAATGTTTAAGTTTTATATCTCCTTTTGCAATGGCAAAAAAGCTTGCAAGACGTGCCTCTGAAGCAAGTAGATCATAACAATTTTCATCGAGTTTGTTTTCTTGCACACGATATCCAATAGATAAAAGGTGCCGTTTAGGCTGTTCTAAGAAATCAAATTTCATATCAAAGGCTATTTTTCGTGCCGCTATAGCCAATCTGTTTAGCTTTTTGCATAATTTTTCAGTATCATAATGAGTAGTCGCATCACGATAATGAGCATTGCAGGTATCGATAAGGCATTTAGCCCAAGAAAGTGCACGTGTAGATTCTATTGTTTGAATTTTTTGATCAAGTTCATCAACTAAGTGCATAATATCATGGGCTGCACGTAAAAGATCCGTGATATAAGAAGAGGAAGTATTTTCTTGTTCTATAAAAGTACGAACAGAATGATGAAAGCGAGTGATATTTTCTTCGATTCTTTGGCGTAAAGGGTGTAAATCGGGTCGATCATTTGCAATCTCTTGGAAAGTTTCTTCAAGAATAGCATGGACATCCGCTAAGCCTTCTCGGTCACTTTTAAAAAGAAGAGCCGGTTTTTCAGTCCATTCACTTAAAGCAGAAGAGAGTGTTACCAAATGACCAGCAAGATTTCCTGAATCAACAGTTGAGACATAAGTCGGCAAAAGAGGTCTCAGTGTATTCGTTTCATACCAATTATAAAGATGGCCACGGAACTTTTCCATTTTTGCAAGAGAGCGTAATGTACATTCAATACGGGTGATAGTCTCTTCAAAACCAATCCAGCCAAAATCACGCGCAGCAATAACAGAAAGGAGATAAAGCCCAATATTGGTAGGAGACGTACGTTGCGCAACAAGAGGTTCAGGATCTTCTTGAAAATTATCGGGAGGCAAATAGTTGTTTTGTTCATTGACAAAGATTTCATAATAAAGCCATGTCCGCCGTGCAATAGAACGGAGTTTTTTTTCATCTTTTGAAGAAAGATCAAGACTATCTTGAAATGTTAAAGGTTGACTCACGGCCCAAGCAATGAAGGGTGAAAAAAACCATGCTATCCCAAAAGGTAAAGCAATAAAGCTTGCAAAACTATCAGAAAAAAGAGGGAGCGCTATGGCAAGAGCACCAATAAGCGATGCTGGCGCCATTATAAGGATATAAAAACTTAAACGATTAGGGACTGATTTTGTTGCAGCAGAGGTCTTCCATTCAAGAAGGTGCTGTTTTGAAATCATCATACGGTAGAGTGTACGAATAATCGCATCGGTCATAAAATATGCCGAATGAGCCAAAAATGTTGTTTTAAGAAATATATCAGCGCTTGTAAGAGTAGTTTTGTTCCAAATTAATTGAAAATTTCCGCGCAAAGAATAATCTATATTGGATGAGACAAACATTTTTAATACACATAAAATGGGTGCAATGAAGGCGCTAAGCAACAAGAATATTTGCCAGACGATTGCACTCTTTAATGGCAAAAAAGTCCATCCTGCAAATGCTGCGGTTAACCACATCAATGGCGTGAGAGAACGACGCAAATTATCCTGCATTTTCCAACGCGTCACAGAGCTTATTTGACGAGGAAAAAAAAGATAAGGCAAAAGCTGCCAATCACCGCGAATCCAACGATGATAACGCATAACATCAATATGATAAGCTGTTGGATAATCTTCAATAACTTCTATGCTACTTACAAGAGCCGTACGGGCATAACCGCCTTCTAAAAGATCATGACTGAGAACCGTATTTTCTTTAATTTTACCATCAAGTGCTTGTTCAAATGCATCAATATTATAAAGACCTTTACCAATAAAGCTGCCTTCTCCTAAAAGATCTTGATAAGTATCAGAAACAGTAAAAACATAAGGATCAATGCCACGGTTTGTAGAAAAAACCCGTTGGAAAATTGATGTTTTTTTCCCAGTTGTCAGAGAGGGAATAATACGTGGTTGCAAAACACTATACCCTTTTACAACCTTTCCACTTTGCGGGTCAAAAATAGGATGATTGAGTGGATGATTAAGCTTTCCAACAAGTTTTGTGACACTCTGAGGGGTAAGACGTGTGTCACAATCCAGTGTCATAACAAAACGGCAATCCATAGGAAGATGTGGATCAGGAGGATAAAAGCTTGTATTTTTATCACCTCTTAACAGCCGATTGAGTTCATGAAGTTTTCCCCGCTTTCGTTCCCATCCCATCCAACATTTTTCACTTTCATTATAAAGGCGCTGGCGATGTAAAAGGAAAAAAAGAGGAAGTTCATTACGATGATAACGACTATTGAGTTTATCAATGCTTCTTCGCGCATAATGCAATAAATCAAGATCATCTTGTGTTTCTCTCAAGGAAGAGTCCACCCAATCTGTAATGAGTGCAAAATGAATAGCGCCTTTAGGATTGGAAAGATAGTGCACTTCAAGATTGCGCACTTGCTCATCAATATCATCGCGTGATGTTATCAAAGTAGGGACAACAACCATTGTCCGTGCATATTTTGGAATACCTTTTTTATATTCATAACCAATAAGTTGTCTTGATGGAACAAACCATGAAACAACCGTATTAAAGAAGGAAAAAGCTGCATCCATAGCAGGAAAAAGCGCTAATACAGTAAAGAAAAACGATCCCCATCGGGTCATACCAGATATTTGTAAAAGGGTGTAAATTGCAAGCAAAAGAGCAAGTGTCAGAAAAGAGACAGGAACGGCGATGACTCTCAGTTTTAAGCAATAAGAAGCACGTGCCCATTTTATGAAAAAAGGTGGATTATATCCACAAGCTCTTTCAAAGGCATCTCGACCATCATCGACAAGATACCAACCCACATAGGAACAATGAGATGTATCTTCAGAAGTGGAGCTTGCCATTTCTACGACTTTATGAGCAATTTCTAGCTCGTTAAGAGGCGAAAAACGTGCAATTTTTTCAATAACTTGTCGATAGATACTGCGTGAATGAAAGTCAATTTCAGAAAAATCACTATTTTTACGCAAAATAGCATCAACACAACTTACTGTTTCAAACCATACTGTCCAATCAACATCATCTATCGCTTTAAGAGCACGGATAATATTGCCCATGGTTACGCCATCTGCTGCTTGTCGGGTATGTTCATCAGCCGTTGCACTTTCTAAGTTACTGCCTTGGCTTTCCAATTGTTTTTCAAGCCAAGTTAAGGCTACAGTTGAATCAACAGATGCACTACGCAGGCGATAGAATAAATGCGCTGAAAAAGTTGGATCAGCAATGAAGGATTTATACCGCGTAAAAAGAGAGTTTAGACTTGTTTCATTGTCTACAAGAGAAATTTTATCCGCTACTTGGCTAGCAAGATGGCGCATATGCCGCGCTTTTTCGATACGCACGGAGAGACGACGCACATTTTCAATGAGCAGCATTTTTATGACAGAAGGAAGTGCCCAAAGTTCACCAATTGTAAGCGGGGAAACTTCTTGAAATCCATTAATCACAGCCGTGAGTGTTTCTTGTGAGAAATGACTATCGGTATGTGCAATATAAAGCCAAGTTAAAGCAAAAATGCGTGGTATTCCTGCTTTTTCTGTAGAAAGAGGAAGTTGCTTTATAAAGGACTTGGGGAGATTACGGCGTAACAGTTGTATTGTTTTATCAATAGTGTAATGATTATCAATAAGCCATTGAGCAGAGGGTGCTATCGTTTCATCGTTTCGAGCAGCCAAATCACTGGTATGAAAAGCATGAAGTATCAGTTTAGAATTTTCATTCAATCTCTTGCGAAAATCTTCGACTCCTTCATATTCAGGAAGTAAAATTTCTTTACCAGAAGCTATATCATTCCCTAAATTATAAAGATCCTCCTGTACTTTATAAATTGCACGAAGAGGAAAATCTGTATTAATAAAATGATCTTTTTCTTTTTTTTGAGAAAAAAAATACTTTATGAAAGGTATTGTGCACGCCATAATGTCCCATTTTTATTCAGTTATATTGTTTTTTTATTTATGTTTTTTATTTTAATTGTAAGCATTTTATCTGAATAGTGAACCGTTGATAAACAAAAAAATAAATTTTTTGTTTTTATTTGCAATCATTTATAATTTTTGATGAAATATTAAGTAGATAATTTTTTTAGAAAATAAAAAGGTCACTCCTTTTAGGAGTGACCTTAATAACACCAATAACTTTAATGATTGATGATTAATCTTGTTCTTGTTTTTTCAAAGCTGCCCCTAGAATATCGCCAAGAGAAGCACCTGAATCTGTAGAACCATATTGTGCAACAGCTTCTTTTTCCTCTGCAATTTCTAACGCTTTGATTGATACTGAAATTTTACGTGTTTTTTTATCAAATGCTGTGATGCGCGCATCAACCTTTTGTCCAATTGCGAAACGCTCAGGACGTTGTTCATCACGATCACGCGCGAGATCCGCACGACGAATGGTTGTTTCAAGGTTATGATCAATCAACTTCACATCAATGTCATTGTCGTTAACAGCAATCACTTCACACGTTACAACAGCACCTTTTCGCAGTTCACCAGAAGCGGCTGCCTCTCCAACTTTATCGCTAGAAAGCTGCTTAATTCCAAGAGAGATACGCTCTTTTTCAATGTCAACATCAAGGACCACCGCTTTAACGATATCACCTTTGTTGTAAGTATCAATAACTTGTTCGCCAGGACGGTTCCAATCCAGATCAGACAGATGGACCATACCATCAACATCACCTTCAAGCCCAATAAACAGACCAAATTCTGTTTTATTTTTAACCTCTCCTTCAATTTGTGAATTGACAGGAAATTTATTGGCAAAAGCTTCCCATGGATTTTCAAATGTTTGCTTTAAGCCAAGAGAAATACGCCGTTTAGAAGGATCAATCTCAAGAACGACCACTTCTACTTCTTGTGATGTGGAAAGAATCTTTCCAGGGTGAACATTTTTCTTTGTCCAACTCATTTCAGAAACATGGATCAATCCTTCGATTCCTGGTTCAATTTCAACAAACCCACCGTAATCCGTAATGTTGGTAACAGCACCCTTGATTTTTTTACCAATCGGATACCGAACACTGATGCTTTCCCAAGGATCACTTTCAAGCTGTTTCATTCCAAGAGAAATACGGTGCGTATCTTGATTGATGCGAATAATCTGAACTTTAATCGTTTGACCAATTGTAAGCACTTCAGATGGGTGATTAACACGCCGCCATGCCATATCTGTAACGTGTAAGAGACCATCAATCCCACCAAGATCAACAAAGGCACCATAATCTGTAATATTTTTTACCACACCTTCAACAATTTGGTTTTCTTCAAGATTTTGTACGATTTCTGAACGTTGCTCGGCACGACTTTCTTCTAAAACAGTACGGCGTGAGACAACAATATTGCCACGACGACGATCCATCTTCAAAATTTCAAAGGACTGTGCATTATGCATGAGAGGTGAAACATCACGAATAGGACGAATATCAACTTGGCTGCGCGGCAAGAAAGCAACAGCCCCATCAAGATCAACCGTAAAACCACCCTTTACTTGGCTAAAGATAACGCCCTCAACGCGTGCACCAGCATTGAATTTTTCCTCTAGACGGACCCAACTTTCTTCACGCCGTGCTTTCTCACGCGATAAAACAGCTTCACCCATCGCATTTTCAATGCGTTCAATGTAAACTTCAACTTCATCGCCAACTTGCAAAGAACCATCTTTTGCTTTAGCTCCAAATTCTTTGAGAGGAATACGACCTTCGACTTTAAGTCCAGCATCAATAATGGCCATGTCTTTTTCGATTGCAATAACACGACCTTTAACAACAGATCCTTCATTGAGATCATTGGTTTGAAAAGATTCTGTTAAAAGAGCTTCAAAATCCGCTGTTGTGGGATTGTATTGTGACATAAGAACTCCTAATATATACCTTGTATTATGAAGGTATGAGCGCTAGGTTAGTGTTAACATAAGCAGCTTCTCAGCCTTTTCCCTTGAATAAAGGAAAAAGTTAGCGCTAGGCCGGAAGTTACCTTAACGAATTTATCCAATTATATGCCTTTTTATGATTGGATCAATAAAACTACATGCAATTGCAAATGTTGCTTCTATACTCAATTCTGACGTATCAAGCAAGTGGGCGTTTTTTGCTGGTGTTAGCGGGTTTTGTTTGCGCGTTATATCCCGACGGTCTCGTTGTTCAAGATCGCTAAGAATTTCATGATAATTTGCTTGCTCTCCTTTTTTTAAAATTTCTTGGTAGCGACGTTTGGCACGTGTTTGAACATTCGCTAGAACATAAAATTTTATATCGGCATCAGGACAAACGACCGTGCCAATATCCCGCCCATCCAGCACACTTCCAGGTAAAGTTTTGGCAAAATTACGTTGTTTTTCGATAAGAATTTTACGTATAGCGGGGTTAATCGCTATCTTTGAAGCCGCTTCACCAAGTTCATGAGAAGAGAGAAGAGCAGAATTTAAGGTATTAAAATTAAGTTCTTTAGCATAAATAATGGCATTTTTTTCATCATTAAGCGCTAAATTTTGTTGTAAAAGCGCATGCGCAACACCACGATATGTCAGCCCTGTATCGAGATGATGAAGATGATAATGAGCAGCAATTTTTCGTGCTAAGGTCCCCTTGCCTGAAGCAGCAGGTCCATCAATGGCAATAACAAAAGGCTTCAAGAAATTTTTCCCCCAAGTTGTTTTATAAAAGGAATAAATTCTGGAAAACTCGTCGCAATCATTCGTTTATCATCAATGGTAACAGGTTTTTCTGATGCAAGCCCAAAGGTGAGAAAGCACATAGCAATTCGATGATCAAGATGTGTGGAAACCTTTCCTCCCCCCAAATTTTTGGCAGAACCTTTTCCATAAACAACAAGAAAATCTTGACCTTCTTCACAGTCTACACCATTAATTTTTAATCCTTGAGCGACAGCAGACAGTCGATCTGATTCTTTAACGCGCAATTCTTCAATTCCTAGCATTACTGTTTTGCCTTCTGCAAAAGCAGCCGCAACTGCCAAAGCAGGATATTCATCAATCATCGATGGAGCACGTTCTTTAGGCACTCTAACACCTTTAAGGATCGATGATTTTATCCGTAGATCAGCAACATCCTCTCCACCTGTTTGACGTTGATTCAAAAATTCAATTTGAGCACCCATTTCCCACAATGTTTCGATAAGTCCTATTCGAGAATTGTTTATCAAAACATTTTCAATGGTGATATCAGAATCTTCTACAAGAAGAGCTGCGATAATTGGAAAAGCAGCAGAAGAAGGATCACCCGGAATATGGATCGTTTGTCCAGTAAGATGGGGTTGACCATGAAGATGAATCAAACGCGAACCTTCTTTATCTCTTTCTATTTCAAGTTTAGCACCGAATGCTTTTAACATTTTTTCCGTATGATCGCGTGTGAGAACCGGTTCAATAACTGTTGTAATGCCGGCAGTATTGAGCCCAGCAAGTAGAACGGCCGATTTAACTTGGGAGGAAGCCATTGGAACACGGTAGCGAATCGGATGAGCCATTTTGGGACCATAAAGTGTTAAAGGAAGATGATTGCCGTCAGTTGCCTCAATTTCAACCCCCATGAGACGCAGTGGGTCGAGGATACGTCCCATAGGACGCTTAGAGAGAGAAGCATCACCAATAAAAGTTGTTTTCATATGATAGGGACCAACCATTCCCATAATCAGGCGAGCACCTGTTCCAGCGTTTCCAAAGTCTAAAGGTTTTTGGGCGGATAAGAGGCAACCATTTCCTGTTCCTCGTATGATCCAGAAGTCATCTTTCTTAATTATATAGGCGCCCATAGCTTGCATAGCAGCAGCTGTATTGAGTACATCAGCACTTTCAAGTAATCCGTGGATATATGTTTCACCACTTGCTAATCCTCCCAGTATAAGAGAGCGATGAGAGATTGATTTATCTCCTGGTATTTGAATCTTTCCAGAGAGACGACTCGATTTATAGGCAGTTATAGGGATTGCTTTTTGCATGAAAATTCTATTTAATTCTATCTAACTTTTATGAAATTATGCATCCTTTAGCACATGCTTTAAAGAGCGTCATGAGAAAATCACTGTGGAACAGTATATTTATCTTTGACAAAGGCATTATTTTTCGATTAAGCACCATGAAATTTATCTTTTAATGGAATAGAGTTAATCAAAGAGGCACGGTTTATGGCAAAACAAGAACTTGGAACGAAACGTGTTGATCCAGAAACAGGAAAAAAATTTTACGATCTAAATCGCGACCCTATTGTGTCGCCTTATACAGGGATTTCTTATCCGCGCTCTTACTTTGAGGTTGCAGCAGCTGAAGCAAACAATGAAGAAGAAGTGGATACTGAAGAGCTTGATACAGCACTTGAAAAGTCTGCTTTTATGCTTCTTGAAGAAGATGATGACGATTCTAAAGATGATGATCTTCCTGATTTAGAAGACAGTGATGTCGATCTGGGTGATGATGATGATGATACATTTTTATCTCACGATGATGACGATGAGGGTGATGACGTTACCGATATTCTCGGAGGCGGTGTTTCTAATGATGACGACTCTTAAGAGAAGTAAAAGAAAGCATCTTTTCTCTGGAATAAAAATTCTTCTTGATCTTCAATTTTTCTCGTTTTACAAGAGCCGAAGTTGTGTACTGTCTTTTTGGGGAAGATTTTTATAGGGGCTATAGCTCAGCTGGGAGAGCGCTTGCATGGCATGCAAGAGGTCAGCGGTTCGATCCCGCTTAGCTCCACCAAAAGGACCAGCTTTTCTATCAAAAAAATTATAGCAGGTAATAGGTGCAATCAATTTTAAAAGTGCCTCCTTTAAATAGAGGTTACCTGCTCATTTATGAGATATGTTAACGACGAAATAACATATTGATTTTTCATGATTACATTATCTATATATTCAATAAAAACTCAGAAATAGAGTGAATTCCTCTCATCATAAGCCCTTACATCATTGAGTCCCTTCAATATGTTTTCTGGCCCATCACAAGCGAAATTGAGATCTAGGACAGGCCCACCATTATATTGGCGACCACTTATGGGATAGCTCTTAAGATTTGAGATAACTCATAAGAAATATTGGGAATCCTTTCTTTCACAATTTTTCTCACATGCCAATTGCGCTTGTTATGTGCAAGCGAATGGTTCTTATTGATTTAATATCAAGAAATATGAAATGACAAAACTCTACGGCATTTGAGACTCTTCAATTTAATCCGAATAAAATAATATTATCAAAATTTTTATTAAACAATCTCTGGTATTTAACCCAGTACTCAATGATAATATTAAATAGAAGATCGTTTCTATTGTAAATATTTTGCATCAATATAACTTCTTTGAACAAAAGGAAAAAATACCAAGAGTATCTTGCGATACATTGCGTATTGCAAAAGCTTTTTTGTCATTTGCATTTATTTTATTTAATAACAATTTATTTGCTTCAGTAACCAGAAAAACGATATTGTCTTAATTACACCATAAGAAATTTTACTTTCAGATAATGGTATCTTATTAATTCCTTGATTAAGATTTTTAAAAATCTTCTCTAACGCCATCCACATCTCTTTAATTGTTGTTCATAGAGCCTTGATATCCTTACCATGCGCTGTGCAGCCTGTGAAAGCGTAGCAGTAACATGCCCACCACTCCGCGCATAAGCGCCATGCCCCATATGATAATTTAAATAAAGGTTATAAGCATCATCAAACCTCACCCTATTGCGTTGAACACTTTGGCGATGATACCAAGCAATAAAGTCAGCAGCATCTGCAAAATTTGTACGCCGTGCAAAAGACTTTCCTGTAGAGCGAAGATACAGTGCCCATGTACTGTCAAGCGCTTGAGAATAACCATAAGCTGTCGACCGGCGTTTCCATGGAATAAAACCAAGTAGTTTTTTGCGTGGAGGACGTGCATTATGACGAAATCCTGATTCTATATTAATGGTTGCAAGAATAATCGGCATAGGAATACCATAGCGCATTTCTGCTTTTTTAGATGCCTTACCCCAATTATCAAAAAAACCATTTTTTTGTGCTAAAATAGCACAAGCATTGTTTGTATGGATCGGAGTGGTTGTCGCACAGCCCCCTAGAAAAAACACCAATGCCCCTAAAAACAAAAGGTGTCGCATATTTCCTATTCCTCTCAATTTAAGAAATAAAATAAACTAGAGATAGTAAAAAATTATTACTAATCAATAAAGAATATGATCTTAACTTCTTATCTTGAAGAGGCTTGCTTTACTTTATTCCTCGTCAACAAAACGCAATGTTTGCGACTGAACCGATTGAGCCGATGTTGTCATTTTTGTTGGTTCGGAGTAATTTTCTTTTAATTCAAAAGTTTCAATACGATTTGCCCGTTTCATAATTTTGGAGGATGATATTAAAATTCCTTCTATATCTTCCCCTGCTTTGTGAAAATGCTTCTGTAGTGCGCGAACACGTGTATCCATTCGTCCAAAATCTTCCATTAATTTTGCCACTTCTGACTGTATCAAATGTGCTTGTTCACGCATCCGCGCATCTTTCATAATGGTTTGCACAACTTGGACAGAAAGCATTAACAAAGACGGAGAAACAATAATCACATGAGCTCTATTGGCTTTTTGTACCAATGGCTCAAAATCTTCATAAATTGTTGCAAAAATCGATTCCGACGGTACAAAAAGAAAAGCGGTATCATGGGTTTCTCCAGGAATGAGATATTTTTGCGCAATATCACGGATATGAACATCCATATCGGTGCGAAACTGACGTTCTGCCTCTTGACGTTCTTGCTCTGATACTGCTTTACGCAGCGCATTCCAAGCTTCTAGAGGGAATTTAGCATCAATAACAAGAGAAGGGGATTTATTGGGCATATGAATGAGACAATCTGGACGCTTTCCGTTGGAAAGAACAGCTTGAAAAGCATAAGCATTTGCTGGTAAAGCATCAGCAATAATGGCTTCCATCCGCCCTTGACCAAAAGTACCACGGGTCTGCTTATTGCTTAAAATGGATTGCAGCTGCACAACCTGTCCGGTCAGAGACTGAATATTATTTTGCGCTGCATCAATGACGGCTAAACGCTCTTGCAAACGATTCAAATTTTCATAAGTGGATTTTGTCTGTACCTGAAGTGTCTGCCCCAAGCTTGTTGTCATGCCATTGAGTTGCTCACTGAGTGATTTATTCAATTCAGCCTGTCTTTGACCAAAAATTTCTGCCATCGTTTGCATTCGGCCTTGCATTTCAGCTTGTGTTTTCAGCAAAGTAGCCATCTGCATTTGTGCTTCACGTGCGCGTTCAGCAATCTCATTTTCCAAAAGCGCTTTTTTTCGATGAGAATATATCAGCATAAAAAATGCCAAACAGACGAGTATCAATAAAAGCAAAAGCATTAGTTTAGAAAAAGACTCATCTGCGAATATGGAAAAAAACGAATCAAACATAAACATTAATATAACGCGCTTATCTTAAAAAAGCGCCAGAATCCGTTATTCAATATTGACCAATACACACGCATTGATTAATCTATTCTTCATGTCAATGAGATCTTTAGTTATTTTACCAGATCCGATTTTACGAGAAGTGTCAAAACCTGTCGAGCAGGTTGATACAGCTCTCCAAAAGCTTGCTGATGACATGCTAGAGACTATGTATCATTCCAACGGCGTTGGTCTTGCTGCTATTCAAATTGGCATACCCCTGCGCATGCTGGTTATAGATGTCTCTCCAAATGATGCGCCAAAAAATCCGCTTGTCATTATCAATCCTGAAATTTTATGGCTTTCAGAGGAACGTAATGTTCATAAGGAGGGGTGTCTTTCTATTCCTAACTATTTTGCAGAAGTTGAACGCCCTAAACGCCTTTGTGTTCGCTATCAAAACCGTGAAGGAAAACAAACAGAAATTGAAGCAGATGATCTCTTAGCCACTTGCTTGCAACATGAAATTGATCATTTAAATGGACGCCTTTTTATTGATTATATTTCAAAAATCAAACGTGATATGGTCATCCGAAAATTTAAAAAACGCGCAAAAGAAAAAAATACGCAGGAAACAGTTTTGTAATGGCATTACGATTAAGTTTTATGGGAACACCGGATTTTTCTGTTCCCATTTTACATGCTTTGTTAGATGCTGGGCATGATGTTGTCGCCGTTTATAGTCAACCCCCTCGTCCAGCAGGACGTCGCGGTCTTAAACTCATCCCCTCACCTGTTCAAAATGCAGCAGAAGAAAGATCTATTCCCGTATTCACACCTCAAACACTCAAAACAGCTGAACAGCAAGCTCAATTTGCAGCACTTTGTGTTGATGCTGCTGTTGTCGTTGCCTATGGACTCCTGTTGCCTAAAGCTATTCTCGAAACACCCCGTTTTGGTTGTTTTAATGCCCATGCTTCGCTTTTACCACGGTGGCGTGGTGCTGCGCCTATTCAGCGTGCCATTATGGCTGGGGATAAAGAAACGGGGATGATGATTATGAAAATGGATGAAGGGCTTGATACAGGGCCTATTGCCCTCTCACGCTCACTCCCTATTACTGATCACACCACCACTGCTGAACTTTCAAAACAACTTTCACATATTGCTGCAAAACTTATGATAGAAACTCTATCAACTCTGGAAAAAGGACAACTTAAACTTATCCCCCAACCAGAAGAAGGCATCTCCTATGCTGCCAAAATCAAAAAGGAAGAAACCCGCATTGATTGGACAAAATCTGCTGAATTTGTTCATCGATATATTCGCGCACTCTCTCCCTTTCCTGGTTGCTGGTGTAACATGAATATCACTGGACAAGAAGAACGGGTAAAAATTCTTGGAAGTCGTCTAATCACAGGTCCTTCTCTTGAAATTGGTCGAATAGAACCAGGTTCTTTGATTGTCCATTGTGGACAAGGGCGTCTTGAAATAACCCATCTACAAAGATCTGGGGGTAAAGTCCTTGAGAGCGCAACTTTTTTGCGAGGCGCTCATATTTCTGCTGTTTTTTGATATGCCACGGTTTAAACTTACTCTTGAATATGATGGATCAAATTACGCTGGCTGGCAGCGTCAAGCAAGCCTTCCAACCATACAAGGGACTCTTGAACAGGCTATCTTTCGCTTTAGTGGACAACAATTAACCATAACAACAGCAGGTCGAACAGATGCAGGAGTGCATGCTACGGGACAAGTGGCCCATGTTGATTTCATAAAAAACTGGCCTCCCCATACTGTACGGGATGCACTCAATGCTCTTTTACGTCAACAGGGGGAAGCGATTTCAATCTTAAATGTAGAAAATGTCCCTGATGATTTTGATGCACGATTTTCCGCTATCAAACGCCATTATCTTTTTAAAATTCTCAATCGTCGCTCTCCACCAGCCTTAAATGCCAAACGTGTGTGGTGGTTGCCAAAACCCCTTAATGCTGAAAGCATGCATGAAGCAGCTCAAAAACTTGTCGGACACCATGATTTTACAACTTTCCGTTCAGCACATTGCCAAGCCAAAAGCCCTATTCGCACTCTTGAACGCCTCGATGTAAAAAGAGAAGGAGAAGAAATTTTCCTTTATGCGCAGGCCCGCTCTTTTCTTCATCATCAAATCCGTTCCTTTGCAGGAAGCCTCATGGAAGTGGGTATTGGACGTTGGACAGCTCAAGATCTTGAAGCAGCTCTTCATGCTAAAGATCGTAAACGTTGTGGTGTTGTTGCTCCTCCTTCAGGGCTTTATTTGACTAAGGTAGAGTATTAACTGTCTCACAAAAATAACTTTTTCAAAAAGCCATTAAGAAATTTTATAAAAAGAACAAATTTCTTTGAAAGCTTCTGTTGCTGTATCGACAAATTTTACCAAATTAACATCCGTAGGAGAAATTGTACCTTGCGAAGCTAAATATTCAAAATTGATAACATTGCTCCAAAACTCTTTGCCAAACAATAAAATGGGTACCTGTTTCATACGTCTTGTTTGTATTAAAGTTAACGTCTCAAACAACTCATCCAGAGTTCCAAATCCTCCAGGAAAAATTGCTAATGCCTTTGCTCGTACTAAAAAATGCATTTTACGCATCCCCAAATAGTGAAAATTAAAACACAAATGCGGAGACACATAAGAATTAGGTGCTTGCTCATGTGGTAAAATAATATTTAAACCAATCGTTGGGGCCCCAACATCACAGGCACCACGATTTCCTGCCTCCATGATCCCTGGTCCACCCCCCGTAACAACGACAAATTCACGATATTCTGTTTTTTCCGAATATAGAGAACACAAACGCGCAAATTCTCTTGCTTCATCGTAATAATGTGACATAGCACGCAAGTTTTTCTTCTGTGTTTCATTTTTTGCAGCCCACGCTGCTTGCCCAGGTTCGGGAATACGTGCACCACCAAATAAAACAACGGTTGATTGAATATTATATTCTTTAAGGGTTATTTCCGGCTTTAAAAATTCAAGACCAATACGTTGTGAACGCAGCTCTGGACGCATCATAAAATCTTGATCGATATAAGCTAAACGATAAGTCGATGAACGCATTTGTGCTGAATTAGAGCCTTTATGGGTCTGTTGTAGCGCTTCCTTCGTATGAAGAAGTGGTGTCCAATCTTCTTGTTCTTCTTTTCTTTTTTCCTTACAGCCTTTTTTCATACACATGTCCTACTTTCTTACCATTTTATTGACTGAAAACATTTCTTTGCCTAATTCATAGAGAATAAATATTGAAGCTTTCAACTTATTTAACGGAACTCTCATCATGACCCATCTCACACAACTTGAACTCATTATCGAAAAAGCATTTGATGATCGCGATTCTATCGATACTATCACAAAAGGTGAAATCCGTGAGAGTGTCGAACACACATTAAACCTCCTTGATAAAGGTGAAATTCGTGTTGCAGAACGGCAAAAAAATGGACAATGGCATGTTCATCAATGGTTGAAAAAAGCTGTTTTGCTTTCTTTTCGGCTAAACCCAATGCAAATTATTGCTGGTGGAATCAATGGAACACATTGGTGGGATAAAGTTCCTTCGAAATTTTCTGGTTGGCAAGAGAAAGATTTTAAAAACGCTGCTTTCCGTTCTGTCCCAGGAGCTATTGTACGCCATTCTGCCTATATTGCACCCAACGTTATACTCATGCCTTCCTTTGTAAATCTTGGTGCTTTTGTCGATGAGGGGACAATGGTTGATACATGGGCCACTGTTGGTTCTTGTGCACAAATTGGTAAACATGTTCATCTTTCTGGTGGTGTTGGTATTGGAGGCGTTTTGGAACCCCTGCAAGCAAATCCAACAATCATTGAAGATCATTGCTTTATCGGCGCTCGCTCTGAAGTTGTTGAAGGCTGTATTATTCGTGAAGGTGCTGTTTTAGGAATGGGAGTCTTTATTGGAAAATCTACAAAAATTATTGATCGAACAACAGGAGAAATTTTTATCGGTGAAGTACCAGCTTATTCAGTTGTTGTAGCGGGATCTCTTCCTGGAAAACCACTCCCAAATGGTGAGGCAGGCCCCAATCTTTACTGTGCTGTTATCGTAAAACGCGTTGATCAAAAAACAAGAGAGAAAACATCCATTAATGATCTTTTACGTGATTAAATACCATATTGTTTTATAATAATTCAATTGTTTTAGACTTAAAAAACATCCTAAAATACAAGGATTTTCTCACTTCAAATCCTTTTATATTCAATCAATCGTTTTCATCTCCTTGCGCATCACAAGCGTAAGGAGTTTTTGGGTAAGATACCTCTTAATAAAAAAGTAAAATGTCTTCAATACACTCTCTCAAACACTAAGAGCACTCATAACATTTTGAACGTGTAAAAAGTATGATGACAGCACTATGAACTTTATGACAGGTAAAGATGATAATGCCACAAGTGGTTTTAGGTCGTTCACGGAGGTCTTTACCGTTATATCTTCATGGTCCTACTGTAAAATGAGATCAGGTGCATTGAGAGATATTTCTTTAAAATAAATGCGCTAATATATAACGCAAATGTATTTTTAAAATATTCTGTTTTACGTAAGCAACGAGATACAATGAAAAAAACGATAACCAAAATACGAGTACTGCGCAATTTCCATTAAAAAGAACCCTTTAAAAACCTAAGCCAAAAAGATAAATGCAAAAAGCGACATCAGTGGACGCATTTCTTTATTACTTATTCATTTTGAGCGCTTGAATAAACGCCGACTGAGGAATTTCTACCTTTCCAAATTGGCGCATTCGCTTTTTGCCTTCTTTTTGCTTTTCCAAAAGTTTGCGCTTACGTGTTACATCGCCCCCGTAACATTTTGCTGTTACATCTTTACGCAAAGCACGAATTGTTTCGCGCGCGATAACTTTACCACCAATAGCTGCTTGAATTGGAATCTGAAACATATGTTGAGGAATAAGATCTTTCAATTTTTCGCACATTGAACGCCCACGCTTTTCCGCAATCGTGCGGTGCACAAGCATTGACAATGCGTCAATAGGCTCTCCATTCACCAAAATAGACATTTTAACTAAATCCCCCTCTGCATAATCTTTCATCTGATAATCAAAAGAAGCATACCCTTTTGAGATCGATTTTAAGCGATCATAAAAATCAAAAACAACTTCATTGAGTGGTAAATCATACGTCACCATAGCACGTGTTCCAACATAGGATAAACCAACCTGTATCCCACGCCGCTCTTGGCACAGCTCTAAGATTGATCCAAGATAATTATCAGGAGTCATGATTGTCGCTTGGATCCACGGTTCCTCGATAGAAGAAATTTTAACCACATCAGGCATATCTGCTGGATTATGGAGTTCCTTGATAGAACCATCGTTCATATTCATGCGATAAACAACCGAGGGTGCTGTCGCGATTAAATCTAAATTAAACTCACGCTCTAACCGCTCTTGAATAATTTCAAGATGCAGAAGTCCTAAAAAACCACACCGAAAACCAAACCCCAAGGCCGCTGATGTTTCCATTTCAAAAGAAAAACTCGCATCATTTAAGCGTAATTTGCCCATGGCTGCACGCAAATCATCAAAATCGGCAGCATCAATTGGAAAAAGTCCACAAAAGACAACTGGTTGCGCAGGCTTAAAACCAGGTAAAGCATTTTCACAAGGACGACGCTCTTCTGTAATGGTATCCCCAACACGGGTATCGGCAACCTCTTTGATAGAAGCAGTGATAAAACCAATCTCGCCTGGACCTAATTCATCAACTTGTATCATTTTAGGTGTAAATACCCCAACACGCTCAACAGGATATTTTGCCCCTGTACCCATCATACGAATGATTTGACCTTTTTTTAATACACCATCAATCACCCGTACCAACACAATGACGCCAAGATAGGCATCATACCAGCTATCAACCAACATTGCCTTTAAGGGATTTGCAACATCGCCTGTACGCGGAGGCGGCAATTGTGTTACAATTGCCTCCAAAACATCAGGAATACCCAAACCTGTTTTTGCTGATATTTCCACAGCCCCAGATGTATCAATGCCTATTACATCTTCAATTTGTTCTTTTACACGCTCAGGTTCTGCTGCTGGAAGATCTACTTTATTGAGCACAACAACTAATTCATGAGAATTATCAATGGCTTGATAAACATTTGCCAATGTCTGTGCCTCTACACCTTGGCTTGCATCCACCACCAAAAGAGAGCCTTCACACGCGGCTAATGAACGCGAAACCTCATAAGAAAAATCCACATGACCAGGTGTATCCATAAGATTTAAAATATAGGTCTCTCCATCCTTTGCTTTATAGTGTAAACGCACTGTTTGTGCTTTAATAGTAATTCCACGTTCACGCTCAATATCCATAGAATCAAGCACTTGTTCCTTCATCTCACGTGTATCAAGCCCCCCTGTCATTTGAATCAAACGATCAGCTAAAGTGGATTTGCCGTGATCAATATGCGCCACGATGGAAAAATTACGAATATAATTACGATCTATTGTCATATAAGGCGATTTAGCAAAGAATAATACAAAACGCAAAGACCAATTATGTCTTATCGAGAACCTTTCAAAAGAATATCAACCAAAAAAGCTTCTTAAAATAAGGCTTTTGTTTACTAAATTAAATACCAAGAAAACTAAAATGATCTTTTAATATCTTGTTTGATCACTCACAGGTTTGATAACCCCGCACCATCACACACTTGGGCATACCCCCAATGTTGTGACGATCCTTGAAACTTGAAAGAATTTATAGGAAGCATGCTTTCTTTGTACAGTTTTAATCACATGGCTCACCCTACTTATGACGTGCAAGCAAGTGATTTGGATTGATTTAATATAAGAGAAATTTGCAATGAGAGCGTCTTATGGTATTTAGAGTTCTCATTTAATGTCAATAACGCTATATTATCATTATAAATTAATATGTTGTATGAATATAAGGTGAACGTATTATCCCTTAAATTTTTGATAACTTTCGCAAGAAGTGCTTTTTTATTTGTACGCAATAATCTGTTTTTTAGCAATTTTATATAAAACAAACGCATATCGGAAGGGATAGTTTTGTTCTCCACCATTTAAAGCTTTAGAAATAGATTCTATTGAGTGATCGTTTTAATTTTTATACAATCCCTTCCTTGTTCCATTAAAGCTAAAAAATATTGCTGGTCCTCAATTCATTGGATAAGACATTAATTTATAATAAGTATTTATTGTTTGGTAATTTAAATGAAAAACTCTGAATATTATGAGCCTCTTTCATCTTAAATCTTTTTATAATCAATCAATTTTTTTACTTTCCCATGAACAATTAGAACTAATGGGCAGATAAAATCGTTTAAGAAATACATCAAACGCTTCATCCTTTTTCAGGTGCCAAGGGCTGTTGTAATGTTGGCAACTGATAAAGAAAATGATGCTGCCTTTTATTTAAGATACTCCGTGATTTTTGTATAGTTCACAAAAGCTTTTACATTATATAGCTTGCAGAGATCATCATATAATTTGCGGAAATCGTCGATGAATATGACACAGATTGAGAAATGTATTTTTTATAAAAAAGTGCAGCAATATATAATGTTATAAAAGATTTCTTTAAAACATTTACGTGCAAAGTATAATCCCATTACAAGGATAAAAGGTATAATGTACAATAGTGCGTAGGTTTCATTATTTAAAGATACCTACCTTGGGTATTTTTGAATGTTGTAAAGATCAACTTAAAAATAACAGTAAAGATGAGGACTGCTTTTTGTTTTTACCTCTTCATGCTTTGGTTCAATGAAGACTGATTTCCTATTTTAGAGATTAGGCAAACCAATAAACACTCTTGCTCCTATTCGGTATACCAAAAGAAAAAACAGCTTATAGAACTCTTGAATCATCTCTGTATTTTAAAAAGACTCAAAAATGAAAGCTCTATAAGCAAAAATTCTATGCAATAAAATGATAATAGAAAAGAGGTATAGCTAATCAATTTTTTCAATTGCTTTATTTTTTTTACGCCATTGTGAAGGTTGTAATTCAGCAACAATGATCCCAATCAGAATAAGTAGGCCACCCAATAAAGCTAGGGGGGATAAACGCTCTCCAGCTAAACGCCCAACGATACCAGCCCATACCGGTTCACCTGCATAAATAAGCGTTGCACGCGTAGGGGAAATAGATTTTTGTGCCCAGTTCATAGCCAATTGAATGATGGCACTCATTAATGCCAATCCGATACCAATACTAAACCATATCCAAGAAAATTCAGGAATACTTTCACCCATTAAAGGCATGCAAGCAAATGAAAAAAAACCACTAAAAAATAACTGGATAATCGTTACACGTCGACTATCAACCTTGTTGGCAAAAATACCGATAAGTATGACTTCTCCAGCAATTGCTAAAGCCCCTAACAAAGTCAAAATTTCTCCTTTTGAAAAATCAAAACTTCCCGGCTTCTGGCCTGAAACAAGTACAAGCCCAATAAAAGAAAAAACAATACCAGCCCAACAAGCAAAACGGGGAGGTTTTTTAAAAACAATCCATTGCAAGATTGGAACCATCGGAACATAAAGTGCTGTAATAAAAGCTGATTGACTACTAATAATCGTTTGAAGACCAGCCGCTTGAAGAGCATAACCAAAAAACATAGCTAAACCAATTGCCATTCCAGCAAAAACTTCATAAACAGTTACACCTTTTATAGAGCGCCAAAAAATTGCCCCACATATCAGAGATGCAACAATAAAACGAAATCCAACAAAAAACAGAGGACCGCTATAGCGTACCGCAATGTGAATGACTAAAAATGTAATGCCCCATAATATTGTCGCAGCAAATATGGCCAATTCTGGCTTGCTTAATAAAGGATATTTAAACTGTTTTATATTTGTCATGAAAGACCTTCTCCTCCAATTTTACGCACAATTTATGAAACAATAAGCGTTCCTACTCCCTGCTCGGCAAATAATTCTAGTAAAACAGAATGAGGCGTTTTTCCATTTAAAATGACAACACCTTCCACACCATTTTGGAGGGCTTTTACACAAGTCTCTACTTTTGGAATCATGCCCCCTGAAATTGTTCCATTTTTAATAAGTTTCTCAGCTTCAGAAACTGTTAATTCTTTTAAAAGTTTACCCTGTTTATCCAAAACACCAGGAACATCCGTGAGAAATAAAAGACGTTTGGCCTCTAATGCACCAGCAATAGCCCCAGCAAAAATATCAGCATTAATATTATAGGTTTTACCATCGCGTCCTGGAGCCACAGGAGCAAGAACTGGTATCATTTCAGAACTGGCTAAAAGATCCAACAATGTACGATCAACTTCAACTGGTTCACCAACAAATCCTAAATCTAAAACACGTTCAATATGCGAATCAGGATCCATAACAGTTCTATAAGCCTTTTCAGCAAAAACCATATTTCCATCCTTGCCACACAATCCGATTGCCCATTCACCTTCCGCATTGATGAGAGCAACAATTTCCTTATTGATGGAACCGGCTAAAACCATTTCAACCACTTCAACGATCCGCTCATCGGTTACCCGTAAACCGTTTTCAAATCGTGATTCAATCCCCATTTTCATTAAAATTTCAGCAATCTGCGGCCCACCCCCATGAACAACAACAGGATTAATCCCCGATTGCTTTAATAGAGCAATATCACGTGCAAAGGCCCGCCCCAAGGCAAGATCACCCATTGCATGACCGCCATACTTTACAACGACTGTTTCATTTTCATATTTTTGCATATAAGGTAAAGCAGACGATAAAAATGCTGCTTGTTTTTCTAAAACATCTACAGCATCATTTTTAGTATCATCCATTAACAGAGTCTCCTCATCACTTTTTACTTTATTATCTCTTAGTGAAATTTAGGAAAAGTGAAAACAATAAAACAAAGCTTTACTCTATCCATCCCCCTGAAGATCGTCAATTTTCTTTTAATTTATGAAAAAGAATTAACGGAGAAAAAATAAGCACAAAAAATGCTCTTATTTGATGATCTTATGTATAAAATTAAACAGCACAATTTTAAAACTAAGCCGTACATTCAACTTATTAATTTAACCTCAAGGATACTTAACAATGAATAAGAATATATACAACCATTGATTTTGTAAGATAAAAATGAATAACCTATCACCACAATAAGAAGGAGCAAAGCTTCGCACTGTCACCTTATCAGAGCAATCTTCTAGACAAAATCCATAAAATTATACAATGATTACTTTATGTTAACTGTCTTCATAATCATTAAAATTATGTAGAAATTCGAATAAAAAAGCCTCTATGGCCTATCTATATAAGTAGTTCTTAAAAAGGATTCTAAAGCAGTTTACTAAAACTTTACAACACAAGTAAAATCCGCTCCTTATAGTTTATCAATTACTGTCTTAATCTAACAACATTAATCCATACAAGAAACAATAAAAGAGGCAAAATGCCTCTATAACATCTTATTCTATAACATCTTGTTAAGAGAATATTATCATATTTTGTAAATTTATTGCGAATTATTTCGATTGATATTTTTGTAAGGTTTTATACAATTTCTCATGTTTATAATCTAATTCTTGAAGTTTTTTCCGCATAGAAATACATGCTTAACTTATTGAATAGCTTTTAGAATTTGCAATATTTTTAATATGTATTTTAGTTATATTATTTTATGTAAAGCTTCACTTCGTCTCCTTTTCTTTCCATATCACTAATCAACTTCAACGATATATCATACTGTTTTTTCAGCATATCGTGCTATTTTTATTGTGCTAATAAATTCAACGAGGTGAATTCAACCAAATCTGTTGCCCCCAAAAGAGAGGCATCAAGTACCGCAAGACATATTTTGTTCTTATTTTCGTTAGCGTTCAACACGCATTATCTCATTTCATAATTTCTTTAAAAATAGAATAACTCTTTGATTATGTTATTTTTTATTATCTAGATAAAAATATTTTATGACATCAAAAATACAAAGCAAAATCCGCAATCTAAAAAGCAATGATAACCATCAAGAGCTGCGATAAGAAATATCAAAGATATTCTAATAAAACATCCTGTATTTTAAGGAAAGCATTGACTCAAACTATACAAAATATCAGCTATAAAATTGATCATAATGATCATAAGAGGTTATCTTATTTGAAAATCATAGATTTCCAACAGCTGTATTGCTTGGTCAGAAGCTGCCTTTTTTATAAGGCTTTTAAAAAGGAATTTTGCGTAAAAAAACTCTTCATGCATCAGACAGTTATTATAACAGTGGAAATATTATCAGTTACTCAATTGCATTCTTATACGGATAAGTCCTTTTTAAAATGTCATAGACACTCAAAAATAAGACTTATCCATAAAACTTGTAAAATGTAAAAAAAACGATCAGCGCTAGAAACTTACCCTAAATTAATCGTTTCTCTCTTTTCTTTTCCAGCCAAAAGAATTTTTTTCAAAGATGATGAGACAATAGAAAGTTTAATAAAAATAAGCTTCCAAATGCGTTTTATCGTTCGTTTTTGGAACAACTCACATATTTTAACCAGAAATATTTTCAAAAAATTCTTTCATACGAGAAAAAAAACCATGGGACTGCGGTGAATTCTCATGATTTGAGAGCTTTTCAAATTTTTGCAACAATTCACGTTGCTCTTGCGTAAGTTTCTGCGGTGTCTCAATTGTGATATGAATATAGAGGTCACCTCTTGCTTGCTGACGACGCAACATGGGCATGCCTTTGCCCTTAAGGCGGAATTGGCGTCCGTTTTGTGTCCCTTCTGGAATCTTAACACGTGCTTTAACACCATCAAGGTCGGAAACTTCAAACTCTCCTCCTAAAGCCGCTGTTACCATTGAAATAGGAACGCGACAGTGCAGATCTGCTCCTTCTCGCTGAAAAAATTCATGCGGTTTAACGGAAAGAAAAATATAAAGATCACCACTGGGACCACCACGAACACCAGCATCCCCCTCACCAGAAAGACGAATACGCGTTCCATCTTCAATACCAGCAGGAATATTGACGCTCAATGAACGTTTTTTCTCTATGCGTCGTGTCCCCTGACATTTGGGGCATGGATCCGTAATCGTTTCCCCACGTCCATGACATGAAGGACATGTTCGCTCAATAGAAAAGAAACCTTGTGCAGCACGTACACGACCAGATCCATGACATGTTCCACAAACTTTCGGACTAGAGCCTTTTCTCGATCCAGAGCCTTCACAAACATCGCACGTGACGGAACTGGGAATATTAATTTCTGCCGTTTTTCCTGAAAATGCCTCTTCTAAGGTCACTTCCATATTATAACTTAGATCTGCACCACGTTCACGACCATCGCCACGCTTACGGTGTGCACCTCCCATCATCTCACCAAAAAAGTCTTCAAAAATATCAGCAAATCCACCACCAGCAGCAAAACCGCTAAAGGGATTGGCTCCCCCTTGACCACCGCCATTTTCAAAGGCCGCATGACCAAACCGATCATAAGCAGCACGCTTTTGAGGATCTTTCAGAACTTCATAGGCTTCACCAATTTCTTTGAATTTTCGCTCTGCCTCTTTATCCCCAGCGTTGCGATCAGGATGATATTGCATTGCCAACTTACGAAAAGCAGACTTTAATTTTTTATCATCACATTCGCGAGTTACGCCAAGAACTTCATAATAGTCAACCTTCATCATGTATTCCTGATAATTTTTCTGTCATCCATCTTTATGGATCACATTGCTTTTAATTTATATTTTTAGCAACAAAGTTGCAACTTTTCTCAAATAATAAAGCCCAGCCTTATATTTCAAAGGCTGGGTTTATAAATTAATCAAGACATATACTGATACTATTTCTTCTTATCATTAACTTCTTCAAAATCAGCATCGACAACATCATCATTCTTTGTCTCTGTTTCAGTTTCAGCGCTCGCTGCTTGTGAAGCTTCATACATAGCCTGCCCAAGCTTCATACTGACTTCAGCTAATTTTTGCATTTTTGTTGTTACTTCTTCCGTATCACTGCCTTCAAGCGCAGATTTCAAATCAGATATTGCTGTTTCAATCTGTCCCTTTTCTTCAGCTGATACTTTATCACCATATTCATTAAGTGACTTTTCAGTTGAATGAATAAGTGTTTCCGCTTGATTTCTAGCTTCAACACCTTCGCGGCGTTTTTTATCTTCAGCAGCATGCTCTTCTGCATCCTGTACCATTTTTTCAATATCAGCATCACTTAAACCACCTGATGCCTGAATACGAATTTGATGCTCTTTACCCGTTCCCTTGTCTTTAGCCGAAACATTAACAATACCATTCGCATCAATATCAAAAGTAACTTCAATTTGAGGTATCCCACGCGGTGCTGGGGGAATCCCAACAAGATCAAATTGAGCCAATAACTTATTATCACTCGCCATTTCCCGCTCACCTTGGAAAACACGGATCGTTACAGCACTCTGGTTATCATCAGCTGTTGAAAAAACTTGCGATTTTTTCGTCGGGATAGTGGTATTACGCTCAATGAGACGTGTGAAAACGCCTCCCAATGTTTCAATTCCCAAGGATAACGGTGTCACATCTAACAGCAACACGTCTTTGACATCACCTTGTAAGACGCCCCCTTGGATGGCAGCACCCATTGCAACCACTTCATCAGGATTAACGCCTTTGTGTGGATCCTTGCCAAAGAAGCTCTGCACAACTTGCTGAATCTTGGGCATCCGTGTCATACCACCCACTAAAACAACCTCGTCAATCTCACCAGCCTTTAATCCAGCATCTTTCAACGCAGCTTTACAAGGCTCGATGGTACGTTGCACTAAATCATAAACGAGAGATTCAAATTTTGCCCGTGTCAATTTCATTGTTAAGTGCTTGGGACCTGATTGATCTGCCGTGATAAATGGTAAATTAATTTCTGTTTGCTGTGATGAAGAAAGCTCAATCTTTGCTTTTTCTGCCGCTTCTTTTAAGCGCTGTAAAGCAAGTTTATCATTCTTCAGATCAATTCCTTGATCTTTTTTAAATTCATCGGTAAAATACCCAACGAGGCGCATGTCGAAATCTTCACCCCCTAAGAATGTATCTCCATTGGTTGATTTAACTTCAAAGACACCATCTCCAATTTCAAGGACTGAAATATCAAATGTACCACCACCAAGGTCGTAAACAGCAATCGTTTTTCCGTCTTTTTTATCCAAACCATACGCTAATGCAGCAGCTGTCGGCTCATTAATAATCCGTAAAACTTCAAGACCAGCAATTTTACCCGCATCTTTAGTTGCTTGACGTTGTGCATCATTAAAATAAGCAGGAACCGTAATAACGGCTTGCTCAACTTTTTCACCAAGATAAGATTCAGCTGTTTCCTTCATTTTTTGCAAAATCATCGCTGAAATTTGCGATGGAGAATATTTCTTACCCGCTTCTTCGACCCATGCATCGCCATTGTCACCTTTAACGATTTTATAAGGCACGAGTGCTTTATCTTTTTCAACCATAGGGTCATCAAAACGACGCCCTATCAAGCGTTTCACTGCAAAAACTGTCCCTTCAGGATTTGTTACTGCCTGACGTTTAGCAGGCTGTCCAACAAGTCGCTCTCCCCCATCAGTAAAGGCAACAACGGAAGGTGTTGTTCGCGCTCCTTCTGAGTTTTCAATAACCTTTGCGTTTTTGCCATCCATAACAGCCACACAAGAGTTCGTTGTCCCCAAATCAATACCAATTACTTTTGCCATATTATAATCTCCATTCAGCAAGCTACCTCAACCTTCATAAAGCATCTTTTAAGATAGCTCCTCATAAAACTTAAAGCCCGTATCTTGCTTCAAGCAACATAAAAAATAATCATAAACCGCAAGTCGCAACAAGCCTTGCTGCCTCGTATATAAGAACAGGCTTTTATTGCTACAAGAGAACAATGAGAGAAACATCTCCAAAATAAAAAATTTCTTTTAAAATAGTCGCCCTAATGACTCATAAATACCATGATTTATGAAAGAGTTGGCATTATAATATCTTTTTCGTGCAATTCTCAACGAATATATCTGTCTATAAAAAATGACAAAGAGTAATCGCCCACGCATGCTTGATCTCTCATAATTAATAAGGAATATTCACGTAAAACCTTTTTTAAAATATTGCTTAAAGGTGTATAATTCATATCAAAAATATGATAAATTTTCATAGATTAAGGCCGCCGTCATGTCTTATGAAGCTATTTTTTTAAGACTCTCTCATAGTGTTAAACGGTGCTTTTCTTAATGCTCGTATTCGTAAAGGTACTATCTATCGATCTTCTCTCAACAATTTTCCTTCTAATAGCCTCATTATTCATTGCCATTTGAAACTGTACTTTAAACTAACTCATCGAAAAAACTTGCCTATTAACTATATAATTCTGAAATTTAAAAATACAAAAAGCTGCCATTATGTTTAAGAGTTGATCAAGTGTATGATTGTTCTGTCTTATATCTTTATTAAGTAAAATAGTGATGCACCATAGATTCTATACCGTTGACAAATACGATTGAAATTAAAACGGAAATATTGAAAGACTTTTTTGTGTTATAAACCTTATTTTCTTCCGTCAAAATCCAATAACTCTATGATTTATATTCTTAGATTAAAATCAATTTTATTTTCATAATTCTTTCTTTTATTTTAAATAAAAACTCTGCTAAAATAAAAAAAGTATGAATTTTATAAAGGAGGGTGAATAATGATGACATCTATTATTAAAAAAATAAAAAATCTCAGTTTTAAAAATACAATACATGCACAATGTCCATGTAAAAAGGTTATCATAAATATCTTATGTGCTCTTCTTTTTGCTGCTATAACTCTGCCAGCGGAAGCTCAACAATATAAACTTGGCGATATAGAAATTCTCAACCCTTGGACACGGGAAACACCTAGAGGTGCGAAAGTTGGTAGCGGTTATCTCTACATTATTAATCACAGTGATACCCCAGACCGTTTGGTTGCTATTTCCACAAACGGCGTAAAAACAACAGAGATCCACTCTATGGCTGTTGTTAATGATATTATGAAAATGGAAAAGATGCACAATGGCGTTGAAATTCCTGGAAATGGCGAAATCACGCTTAAGCCTGGCGGCAATCATATTATGTTTACGGGACTTTCAAAACCATTCAAGCGAGGTGATAAAATTAGCGCAAAATTGACATTTGAAAAAGCAGGAACCATTAATGTTGATTTCTCTGTAAACGCTATGAAAACGACATCACCTTCTAAAACCACTCATACTCACTAAGCTCTTTTTATTATAAACACACATTTTGTAAAATAAAGAAGCGTAAGACTTTTTACGTTTCTTTATTTTGTTTAATGCCATCAGTAAAAATTTATTCTCTTTGATGCTTTAAAGATGTTCAATTTCAGGAATACGCAAAACTTGTCCAGGATAAATTTTATCAGGAGATTTTAACATTGGTTTATTGGCTTCAAAAATAAATGTGTTTTTATCACCTTGCCCTTTTCCATAAATCTCTTCAGCAATTTTCCAAAGATTGTCACCAGATTTAACCTCATAAAAACGAGACGTTTTTTTAGGCGTCCTATCGATAACCTTTAATTGCTCAACATCCACAGAAGAAATACCTTGTGAATTGCCAACAACCAAAAGTGCTTTTTCAAGTGTTTCACTATCTGGAACCTCACCGCTTAAAATAGCTTTACCGTCTTCAACTTGAATATTGACTTTCTCTGTACCGAGTTGAAAATGATCAAATGCAGCCTTCAAGTCTTTTTCTTTTGGTCCACGGTCTCCAATACTTAATTTTTCCCCTACAGTTTTAATAAAATTAAAAAGTCCCATTATTACCTCCTTTCATGTAGCAGAAACAAATTTTTGTGCATATATTGCCACATTCTTGTCTTTGCTCTTAAAACACATAGGCGGATTTTCTAAACTTCAATCATCAAAACTAAACCTGTTCAATTATGAGACAAATATAATAATAAACTTTGCAATAAATTTTGATAAAAAAAGCCTTTATGCAAATTTTCTCTCAAACAAAGGGATCTTAATAGACGTAAAAACATTATAAATTATGAAAGCAAAACAAGATTTTACAGGAATGCCAAAAGGGTTTTTACTTTACTGCAATTTGTATCATATTTGTTTTGCAAAAAAAATGTGAACTCCCATATAAAGTAGGTGTGGGTAATGTGCTACCACAGCAATAGAAAGGTCTAAGAAACCATGAAAGATACACCAACAATCACGCAAACGATTGTACTTGTTGATGATGATCGCAATATTTTGACATCTCTATCTTTTGCGCTTGAGACAGAAGGATATCGGGTTGAAAGCTATACAGATGGAGCATCTGCACTCAAAGGTCTCACACTTCATCCCCCACACTTAGCTATTTTTGATATTAAAATGCCCCGAATGGATGGGATGGAACTTTTGCGTCGTTTGCGTCAAAAATCTGATCTTCCAGTTATTTTCCTCACCTCTAAAGATGATGAAATTGATGAGTTATTTGGTCTCAAAATGGGAGCTGATGATTTTATTACGAAACCTTTCTCTCAACGTCTTCTCATTGAACGTGTGAAAGCTATTTTGCGTCGTTCTAATGCACGTAACCAACCGCTTGCTACAGGAACTTCTTCCACCTCTTCTCTCAAACGTGGAGATCTTGTCATGGATCAAGAACGTCACACCTGTACATGGAAAGATAAGCCTGTTATCTTAACTGTTACGGAGTTTTTGATTCTACAAACCTTAGCACAAAGGCCAGGAGTTGTAAAAAGTCGTGATGCTTTAATGGATGCTGCTTATAGTGATCAGGTCTACGTGGATGATCGCACCATTGATAGCCACATTAAACGTCTGCGTAAAAAATTCAAACAAGTGGATAATGATTTTGCAATGATTGAAACACTTTATGGTGTAGGTTATCGTTTTCACGAGGTGTAAAGCTGCTTTGTCGCAAAAGTTTGAACGGCAATCAAATCAATGACAGACAATTTTCGACTGAAAACTCTAAAAAAGACAGCCACAAACGGTATACCCTCAATACCATTTCTTATGTGTGCTCGTTTGTATCTTCAAATACAGCGTCTCTTTAGACAATTGCTTTTTTCCAGTCTTACACGCCGCATTGTTATATTAAACATTGCTGCCCTTGCCGTTCTAGTTACAGGCATTTTATACCTTAACCAATTTCGCGATGGTTTAATTGAAGCAAAAATTGAAAGTTTATGTACCCAAGGAAAAATTATTGCGGGAGCTATTGCTGCTTCTGCAACAGTAGATACAAATTCTATCCTTATTGACCCCCAAAAACTCTTAGAGTTACAAACCGGTGAAAGCATTACACCCACCCCCCAATCAACCGACTCTTGGGATTTCCCCATTAACTCTGAACAAATTGCCCCTCTTTTACGACGTCTCATCACACCTAACACGACAAGAGCACGTATTTATGATCGTGATGCTACTTTACTTCTTGATTCGCGTGTTCTTTATTCTAGTGGAGAAGTTTTTAGCTATGATTTACCCCCACTGAAAACAGAACAAAACATGTGGGAGCGCCTGACTTCATGGTATTCAAAGACATTTTATGATAAAGATATTGCTCTTGACAGAGAACAAACAAAAACCAGTGGCATTGCTTATCCAGAAGTATACCGAGCATTAAACGGATCTATTGCTACGGAAAAAAGACGCAACAGACAAGGCCAACTCACTGTGTCTGTTGCCGTTCCTGTTCAACGCTATCGTGCAGTGGTTGGCGCCCTTCTTCTTTCAACCACTGGCTCCGATATTGATAACATTGTAAAGGGGGAAAGACTGGTTATATTTAAAGTTTTTGCCGTTGTAGGCAGCGTACTTTTAGTTCTTTCGCTCTTTTTAGCCCATACGATTGCCCATCCATTAAGCAAATTATCTGCTTCTGCTAACCGAGTACGTAATGGCAATAATCGTCGTATAGAAATTCCTGATTTTTCAATGCGTGAAGATGAAATTGGTCATCTCTCAACCTCTATTCGTGACATGACCAATGCCCTTTATATGCGTATTGAAGCCATTGAACGCTTTGCTGCTGATGTAAGCCACGAATTAAAAAATCCCCTCACCTCTTTACGCAGTGCTGTTGAAACCCTCCCTCTCGCTAAAAGTGAAGAAGCACAAGAAAAATTGCTTGAAATTATTCAACATGATGTGCGCCGTCTTGATCGGTTGATTACGGATATTTCTGATGCATCGCGGCTCGATGCAGAGCTTGCACGAGAAACCGCAGAGATCGTTGATATGACACCTCTTTTGGAAAGTCTTGTGCATGCTGTTCAAGAAGTATACCGTAATACGCAAACCATTGAAGTAAGCCTTAATATTATCCCACGTCCTTATGGAAAAGCTTATCTTGTGTTGGGACATGAACTCCGTTTGGGACAAGTTATTTCAAATCTTCTTGAAAATGCTCGTTCCTTTATTCCCCATAATCGTGGTGAAATTTGCATCACTATGAAAAGTCATGCTTCAACTCTTATTTTAACTATTGAAGACAATGGCCCTGGCATTCGTTCAGAAAATATTGAACGCATTTTTGAACGTTTCTATACTGATCGACCAAACGAAGATGCTTTTGGACAAAATTCTGGACTAGGTCTTTCTATTAGTCGGCAGATCATCGAGGCCCATAATGGAATAATTACAGCCGAAAATATTATTGATCCAAAACTTGGAAAATGTAAAACTGGTGCACGTTTTATTATTATGCTTCCCCTTGTGAAATAAATCTTTTATCTAAAGTAAAAGACATGAAAACAAAATGTAAAATACTCCACGCAAATTGCCTGCAACTGGGAGGAAAGGGGCTGTTAATTATAGGTCCATCGGGATCAGGGAAATCAACCATCACTCTTTCTCTGCTCGACCGCGCTGAATGGTCAAAACGTGACGCAAAACTTATCAGTGATGATTATACAATACTGCGCACAGAAAATGGAAAACTTCACGGACACACCCCTGATAACTTAGAAGGCGGAATCGAGATTCGTGGTGTTGGTCTTTATACGATAGAATTTCAACGAAATACAATCATCGATTGTGTTGCTTCTATCGGTCCTGAATATGAACGTTTTTCCACAAATAAAACTTTTCAATTTGAAGATTTGCACATTCCTCTTTTAAAACTTCCCTCTCTTCGTGAAGCCGATTGTACAGCCATTTGTCAAGCTATTGAAGCATTTTTATTTAGAAAAATATGGCGCAAAACTGTCTAATTTTTTTCTAAAGATAAAAAAATCACAGTTTTTGCCTTTTTTTTGCAAATTTTTCTTGGCAGCAAGGTAAAGCCTTGTACAATATCTTTCCCACCAATATGGTTGGATCTTATGAGTTAACAGGAGTTTGCGTAAATGATTGGACTCGTGCTTGTAACGCACGGTGAGCTGGCTGTCGAATTTTTACATGCCGTGGAACATGTTGTTGGAACACAAGAAAAGTTCGCAACAATATGCGTTTATCCTGATGACGATATAGAACAACGCCGAGGTGATATTATAGCCGCAGTAACCGATACAAATACAGATCATGGCGTCATTATATTAACAGATGTGTTCGGTGGAACACCATCAAATATAGCTATTCCTGCTATTGAAAAAGGACGTGTTGAAATGATTGCAGGAGTTAATTTGCCCATGCTTATTAAATTGATTTCGATTCGGAAATGTCCTGATATCTCATTATCAGACGCATTAAGAATAGCACAAGAAGCAGGGCGTAAATATATTAGTGTACCAAGTATGACTTTATAGCGGATGATAAATACTGATGCTTTCCAAAGATACCCTACCCTCTCAAATAAGCCGTCATTTCAATATCTGTAATAAACGTGGATTGCATGCAAGGGCTTCTGCAAAATTTGTACAAACTGTTGACAATTTTAATGTCACTGTTGAAGTTGAAAAGGATGGAAAAATCGTTGGTGGTTCATCCATTATGGGGCTTATGATGCTCGCAGCTTCGTCCGGTTGCAACCTCACCGTTCGTGTTTGGGGACCAGAAGCAACAGATGCTCTTAATGCTCTTGAAAAGCTCATCAATAACAATTTTGGAGAAGAAAACTAGTGCCTCTCACCATAAAAAAATAATAATCCTTAGAGAATAAGAACCTTCCATAATTATTTTGAATTTTAATTGCTTTTTCCATTTTTATTTTAATATTCATATCAACTGTAGATTGGTGCAATTTTATGAATGTAACAGCTTATCATAATTAAATTATGCAGAATTTTTTGCTTTCTTTCCTAACATTATTTAGTCAATTTAGATTGTTTTTGCGTATTACGACTGTTACTCAACTTAAGCGTATGATTTAGATCTTTACAAAAACGAGGATTCTTACTTGTATTGACTATTTTTGCTTTTAAATAAAAGAAATATCAAGATAATTTCACAAATCAGAAATCAATCAACTTTCTTATTTTCTATTAACTTTATAGCTTTTCACAATACATAAATAATTTTCAACTACCCATCATTGTGATGCATATCATGAAAATGCAATTCTTATCGATATCACAACCATCTTCTTAAAGAATGAGCTTTGTGCGTTCATAATAATGGTAAGCATTTTTTAGACATTCTTTTTTTACACTATTGCCTTATCTTCTGTGGCATTCTTCACTTTCAATTTATCCGTCATTGCACTTGGGATAGCATCTTGTTATTATAAGGAGATAATATTATGGGTCGTCTATTTAGTGCTCTTCAGGTTCCTCAACAAACAACACAACAACTGATAGCGTTGCAAAATGGCTTACCAAATACACGGTGGGTTAATCCGCAAAATTTTCACGTCACTTTGTCTTTTTTCGGTGAAGTTGAAAGTTCGACAGCAGATGCCCTTATATACGCCTTTGACACAATAAAGCTCCCTCTTTTTATGTTACAAATAGAAGGTTTTGATATTTTTGGTTCAGAAAACGCTTCCCCCTCTCTTGTTATTCGCATTAAACCTTGTGAGGCTCTCAACCTTTTACACGAAAAGATGCAATGTATTCGCAGTCATTTAGGTTTAACGCCTGATGAAAGGCAATTTATTCCACATATTACCCTTGCGCGGCTGCGCGATACCAAACCTGAAGACCTTGTTCCTTATCTGCTCTTTCGAAAAAATTTATCATTTTCTCCTTTTGAGGTCGATCACTTTGTTTTATTTTCATCGCCATCTCCTTCAAGCGATGCTAGGTATCTTGTAAAAGGAAACTGGCCACTTCAAAGATAAAAGGGTGTTTGTAACACCCTTTTATCTTTGAAAAAAGACCCCATACATGCAAAATTGCGGAGAATGCTGCATTTTACATTGGAGTCTGATTATTGATGTGAAGCCGAATCAGTTTCAACAGCAGCTTCTTTTGTTCCTCCTTTGGCCACACCTACTATAGCTGGACGCAAAACCCTTTCTCCTATAATATAACCAGCCTGAACCACTTGTTGAACAGTGTTATCGGGGACATCGGCATTAGGAATTTCAAACATCGCTTGATGAAAGTGAGGATCAAATTTTTGCCCATCTGGATGAATTTTCTGTACCCCATGACGTTCTAAGGCTGCCATCATGGCACGTTCAGTCATTTCAACACCTTCTGCCAATGATTTCAAACCAGCATCACTTTCCCGTGCACCTTCTGGAATTGCTTCCAAAGCACGATTGAGATTGTCAGAAACAGATAACATATCCCGTGCAAAATTAGCAATGGAATAAGCCCTCGCATCTGCTACATCACGCGCTGTGCGACGTCGAAGATTTTCCATATCTGCTGCAAGACGTAAAAGCTGATCTTTCAGCTCTTTATTTTCATTCTGCAAAGATGCTAAAGGATCAATCTCATTACTTTCTTCTTCAACGTCTTCATGTGCTTCTGTTTTATGTGTTTTTAAAAGCTCATCCGCTGCTTGTTTAAGTGTATTACGATCAGCTGGATTTTTTAAATCACAATTTTCAAATGAAGCGTCAGTAAATTTGTTTTTTTCATCAGACATAAAAATTCTATTCCTTCATAAGATTTGTTATTTTCGATATCGAAATTTTACAGACAAAAATCAAGGGGTATTGATGTATATTAATATAATGAGCTTTTATAGTACAAATACTTAAACTGCATCATTTTAACGTAATAACTGTGACACAAGCTGAGCTGTATAATCAACCATGGGAACAATCCTTGCATAATTAAGTCGTGTAGGACCAATAACGCCTAAAGCACCAATGACTCTTTGTTGTGAATCACGATAAGGTGCTACGACTAAAGAAGAACCAGAAAGTGAAAATAATTTATTTTCTGAACCAATAAAAATTCGTACCCCTGAACCCGCATCCGTTAAATCGAGAAGTTGTGCCATACTCTCACGTGTTTCAAGATCATCGAATAAATGGCGTAATCGTTCTAAATCTTCTTCTGCTTTCATATCTTCAAGTAAATTACTGCGTCCACGAACAATGAGGTGTATTTTATGATCCGCCCCTTCTCCTCCCCAAAGAGCTAATCCTGTTTCAACAAGATGATGCGATAAATCATCAAGTGCAGCTTGTGTCTCTGCACATAAACGAGCAATTTCCCCTTTAGCTTCATTCAATGTACGTCCTTGAATATGCGCATTGAGAAAATTCGTTGCTTCTGTCAATTGTGCATGCGTTACTCCTTCTGGCAAATGAACAATCCGATTTTCAACTTCACCTTGTTGAGTTACTAAAACAGCAAGAGCATGCTCCCTATCAAGGCGCACAAATTCAATATGTTTCAATGTTCCTTCTTGTTTTGTTGCAAGCACAAGTCCTGCCCCACGGGAGAGATCTGAAAGAACTCGGCTTGCTTGAACAAGAAAATGTTCAACCGATTGCGCATGACCTGCCTCTTTGACTTGCATTTCAATATTTTCCCGCTCCTCGTTTGGCAAATCACCCGCCTCCATAAATGCATCAACAAAAAAGCGTAAACCCGATTGTGTAGGCATCCGCCCCGCAGAAACATGCGGTGCATAAATCAAACCAAGATGTTCAAGATCACTCATCACATTGCGAATCGTTGCAGGGGACAGTGTTTGTTGCAAAAGTCGCGAAAGATTGCGTGACCCTACAGGTTCACCATCATTAAGATAGGCTTCAACAATATGGCGAAAAATATCACGCGAACGTTCATCAAGATATTTAAATTCATTATCAATAGGTTTGTGCTTCATCACAATTGTTTCACTACTTTTAAAAACACTCTTCTCTTATATAATTTTTGCCAAGCTTTGGTCAAATAGTCTAAAGTAGTATAAGTATAAAAATATATTATTTTATTGAGCCGTAAAACACCATCTTTTAGAATGTTGATATAAGGCATATAAATATATAAATTGTGCGCGAGGTGTTTTTTAGAATATGTGATTGGGTATTTAAGATAGGAATTGATCTTTTTTAAGGACTTGCTAAGGGAATCTGAATTGTTTACAAACTACTGGGAATAGAAAATTGGACTTCTCCCATAAAAAGGCTCTCATAAAAATAAAGGTTTTCATAAAAAAGAGCCTCTCTCGTGTCTTTTCAATCGTTGTCTTCACAAAGTAAAATTTTATTTGAATAAAATATCATAAAGCATGTAAAAAATCTCATCATGTAAAATCGATAAGAATGTATGTCATAAGAATTTTTAAGCTGATTTTTAGTATAACAGTAGTTCCCTTTTCACTTTTGGAGAAATCTATATGAGAAGCATAGAAGATAAAAAACTTGTCATTGCTACACATAACGCTGGTAAATTACATGAAATCACTAATTTGGTTGCGCCTTTCGGTTTAATAATACAATCAGCAAAAGAGCTTGACTTGCCAGAACCAAAAGAAACAGGAACAACATTTGAAGAAAATGCTTATATTAAAGCTTTTTCAGCAGCAAAAAAGACAGGACTGCCTGCTCTTTCTGATGATTCAGGCTTAGAGGTGGATGCATTGGATGGGGCACCAGGCGTTTATACAGCCGATTGGGCAATTCAAGCCGATGGTACACGTAATTTTCCAAAAGCAATGCAAAAAATAGAAGATGAACTCCAAAAAGTCGGAGCGAGAGGAAAAAATCAACGAAAATGCCGTTTTATATCCGTCATTTGCATTGCATGGCCTGATAAACATGCAGATTATTTCCGTGGATGCGTTGAAGGAACATTCATTTGGCCTCCACGAGGAGACAAAGGTTTTGGCTTTGATCCTATTTTTTTACCAGATGGATATGAAAATACCTTTGGAGAAATGTCAACAGAGCAAAAGCACGGCTGGCAAAACAATGACATTCCCCCTCTTTCACATCGCGCACGAGCTTTTAAACTTTTGGCAGAAAACCTTCTGGCATTCTCATGAATGAACCTTTTGGCATTTACATTCATTGGCCCTTTTGTGCGGCTAAATGTCCCTATTGTGACTTTAATTCACATGTTCGCATCCATGGTGTTGATCAACCACGTTTTGTCACCGCCTTTGAGCGCGAAATAGAAACGCAATACCATAAAATAGGCCCCCGTCATATTACCAGTATTTTTATTGGTGGGGGAACCCCCTCTCTTATGGAGCCACAAACTGTTGATGCCCTCTTGCAGGCACTTGCAAGGAAATGGATACTTGATGATAAAGTTGAAATTACATTAGAAGCTAATCCATCCAGTGTGGAAGCAGAGCGCTTTCATGGATACCGTGCTGCGGGTGTTAATCGCTTATCTTTAGGGATACAAGCGCTCAATGATAAAGCATTACGCAAACTTGGCCGACTCCATAATGTGGAACAAGCTCTTTGTGCCATTGCTTTAGCACGAAAAATTTTTCCACGTTTATCCTTTGATCTCATTTATGCTCGCCCCGAACAAACCCTTGAACAATGGAAATCTGAACTTGTACAAGCCATTGATTTGGCAGCAGACCATCTTTCCCTTTATCAATTGACGATCGAAGAAGGAACCGCCTTTAAACGACTTCATGACGCAGGGAGGCTTAGCCTTCCTCCATCGGAACTCGCAGCAGATATGTATCACCTTACCCAAGAAATAACAGCTCTGTATGGACTTCCTGCCTATGAAATTTCAAACCATGCCGTGCCTGGTGCTGAATCAGCACACAACCTTCTTTATTGGCGCTATCATCAATATGCAGGCTTTGGTCCAGGAGCACACGGGCGTTTCATTGAGAACGGACCAAACCCTTCTTCCGCTTTTTCAAAAACACCTTTATCACACCTTGAAACCCATGAACGTTATGTTACAATCAATGAAAAGCATCCTGAACAGTGGCTTGAATTGGTCGAAAAAACAGGACATGGCTGTATTGAAACAGAACGATTAACCATAGAGCAACAGGCAAATGAAATGCTCCTTATGGGGTTGCGACTTTGTGAAGGCTTAGAACTTACACGCTATGAAACCTTAAGCCCAAAACGCATCCCAATGGAAAAACTTATCGATTTACAACACCAAGAACTGGTAGAAATGGTGGACAACCAACGCTTAAAAGCAACAGCCAAAGGACGTATTGTTCTTGATCACATTATCAGTCAACTTGCAAACTAAAGCTTTTTATAACAACATATTGATTTTAATCATAATTATTATTTTTAACAGCAAAAATTAGACCAAAATATCGTAAGGTTTTTTTATTTCAAAACTGTTCATAGTACATTAATTACAACCATTCACTGACTGCTTAAAAGTGAGGAAATATTTGGATAAAAGCTATAAAAAAGCATAAAAAGAGTGATATCCTATAGATTTTATTACACTATTTTCATAAGCACCATTGGCTATAACAAATTAAGAACAACTATTCTTAACGCAATTAGATCTGTAAACGACGCTATTTCTTAAAACAAGTTTCTCTTGGTTTTCCACTCATATGCTCCACGAAACTGAAGACTTTATGAATAAAATTCCAGCTTTAGAATGCTCATCACATACGCTAAAATCCGTTAATACAGTAAGTCTCACCTTATATTGCCACATCTCAAATGGCAATGTTTTGAGGCAACAAAAGGGTCTTATGGAAAAACAAGATAAAGATATTGTTGAACCAAACAATTATTTCTCTATGCAAAAAAATCAACAATAAAACGCTCATAAATAACCGTGAGCATTTCCACTGCATCAAGGGCGACACATTCATCTATCATATGCATCGTTTGCCCTGGTAAACCAAATTCAACCACGGGACAATAATCCTTAATAAATCGTGCATCTGAAGTTCCACCAGACGTGGAACATTCTGGCATATGCCCTGTTACACTTTTAATAGCATTGGATAAAATTTGAATAAGTTTATCATTTTTGGTTAAAAAAACATCCCCCAAACTTGGAATCCATTCGAGTTGATAAGAGGGATATTGATCACTGTTATTTTTTGATTGCACCAGAGCAAGACGCTTTTCAATTTCTTCCATCAGCGTTTCTTTTGTCCAAAGATCGTTATAGCGTATATTAAAGCGAATTGTTGTCTGCGCTGGAATAACATTAACCGCCACATTACCAGTATCGATAGTTGTTAGTTCTAAATTACTGGGTTGAAAATTCTCTGTCCCTTGATCTAAGGCCGTTTGTGTCAATGCTTGAATAAGTTTACTTGCCAAAGGCAAAGGATTGGCAGCCCGTTCTGGAAAAGCAACATGACCTTGGCGACCTTTCACAGTAATGATCCCAGAAATCGATCCGCGGCGTCCAATTTTTATAACATCACCAACAGTCTTTACGCTTGTTGGTTCTCCCACAAGAGCTGCAGTCCATTTTTCTCCTTTTTTTTCTGCCCATTGGAGAAGTTTTATCGTACCGTTAATGGCAGGGCCCTCTTCATCACCGGTAATCAAAAGGCTTATCGTTCCTTTAATGGATTGTTTTTTAAGAACGCGCGCTAGAGCTGCAATAAAACAAGCGATACCGCCTTTCATATCCACAGCACCCCGCCCATATAATTTCCCCTGATTTATAACAGCTTCAAAAGGTGGATAAGTCCAATCTTCCAATGCCCCTGTCGGTACAACATCCGTATGCCCTGCAAACATAAGATGAGGGCCTTCGCTTCCCATTTTTGCATAAAGATTTTCAACATTATCTGTATTTTTATCCGTAAAAATAGGGCGCTCGACATGAAATCCCATTTTTTTCAAAAATTGTTCCAAAGTTGATAAAGCCCCTGCTTCATGAGGCGTAACAGAAGGACAACGAATAAGAGCCTGTAATAGCTGAAGTGGATCTGTAAGAACAGACATAAAAACCCCTTCCCATTTGTCATAAATCATCTAGACTTAAGGTTATTACGCTGAATAACAAAAAAGATAAAGAAAAAACATTGAAGACACTCAGCAGACCAAGTAGGGGAGGACAATCGTGCTGAGAGCTTCAATGGCTTCCTCATCATGCATAACGAAGCACACACACAACGAAACACTCAACAAAAAGTTCCGTTAAATATTTCTTTTATTTGAAAGTTTTTTACGCCTCTAATTTATAGGAATCAAAGTTAATGGCGTGTAGTCTATGCGCATTTTCTTTCAACCAAGCACGATACATTTTACTATCAGGATATAGTTCTTCACAAAGAGCCCAAAATCTTGGTCCGTGATTCATTTCAACAAGATGAGCAACTTCATGAGCGACAACATATTCAACAACTTCCTTTGGAGCCATAATAAGGCGCCAAGAAAAAGAAAGACGCTTATCGATGGAACAAGACCCCCAACGACTTCTCGTATCTTTATAACAAATGGACTTGACTTTACGCTCTACCTGATGAGCATAATGTGCCACTAAAGGTGTTATAAAAAGTGCTGCTTGTTTTTTTAAAACGTCAGCAATACGTCTTGGAAGATATTCTAATTGACCGTAAACAATAATTTTAGGTCCTTGCTCCGCATCCGCTGTAACAATTTTTGTTACCCCACGTCCTTGCTCATGCTTGATGGTATGAGAAACCCCCAATAAGGAAATTGTTGACCCCACTTTGAGATAAGCATCTTCATGAGAGATTTGTACACGAGCAAGACGTGCCTCAATCCAAGTCCGATGTTTTTCAATAAAATTTTCAATCACACAGAAATTTATTGCTGGTGGTGTTGTTACACAAATCTCCTGATACCTAGCATCAACACGTAATGTAATACGACGCGCCTGTTTATTTTCCCGCACGCGCAAGGGGATAGCGCGATCAGAAAAAATGAAATGCTTTTCAGAAATGCTCATATATTTATCTTCATCATCATAAATATCCCCATTATTTTGTATTAATCTGATTAATCAAAGATCTTAAGACTGTTTCAAGCAAATCTAAATCTTGCGGACGAGAAAAACGATGATCTGCATCACGAACAAGCGTCAATGTTACGTCATGGAGCGGTAAATGATCAAGTAAGGTCAATGTATGTTGATAGGGGATATCTTTATCTTCCATCCCTTGCAGTATATGGATCGGACAACCAATATCAATACATCCTTTCATGACACAATTTTCGCGTCCATCTTCAATCAATTTTTTTGTAAAGGGCATTGGCTCTTCATCACCAACAGCAGGACGTTCAATATAGCCTTTTTCTTCTAAAATTTTCCATTCTTCTGGACCTAATTCTGGTTCTACCAATGTTTGTGTAAAATCGGGTGCTGGAGCAATCAATACCATACCCGCAAGCTTCTTGCTTTTCTGCGCTAACATCATAGCAAGCTTTAGAGCAATCCATCCGCCCATAGAGGACCCAATTAAAACTTGTGGTCCTTCACAATAAGTTTCAAAAATCGCTAAACTTTCGCTTACCCAACGTGAAATTGTTCCTTGAAAAAAATCACCTTCAGATTCTCCATGGCCAGAGTAATCAAAACGTAAACAAGATAAATCATTCTTTTGAGCAAACTGATCAATCAAAGTTGCCTTACTTCCTAACATATCGGATTGATAGCCATGAAGCCAAACCAAACCTGGAGAGGAGCATCCCTTGCGATAGCGTACTGCAAGAGCGGTGTCCTCAAACGAAAAAAACTGACAAGGAATATTTTGATTCATGATTCTTATCCTCCATAAAACAATTTTCTTAAATTTAAGAAAAAACTTTTATAATCTAAATCACTAAAAAAAGTAACAAATCAAATAATGAAAAAGGCACGAATTATAGTTGTTTTTATGTGCATAATTGTATATTAGACTAACTGTAGTTGAATCAAAATTAAGGAGCGTAAACCATTCGTAGACCGTTTAAAATGACACCTACCCAAAAAGACGGACCACGTTCAAATCAGGATATTCGGGTACCTCATGTTCAGCTTATCAATGATGAAGGACAACATCAGGGAGTTGTTGCTATACAAGAAGCTCTTGCTATGGCCGCGGACGCAGGGCTTGATTTGGTTGAAATTGTACCAAATGCGGAGCCGCCCGTGTGTAAAATCGTGGATTTGGGCAAATTAAAATATCAAACCCAAAAAAAAGCTGCTGAAACACGTAAAAAGCAAAAAGTCATTGAAATCAAAGAGATTAAGATGCGCCCAAATGTTGATGTCCATGATTATGGAGTCAAACTCAAGGCTGTTCATCGCTTTATTGATCATGGTGACAAAGTAAAGATTACTTTGCGTTTTCGTGGTCGTGAGATGGCTCACCAAGATCTTGGATTAAAGCTTCTTCAGCGTGTGAAAGAAGATACAAGTGAAATTGCCAAAATCGAATTAGAGCCAAAGCTTGAAGGCCGACAAATGATGATGGTGATAGCACCTAAATAATTTCTTATTGGAATAATATTTGTGTGCAAACCGTCAAAATAAACGGATGGCTATTATTTAGAAGCACTACATAAAGTTTTTTGTGGTGCTTCTAGGTTTTTTTATAAATCTGTATAAATCCTTTTTAAGAATTGAATAATATTTTCTCGATTTATAAGAAAATTCGTTATTGTGCATTATTGACTGTAAATCAATATCCAATCCCTATACGGTCATGTGTTTTAGATAAATTAAGTTATATCAGTACTGTACGACCCGTTTAAGCTTTTATATGCCAGACGTAAGCAAGGAGGAGCGTATCTTTGTTTGTATAATGTCTGAAACAGACAAACAGCCTAATTTTGGTAAAAGATAAAGTTTTAAGGACAGAAAGCAGTTCTCATCTTTACCATTATTTTTTTATTCAACTTCACGGATTGCGATATTAAAGTAATACCCTTTAAACTATAGAGATTACACATCACTTTTTGTTGTTACTTCTAATGTTCTGTAATATGGTTGTTCTGTCATGCAGTTACGAGTCTTGCGCAAAACAGAACGCCATAACATTGCGTATTCGCATTCTTGTTTTAAAGAAACATTTCTCAACGCTCGTCACATTGATTTCGCAATGTTTCACGTGAATCTATAATGATAAATTTCATTGAGTCCCTAATCTTTACGCTTATGAAGGAGCACACATGAGCGTAAACCACTTCAAATGCCAAAGGCTATCAAAATATGGCAACAGGTAAAAAAATGATAGCGTTGACTTTCACTTTCATAAATGTCAAGAAAATAGCATAAATGTTAAAATAACGGTGCCTATTAACATGATCACCCTCGTCTGTTATTTACAATAACAAAATTTTACCAAACAGCATTAAAAAAACCACTAGACGATCATGATCTGTTTTTTCAAATAGGATATCATCTCTTTATTACAAGCTCTCCCTCATCACCAACTCTATTGTTAGCATCTTCAACCATAACCCATTTTCAAGATGGATCATTTTATTGGTTCACGACCAAAGTCTTTAAAATTTTTTATTCCATTGGCTTCAACATAACCTTCTAAAGATAATAGAATAAAATCAAGACACAACGTTATAAGAAGAAAATTATATATTTTATAAATGCTTAAAGCATGAAAAATTCCTTGTACGGTATTTTATATGAAATGGAATAACATATTAATTAATAATGATAATTTATATTTTTTCTCCTTGAATAAGAGAAGCGAATATTGTAGGCTTTTTCTCTAAATTCTCCTTCATATGGCATTATGTAAAGTGCCAAGAGCTTTTGTGATATGGAAGTATCAATAGAATAATGATACCTGCTTATATATTGTAGCAGTGAAGAAGTGGTGCACACACCATTTATGAAGGATTTTGCGTTATATAAAGCGCCGTAGCACGAAAACGTGTAACGCACAGTGAAATAAAGAAGGCTCTTTTTGTAAAAAGTTAAGAGATTTTCATTAAGAGTCTTCAATCTTGCATAAAGCAACGAGAAAATATACAAGCACTTCATGGCAATAAAACAAATTTCTTCTTTTGATAAACATCTTATTATTCGCCTTTTGCGAGAAAATTTTCGTAAACATGCGCGTTGGTATAGTGCAGCTATTATCTCAATGATCATTATTTCCTGCACAACCGCAACCAGTGCATGGATTATGCGTGACGTTGTTAATCAGATTGTTGATGCGCAAAATTTTCATATGATCGTTTTGATTTCTAGCTTCATTGCTTTTATCTTTATTCTTAAAGGAATTGCAACTTTTGCCCAAACTTACTTTTTAAGCAAAGCTGGCAACAGTATCATTGCTGAACAACAGCGCAAAATTTATGCGCGCCTTATGGAACAAGGTGTTTCTTTTTATCATAATAATACATCATCTGATCTTCTTGTTCGCGTAACCCATAATGCGACAGCTGTGCGTAATATCATTGATACTATTATTACAACTTTTGTACGTGACTTGCTTTCCGTTTGCGGTCTGCTGCTTGTTATGTTCATTCAAAACTTTGTGTTAATTTCCATTACTTTAATCGTAGGACCACTCGCTTTTTTAGGTATTCGAATGGCTTTAAAGCGCGTTCGCCGCCTGATGGAAAAAGAACTCCTTTCACTTGGTGAAATTATAAAAATCGTCCAGGAAACGGCTGTTGGTATTCGAGTCATCAAGGCTTTTTCACTAGAAGAAATCATGAAAAAACGGATGGACAAAGCCATTTGTGACGTTGAAAAACAAACCAATAATATTGCAACACTTGAAGCCATTACCAATCCAATTATGGAAACACTCACGGGTGTCGCCATTGCAGGTATTATCTGTTTTTCCGGTTACCTTGCAACCCAACGCGCAGGTGTTCAAGGTGAATTTATGTCCTTTATTGTTGCTTTACTTTTGGCTTATGAACCCGCAAAAAGATTAGCAAATGTCCGTGTCAAAATTGAATCTGGCTTGGTCAATATTCGTACGATGTTTGAAATACTCGATCATCCCCTTACAGTTATAGAACATAAAGAAGCGAAAGATCTGAATAAAACGTCAGGAGCTATTCGCTTCGAGCATGTTTCTTTTGCCTATACTGATAACAAAATAGTATTGAAAGACATTAATTTAGAAATAGAAGCTGGAAAAATGACAGCATTGGTAGGGCCATCCGGTTCAGGAAAGTCAACCCTTATCAATCTTATTATGCGCCTCTATGACCCCACAAAAGGACGTATATTGATTAATAATCAAGATATCCGCTACACAACATTTCGCTCTCTAAGAAACTTGATGGCCTATGTGGGACAAGATACTTTTCTTTTCCAAGGAACTGTTAAATATAATATTGGGCTTGGAAAAGAAGGAGCATGTGATGACGAAATCATCGAAGCTGCAAAAGCTGCAAATGCGCATAACTTTATTATGGGATTGCCAAATGGTTATGATACACAAATAGGTGATAATGGCTGTAACCTTTCAGGGGGACAAAAACAACGACTCGCTATTGCTAGAGCGATGATTCATGATAGTGAGATTCTGATTCTTGATGAAGCAACAAGCGCGCTCGATTCACACACCGAAGCACAAATTAATGAAGCTATTCATCACCTTACCAAAGGACGCACAACGATCATTATTGCTCATCGCCTTTCAACAATTGCTCGTGCTCATAAAATTGTGGTCATAGAAAATGGACAACTGATTGAACAAGGAACTCAGAAAGAATTACTCGCAAAAGAACATGGATTTTATAAAAAACTTCATAATATTCAGTTCAAAAAAAATACGTCCTAATTTCTAAATCCTTATATAAAATTTAAATTAAAAAAATAAACAGAAACTAACGCCCCACTTGTAAAAACAGAATTACTAAGGAAGAATATTATTTTAATTAAGAATTGGCAAAAAATTTATGGTTTATTGAGAGTAAACTTCGTGGATTTAGATGAAAGACTTTTATTTTGTTGAATGCCTTTGATTTTTAATCATGCAACTTGAAAACAAAAAACCTCTTCTCTTTTTAAGAAAGTAATGAAACATTCGTAAATTTTATGAACCATAAAAGTAGGGATACTATCAAGTTTTGAAAAAGTTTTCACGAAGGAAATAGAATCTAAATTGATGCCATCTTTATCCTTAAGCTGATAATTTTTTATTCTTCACATCTTAAAAGGATAAAGATCCCTACTCAATCTAATTGGTAAACAATACAGATTCCTATTGTTTTCGTTCCATCCGATACTGACTTATGTGGTTCACTTATACAAGACTAAACGAACAAGACCACCCCTAAATATTTATCACATGCTTTCAAAACACTTGGTCAAAGAATCTACACGGCCTTACTATCACCACACATCAAATGACAGTGTTCTATGGCACAACAAAACAAGCTGCCAATTATAAAAAAATGTGCTGCAAATTATAGAGATACTTAGTGTAAGAAAACAGACTGAAAAAATAAGAAAGGATTTATTCCAAAATTTTTTACTGTTGTAGGTTTCTTTAGAGCAAGCTTTACTTTTTTGTCCTCATCCTTAGAAACTAAAATGATATTCCTCACATATCTTAACTTCTTGAAGAATTTATACCTACACAACGTTACTGCAGATATCAAACTATGACTTCACTAGGCTAAAAGAACAGATGAAAAGCAAAATAACATTCCTCTTCTGTCTAGCGGCTTAAATAAAAAATGTGATATAGTTCTGATTAATATTTTTACAAAAAATATCTTTTTATATATTAACTTATTGTTTTATCTCAAATAAAAGATACAATGTTGTTTGCGTATTTCTTTTTTATATCTATGATGAAACAATCAAAATCACTTATTGTACATAATAAAAAACATTGGCGTGTCCATAAAAACGCTTAAGATAAGTAATAAAAATACCTATATGCTTTCGAGTACAAAGACTGTTGGCAACATGAGAAGCTGAAAATAACATGTTAATACCAACTGATATCTTTATTAAATATTTATACCTTTATTAATAACGATCCTATGGATTTTATACCATTCATACGGGATGCGTTACCCCTTTCACAAGCAGTCTTAATAAAATAGACTGTAAGTACACACTGAGAAATATTTCTTTAAAACAAAAACATAAATATGCAACATGAATGTATTCTATTTTGGAGCGTTCTTGTTTTGGAGAGATATTTGGGAGTGTTGTAAAAAAGAAATCTCATTAAAAAACACAATAAACGAAAAACAATTTTATGATAAAAAATATTGCTTTAAATTCTTTTAAAATAAAATCTGTACCCTACAAATTTTATGCCTACGGAATCCTTTTGTTTTATTACGTTCTTTAATGGAATCACGCCCCTCACGGAGAAAAGAATACCATTGTATTGAAAATTTACGGTCTTGTTTTAAAGAAACATCTCTCAATGCTCGTCACATCCATTGCGCAACAGCACCCGTGAATTGTATAACGATAAATCCATTGAGCTTCCATCTTTACCGTTTATAGAATAACAAACCGGCACCATTCACACTATTTTTCTGTCCCAATATAGTGCAAGCCCTTGGCTCTCAGTGGTTCATAAGAGGTATTTTTAGTCATTTCTTAATCGTTTTTTATCTACGCAGAGTTTCCCACTTGTAATCAGTAAGCGAATGATTTTGATTCATTCAACATGAATCTAGCTTGTCAGTAGTTTTGGGATATTTTGACTTAAATTTTGCACCAATTTATTTTATTTCGAATGATTTTTAAGGGGGGGTTCAAAGGAGCTTCAAAGCCTTTTTTTATTTTTATCCCCCAATTTCGATTTTTGCTCTTTTTTACACTTTTTTGCAATATTAAGTGTCAAAATCCATTTTGATAAAACGCACATTTAATGGTAAAAAAAACTCATAAAAACAATAAATTATTACGTATTCTTATCTAATCCCACTAAAGAACAAAACCTACTGTCAAACTACAATGAAAAAGGTTTGCAATGAATGAGAGAAACTTACAGCATTCAACGTTATGGTTTCAGTTGAATAATGATAAATTATATTTGTAAAATCAATATATTGCATATATTATGACTCTTTAGAAAACAGTATGAAATGGGATTGAGAATAAGGTTTAAATATTTTTCTAAAATAAGTATAGATAAGCACAATAACATACTCTTTTTCGTAAAGATTAGGTCTTTTTAGAGTATAGCATAAATAAAAAATCAAATATTTTAGATCGTTCTTTTCACACCGCAATAACACACTCCCCCTTTGAGTATATTCCTCGTTGAAGCTTCCTTCCTAAAAGCTTAGAAATGAGAGACAAAAAATAAAGAAATTATTTTGTTTAATTTTTAATAATCTCTTTCATAAAAGAGACCAATACTCGAATTTTGTTCATTCCCTATCGCACCTTTCGCTTTGAGATGACGCGAAATATCCAGATTAATTGTCCCCTTTGTCGTTCCATCAGACCCTGCTTCAAAGCCTAAATAAACGTTATTGTGTATATAGCGTCCAATGCGTAAACCTGTATTGCCCTTTTCATTAACAATAACATCAAGATCATCAAGCCCAATTTTAGTTCGTAAAGTGTTCAACAAAGATGTATTAGAAGCACCCGCAAGATCCGCTGCTGCTGCCGCAAGTTGAGCAATCTGAAATGGTGATAGTTCACTCAGAGAACGATTAAAAATCAAACGCGCCAAAATCTCATCCTGTGGTAAATTTGGTTGTGAAGAAAAATTAATATCAAGGTTATCAATCGTTCCACTTACAGTTACAGTAACGTGAATGTCACCACTATTATTATTGGTTACAAAATAAACGGTAGGATTAAGATTACCGCTAAAGCTTGCTTGCCCTTGATCAAAATTAAGACGCTGGGAAAGAATATCAAAACGTCCACGAATCATTCTAAATTCACCCACTGGATGTACATCATTCAATGGGCCTGCTAAATTGATGCTTCCTCCTAGTTCAGCATCTAACCCTTTTCCCCGTACAAAAAATTGATTATGTGCTGTCACACGCATATTTGAGAGTACAACAGATGAAGATTCTTCTGTAATATTACGGCTTTTATTCGTGTTTTTTATATCAGCACGTTCAAGAGTTCTTTGAATTGGTTTGGTTAAATTCTTATTTTTGACATCAAGGAATTTAGCACCTTTAAAATGATCAGGAACCAAAACTTCAGCTTTTTCGACGATGATATCACCGCCAATAGCAAGATTATTCAAAAAATGACCTTTCATTGTCATCTTACCTGACAATGTTGCAAGAATCATAAAACCATCATTATAATTGGCATTATCAAGATAAAAAGTTAAATCAGTCTCTAAATCATTAAAGATACGACCTGAAGCAGAAATTTTCCCTCCTTCAGATGAAAAAGCTGAAGCTTTCTCTATAAGGATATGATCGCCATTGAATTTGCCTTCAAGCGTTATATTATTCAATCCTACATTGGTTTTTGAATCAAAAAAGCTACCATCGCTGATAGAAATATTTCCAATAAATTGTGGCTTTGATAACGCACCATTAAGAACTGTATCAATTCTTGTTGTACCCGTTATATGGGCACCCCGCTTAGCTAATAAGAGATTAACAAAATCAAGAGGCATTATTCCTTTAACGTTTAATTTTGTCTCTGAACCATTAAGAGCAACCGGCCCGTGGATGGAAAGATCTAATCCTTTATCTCCTGTCGCTATCATATTTTCAATATGAAATATCGACTTTTTATAAGAACCACGCGTATTTATATTGATTGACATCGGTCCTTTCTGCGTCATAGCGGTTAAACTTTGACTAGAAAGCTCAAAATGAGCAGAAGGATCCTTCATTGTTCCACCAATATCAACTTTACCTATCACCGTCCCATCAAGTGCTTGTCCTGCAATAAAACTATTCGCCAAACGTGCCGATAAACTTTGTAAATTAATATGAAGATCAAGTTTGTCTTTCTCTAGAGAGACAAGCCCCTGAGCTTTGGCTTGTATACCTTCTCCTGTGAAATTTGCATTCAAAGTAAGGTTTTTATCTGAGGTTTTCCCCGTAGCAGAAAGCGAAAAAGGCATAATTTGTTTATCTTGAAGAGAAACTGTTGTCAGTCCTTCTCCTTTTATATCGTAGGTTATATCAGGTTTTTTAAAATGACCACGAATCATAACCTGTCCTGTCACACTTCCTGCTGCTCCAAGATCAGATTTCCACAGATTGGCTAAAGCAGCAGGAAGGGCATCCACGCTAAGGTGCAAATTTAGAGTATCTTGAATATTCCCTGCAAGAGTAATTTTACCGCCATTTATTGCAATTCCTAATTCATTGATTGTTATTCCATCTTTATCAAAAACAATTATCGACGGTTTCGGCAATGTTGCATGAAAATGGTGTTGTTTTAAATCTATGGCCTCGATTTGCATTTCGCGTTTTATGCCTCTTGGAAGTTCTATACCCTTTAGACGACCAGAAAACTGAGCATTAAGAGAATTATGCAACATCGCTTGGACAGTAAAAACCGTTTGTTCATTATTTCTATTGGCGTGAGCATTTAAACGATTGACCATTATAAGAGGAGTTTGGATATGCTCTGCATTGATAACGCCTTCAAACTGTGTCGTACCAAAAAGATCGAATATGTCGGCATCTATTGCAAGTTTTTTTATTTTATTCTTGGCAAAGTTCAAATGGTTAACATGCGCCTTCACATGGGCTTTTTGTCTACCATTTTGTTCATCAAAAATAAAATCTCCTTTTATTTTTCCACTACCGTCCTGCAAAAATAACGCTGAAAGTACTGAAATATCATCGGCATCAATATGCAGAAATCCTTTTAAAAAACCACCAAGTTGTTGAGAAAGATCACCCGTTATTTTTGCATTACCCCCTTTAATATCGATATTTTCAAGTTTTCGAATTTTATGAGAATTTTTAAAAAAAGCAGATATATGCAAAGGTTTTTTAGCAAAAATCCCTTCACCTTTTATAGACCCCGTTAAAGAAGTAACGGGTGCTGTATTATCTACAAGTGCCTTTATGTTAAATGTTGTGTTTTGAAGTTTTTTCCCCACAACTAATGCTTTAGCAATATGAGCACTTGTATTTAGTTTTATATGGCCATTGCGTCCTCTTGCTGTCCCTTGAATTGTAAGCGCGCCGCTTATCTTCGGACCTAATTTAGCTAGATCAGATATTTGAGCAGATAAATCCATTTTAGCGCTTTTATCCGAAAAATAACCATTAGCCTTTATGTTTGTATATTGATTTTTCAAATTTAAATGACGTAAAATGAAGCCCTTCGTATTTCGAGCCATCCCCCCTGAAAGAACAATATTTCCTTTGAATAAACGATCAAAAGGCTGCACACCTGTTTTCATATTGTCAGTCATTCCTGATAATCTCAGATCAAAAACACCACTTAATAAACCAATAGTGCCTTTGGCTTTAATATCTGCATTACCAGAGAGTGGTTGTTTACTGAATAGTTCCAAAGGCGCTAATGTTTGGGCTTTTAAACCAAGATCGCCTTTGAAAACAAAATGCTCCATTGTCCCTTTTAACCAAGAAGAAAAACCCTGAGCCGTAACACTAAAATCATGAATCAAAATTGGTTTATTCGAAACAATATCCGTATCTAAATGTACATGAACCGCTTGGCTTAAATCTTCTACCAATTCTCCTTTAATCTTTTTAATCCCTTGAAGGGTTCCATTAACCTGAACACCAACATGACGAGAAGCCGCATTATCAAGATTTTCGCTTACCCCCCCCATATCAAAAACAGCATCATGAATATAAATTTTTTTATTGCTAAAATGATGAACAACAAGCCGACCATTCCAAGACTGCTGCCCTTCGCGACCATAGTCAATGTTCAAAGCAATATTATTCGCAGGTTTTGACAACTCTGATAGAGGTAAATGAACAGAATCCTTTTCATGATCCAGTTCGTTATCAAGGGCCATTTTACCATCAACAAAAAGCCGCCGTAAAAATCCATCGGCAGTTATTTCAGCATTAGCCATAACATTCATTGCTTGGCTTTGAAGAACTATCTGATCAAGGTGTGTCACTCCCTCTCTTGTTCTTCTTGCCTCTGCTTTTAATGTTATATTAGATTCAAAGAGACGACGATATTGAGAAGGTATTAAAGGACTCAGTGTCCCCTCTAATTTCGTAGAAAAACTGTATCCTTCTGAAACACTTGCAAGAGTAGCATGACCATCTAAAATAGTATGATGATCGGCTTCTAAAGAAAGTTTGACAACCAAATCATCAAAAGTACCATCACCTTTAATAGCGAAATTTAACGCTGGACGCCTTTCAATGTTAAAAACATTCGCTAAAATACCATTTTCTGGTTCATTAGAAGAAATATCAATTTGAGCTGTACGATTGCTCTCAGATATCTTGGTAAGAACAGAAAAAGAACCTGGTGCATCTAAGCGATGCGCCACTATATCAACATCAAAATCACTACTTGCCAAAGTAAAATTGCCTTTTAAGGACATATCAGCAGAAAAGCCAAAAAAATTCTGTTCAAACATCACATGTTGAGCTGTAAGCGTATTGATTGAAAGAGCAAGCGGCAGTTTTGGTAAAGAAAACTTACCCCTCTCAAAGGAAGAAACAAGAGAAGAGTTGCCTTGCGGTTTGCGTAAAAACGTAATTTGTTCTGCCGAAAGCTGATTAATATCCATGCGTCCTCTTAGCAACGCTAGACGATTCCAATCCATTTTAGCATTGGTAATTTTAAGCCAAACTCCCTTTTTATCACTGACAGTAATAACATCAATTGATGTTTGAGAAGACAGTGCTCCTTGCATATTATGCAAACGAACTTGACGATTAGGCGTAGAAAGCTTGCGTTCAATTAAAGAAACAACCCATGAACGATCATCTGTTTTCATTTCACTAGAAGGAAGAATACCTTCTCTTTGTGCAAAAACAAAACCACCCACCAAAAAAAATAAAAATCCCAAGAAGAAAGCCGATAAACATACACTTTTTTTCATTAAAATGCTTGTCCTATACCCACATAAAAACCAATACGAGGATCACCCTGCTCTCTCTTTAAAGGAAAGCCTAGATCAACGCGTAAAGGACCAAGACCCGTCATATAGCGACCTCCTATACCGGCTCCCCATTTAATTTTCTGAGAAAAATCAAAATTCGCTTTTTTTCCTACGAGACCTCCATCAAGAAAACTGACAAATCCTATTTTATCATTGAGAGAAAAACGCAATTCTGCCGATCCCTCAATAAGCGCCCGTCCACCAACAACTGCATCATTTTCTGTTTTGATACCAATATTACGATAAGCATAGCCACGAACAGAGCCCCCACCACCAGCAAAAAAGAGCGTATCTGCAGGAACGTGTGCTGTATCATTCCCAAGAATTGTACCAAGCTTTGCCCGTGTTGCCAAAACAAAACGCCCCCCTTCATCTAATGCCCAATAAGAACGACCCTCTGCCGTTACTTTTGCAACAAAGTTGCTAAAACGCATTTCATAAAAAGGTTCAACAATTACCTCACCATACAAACCTTTTGTCGCATTAAACTTATTATTACGGCTATCGTAAACCAAGCCAGTAGGAAAACCAATTGTTGTAAAATTACGTTTCCCAAAATAGATATCACGAGAATAGCCATTCGAAACTTCTACAGCAGCCTGACCGGATAGATTACCATTGAAAATATGTGTAATGCCTAACTTCCCTTTGATGGCTTTTGTTGTATAATTTTCTAGTATATCTTGTTGTATTTTTAATTCTGATCTGAGATCTGTATCAGGTGTGAGCACACCGGGCTTTATAAAAGTGCCTCCGAAAAGATAATCAAAATTTTTAAAATTATATGATTTTTTTTTGTTTTTGCCAACACCATTTATTTTTGTCTCAATTTTAAGAACCTCTGCATGACCAAAAAGATTGTTATGCATCCAATAAGCTTCTAAACCAGCACCATCTAATGTTGAATAGCCCCCCCCTATACCAAAACGACGCGGTTTACGTTCTTGTACAACAAGCATAAGCGGTAAACTGCCATCTTTGTTAATGGTATCAGCCTCACGTATATTGATAGCACGAAAAATACCAAGGCGCGCAAGACGTTCATTGGCCTTAGCTAACTCATCGGAATCGTATTTCTGACCTGGCTTTAATCCAGTCATCCATGCAATATAAGCTGAATCGACACGTGGTTTCTTACTTATATTACGAACACTTATAGGACCATAATAGGCCTTTTGTCCAGGATTGACAACAATCCGTCCTTCAACATGTAACGCAGCATGGTCAGCCACGACCTCACTCTTCATAATTTCAGCTTTAGCATAACCTTGTTGACGCCATCTTTCTACTGCCCATTTTTCTGCTTTTAAAATGGTTTCAGATTTAGCAATAGCCCCAACTTTATAGCCCAATTCTTCAATTGTGGGCATTTTATGCACTTTACGTTTTTCAAGAGGCGCTACTTTATCAATATTGGCAATACTAAAAACATATTGTGGACCGGCATTAACCGTAATAACGATATTAGACTGCGCTGGAAGTTGCGTTACCGGACTTAAATCAGCAGCTTCTAAACCATTAATTTTGATACTAATAACACCACCATAGCGTCCATCAGCATAAAGAGCAGAAAGAATAGCCCGATAATCTGAACGTGCTTTGGCTAATAAACCAGAAGAACTGGCAGATGCTTTCTCTTTATCTGCAACAAGAGAAGAGACAGATTTAACTATTTTTATACCCTCTAATGGCGCCCCTGGCGGTGTAACAACATCAACTTTATAAGATCTCTCTGTACTTTTGACGGAACTTAAAGAAGAATTTGTTTTCTTTTTACCAAAAAGAGAGATTCCGAAAAAATCAAACGCAGCAAGTGGCTGTGGAAAAGAAAAAGAAAAACACAAGCCTATCAATACACAGCGCACAGTCTCTGATTTTAACAAAAATTTTGCTTGGTATACCATAAATCAGATACCTTTAATATACTTTGCATTGACTACACTTTACTTTAAAATAATATAAGAAATTGAATATAATGACTTCGTATATCTTATACGTTTTATCACATCAAATAAAACTCCGCGATACATAACGTCGCTCTCTCCTTCATATTTTCACAAAATTCTGCTCTGTTGTATCACATAAACAGCCTCATTCGTTTTTCTTAACATATTCATTTAGCTTATTATAAATATTTTATTGCGCTCTATATTATCATGGTTAAATTTGTACAAATAACTTGCCATAAGAACGCTACAAAAACCTGCGCATATATATAGATCGCTCCATTAAAAAAACCATAGAAATGCTTCTTGATTTTTATGCATAGATATGATTGTCTCTCCCACATCTAAAGGGGGAGATAAATGATCGCACGTATTACAACTGTTGCTTTTCGCGGTCTAGAGGCAGTTCCTGTCGATGTACAGGTTATGATTTCATCCGGTAAAATAGGAATGGCTATTGTTGGATTAGCCGATAAAGCAGTTGCAGAAAGCCGTGAACGCGTACAAGCAGCTCTCCACGCTTGTGGTCTTTCTATGCCGACCAAACGAATTACGATTAATCTTGCACCAGCTGATTTGCCTAAAGAGGGATCACATTATGATTTGCCAATTGCTGTAGGTTTAATGGTTGCTATGGGTATCCTCCCTCCTGAAGTAGCGCAAGACTATATCATTTTAGGCGAATTATCACTGGATGGTTCACTGACCGCTGTCAATGGTGTTTTACCAGCAGCCATGACAGCTGTATCTCTTGATAAAGGACTAATTTGTCCCTTTCAATGTGGACCTGAAGCAGCATGGGCAAATGCAGAAATAAATATTCTTGCTCCAGAAACTCTTCTTACGATCGTCAATCATTTTAAAGGAATCCAAATTCAAAAACGTCCACAACCGCGTCAATATACTATTGAAACTGAATTTCCAGATCTTTGCGAAATCAAAGGACAAAAAACTGCTAAACGAGCCTTAGAAGTTTGTGCTGCTGGACGCCACAACCTTTTGTTTGTAGGGCCTCCTGGTGCTGGAAAATCTATGTTGGCACAACGCTTACCTTCTATTTTACCCCCTCTTGATAGTCGTGAGCTTTTAGATGTCTCTCTGATTGCTTCTATTACAGGAGAAGCAGTTCATCATACCATTTCACTTCATTGCCCCTTTCGTTCCCCACATCATTCTGCTTCCATGGCTGCAATGATTGGTGGAGGACTTAAAGGACGACCAGGAGAAGTCTCCCTTGCTCATAATGGTGTATTATTTCTTGATGAATTGCCTGAATTTTCTCCGCAAGTTCTTGATTCTCTTCGTCAACCTTTAGAAAGTGGAGAATCGGTTATCGCTAGAGCTAATCACCATATCAGCTATCCTGCCCGCTTCCAACTCATTGCCGCAATGAATCCTTGCCGCTGTGGTATGGCAGGTGAAAAAGGCCATGTTTGTGCTAAAGGTATACGCTGTCAAATCGACTATCAATCCCGTATTTCTGGCCCGCTTCTCGATCGAATTGATTTACGAATTGATGTCCCTGCTTTGACAGCGATGGACCTTATGCAACCAGAGCAATCAGAAAAAAGCTGTGATGTTGCAAAACGCGTCGCACGGTGTCGTACCATTCAAGCCAAACGTTTTGCAACACTAGGGCTTGACCAGATTCAAACCAATGGCGATTGCCCAGCCAAAATTATAGAACAAATTGCCATTCCTGATAAAAATGCCGCCATACTCTTACGAGATGTTAGTGAAAAAATGCACCTTTCTGCACGTGCTTATCATCGCATTCTCAAAGTTGCACGCACAATTGCTGATCTTGATGGATCCGATAATCTTTCACGCCATCATCTCGCAGAAGCCATCTCCTATCGACTCGGTACAGAAAGATTAACAACTCTTAACTAAAAGCCTATTCATTCGTAAAAACTTATTGGAAAATAACGCAAATAAAGCTCTGTAAGTTTACCATCCTCTTCTAGAGACTTTAGTGCATAATTAAGGATATCAATCAATTTGTCGTTCTTTTTTGCAACAGCAAGCTGCATTCCCTGCCCCAATAACTGTGGGGCCATATAAGCTCCCCCAACAAAATGGCAGCAATCAATAAATTTTTGATTTTTGAACCAAAACGATAAAGCAAATCCATCATCAAAAATAAGATCAATTTTATGATCTTGTAAAGCTTTATAGAGCTCTTCTCTCTCTTTAAATCCTTGCCATTTTGCTTTAGGAAAATAATCATTAAAGAGCTTTTCGTGAACACTTTTCGATAAAACACCACTGGTTAAATGGACCAATTGATCGCTTATTGGTTCATCGAGATTTAAAAGTCGAGAAGCAACAAATCGCGCTGGAAAGCGCAAATATGACTTTGTAAAAATAAGATCTTTCTCGGTTTTACTTGTTTCTTTTAAACCTGCAATAATGACTTCTGCACCACCATTTTTGACATGCTCTACAAGCTCTTTCCAAGGAACCACTTCTACTTCACAAAATTTCTCTAACTTTAATTTTGAGCAAATAGCCCGCAATAAATCGACATTATAACCTGCAAGATGCCCCGTTTTATCAAGAAAATTAAAAGGAGGAAAATCAAAAGTTGTAACAAAACGCAAACGAGTGATATCCGTTGTATCAGGTTGTACCAAATGTTCATGCGAATCAAAAAAAGAAGGCAACCTTCCAACTATTTCAGCTTCTAATTCAGAGGAAAATAGAAATCCCCCTGCTACCAATAAAATACGAACAAAAATAGTGTATAGATTATTGCGTAAAAAGTCCCCCAAATGCCATTGAAGATGTTTTACATGTATAGATTTTCTTATTTTCAAAATCTCTCCCCCCTATTTTTCAAAGTTAAAATGCAATTCTGCTTAGTTATTACCTAACGCACTTCACCAGAATATCTGCCGCTTAATAAATAAAACTCTTGATATTTTCTAAAACTGTTAAAAATTTTCACAATCTTCTTGTTTTGAAATACGTTTTAAGAGTTAGACTTTTGGTCTTAAATGATCCCAAACAAGTCTATAAAAATAATTTAAAAGAAATGAACCTTATAACATCCACAAAGTATTTGACTTTATACTCTTTAAATGTCGTCGCAAAATAAATCTGCATATATTAATAAAGTGCTTGAATAAACAATATGATAACGTTTTATTTTGAATGAGAAATCTAAACTCCATGATAGGAATAATGCAAACAAATATACACAATATTCTCGCCTTAATCTAACATACAAAAAACAGGAGCGGCTTAGAAAACGCGTTATCTTTGTTTTAAATATATAACTATTAGGCCTGAAGATTGATTTATAGGTAAAAAAGTAAAAGCTTTGTTCGTATAACACAAAGATACACAATTCGTTTTGAAATATTACGCATGTGCAAAAATGAGCAATAATATCACTCTTGACACAATTTTAAAATTTGCACTTAAAGTTTATATAACGCTTAACTGACCTCGTCCCCAAATCTTAAAGGAAAAGGATTTGTAACAACGTTGGCTTATAAACAGTCCGGTTATCTTGATAAATTACGTGTTTAATTTCTTTAGTTTTCCCATTCATGCGATTCACTTCATGAAAGGCGCTCAAGCCCCACTCTGAATATTCACCACGCACTGTAAAAATACTTAAATATATCAAAGAGGCGCTTACTGATCTTATATTACCGTCCTAAATGACGATGTTTTAAAGAAAGAACTGTAGAATAGTGTATATCATTTCATCATTCGCTCCATTGTATATCGACAGATATTGAATCTAGAGCTGATATACGGTAAATGTTTAATGTGGTTATTCCATAAATAACTAATCAGAACATTGTGCTTTAAACAATGCAGATAGAATATTGTAAATTGAACACAGAAATGGACTAACTTTATGAGTGATGAAATAACCTCACCGGAACAAAATAATGACTATGGTGCCGCTTCCATTAAAGTTCTCAAAGGTCTTGATGCTGTACGCAAACGTCCTGGTATGTATATCGGTGATACTGATGATGGATCGGGGTTACACCATATGGTCTATGAAGTTGTCGACAATGCTATCGATGAAGCTTTAGCTGGTCATGCTACTCTTGTAAATGTTACACTCCATGCTGATGGTTCTTGTTCTGTTCGTGATAATGGACGTGGAATTCCAACAGATATTCATCCAACAGAAGGCATTTCTGCCGCTGAAGTTATTATGACACAACTTCATGCTGGTGGAAAATTTGATCAAAATTCTTATAAAGTTTCAGGTGGATTGCACGGTGTTGGTGTCTCTGTTGTAAATGCACTCTCCGTTTGGCTTAAATTGAAAATAAAGCGAAATGGTAAAATTCATGAAATATCATTTACCCATGGGGTGGCTGATGCTCCCTTGAAAATTATTGGCGATTGTGATCAAGAGAGTGGAACAGAAATCAGATTTTTACCAAGTTCTGAAACCTTTACGATGGTTGAGTTTGATTTTGAAACTTTAGAACGCCGTTTACGGGAATTGGCCTTTCTCAATTCTGGGGTTCATATCCTTCTTGTTGATGAGCGTCATGCTGATATTCAATCCGTTGCATTGCATTATGAAGGTGGATTAATAGAATTTGTCAAATATATTGATCAATCAAAAAAACCGCTGCTTGATACTCCTATCTACATTGCAAGTGAAAAAGATGGCATGAGCGTTGATGTTGCCCTATGGTGGAATGATTCCTACCATGAAAAAGTTTTATGTTTTACCAATAATATTCCTCAGCGTGATGGTGGGACACATTTGATTGGTTTTCGAAGCGCTCTTACGCGTCAAATTAATGGTTATGCTGAATCTTCAGGAATTGCCAAAAAAGAAAAAGTGAATTTAACTGGTGATGACTGCCGTGAAGGATTAACAGCTATTCTTTCTGTAAAGGTTCCGGATCCCAAATTTTCTTCACAAACAAAAGACAAATTGGTTTCTTCTGAAGTGCGCCCTGTCGTTGAAAATTTGGTCAATGAAGGTCTTTCAATATGGCTGGAAGAACATCCTAATGAAGCAAAGCTGCTCATTAGTAAAGTGGTGGAAGCTGCAACAGCACGTGAAGCCGCACGCAAAGCACGTGAGCTTACAAGGCGAAAAGGAGCGCTTGATATCACCTCTCTGCCAGGAAAGCTTGCCGATTGCCAAGAACGTGATCCTGCAAAATCAGAAATCTTTATTGTTGAGGGAGATTCGGCGGGCGGTTCAGCAAAAAGTGGACGCTCACGTCAAAATCAAGCAATTTTACCTCTCCGCGGTAAAATTCTCAATGTTGAGCGAGCACGCTTCGACCGTATGCTCTCATCTGATATGATCGGAACACTGATTACTGCTCTTGGAACGTCTATTGGTAAAGATGAATTTTCACCCGATAAATTACGATATCATAAGATTATTATCATGACGGATGCGGACGTTGATGGAGCCCATATCCGCACTCTGCTGCTCACTTTCTTTTTTAGACAAATGCCTGAATTGATTGAACGTGGACATCTTTATATTGCTCAACCACCTCTTTATAAAGTATCGCGTGGAAAATCTTCTCAATATATTAAAAATGAAGTAGCTTTTGAAGAATTCTTGCTCGATACGGGACTAGAAGAAACAACACTTGAGCTTGCAACGGGAGAAGTTCGTGCAGGGGCAGATTTGTATCAACTTGCTAAAGATGCTCGTGTTTTACGTCAACTTTTAAATGGTCTTCATACTCGTTATGATCGCAATATTGTTGAACAAGCTGCCATTGTTGGCGCTTTTAACCTTGAAGCCTTTGCAACACAAGAAAAAGCGCAAAAAATAGCAGATGCAGTCGCGCACCGTCTTAATCTGATTGCTGATGATATGGAACAAGGATGGAGTGGACAATATACAGAAGATGGAAGTTTGTGTTTTGAGCGTACTTTGCGTGGCGTTAAAGATGTTATCACACTTGATGTGGGACTTATAAACTCAACAGATGCCCGTCAAATTGATCGCATCTCCCAAAGTTTTATCGACATATATCATCCCCCTGTTCTGTTACGCCGCAAAGAGAAAACGGAGCAGATTTTTGGCCCTATGAGCCTCTTAGAGAGCATTTTTACAAACGGTAAAAAGGGTATTACTCTTCAACGTTATAAAGGTCTTGGAGAAATGAATGCTGAACAGCTTTGGGAAACAACCCTTGATCCCAATGCGCGTTCTCTTTTACAAGTAAAAATTAATGATGCAACCGATGCAGATTCACTCTTTTCTCGTCTCATGGGGGATGAAGTTGAACCTAGACGCATTTTTATTCAAGACAATGCCTTAAGCGTTGCCAATCTTGATATCTAAAGGTACTCTTCTACTTTGGCTCTATAACTGTTGCAGTTTTATACGTTGTTTTTTTCGTATTTGAACATTCTCTCTCTCTTTCATTTACGATAAAAGAAAAATAAGGAAGGTCATATACATGGCAGCTGAAACAGAACGTGTAGGAATCGAAGGTGGCATGGAACACTCTTTTGGTTTTAAAAAAGTTGATGAAACACAAAAACAATCCATGGTTGATGGTGTGTTTCATTCTGTTGCTGAAAATTATGACAAGATGAATGATATCTTATCCTTAGGGCTGCACCGTGTGTGGAAAAATTCCATGATTGCATGGCTTGCTCCACCAGCGCTTTCTCATTGGAAAGTTCTTGATGTCGCTGGCGGTACAGGTGATATCGCTTTCCGTATCCTTAATGCTTCACGCCAAAAAGCCCATGCGACAGTGCTTGATATTAATGGCTCAATGCTCAGTATTGGAAAAAAGCGTGCACAAAAAAATGGTCTTTCCCCTCTGATTGATTTTGTTGAAGCCAATGCAGAGCATCTTCCCTTTGAAGATCAGAGCTTTGACGCTTACACGATTGCTTTTGGAATTCGCAATGTTCCTCATATTGATCAAGCCCTTAGAGAAGCTTTTCGTGTTTTAAAACCCGGTGGACGTTTTTTATGTTTAGAATTTTCAAATGTCGAGATGCCTTTGCTTGATAAAATTTATGATCTTTGGTCTTTCCATGCTATCCCTAAGCTGGGTCAATTTATTGCAAATGATGGCGATGCCTATCGTTATTTGGTTGAATCTATTCGCAAATTTCCCAAACAAGATGATTTTGCCCATATGATCAAGCAGGCGGGATTTTCGCGCGTATCGTACCGCAATCTCACTGGTGCAATTGCAGCGCTGCATTCAGGTTGGAAAATTTAAAAATGGTGCAAATTTCTCCCTACTTTCAATTGATGCGTGCAGGATGGGTTTTAGCGCGTGAAGGTGTTTTAAGTGCTCTCCCCCATCATGAGTTGCGAGGATTTCCTGCATTATGTCATCGTATAGCGGGTGCATTAGCGCGACGCAAAACGAAAAAGAAAAAGCGATCTGAAAATATTTCGCATGCCATCAATAAGCTTGGACCCTCTTACATAAAACTTGGTCAATTTCTTGCCACAAGACCTGATATTGTCGGACGAGATGTTGCAGACGATTTATCCCAACTACAAGATCGCGTCCAAACATTTTCTTGCCCCGCTGCTATTGCTCAAATTGAAAGTTCTCTTGGTCGCTCTATTGATGATTTATTCGTCAATTTTTATCCCCCCATTGCCGCTGCTTCTATCGCTCAAGTTCATCCAGCTGAATATAGTGATGAAACCGGTCATAAGAAAAAGTGTGCCGTAAAAGTCATTCGTCCCAATATCAGAGCACGTTTTTCTAAAGATCTTAGAGGTTTCTATCTCATTGCGCATTTACAAGAACGCTACATCCCTGCCTCTCGAAGGTTGCGCCCTGTTCGTGTGGTCGATACTTTAGCACAAACAACACGTCTTGAAATGGATCTACGCTTAGAAGCAGCAGCTATATCTGAAATGGCTGAAAATATTCAACAGGATACAGGCTTTCGGGTGCCAAAAATTGATTGGGAAAGAACAGGACGTAATGTTCTCACCATGGAATGGATTGATGGTATAAGAATATCCGAAATTTCCAAACTCAAAGAAGCAGGATTTGATCTACAGGCACTTGCCATTACACTTATTCAATCTTTTCTACGTCACACATTGCGTGATGGTTTTTTTCATGCCGATATGCATCCTGGTAATTTATTTGTAGATTCAGATGGATGTATTGTTGCTGTTGATCTAGGCATTACCGGAAGGCTTGGAAAAAAAGAAAAGCATTTCCTTGCTGAAATTCTTTACGGCTTTATTACCCGCGATTACCATCGGGTAGCACGCGCTCACTTTGAAGCAGGTTATGTCCCTTCACACCATAATATTGAAAGCTTTGCGCAAGCCAATCGCGCAATTGGTGAACCAATTCACGGTCAATCAGCACAGAGTATTTCCATGGCTAAGTTGCTCACCTTGTTGTTTGAAGTAACAGAATTGTTTGACATGCAAACACGACCTGAACTTTTATTATTGCAAAAAACAATGGTTGTTGTGGAAGGTGTTTCCCGTACATTAGACCCCAATTTTAATATGTGGAAAGCTTCTGAACCCGTTGTCAGAGAATGGATTAATAAAAATTTAGGCCCCATAGGTATTGCAAAAGACTTTAGTGAAGGAGCGCAAGCTATTCTTGCTCTGGCACGCAAAACACCACAATTGATACAAAATTTTCAACGTATAGAAGAAGATTGTAATCAAATAAGAAAAACAGGGGTTAATCTTTCTCCTGCGACCCTCAAACAACTAGCTATCGAACAAAGTCGTCAAAACCGTTATAGTCGTTATAGCATTTTCATCATTGCGCTTTGTTGCGTTTTTTTCACTTTTTACTTTTTTTATCTTTTCTCATCTTCTTAATGTGCTAAAAATATCAGTAATGAAATCATTGCAATCATTTTATTTCTTAGAGGTATTTTATGGCTAGTCTTACTATTCGTAATCTCTCGCCTGAAGTTAAGGAAGCTTTGCGTATACGTGCCGCGCAAAATAGTGTTTCTATGGAAGAAGAAGCGCGCCGCCTTCTCAGCAATCCTATCACTCCAACGATACTCTCTTCTCAAGCAAGTGGCATTGAATTGCAATCATTGCAATCAAAATCACTCCTTCTTATTATTGGGGGTAGTATTGCGGCCTATAAAGCGCTTGATCTCATTCGTCGTTTAAAAGAACGTGGAGCACACTTAAACGTCGTCATGACAAAAGCAGCACAAAAATTTATTACGCCTTTAGCCGCTGAAGCTCTCAACAGTGGTAGGGTATATACTGATTTATTTTCACGCGAAGAAGAACATGATATCGGACATATCCGACTAGCCCGTGATGCAGATCTCATTATTTTAGCCCCTGCTACAGCCAATCGCATCGCGAAAATAGCCCATGGCATAGGAGATGATCTCACCGATTGCATCCTTTTAGCAGCACGCTGTCCACTCTTAATTGCTCCCGCTATGAATCCAGCCATGTGGGCACATCCAGCCACTGTTCGCAATGTTGCACAATTACGTGCAGATGGCGTTCATATTATCGGACCAGAAAGCGGAAATATGGCTGAACGTGACGAGACAGGCTATGGACGAATGAGTGAACCCTTAACCATTGTCGCTGCCATAGAGGCTCTTTTGAATGTGCATGAAAAACCTCTCTCTGGCCGCCATTTCATCGTTACCTCTGGACCTACTCATGAACCTATTGATCCCGTGCGCTATATTGCTAATCGATCTTCCGGTAAACAAGGTCATGCCATTGCAACCGCTCTTGCGCATTTGGGGGCAAAAGTAACACTTGTCTGTGGACCTGTTAATCTTGCAGATCCACAAGAAGTAAAAACCATTCATGTTGAAACAGCACAACAGATGCTACAAGCCGTTCAAGAAGCATTGCCTGCGGATGGTGCTATCTTTGTTGCCGCTGTTTGTGACTGGCGCAGTCAGACGCAATCTTCACAAAAAATTAAAAAGAATGCTCATAAAACACCACCACCCCTTCATATGGTCGAAAATCCTGATATTTTGGCAACAATTGGGCATGCTCCAAACCGCCCCCCATTGGTCATTGGTTTTGCTGCTGAAACTTGTGATATCATTACGAATGCGCAAAAAAAATATAGCGAAAAAGGTGCTGATTTTATTTTGGCTAATGATATTTCTCTTCAACCAGATGGCACAAGTGTCATGGGTGCTGATACAAATCAAATTTATCTCATAAGTAAAGAAAAAGTCGAAAAATGGCCTCTTATGAGTAAAAATAACATAGCACAAAAGTTAGCAAACATGATTGTATCATTTTTTGCCCCCCAGATGCTTACTCTTCATGAAGAAAAGAAATCCCATTTCAAATAATAAATTTTAAAACGCTAAAACATTTCATAAAATAAGAACTGAACTTTTGAATACACGAAAATGTCTATCAATCTTTATTAGACTAGCTAACACATTAATTTATAATGGTAATCTATAATTATTCAACTTTAATGGGAATCCTAAATATCGTAAGGTTCTCTTATTTAAAATCCTTTCTATATTGTAGTAATCAAAACCATTTTCTTTCACGATATGAACGAGCACAACTGTATGAATACAAAACGTTTAAGAAAAAACTAAAACAGCCTATAGTGAAATGTCTCAAAAACTATCGCAACATTTGAGAATAAGTGTATGATGGTGCCCGCGTAGTCTTTTGCTAAGCGTAAAAAAGTGCCCTATAATTTATAGTATTCACAGAAGCTTTATCCTTATCCCATTCACAGGCGCTGTTGTGAAATGGGTGTGACGCACGTTGAGAGATGTTTCTTTTTAAAAAACATCTTACCCTATCCTTCATAAAGAATAGAATCTCCTTCATAAAGAATAGAATCTTTTACACCACTATCTCTCAAGCTTATAAAATACAAGCTGGAACGCTCATTTGCCACCCTTCAATTTTACGAAAGCTCTTGTACTGAAGAAAATTTATAAATTTTATTTCTTAAATGTTTTTATCCTCACATAAGTTCTATTTGTGTAGTTTTAATTATTTCCATGATAAGAGCCACTGAAATGAGAAAATATTACTGCCTTTTTTGGCACTCTTATTATACTTTATGAGATATAAAATAATATATTATTGTAAATCGATATATTATTACATATCAATGTAATTTTCATCATATTTCGTAATAACACTCATAAAGAGTGTACAGAAAATTCATTGTATTAATATCTATAAAGATTATGACACAAACAGTATCATCCTCTCAATGATAGGCCTTTAATATTTAAGTGTATAACCCCTCCGATGTATCAGAGCCTCCAAAATTCATAATGTCCTTATACTATGACCATTCATGAGAAGAATTGTTAGTCTTTTATAAAAAAGATTTAATGTACAAATAAATGATTTTTTGATTGTAAAGATGAAAATTTGAGAGAATATTTTTACTTATTCAAGTTGAAGATGATCAATTCTCTTCATAAATCAATGATGTGATGATCTAAAAAATTATCCGTTCCAATGCATCATTTGTATGAAAAATTCTTCAATGAAGTTTTATTATCCAACTTTTAAAACTTAAAATTTCATCATTTTTAATCATCAGTGACATCTCCCTCTCTTTGCTTCTTCTCAAGAAATTGCTTTTCATAGGATATGGATCGTTTAAGCTCCTTTCTTTTCCCATTGCGCTAACATATGAGTCACTCTATTGCACAAAATCAGAATATCTCCAGTGCAACTACATTACCCTTATTCCATTAACCTCAAGATTATTTTGGATAAAAGCGAAAACAAAAATGCGCCACACCCAATGATAGAAAAGCATGGAACATTATGCAAAAATAAGCAAGAATGTAGATAAACAAAATTAGACAACTCTACTGAATAAATAGAAGTTATAAGAACTACTAACTATCTCTTAACCTTTAATTTCTTCCATATGTCATGTAAGCGCAATCAGCTAAACTTTGTACAAAAATATTTAAAAATTCTGCTATAATGGTTGGCTCTTAAATTCTGCTCGGTTTTTTAAAATTAAAAATTTCTATTTATTTAAACTTTATTGTAAACTAAGCAGCAGCTCTAGTCGTTTCTTTGTTTTGGTTGCTTATTTTATCTATTCTATAAAAAAATTTATCTTGTATTTTAATAATATATAAAGGTGGAAAATTCTCTTTTTTATAAAGCAATATCGATATATTGCTTTAATGTTATTGAAAATAGAGCATGTCATTCAAGCAATAAAAATTACACAACACCTTCTTTCTTTAAATGTATTTCTTGTTTTTTCTTCTTATTTTCTTAATTTATTAATCTATGATTTTTACCGCTGCCTATCGTGCTTTACAACGTCTTGTGACCTCGCAATATCGTATTATGATACTTAAAGCATTGGGGGTTACTTTTTTCGTACTCGCCATTTTATGGTTATGTGTGCACCAACTTTTTATGTCTTACTTTTGGCCTTGGATTGCTCAGTTTCTTCCTGGTCTTCCAAGTTGGGCAGGGTGGTTGGGATTTAGCATGCTTATCATCTTTAATCTTGGTTTGGCTCTTTTATTGGCTTTTTTTATTGCCCCCATCACAGCTATGATTGGTAGTTTTTTCATTGACTCTGCTGCTGAAATCATCGAAAGGCAAGATTATCCAAATGAGCCTCTTGGTCAAGCTATGCCTCTTGGGCGTTCTCTTGTTCTCTCCTTTAAATTTGTTATTTTAAGCCTTCTTGGTAATGGAATTGCTTTTATTTTATTCTTCATACCAGGTGTTAATTTGATTGCTTTTTATGTTATTAACGGTTATTTGCTTGGGCATGAGTATTTCTTGTTTGCAGCTTATCGTTTTCGAACAGAACAAAATGCGCGCGCATTTTTACATACCCATTATACAACGGTTTTTGGCGCTGGATTGTTGATCGCAATTTTTGTTTCGATTCCCATTCTTAATTTAGCCACACCGCTTTTTGCAGCTGCCTTTATGACACATTTACACAAAATGCTTTCCCAAAAAACATAGAACGCATCACTCAAAAATAAGGTTTCGTGAACTTAATAAAACTTTTCCGTCAAAAAAACATACTATAAAATCTTATATTTCACTTAAATCAATATATTGATTGATAATGATCATTTATCATTTCACAACATGAGTGAAAAACCTAAATATCATAAGGCTTTCTCATTTCACCCCTATTCATATTAAATCAATTAAAATCATTTGTTGAGATATCATAAACGAGGACGGAGTGTGGATAAAAGCATTTTTAAAAAGGTATAAAATATCACTCATTAATATTCTCAAACGCAAGAATTGTTGTCACATTGGAAAGCAGAAAAGAGTATGAAAATATTGGTTTGTACCTTCTATTCCAGTAAAAATAGGAGAGCTTATGGATTTTATACCTTTCATAGAAAGGATATACTCTTCATAGGAACTAATCATGAGAGAATTTTTGGAATATGTAAAACTGTTAAATCTAACAATGCGTGAATGCACAATAAAAATGATATTTTTTTGGATGCTTTATTTTATATGAAACGCACGCGCTTTAAGAAAACCGTTTGAAAAAAATCTTGCTCTGATGTTCGCGTTTCGCTAACATAACATTATCATATTCATTGTCTTTAACAGGTTAGTGTGGCCTTATTAAGGTTTTGTATTATACGATTTCTTTGCTTTAGGGCTGTTGATATTAGTGATTAACGGGAGAGGTGTTTTTATTAAAAGAAAACAGGCTGTTTGTTAACCAGCGTAAGAGGCGAGTTTTAATACCAACGTCAAAAAATAAAACATGTGAGTTCTTAAAACTTCTAAGAAATTTTTTATAGGGAATAATCTTTGTTCATATGATTATTATAGTATTGAAAAGATTAAAAATAAACAAATAATGCAGTTAAAGCTATACCTGCGCAGATGAAAGTATTAAATAGACTCATTTTCTTCAACCAGAAAAGCAAATATGACTGCCTAAATTCTATATTTTTTCAAATCATGCAAAAGATGTATAATATTTAAAGGAAGGCTATAAAGATGAACTGGATTACAAATTATGTTCGTCCTAAAATTAACTCTATATTGAGACGCCGTGAAATTCCAGAAAATCTGTGGATTAAAGATCCTACCAATGGTGAAATGATCTTCCATAAAGATTTGGAATCTAATCAATTTGTGGCTCCCAATTCTGGACATCATATGCGTATCAGTGCCAAAAATCGTCTCATGCATTTTTTTGATGATGGTTCCTATACAGCTCTTGAAAATCCAAAAGTTGTCACTGATCCTTTAAAGTTTCGCGATGAAAAACGGTATATTGACCGGTTAAAAGATTATCGCTCTAAACTTGGTGTTGATGACAATATTTTAAGTGCACGCGGTACGATTGAAGGCTTACCCATTATTGCAACCGTTCAAGACTTCGCCTTTATGGGTGGATCTCTCGGCATGGCTTCAGGAGAAGCTATTATCAAAGCTTTTGATACCGCCATTGCGGAAAGGCGTCCGTTGGTTCTTTTTGCTGCTTCTGGTGGTGCACGCATGCAAGAAGGAACACTCTCATTGATGCAAATGCCCCGTACAACCGTAGCGATTGAAATGCTGAAAGAAGCAAAACTTCCCTATATTGTTGTTCTGACCAATCCAACCACCGGCGGTGTTACTGCTTCTTATGCTATGCTTGGCGATATTCACATTGCTGAACCTGGCGCTATGATTGGTTTTGCTGGTCCACGTGTGATTCAACAAACTATACGTGAAACTCTACCAGAAGGTTTTCAAAGTAGTGAATATCTGCTCGAACATGGTATGATTGACATGGTTGTATCGCGCTTAGAAATGAAAACAACCATTGCACGTCTTTTACGCTTAATGATGAAACATCCTGCTGTTATTAATCCTTCCACCCCATCCCCCACAGACCCTCAAACATCGCTTTCGACAACAAAAGCAGCTTAAATTTATGCCAAACAGTCAAGTGCAAAGGGTGGTGGATGATTTACTAAAGAATTATCCGAAAAAGTTTGATCTTTCTTTAGGCCGTATTGTGCGCCTTTTAGAACGTCTTGGTAATCCACATTTAAAACTTGCTCCTATTATTCATATTGCTGGAACAAATGGCAAAGGATCTGCCTCAGCAATTTGCCGTGCCCTTTTAGAAAGTGCAGGCTACTGTGTTCATATGTATAGCTCACCTCATCTTGTCAACTGGAACGAACGCTGTCGGTTAGGTCAAAAAGGAGGAGGAAAGCTTGTTACAGAAAGTCTATTGGCTGAGACAATCCGTGAAATTAGAACCGTCAATCATCAAGAGCCAATTACTATTTTTGAAATTTTTACAGTCGCTGCCTTTATTCTGTTTAAGTTACATCCAGCTGATGTTGTTATTTTAGAAGTTGGGTTGGGAGGACGTTTTGATGCAACCAATGTCATTAACAAACCAGCTGTATCGCTTATTATGCCCATTGATTATGATCATGAGAACTTTCTTGGGAACACAATTTCTCAAATTGCTTTTCAAAAAGGGGGAATTATCAAACCAAACGTTCCTGTGGTTATCGGTAAGCAAAATTATGAGGAAACTCTTTCTACTTTAATACCCCTTGCTGATAAAAATAAAGCACCTTATTCTCTCTTTGATCAAGATTATCAAAGCTATAAAGAACATGGACGTATGGTTTTTCAAAACAATCAAGGCCTCATGGATCTTTCCCTTCCTAACCTCATTGGAGATCACCAAGTTGCCAATGCTGGTGCTGCTCTTGAAGCAGTCTATCAAGCAGGTTTTCAACTTTCAGAACAAATCATCAATGACGCTTTAAAAAATATTTATTGGCCCGCACGGATGCAACATTTAACCCATGGATATTTGGTTGATCAATTATCCCCTAATATTGATTTATGGCTCGATGGTGGTCACAACCCTGCTGCTGGAAAAGCTATTGCTTTAGAACTTACGCAATGGAGAAAAAAAATAAATCGTCCTATTATTATGATTGCTGGCATGCTTAATACCAAAGATGCTGTCGGTTATTTTCGTCCTTTAGCAAACCTTGTTGATAAAGTGTATACGATACCACTTATTAACAATAATGCCAGTATCTGTCCCATAAACTTAGCTGAATCAGCCCAAAAAGCAGGAATCTGTGCATCCCCTCAAACGCACTTACAAGGTGCTTTGCATAAAATTAAGATGGAATATAAAGAGGCTATTCTCCTTATTGGAGGATCTCTTTATCTTGCAGGCGATATTTTACGTGACAATAAAACACCACCATGTTAGAAATTAGCTATTTTTAAAGCTTTGAAAGATAGACTTTTTAACTATGCAATTTGATCGTGCACTTTATCAAAATCCTAAACTTATTACTGTTTTTGGTGGATCTGGTTTTGTAGGACGCCATGTCGTTGAGGCTTTGACTAAACGGGGATATCGTGTTCGTATCGCTGTTCGTTATCCACAAAAAGCTTATTACATGCTCCAAATAGGAGAAGTAGGACAAACCCAAATGCTGAAAACAGATATCAAGCATCGTGCCTCTGTTGTACGCGCATTGCGTGGAGCTGATGCTGCAGTGTTTTTGCCAGGTAGTTTAAAACAAGCAAATCAATCAAATTTCAAAAACATACAAATTGATGGTGCTCACAATGTTGCTGAATTAACAGCAGAAGCTGGTATTCCACTTATCTATATGTCAACACTTGTAGCCAACGAGAACGCTTCATGTCTTTATGCACGTGTTAAATTTATGGGTGAGCAAATCGTTCATAACAAGCACCCTCAAGCAATTATTATCCGTCCATCCATTATTTTTGGACCAGAAGATTGTTTTTTTAACACCTTAGCAGATTTTTCACGTTTTTTACCCATTATGCCTCTTTTCGGAGGAGGACAAAGTAAATTGCAACCCGTGTATGTTGGTGATGTTGCTGAGTTTATCGCGCATGCTTTAGATGGACAAGTTGCTTGGGGAAAAAATTATGATCTTGGTGGTCCCCAGATTATCACCTTCCAAAATGCTCTTGAAATTATACTCAAAGTTATTCACCGTAAAAAAACCATCCTATCCATGCCTCTTTCTGCTGGTCTGTTAATTGGAGGAATTTTGGGAACCATCGGTAAATTACCTTTTATACCAACACTTGTAACAGCCAATCAGATACGCTTTTTACAAATGGATAACATCATTTCTCAAGAAGCTATTGAAAATGGAAATACCTTAGAAGGTGTGGGAATTACTCCTAAAGCAATAGCTGCCTTCTTGCCAAATTATCTCTGGAGATTTCGTCCACATGGTCAATTTTCCCAAAACTTAACCGTCTAAAATAAATTTTTCCAAACTGAATTAATTGTTTGATTTTTAATTCATAGCTTGTTGCTGGCTACTTTAAAATTAGAGTGTTCAATAGATTAATGTTTTTTCACTTTTAATACTCTGTTCAGTATTGAAAAAAGTGTCTCCTCGCATATCCGCTCTTTTGATAAAAATCGTTAAGAATAGGAAAAAATACTCCTTATAAATTATCTTCAAGCAAAAGCAAATGCAACATGGGAATCCAGAAGAGCTGGATTTGGATTATCTATCCATAAATATAAAAATAAAAACATAGTGGCTTTTGCATTATATTATTTTTCTAAAAAGCTTAATAATGAAATTAAAACAAGGTAATAATGCCTTTTTAAAAAACTGCATGAATGCGTAGAATAAGAGTATGCTGTTTTTGATTATCCCGTAAAAAAACCGACATAAAAACTGTGAAGCAATGCATCATTTTTATTCTTTAAAAGATATTTCTCTACATATTTTTACAAATTGTAAAGTTCCATGACAAGGATACAGTTTTTTTTTCTTTTTATGCCTTCTTTTTTTAAATCAAATTATGTTTCATTTTAGAGATTATTAAAAGTAATATTTATCTTGCCTCACTCTGGCTTATAAAAAAGTTGGGATTGCTTATAGAATGTCTTTAATCCTCTCAACATTTGTTTTAATCACGCGATGGCATGAAAGTGAGATGTCCCTTTACAAGTGATTGCACAAGTTTTATGAGCAAAAGCTTCAGATTTTTTCCCTTTGCAAAATAATGGCAATCACATATTTGGATTTATATTTTTTCATCCTTACAGGTAATTGTATAAATTTTTCTGCGTTATATTCGTAAAAATCAGGTTGAAAATAATTTCATGATAACATCACAGATTTTATTAAATAAATACCCCCATAAAAATGAAAATATCTCCGCTATAACATTGACATGGTTTTTTTATAAAATACTTTGAAAATGACATTAGGAACACCTCTCACTTCCCATTAATGCATCTTATGAGTAGTTGTATATGTCCCCTATGTCGTATTCATAAAAATCAAACTGAGGATAATATACCAAAACGCCTTGTCTAGAGAATATCTTTAAGGACATGATAGCATTATCGTTTTTTTGCATACCTTGATTATCAACAACACACAAAGATATTAAGATAATTCATTATCTTTCACCAAAGTGATTATCTTTTTTCTTACCTATCATAGCTCTCTTCATGAAAAGAGTATGATCATTTATATAAAAAAACAGAATTTAAAGCATATTTAGATAGTTTTTTATCTCGTTGATGCTATAGTTTCTCATATTCTGGAATATCAATGCATATATTCTGGGCATATTTGTTACACAAATTTATAGAGATTTTAAAAGTATTTTTTCACATAAAGAAGTCTTCTTTCTTGTCTTGCATTTTTTTTTAATTTCTCCTACCGTTCTTCAAAACACTGATTTAAAAGGAATGAAGAATGACAGCTCAAGATTTTGTTGTCAAAGATATTGCACTTGCCGCTTATGGTCGTAAAGAACTTGATATTGCGGAAACTGAAATGCCTGGCTTGATGGCTTGTCGTAAAGAATTTTCCACCAGTCAACCTTTGCGCGGTGCGCGTATTTCTGGCTCATTGCACATGACAATTCAAACAGCTGTTTTAATTGAAACATTAAAAGCGATTGGTGCGGATATACGGTGGAGCTCTAGCAATATTTTTTCTACGCAAGATCATGCAGCTGCCGCTATTGCCGCAGCCGATATTCCTGTATTTGCTGTTAAGGGTGAAACATTGGAAGAATATTGGACTTATATAGATGCAATTTTTCAATGGCCTGATGGTAATCCTTCCAATATGATTTTAGATGATGGCGCTGATGCTACAAACTATATTTTAATGGGAAGTCGTGCCGAACAAAATAAAGATATCCTCTCACATCCCAAAACAGAAGAAGAAGAATTTTTTTTCAAACAAATCAAAAAACGTATGGATACAACGCCAGGATTTTTTACACGGCAGTGCGCCGCAATTAAAGGTGTTAGCGAAGAAACCACAACAGGTGTAAACCGTCTTTATCAATTACAAAAGCAAGGACTTCTGCCTTTTCCTGCTATTAATGTTAATGATAGCGTCACGAAATCAAAGTTTGATAATAAATATGGATGTAAAGAGTCATTGGTCGATGGTATTCGACGTGGGACAGACGTGATGATCGCTGGGAAAACAGCCATTGTCTGTGGTTATGGCGACGTAGGAAAAGGTTCAGCAGCATCTCTTTCGGGTGCTGGAGCGCGTGTTAAAATAACAGAAATTGATCCTATTTGTGCTCTTCAAGCAGCGATGGATGGCTATGAGGTTGTTAATTTGGATGATGCTGCCTCCAGTGCTGATATTATCATCACAACAACAGGCAATAAAGATGTTGTCCGTTTAGACCATATGCGACAAGTAAAAGATATGTGTATTCTTGGAAATATTGGTCATTTTGATAATGAAATCCAAGTTGCAGCTCTTAGAAATTTGCCATGGATAAATATTAAACCTCAAGTTGATATGATCACCTTTCCCGATGGAAAACGCATCATTTTACTCTCTGAAGGGCGTTTATTAAACCTCGGTAATGCAACGGGGCATCCTTCTTTTGTCATGTCAGCCTCGTTTACCAATCAAGTTTTGGCGCAAATTGAACTTTTTACGCGTGCAGAACACTATAGAAATGAAGTCACTATTTTGCCTAAACATCTTGATGAAAAAGTTGCACGTCTTCATCTTGATCGGTTAGGAATAAAATTAACTGTTTTATCAGAAGAACAAGCCGCTTATATTGGAGTCACACCGCAAGGGCCTTATAAACCAAACCATTACCGTTATTAAAATGCTTCCTTGGCTTTTAAAAAGGGAAAAATATCGTGCTCAGCTTTGGTGACCATACCCCCAAAGAAAAAGCTCAAAAAATGATTCGAATCTATACGTATATATTTTGCCTTTTTTTCTTTTTGTCTCCCACACGCGCTGGTGCTCAGTCGTTGGAAGGTCATTTACCATTTTCCTTCACGTTGCCAAATGGTCCATGGCTGCTTTTAGCGTTGTGTGGAGGAATTGCTTGTGCTTCATTTCTCACGTGTATGGCTGTTATTATGCAGACAAAAAAAGCTGCACAGAAACCTTTGAAGATAATTCAGGCAGATTTTTCTGAAAAACTTAAATATTATGAATGGCTTTTAGAGGAAACTGAGCAACTCCTTCTTATTTGGGAAAATCCAACAACCTTACCTCGTGTCGTTGGTGCCCTTTCCACATTGCAAAAAATAGGTATTGATCAGCAAAATTTTCAGCGCTTTGAGCTCTGGGTTGAAGAAAACTCTCTGCGAGAACTTGATTATACATTGACTCAACTGCGTTCTCAATGCCACCCTTTTGAACTTTCTATCACCACCACAAATAATGTGCTGCTACATGTTACAGGGGTTATTGCCGGAACAGTCGCCATTGCTCGTTTTCAAGATACCTCAAAACAGCAGAGCGAAAATGCTCGTTTACAAAAAAATATTGCCCGTCTTCTTACTGAACTGAGAATGCAGCGTAATCTTCTTGATCTTATTCAAGAGCCAGTATGGATAAAAGATTGTGAAGGAAAAGTTTGTTTTATCAATCGCGCCTTTAGAGAAATGACAGACTTTCATGAAGGCAGTGATGAAGTGGGGGATCTTTTCAATGAAAATACACAATGCAAAACAAATGAAACAGAAACAATTTTTCAAGAACATGTTTACACCGTTATTGATGGAGAACGGCATCGTTTTCACCTCACACGTCTCACAACAGCCGAAGGGATGGCCGCTTTTGCACGTGATGACAGTGCCTATGAAAATCTTGCTCATGAATTAAAATATGTTCTTCAAAGCCATTGTGAAACTCTTGACCAAATCTCAACAGCTGTAGCTATTTTTGATACAAACCAAAAATTAAAATTCTGCAATCATGCTTTTAAAATTTTATGGCCATTGGAAAGTTCCTTTTTAGAAAGTGAACCAAGTCATACATTGTTTCTTGAACATTTACGTGAAAAAGGGCTCATTGCTGAACACCCTGATTGGCGCGCATGGAAAGAGGAACTTTTTAAAGCCTATCAGCAAACAGAATCAAATCAACAAATTTGGAATCTTCCAGATGGACGCACGGTACGTGTTATATCAACCCCTCATCCACAAGGAGGAGTCACGTGGCTTTACGAAAATCTTACAGAAAAAATTGATCTTGAACGTCGTTATAATACACTCATTAAAATACAAGGTGAAACACTTGATAAGCTTTCTGAAGGTGTCGTTGTTTTTGGTACTGATGGACGCCTTCGTTTATCGAATCCTGCCCTGTCGAAATTGTGGTCTCTGCCTTATAATTTACTGGTAGAAGGAACCCATATTACACAGTTACAAAGCCATTGTTCAGCTTTAACTTTGGGGAAAGAATGGGATCAATTTACTAAATTTATTACTGGTTTTGCTGAAAAACGTGAAACATATTCGGGTCGTATAGATCTTAAAAATGATACGATTATTGACTATACTCTGGTCCCTCTGCCCGACGGACAAACGATGCTTACTTTTGTGAATGTTACAGACACTGTCCATGTTGCACGTGCTCTCCAAGAAAAAAATGAAGCATTAAAAAGTGCTGATCGTTTGCGCAATGAATTTGTCCAACATGTTTCCTATGAATTGCGGACACCTCTCACCAATATTATTGGATTTTCCGATATTCTACGGGATCAAATTTTCGGTTCTATCAATGAACGTCAACAAGAATATCTTGGGCATATTCATTCAGAATCAGGAACACTTTTAAATATTGTTAATGATATTCTTGATCTTGCCACCCTTGATGCAGGTATTATGGAGTTAGACATAAAATCAGTGAACATTGCTGGTGCGGTGATACAAGCAGTAACCCGTGTAGAAGATCGCCTTAATGAACGTCATATTACGCTTTTACAACAAATTTCTCCTTCTTTAAACTCTATTTCTGCTGATGAAAAACGCTTACATCAAATTTTTGTGAATGTCTTAAGTAATGCTATTAATTTTGCAACAGAGGCAAGCACTATTGAGTTTTGTGTCTATGAACAAGATGATAACATTGTTTTTAGCGTTCACAATGAGGGCCCTGACATCCCTGAAGACATTCTTGATCGTATTTTTAAACGTTTTTCTTCCCATTCACACCATGGTGGGCGTGCGGGAGCGGGGCTTGGCCTTTCACTCGTGAAAAGTTTCGTTGAACTACACGGTGGGCATGTTGAAATTATTACTGGTTCTGGAAAAGGAACAACTGTTAAGTGTTTTTTTCCACTCCTCAAAGAAGAGAAGACTTTTTAATTTCAACTTTTCAACTTTTATTATAGAAAAAATTTTTTACCCATTTCATGGAAGTTCTAATGAATTTTAATTTTTTTCTTGAAAATGAAGAGGCAACAAAGATTTTTGCACAAAATTTAGCTTTTTCTTTAATGGTGGGAGATCTTGTGACGCTGCAAGGAGATCTTGGAACTGGAAAATCAACCATTGCACGGACAATCATCCAAACGCTTGCAAACGATAACACTATGGATGTTCCAAGCCCTACTTTTACCCTTGTGCAAAGCTATCAACTTCCACAGTGTGAAATTATTCATGCTGATCTTTATCGCCTTTCTATGGCAGAAGAAATTGATGAATTAGGGTTTTATGAAGCACGTGAAAAAAGCATTTTACTTGTTGAATGGCCAGAAAGAAGTGCAGATCTTTTGGAGCTTGCTACTTTTGCACTCACCTTAAAATATAAAGAACAGGGGCGTCATGTGATACTGAGATCAGCACCACATTCTATTGAACGTTTGCAACAATCTTTTGCAATTCGCACATAAAAAATATCGACATGATCATAGGCATCATCATTGTTTAGTTGGTAATGCCTTAACAGCCCTATGAAATTTGAAATGATGCATAATATAAAGAAGCCCATGGATGCACCAACCATAAAGATGAGACAAAACACTGACTCTTTTATAAAAATGGCACAACGTGCAAAAGAATTCCGTTAATTGGTAGGAATGAATACGTTTTTCTTAGAGAATGAGTTTTTCATATTTTTTGAAGATTTTGAAAAAACTCTTTTGATGTGAGAGAAACATAGAAAAGAATTTTAGATCAAAGTGTTAACCTTCTCAGAAGAGTATTGACACACCTATAATGTATTTCTTGCTTCTTTCGACTTAAAAATTGCAAATTTCAGAAAAGAAATTTTTAAAATCTTTGCTTAAAATCTTTTTCTATGCTTGCCAAGAACTCCTCAAAAGTCTCTTTATTTCTCGATTGATTTTTGTTTTTATGGGTTGGCTCCCTATCTTGATAGCTTTATCTAAGAATAAAAAATATCCATTTAGCTCATATTCTTAGTGTGCATATAAAAAAGAGACTGTCTACATTATTTATACAGGACAATTTTTTAATAAAAAATGATCCATTGAATATTGAATTATGCCTAACCGTAGGGATTCTTAAAAGCATTAAAATAAATGCTTTAACTTTTTGATTTAATTGAATTGCTATGACAATATACTGTAGAAAACAATACCTAGAGAGTCAAAAGGAGAGATAAAGTTACTCTCCTTTATTGTTCCCTATATATAGCATTAACTAAGCCCATCCTTTATCCACTCAGAAAGACGTCCTTTAGAGGTAGCACCAACCATATTTGATGAGATATTTCCATTTTTAAACATTAATAATGTAGGGATAGAACGCACACCATATTGGGTCGCCAGTTCCGGATTTTCATCAATATTTACTTTAGCAATTTTGACTTGATTTTGCATTTCCGTTGAAATTTCATCCAAAATTGGAGCAATCATTTTGCATGGACCACACCATTCTGCCCAAAAATCAACCACAACAGGCGTAGAAGAACTTAAAACTTCACTTTCGAAACTATCCTTATCAACTTTTATACACGTCATTAATTTATCCTTTATAGTCATTTTTTATAGATTGGTATGATAACAATTCATATCAAGTTATTGCAAAGATAAATTATTAAGGAGCTTTTTTACACCCAAAATTGTGGAGCGTGTTTATTTAAGCAGTTTTATGAAAATAAAAAAACGTAAAACTACTTTGACGAGAAGAAATAACTTATAAGGCAACTTCATCAAGAAATGCCTCGAGTTTTTCTGGAGGAAGTTTAAAAATTTTTGCTTCTTTACTATAGATAAGTAGCGCTTGGACATCTTTATTGGGATGAATAGCTTGCAACAATTTTCGATAAAGAGCCATTTGTAACCAATGATGAGGCGCAATAGCAGCTTCATTTTCTGGTGGGATTCCCGTTTTAAAATCAGCAAAGATAATGCTGTTTTGCGTGATGTAAAGACGGTCAATTTGACCAGAAATTGCTTGTTCTTTTCCACGAATTTTTACAGTACCCATTAAGGGAACCTCAGCACGTGAATGTTCAGAGAAAAGAGGCTTGAGATAAACATGATCTAATATTTTCCAAACATGACGAAGAGCATCTTCTCTTTGGCTCTCCTCCCAATGAGAGGCTTTGATATTAAGATAATTTTGAGCATAATCTTGACGCTTTTCTGGAGGGCAGTCGGGTAAATATTGTAATAATCGATGAATGAGATGACCATATTCAATGAAAAAAGCTCTGTTGGTGTTTATTTCCCCTAAAACAGGTGACGTAAAAAGCTGTTTTGGACTTGAGGAAAGTTCTGTATCAGCTTCAATGGAAAGGCTTGCAACGGAGGGTTTTAACGGTTTTGGGAGTGCTGGTTCTGCTGGTACTTTATGAGAGAAAAAAGCAGGCAAAGGGGGTAAAACTTGACTTTCAGTGCAGGAGACTTCTTGGTTTATAGAGACAGAAGAAGGAGGAGTAATGCAATAACGCCAAGCTGCAATATCTTCCGCAGGGCCTTTTATAGTAACCACATGGGGTTCAAGGACTTTCTTTATCAGTTGTAGCCATGTATTAGAGGGACTTTTCTGACTTTTATATCCACAAACAAATAAACGATCTTCAGCGCGTGTCATTCCTACATAAAGAAGGCGTCTATATTCTTCTTCTGCACGTTCTTTTAAATGTGAAATTGCTCGTTTAGAGAGTTTTGTATCAAACTTTTCATTGGGGCGCCAAATACAAGCTTGTTGTTCGTCCCCTTGTGCATTGTTTAAAGGAACTTTAAGCAAATGAGGCGCATGCTGAGAATGCCAAATCTCACTACCAGGATCAACCAGAAACACAATAGCAGCCTCTAGTCCTTTTGCAGCATGAACAGTCATAATGCGAATTTCTTCGTTGTTTTGTTCAAATTCACGTTTAATTTCTGGTTCGCTTGCACTTAATGTGTCTAAAAAAGCTTGTAATCCTGGTAAGCTTGTTTTTTGAATGTTGAGCGTATAATCCATAAAAGCATCGAGCACATCATTGGCTTCAGATCCTAAACGAGACAGAATTTTTTGTCTTCCCTTATCATTATTTAAAATATAGCTATAAAACTCAAAAACCGGTATTTGATCCACTAAAGCGCGATAATGGCTTAACTTTTCAAAAGCATCTTTAAAAGACGCTTTCGATGATGCGTGCATCCTTAAACTTTGCCAAAGAGAGCCGGTTCGGTGCGCGGAAAGCTGATAGAGTTCCTCTTCACTCAAAGCAAAAAGAGGGCTTTTTAATACACAAGCAAGAGAAAGATCATCTAGTGGCTGCAAAACAAAACGCGCAAGCGCCATTAAATCACGGATACTAATATGTTTGGTGAGTTGTAAACGATCAGCCCCTGCTACAGGAATATTACGGTGTTTAAGAGCACGGGAAAGAGCTGAGACAAATTTATCACGTTTACGGACCAAGATCATAATATCACTTGCCCGTATTAAGCGTCCCTTTGCTGGAAGCATTTCGCCTTTTTGTAGCCAATCAGCAATCGTTTCAGCAATTTTTTCTGCTAAACGGACTTCAGGGGTATCTAAATGATCAACGCTTAAATGCCAATCATGCGGAAACTCGCTCGTTTCTTTGGAAATAGCATCCCATATAACAACTTCGCCCGGACTATGCACACGAATAGCTTCATGCACCGTCTTTGTATTTTCTGCCGAAAGTCCTTTATAATTTTCTGGTGTTTCAAAAACCAAATCAACGCTTTTTAGAACATCTGCTGTAGAGCGAAAAGAGTAATGCAATTGTATTTTTTCAAATTGTTGATTTGTTTGTTTCACTTTTTTTTGAATAATTCGTCCATTTGCAGCAAAATTTTCTGGAGCAGCTCCTTGAAAAGAATAAATAGATTGCTTTTCATCTCCAACAGCAAAAAGAGTTCGTATATTTGTTCGTTGGCTATACCCTGAGAAAAATTCTTGTGCCAAAAGTTGGATAATTTGCCATTGCTCTGGGTTGGTATCTTGTGCTTCATCAAGGAGAATATGATCAAGACCCTGATCAAGTTTATAATGTACCCATTGGCTTGCACCTTTGCGCTGTAACAAATGAAGTGTACGCTCGATAATATCGTCAAAATCTAAGAAACCATTGGCCTTTTTTAGATTGGTATAAATTTCGAGATAAACGGCACATAGCTGAAAAGCAGCCATATTTAGGGTAGCAACTTTTGCGCATTGGTATTTTTCTAAAAGAACAGAAATTTTGCTTTGTTTATCTTCAAGCGTTTGTTGAATAAAAGGAAAAATTTCATCTGACTTTTTACGAAATAAATGTGGAAAATTACGTGGTTTACCCTCTGTGGTCAAATAAATATCAGAGACAATATTGAGAATATTGGTCTCATCACGCGCTTTTTCTAATTGAGGAAATTTTGCCATAATCTTTTTCAGACTTTGACTGCCATTGATTTCACAATGCTTAAGCGCATGAAGAGGAAGACGCGCAGTTTGTTGAATTTGTTCCAGCAAAAATTGGTTTGTTTCATCGGGCGCTAAGTTAAAAAGCGCGCGTAGTTTTTTTTCTCCATTTTCAGATACAATAGAAGAGAAAAAATCAGAGAGTTTATGTTGCTTTTCAACGGCTTCATAGAGCAGTTTGTTAAAAGTATGCTCGCTAATAACTTTAAGTAACTGTTGTAAAGCAGGCTGTATATCACGGCGTAATAAAAGTTGGCGACGGGATTCTTGTCGTAATTTTTTGCGACTGACATCATCGGGAATTTCAAAATGCCCTGCAATATTGGCTTCCAACATAAATTGATGCAAAAGAGATTCACAAAAAGCATGAATCGTTTGAATTTTTAAGCCACCAGGTGTTTCGAGAGCACGCGCGAAGAGTTGTCGTGCATACGTTAACTTTTGCGCATTAACGGGCTTATTCTCAAACCTTGTCAAGGTTTCTTGCAGCTGTGCATCATCCAGTTCATTCCAACTGGAAAGCGTGCAAAAAATTCGTGATTGCATAACAGCAGCAGCAGCTCTTGTATAAGTAAGGCATAAAATACGTGCTGGAGGCGTACCATTTAAAAGCAAACGAATAACACGTTCACTTAAAACGTGTGTTTTTCCAGATCCTGCATTTGCAGAAACCCACACGTTTTTTTGGGGATGTGTTGCCGTTGCTTGTGCATCAAGAGCGGCTTGAGGAATAGAAAAAAAAGTCATGATTATTCTTCTTTATGAAAACCGATTGACCATTCCCACAACCGTGCTAAATGGTCGTAGTCACCTTCATACCGTTTTTCCATGGGAACAGCATGTGAGAGATAGCCTTGTTGTGGATTTTGATAATAGGTTATCAGTGCAATAAGATTTTTCCAGGCAATTTCACCAAGATGAACGGCACTAAGATAAGTTTTTCCTTCTTTTTTCGTTAAAAGAATAGATTGGGATTTAATTTCACCTTTTCCGTTTAAAGGAATGTAAAATAAATTTGAAGGGACAAGATCTTGAAAATCTGGAAATGCCCCTTCCATCAGCAAAGCTGTTTCTAAAGCTAATTGCGGAAATAATAACTCACGAACCTGTTTTGATGAAGGAGGGGTTCCGGTTTTAAAATCTAGAATTTCAACCGTTTTGTCTGGCAACACATCAAGACGATCAGCCCGCCCTGAAAGGGTTACCCCTGTTGTACCTATAGGGATTTTTTGTGAAACCACTTCTGCATAGCGCTTTCGTGGTCCTAAACTTTGTTCCCATTGAATAAGAAATGGAGCAAGATTTTCAAAACTATTCCACCAAACTGTTTCAATATCGGGTGGAAAATTGAATTTATCAAATTCTTTACGTCCAATAGCAAGCAGGACATCTAATGCATTTTTAGCATTTGGATTTTCTATTTGTGTGCAAAAAGCAGCAAGAATAGCGTGATAAAGTATTCCACGCTCAGGTGTGCCAAGATCATGAATCAGTGCTTTAAGGGGTTTGAGCCGTAGAATTTTTTTCGCATAAATAGCATAAGGATCATACCGCAATGTTTCTATCTCAGTAACTGAAAAATGACGCGGTCGCATCTCAAGGGGGGGAATAGGGCAAGGACGTTCTACATTAGAAATCACGCTGGTATGATCAAGCATCTTAGCCCAGTGACGCAGTATTTCACCGCGTGCACGAATTTTTTTCCAAGCCTGTTTTCCTACAACGGTTTCTATGCGTTGTAGCCAGCGCGAAGGAATAGAAGGGGTATGATTAACACGCAATGCGCGAGTCATCACCACTTTATCCATTCCCATAGCCCATTGAAAATCATGCGCCGAAAGACCAATACGCTGCTCTGGTGGTTCCAGCGTTAACATCATTTTCATCGGTCGTGATAAAAAAGCATCATTTTTGGCTGATATCGGCCATGATCCTTCATTAAGACCACCAATAACCACTGTATCAACCGTTTGCAAACGTGATTCCAAAGTACCCCAGATGAATAAACGTGGATGTCCTCCAGGTGAAGGTGTAACGGAACGCGTTGCGATCAATGCAGAAAACATAGCAGGCCATTCGCTAAGGTGAAATGTTAATCCTGATTGATCACTGACCAATTCACGCAAAAAATTTGATAGGACTTGTCCTTCCTCATGTTGATAAAGATGAGCCAGAGAATTATCCTCATTGCGACCAAAATTTTCAAAAACCTCAACCGTTGCTATCGCAGCTTCGTTGATGGTGCATTCTTTCTCTTGTTTCAGAAGAGAAGCTAAAGGTTCAAAAGCTTTCTTTAAAAGCTGACAAAGGAGACGTGCTTCTTCACATTTCTGCTGATCAAGGGCATTGATTTCAGAACAATCATGGAAATATGTTTCAATCCATTTTTCAAGAAATTGATCACATTCGCAAAGATTGATACGTCCTGTATTCCCTCGAAGAACAAAAAGTTCAAAATTTTCTGCCATTTCGCGTAAGCGATGACGGTTTTGTTGGAGTGTTGTTAATGGATGTTTAAGAAGGGAAAGAAAAGCCGTGGGATCATCAGGTTGTAATACATTTTCTAAAATAAGCCGTAAGAGCATTACAGGCAATGTTTGTGCAAGAGGTATTCCCCCTGAATCATTTGCTTCAATACCAAATCTCTGTAATTCCGCAGCAACACGGCGTGCCAAATTACGGTCATTGGTAATAAGAGCTGCAGTTTTTTGAGGTTCTTCAATAGCTTTGCGTAAGACAACCGCGATAGCGAGAGCTTCTTCGCGTTCATTCATAACTTCAATAAACGACCAGTCTGCACAAATCTCCTCATAATCATCACGGACAATTTGTACCCATTTATCGGTAGTAGAAGCGGGGCGTAATGCTTCTGATAAAAGAGCCATTCGTCTTTTTTTTATTGTACTTTGTTGGCCAATTTCGCAAACACAGTCACGTTGACACTCCATGAGAGTGAGAAGTTTTTTTAAATGATATTGAGGATGGCTAAAAACATTTTCTGCATGATCAAAAAAATTACAAGCTGTTTTTTCTTTATTCATTGTGCTGAGTGCATTCCATTGTTCTTCATCCATATGAAGATCAAGACCAGGAAGAACAACGGCTCCTTTTGGTAGAGAGGCTATAACCTTCAAAAGACGAGAAACGGCGGGAATAGAACCCGATACACCAGCCGCAATAATCGGTTTATCAGATTGGGCGCGTTGTAATGTCTCTGCGTGCATGGTGAGTGCTTGATTACGCCACTCAGCAGGATTACTTCGTTGCCTTTCTGTTAAGATTTGTGGCCAATTTTGTGTAACGATCGTCAGAAAATCGAGCGTTATTTGCCACCATTCAGCAACCATATCAGGCGCAATATCTTTAAGTTTTGACCAGTCTGCTGCTTCTGTTTCAATTTCATCCATCAAATGTGCTAAATCCTGAGCAAGCCAAATGGCATCGGCACTATGCGCCGGAATAAGCACATCTTCTGTCCCAAACATGGCACGCAGATGCGCAGGCAATTTTTCACGCCATGGACGAATAAGGCGCGCTAAAAGCAGCAAGCGTTCACTTTCGCCAATAGGCGGATTGAGAGCGCTGGTACGATTTTCAACAAACAAGAAACTATCTTCATCAACATCTCCTAGAGCACGAATGGTTGGCAAAAAGGTTGACTGTGTATCGCTTCTTTCAACAAAAGCTAAACGCAAAGCACGAGCCGCACGACGTGTCGGAACATAAATAAGGCTATCAGCAAGAGCGGTTTGAATATCCCCATTGGGCGCAAAATTATCAATAAGAGTACCAGAGAGCAGCGCATCAACAAAGTGAGGCAAAAAAGCTGTTCCAGAAGAAATAGAAAAAATACGCGGTTTATTGGTCATATGAGCTCATATTTGAGATAAAAAATTTCATCTTATTGATTATTTGAATTATTTTGACTGTATATAATTTTCATTACAAGGAAAAACTGAACAGCTATCCTTATACAGGATATTTTCAGTTGAGATTTTAAAAAGATTGAAAGACATTTCATGTCTTAAGCCATCGTGAAAAAATATATCAAAATTTTCCTGATATTTTTCAACGAAGAATGAGTTATAGTTTAGCTAATATACTGATTTATAATGACAATATATCGATGTTCAACTTGAATTATAACCTTGAATACCCTAAGATTCTTTTATTTTAAATCTGTGTATGTTGAAACAATCAAAACCATCCCCTTGCACATTATCAAGTAAGATCAGTGTATGGAGTAAAACTGTACAAGAAAGTCGTAGCTTTTCATGAATCATTGAGAAGTGCAAAGTTTTTATCCGCAACATTTTAGAGCTGGTATAAGTGTATGATGGTGTGTGTTGGCTTGCTCTTTTATGACGTGTAAAGACGGAGATTCTTAATGGATTTATCGCTATACCCTTGGACACCATCGCAAAATGAACTTGAAGACATTGAGAAATGTTTCTTTTAAAAAGCCCGTGAATATACATCTGATGGTACTTTGCTCTATGTGAAAAGCGTAATCCCATTAAAGAACATGAGAAACAAAAACATGAGGCAATAAGCAAACTTCATTATTTAAATAGGTGTTCAAAACAACACATCATCCTGTTGCAAAGTTACGCGTTTTTTAAAAGAAGCATCTCTTACGCACGCAAGCCTACCGCATAAATGAATGCTACATCGTAAATAATATAATACATAGCATACCGTAAAATCTTTCATGTATGAGACAAAATTCATCGCACCCCACAAATTTTTACTTTAGAAAGCAGCAAACCGGCAACATTATTTTTCCTCTCATCCAATATTTGGACAGCTCTTGGGTATGGAGAAGGGGTATAAGAGGTATTTTATTTCTTTTTTCAAATTTTTTTACACACACCAATCCTATTCATCGGTATTGCCAGTAAATGGTTGTTATTGTTTTAATAGAGGCTTCCAAATGAAAGAACTTCACAATATTTAGATTCTTACATCCTTGGTAAAGGCGATAAATGATCATTATAAATCAAGTCGTTGTATAAAATTTTTTCTTTACGTTAAGTGCGTACTTGATAATCTTTAACAGCAGAAAATTTTATTTTAGGGGCTCTTTCTGCCTCATAATTCAATGAAAAATGGTTCTCCGCTAAAAAAACTGGATCACCTTCTAAATCATACGCAATAGCAGAACGGTGATTGCTGAGAAATTTTTGCAACTCATCTTTGCTCTGCGCTGAAATCCAGCGGCATAAATTAAAGCGCGCTGATTCAAAATTCACTGGTAAAGAATACTCTATTTTTAATCGTTCTTTTAAAACATCAATTTGCAAAGCACCAATAACCCCAATAAGAGAAGGAGATCCATCATCAGGAATAAATAATTGCACAACCCCTTCTTCAGCCATTTGTTGCAAAGCTTCTTTGAGTTTTTTTGCTTTCATTGGATCACCCAAACAAACACGACGCAAAATCTCTGGTGCAAAATTAGGTACACCCTTAAAAAGGACATCTTCTCCTTCTGTCAAAGTATCACCAATCCGTAATGTTCCATGATTAGGAATTCCCACGATATCACCCGCATAAGCTTGATCAGCAATTTGGCGTGAACGTGCAAAGAAAAATTGTGGGGCCGAAAGTGTTATTGGTTTTCCTGTTCGAACCAACTTTGTTTTCATACCACGTTCAAGTGTTCCCGAACATACCCGAAAAAATGCAATACGATCACGATGATTAGGATCCATATTCGCTTGAATTTTAAAAACAAATCCCGTCATTTTAGGTTCTATTGCTATGATATCGCGCTGATCTGCACTTTGATCACGAGGACTTTGACCAAAATCAATGAGTGCATTGATCAAATCACGAACACCAAAATTTCGTAAAGCCGAACCAAAATAAACTGGAGTCATATGACCTTCATGGAAAGCTTGAAGATCAAAGTTTTTGCAAGCACTTCGAGCGATTTCTACCCCTTCAATAAAAGTTGAACGTTGATACTCTGGAAGTAAATGGACAATTTCACTGGGGTCTGAAACGACCTGCTGTGTTATCTCATCGTCTTTTTGACGAAAGCGATTATGATGAAGATCATAAGTGCCAACAAAATCTTTACCCGTCCCAATGGGCCAAGTTATGGGTGCGGTATCAAGCGCTAACTTTTCTTCAATTTCGTCTAAAAGCTCTAGTGGATCACGTGCCTCACGATCCATTTTATTGATAAAAGTAACAATAGGAATATCCCGCATCCGACACACTTCAAATAATTTTAGTGTTCTAGGCTCAATCCCGCGGGCCCCATCCAACACCATGACAGCACTATCAACCGCAGTGAGTGTGCGATAGGTATCATCTGCAAAATCTTCGTGTCCTGGAGTATCTAGGAGATTAAAAATATGATTTTCATATTCAAACGTCATCACCGAGGTCACAACAGAAATACCACGATCACGTTCAATATTCATCCAATCAGAACGGGTTTGAATACGATCTTTTTTGGCTTTTACCTCTCCTGCAAGTTGAATAGCGCCACCAAACAATAACAGCTTTTCTGTCAATGTTGTTTTTCCAGCATCTGGGTGAGCAATAATTGCAAATGTACGGCGTCGCTTTACTTCTTGCACTCTTCGTTCCATTATTCCTCCATATGCCGCCGTGCAAGCGCTTCAGCAATCAATGCACGCATTTCATCAATTCCATAAAGCGCTATAAATGATCCCCATCGAGGACCTCGCTCTTGTCCTAAAAGAACTTCATACAACATTTGGAAAAAGACATTGGAAACACCAGGTCCCCCTTCAGGACTTTTCTTACTATGATCTTGATAGCGTTCCGTTAACCGTGCAACATCAAGAAGTGTATTTTGCAATATGTTGCCATCAAAAGTTTCCGGCAAATTGGCTAACTTTTCATCAATTTGTGCTAATGTTGCACGTTCGCTGTCATCTGGTAGACGAAATTTCTTGTTGGGTTTAACAAAGACATCAAAATATTTAATGGCAAATTGCACCAATTGATCCAGTTCTGGATAAGTTTGTTGATTGGCTCCTTGAGCATAACGAGAAATAAAACCCCATAGAACCTCTGCATTCTCTGCATTTGAAGCACTGACCAAATTTAAAAGCATGGCAAAAGATACCGGCAAATCAACCTTTGGTGGAGAACCATTATGAATATGCCATACAGGATTATTAAGCCGCTCTTGCCAACTTTGACGACCATAGGCGGAAAGATGTGCATAATATTCATCCACGGTTTTGGGAATAACATCAAAATAAAGCCGTTTGGCTGTTTTAGGCTTTGAAAACATATAAAGCCCTAAACTCTCTGTCGGGGCATAGTTAAGCCATTCATCAATGGTTAAACCATTTCCCTTGGATTTGGAAATTTTCTGACCTTTTTCATCTAAAAAGAGTTCATAGTTAAATCCTTCTGGAGGCTTTCCACCCAATACTTTACAAATTTTAGAAGACAGATTTGTAGAATCGATAAGGTCTTTTCCTGCCATTTCATAATCAATGCCAAGCGCTGTCCAACGCATAGCCCAATCGACCTTCCACTGGCACTTGACCTTGCCTCCTGTAACCTCTGTCTCTATGGTTTCGCCTGTCTCAGGTTCAATATACGTAACCGTTCCTTTTTCAACATTCCGCGCAATCATCGGCACCTGTAATACTTTTCCAGAAAAAGGAGAAATCGGTAAAAAAAGTGAATAGGTTTCTTGTCGTTCTTCACCCAATGTTGGTAAAACAATCGCCATCACCTTGTCATAACAGGCAAGGATTTTTAAAAGTGTTTCATCAAAACGACCGGAACTGTAATAATCCGTAGCACTTGCAAATTCATAATCAAAACCAAAACGATCAAGAAAAGTCCGTAAACGTGCATTATTCGCCGCCCCAAAAGAAGGATAATCATCTCCAAAAGGATCTGGTACACGGCTTAACGGTTGACCAAGATAACGCTCCATCTTGTCACGATCAGGCACATTCTCAGGAACTTTGCGCAAACCATCCATATCGTCAGAAAAACAAAGCAATTTTGTTTTTACTTTATTTTCTGTGAGAACATGAAAGGCATGACGCACCATGGTTGTACGTGCAACCTCCCCAAAAGTCCCAATATGCGGTAAACCAGAAGGTCCATAACCCGTTTCAAATATTACACTTTCTGGATAACCCACCTTTTCATACCGTTTGATAATCTTACGCGCTTCTTCAAATGGCCAAGCTCTCGATTGAGCAGCCGCATCTTTTAATTCAGGCGTAAGGTTAAGGGCATCAAACGGATCACGCATTATTATTTATCCTAAAAATTATACTCTTTAAAAATAGGGTGTATGGTTCTTGAATTTATTCGTCAATAATAGCAAGCAAAAAGATGAAAATTTCTTTATATTCTTAAGTAACAATACAAAAACTCCCCTTGCTGTAAACATATTTCGTTCTGATAAAAATAAAAAATATTTAATATTATAAAGAAAAAATTATCCCATTTTGATTATCAAAACCTTCATTGCTCTTATCATAAGAATCACTGGTTATGTTATGTTGATCAGCAAACTGGCATGCATCACACACTTTGCTGTCTCCTAATGTTGCACCTTGGAACTTTAGATGTGGCACTTTCATTGCACAGTTTTACCCTCACATCAGCCCCGCCTATAATGTGTAAGCAAATAAATTTTGTTTGATTCAAAATAAGAGATATTAGAAATGAGAGCATCATACGCTATTGAAGGTTTTCATTCAATAGAAATAACGCTAAATGACCTTTATAAACCAATAGGATAAAGCATAAAACGAAGTCTTTAATACTGAACGAAAGAACTGCAGAAAAACAGATAAAAATGCTTAAATGAAGAATTTCATACCAAGGCACTAATCTACATTAAACTCGCCACAGTAAAATTTTTTATTTCTTTTCTTTAATAACCTTGATGACGCATGGAAAATGTATATAAACGCAGAGCATTTAATTTAATAAAACCCGTTGCATCTTTTTGATCACAAGCACCTTGATTATCCTTGATAAGTTCCAAACTCACTCGAATAAAGTGACTTTTGACTTCGACTCCCTTTCAACAATCACATCCCCTTTATAGAGTTTTCATGTGACTTCACTTATCAACATATTCTTGGAATAAATCAATCACTGTCTGCAACATCTTACATTCAGATGAAAACTAAAAATTATAATAAATGAGTTTTGTATAACGTGGTATCAATTCATCTTTCAAATGTGTTGCACCATGATCTAGCGTTAAAGATTCTATCGCTCTATCAGCCGTTAAAAGGATGGTTTCTTCTAGTATTTATTAAATACCCCACAATTTTATCCTCACAAAGCAACTTTCTACCAAATCTAATCGACCAAGACCATTATTGCATCCATAAGTACTTAACTTTGCAAGTAAAGTTGCCAGAGATAAATTTTTTCCATTGATTAAAATCACATTGTCTTTTTTTAAGCCAAGGGTGATTCTGGTTGCTTGATTGGAAACATTTTCCAGAGAAAAAGTACATATATGGACATATTCAGAAGCGCAGAAAGGACTGACTAGAGTTTCCAAAATCTTTCCTCCTTATGAGAAAGGCAATAAATTTGCATCCACGGAAAACGGCTCTTCCTCTTGGCTTATCCTTTTCTATAGGAATTAGATGTGTACGAGCAAATTCAAACTGATCTGTTTGACTCTTAAAGTTCCAATCACACCGTGGAGTAATAATCTTTCTATCATAATTTAAGGGCATAAACGGAAAACCCAAAGCTTATCTGGTCATTGCCTTTACTCGTTGCCCCCATGAGCAATTGCATCTGCCCCTGTTTTTCTAGCAGTTTCAATCAAACGTTTTTAAATAAGAGGACGCGCAATTGATATTGCTAAAAGATAAATCCCTTCACAAACGGTATTGCCTCGAAACATTGGAAAGACAAAATCACGCACAAACTCTTCACGCAAATCTTCAATGTAGATTTTCTTAACACCTAGTATTTCAGCTGTACGACGAGCAAGTTCTAGTTCTTCTCCCTATCCAAAATCTGCTGTAAAAGTTATAATTTCAATACCTAGTGTATTTTAACCACTTGAGAATAACTGACCTATCCCCCCTGAATAAGCCAAAACAACTTTTCTAATATTTTTTCATTCTAAAGTTCTATACGAGCTGCTTTTTATCAAGCAATAAAAACAATGTAGAAGGTATAAAATACTCTTTAGACAACATTAAAAAGACTCAAAAAGCGTAAATAAAGGGCCATAAAACTATAAAAAGTGAACACTGCTTAAAAATTAAGAGGAGATTTACGTGTCATTTTTACCGGAGTGGTCTATTATTGCACAATTTGCTTTAGCATCGCTGATTTTAGCACTTATTCCAGGACCTGACATGATGCTTTCTGTCGGACGAACTATTACACAAAGCAAAAAAGCGGGAATTGTATGCGCCTTGGGAAGTGCGACAGGGTTTGCTATTCAAGTTACCGCTGTAGCGCTTGGCTTATCTGCGCTTATTTTTGCAGCGCCACACACTTTTTTCCTTCTGAAAATTGCGGGCGCCTTTTATCTCTTATGGTTTTCCTTCCAAACATTACGCAGGCACTCAACATTTTCTTTTGAACCAACATCTTCTAAATCTCACAATTTGAAACGTAACTATCTTGCTGGTATTGGAATTAATCTTCTCAATCCTAAAGTGATACTCTTTAATGCAACATTCTTGCCACAATTTATCGATGCGAATGACCCTATGGCAACACAAAAGTTACTCTTTTTAGGACTCTCTTATATTCCTATTTCTTTCCCCATTACAATTTCAGTTGTTTTTACAGCGCATAAACTTACCAAAACCCTTAAACAAAACCCTCTTTATCTTCGCTTTCTCGACTGGCTTATTGCAGGTATTTTCACCAGCTTTGCCCTCCATCTTCTTATCGTTACAAAAAATTGATTTATAAGGTGTAATTTATCGTTTTTAATGTAAATGAAAACTCTAGATATTTCGAAACTTTCTTATTTCAAATCTGTTTAGCTGAATTAAACAAATGCTTTCCCTTGTACTTCACAAGAAAAGATAGAATTGTCATGTAAATAAAAATGACTTAGAAAAAGAATAACTCTTCCTAAACCGTTTTAAACACCAAAAGCTGTTACAACATTAGGGTATGAAAAATAGAACACCCCTAACAACTGAAACCTCTATTAAATGTAAGATGTGGAAGTCCCCTACGTTTCACAGAAGCTTTTTACACCCTACTGGCATTGTCATGAGATAAGTATATTAAGAAATACTTTAAAAAACATATCAATAGACAACACAATGGCATTTATATTTTAGACACTCTGTTTTGCGGGTGAATCATGATCTTATTAAAGAATGCAATAAACAAAAGCATGAGACAATGTACATTTCCACTCTTTAAAATATATAACCACAGATGCTTTTAAAAGTTATAAAGCTAAAGTCAAAGAGTGTAGGAGCGAAGTGGAAATATATAGCCCGTTAGACCTTCCTCTAAATTAGGCTGGTTCCTCATTTCAGAAGTTACGAAAAAAGACTCTATGTAATATTTTTTCCCCTATTGAACCTATAAAAGCTAGAACTATTCGTCTCGTACTGATCCAGTTTTTTCACACATACTATCACATAAGATTTTGAATTGATTTATAGATAAAAAAGCACAGGCTTTGTATCGTTATAGCGCTAAAAATTACGTTAACGAATGATCAATGGCATTTTCAAGTTTCAAACGTTCAGATTTTCGTAAACGTTCTGAAGCCGATTTAAGTTGTCCACATGCAGCTAAAATATCGCGTCCACGTGGCATCCGGATAGGAGAAGCATAACCTGCTTGATTAACGACATCAGCAAAACGCTCGATTTGTTCCCAATCAGAACATTGATAATTACTCCCTGGCCACGGATTAAAAGGAATTAAATTGATCTTAGCAGGAATTCCTTTCAACAACTGAATCAATCGTTTAGCATCATCTAAACTATCATTGATATCTTTCAGCATAACATATTCAAAAGTGATTCGTTTTGCATTAGACAAACCAGGATAATTACGGCAAGCATCCATTAACAAAGCTAACGGATATTTTTTATTGATAGGAACAAGCATATCCCTCAGTGTATCATGTACGGCGTGGAGTGAAATTGCTAACATAACACCAATTTCTTCCCCAGTTCGGATAATTCCAGGAACAACTCCACTGGTTGAAAGCGTAATTCGGCGTTTTGATAAAGAAAGACCATCGCCATCAGAAGCAATCAATAAAGCTTTTTTTACAGCTTCAAAATTATAAAGAGGCTCTCCCATTCCCATCATAACAATATTGGTAATTTTACGCCCTTCAACGGGAACAATTGCCCCATCAGGAGTATCTTTATCAGGAAAATCACCCAAACAATCGCGCGCAACCAATAATTGTGCCAAAATTTCTTCTGCCGTCAGATTGCGAACAAGCATCTGCGTTCCTGTATGGCAAAAAGAGCAGGTTAACGTACACCCGACTTGCGATGAAAGGCATAAAGTACCACGTCCTTCTTCAGGGATATAAACCGTTTCAACTTCAACAGGCCTACCAGCCCCACGTGCTGGAAAACGCAAAAGCCATTTACGTGTACCATCCTTTGATATTTGTTCTCCAACAATTTCCGGACGTGCAATAGAAAAATGACGTTCAAGTGTTTCCCGCATTACTTTAGAAATATTCAGCATTTCATCAAAATTTGAAACGCCGCGTACATAAAGCCAATGCCAAAGCTGACGTAAACGCATACGCGTTTGACGTTCTGGTACACCAACTGTCTTTAAAGCTTGTACCATTTCGTCTTGCGATAAGCCAATTAAAGAGAGTTTAGAACTCTCCTTTACCACCACATTATCTGTTTTTTGCGCAAAACATGAACCAACTGGTCTAAGGTCATAAGAAATGGTCATTGCTTTCCAATTCACATCACTATTTTAGAAATTATCAAAACCTTAATGGCACTTTTGAACTGCATTTAAGGCAGCAGTAATCCCTTTTAAGGAATAAGTATAGGTGGTATGCGTTCCCCGTTTTGATATCGCTTTTACTGTCATATTGTTTCCAGCACGCATAGCAGAAACAAGCTGCTTTTCTAGCTCTGATGACGCTAACCAAGCTGAGGAATCCTTCGTGAAAAAATCAAAGTCCTTACCTCCAATAGTCACTGTCACTCTTGATCCTTCTTGAAGCCTATAACCAGCCATAAACTGCGGTTCAAAAGAAATAGGCGATTGAGAACGTTTGGTAACTAAGAAAAAGTTATCACCATGATTAACTGTTGTTGGAAGAGATTTCAAAGGAACCGATAACACATAACAAATCGTATTTTTTGGCGATTTATAAGAATAGGCTCCCCACGCTTCAAATTGATTTAAACGGCTTGGCGTTTGTGCACATGCTGCTCCTGCTGTAATTAGAACCATTACAGATGTAGCAATAACAGTTTTTTCAAACATATTCATTTAGCTCACTTCTTTAGTTTATAACAATATTCTCTTCATCGGAAAAGTTTAACAAAAACTCCTCAATATTCATGTGTAATCATCCTAATTCCTTCAATAAGCGAAATATTTTTACACCAATCAGAATAGATTTTTACGTTTCATTTTAGTCGTTACAAAAATATGAACTTTTTATTCAATCATTACATAAAAAAATAGCATGTGCTTGATTTTACACTACCTATTTCATTTTTGTATAAAAAACGATTTCTTTAAGCAATAGAATTTCAAAACAAGACGAAAATATACCACTACTCTGTTAAGAAATAAACCACACTCTTTATATCACAAGCAATCTGCTGAAAAATATCGAAAACACACCCCCCCTACTCCCTTAAAAAATTTCACAGCCCCATGCAATATCACTTCTCGATGTTACACATTCAATACATGTATTTTCGTAAAATAATCCACCTTTCATTGATTATAGTGCATTCATACTTCGTATTCAACATCATCTCGACATCATATTTCCACAGTTTTAAAATGACCTTGTAAAAAATAGTCAAGTATTATCAATATATTAATCATGAAATATAAAAAGTTCAGATTTTGTCTTAATAATGATATGCAACTTTGTTTCTTTATGATTCCATTTCCTTATATATTTCATTTCCAATGATTAGTTTCTAAAATGATTTTAGTTGCTTATACGGACTTAGCCATATTATTTTAGTGTACTAGACAATATCTTCTTTCCTGCTACCAAAATCTTGCCAAGCGTTCTTTTATATAATTTCTTCAGCTTATTTTTAGGTAATTTATAAATAAAAATATAAAAACTTCCTCCTACATCAGCCCTATAATTTTTATCTTATCGTTTTTAAACAGCATTTTACTCAATTAAAGTGTCGTTGAATAAATTTTCCTATAAAACGCTTTTACCCAGCCTAAAGCTATCATTTTTATTCGTACCGTATAAAAATATTTTTTGGCATGAGCCCTATATAACGACTGACATTTAAACCACACTTATAAAAAGAAGCGATCTCCCCCTCTCATACAAAAAACATAATATCTTTTAATCTACTTCTTTATTTCTGCTTGAGCCTTATTATTATCCTAAACACTCAAACTCAACTTACAAATAAATGTTTCCTGTTGACTTTTTTTGACGCTCGTAAAGGACGAAGATTCTTAACCCAATCTAGGTCTGTCAACAATTTGGATCTTGTCGAACGTGCTCCTCTTGTCTTCCAATGCATGAAGTTCACTTAAATTAAGGATTCTACAAGCAAGTCCTGCTTTTAGAATATTTACGAAATATTCTAAAAGCACTTAATGTATTAAGGAGACTTAAATGCCTTACCTCAATACACCTTATATGGTATTGTTTTAGAGCATAACAGAATAAACACATGTAAGAACATAATGATTGAACGCTATACGACAATAAGAAAAGGCACTGACTTTATTGTTATTTATTTCTCTTTAAAAAGAAACTTCGCTTAGAAAAAATTTCTCAAAATTGCATGACATAACCTTTGTATAAGCCCTTTAAGATACAAATTATATTACTTTTTCTCTCTATACGTGTATCACTTGTAATTTGCACATTCATAGTTTCTCTTAAGCTGCGTTTGATTCTGAAGTTTGAATCAATAAAGTATAAAGTTCATTGGCACTTTGTGTATTGCGCAATTTTTGCACAACATCAGCGTGACGCAAAACACGTGCAATCTGTGATAAAGCTTTTAAGTGATCTGCACCAGCATTTTCAGGTGCTAAAAGGAGAAAAACAAGATCTATGGGTTCGTCATCGAGAGCTTCAAAATCAACAGGACTTTCAAGACGTGCAAATATACCAATAATCCGATTAATATCCGGTAATTTTCCATGAGGAATCGCAATACCACCACCTAACCCCGTTGAACCAAGCTTCTCACGTTGCAAAACAATATCAAAAATTACATGCTCACTAAGGCCTGTTAGCTGAGACGCTTTTTCGGCTAAAATTTGCAGAACTTGTTTTTTCGAATTAGCCTTAAGAGCCGGAATAATTGCTTCCGGTGCTATTAACTCACCCAAATTCATCCTTTAATTTTCCTTTTACACGCCCAAACGTTTACCAATAAACTCGGTATAGATATCTAATGTTCTTTCACTTTCATGCATCATTGTATGTGTTGTACTTTTCAAGTTATCATGGGTGATGGCCAATATATCTCGTATCACTTTTAACACAATAATAGATCGTATTTAGCACTTCATTAACAGCATGAGAAAACAAAGAAATGAAGTTTTTCATAAAATTAATTTCCTTACGATATCAGAAAAGGTCATTATTTATAAATTTATTAAACTTGTCACAAAAGTTAATTTATATTTTTCACCAAGATTTTTTGTCATAAGAAAACGAACCCTTAATAAAATAAGAAGAATACAGGGAAAAGAGACCTTTACCTTGATGATTATTGTATAGCCCAAACACGGCCTTATAACAAGAATCTAAAGGCTTTTAGACGTTTAATGATTATTTTAATAAGATTTATAGATTTAACCTGATATCTATAACCGCGCTCCTATTTTAAAATATGCCATACAAACCAATAAAACACGACAATCGCTATTGAATCAATGCAATATATAACTGATGATTTTATCAAAATATTCGAAACAGCATCATTGATATGCTACTTGATTCGACAGAGCAAAATATGATGAATATCTCTTACCTTTCAATAACACACGCAATTTATTTACAGCCCCGCTTATCACTCATTATCAAGTTAATCTAGTGATATCTTTTCTATGATACAATCGTAAAGTAAGCTAAACCAATAAAACAAAAAATTCATCTTATAGTGATGAAACATTTTTCACCACTCAATAAAATATTTCAAACCGTAATCATAAAGCAAGTTTTGGCATAAATAAGGAGATTTTCAGTAAGAATGTTCAGTTAAATTTAAATAGAAACTCTTGAAAGCTATAAAATCAAAGAGAAAACTGATTTCCTAAATAAACTCTGCGAACATCAACGTTGTTGATAATATCGTTAGGAGAACCGTGAACTAAGACTTTCCCTGTGTGGATGATATAAGCGCGGTCGACAAGCCCTAATGTCTCGCGCACATTATGATCCGTTATTAAAACACCAATACCACGTCGTGTTAAATGACGAATAAGTTGTTGAATGTCAAAAACAGCAATAGGATCAATCCCTGCAAATGGTTCATCAAGTAACATAAAATTGGGACGAGAAGCTAAAGCGCGTGCAATTTCAAGTCGTCGACGTTCACCCCCTGATAGAGAAAGTGCAGACATTTTACGTAAATGATCAATTTTAAATTCATGTAAAAGGCTATCTAACTCTTCACGTTGTTTAAGGCGATCTTTTTCAACCACCTCTAAAACAGCTTTAATATTATTTTCTACTGAAAGACCACGAAAAATAGAAGCTTCTTGGGGAAGGTACCCAATACCTAAACGCGCACGTCGATACATCGGAAGATGCGTAATATCAAATCCATCGATTTTAATAGATCCTCCATCAGATTTTATAAGGCCTGTAACCATATAAAAACACGTTGTTTTACCTGCCCCGTTTGGCCCTAAAATACCAACGGCTTCGCCTGCACGAATACCAAAAGAAACACCATTAACTGTTGGCCTTCCTCGATAAACTTTAATCAAATGACTGGCAATTAATGTCCCTTTTAAGCGCTTTTTTGAAGCTTCACTTGCAAAATCATACTGATCAGTTTGTTTTTTTATTTTGATTCCAAACATGAAATCTTAATGGCCATTCTTTTGATTTTGTTTTAAAATAATAGAAACACGCCCCTTTTTTTTAGGCGTTTCACAACCTTCTAAAAAAGCTTTTCCGCTTTCCATATTTGCCGTTAGTTTGCACCCAGTTGCCACATTATCACCATCGGTTAATACAACATGATTCCCCGTTAAGGTCATCATTTTTGATTTTCCATCAAAAACGCCTTTATCTCCCGTAGCAATTTGCGTCGCTATTTTTACATAGACTTTTCCTAAAGCTTCCATTTTTTGTATACCCGACGAACCAAACAAAGCAGCATGTGATGCTTGTATATATTCCTTTTTTTTATCCTTTCCCTTATAGGATTTATCGTAATAAACAACTAATTTTGCCGTCCGTAAAAGACGTTGACCTTGCACCACCGAAACATCACCCTTAAAAAGTGCTATCCCTTCTTTATCACGTATTTCTAAAGAATCAGCATGAAGCTCTACCGGTTCTTTGTCGTTTGATAGACTTATTCCAAAGCGGGCCCCTTCAGCATGTCCTAAAAAGCTTCTTCCTCCTAACATTCCAATGCTAAAAGCTAACGTCACACCTATCCATCTTTTGTATGATCTCATTATTTCAATTCTTCTGTTTGTGTATACACATGAATTTTCTTTATAAATATCATTTAAAGACTTGTATTGATATTACGTCATTGCTTTTTAAGTACTAAATGCACACCACCATGGAAATACATGTTTTTTCCTTTATCTCGAACTTGTAAAGCGTTGGCGGCAAGATGAAAACCGGTTCGCTGGATATTAACACGTTGATCTGTTTCTAACTGCCCCTCAGATAAATTAATATTAGCAGACATAAATTGTACTATTATCCCATCATTCGTCGTAATGGTGAACGGTTTATTCAACTGTAAAAAACCATTAATGTTATCGTAAACACCCCCTTGTGCTGCGAGAAAAACTTGTCTTTGCTGGCCCATAGAAGCTTTCGCTGTAATATTTTGCAACCCAATTTCTCCAGAGTGTGTATGATCTTGAAATGCCTTTTCTGCCTTAAGCCAATAAGGTTCATGAGCACGCGTATACCCTTCTAATTTTGGATTAAGGATTGTCAGGTTCGTCTCTCCATCCTCTTCATCATTCAAAGGTATAGAATCAGAAGTAACGGGAACCAAGAAAAACGTAAACCAGCAAAAAACCAACACTGAAACCAATGCTAGGAGAGGTAAAAAAACTTTTAATAAGCTAATGCGACGCGAATGACGGGATGCTTTTTTAAAAACATCTCCCAAAGACGATGGCGTTGAAAAGACTTCAGAATGGTTGTGTATGGACATGCTCTCCTAATCGCTTAAATGTTCCGCATTTTTAGTCTGTATAACCTTTATAGAGGGTATTTTCAAATTTTGTTTCTTGCAATTTGTTTTTTCTTGGTTTTATTTTACTTTTTTCCGTTTATATATTGTAATATGCATGAAGTGCGCAATTATAAAAAATTTTTTGTGTGAAAGTGAGGCTATTGTGGTCAAATCAGAGCTTGTACAAATTATTGCTCGTCATAACCCGCATCTTTTTCAACGGGATGTGGAAAATATTGTAAACGCTATTTTTGAAGAAATTTCAACAGCACTTGCAAATGGCAATCGTGTTGAGCTTCGTGGATTTGGGGCTTTTTCTGTAAAAAGCCGCTCAGCTCGGAATGGACGTAATCCACGAACAGGTGAAGCCGTTGCGGTTGAAGAAAAATGGATTCCTTTTTTCAAAACTGGCAAAGATTTACGCGACCGTCTTAATCAGTGAGAAACTTATGATCATTAAACGTATTATTTTAACGAGCATCGGTGTGATTCTCACAGCGTTTTTAATTATCTTTGTCGTAGCTAATCGTCAAGTGGTTCCCTTAACGCTTGACCCCTTTCGAATAAATTCAGAAAGTTTTACTTATCATGCTCCCCTCTTTGTATGGCTCTTAATTTTCTTTGCTATTGGTATTGCATTAGGAAGTTTAATCAATTGGTGGTCCTATCACAAATGCAAAAGAGCTCTCAAAAAAAGTAAAGCCGAGATCGAGAAATTGAAAACGTCTATCGCAAATCTGGTGTAATGGTATCTCACTGCCCCCTTTTTCTTTAGATTTTATATCAAATATAGCGTTAAAGGTACTCTATTATTTTTTTCTATACGTATTCTAATAAATTTTAGCTCTTTTACACTTTTACGAAACATTTAAGAGCTTTATAATGCAACTTTTATACCTCATGTATCGTGATACCAAACATGCCTGCTCAATGCCTTCAATCCTCCCCAAATAATAGATATCCGCAGGAAAAGTTGCCTCTTATTTTAGAAACGAGTACGAGTGAAAGTTATGCTCTCATTGATTCTGGGTATGGAAAAAAATTAGAGCGTTATGGAGATTATCGAATTGTTCGACCAGAAGGTCAAGCATTATGGAAACCCGCTTTATCACAAAAACAATGGGCTGATGTTGATGCTATTTTCACAGGTAACCTTGATGAAGAAGGCGTGGGGCGTTGGCATTTTCCTAAAACACCACTTGATGAAACATGGCCACTTTCTTGGAATGGACTGTCTTTTCTAGGTCGCTTTACTTCCTTTCGTCATGTAGGGGTTTTTCCTGAACAAGATGCCCATTGGCGCTCTATGGAAGAGCAAATTATTAAAGCCGCACGTCCTATCAAGTTATTGAATCTTTTTGGCTATACAGGTGTTGCCTCTTTGATTGGAGCACGAGCGGGTGCAAACGTTACTCATGTTGATGCTTCTAAAAAAGCCATTGCGTGGGCAAAAGCTAATCAAAAAAGAGCAGGGTTACCAGATCATTCTATTCGTTGGATTTGCGATGATGCTGTAAAATTTGTCGAGCGAGAACTGCGTCGTAAGAAAAGCTACGATATGATTCTTCTTGATCCCCCTGCTTATGGACGTGGACCCCATGGCGAAGTTTGGCAACTTTTTGATCATTTACCAGACATGATTACAAATTGTCGTAAACTTCTCTCTGATAAACCGATCTGTGTTGTCCTTACAGCTTATTCTATTCGAGCTTCCTTTTTTTCACTTCATGCTTTAATGCGCGATGCATTTGTAAACCTTGGGGGTACGGTAGAATCAGGAGAACTCATTTTGCGTGAAGAAGTTGCAGGGCGCGCCCTTTCTACTTCTCTTTTTAGTCGTTGGATTGCTTGAATATGTGTACACCTAAAACTGGTAGAGTGAAAGAAATCACCTCTCTTAGCAACCCCATCATAAAAGATCTAAAAGCACTTAGCCAAAAGAAAAACCGTAATCGTGAAGGCCTTTTTATGGCAGAGGGGTTGAAATTGGTTATTGATGCTCTCAATCTTGGCTGGACAATACAGACGCTTATTTTTTCTAAAAGCGAAATTGGTAATACCACTATTGAAAATACTGCTGCACGCGCTGTAGCCAATGGTGGTTTTGTTATCAAAGCCTCACAAAAAGTTATGGAATCACTGACTCGACGCGATAATCCACAAACAGTTATTGGTATTTTTAAACAAAAATGGCAACCTCTTGAAATGATAAAAGGACAGGCTAAAGATGTCTACATCGCGCTTGATCGTGTGCGTGATCCTGGAAATCTTGGTACCATTATTCGCACGGCTGATGCCGTAGGTGCCAAAGGTGTTATTTTAATTGGAGAAACAACAGATCCTTTCTCACCTGAAACAGTTCGTGCAACTATGGGATCAATTTTTTCTATCCCCCTTTATCGTTTTGATGAAAACGCCTTCTTAAACTGGTCTACTCACTTTAAAGGCATGATTGTTGGAACGCATCTCAAAGGATCTCTGGATTATCGTAAACTGGATTTGAAAAATGGTCCTATCATCCTTTTAATGGGAAATGAAAAACAAGGATTATCCGATATTCTAACACATCGCTGTGATAAACTTGCGCGTATTCCACAAAGTGGACGTGCTGATTCGCTTAATTTAGCAGTAGCAACAGCTGTTATGCTCTATGAAATCCGTCGCCCTTATTTAACCTTGGAGCCATGCGAGGAAAAAATATGATCCGTAAATCACTTTCTTTTCTTTTCTTGGGCCTAGCAATTACAATAGGGCTTGATCAAGCGGTCAAATACTGGGTTATACATAACATGCCTCTAGGAACAGAACTCCCGCTTATTCCTTTCCTTTCCCTTTATCATGTGTGCAATTCTGGCATTGCATTTTCGTTTTTTTCTTCCTTTCCTCACTGGGGAATCATTGCCATCACGATCATTGTGATTATCTTTCTTTTATGGTTATGGAAAAATACTGAATACAAGAAGTCTTTAACGCGCTTTGGTCTTATCCTTATTATTGGGGGAGCAATCGGCAATCTTATTGATCGTATTCGCTTTCATCATGTTACTGATTATATACTTTTTCATATTGATGATATTTTTTATTTTGCTATTTTCAACCTTGCAGATAGTTTTATCACACTTGGTGTTATTGCCATCCTTATTGAAGAATTGCGTACTTGGATGAAAGAAAAAAATCATTCTAACCATACATCTTCTCATTGATGTTATCATCGTTTTTTAAAAAGGGATTTTCGACCATTGTAAGCCTGATTATAAATTGGTTTCTCTTGTATCGTTCTTGCTGCTCATTGTTTTTACATATTTTTCTTTATGAGACTTTATATTTTCATCTTTAGTCAAAGCAAAAGAAATAAATTTGGATAGAAATCAATATTTTTTATCCATATACCCTCTCTCTTATCCTGAGATGAAAATATTTTACAGCATTTAAAGTTCTATTTATTTGCTTGAGACAATTGCCTTCCATATGTTTTTTTATTTTTATAGATATCGTTTTTTACGGTGCTTTTCTTAAGTGTTTCAAATTATTTGTTCTATATATTATTTAATGGAGGTATTTTAAAATAACCCTATTGGTTATAAATGTAGTTTACCGTTTTTCATGTTGAATCCATTAAAACCATGTCTCTTGTACGACACAAGTGGAGTTTACGTTTAGATAAAGACAATACAATAAAATTACCCCTCAATGAATTGTCTAAAGTGCCAAGGATTGTTCCGTAATTGGGATCTGATAAATATAATGGTGGCGGCGCGCAGCTTGCTCTTTCATAAGGATAAAGAGAAAGATTCTCTTACGTCATACCATTCACAAACATCGTCGCAAAATGGGTTTAAAAATATTGAGAGATATTTTTACTTCTTTTTCCACATGCCAATCCTGCTCGTTTCGTGCAAGAAAATAACCTTTGATTGATTTAATATAAATAGATTTTTCATCAGAGAATCTTACAATATTTGTTGGGGTGTATTTGAGAGTAAAAAAATTTATTACCCTTATAAAAAAACAATATATTATTATATATCAAGATGTTATATAAACTATTCAATTAGTTCTTATAGCTATGCAGAGCATATGCAATCTTGAAGGTTGAAAATAGCGCGATGTTAGTGATGCTCTCCTCATCACCGTAAAGATAGATATTTTATAGGGGAGGAATTATAGGATTCCTGTGAATAATAAAAAACTTTTAATCTCATTTTTTATCGTGCAAAAATATGGCAAAAAACGTAAATATTTTTCATTTAAAAGAACCATTTCCTTACTAATTTTTAAGCTTCTTGCTTAGATAAATCTCTTGTAATTTTTTAATAAATCTCCATAATAAAGGGAGACATGCTGGAATTCCGTCAGTGATTCTGAAGGTTTTTTGTGTTTGCCAAATTAAGACCTATATGGGACTTATCTGTTTAATGACAGAGACACTTTTTAAAAAACAATATCTGACGGAGCATATGCTAAAGGATTTTATATTATGGCTAATTTTAAAGATTTACGTTCGGCGCCTGCTTCTCATGCCGACGCATCAATTGATCAGGGATTGCGCGACTATATGTTGGGTGTCTACAATACAATGGCCATTGGTTTGCTTATTACAGCTGCTGCTGCCTATGTAATTGTGTCATTAGCAACAACAACAGATATGAGCCAAGCAGCAGCTCAGATCAATAGCAGTGTTTATCTAACACCATTTGGCGTAACATTTTATACATCGCCATTTGCTTATATTGTTATGTTTGCACCACTTGTTGCAGTTTTATTCCTCAGTTTTAAGATTAATACATTGAGCACAAATGCTGCTCGTAGCCTCTTTTTTGGTTATGCTGCGCTCATTGGACTTTCACTGTCTTCAATCGTTTTGCGTTATACAACAGAAAGTGTTGTCCAAACCTTTGTCATTTCTGCTGCAACTTTTGGAGCCCTTTCGCTTTATGGATATACAACAAAGCGTGATCTTACAGCAATTGGTTCATTCCTATTCATCGGATTGATTGGTTTGTTGCTTTCTATGATTGTAAACATTTTTCTTGGATCAAGTGCTTTGCAATTTGCTATCTCCGTGATTGGTGTTTTTATCTTTGCTGGTTTAACAGCTTACGATACTCAGAACATTAAGTTGATGTATTATGAAGGAGATGAAAGTGATACCAAAGGGCGTAAAATTATTATGGGTGCCTTAAGTCTTTATCTTGATTTCATCAATATGTTTGTCTTCTTGCTCCAGTTTCTCGGCTCCAACCGTGACTGATTGCAAAAATAATACCTTAATGAGAGAACCTTGTTTCTAAAAGAGGCAAGGTTTTTTTTGTTTTTAGTATAAGTTTTTACCCTTCGCTTCTTAAGCATTATTTTTTTCGCAAAATGATAAAAATACCTTATAAACAAAAACTCCCTCGGTTTACCGGTTTTGTCCAACAAAAGCTCCATAGCTCCTTTTTAAAGGCGATCTATAGCCGCTCTCATCATCAATCAAATATCCTCAACCAAAATCATCATTCTGATCTGACCGTTGCTTCCTATAATGTGCATAAATGTGTAGGTGTTGATAAAGTTTTTAATCCTAAACGAATTGTCCGTGTTATTACTGAATTACAAGCTGATATCCTTGCTGTTCAAGAAGCAGACAAACGTTTTGGAGAACGTATTGGTTTGATTAATCTTCAGCTGTTAAAAGCTGAAACTGGCTTGATCCCTGTACCTCTCGATACTATGTCACCCCATGGTCATGGTTGGCATGGGAATGCTTTGTTTTTGCGAAAGGGGTATGTGCGAGACACCTTGCAAATCACTCTTCCTGGTATTGAACCACGTGGAGCTATTATTGTAGAATTGGAAATGGCAGCAGGCCCTCTTCGTATTATTGCGGCTCATTTTGGTTTATTACGTTATTCTCGTAAACAACAAACAAAAGAGCTCCTTGCAGTTTTGCAAAAACGCTCCCTTATGCCCACACTCCTCATGGGAGATTTCAATGAATGGCGGATGGGAAAAGGCTCATCTTTAAACCATTTTTCTCCCTATTTTGATAGTACTGTTAAAGTTGTACCAAGCTTTCCTTCTCGCTTTCCTTTTTTAGCCCTTGATCGCGTTTTTGCCTTTCCTCACCAATTGGTAACAAATCTTGAAAACCACCATTCACCACTTGCACGCATTGCCTCAGATCATTTGCCAATCAAAGCTTATCTTAATCTTGCCAATGCAATAAACATCCTTAAAAATAAATGAAAAAAGTTAATGTGCCTCATCCCAGTTTTGAGCCGCCATAACTTTCACTTCAAGAGGCACAGACAAAGATAAAACCGGCATTGTAGCATTTTCCATGATATTTTTAACAACAACCATGGTTTTTTTGCTCTCTTCTTCTGGTACTTCAAAAATAAGTTCATCATGCACTTGCAGCAACATTTTTGCTGATAAACTTTCTTCTTTTAAAGCATCTTCCATCTGTATCATAGCACGGCGCATAATATCGGCCGCAGAACCTTGAATTGGCGCATTGATAGCCGCCCTCTCATTAAGAGAACGAATTTTTACATTCTTTGCGCTTATTTCTGGATAATGGATACGACGTCCAAAAATTGTTTCTACATAACCATTCTCACGCGCAAAACTTTTAGTCTTTTCCATATAATCTTTAATGCCTGGAAATCTTTCAAAATAAAGTTGAATATAACGACTTGCTTCTTGGCGTGAAATTCCCAATTGATTGGCTAATCCAAACGCTGAAATACCATAAATAATACCAAAATTAATTGCTTTTGCACGCCGTCGTATATCTGAGTGCATCCCTTCTATCGCAACACCAAACATTTGTGATGCTGTTATAGCGTGAATGTCATGTCCTTTAGCAAAAGCTTCTTTTAATGCTTTTATATCCGCAATATGTGCAAGAATGCGTAATTCAATCTGACTATAATCAGCAGAAAGCAAAACATGCCCTTTGGGAGCAATAAAAGCTGCTCGAATTTTACGTCCTTCAGCAGTTCTTACCGGAATATTTTGCAAATTTGGCTCTGATGATGATAGGCGCCCTGTTGATGTTATTGCCAAAGAATAATTCGTATGAACACGCCCTGTTTTTGGTAAAATATAAGAAGGCAAAGCATCGGCATAGGTCGATTTTAGCTTTGCAAGTTGACGCCACTCAATAATTTTACGCGGTAAAATATGACCTTCAGCAGATAATTCTTCTAAGGTCTGTGCAGAAGTTGACCATTGTCCACCCTTGGTTTTAGCACCTCCAGGCAATCCCATTTTTCCAAAAAGGATATCCCCTAGTTGCTTTGGTGAAGCAAGATTAAATTTTTCATCTGCTAACTTGTAAATTTCTTCTTCAAGAATCAAAGAAGCTTGTGCCAATTCTCCTGAAAGACGCAATAAAATCTGCCGATCAATAAGAATCCCACGTTCTTCCATTCTTGCAAGAACTTCTACAAGAGGACGATCAAGGCGCTCATAAATTTTTGTCATTCCCCGAGCGACAAGTTGTGGTTTCAAAACTTGCCAAAGGCGTAGCGTTATATCGGCATCTTCCGCCGCATAAAGGGTTGCTTGTTTTAAATCTACTTGTGCAAAAGAGGTTATCTTTTTACCGTTATGCGTTAAATCCTTATAGGCAATTGGTTTATGCCCAAGCCAACGTTCAGATAGATCATCCATATTATGGGTTAAAGTTCCTGCATCCAAAGCATAAGACAAAAGCATGGTGTCATCAAAAGAATGTATCACAATGTCGTATTGCTTCATCACCAACCAATCATATTTTATATTCTGACCAATTTTTAACACCGCTGAATCTTCTAATAGCGGCTTTAAAAGTTCTAAAGCTTTTTGGATTTCAATCTGCGAAGCAATACGCCCGCTGCTCAAAAGGTCCTTCTCTCCTTCATCAAAATGTTCAAGAGGTATATAGGCTGCTTTTCCTGGTTGTAATGCGAGTGAAAAACCAACAAGCTTTGCTTGCATCGGATCAAGAGAAGTTGTTTCAGTATCAAAAGCGAAAAAACCCTGCTCTTGTGCTTGTAATAACCACTCTTCTAAAACTTCCTCATCAAGAATCGTTGTATATGTCTCTCTTGTAATTTTTTGGGTTAGTGCTTGATCTTTACGTTTTTGTGCAAAAACTTGAGGAGAATTTTCAGAAAAATTTTGCTCTATGTTCTTGGTATTAGAATCATCTTGGTTATCAGGCTTTTCCCATTCAACATCTACATCAAGTGCATCAATAATAGCTGCATCACATGTCGTTTCCTCTGCAACACGACGCGTTAATGTTGAAAATTCCATTGCTTTTAAAAAAGCAATTAAGCGTGGTCCATCTTGTGGTTCCAAAACAAAATCATCTAAATCACTATCTATAGGAACATCTGTTTTAAGTCTAACAAGTTCACGAGAAATTTTAACCTGTTCACTATAAGTTTGTATGTTTTCACGCCGTTTTGTTTGTTTAATTTCAGTCACACGTTGCAATAAAATATCGAGAGAACCAAACTGATTTAATAACTGAGCGGCAGTTTTTGGTCCAATGCCTGGAATACCTGGTATATTATCTGTCGAATCTCCAATTAACGCTTGTAAATCAATCATTTTTTCAGGGGAAACACCCCATTTTTCTATAACTTCTGAGATACCTATATGCTTATCTTTCATTCCATCATACAAGGATACATGCTGATTGACGAGTTGCATAAGATCCTTATCAGAAGAGATAATGGTTGTTTTTGCACCAACCTTTGTTGCTAATTGTGCATAGGTCGCTATCAAATCATCCGCTTCAAAGCCTTCCTTTTCAATACAAGGCAAATTAAAAGCCTTTGTTGCTTGGCGTATTAACGCAAATTGAGGAATTAAATCTTCGGGAGGTTCAGAACGATTCGCTTTATATTGAGGATAAATTTGTTTTCGAAAAGTATCAGATGAATAATCAAAAATAACAGCAAAATGTGTTGGAACAATACCTGTTGCTTTGTTGCGAGCATCACAGAGTAATTTCCATAACATATTACAAAAACCAGCTACAGCTCCTATAGGAAGGCCATCCTTTTTACGTTTTAAAGGCGGCAAAGCATAGTAAGCACGAAAAATATATCCCGATCCGTCAACCAACAAAAGATGATCTGTTGCTTTCATGACAATTTTATTTCTCCATTTCAGCTAAAAAAATACATTACCCTTATATGTTTTTTCACTTTTATTTTAATTTTTTCATTTTGCCTCTAAATAGCCATTTTTTTTTTCATAAGACATGAAGTTGTTACATATTATATTACGTACTTAGAGCTTTTCTTTGCTGTTACAGGATTAATAGCTTTCATTTTGCTCCTCCTATGATAGCTGAGGTACGGTGTAGCGACAGGGTCGTTGTGGTGTTCCCCTCCCCACAACGACCATTTTTTTACATCCATATTTTTAATCTTAAGTAATTTTTTAAAAGATAAGGTAAGGGTATTATTCATAAACTTTAAAATTATTCCACAGAGCTTTTTCACCCATTTTATTGATAAAATCAGCGTGTAACCTTTTTTCTTGTACACTCAATCTTGAAGGTAAAATCTGTGGGCGCAATTTAACTGTATAAGGTGTGTCTTTGTCATTTTGGGTATGTTTATAAACACCCATTCTGTTATCAAAACCCAGTACGCCTTGCTTTCCACCAATCAGTTCAATGTAAACATCGGCCAAAATCTCTGCATCAAGCAAAGCACCATGAAGAACACGATGGCTGTTATCAATTCCAAAGCGCTTGCATAAAATATCAAGAGAATTAGGCCCCATAGGGAATTTACGCCGTGCCATAGCCAATGTATCAAGAATATTATCAACACTGATAAGAGGCTTATTGACGCGTTTTAATTCTGCATTAATAAAACCGATATCAAAGCTTGCATTATGCGCGATCATCGTTGCGCCTTTGATAAATTCTAAAAATTCATCAACAATATCAGTAAAACTTTTCTCGTTTTTTAGGCGCTCATTGGTTAATCCGTGAATTGCCACAACTTCATCAGGAATAATAACGCCTTCAGGATTTAAATAAACGTGAAACTGGCGCCCCGTAAGATAACGATCAATCATTTCTACACAACCAATTTCAATGATGCGATCTTTCTCTTTATCTAAACCTGTTGTTTCTGTATCAAAAATAATTTCCCGCATGATTTCAATTCTTTAGCAATTTTCTTATCACATCAAAAACTTGTTGGCGTGTATTTTCTAAATCTTTCCCTGTATCAATAATAAAGTCAGCACGTTCTCTTTTTTTTCATCCGGCATTTGTCTCGCATTGATAAAGGAAAATTTTTTCTCATTCATACCTTGGCGAATCATTACACGTTCTTTTTGTATTTCTGGTGGAGCAGAAACAACAATAACGCTATCTACACGATTTTCACCATTTTTTTCAAACAGAAGAGGAATATCAAGAACAACTAATTTTTCCCCTTTTTTACGTGCTGTATCAATAAATTCTCTTTCCTTTTCTTGTACCAAAGGATGAATTATTTCTTCTAGTGTTTGTAATTTTTCCTTATCATCAATCAAAATTTCAGAAAGTTTCAAACGATTAACTTCACCGTTTTCAATAACACTAGGAAAAATACGTTCTATGCGCGATAAAACTGACTCACTTCTATAAAGTTGTTGTACCGCCTCATCAGCACTAAAAACAGAAATACCCGCTTGCTTGAAAAAATCGGCAACTGTCGATTTTCCCATAGCAATTGATCCCGTTAATCCTATGACCTTCATTCTCTTTCTTTACTCATATCCTCTAAAATAGCTGTCCGTAACGCTTTGGTTACCTGTGGTCTTATTCCAAACCACCGTTCAAAACCTATAACAGCCTGATGTAAAAGCATCCCAAATCCATCAATAGTCTTTAGACCACAAGCTTTTGCTTGTTGTAAAAAAGGGGTTATCAATGGTGTGTAAACAATATCTGTTACCAATGCTGTTTTTTTTGCTTTATGAAAATCACAAAAAAAAGAAGTACTTTCTTCTTCTGGATTTTTTATACCTATAGAAGTTGTATTAACAATCAAATCAGCTTGATAAAGTATTTCATGAATTTTATGCCAATCATAAACTTTAATGGGTTTTCCAAAATGATCTGCTAAGTTATCAGCGCGTTTTTTTGTACGGTTAACGAGATAAATCTGTTCAAATCCGCGTTTTTTTAAAGCATATAGGATAGCGCGTGCAGCACCACCTGCTCCAAAGACAAGAGCTGTTTCCCCTCCCCAATCAGATGAAAAATCATCAAGATTAGCGCTAAAACCATAGGCATCACTATTTGTGGCACAAAGTTTATCTCCTTCATACCAAAGGGTATTAACAGCACCAATCATTGTTGCTCTCTCATCCTTATAGTCTGCTAAACGAAAGGCTTCCTGTTTATGAGGTAGAGTAACATTTCCTCCACAAAAGCCCATTTTTTGTAAAGAATTAATAAAATGGCTGAATTCTTCAGAGGTTACTTCCTGTGCAAGATATTCCCCTTGTAAATTATATTGTTTAAGCCAAAAATTGTGAATTTTTGGTGATTTTGAATGATGAATAGGAGAACCAACAACAAAAGCACGAGGATAATTTGTTTGTCTTGTTATTAAGTTAACCATCAATAATTCCCAAATGACGTAATTTTACGAGCAGAGGCAGTAAGGGTAAACCAACAATGGTAAAAAAATCCCCATCAATTTTTTCAAAGAGATGGATCCCTTCTCCTTCAATTTGATAGACTCCCACACTGTTTAAAACATCTCTTCCTACACGCATTAAATAACGTTCAATGAATTCTGATGATAGTGGACGTACAAACATATGTGCGCTAAAAGCTTTCACCCAAATTTTTTGACCATTTTTAAATAAAGCTACCGCACTATGAAGAGAATGTTTTTTTCCTGATAATTCACACAAACGTTGATGGGCTTCCTTAATATTTTTCGCTTTATGAAAAACTCGACCTTCCAAATCAAGCACTTGATCACAACCAATAACGAAAACCTCAGGAAAACGATCTGAAACATTTTTTGCTTTTTCACCTGCGAGAAAACAGCTAAGTTCTTTAGGTGTTTTTTCTTTTGCTTTTTTTTCTACTTCTCTTTCATCAAAAGAAGCTCCTTCAACAAAAAAATTTAAACCTGCTTTTTTCAATAATTGTGCACGATAAGAACTAAGAGATGCTAATATTAACGTATCTGCATTCATGAGAATTTTCTCTTATTTTCCTTCACGAAATCGTGATAAAAGTTCAAATATTGCAGCAGCAGTTTCTTCAATAGAGCGTCTTGTGACATCAATAATAGGCCAACCAAAACGTTCGCAAATGCGTTTTGCATAGATTAATTCTTCAGCTATGTTAATACGATTGGTATAACTATCAAGAGCAAAACCTTCTCCCAAATCTCGATTTTGGCGAATATGTGAGATTCTTTCAGCTGAAGCAATTAAACCAACAATCAAAGAATTTTTTGCCTCTAAAAGGGATTCTGGCAAATCAATGTTAGGAATAAGGGGAACATTAGCCGTTTTAATTCCGCGATTTGCTAAATAGATACTTGTTGGTGTTTTAGAGGTCCTTGAAATTCCTACAAGAATTACATCTGCTTCAGATAAACTATTAGAAGACTGTCCGTCATCATGCTCTATTGTAAAATCCAATGCTTCAATACGGCGAAAATAATCTGCATTAAGATCGTGTTGTGCGCTCGCACGTAAATGAGTTGGCATTCCAAGATATGACTGAAAAGCATTTAAAACAGGATGTAATATATCAATACAGGGAACTTTTACTTTTTTGCATTTTTTTTGAAGAAGAAGCTTAAGTTCTTCATCAATCATTGTGTAAAGAACAATACCTGGCTCTTGTTCTATTTCATCAAGAGCTTTTTCTAACTGTATTTTATTACGAATCATAGGATAGATATGCTCTGTTGCTTCACTCATTGTATACTGCGATGCTACAGCCCTTCCAACAGAGATTAATGTTTCTCCTGTTGCATCAGAAAGCATGTGTAAATGAAAGGATTTTTTTTCTTTTGTCACAAAAATTTTAACTCCTTGTTAAGACATGTGTATATATCCTCACCATTTTTTATAAACCTAAAATTTAGAAAAAATTTTTCATTATTATACACAAATAAAATTCCTGTAATAATCAAACACCTTTTATAAAAAAAGAGGGGATAATGCCTTTAAGATAGTGTTATTTTTATTCTTTTTTTCTTTCCTTTTGTGGATAAAATTGCGGATAAATAAAGTATAAATAATAATCCACACTAAACACAGTCTTTAATAAAAAGAATCCTCTTTAATAATATAAATTTATTAATAAATTTTTAAAAATATCTTTGAATAAGATTTCATAAATGTTGCAATTTTAATTATATCTCTATTATAATAATTAAAATACTATTTGGATTTTAATATTTTTCAAACTTTTCATATAACATACTAATATTACATGAATAAATTTCATATAAATGACACTTGCGGATTAAAAAAATTGAGTGTAAAATGTTATTTTCTTAGGAATATTTCATTCTATAAAATTTCCATAAATTGTTTAGGGTAATTCTCCTCTTAGTCAAAAGAGCATATTTCATGCAAAAAATGAAACTACAAGAACTTAAAAGCAAAAATCCTGTTGAACTTGTTTCTTTTGCTGAAACGTTAGAAGTTGAAAATGCTTCGCTTATGCGCAAACAGGAATTAATGTTTGCTATTTTGAAAAAACTTGCTCTACAAGATGTCGAAATTATAGGAGAAGGTGTTGTCGAAGTTTTGCAAGACGGTTTTGGATTTTTACGGTCTGCTGACGCTAATTATCTTCCTGGACCTGATGATATTTATCTTTCACCAGCACAAATTCAGTCATTTTCTTTAAAAACAGGTGATACCATTGAAGGTCCTATACGGAGCCCAAAAGAAGGAGAACGTTATTTTGCTCTCCTCAAAATTAATACAATTAACTTCGAAAAACCTGAAAAAATTCGTTATAAAATTCACTTTGATAATCTTACTCCTCTCTATTCAAACGAACGTTTCCAAATGGAAATACAAGATCCTACTGAAAAGGATATGTCATCACGGGTGATTGATTTGATATCACCATTAGGAAAAGGACAAAGAGGATTGATTGTTGCACCACCTCGGACTGGGAAAACAGTTCTCCTTCAAAATATTGCTCATTCTATAACCACTAATCATCCTGAATGTTATCTTATTGTTCTTTTGATTGATGAGAGACCAGAAGAAGTTACAGATATGCAGCGTTCAGTAAAGGGAGAGGTTGTTTCTTCTACTTTTGATGAACCAGCAATACGTCACGTACAAGTGGCTGAAATGGTTATTGAAAAAGCTAAACGTCTTGTTGAATCTGGACGTGATGTTGTTATTCTTCTGGATTCTATTACACGTCTTGGACGTGCATATAATACGGTTGTTCCTTCTTCCGGTAAGGTTTTAACAGGTGGTGTGGATGCAAACGCTTTACAACGTCCAAAACGTTTTTTTGGTGCCGCACGTAACATTGAAGAAGGTGGATCTTTAACCATTATTGCAACGGCTTTGATTGATACAGGAAGTCGTATGGATGAGGTTATTTTTGAAGAATTTAAAGGAACTGGTAACTCTGAAATAGTTCTTGATCGAAAAGTTGCTGATAAGCGTATTTTTCCTGCTATGGACATTTTGAAATCAGGAACGCGTAAAGAAGAACTTTTGGTTGCACGACAGGATTTGCACAAAATTTTTGTTCTTCGTCGTATTTTAGCGCCTATGAATGTAACAGATGCGATTGAATTTTTGATTGATAAATTAAAACAGACAAAAAATAATAGTGAATTTTTTGATTCAATGAATACGTAAAATCGTTAAAGTTTTTATTAGGATAAAACCTGTGGATACAATCTTTGCTATTTCGAGTGGATTGTTACCTTCAGGGGTTGCGGTTATTCGGCTTTCTGGTCCTCATGTTGTGCATGTAGTTAAAACGCTTTGTGGTTGTTTACCTAAAGCACGCTTTATGCATTATGGAAATCTTACTGCTCGTGATGGTAGCTTTTTAGATTCTGCTTTAACTGTTTTTTTTCCTGCTCCTCATAGTTTTACAGGAGAAGATTGTGCAGAGTTTCATTTACATGGCGGAAAAGCAGTTGTTAATCGTTTTCTTGATGAATTATCGACATTTTCTGGATGCCGTATTGCAGAGGCCGGTGAATTTTCACGTCGTGCATTTATGGAGGGAAAATTAGACCTTGTTCAAGCAGAAGGTCTTGCTGATTTAATAGAGGCAGAAACGGAAAGTCAACGGCGTTTAGCTGTTATGGGGACAAGTGGACATTTAACAAAACTCTATCGTGATTGGCGTCATAAGCTTATGAAGGCGCGTGCTTTTATTGAAGCAGAACTTGATTTTGTTGATGAAGCAGATATTCCCAACGCAATATCTGATAAAATTTGGAAAGATGTGGAAAATCTTTGTACTTCTCTTCGAGAACATATTGCTGAAGGAGAACGTGCAAGTATTTTACGTGATGGATTAAAAATTGTTATTGCGGGGGCTCCAAATTCTGGAAAATCAAGCATTATGAATCGTCTTGCAGGAAGATCTGTTGCTATTGTGACGGAAGAAGCAGGAACAACGCGTGATGCTTTAGAGATGAGGCTTATTCTTGGTGGTTTACCTGTTTTTTTGACGGATACTGCTGGTTTTAGAAAAACAGAAAATAAAATAGAACAATTAGGAATAGAAGTTGCTAAACAACATGTTAAAGAAGCTGATTTGGTTATTTTAGTTTATGATATAGGAAATCCTAGGCAAGTTAATTTACCAGAGACATCGGCTGAAATATGGCATGTTGGCAATAAGCTTGATCTTTGTAAAAAAGATAACCCGTGTTGGTCTATACAATTTTCTGCATTAACGGGTTTAAATTTTGATCATTTTATTAAAAAACTTGAATCATTTTGTCATCATCGTGCTTCTGAAATTGGGAATCTTGTTCCGGCGCGTAAAAGACAACTTCAACTTTTAAAGGAAGCTGTTGGGGAGATTGAAAATTCTCTCAATTATCATTCTCTTGATCTTAGTTTACGTGCAGAACATCTCCGTCGTGCAAGTGATTTTCTTGGAAAAATTACGGGGGATATTGATGTTGAAGATTTACTTGATATTATTTTTTCAGAGTTTTGTGTTGGTAAATAATGATTCACGTGAAACATTGATTATTTCATAGACATATTTAAAAGATTATGTAATTTATATCCTGTTTCACGTGAAACTTTAGAACTATTCTTACTATTCTTTATGGAATGAATTGAATGCAATCATATGACGTTGTTATTGTTGGTGGTGGTCATGCTGGCTGTGAAGCGGCTTCGGCTTCGGCACGTGTAGGAGCAAAAACAGCGCTTGTGACACATAAAATATCAGCACTAGGAACAATGTCTTGTAATCCTGCTATTGGTGGTCTTGGAAAAGGGCATTTGGTTCGTGAGATAGATGCTTTAGATGGTCTCATGGGACGTGCAGCAGATGCTGCGGGAATTCAGTTTAGGCTACTTAATCGACGTAAGGGACCAGCAGTAAGAGGTCCACGAACACAAGCTGATAGACAACTCTATAAAGAAGCTATTCAAAGCCTCTTAAAAGAACAAAAAAATCTGACTCTCATTGAAGATGAAGTCATTGACTTAGTTATTAAAGATCATTGTATATCAGGTGTTGTTTTAAAAGAAAAAGGAATATTTTTTTCTGGTGCTGTTGTTTTAACAACAGGGACATTTTTAAATGGCTTTATTCATATTGGTGATAAAACATGGGCTGCTGGCCGTATGGGAGATCCAGCAAGTGTGCAACTTTCTGAACGTTTGAAAAATTATTCTATAAAACTTGGACGATTAAAAACGGGTACCCCTGCTCGTTTGAGTAAAAAAACAATAGATTGGGATCGTCTTCCAAAACAACAAGCCGATGAAAATCCTGTGCCTTTTTCTCTTTTAACAGAAAAAATTGAACAACCACAAATTGAATGTGCTATAACACGTACAAATACACAAACACATAAAATTATTCGTGATAATATTCATCGTTCTGCTTTATATTCTGGAAATATTGAAGGATTAGGGCCTCGTTATTGTCCTTCAGTTGAAGATAAAATTGTTAAATTTGGTGAACGTGATGGGCATCAGATTTTTCTAGAACCAGAAGGATTAAATGATGATACGGTTTATCCAAATGGTCTTTCTACTTCTCTTCCAGAAGATGTACAAATTTCCCTATTGAAAACCATTGAAGGGTTGGAAAATGCTACAGTTTTGCAACCCGGTTATGCTATTGAGTATGATTTTGTTAATCCGCAGCAATTAACAAGAAGTTTAGAATTACGTTCTTTACCGGGATTGTTTTTAGCAGGACAAATTAATGGTACAACAGGATATGAAGAAGCTGCAGCACAGGGACTTTTAGCTGGATTAAATGCTGCCCGTAAAGTGGGTAAATTAGATGAAATACTCATAAGTCGTTCTACCGCTTATATTGGTGTCATGGTTGATGATTTGGTTTCACGTGGTGTTTATGAACCTTATAGAATGTTTACTTCACGTGCTGAATTTCGTTTGTCTTTACGATCTGATAATGCTGATACGCGTTTAACACCTTTGGCACAAGAATGGGGTATTGTGAGTAATATCCGTTGGGAGTATTATCAGAAAAAACAACAACGGCTTGATCAAGCACGATCAATGTGTCAAGATCTCTTTTTAACACCTAATGAAGCTTCTGCTCATGGATTACACGTTAATCATGATGGAATTCGTCGTTCAGCTTATGACTTTCTTGCTTATCCGCATGTAACTTTAGAGCGTCTTTCACATTTTTGGCCACAATTAAAAACAATTGATTCTAAAACAGTAGAATCTTTAGAAATTGAAGCACAATATGCGGTTTATTTGGATAAACAGGCACAAGATATTGCCTCTCTTCAGAGAGATGAACGTTTAGAAATCCCTTCATCTCTTGATGTTCAAAAAATTTCGGGTCTTTCAAATGAGCTTAAATCAAAAATTCAAGAAGTGTCGCCGCGTTCAATTGCTGATGCTCAAAAAATTGATGGTATGACACCCGCTGCGTTATCACTTATTATTACATATATTCAACGTCAGCGACGTGAAAAGGCTAAAACAGCTTAATGGATTTTTCTACAGAACAAAAATATCGGCAACTACTAGATATTGCTCCTTTTGTTTCACGTGAAACGATGGAAAATTTAATTCAGTTTGAGTCTTTAATCCTTCAATGGAATGCGCATATTAATTTGATATCTGCTGCAACAATACCAGATCTATGGGTACGTCATATCTTAGATTCAGCACAAATTTTTCCTTTATATAGTCATTCTTTACAATGGTGTGATTTGGGATCAGGAGGGGGTTTTCCTGCAATAGTGATTGCTATCTTTCTGAAAGAAAAAAAAGCAGGACATATTAATCTTGTTGAAAGTAATGGAAAAAAAGTAGCTTTTTTGAGAACAGTTATTGCTCAACTTAATCTTCCAGCAACAGTTTATCACGCTAGAATTGAAGATATATATCAAAAAATCCCTATATCTGATATCATAACGGCACGGGGATTAGCGCCACTCAATACTCTGTTACAGCTTATTTTTCCTTTATTAACAGAAAAAACAGTCGCTCTTTTGCAAAAAGGTCGGGATTACGCTACAGAAATAAAAAATGCCTCTGCCAATTGGCACTTTGATCTGCTAAAACATAAAAGTAAAGTTGATGAAAATTCTGTTATTTTAGAAATTTCTCATATTCGATCATATTAGAGGGTAAAGCAAAATGAGCGAAACAAGAATTATCGCTATTGCAAACCAAAAAGGTGGAGTAGGAAAAACAACCACAGCAATTAATCTTGCAACAGCTTTAGCTGCCATTGGTGAAAATGTTCTTATTATGGATGTTGATCCACAAGGTAATGCAAGTACAGGCTTAGGAATTGATCGTAACAGCCGTCCTTTATCGTCTTATGATGTTCTGGTTTCAGGAGTTTCTATTACACAAGCAGCTTTAAAAACAGCTGTCCCCAATCTTCATATTGTTCCTTCTACACTTGATCTTTTAGGTGTAGAAATGGAAATTTCATCATCACAAGATCGTATAAGACGCTTACGTAAAGCTCTTTATGATGATCCGGAGATGGAAAAAAAATTCAATTATATTTTAATTGATTGTCCACCATCACTTAATCTTCTGACATTGAATGCTATGGGGGCTGCAGACTCCATTTTGGTACCTATGCAATGCGAATTTTTAGCGCTTGAAGGTTTAAGTCAATTGCTTGAAACAGTAAAACAAGTACGATCTGTTCTTAATCCTTCTTTAGAAATCCAAGGTATCGTTTTAACAATGTATGATGGACGTAATAATCTTTCAAATCAAGTTGTTGAAGATGTACGCTCTTTTATGGGAGATAAAGTTTATCGCACTATTATTCCACGAAATGTAAGGGTATCAGAAGCGCCCTCTTTTGGTAAACCTGTATTGCTTTATGATCTTAAATGTGCTGGGAGCCAAGCTTATTTGCGTTTAGCATCAGAGGTGATTCAACGTGAAAAAAAAGCACGCGCTGCTGCTTAGAAATATAAAAAATATCTAAAAATTCAAAGAGAAAAATTATGAGTGACGATCTTTCAAAAAAAAGACTAGGACGTGGATTAGCAGCATTGATTGGAGATATGAATTTAAACAACAATCTTACACGTTCATCAAATTTTGATAAATTGGCAGAATCCGGTAGCGTTTCTGAACGATTTATTCCCCTTGAGTCTATTTCATGTAATCCTCATAATCCACGGCGTCATTTCACTGAAACAGAACTTGATAATTTGGCACAATCAATTCGTCAGCATGGGGTGGTTCAACCTGTTATTGTAAGACCTTTGAGAAATCATTCTCATCGGTTTGAGTTGATCGCAGGTGAAAGGCGTTGGCGTGCAGCACAACGTGCAAATTTAACTCAATTACCGGTTATTATTCGTGATGTGGATGATAAAACCGCTTTAGAATTGGCTATTATTGAAAATGTTCAGCGGGCTGATCTTAATCCTATAGAAGAAGCAAAGGGATATGAGATGCTCTTAAATGAACATGATTATACACAAGTAGATTTAGCACAAGTTATCGGAAAAAGTCGTAGTCATGTTGCAAATACGCTTCGTTTGTTAAAACTTCCAGAAAAAGTACAACAATTTTTAACAGATGGACAACTTTCTGCGGGACATGCACGGTGTCTTATAACCGTTGATAATCCACAAGAGTTAGCTGAAAAAATTATCCGTGAAGGGCTTTCGGTACGTCAAACAGAAATACTTGCTTATGAGCAAGCTAATCCTAAGACTAAAAAACGTACCACTGTTGAAAAAGATGCAGAAACAAAATCTTTAGAAAAATTACTTGCAAATGTAATCGGAATGAAAGTTATGATTAGGCATGGTAAAAAAGGTGGTGATTTAAAAATACATTACTCTTCATTAGAGCAATTAGATGAAATTTGTCGTCGTTTACAAAATTAATTAATTCATTTAAAAAGATTTTTTAACAACCGTCTCTTAAAATTTTGATCATTCTATACATATGTTTTTTAGCTAATTCAATATTGCTTGAATATATAATATTTTGTTTATGAGGAAAAGTTTTTTCATTTATAAGCACATTTAATGTTGCTTGAAGTGCTAATTTACTGATAGCAAAATCTCTGGGTGTGAGATTATTTTCTCTTAAAATATTTACGAGTCCTCGTTTACTAGAAATATAAGAGATATATCCTTCAAGATGATTATTATCAGCGGTAAAATTATTTTTTATATTTTCTTTTTCTGGCTCTGGAGATAGATTTTTACATTCGTTTTCAATTTTTTCCAGCTTTAAAAGAAGATCTTCTGTTAAAGGATAATTAGCAACAATAGGTGATATAAAAAAAGGATGATCTGTTTTTTGTTTTTTTTCTCGAGCGTGTAATACAAAAGGAAAAAAGAAAAGAAAGCACAATATAAATTTAAACATGACTAAAAGTTATCCTTTCTTTTTCAATTTTTAATAAAGATTTCCTCATCTGTTGCTCTTTATTTTTAGAAAAATCATTTGGAGATATAACTGAAAATAAGATAATTGTTTGGAATGATAAAAATATGATGATTTTAAATGAATTCTTTTAAATAGGAGCATAATCCTAATGAAGAATAGAACGTCATTGGGGTATTAGTTCACAGGCTTGTGTTAAAAAGTTATATTTTAAGCTTTTCTAATCTTCTTTCATGATGTTTTCCGTAAACGGTATAAAGATAAGATACCATATAATAATAAAAAATTATAGGATTCTAAATTTCATGCTTATGAAAAAACAAACTATACCACCACATACTTTTCCAGCACACAATGTGCGGTAGGTGCTGTTCTAGATAGTCAGTACGAGACGATAGGCACGCTCTACTTTGCTACCTACTGTATGGCTTAAACTGGTTTTAGCGACCTTATAGGGAGTATCGGTTGTTTCAGTAAGCTAATCACGTAAACTAGAACAAAATCCATGCAGAAAAGCTTTTAGTCTAGTTTGTTGCATGTATTGTGACATACAATTTGCAGCAAGGAGACCACGATCGGTTGTAGAAAAAAATCATTACGAGGAAGCAAGTGTGCTTGTTTTAAAATTTCTAATACTTTTATTGATAGGAGTATGCGAAATTATTTTGTGCTATCATGCTTTCCTTTCATATTCTCGAGCTAAGAATTGTCCATATATCTCCATCAATTTAATCTTTATGAATATGAAATAAGGGAAAAGCACGAATGCCTGTCAGAATAAGAAAACGCAAAGCCAGTTGTGTCATTGTTATCTTTTCGCAAAGTGTTTAATAAAAAGTTGGAATTTTTTCCAATTCATTACCGGTAAGTTTTTGACTTTATGGTGTTTTTCATCTAAGAGCGTGCGTGCTCTTTTTGTTGCTTGTAAGTCAACATCCAAACCCAAGGTAGCTGCATGTTTGAGACACATATTGAGACGAATAAGAGCTCTATTAGTTGTTGCAGCTTTTGTATGCCAAATAGGAGAAAGCGTATTGCTTATCTTTAGTTTGTGTAATCTCTGAAATGGGCAGATAACCTAATTTAGGGAGAATATGAAGCTTTAGAGGTGAAAAACAGTTCTCATTCTTATCATCACCTTTTAATTAAGTTTTACGTTTTTCAAAAGCATCTAAAGTAATGTCCTTTAAGTAATGGAGATTATGTATTGTTTCACGTTTTTGTTTATTGTGTTCTTTTAATAGAGTTACGTCCCTCACGTAAAACAGAACGCCATTGGTTTGTACATTCATGGGCTTGTTTTAAAGAGACATCTCTCAAAACGTACGTCACACCCATTTCACGATGACACCTGTTAAGGGTATAAAGATAAATCTATTGAATACCCTCATCTTTACGCTTGTAAAGTAACAAGGCAGGCGCCATAAAACACTTTGCCAGCCTTTGAGTGTTGTGGACTAAATCTTGGCACAAAAGACAGCTCATAAGAACCATTTTTATTGTACAAACTTTACCCATATGGCCCATCCGCTTTTGACGTGCAACCAAGAGGTTTTGATTTATTTAAGATAAACAAATTTAAAATGAGAGAATCTTATGGTATTCGGGGTTCTCATCCAAGTTGAATAAAGATAAATTATCATTATAAATCAATGTATTGACTTATATAGAGTAATGGGATGATATTTTCCGACATTTCATAATTTATTAGTTTCTCAAAATGAGCTTTTTACAGCTCCCTAAAAGAGTCGTTATTTTGTAAAAATGTTTTTTAACAAATTCAAGATTGTTTAGAAATATAATATTTTTTTCATGTGAATATTCATTTTCGGGTACAAATGCAAGAAGCATGGATATTTCTGTAAGTGTTAAGGTGCCAGCAGCAAAATCTTTAGCTGTAATATTATTTTCTTTTAAAATATTCACGAGTTTTGGTTTACTAGAAATATAAGCAGTGTAGCTTTCAATATTGGAGTGAATATTAGAATCATAAATAATAGATTTATTTTTTGTCTCTGGAAGTAAATTTTCACATTCTTTTTCGACTTTTTCCAGCTTTAAAAGAAAGTTTTCTGTTAAGGGATAATTGGCAACAAGAGGTAATGTAAGAGAAGGATTGTCTGTTTCTTGCTTTTTTTCTTGAGCCTGTAATACAAAAGGGAAAATGAAAAGAAAGCATAATACAACTTTAAACATAGCTAAAAATTATCCTTTCTTTTTCGAATTTCAGAAAAGACCTCTTCATCTGTAGCATCCTTCATTGAAAGATTTTTTCTGATTTCCTGATTATCCCAACGAAGAAAGGGGTTTGTTTCTTTTTCTTGTCCTAACGTGACGGGTAAAGTCACGGCATTTTGTGAGCGTAATGAAAAAACTTCTTCTGCTCTTTGTTGAAGTTTTTGATTATGCGGATCAAGTGTCAATGCGAAAAGAGCATTATTTTTTGTGTATTCATGTCCACAATAAAGAAGTGTTTCATTGGGAAGTTGACGAAGCTTTTTTAAAGAGTTCAGCATTTGTACTGCTGTTCCTTCAAATAGACGTCCACAGCCAAGTGAAAAAAGCGTATCTCCAGCAAAGAGTAATTTTTTTTCAGGAAAATAGTAGGATAATGCTCCCAAGGTATGGCCAGGGGTTGAAAGAGCTAGAAGCGTATGAGAACCAAAGAGAAGTTTTTCATCAGGTTGAAGTGTTTGATCAAGATAATAAATCTTTTCTTTTTCTGCTTCTGGTCCGATAATAATAGTGTTGTAGACTTTTTTTAATTCTGCTACACCTTCTACATGATCATGATGATGGTGCGTCACAAAAATAGTGTTAAGTGTCCAGTTACGGCGTTTTAAAGCATTATGAATAGCTTCACTTTCAGGTGCATCTATTGCGGCTGTCATGCCGCTTTTTTCATCATGGATGAGCACACCAAAATTATCTTCTCGACAGATAAACTGTTCAATCAACATGTTCTTTCTCCTGAGCAGTGTATCTGTCAATTAATCTATAAAGTAATATGTCGTGGTAAATTTGCTTAAGAATTAGATTTGTCCTCTTCTGTAAAAAGCCCTTGTGAGTGTTTTAGTATAATAGGCATTTGGGTAAGCATAAAGAGAACTGTTATAGGCATAACACCAAAGACTTTGAAACTCGTCCAAAAGTTATCGCTAAAATTACGCCAAATGACTTCATTTAAAAGAGCAAGAAAAAGGAAAAAGAATGCCCAACGATAGGTGAGTTTTTGCCAGCCTAAATCGTCAAGTTTTAAGGTAGAGTCAAGAGCATAACGTAAAAGTGGTTTTTTAAAAAACATTCCACCAAAAAGAATAATAGCAAATAAGCTATTAATGATTGTTGGTTTCATTTTAATGAAAGTATCATTGTGAAGCCAGAGTGTTAAAAATCCAAAAACGAGAACAAATATTCCCGAAATAAGAGGCATAATAGGAATTTGTCTTGCAAGAACCCACGATAAGCTTAATGCAACAATGATTGCTACCATAAAAATAGCTGTTGCAGGGAAAATAGGTTTACTAAAATTTTGAAAAAATTCAATGTTTTTTATCAACCATTCTCCTTTATAATTGGCAAGAAAAAAAACAACCAATGGTCCCATTTCTAAGAGAAATTTAAGTGTTGGTGAGAGAGGTGTTTTTTTATTATTGTCCATATTTTTTTCAGAATTATTGTGTGAATTAGGGGGAAATATAGGCTGTTTCATACATGTTTTCCTATGATAGTTTCGGCAAAGTCAGAAGCAGAAAAGGGTTGAAGATCTTCAATATTTTCTCCCACACCGATAAAATAAATGGGTAATTTATATTTTTCTGCGATAGCAACTAGAATTCCTCCGCGAGCAGTTCCATCCAGTTTTGTCATGACTAAACCATTAACACCAGCAATATCACGGAAAATCTCTACTTGGCTGAGTGCATTTTGTCCAGTGGTTGCATCAAGCGTTTGAAGGATTGTATGGGGTGCTTGAGGAGAGTGTTTTTTTAAAACACGAATAACTTTAGCTAATTCATCCATCAATTCAGATTTATTTTGTAAACGTCCAGCTGTATCAATAATGAGTACATCACTGTTTTCTTTTTTTGCTTTTTCAAAAGCATCAAAGGCTAAACTAGCAGCATCTGCACCCAATTTCGTTGAAATAACAGGAGAATTGGTACGTTTACCCCAAATATGCAATTGTTCAATCGCTGCGGCGCGGAAAGTGTCACCGGCAGCAAGCATAACTTTTAATCCCCCTTCTGTTAATTTTGCTGCAAGTTTTCCAATTGTTGTCGTTTTTCCAGTACCATTTACACCGACCAGCAAAATAACATGAGGCTTATGACTGAGATCAAGTTCTAATGGCATTGCTACAGGTTCCAGAACTTTTTTGATTTCATCTGCGACAATTGTATGAATGTCATCTGGGGAGAGATCTTTTTCATAACGACTGGAAGCTAAAATATTTGTGATGCGTGTTGCCGTTTCTACGCCGAGGTCAGCTTGAATAAGAATATCTTCGAGCTCCTGCAATGTCTCTTCATCAAGTTTTCTTTTAACAAAGAGATCGCCAATTGATCCACTTAGGCGTTGTGAGGAAAGAGCTAAACCTTTTTTAAGGCGTCCAAACCATGCTGTCTTTTTTTGTTCAACAGAGGGGGCAGGTAAAGTTTCTTCACTCTTTTTTTCATGGATGGTGTTTGTGACAATAACCTTACCAGAAAGGGAAACCTTATCAGAATTAGCCTCTAAAGAGGAAGATTTTTCATCACATTTTGTAAGTGTTGATTTTTTATTGTTTGTTTTTTGTTCTTTTTCTACATCTGTAGAGATTTGGCTATTTTTTGTTCTTTCATCTTTGTCCTTATTTTCTTCTATTATACCGCTCGTATCAGGAATAGAAATTTGTTCTATTTCCTGCTCTTTAGATTTGTTAAAAGAAAATATTTTTTTAATAAAAGATTTTGTCATAAGGGTTTTCCTGCTTAAGCAGCATTTAATTTTGGAAGGACAGCAATTAATTTATCGCCATCATGGTCAACGATAAGAGCCTGAACAATAGTTCCTGCTTTTACTCCTTTAATTTGTACAAGAGTATAATCTTCTGTTCGTCCAATTTCATCTTTTTCAACGAGGATTGTTTGTTGACTGTTTTGTAAATGAGCAAGATGCTTTTGGTAAGCCTCATCACCTGCTTTACGCAATCTTTCAGCACGCATCTTAACCACTTTACGGTTGACTTGTGGCATTCGTGCGGCAGGGGTCCCTTCTCTTGGACTAAAAGGGAAGACATGAAGGTGGGTTAAATTACACTCTTTAATTAAAGCGAGGCTGTTTTGAAACATCTCTTCTGTTTCGGTAGGAAAACCAGCAATTAAGTCAGCACCATAAACCATTGTAGGACGTTTGGCACGCAATTCTTGGCAAAATTGAATAGCATGTTCACGTAGATGACGCCGTTTCATCCGTTTTAAAATCATATTATCACCCGCTTGCAACGATAAATGCAAATGGGGCATAATCCTTTTTTCATAGGCTAAAAGATTTATCAGTTCTTCGTCTGCTTCAATAGAGTCAATAGATGAGAGACGTAATCGGGTTAAGTCAGGGACATGATGCAAAATGGCTGAAGTTAATTTTCCTAGATTAGCTTTTCCAGGCAAATCGTGACCATAACTTGTAAGATCAACACCTGTAAGGACCACTTCTTGAATCCCCTCACCGATCAGTTTTTTTATTTGTTCAATAACAGCGCCCATTGGAACTGAACGTGATGGTCCACGTCCATAAGGAATAATGCAAAATGTACAGCGATGATCACATCCGTTTTGCACCTGTACAAAGGCACGGGTACGTTCTTGCATGGCACTGACCATATGGGGAGCAATTTTTTGTACTTCCATGATATCATTGATACGTACCTTTTCGGAATGGTTAATACCAAAATCAGGAAGTTGACGATAAGAATGGGCGTGAAGTTTATCTTCATTTCCTAAAACGAGATCTACCTCTGTCATGGAGGCAAAATTTTGTGCTTCTGTTTGAGCTGCACATCCTGTTACAATGATGCGTGCATGAGGGTTTTTACGTCGTGCTTTGCGGATGGCTTGTTTTGCTTGTCGTACAGCTTCGGCGGTGACAGCACAGGTATTAAAGATAATAGCACCATCTTTCAGCTGGTCTAGTCCGGAAGAAGTACTTTCTTTGCGGATGATTTCCGATTCATAGCTATTGAGTCGACAACCAAAAGTTACAATTTCTATTGCCATCAAAAGTGATCCTTTTTGTAGCACCCAGTTAGAGGATTAAAAAAACCACTAAATTGATATTTTATCGGTCCAGTCATGATAATGTGATCGTCTTCTCGGTAAAAAATATTAAGTGTTCCCCCTGGTAAGTTTACATCGATATGGCGCTCTGTCAGACCACGTCGATAAGCGGCTACCGCACTGGCACAGGCAGCACTTCCACATGCTTGTGTTAATCCTGCACCTCGCTCCCATGTACGTAAATTTAGACTTTTCTTTGACGTTATGCAAGCAATGGAAATATTGCACCGTTCTGGAAAAAGGGAGTCATGTTCAAGCTTTGGTCCATATTTTTCTAATGGAAAATGTTGAATATTATTTTCAACAAAAAAGATAGCATGGAGATTGCCAATAGATATAAGACAAGCATCTTTTAAGGGACCAGCCGTAATTTCTACGTGATTGGTATCAATTATTTCACGTGAAACAGGCATCTCTTTTGCATTAAAATTTGGGCAGCCCATATCAACAGAGATGAGATTGTCGGTTTGGTATTTTCCTTCAATAATTCCAGCAGGGGTTTCTAAACGAAAACTTTCACCAAGATTGTGGTCTGTAAGCCATGCAATGACACAGCGGGTACCATTGCCGCAAGCTTTAGCCTTTGAACCATCAGCATTCCATATTTCAATGCGGAAATCGGCTTCTGTCTTGAGTGGTGTGTGGATGGCCATGATTTGATCAAAATGCATTTCAGGATCTGCTGCTAAAGCCAAGATTGCTTGTGATGTAAGAGGCTGTGCACTTTCACGCAGATCAGCAACAATAATTTGATTTCCAAGACCGTCCATTTTGCTAAATGGCACTTTCATAAAAATTCTCTATTTCTAATGATTACTTATCAAGAGATATATGACTGAAAATCTTATAAATTTCTAGTGTTTAATCATTATAAAACTGGATACATAAATTATTTTATTTTAAATAAGCAATTTTATTCTATTTTTTTAATTTGTTAATTTATCTTTGTAATTATAACAAATATTCACTTAAATCTTTTTGTGAGCTTATTTATTGTCGTGGGAGAGAGTACAGATATGTCGTTTTCAAAAATTTCGTTTTTCTTTGCAATATCAACTGTAATACTTTTAGGAGGATGTTCAACAGCGCGGTTTGACAGTAATGATAGTAGCAATGCATTAGAAGTTTTTTATCCATCTCAACAAATAACAACATTAGAAGTGTCTGATTCCCCGTCGGCTTCTTCTGAAGCTGCCAATGCTTCAATGTATGAGAAAGGGGATTCTAAGAGTGATGGACGAATGGCTAGTCTCGAACTGCCAAGCAATGCTACAGATTTATTTCCTGCAAGTATTGCTGGGGTGTGGAATCTTTCTATAGGGGGTAAAGTTTGCCGAATTGCAACGCCACAAACGAAATTTGGACAAGGATATCGTGCTGGTCCTTTACATTGTCCAGGAATTGCTTCCCAAGTGAAATCGTGGGCTGTTAAAGGAAAAAGATTATATTTTTATAATAATTCTGGACGTGTTATCATTGCTCTTTATTCTTCGAATCTTGATCGTTTTGAGGGACGTACACTTGATGATCATTCCGTTGTTTTAAGTCGTTAAATCATTTTTGACCGTTTATAAAAAAATAAGCTATATGAATAGATTAATGAAAAGAATTTGTATTTTTTATAGAGAACGGTTTTAAAAAGGTTGATTGGATGCTTCTCGTTTCAACACGCTATAAGGAGCTGGTCTCTAAGGGAAAAGTTTTTTTTGATCCAGCTCAATTGGCTTTGACAAAGCATTTTGATCATTTATTAAAAAAAATTTCAGAACAAAATATTTCTCATCCTTGTCCTTGGATATTTTGTTCTTTTTTTAAAAAAATATTTAAAAGAAAAAAACAAAATATTTCTCATGTTGAAAAACAAGGGAATGAAAATAGCTCTTTTCAGGGATTGTATATTTATGGTGAAGTAGGACGAGGCAAAACCATGCTGATGGATTTGTTCTTTTCTTGTTTGCCTAAAGGTCATAAAAAACGTGCTCATTTTAATGATTTTATGGCTGATGTGCATGAGCGTATTAATTTTTATCGTCAAGCATCTGGGTATGCAAAATCTAAACAAAATAATCCTATTTTAGCTGTTGCTGAAGATCTTGCACGAGAAGCAAAGGTTCTTTGTTTTGATGAGTTTAGTGTCACAGATATTGCTGATGCTATGGTTTTGGGGCGGCTTATGTCTGCTTTGTTTGATAAAGGAATTTTCTTTATTGCGACTTCAAATGTGGCGCCGGATAACCTTTATTATAATGGTTTAAATCGTGAACTCTTTTTGCCTTTTATTGCCGTTTTGAAAGCATATGTTCATGTTGTTAACCTTGATGCAAAAACAGATTATCGTCTTGAAAAATCAAATCTACAGCCTGTGTATGTAACTCCATTAGGGAACAAAGCCGATGAATGCATGGATCAAGCATGGGCATTTGTATTGCAAGGACATAAGGAAATATCTGATGAGCTTTCTATAAAAGGACGTCTTATTCCTATTCCGCGTGTTGCTGCGGGTTGTGCACGCTTTGATTATCGAGACTTATGTGCAAAGCCTTTGGCCGCAGCTGAGTATTTGGTATTAGGGGAGCGTTATCATACGATTTTTATCGATAATGTACCGATCATGGATGATACATGTCGTAACGAAACAAAGCGGTTTATTTTGCTTATTGATATTCTTTATGAGCGCCACATCCGGTTATTTATGTCGGCAGCAGCAGGGGTGGAGGATTTGTATAAGGGACATGCTCAGACTGCGGAAACATTTGAATTTCAAAGAACACAGTCACGTCTTTTTGAGATGCAAAGCCATGATTATTTAAAACTTTGGGAAGAAAAATTTCCTTTGAAGAAGAAGCCTTGATTATACTTTTACCTTTACGTAAACTGTAAAAAAATAGCTCTTTGAAATTAAAGAAATATAATAATTCTGTTGTATTTTTTTTAAATTCACTTTATCGATACATCATGATAATTTTCTAATAATTGTTTCTGCGGAGGGTTGTTGTTTCTGTAAGGAAAAAAATTTGTAAGTTTCATTTCTTTACTCCTTTTTATGATATTATTTGAATATAGTTACAGTCAAAAATATTCAGTACATGGGCGCTGATAAGTGTGCACTGAATTGTCTAGAAGTTAGGAAAAAATAAAATGGCACGAAAAAAAATAGCTCTCATTGGTTCAGGTATGATTGGTGGTACTTTAGCACATATTATTGGGCTTAAAGAACTTGGTGATGTGGTCTTATTCGATATTGCAGAAGGTGTGCCACAGGGTAAAGCTCTTGATATTGTTGAATCTTCTCCGGTTGATGGTTTTGATGTCGCTTTAAAAGGTGCAAACGCTTATGAAGCGATTGAAGGATCTGATGTTGTTATTGTGACAGCAGGGGTGGCACGAAAACCTGGTATGAGCCGTGATGATCTTTTGGGTATTAATCTAAAAGTTATGGAACAAGTTGGTGCTGGGGTTAAAAAATATGCACCTTCAGCTTTTGTTATTTGCATTACAAATCCTCTTGATGCAATGGTATGGGCACTGCAGAAATTTTCAGGTCTTCCCGCCCATAAAGTGGTTGGTATGGCTGGTATTCTGGATTCAGCGCGTTTTCGTTATTTTTTATCTGAAGAATTTAAAGTTTCTGTTAAGGATGTGAGCGCGTTTGTTTTAGGTGGGCATGGTGATTCAATGGTGCCTTTGGTGCGTTATTCAACAGTTGGTGGTATTTCTTTGCCTGACCTTGTTAAAATGGGTTGGACAACACAGGAAAGAATTGATCAAATTATCCAGCGTACCCGTGATGGTGGTGCAGAAGTTATTGGTTTGTTAAAAACAGGTTCTGCTTATTATGCACCTGCTGCTTCCGCTGTTTCTATGGCTGAAGCCTACTTAAAGGATACTAAGCGTGTTGTGCCTGTTGCGGCCTATCTTTCTGGGGAATATGGTGTTAATGATACCTATGTTGGTGTTCCTGTTGTACTTGGTGCAGGTGGTGTTGAAAAGGTTATCGAAATTGATCTTGATAAAGAGGAAAGAAGTGCTTTTGAGCATTCTGTGAATGCGGTTAAGAAGCTTTGTGATGATTGTATTGCTCTTGTGCCTAGCCTTAAATAAGTAATAAATTAAGAAAGATTCTGTTCATTAAAATAGAGTATTAAAATATTAGAATTTTAAGATTAATAAAATAATCCATAAAAGAAAAGGACAAATGCATGAATATCCATGAGTATCAGGCCAAACGTCTGCTTCATGAATATGGCGCTCCCATTGCAAATGGTGTTGCTGTTTATTCTGTGGAGCAAGCTGAAAAATGGGCAAAAAAATTGCCTGGACCTCTCTATGTGGTTAAAAGCCAGATACACGCTGGTGGTCGTGGTAAGGGGAAGTTTAAAGAACTTGGTCCTGATGCAAAGGGTGGTGTTCGGCTTGCGCAATCTGTTGAAGAAGTTGTTGCAAATGTTCAAGAAATGCTTGGGAAAACTTTGGTAACCAAACAAACTGGTCCAGAGGGTAAACAGGTTAATCGTCTTTATATTGAAGATGGTGCCGATATTGAGCGCGAACTTTATCTTTCGCTTTTAGTTGATCGTAGCGTTGGTCAGACTGCTTTTGTTGTTTCGACAGAAGGTGGAATGGATATTGAAACGGTTGCTGAAGAGACACCAGAAAAAATCTTCACACTACCTATTGATGTGGTAGAGGGTGTTACTTCTGCTGATTGTGCAAGGCTTTGTGATGCATTGGAATTGCGCGATAGTGCACGGGAAGATGGTGAAAAGCTTTTTCCAATTCTCTATAAGGCATTTTGTGAAAAAGATATGAGCCTTTTAGAAATCAATCCGCTTATTGTGATGAAAGATGGTCATTTGCGTGTCCTTGATGCAAAAGTTTCTTTTGATAATAATGCTTTGTTTCGTCATCCAGATATTTTAGAACTGCGCGATCTTTCAGAAGAAGATCCAAAAGAGATCGAAGCTTCAAAGCATGATCTTGCTTACGTTGCTCTTGAGGGTAAAATTGGTTGTATGGTCAATGGTGCGGGTCTTGCTATGGCAACCATGGATATCATTAAACTTTATGGAGCTGAGCCAGCAAACTTTTTGGATGTTGGTGGTGGAGCATCGAAAGAAAAAGTGACAGCTGCTTTTAAGATTATTACGGCTGATCCAAATGTTAAGGGCATTTTGGTTAACATTTTTGGTGGTATTATGCGTTGTGATGTCATTGCTGAAGGTGTGGTTGCTGCTGTTCGTGAGGTTGGTTTAAAGGTTCCCTTAGTTGTTCGTCTTGAAGGTACGAATGTTGAGCAAGGTAAAGCAATTATCAATGACAGTGGTTTGAATGTTATTCCCGCTGATGATTTAGATGATGCTGCTCAAAAAATTGTTGCGGCCGTGAAGGGAGCTTAAGCGATGTCGATTCTTGTGAATAAAGAGACAAAAGTTCTGGTTCAAGGGCTTACAGGAAAAACAGGTACGTTTCATACAGAACAAGCGCTTGCCTATCATGGTACGCAAATGGTTGGTGGTGTTAATCCTAAAAAAGGTGGTGAAACATGGGACGGTTCAAAAGGTGAAACTCTTCCCATCTTTGCGAGTGTTGCAGAAGCAAAAGAAAAAACAGGCGCGGATGCTTCCGTTATTTATGTTCCTCCTGCAGGGGCTGCGGCAGCTATTATAGAGGCTATTGAAGCTGAAGTTCGTTTAATTATCTGTATTACGGAAGGTATTCCCGTTATGGATATGGTTAAGGTAAAGGCGCGATTGGAAAACTCAAAGTCTCGTCTTATTGGTCCTAATTGTCCTGGTATTCTCACGCCGAATGAATGTAAAATTGGTATTATGCCTGGTTCTATTTTTAGAAAAGGTTCTGTTGGGGTTGTTTCACGGTCGGGAACTTTAACGTATGAAGCCGTTTTTCAAACGAGTCAGGAAGGTCTGGGACAAACCACTGCTATAGGGATTGGTGGTGATCCCGTTAAGGGGACTGAATTTATTGATGTGCTGGAAATGTTTTTAGCAGATGATGAAACCCAGTCTATTGTTATGATTGGTGAGATTGGTGGTTCTGCTGAAGAAGAAGCAGCACAGTTTTTGCAAGATGAAGCAAGAAAAGGTCGTAAAAAGCCGGTTGTTGGTTTTATTGCTGGTCGTACGGCCCCTCTAGGACGTACAATGGGACATGCTGGTGCTGTTATTTCTGGTGGTAAAGGTGGAGCAGAAGATAAAATTGCAGCAATGGAATCTGCAGGGATTCGTGTATCTCCTTCACCGTCGCAAATAGGTAAGACTTTGATGTCAGTTTTGAAAGGTTAAAAGAAAAATTCATCTGAATTAAGAAAAATTTCTTAATTCAGATGATAAAGCTTGAGTATAAAAAGGTAAAACTTTTTTGAATGTTCGATCTCTCATCTGCTTTGTAAGCATTTAAAGGTCGAAAAAATATAAGGAGACGGAATAGATGTTCCGGAGAGGTATATGGCAAGGCAGGACGAGATAAATAGTCTTTTTGCACAGACGTCATTTCTTTATGGTGGGAATGCCGACTATATAGATCAACTTTATGCTCAGTATGAAAAAGATCCTACGAGTGTTGATTCACAGTGGCGTGCTTTTTTTGAAGGTCTTCATGATAATAAAGAAGATGTTTTTAAAAATGCTGAAGGAGCAACATGGCAACGTGATCATTGGCCATTAAAAGCGAATGGTGAATTGGTTTCTGCTCTTGATGGTGATTGGTCGTCTCTTGAGAAATATCTTGGTGATAAATTAAAGGAAAAAGCAGCAACAGGGGCTGCACAAAAGGGAAAAACTTCCAGTGAACAAGATATTATTCGTGCAACGCGTGATTCTGTTCATGCCATTATGATGATTCGTGCGTTTCGAGAGCGGGGGCATCTTCGTGCAAAACTTGATCCTCTTCAGTTGGCTGAAAAACTGGAAGATTATAAGGAACTTTCTCCAGAAGCTTATGGTTTTACTTCTGATGATTATGAGCGCCCTATTTTTATTGATAATGTTTTAGGGTTGGAATATGCAACTATTCCGCAAATGCTTGAGATTCTCAATCGTACCTATTGTTCAACAATTGGTGTGGAATATATGCATGTTTCTGATCCTGCCCAGAAAGCATGGCTTCAAGAGCGCATTGAAGGGCGAGATAAAAAGATTGCTTTTTCGCAACAAGATAAGAAAGCTATTCTCAATAAGCTTATTGAAGCAGAAGGATTTGAACAATTTTTAGACGCTAAATATAAAGGTACAAAGCGTTTTGGGCTTGATGGTGGTGAAGCGCTGATTCCTGCTCTTGAACAGATTATTAAATGTGGTAGTGCTTTAGGGGTGCAGGAAATTATTTTAGGAATGGCTCATCGTGGTCGTTTAAATGTTTTGTCACAAGTTTTGGCTAAGCCGCATAGAGCTATCTTTCATGAGTTCAAAGGGGGGTCTTATAAGCCAGATGATGTAGAGGGATCGGGTGATGTTAAATATCATTTAGGAACGACTGCGGATCTGGATTTTGGTGGAAATAAAGTTCATTTATCACTTTTGGCTAATCCCTCTCATCTTGAGATTGTTGATCCAGTTGTTATGGGAAAAGCACGTGCTAAACAAGATCAACTTGTGGGACCTACGCATACTGATTCGCTTCCATTAAGTGAGCGTTCAAAAGTGTTGCCATTGCTTATTCATGGTGATGCTGCTTTTGCAGGGCAGGGCGTTATACAAGAGACTTTTGGTCTTTCTGGTCTTAAAGGTTATCGTGTTGCAGGCTCACTTCATGTTATTATCAATAATCAGATTGGTTTTACAACAGCGCCACGTTTTTTACGTTCTTCGCCTTATCCCTCTGATGTCGCGAAAATGATTGATGCACCCATTTTCCATGTGAATGGTGATGATCCTGAGGCTGTTGTTTTTGTTGCTAAAATAGCAATGGAGTTTCGTCAAATTTTCCATAAACCGGTGGTTATTGATATGTTTTGTTATCGCCGTTATGGACATAATGAAGGTGATGAACCTTCCTTTACGCAGCCGCTCATGTATAAGGCAATTCGTAATCATAAAACAACTCTTCAACTTTATGGTGAACAATTGATAGCGGAAGGAGTGGTTACTTCAGAGGAGATTGAACAACAAAAAAAGCTCTGGCGTGATAAACTTGAAACTGAACTTGAAGCAAGTTCTTCTTATAAGCCTAATAAGGCTGATTGGCTTGATGGAAGCTGGACGGGACTCAAAGCTTTTAGTGATACTGATGAGCAAAATTCTAAAACAACGGGTGTTGAATTAAAAACTTTAAAGGAAATTGGTCAGAAACTTATTGAGATTCCAGAAAATTTTCATGTTCATAAAACTATTCAACGTTTTTTAAATAATCGTGCTAAAATTTTTGAAACCGGTGAGGGGGTTGACTGGGCAACCGCTGAAGCTCTCGCTTTTGGTTCACTTTGTTTAGAAGGGGCGCCGGTTCGTCTTTCCGGTGAGGATGTTGAACGGGGAACTTTTTCGCAACGTCATTCAGTTCTTTATGATCAAGAAAATGAAGCACGTTATATTCCTTTGAATCATTTGCAAAAGGGGCAAGCGCTTTATGAAGTTGTTAATTCTATGCTTTCTGAAGAAGCTGTTCTTGGTTTTGAATATGGATATTCTCTTGCTGAACCACGAGGATTAACACTTTGGGAAGCACAATTTGGTGACTTTTCTAATGGTGCACAGGTCATTTTTGATCAATTTATTTCATCTGCAGAGTGTAAGTGGCTTCGTATGTCTGGTCTTGTCTGTTTATTGCCTCATGGTTTTGAAGGGCAAGGGCCGGAGCATTCTTCTGCACGTTTAGAACGGTTTCTTCAACTTTGTGCGGAAGATAATATGCAGGTTGCTAATTGTACAACTCCTGCAAATTATTTTCATATTTTGCGTCGACAAATTAAGCGTGATTTCCGTAAGCCATTGATTTTAATGACACCGAAATCACTCTTGCGTCATAAGCGAGCTGTTTCTCTTCTCAGTGAGATGGGATCAGAGACGAGTTTCTGTCGTGTATTGCTTGATGATGCAGAACGTCTTAAAGATTCTGTTATTAAGTTGCAGAAAGATAATAAAATCCGTCGTGTCGTTCTTTGTACGGGCAAGGTTTATTACGACCTTTATGAAGAACGTGAAAAAAAGGGTATTGATGACGTTTATCTTCTTCGTGTTGAACAACTTTATCCTTTTCCTGCAAAAGTTTTGGTAAATGTGTTGTCGCGCTTTTTGCAGGCAGAAATTTTTTGGTGCCAAGAGGAACCAAAAAATATGGGGGCTTGGTCATTTATTGAGCCTTATTTGGAATGGGTTTTGACGCATATTAATGCACAATATTCACGTGTTCGTTATGCAGGACGTCCTGCAAGTGCTGCACCGGCCTCTGGGTTAATGGTGAAACACCTTGAACAACTGGCTGCGTTTCTTAAAGACGCGTTAGGTTCTTAATTTATTACTACTCTGATGTATGGAAAAATATTATGACTACTGAAATCCGTGTTCCTACTTTGGGCGAATCAGTTACTGAAGCAACGGTTGGTAAATGGTTTAAAAAACTTGGTGAAGCTGTCGCTATGGATGAGCCTTTGGTTGAATTAGAAACTGATAAGGTAACCGTTGAAGTTCCTTCTCCTGTTGCGGGAAAATTATCTGAAATCGTTGCAAAAGAAGGCGATACGGTTGAAGTGAACGCTCTTTTAGGAGCAGTGGAAGCTGGCCAAGCAGGTACCTCCCAATCATTTTCCCCTTCTGCGACACCTGTTCCAACAGCTTCAGCTGAATCGGAAAAGCCTACGTCGAGCAGTTCCATGCCCCCTTCACCTGCAGCAGCAAAATTGATGGCTGAAAATAATTTTGACAAAAGCGATCTTTCAGGTTCTGGAAAACGTGGACAAATCCTTAAAGAAGATGTTCTTGGGGGATTAGAACAAAAGACAAATGCCCCGACACCTTCTGCTTCTACTGCTGCGACAAGTTCTTCGGCAACTCCTGTTCCAGAAACACGTGAAGAGCGGGTTCGCATGACGAAATTGCGTCAAACAATTGCTCGTCGTCTTAAAGATGCGCAAAATGTAGCAGCAATGTTAACCACATTTAATGAGGTTGATATGTCGGCCGTGATGGATTTGCGCAAGCGTTATAAGGATCTTTTTGAAAAGAAACATGGTATTAAACTTGGTTTTATGGGATTTTTTACCAAGGCTGTTTGTCATGCATTAAAAGAACTTCCTGCTGTTAATGCTGAAATTGATGGAACAGATATTGTTTATAAAAATTATGTCAATGTTGGGATCGCTGTTGGAACAGATAAGGGGCTTGTTGTTCCAGTGGTGCGTGATGCAGATCAAATGTCATTGGCAGAAATTGAAAAAGAGATTGGCCGTTTGGGACGTCTTGCACGTGATGGAAAGTTAGCTGTTTCTGATATGCAAGGCGGAACTTTTACCATTACCAATGGTGGTGTGTATGGATCGTTGATGTCAACACCGATTTTGAATGCACCACAATCTGGTATTTTGGGAATGCATGCGATTAAAGAACGAGCAATGGTTGTTGAGGGCCAAGTTGTGATCCGCCCCATGATGTATTTAGCACTTTCTTATGATCACCGTATTGTGGATGGGCAAGAAGCTGTAACTTTCCTTGTGCGTGTTAAGGAAAGCTTAGAAGATCCGGAACGCCTTGTTCTTGACTTGTAAAATACAGTTTTCAGGATGAAAGGAGAAACGGATGTCTTATGATGTGGCTGTGATCGGAGCGGGTCCAGGTGGTTATGTAGCAGCAATAAAGGCGGCACAACTAGGGCTTAAAGTAGCTATTATTGAAAAGCGTACAACACTAGGGGGAACATGCCTTAATGTTGGTTGTATACCTTCTAAAGCTTTGTTGCACGCTTCGGAAGTGTTTGCTGAAACCCAGCATGGCTTTGAAACGCTTGGGATTTCTATTGGCAAATCTAAGCTTAATCTTGAACAAATGATGGTTCATAAAAAAGCTGTGGTGACAGCCAATACAAGTGGTGTTTCTTTTTTGATGAAAAAAAATAAAGTTGATACTTTTTTTGGAACAGCTAAAATTTTGAGCGCTGGGCATGTGGAAGTTGTTGCTAGAGATGGTAACAAGCAAACAATTGAGACAAAAAATATTATTATTGCGACGGGGTCAGAGAGTTCGAGCATTCCAGGGGTGGATGTTAAAATTGATGAACAGACAATTGTTTCTTCTACGGGAGCCCTTTCACTTGAAAAAGTACCAGCGCGTATGATTGTGGTTGGTGCTGGTGTTATTGGTTCAGAACTTGGATCAGTCTGGAGCCGTTTAGGGGCTAAAGTAACCATTATTGAGTATCTTAATAAAGTTCTGGGCGCAATGGATGGTGAAGTTTCACGGCAATTTCAAAAACTAATGGAAAAACAGGGGATTGAATATAAAACAGGTGCAAAAGTAACAGCTATTACGCAATCTGGCTCAACGGCTCAGGTAAGCTTTGAATCTGTTAAAGAGGGTGAATCTGAAACTTTAGAGGCTGATGTTGTGCTTATTGCGACTGGACGCTCTCCATATACGGAGGGACTTGGCTTGAGTGAGGCTGGTGTTCAGTTGGATGAACGTGGGTTTATCGAAATTGATGCGCATTGGCAAACCAATGTTCCAGGGATTTATGCGATTGGTGATGTCGTAAAAGGACCAATGTTAGCCCATAAAGCAGAAGAAGAAGGTGTTGCTGTAGCAGAAATTTTGGCAGGTCAAAGGGGACATGTTAATTTTGATGTTATTCCTAGTGTTGTTTATACACAGCCAGAAATTGCGAGTGTAGGGAAGACAGAAGAAGAACTAAAAGCAGCAGGTATTGAGTACAATGTCGGCAAATTTCCTTTTATGGCCAATGGTCGTGCGCGCGCGATGCAAAAGAGTGATGGATTTGTTAAAATTCTTGCTGATAAAAAAACAGATCGGGTTTTAGGGGGACATATTCTTGGATTTGGTGCTGGTGAAATGATCCATGAAATTGCAGTTTTAATGGAATTTGGTGGTTCATCAGAAGATCTAGGGCGTTGTTGTCATGCACATCCTACTTTATCAGAAGCAGTCCGTGAAGCAGCTTTAGCAACATTTGCTAAACCGCTTCATATTTAAAAAGCTTTTAAAATTGCACTTTAAAAAGCACGGAAGTTAAAAAAATATTTGTGAAGCATGCAACAATATTTTGGCAGGAATACAACTAATCGTATGAAGTATCCTACTTAATTTGTTGTGTGCTTTTAAATAATTGTTGTTATAGATCTCAGTTGTGCCGTTTTGATTGATTGTTTCGTTGTGCACACTCGTTTAGAGCAGTGGTATTTCGTCTATGTAAAGTTTTACATATGAGTTTTTTTTATACTGAATATTTAGGATAGGGTTTTCAGCCTATTTACGTGCTTTTTTAAGGAAACATCTCTCAAAATCCTAAAACCTGTTTCGTGATAACACTGGTGAATGGTGTAACTATAAAGTTCTTCGTGAGGTATATAAAAACTGTCATTTTTATGCTTAATGAAATGTATAAGTCGGCACTATACTATAAGTTATGTTTATGCGCTTTCAATGTTATATATTTTAACTATTTGAGAGCGTTTATAAAAAATATTTTTCTTGCCTCGTTTTATTTATATGGACTCCCCCATTCGCAACAAAGAAATACTTTTGACTAATTCAATATAAACAGATTTGAAATGAGAGAATTCTACAGTATGAGGGACTCTCATTCAACGTGCAAGACAATAAATTATACTTACAGTTTGTTGTATACTCAGAGCAAAGTTTACTTATAGCGTTCAATGAAGTGGAAAGCCCAAGCGGGAGATATTCAATAAGAAGCTGGGTTATTTACAGGCCATTGTTTATAAAAATGATGTTTTATTATTTTAAATCAATAGTTTATTTATGGCGTAAGATACATGGAGTGTAAAGGAAAGAGGCGTTTTCTTAAAGAAATCGGATTGTTTAATGATTAGCGTTAGCTGAGGATCTTTATTTTTTAAGATCAAGAGGGTGTCAGATATTTTATATTTTACAAAATACCGCTCTTTTAAAAAGAGCGGTATTTATATCTTTTGTTGAGACATTCTCTTTTTGATACCAATAGCAAGTCATACAGTATGATTAAATCAATTCTTTTTATTTTTCTGTTCTGCTTACTGTATTTTTAAAGATGATCTGAATCTTCTTTAAGGGTGTTAAGAAATCGCAATGTTGCCAAAATGTAACGAAGAGCTACAATTTTTGAAAAAATATAATTTCATAAAAATATTAAGTTTGTTCTTACTTGACAGTTTTGTGATAACTTAGAAAGTCAAGCTTATGCACTCTATAGAGATCAATTTAGAACTGTAATTTTTTATCCTCTTCTTGTTCTCTTATAAAGGTGGAAAGCCCCATACGATCGAGATATTCGAGGAAAGGCTGGGGGGGGAGTTCTTCTACATTGACCATCGTTTTAACATCCCATTTGTCTGTGGCAATAAGAAGGGCTGCTGCTGCTGCCGGTACACCAGCTGTATAAGAAATGCCTTGTGCTCCAGTTTCGTGAAAAGCTTGTTTGTGATCGGCTATATTATAGATAAAAATCTCTTTTGGTTTTCCATCTTTTTCACCTTTAATAAGATCTCCAATACAGGTTTTTCCTGTGTATTCTGGGGCGAGAGAGGAAGGGTCAGGTAAGACAGCTTTGACAACTTTTAAAGGGACGACTTCTTGCCCTTCCGCTGTTTTAATGGGCTGTTCCGATAAGAGACCAAGATTTTTTAAAACAGTAAAAACAGTGATATAACGTTCACTAAATCCCATCCAGAAGCGAACATTTTGAACATCAAGATTTTTGGAAAGTGAATGAATTTCATCATGTCCTGTCATATAGGCTTTTTGTTTTCCAACAACGGGAAGATCCCATTCGTGGCTCACTTCAAACATTTTATTGGAAGTCCATTTTTTATTTTGCCAAGACCATACCTGCCCCGTAAATTCACGGAAATTAATTTCTGGATCAAAATTTGTGGCAAACCAACGTCCATGACTTCCAGCATTAATATCAATAATATCAATATCGGTGATTTTATCAAAATAACTTTCATGCGCTAGCGCTGCATAGGCATTAACAACGCCTGGATCAAAACCGGCACCCAAAATAGCCGTGATACCAGCTTTTTCACATTCTTGACGCCGCGGCCATTCATAATTGCCATACCAAGGGGGGGTTTCACAAATTTTAAGAGGGTCTTCGTGGATGGCTGTATCGATATAAGCGCATTTGGTTTCGATACAAGCTGAAAGAACAGACATATTAAGAAAGGCAGAACCAACATTGATGACAATTTCGCATTTGGTCTTTTGGATGAGCTTTACAGTTTCTTCTACATTCATGGCGTTGAGTGCATGACTTTGAAGAACACCTTGTTCTTTCATAGAATTTTTTTCTTTGATGGAAGCAATGATGGCTTCACATTTTTTAAGTGTTCGTGAAGCAATATGAATTTCACCAAGAATACCGTTGTTTTGAGCACATTTGTGTGCAACAACTTGTGCAACACCCCCAGCACCAATAATGAGAATATTTTTTTTCATTGTAGGTTCATCTCCTTTTTAATACTGTTATATGACGTTTTTTTCATGGTTATTTTTATGAGAGGCTTGTCCGATAGTCATCGTAGCTGAATTGGCGTTGCAGCGTTAATGTTCCATCACATTCTTTGAGAACAATAGCAGGCATTGTCACACCATTAAACCAGTTTTTCTTGACCATTGTATAACCTGCAGCATCCTGAAAAGACAGTCTGTCGCCTATTTTAAGAGGTTTTTGAAACCGAAATGTTCCAAAAATATCGCCAGCAAGACAGGATTTTCCACAAATCATAATTTCGTGTTCTCCTTGATTGGGTTCTAATTTGGCATTTTCACGATAAATAAGAAGATCAAGCATATGAGCTTCAATGGAACTATCAACGATGGCAAGATTTTTTTCGTTATACAATGTATCAAGAACGCTAACTTCTAGGGTGGTGCTTTTGGTGATGGCGGCTTCTCCTGGTTCTAGAAAAAGAGTGACACCATGGGTTTTGGAAAAATGCTTTAAGCGTTTTGCAAAAGCATCTAGAGGATAATTTTCAGCTGTAAAATGAATTCCACCACCAAGGCTTACCCAGTCTACGGCAGAAAAAAGCTCTGAAAACTTTTCTTCCATATGCCCAAGCATTTGGTTAAAAAGATTAAAATCAGCGTTTTCGCAATTGTTATGGATCATAAGGCCGTTGATGAGAGGAAGAACTTCTTTAATAGCGCTCAGGTTTGTTTCTCCTAAGCGACTAAAAGGGCGGGAGGGATTGGCAAGGTCAAAATTCGATGCACTTATTCCTGGATTTAATCTTAGACCCCGTTGAATGGTTGTTGTTGCATTAGAAAAACGTTGAAGTTGTTGGATTGAGTTAAAGATAATTTTATCGGCATAACCACAGGCTTCATCAATTTCATGATCGGCCCAAGCAACCGAATAAGCATGGGTTTCTTTACCAAATTTTTCTCTTCCCAAACGCAGTTCATAAAGGGATGATGAAGTGGTTCCATCCATGAATTCAGACATCAAATCAAAAACACTCCATGTGGCGAAACATTTCAAAGCAAGCAAAACTTTTGCTCCTGACATTTCTCGTAAACGAGAAATTGTTTGCATATTTTTGATGAGTTTCGATTTGTCGATAAGATAATAGGGAGTTTGTATCATCATTTATTCATTCTTTTTTGAAGGATCTTATTGCTAAGATCTGCGTTTAGTACAAGGAGTAACAGAATGTCTCAAGAATCTTAAGCAAAGAATCTGTTTCTGTTTAGTAATAGAAAAACTTTCTGTAACGGCTGTTGTTTATTATTTGCTGTTGTTTATTATTTTGAGTTTTGCGTATGAAAAAAAAATTATATTATACTTTAGCTTTTGTATTTATGAGCAGTTTTTTCATGATAACAACCGCTTTTGTTCATTTGGAGCAAAAGAGGAGTGATACTAAAGCTGAACTGGTTTCCCAAGCTTCTGTTCAAGAGCGTTCGATGCCTTTGATTTTTACGGGGCGTAGAGAACTTAATGGTTTTAAGGGTTATCATCATTATCGGCGTGGTTATGTTAAATATAAAGATAATTGGTGGTATCCTAAAGCGGCTTTTGCTACATCATCGCACTTAAGCACAAAAGGCATATCATTAAAAGTTGTATCAGATGCTAAAAGAGTGTTTTTAACGTCTTCTTCAGAAAGTCTAGGAAAAAAAGAGCCATGGATGCTGAAAGAGCATATTGAATCTTGTCGTGTCCGTTATCGCTCTTATCGTAAAAATGATAATAGTTTTCAGCCTTTTCATGGGCCTCGTAAACAGTGTTTATCGCGCTTTTTTAAAGGATAGAAATGATTAAATAAAGTTTTACTTGCTTCTTGTCGTGGGCATTATTGCTCTTACAATAACAAAAAATACTTGTGTGGTGTGCAGAATTTCCATGCAAGCATTGTTTTTTGAAAAATTTAAATACTTTTAAGTTTTATTAAATCTTATTATCATTAAGTGTGAAATAGGGGGGTAAAAATATATTTTTTGTTTTGTCAATGACAAAATATTAAGGGCAGGATGGAGCTGAAAGAATGACAACACGGGAAGCAATGTTGATGTTGCTCATTTTGCTTCCCTTTTGTGGAAGTGCTGTTATTGGCTTTTTTCGTTCGACAGCAAAAAATAATGAAGCGTGGTTTGCTGGGGGCGTTGCTCTCTTTAGTCTTCTTTTTACAATCATGCTTTATCCGGCGATTCGTGGTAATCACATTATCCGTTTAAATATTTCTTGGCTTCCAGAATGGGGGGGGATTTTATCCTCCGGATGGATGGTCTGTCGTGGCTTTTTTGCTTACTCATTACTGGAATTGGGCTGCTTGTCGTTGTTTATGCTCGTTATTATATGGATCCGGCAGATTCTGTACCACGATTTTTTTCTTTTTTTCTAGCCTTTATGGGATCAATGACAGGGATTGTTTTATCCGGTAATCTCGTTTTTTTGGTTGTTTTCTGGGAACTTACCAGTATTTTTTCTTTTTTGTTGATTGGTTATTGGTATCATAATGCGAGTGCGCGTGAAGGAGCGCGCATGGCTTTAACGATTACGGGTTTTGGTGGCTTTGCCCTTTTTATTGGGGTTTTATTGATTGGATATATCGTTGGTAGTTTTGATCTGGATAAAATTTTACAGTCTGGAGATATGATCCGATCAAGTTCGCTTTATATCCCTGCCCTTATTTGTATTTTATTGGGTGGATTAACAAAAAGTGCACAGTTTCCTTTTCATTTTTGGTTGCCTAATGCGATGGCAGCTCCAACGCCTGTATCGGCTTATCTACATTCGGCAACGATGGTAAAAGCTGGATTATTTTTGCTGGTGCGTTTATGGCCCGTGCTCTCTGGGACAGAGTCTTGGTTTTGGTTGGTTGGTTTTTCAGGTCTCTCAACACTTCTTCTTGGCGCTTATTTTTCTATGTTTCAGCAAGATTTAAAGGGATTACTGGCTTATTCAACAATCAGTCATCTTGGATTGATTACCACGCTTTTGAGCCTTGGAAGTCCCCTTGCATGTGTTGCAGCAATTTTTCATATGGCCAATCATGCTACTTTTAAAGCATCTTTGTTTATGGCTGCTGGCATTATTGACCATGAAACGGGAACGCGTGATATGCGGAAGCTAACAGGCCTTTATCGCTCTATGCCGATTACAGCAACTCTTGCTTTAGTCGCAAGCGCGGCGATGGCTGGTGTTCCTTTACTCAATGGTTTTTTATCAAAAGAAATGTTTTTTGCTGAGGCAGTTGAAACGCATATGGAATCATGGCTTGACTGGATTGCTCCTTATGTCGCAACGCTTGCTAGCTTGTTTAGTGTAACCTATTCCATACGTTTTATTCATGGTGTATTTTGGGGACCAAAACCTCATGCGTTACCTAAAATCCCCCATGAACCACCGCGTTTTATGCGTTTACCCATGGAATTTTTGGTGTTTATTTGTTTGGCCGTTGGTATTTTTCCTAATTTAACAATCGGGCCTATTTTAGATAATGCTGTTGTGTCTGTTTTAGGACCGATGACAATCTCCTACAGCTTGGCTGTTTGGCATGGGATTAATACACCATTAATGATGAGTTTGGTGGCTTTATTAGGGGGTGGCTTACTCTATGTTGTCGGGCGGCGTTATTTTTTATCTTGTGATGATGGGGCTCCCTTTTTTCGCCATTTGAAAGGACCGCGTATTTTTGAACGTATTCTTGTGATTATTTCTTGGAAATGGGCACGTGCGGTGGAAGCTGTTTTGTCAACACGCCGTTTGCAAATTCAGTTACACTGGATTTTTGCTGTGTGTTTTATTTTTGTTGGTCTTTTACTTTGGTTTGATGGTTTCATTTCTGCAGGAGGGTTACCGCTTTTTCCTCTTGATATTCCTTTTCTCGCGCTTTGGCTGGTTGGTGGATTGTGCGCGCTTTTAGTCGCTTGGCAAGCAAAATTTCATCGTCTTGCATCTCTCATGCTATTGAGTGGAGCAGGATTGATGACGTGTGCAACATTTTTATGGCTTTCTGCACCTGATTTGGCCATAACGCAATTGGTTGTTGAAGTGGTGACGGCTGTCTTATTATTGCTTGGTTTGCGTTGGTTGCCTAAGCGTGTTTATCATCCTGCTCCAGCGCCTATTCATTTTGGGGTGCGTTTACATCGTACCCGTGATTTTATTATAGCGACTATGGGAGGGGTTGGTGTTGCATGGCTTTCTTTTGCGATGATGACACGTTCTCAAGGGACAACGGTTTCTAATTTTTTTCTGCAAAATGCCTATTCTGGTGCTGGTGGCCGCAATGTTGTGAATGTATTGTTGGTTGATTTTCGTGGTTTTGATACGATGGGAGAAGTTGTGGTTTTGGGAGTTGTTTCTTTGACTGTTTTTGCTCTTTTACGTCGATTCCGTCCTGCTCCTGAAAGTATTGAGCCACCATTTCAACAACGTGTTCAGGAAGCTTTTGATAAGGCACAGCCGGAGCGAAATGTGGGGGATACGGTCTTAAACTATCTTGCTATTCCTTCTGTTATTATGGGGTGGCTCTTTTCGGTTATTATTGCCTTTTCTTTTTATTTATTTGTGCGAGGACATGATCTTCCAGGAGGGGGATTTGTCGGTGGGGTAACTTTAGCAATAGGCTTTATTTTGCAGTATCTTGCACGGGATATTCGTTGGGTGGAAAATCATTTAAGAGTTTTACCTTTACGCTGGATGGGCTTTGGCTTATTGCTATCGCTGGTAACTGGAATAGGGGCTTTATTTGTTGGGTATCCTTTTTTAACATCATTTTTCCAGTATGTTCATGTGCCGTTGATTGGAAAGGTTCCTATAGCATCTGCTTTTTTATTTGATTTTGGTGTGTTTTCTCTTGTGTTGGGAGCAACAGTTCTTATTTTAATTGCACTGGCACATCAATCCATTCGTAGTTATCGAATCGGTAAAAAACCAGCTGTAAAAGAGAAGGAAAATTAATGGAAATTATTCTTTCTTTGGCTATTGGTGTGCTTGTTGGATCTGGAATTTGGCTCATTTTGCGCCCTAGAACTTTTCAAGTCATTTTAGGTTTGTCTTTGATATCCTATGGTGTCAATCTTTTCATATTTGCAATGAGTAGACCAAGGAGTAATGCAGCGCCAATTGTTGATCCTGCTAAAGTGATTAATCCAACAAATTATGTTGATCCTCTTCCACAAGCTTTGGTTTTAACTGCGATTGTGATCGGTTTTGCAACGACAGCTTTATTTTTAGTTATCTTGTTGGTTTCACGTGGTTTGACAGGTTCAGATCACGTTGATGGACGTGAGGTAAAGTGATGGAAGCTTATGTGCATCATCTTATTATTTTGCCGATTCTTTTGCCGTTAAGTACTGGAGCTCTTCTTCTTTTCTATGATGAGCGACATTCAAAACTGAAATCACTTATAAGTATTTTTTCTGCCGCATTGCTCGTTGTTATTGCTGTTTTATTAGTAAAACGTGTTCTTGAAGTTGCACCCGCTGTGGATGTTTATCGGCTTGGTAATTGGCCTTCTCCTTTTGGTATTGTTTTGGTGCTTGATCGCTTAAGTGCTATGATGCTTTTGCTTGCTAGTTTGTTGATCTGCGCGGTGTTGGTTTTTGCACGGGCAAATTGGTATAAAGCGGGTTCACATTTTCAGTCATTGATGCAATTTTTCATGGTTGGAATAAATGGCACTTTTTTAACAGGTGATTTATTTAATTTATTTGTATTTTTTGAAGTGATGTTAACGGCTTCTTATGGTCTTGCTTTACATGGTTCTGGTCCACTACGTGTGCGCGCTGGGTTGCATTATGTCGTGGTTAATCTGGTTGCCTCATCGTTTTTTCTCGTTGGTGCGGCGCTCATTTATGGAATCGTGGGCACGCTCAATATGGCTGATTTGGCTATAAAAATACAATATATAGCCTCTAGCGATATAACTTTGTTCGAAATAGGGGCTGCACTTTTGGGAATTGCTTTCTTAATTAAAGCAGGGATGTGGCCATTGAATTTTTGGTTGATGCCAACTTATAGTGCAGCGGTAGCGCCTGTTGGAGCTTCTTTCGCACTTTTAAGCAAAGTCGGTATTTATATTATTTTACGTTTAACATTGTTATGGTTTGGACCAGAAAGTGGATATTTTAGTCATTTTGGCCAAATGGTTTTGTTTTACGGTGGGCTTGCCACTATGGCTTTTGGTTTTATTGGGGTGTTGGCAAGTCAAGTCTTGGGGCGTTTGGCAGCTTATAGTGTTTTGGTTTCTTCTGGGACATTATTAACAGTAATCGGGATCGGCAATACAGCCCTGATCGCAGGGGCACTCTTTTATATTGTTTCCTCAACTTTGGCGCTAGGGGCTTTTTTTCTTTTGGTGGAGTTGGTTGAACGTTGTCAAGATGTTGCTGCTAATGTTTTGACGGTGACAATGGAAGTCTATGGGGATGATGAAGAGGATGAAGAAGATGAAGTAGGGACTTATTTACCGGTAACTGTGGCAATTCTTGGAGCTTGTTTTGGTCTTTGTGCACTTTTGATTATTGGTCTTCCTCCTTTTTCTGGTTTTGTTGCTAAATTTATGATGTTTGTGGCACTTTTAAATCATAGTAAAGAAAATACTTCTCTACCCGTTTATCACGATTGGCTTTTTATGATTTTTGTTACGCTATCTGGTTTTGCTGCTTTGATTGCGATGACACGAACGGGTATTCGAACTTTTTGGGTTTCTCTCGAAGAGAGGATTCCACGGGTGCAGGTGATTGAATTTGCCCCTGTTGCTGTTTTGCTTGCTTTGTGTTTTCTTATTACAATTGTCGCTGGTCCTGTTAGTCGTTATATGCTTGAAACAGCCAAAACTTTGTATGAACCTCAAAATTATATTGGCAGCGTTTTAGATGATTTTTCCCTTGAAAATAGGGGGATTCATCAGTGAAACAGAATTATTTTTTCCCTTTTTCTAGTGTGGCAATTATTTTTATGTGGCTGATCTTAAATGGCTTTAGTTTCGGTCAATTGCTTTTAGGCGTTATCATTGCTTTGTTTGGGGGCTGGATGATGCGGCTTCTTGAGCCGGAAAAAATAACCATTAAAAGTTGGCGTGCTGTTTTCCAGCTGTCTTTTCGTGTGTTTATTGATTCTATCGTTTCAAATATTGCTGTAGCTTGCTTCGTTTTAACCAAAAGATCTAGAAAACAGCAGTCTGGTTTTATTGTGGTGCCTATTTCGCTTGAAAGTCGTACTGCTTTAGCTGTTTTAGCATGTATTCTTTCAGCAACTCCAGGGACTGTTTGGATTGCCTATAATAGAAAGAATAGTGAACTTTTGCTTCACGTCTTAAATTTTAAAAATGGGTATGATTATCAAAAATTGATCAAACAACGCTATGAGCAATTACTTTTGGAGATTTTCTCATGAGTATGGTTATCCTTTATTGGGGGCTTTATCTCTCGCAGTTTTTTTTAAGTTTAGCGATGATTCTCGCACTATTTCGGATCGTTCGTGGCCCAAGGGCACAGGATAGAATTGTGGGGTTGGATGCTCTTTATATTATCACTATTTTTTTGTTTCTGACCTTTGATATTCGCTCAGGGACAACCATTTATTTTGTGGCAGCGCTCATCGTTGGTTTATTGGGTCCTGTATCAAGTATTGCGTTGGCAAAGTTTCTCATGCGGGGGGAGATTATTGAATGAAGGATGATGTATCGCTTGTTGTTGCTATTGCTGTTACGTTTTTTTTGATCTTAGGATCTGGTCTCACACTGATTGGAATGATAGGGCTGGTGCGTCTTTCCAGTTTTTATAAGCGTTTACATATGATTTCGTTGGGGACAAGTTGGGGTGCTGGCAGTATTCTTATTGCGTCGTTTCTTTATTCAACTTTTGTAGATCATCATTTTGTTTTTCATGAATTTTTGTTGATGATTTTTTTACTTGTAACAATACCAGTCGCTTCAATGCTGGTATCACAAGCGGCAGCTTATCGACATTATTCAGAAAATAAATCAGAAAAACCGCTGGCCCTTTTATCACGTCAGATGAAAAAACAAACACCTTCCTCACAAGAAATGCCGAGTGATACGAGCCAGAGCGATTTTTAAGGGGCCATAAGCTTCTCTATTCTGTTTGTTCTATTTTTTGTTCTTCTACACATTGAATAAGATTTTTTTCTTCTGGATCATTCACGAGATCAAAAAGTGTGGCTTCGTTTCCTTTTGTCCACCATATGTAAGGTCCTGCTACATATTTTGCTCCAGAAGCAGAAATAACATGGGAAGCAATGATGCGATTTCCTTTCCATTTGAAATCAACAAGTGAAATGGTATCCGCATTGAGATAGGTTACTTCAACACGCTCTTTACTTGTTCCTGTCTCGCATTGATAGACAGCAACGGTTGTTGTTGGTTCTGGATCATCTGGGACTTCGATAACTAAAGAGCCTGCAAAGGCGTTGAGTGAACCGAATAGCGGTAGGCCTAAAGCAGCGCACAATCCTATAATAAAAGCAATTTTTTTCATGATATTTCCTCAGTTATTTAAAATAATAACAGTGTTTCATCTTTACAGTGGATGAGATTTTTTCCTTCTGGGTCGTGAAGATGAACATAAAGTATGACTTCATTGTTCGTCTTCCACCAGTCATACCGACCTCCTTCATATTTTTCTGCCGAGGCAGAGATGACCTTAGCAGCAAAGGCACTCGTAGTGATGACATCGTCGCTTTTCCATTTAAAATAAACCTTAGAAGCGATGACGCGCTCGCCTTTCCATTTAAAATCAACCAGCGCAATATTATCAACATTGTAATAAGTTGCTTCGACGCGTTCTGTATTTGCACCCATGTCACATTGATAGGTTATGGTTTGTGTTTCTGGGTCACTTGGCATTTCAATGACTAAAGAAGCAGCTAAGGTATTGCTGACATTGAAAAATAATAAAGAGGAAAAAAATCCTAAGATTTGTAGAGTTTTTTTCATAATGCTTCCCTATATGAAAACTAATTTGTCTTAAATAAGATGGTGTCTACGGCAGGATTCGAACCTGCGACCCCAGGATTCATACCACTTCGATTTTCACCGCCAGCCTTATTGGCTGTTTGTGGTCTGGACTGTCTCTTCACCTTGAAGCTTGCGCTTTTTAGGTGCTGCCCGTTCAGTCTCTACACCTTCCTCTCATGTGAAGAGAGGCTTGGCTCGGGATTGGCATATAGTTGCCCATGAAGCTTTCCCCGAATTTGAGCAGATCCACTTTGAGGATTTCTCCTCAAAGTGCCCAATTTCTTTAGGAATCCTGTGCTCTATCCTACTGAGCTACGCAGACATCATCATAACTATTCCTTTAATAGAAGTATAAAAACGAATCAATTATATTCAATATGAATTAACGAATTTCTGTTAATTTTTGTTCCAAAAAGGATAAAACTGCATCTGGTGGAACATTTTTTGCAATAAATGATTGGCCAAGTTCGCGTGTCAAAATGAAAGTTAAGTTATTTTGTGAAACTTTTTTATCTTGAGCAATGAGAGTCATTAAAGCTTCAGCATCTGGTAATTCTCCTGGGATATCCTTTAACCTTGTAGGAAGACCTACAGATTCAAGGTGTGCTTCGATGCGATGTGAGAGCGTGGGGTCGCTTAGATTCAGTTGCGCAGAAAATTGATGCGCGAGAACCATTCCAATTGCTACAGCTTCACCGTGAATTAAACGCTTTGAATCATAAGCGGTTGCTGTCTCCAGCATGTGTCCAAAGGTATGTCCAAGGTTTAAGAGTGCGCGTTCTCCTTTTTCGTATTCATCACGTGCTACAATGGCAGCTTTAAATTGGCATGAGCGAACAATGGCTTCTATTCGCGTAGGACCATTGGAGAAAATTTCTTGTCCATTTTTTTCAAGCCATGCAAAGAAATCAGGTTGGTTAATGAGTCCATATTTAACCATTTCTGCATAACCTGCGCGAAATTCACGTGGTGGCAAGGTATCAAGAACAGATGTATCAGTAATAACGCATTGCGGTTGATAAAAAGCACCGATAAGATTTTTGCCATATCGGCTGTTGATACCCGTTTTTCCACCAATAGAGGAATCAATTTGTGCAAGAAGTGTTGTGGGCATTTGAATGAAGTTCATACCACGGCGGATCATACTGGCCGCAAATCCTGCTAGATCGCCAATGACACCGCCACCAAAAGCAATAACACAGTCACCTCTTTCTAAACGAGCTGCAAGAATTTGATCGATGATAGTTTGCAAGGTTGAAAATGATTTTGATTGTTCTCCCGCTTCTACAATAATAGGAACAGTATGGATTTTATTTTTTGTGAACTCTGCTTGTAATGGATCCAAATGAAGAGATGCAACATTAGTATCGGTGACAATTGCCAAACGCGTTTGATGAAAATCTTTTTTCTGAAGAGAAATCTTAATCTTTAAAGCAGCTTGCGCAATAAGATCTGGGCCAATGATGATATCGTAACAGTGTTTGTCTAATTTAATGCTGACGGTTTTGGTTTGCATGCTTGTTCTTTCTATCTTTATTTTTTTGTATGGAGGTAGTGCTGTAGAGATCGTATGACATTTTTTGCTACGCTGTGAGGACTTTCTTTATGACTGTTAATTGTTATGTTTGCTGTTGCATAGAGAGGATAACGCTGTTCCATGAGTTTTTGCATCGTTTCTTTAGGATTTGCTGTTTGAAGAAGCGGTCGTGTTGGACGCTTGGAAACGCGTTGCATAAGGACATCGAGATCTGCTTTAAGCCAGATAGATATTCCATTTTTATGAAGAGCTTTTTGTGTATCTTGATTTATGTAAGCACCACCACCTGTTGCTAAGACAAGAGGGCGTTGTTTTATGAGGTTGAGAATAACACGTTGTTCAAGAGTACGAAATTCCGCTTCACCATAGATTTTAAAGATTTCTATGATAGACATTTGTGCTGCTTTTTCGATTTCTTGATCAGAATCATAAAAGGGTAAATCAAGCATGGTGGCAACACGTTTTCCAATGACTGATTTTCCTGCTCCCATAAGACCAACAAACACAATAACTTGGTTATTGAGAGATGATAAGAGTTGTCTCTTTATCTTTGATAAGGGGGGATGTTGGGGTCGATTACTTTTCATGGCTTATTTCGGCATTTATCTAATTTAGAGTCAATTCCTGTTAATCTTTATAATGTAGGATTTAAGCGATAGAATATTTTGGAAAAAGTTTATTATTTTATGCCAACATTAACCAGACTTTTAATGATTCTTTTCATTTTTCTTACTCTTTCCTTTGGTATAATGATCGTTCTTGTGGTTTTTGTTGAACCTGTAACTGTGGATATATCTGTTGATGTCCCTTTGGATTCACAGAATCATTCCTTGGGAATGAATCGATGAACAGTAACCTTGTGATAGAGCGTTTTCTTGAAATGATGAGTGCTGAGCGAGGCGCTTCTGCCCATACACTTGTGGCTTATCAGCATGATTTACAGTGGACGCAAGACGAATTGTCTTCGCATTCTGTTTCCCTCCTTTCAGCACAAAAGGAAGATTTGATTGGTCTTTTGTCGCTCATGCATACATTGGGTTTTGCTGAAACTTCACAAGCACGCCGTTTATCGACGTTGCGTCAATTTTATCAGTTTCTTTATGCAGAAGGATTAAGAGAAAATGACCCTTCTCATGATATTGATGCCCCTCGACAAGGGCGCCCTTTGCCTAAAATTATCAGTGAAGATGTAGTGACAAAATTTCTTGATTTGGCGGAAGTAGAGGTTAATCAAGCAGATTATGGATCTAAGGATTATCTGCGTGCATTGCGTCTTCAGCTGTTGAGTGAAATGCTTTATGCAACGGGATTACGCATTAGTGAGTTGGTGAGTTTGCCCGTGCAGGCTGTTCGGGGGAAAACATACAGTATTGTGGTTTGCGGTAAGGGAAAAAAAGAACGAATGGTGCTTTTATCAAAAAAAGCCTATCATGTTCTTTTGCAATGGTTGGATTTGCGTGATAAAGGGAAAGATGCGAAAAGTCTTTATCTTTTTCCGGCGCATTCAGAAACAGGGTATATTGCGCGTCAAGTTGTTGCACGGGAACTGAAAAATCTTGCTAAAAGAGCTGGAATAAAAAGTGAAAGCTTTTCTCCCCATGTATTGCGCCATGCTTTTGCTAGCCATCTTTTGCAAAATGGTGCAGATTTGCGTGCCGTTCAACATTTGTTAGGTCATTCTGATATTTCTACGACTTAGATTTATACCCATGTGTTGGAAGAGAGACTTTATCGTCTCGTTAATGAGCATCATCCTCTTGCCGATGCGCAAAAGGCTCGTTAAAGAAAAGGTGATGTTTTGAAAAAGACTTTATAAAGCAAATTATAAGTGTATAAGTGACACTGAGTGAGTTGATACAAATGTATAATTATCTTGATTTTGAAAAACCAGTTGCTGATCTTGATGGAAAAATTCTTGAATTGAAAAAAATTTCTCAGGAAAAAGGCAGTCTTGATATGAGTGACGAGATTGCGCGTCTTGAAAAACGTTCCCAAACGGCATTGCGCGATATTTATAAAAAATTGTCGCCGTGGCAAAAAACACAAGTTGCTCGCCATCCTGATCGTCCCCATTTTATGGACTATGCCAAACGCTTATTGAGTGATGTTACAGCTTTGGCAGGAGATCGAAAATTTGCTGAAGATGAGGCTATTCAAGCCGGTTTTGCACGCTTTAAGGGAGAAGCAGTCGCTTACATCGGTCAAGAGAAAGGTCACGATACGCAAACACGTTTGCGCTATAATTTTGGTTCTGCACGGCCAGAAGGATATCGTAAAGCTGTCCGTATTATGGAAATGGCGGATCGCTTTGGTTTACCACTCCTTACTTTTGTCGATACGGCAGGCGCTTATCCTGGGGTAAGTGCTGAAGAACGCGGGCAAGCAGAAGCCATTGCTCAATCAACGGCAGCAACTTTGCGTCTAAAAGTTCCAGTTGTGTCTGTTGTTATTGGAGAAGGTGGTTCTGGGGGGGCGATAGCAATTGCGGCAGCCAATAAAGTTTATATGCTGGAACATGCGATTTATTCTGTTATTTCTCCAGAAGGAGCAGCTTCTATTTTATGGCGTGATCCAACCCGTGCAAAAGATGCTGCAATGAATATGCGTATTACTGCCCAAGATTTGTATCGATTAAAGATTATTGATGGCATTATTTCGGAGCCTTTAGGAGGAGCCCATCGTGATAAAGAAATTGTCATTGATTCAACGGGTGAGACTATTTCAGAAGCTTTAAAAGCGATGGCAGGAAAAGATGGGGAAGTTCTTAAACAAGAACGAAGGGAAAAATACCTTCAAATTGGTCGTTCATTAGCATAAATCATCTTGTGTGAGGGGTGTTGGATTGGAGTTTTTTAATGACACTTAACAGATTCATCGCTGTGTGTGTGTTGTGTGTGATGGGAGTATTGACGGCCTGTGAAGGAAGATTGCCAGCTTCTATTCGTGCTAAAGCTGAGCAGCCTCTTCCGAAAGAAATCCAGAATAGAATGGCTTTATACGATATTGATCTCTATGCACCCATTGTGATGCGATTTTTTAAGGAAGAAAATGTTGCTGAAGTTTGGAAGCAGTCTCGTTCAGGGCCTTTTATCTTGGTTGCTCGCTATGGTATTTGTAAATGGTCCGGTAAGCTTGGACCTAAATATAAAGAAGGGGATCTTCAGACACCGGAAGGTTTTTATACAATTACTGCAAATCAAATGAATCCTTATTCAAAATATTATCTTTCTTTTAATATAGGATTTCCTAACCTTTATGATCAGGAAAATGGTCGTACAGGAAGCAATCTTATGGTGCATGGTTCTTGCTTTTCTGCCGGTTGTTATTCTATGAGTGATAGGAATATGGCTCAGATTTATGCGTTTGCACGGGATGCTTTTAAAGGAGGACAAAGAGCATTTCAGCTACAGGCTTTTCCTTTCCGCATGACCGAGGATAATATGTCACGTCATCGCAATGATCCTCATTACCAATTCTGGGTTATGCTTAAGGAGGGTTATGATTTTTTTGAAGAAAATCATCAACCCCCAAACGTTGAAGTTTATGGAAAACGTTACATTTTTAATCGTGATATTGATAAAACTTCAGTTTCTCTAATGAAATGAGTGTTATTCTATTCTGCCATACCGTAAAAAACATCGCTTATGATGGCGGCGATATAGAACACGAAAAAATTTTACACATGAGGTGTTTAGGGGAGACGTCTATATTTTAAAGTACGGAGTTTTTTAATAGAGCTTTGTATCAGTTAATTAAATGAAGTGTGAGGACCAAGCGGAATTGGCTCAGAAAAGAGGCGTTTTTGCACATCAATATCGGTGGAAATCTTGGTTTTTTAGTGAAGAGTTAGTTAACATAACATGCATCTCTCTTTGTATTTTTTTATATGATGTAAAATATTATTTTGTCATACTCATAACGGAAATTATGCATTGCATTACGCTTTTGTTTAATAGAGCTACGCTTCTCGTTTAAAACAAAGTGCTCTAAATAGAATATGTAGCTTCTTCACGTACTTTCTTTAAAGAAACACTTCTCAATGTATGTCATATCCATTTTATGATGGCTCTGGTTGAGGATATAAAGGTAAAACCATTGAGTTTTCTGCCTTTACTCTTAATTAAAAGCAAACCGATATCATCCTATATTCTCTAGTGCTTAATGCTACAAAAGCTTTTGGTGTTTGAGATAATTCATAAAAATGCCTCTAATGAATCGTCTCAAATGCTAAGAGATAGCTACACATTGGGAGCTGGCAAAATCTATGGTGAGAGTTATTTTTCTTCTTTAAAAGCGTTAAGAGGAGGGGGGAAACGGATTTACCGTTATATTCTTGAAGGAGAGAATTAAAATTTTATTCCTAGAATGATTAGAGGGTTTTCCAGTAGGGCTGTTTTGTCTGCTGTATCTATTGCTGGTTTATTAAAAAAAGCATTGAGAAGTTTTTGTATTGCTTCTTTTTCAATACCATCGGTAATGATGACAAAACGTGTTTGTTTTATTCCTTTTGGCCAAGTTGAAAGCCTTATAGGTGGATGGAAAAATGTTTGTACACCATGTAATACAAGTGGGCGATAAGGATCATTGCGCAATGCGATAATAGCTTTAATACGGAGTAATTTTTCACCATAACGGTTGTGTAGGAGCTCTAATAAAGTCTCAATGGTGGCATAATCAACAAGATCTTCACAGTCTAGTGAAAAGGTACGAATGGTTTTGTGGGGGGAATGATCATGTGGCGCTGTTTTAAGATTTTGTTTAAGGTGTATATTTTCTCCTTTTTCATCCCATAATGTGTGATTTATTAATAGATTATTTAAGCAGAAATCTTCAGAATGGGCATCGATGATTTGTGCTGTAGGATTCATTGTTTTGAGTGTGTTAAGGAATCCATCTGAAAGCGTTTGTGGAGCTGTAAGATCTGTTTTTGTGAGAATAATTTTATCAGCAAAGATTAATTGTTTATATATTTCAGGATAGCGCTCACATATGGAAAGAGTGCTTAATGTATCAAATGTTGCAAGAACAGTATTTATGGACAATGTTTGAATAAACAATGGGTGACTTAAAAGTATTTGTAAAATAGGGGCAGGATCAGCCATCCCTGTTGTTTCAATAATAATGTGATTGAGTTGTTTGATCTGTCCTGTTTGAACGCGATTGATTAAATCAATTAATGTCTCGATGAGATCACTGCGTAAATTGCAACATAAGCAACCATTGGCAAGCTCAATAATTCCTTCTGTGGTTTTTTCAACTAGAAGGTGGTCAATACTGATTTCACCAAATTCATTGATGATAACAGCACATTCTGTTAAGAGAGGGTCATTTAGCATACGGTTGAGCAAGGTTGTTTTGCCAGAGCCTAAAAAACCAGTAATAAGCGTGAGAGGAATGCGCTTTATTTTCATTTTAATTATCAACCGCGGTTTTATTTTAAAGAAACATATCTTACGACGTCAATCCCATTCATGATTGGGCTTGTAAAGGAATATAATGGTCAATTTCCTATGAAGTCCATTTTATCATTACTTTTAAATTTATAAAGGTAAGTCTGGGCATAAGCATACACTTTTACAGTGATAATGTTATGATACTTCTTGGTACTTGAAGGGTTTTATAGGAGGAGTTTTAATTCCTTGGCTTTGATTATTTTGTTTATATGCTCATCCATCTTGTGACGTGCAAGAGATCGGTTTTAATTGATTTAACAGATATAGATTTGTAATGAGTCAATCTTACGATATTTATGGTTTTGATATAAGGGGTAAAATAGTGAGTTATCATTATAAATTATGGTGTTACAATTAACCACAGATTACATTTTAGGTTTTTTTATAAAGCGCTTTGCGCGCTTTTTATACGGAATGTTGGGTTTTTTCAGTGGTTTTACGATCATTTTAGGTATTTGAGGTGTATGAATGAGGTGTACTTCTAAAGGATGAGAAAAAGAGGGTGGAGCAGTGATAAAAGGTGAGGTGAGAATAATATTTCCTTGATCATCATACGAATTGGCATGCATTTTTATGGCTTCAGGGGTGCATGTTTGTTGTCTCATATTGTTGGCTTGTGTCATATGATTCCCATAAGGTTTTAATGTTGCTAGGGTTAATAGGGGGCTTCCTTGATGCAAAAATCCTATTTCAAGAAGTTGTGCTGCTTTTTCTTCTCTTTCGCTTATGTTTGTAGCGCCTAGAATAACAGCAATAATTGTACGTTTATGGCGGGTGGCTGAGGCAACAAGATTAAAACCAGAGGCGCAAATGAAGCCTGTTTTCATACCATCTATTCCATAAAAACGGCCAATGAGATTGTTTGAGTTATACTGGATTTTTCGGTTATTACCAAAATCAATCGCTGGAATAGAAAAATAATGAGCATATTGTGGAAACTCTCGACGTATTTGCATGGCTAAAAGAGCAATATCACGTGCTGTGGAGTAGTTTTGAGGATCTGGTAAACCACTTGCATTTGCAAAATGGGTGCCAAACATGCCTAAACGTTTAGCTTCACTATTCATTTTGCGTACAAAAGCTTTTTGTGAACCGGCAACGGCTTCACTCATAGCAATGGCCAAATCATTGGTAGATTTAACCATGGTGATACTTAAGGCTGTATCAAGTGTGAGAACAGAACCAGCTTTATAGCCTGAATGATACGCAGGAGCTTTTGCTGCGTATTGGCTGATGGTGATCGGTTTGTTGGGGGAAATTTCTCCTCGGCTCATGGCACGAAAAATAACATAAGCGGTCATTAATTTTGTTAGGGAAGCTGGATACCAACGCTCAAAAGCTTGATTATGTTTTAAGATATGCCCCGTTGTAACATCAACAGAAATAAAAGGCTGCGCTAAAGTAACAGTGCTGAACAAACTCAAAATGAAATAAAAAAATAAATTATAGAAAATACGTTTCATGAGTTTAAATTCAGTTCCTTCTTATTCATTATTTAGAATTGTTTTAATGTAACATACAACGCTTTTAAGTCCAGGATAGAGAGGATAGATGGTTAACTGCTGAATTCGTTATGTTTTTAGGGATAAAAAAACCAACGCTCATCTTTATTTTCCCCTTGAATTTGGTTTGATGGTTTAAGTCTCTCAAGAAATACTTTTTAAATGATGAAGATTGTACAAAATTTCATATTCTTGGGGAAATTGATGTTTTGCAAGGAAGGAACAGGCCGATATAATCATACGTTTTGCAGGTTATTATATTTAATAATACATTGATTTATAATGATAATTCGCTATTTTCGTATTGAATGAGGATTTCCAAAAGTTATAAGCTTTTCTTATTGCAAATCTATTTCAAGTCGAATAGCGAAAATTATCTTTATAAATCAATATTATGTGTATTATTTAAACGATTTTAGAGAAGGGAAGAAGCTTTTCCAAAGAATTTTATATATTCGTTGTTTTTTTTATAATGTATGTGTGTTTTATAATTTTGAATAAGAAGATTTGAAGGATTTTCCTTAATAGATTTGTTTCATATGCTTTATTTAACAGACAAAGTGATATTGTTTACCAGTCAAGGTTGTGTTTCATGATGCTTCAGTTTTTGAAGCTTTTGAACAGCCGATGGTGGCATAGGAGGAGGGGTAGAATCTTGAGCTGCTAAGAGGAGCAGTTCATCACAGGCTTCTTCAGTTTTTTGGATAAGTTGATCTAAAAAGTCACGTTTGCTTAAACCAGCTTCTATTGGAGGGAGAATACGAACACGAATTGTTCCAGGATAGCGTCGGAAATTACCTCGTGGCCAATATAAACCCGCATTATGCGCAATAGGGACAACTTGAAGTCCTAATTCATTATAGAGCGCGACAATTCCGGACTTATAATCTGGTTCTTGACCGGGCTGTCGGCGTGTTCCTTCCGGAAAAATGAGGATTTGACGCCCTTGTTTTATTTTCTCTTTTGCTTTTTGTATAACTGTTTTTAAGGCTTTGATGGGCGTTGTGCGGTTAATGGGGATAATTTGTGTTTTTGCCATATACCAGCCAAACAATGGAATCCACATCAATTCACGTTTTAAAATGAGCGTAGGATCATCAAGATAGGGAACAAGACTAAAGGTTTCCCATGCAGATTGATGTTTGGGAGCAATGATATAAGCTCCTTTGGGGAGATTTTCTAATCCTTCAATTTCATAACGTGTACCTGCGATGTACTTTTGTAAAAAGAGTGTAACGCGTGCCCATGTTTTGGGAACGATCCATGCCTTTTTGCGTGGCATGAGAAAATAAACGGGAGCATAAAGGATCATTTGTATGAAAGTTGTTGTATAAAAAGCAAACGTAAAAAGAATAGAACGAAGGATAAGCACTAGATTTTCCATTTTATATCTATAAAAAGAATTCATATATAATATAATTCACATGAGAAAACATTTTCTTTATGTTTTTTCAAGAATCTATTTTTTCAGTAACTCATTTTCCAATATTAAAAAACAAGAAGGAAAGAGGTTAATGGAATTACAAAAAGATAAACTTTTTATTCCACGAATTTTATCTATTGCAGGAACAGATCCTTCTGGTGGTGCTGGAATGCAGGCGGATTTGAAAGTTTTTTCGGCTATGAAAACTTATGGTATGAGTGTGGTTACAGCTGTTGTTGCACAAAATACCCAAGGTGTACGTTCTTTTCAAGCATTAGATGCTTCTTTTGTTGCTGATCAAATTGATTCTGTTTTTGAGGATATCCATGTTGATGCTGTTAAAATTGGTATGGTGGCAAATGCTCAGATTGCACAAGTTATAGCAGAACGTCTTGCCTATCACAAAGCGCGTTTTATTGTTTTTGATCCCGTTATGGTGGCAAAAAGTGGCGATGTGCTTTTACAGCCGGATACTATTGAAATTATGCGTGATGTTCTTGTGCCCATGGCAACTTTGATCACACCAAATTTACCTGAGGCATCTTTGTTACTGGGATGTGAGGTGCAATGGTCGTTAAAGGCTATGTATCAATATGCGCCACAATTGTTGGCACTTTGTTGTAAGGCAGTGCTGTTAAAAGGGGGGCATTTAAGCACTCTTGCTGTAAAAGATATGGAGAATGACAATTGTTCTAGTCCGGATCTTTATTGTGATGGTGAAGATCTTGTCATGCTTGAGACGCCTCGTCTCACAACTACGCATGACCACGGTACCGGTTGTACCATTTCTGCTGCAATTGCAGCATTATTGCCTACACAGCCTTTATTGTGTGCGGTTAAACAAGCAAAGGACTATTTACATGGAGCGTTATCTTCTTCAAATGCTTTGCAAGTAGGAAAAGGACGTGGTCCCCTTCACCATTTTTATGCATTATGGAAGAGTGTATGAAGAAATTGATGTGACAAAATTTTCTATTCTGCTGTGTGTTTTGTCGTGATATTTTCTATGCTTATATAAATAACGAATAAAAAAGTGTTGTTTGGCACGAGGGGGGCACTTATGTGGAAAGAGGTGGGATGAGGAAGTAAAAAAGGAGAAAAGGGCTGTAAGAGGTCTTTTAAGATCTTTTGAAAAATCTTTGAAAACTTAGAAAATCATTTTTGAAATGTTTTTTACAAAAATTAAACAAGAAGTTTAATGCGTCTTAAAAATAGCTAAAAAACAAAAGAGCAAAAAGATTTTCATGATCATTGGTCAGTGATATTAGTCTTTAACATTTATTGTCATTCTGTTGGCGATCATTTTTCAATATGTCGTCAGATTTGTCGGAGAAATAGAGGGGAGGGTTCTGTTGCCATTATTTTGGGGTCTGTGCGTCAACTTTCATTAACAAAAACGTTGTTTGGCTGATTGCCTATTGATGCATCTCTTCATTGGGTTGATGTTTGTGAACAGCCTTTGCCGATTGCTAATCCAGATTATCATCATGATTTGGAGGCTCATCCCAGTGCTGCCGTTCGTCAATTTGTTAAAACAATTGCAGCTGGGATTATTCTTTCTAGCCCCCTTTATTCAAGAGTTTTATTCGGGTGATTAAAAAAATGCTCTTGATCATTTGGCCTATAATGCTTTTTTAAAGAAACCGGTTGGGCTTATCTCTCATGGTCATGTAGCCAAGAAATGTGCACAATCGTGCGAACATTTATTGCCGGTGGGTACGTACGCTTTATGGTTATTCCCTACAGTGTTAAGTCGCTTCAGCTAAAGAGGATTGGGTATCGGATGAGGAGGGGTACACATGGAAAGTTCTTAGTGAAGAGGTACGGGTGCGTTGTGAGCGGCTTGCTGATGAAATGTATACGTTTTTAGACCAGAAAGTTGGGAAAGATGATAAAAAATGACGCGCAATATCGTTATTTAGTGGTAGGTGGCACGGGGATGCTTGCTTCTTTGTATCAGTCGCTAAAGTCACAAGAAGTGATTATTGCAGCGCGCTTTCTTTTTCATAGGGATTAGCTTGAAGCATTCCCAAAAAACTCTCTGTGCGTACCGTTAGATTATTATTGTGCGGCTTCGCGGGCGCAATTTTTAGAAGCTGTAAAGTAATGGGGTGGGGTGAAATATTGTATATTATGGGTTCATTCGCCTGCCCATGCATTTTCTTGTGCGTTGATTGAGTTGTTGGCTTTTTTGGCTAAGCCACCGTGTATTCTTCATGTTTTTGGCTCCAATTTTCATGATCAAATGCGTGTTGATTATGCGTATAAAAATGAGGTTGATTTCATATCTGTTAAATGAGGACGAAAAACAATGTCAAATGGTTGGCGTTGGCTTACATATCAGGAAATAAGCCAACAGGTATTGAATGCCATGAAAAATCATGAAAAATTGCGTAAATAAATTAAAATCGTAATTTAGTTGAAAGAGCTGATTGGCTTTAGGATTCTTTTGATATGTAAAAACTTTTTATGGAGAAGACAATATTAAAATCAGTTGAGATTTTTCCATAAGTGCGGCTGAAGGGTGATTCGTGCGAGATTTGGTAAGAATGAGTTGAAAAAGTTTCAACTGGTATGCTTATCAATGTGGGAAACTGTGTAATCACGATTTTATGTTGAGAGAGTCAATAAGGAAAAAGAATAATCATATGGTGGAGTAGCAGAAATTATAGAAGAGGTATACGTAATCACTAAAAAAGGAAAAGTTACGATAGGCTGAAAGTATCGTTGCTGCTTTGTATATTCTATTTAAATCGCGTGTTTTTCTAAAAAGAGCTGTTGTTAAAAGCTTTTACCATAGCCGATTTTTTCTGGTTATCTGTCGTGATCAAAGAGTTTACCGTTAGCTTCACAAACAAGAATTGGGTTTGCGTGAATTGAAGTTTTATAGACAAAGGCAATAAGAAGGTTGCTCAGTGTATGTTAGATATGTTGGAGATACGAAAAATCTTCAATCAATTTACACGAAAAACAATAAAACAATTTATTTGCGTAACGCTTTAAGTAATGTAATTCGTATTACAGAACTCATCATCCTAATTGCAATTTTAAGAAAAAGAAAAAACTCCCTAAAGAGGTTATGACCTTTAAAAGGCCTTTTTATATAAAGCGGAAAATTTTTCTGTTAAACTAACCATATAAAAGAAATATGGTGAAATTATCCGTCATATCAAATTAAAAGCTTTTCATTTGTTTAAAGTGGATTTGTAAATCGTAAATTCTCTTAAGTGGCGAAAAAAAGAATTCATTGTTAAATGATCATGTGTTTATTGGAATAAACTTTAAATTCACCAAAGTTTATAAAACCCAACTTTTTATAAATGCCACTTCCCTCTTGAGAGGCTTGCATACCAATGACATCACATTTCTTTCTTTTTAAATGTTCAATGGCAATTTTTGTCATGAATGTCCCAATACCTTTTTTCTGAAAATTTGGATTGGTGACAATATCATACACCCCACCAATTTCATCTGCTTTAATACAAAAGCATATGGCTACAGGATTGTTATTGATATAACCAACGAACATATCGACATTAGGGTCTTTTTTATAACAACCTCCTATGGTTTCATAAAATATGACCGCCTCTTCATCAAAAGGCTCGAATACGGATGCCATAACATTTCCGTAATCTCTAAAATCTTGCAGTGTTTCAACTTCCTTGATTTTGAAGTTATCCGGCGTAGAAGTAATGTACGAATCTATATCTTGCGCTAAAGCTGCCATTCCCACTTCTGTTTCAACATGCTCTAAACCAATAGATAAGAGAACTTCATCAACTTTATAATAAGATGAATGAGGTCCAACCCACCAAGCTAAAGGGAGTTTCTGTGCATTAAAGGAATCGACTATGGACTTTGCTTGGCCTAGCGATATCGTTTCTTGTAAATTTTTAGCAGAGATAATATTGAATGTGTCTGAAGCAAATGTTGAATGAACAGAAGATACACCATTTGAAAAATCAATAACCTGCATTTGGGGGCATAATTTTGGTAAAAAACGTACCTTTGAACAAAAATTATTCTCTAATGATAAGTCGATTTTTGATTTGTTTAACATCTTTTTTCCTTGCTATTACTTATCATTTCTTATTGATCTTTTAACTGGGGTTGTAAAAATCTGTCAGCTCAAAGGTAATCCCAAATTATTTTAAATTAAGCCTTTATGACCTATAAGTCCGTAACAGGTCTGCGGCTAATATTAAAAAAATTATCTTCAGGATGGCAAGAGGCTATGATCAATGTCTTTGGGAAAAATTCCTGTGGCAAAAATGTCTCTGGAAAACTTGAAGTTATTGGTGCCAAACAACGCTATGGTTCAATGGGGATAGTTCCTATTGCTTTCCAATCCGATTTTACACAGTTTAGTAATTTAGCAAGTCGCACTGATCGCTTAGAAAAATCCACTTAAATCACTTTCATATAAATAAGGATTATTTTTTATGAGCTAAAAATTATATCCCGATGATTGCAGAGTAAAATCCCATAAATTCTTACAAAAAATGACAAATCTTCAATGAGATCAAAGTGCAATTTTTTCAATTGGGATGGGAGAGAGCAATAGGGTCAAGTTGATCCAATTGTATCAATGGTAAGAAATAAGGTAAACACGAGAGAATTCCTTTCGTTTAAGCAATGGGTAATGTTTACTGAAAAAGGGAATAAAATAGAGGTTGGGCTGGTCTACGCATTAAAGAGTTTTAAAATAATCTTTTAAATGTCTTTGAAGCCCCTTTAAAAATCCCTTGAAAATTATTTGAAAGAAAATAAAGTGGTCCAGTGTCAAAATATACAAAACCCTCTGACAAGCTATAACCTGCTGCCAAACTACACTGATGACATGCTACAATTGCAAATGCAAACTGCAAAAAACAAATAGAGGAATTAAGTAAATCAAAACTCAATGGAGCGGGCGATGGGATTCGAACCCACGACCCCAACCTTGGCAAGGTTGTGCTCTACCCCTGAGCTACACCCGCTCATCGATTCGATATATACTGTGCTTGTATGGCTTAGGCTTCTGAGAATTGCAACAAAAAAATATCATCTTAGTTTGATTTATTTTGTTTATGTTTCGATACAATAAAATAAAGATTGCTTTTAAAAGATTCTTCAGTAATAAATTACTACTTTTTTAATTTTGCATGGAGAGGGGTGGTCTTATGTTGAAGAGAGTAAATATATTAGGGATTGTCATTGCAGCTGTTTTTATGATGAACAGTATTGCAACAGCGGATGATCAGGTTAAGCACGTTAAAGTTGCTTTAACACAAATTATGGTTCACCCTGCTGCTGATGCTGTTCGTAAAGGTGTGGAAGATGTTCTTGCAGAAAATGGTTATAAGCAAGGTGAAAATTTTCAGCTAACCTTTTTATCAGCGCAAGGCAATATTTCAACAGCAACACAAATTGCACGTAAATTTGTTGGTGATAAACCCGATGTTATTGTCGCAATTACCACGCCTTCAGCGCAAACAATGCTTGCAGCAACAAAAACAATTCCTATTGTCTTTGCTGCAATTTCAGATCCTATTGGAGCTAAAATCGTTTCTTCTTTGACTAAACCTGGTGGTAATGTAACAGGGAGTTCTGATCGCATAGATGTTGCTGAAAGTGTTAAACTTTTGCAAGAAGTAAAACCAGATTTGAAAAAAATTGGTTATCTTTATAATGCTTCTGAGGCAAATTCTGTTTCAACACTTAAGACGTTAAAGGATGTAGCAAAAAAAGCTGGAATTGAAATCATTCCTTCATCAGCCCCAAAGCCTTCTGATGTTCAGGCTGCAACGCGCGCTTTAATTGGTAAGGTCGATGTTATTTTTGTTCCTGCTGATAATACGATTCTGTCTGTTTTAGAGGGCGCAATAAAGGTCACACAGGAAGCTAATATACCTGTATTTACTGTGGATGCTAATACGATAGGACGCGGGCCTTTTATGACTCAAGGTGTGAATTTCTATGATGTAGGCGTTGATGCTGGGAAATTGGTTGTGCGTATTCTAAAGGGTGAAAAGCCTGGTGATATTGATGTTGTGCATGCGGCTAATAATGATATTCGAATTGATATGAAAGCAGCAGAAAAAGCAGGAATTGTTATCCCTCAGTCCGTTATTGACCGTGCGACAAAAGTGATTCAATGACTTTTGTCGATAGGATGTTGATACAATAAAAGTGCGTTAAGTTTTCATGGAGATTATCTTTACATGAATATATTTGCGTTTTCTGGCGCTGTGGAATTAGGTCTTATTTATGCGTTTGTTGCTATAGGGGTTTATCTCTCATTTCGCGTTTTGGATTTTCCTGATTTAACAGTTGATGGCTCATTTCTTCTCGGGTCCTGTGTCTGTGGTGTCTTGATTCTTTTAGGGTTTAACGCATGGACAGCTATGGCATGTGCTTTTTTTGCAGGTATGGCTGCTGGTTTATTAACAGCTCTGTTGAATTTGCGTTTTGGTATTTTGAACCTTTTAGCTTCTATTTTAACAATGTCCGCACTTTATACGGTTAATCTTCGTATTATGGGTATTATGGGAGGGTCTAATGTTAATTTAGCGCTTGCTGATACAGTTTTAACGCCCTTTTATAATCTGTTTGGTTTGTCTGATATTTTTGTACGTCCTCTTTTCGTTGGTACTGTATTATTGGTTGTGGCATTTTTGATTTGGCGGTTTTTGGAAAGTGAAATTGGTCTGGCTATGCGTGCAATGGGTGCTAATCCACGTATGGCGACAGCGCAAGGTGTTCATACATCAGCATTGATTTATTTTGGTATGGGGCTTTCCAATGCTTGTGTTGCACTTGGTGGTTCTCTTTATATTCAAACTGCGATCGCCACCGATATTACCGGTGGAATTGGAACAATTGTTTTTGGGTTAGCTGCCGTGATTATTGGTGAAACGCTCTTTCGTACACGTAATATTTTTTGGATTATAATCAGCTGTATTGTGGGATCTGTGCTTTATCGTGTGGCGGTGCAATTTGCATTTGAAGCTAATGGCATTGGGATTGATACATCGACAGATCTTCAGTTGATTACTTCACTGTTGGTTGTTTTAACTCTTGTTGTGCCACGCTATTGGAGGAGGCGTAAACGTGATTGAGTTTTGTCATGTTGGGGTTACATTTAAACCGCAAACGCCTTTGGAAAAACAGGCTTTAATTGATATTAACCTCAAAATTGATCAGGGTAGTTTTGTAACCGTTATCGGTTCAAATGGTGCAGGTAAATCAACTTTGCTCAGTGTTTTAGCAGGGGCAACACTTCCCTCGACAGGAAAAGTGGTTATCAATGGACAAAATGTTTCTAGGCAATCGGTTAGTGAACGTGCTGGAAAGGTTGCGTGTGTTTTTCAAGATTCATTAATGGGAAGTTGTGGTTCTTTAACAATTGAAGAAAACTTAGCTCTTGCGGCACTTCGGGGAAATCGTCGTAGTTTGCGTTCAGCTTTAAACCATGAAAAAAGGCAATTTTTTCGTGAGAAAATTGCTCAATTAGGTATTGGTCTTGAGGCATATATTCAAAATCCTATGGACAGTTTATCTGGTGGACAACGCCAAGCCGTTTGTCTTGTGATGGCAACGTTAGCGCATGCGGATGTTTTATTACTTGATGAACATACTTCAGCGCTTGATCCTGGAATGGCTGATTTTGTGATGCGATTGACTGAAAAAATCGTTGAAGAGAAAAAATTAACGACTATGATGGTGACCCATTCTATGCGTCAAGCTCTTGATTATGGTGACCGAACATTGATGTTACATGGTGGAAAAGTAATTTTGGATGTCTGTCATGAAGAGCGTCAAGGATTGGATGTTAATGATTTAATTGGCATGTTTCAGAAAGTTCGTGGGGAAGTTCTTGATGATGATGAACTATTAATGGATTAATAGTGTGGCTCAGAAAAAAACACATGAGGTTGATCAGTTTCTAACGCGTTTTTCACGTGCTTTTCCTATTGTTCTGATTTATGGATCAGACCGTGGTCTTATTTGTGAGCGTGCACAACGTTTTGCAAAGCTTACAAAGGTTGAAATAGAAGATCCATTTTCGACAATTCGTTTGGATGCTGCTGAAATTGATAAAGAGCCTGCACGTTTGGAAAATGAAGCCCATACTGTATCTCTTTTTGGGGGAGATCGTCTGATATGGATTTCGAATGCTGCTAACCAAAAAGGTTTTCTTACAGTCTTGAAGATTTTAATTGAGAAACCACCAGAGAAAAGTTTTATTCTCATTGAAGCAGGGGATTTAAAAAAAGGAACAGGGTTGCGCAATGCTGTTGAAACAGCATCAAGTGCAATGGCTTTACCCTGTTTTGCAGATGATATGCGTTCTCTTGACGGTTTGATTGATGAGGCTTTAGCGCAGTTTAAGAAGACTCTTTCTTTGGATGCACGCAAATGGTTGCATGAAAGTTTAGGAGCCGATCGCCTTGTATCACGAGGTGAATTAGAGAAGCTTTGTCTTTACGCTGAAGATGTTCATATTACTCTTGAAGATGTTAAAGCTGTTGTAAGCGATGTTAGTGCTCTTTCTCAAGATGAAGTCATTGATGCTCTTTTGTTGGGCGATATATCAAGCTTTGAGGCGCATTTTAACCGACATGCTGCAGGCCATGGGACGCTTTTTTTCATTTTGAATACAGCACAAAGGCATTTTCAGCAATTACAGCTGTTGCGTTATCAGGTAGAGGTTGAAGGAAAATCACCTTTTGCGGTGGTTTCTCAAGCACGGCCTCCTATTTTTTTTCAGCGAAAAAAGACTGTTGAACAAGCTTTAAAATATTGGAAGTTAGAACAGATTTCTTACGCAATGGAAAGAATTGAGAGGGCTGTTTTAGACAGTCGTAAAAATCCGCTTTTGGGTGAAGCCATCATTCGTCAAGTTTTGTTAGGGCTTACAATTATTGCACGACGCCAGATGGCAGCCTAACATTTTAAAAATGTGATGACTTTTTATTTTGAGGGTGACACAAAGGTATCTTCAGCAATTGCAGCTGTTGCATTATCAAGGAACTTGAAGAAAAATCACCTTTTTCGGTGGTTTCTCAAACACGGCCTCCTATTTTTTTCAACGAAAAAAGACTGTTGAACAAGCTTTAAAATATTGGAAGTTAGAACAGGTTTCTTACACAATGGAAAGAATTGAGAGTACGGTTTTAGAAAGCTGTAAAAATTCGCTTTTGCGTGAAGCTTTTATACTTAACAAAAGTGCAATCTAGCACTTACCACGTATTTTGCTCGCTTTTAATGTTGTGATAACTCTTGGCATGAGAGAGTGTGAGGCTTTTTATTTATTCTTTTAAGTGTCTTATCCATAGGCTATTCCTCTTGTGAGGGACAAAAGATATAATTTTGATTAATTGAATAGAAGAAGGCTTAAAATGAAATAAGCCTGAGATATTTAAGAGATTGTTTCACTATATAAACAATGTAATTATGATTATTAATCAATGCGTTATATGCTATTAAGCAATGAAGTAAGAATTTTAAAGCTTGGTATTAAATTTTTTCACGTATTTTTTTGCGTTTTCCAGGTAAAATGATCTGTTTTTTGTTTGCACAGGTGATGATGGGTAAATTGCGTTATTCTTTATTCCTTGGTTGTAGTTTTTTAATGTTTTGTGCATAACTCTTGAACAAATAGACAAGGAAATTATGGTTTTTACAATTGTCCTTTTTGTCATTTGCAAAGAATCTTTAAAGGTGAAAGATGCCCCATATTCAATTTGAAAAAATAGCGCTCATAGGGATTGGTTTGATTGGATCTTCTTTAGCAAGAGTGATTAAAAAGAAAAATCTTTCAGCTGAGATTTCTGTTGCCACGCGTCGTCAAGAAACATTGGAAAGAGCGCGTGAATTGGAACTTGGAGATTTTTATACAACGGATAATGCAAAGGCTGTTGAAGGTGCTGATCTCGTTATTATTTCTGTTCCTGTTGGGGCGAGTGCAGAGGTCGCAAAAAGCATTCATAACCATTTAAAGCTAGGGGCGATTGTGAGTGATGTTGGTTCTACAAAAGAATTGGTTATTTCAGAAATGGCGCCTTTGTTGCCAAAAACGGTTCATTTTATTCCAGGGCATCCTATTGCGGGAACGGAATATTCAGGTCCGGATGCTGGTTTTGCTGATTTATTTATGAATCGCTGGTGTATTTTAACACCTTTTGCAGACAGTGATGCGGCGGCTGTAGCACGATTGACAGCGTTTTGGGAAGCTTGTGGGGCGCGTGTCGAAAAGATGGAGCCTAAGCATCATGATCTTGTGTTGGCAATTGTTTCGCATTTGCCACATTTGATTGCGTATAATACCGTCGGGACAGCGAGTGATTTAGAAAAAGTAACAAATTCGGAAGTGATTGCTTATTCTGCTTCTGGTTTTCGTGATTTTACGCGTTTGGCATCTTCTGATCCCGTTATGTGGCGGGATATTTGTTTGCATAATAAAGAGGCTATTTTAGAGATGTTGGGGCGCTTTAGTGAAGGGCTTGCTTTTTTAGAACAAGCAATTCGTGTAGGAGATGGTGAAACACTGTTTAATTTTTTTACTCGTACGCGTGCTGTGCGTCGTAATATTATTGATGCAGGGCAGGAAATTGATGCCCCTGATTTTGGGCGTCATAGCGTTTCTAAAGAGGGAATGTAAAATAAGAGACTTTTGAATTTTGCGCTGTTGTTTTGCTTAATTTTTATCATTCTTTTTGGTCGTAATATCTGTTCTTTTTGATTGTTCGTTGTGATTAAGATACGGCGTTGTTTTTAAGAGTCTTTAGGCTGATAAGGGAGCGCTTACCTTTTTCCCCCATTCTGGGCTCTCAAAAGGTTTTTGCATCCTGATAAGCGGCGTTTGTTGTTTTGGTTAACAAAACCGCATAAAGGAGAGCAAAGTTCATAAGGATATGCTCCTAGTTCAATTTGTTTTATGATATTGTGTTCTTTATAAAACTTGTCCTTTTGTTGTCTCTTGCTTGTCAACATTTAAATCTCACACAATGGTATATTTGAAATAAATATTAAGATGATTGAGTGTATTTGTTTTTTAGCTTTTGTATGCCAGTTTGGGACTGGAGTATGCTATCTGTTTGATTTATCTTTTAACATGGAAAAATAATTTCATTTGAGAACGATATAAAACAAGTAAAAGTAGAAATTCATTTCCGTCTATTCTTTTTCAATTTAAGCTTTTTAGCGTGAAAAAGCGTGTAGGGAAATGTCTTTTCTCCAGATTTTATTTTTGTTGCGTTTTTTTATGGAGGGCAGCTCTTAAGTATGAAATACAACGCTTCAAACAGAAGATATTTTATTGGTAAAATTTTTTGGCTTATTCTTTTCAGTTTTAGGACAGCGTGAGACTTGACCGCATGGATTATTGCCCTCTATACTGTAAAATGTTTGTTTTTAAAGTCTTGATGGTTTTTATAAAGTATGAGATAACTGAAAAAGGATGTTACCAGAAAGTATTGAGGTTTGTTAAAAAATATCTTTTGGTGGAGCTATCGTATTTTTTGTGATGCAATAAGTCATTACTGGCGTGATAATGGAAGTGCTTTTGCAAGTCATGTTGCGCTATCGGGGCTTTTAGCATTTTTTCCTTTCTTCATTTTTGGAATATCTTTTGCTCGTTTTCTCGGGGCTTTTACCTATACACCGCAAAAAATTAAAGCATTGGTGCAGTTATTGCCTGATGTTATTGCAGAGCCTTTATCTCAGGAAGTTGTCAAGGTTTTAACTTTTCATAAAGGAGGTGTGTTAACGCTTTCTGTTATTGGAGCAGCTTATTTTGCTTCTAATGGAATAGAAGCTTTGCGTACGGCTTTAAATAAAGCTTACCGAGTTGTTGACCGACGGAGTTTGTTGTTTTGTCGTTTTCAAAGTTTGTTTTTTGTGATTCTTGGAGCTTTTGGTCTTGTTGTGATGAGCTTTTTATTAATTTTATCACCTTTGCTGATCAAAATTATGCAAAATCATTCTTTTTTAATGACTGAGTATATTGGGGTTATTCGTTTATGGCGTTATACAATTGCAGTTATTGTTTTGTTTATCAGTCTTTTGATTGTTCATAAATGGCTTCCAGCAGGAAAGCGGAAATTTATAGATATTTTACCAGGAATTGTGGTGACAATTTTTGTATGGTTTATGGCTTCTCTTGCTTTTGCGCAATATTTAACGATGTTTGATTATATTTCAACCTATGCGGGGTTAGCATCTATTATGGTTGCCATAATTTTTCTTTACATATTAAGCGCAATTTTTATTTTGGGGGGTGAAATAAATGCTGCAATAATGTTTTATCGCAATTATTGGCAATCTCTTCGATGAATGAAAAAAACTGTCGATCGTATGAAAGCCAAAAGATGGAGCAAGGAATAAAACCTGCCATTACTTTGTTGGTTGATGCGGATGCTTGTCCCGTAAAAGCTGAAATTTATCGTGTTATGAATCGCTATCAGCTTAAAACATTTATTGTTGCAAACCGTTTTCTTTCTCTTCCCCAAGAGCCACTCATTGAAAGAATTATTGTTTCTGATGGACTTGATAGGGCTGATGATTGGATTGTAGAGCATGTGCATGAGGCGTGTATTGTGATAACCAGTGATATCCTTTTAGCAGCACGGGTTGTAAAGGTTGGGGGATGTTGTCTTTCACCAACGGGGCGTATTTTTGATGCTCATTCAATCGGTCAAGCTTTAGTCATGCGCAATTTGATGGAAAATTTGCGAGAGCAGGGGCATGTTACAGGAGGACCACGTCCTTTTTGTGGTAAAGATCGTTCTGCTTTTTTGTCAGCATTGGATGTGTCCATCCAGCGTTTAAAAAGACGCGGTTATTAAATTTAGGTTATTCTGCTTCTTTCATGACAGCTTTTATAAGTGATTTAGCATCATCATTGGCCCATGGCGCTGCCCCGTTATAAGACGCAATGAGATAACCATTTTTATCAATGAGAAATGTAATAGGGAGTCCTAAAGCAAGTCCCTGCTTTCTCATATCGTTGAAGATATTCATGGTTTCATCGCGATAGTAGACTAAATTATCCGCATGAATATCTTGCAAAAATTGCTGAATTTTTTCAGGAGAAGCGGCTTTATCGATATTAATCGCTATGACATCGAAGTTTTCTCCACCTAGTTCACGTTTTAATTGCGCCAGTTCGGGCATTTCAGTGCGACAAGGCACGCACCAAATAGCCCATAGATTGATGAGTATCGGTTTTCCAGTAAAATCAGCTAGTGTGTGATCTTTTCCTTGAATATCCTTAAAAGAAAGATTTTTCATATCTAGGGGCTTATCAATAAATCGCATGTGAGCAAAAAAGCCTGTTGCGGCTTTTTGAATTGCCATCATTTTTTTGTCTTGCATTTTTTCTGTATTTTCTTTTGAAAATGAGTTGGCAAAAGAAGATGCATTCTTGTCATGATGACTTTTTATTGCGTATAAACTAACACCAACTAAGATGATGGCAACAAAAAAGGATACTATGAAAACTTTCCGTTTTTTGTTTTTCTCATTTTGGCTATTAACACTTTGAGGAATCATAATTTTTATCCTTTTTATGGGTGTTTTTTTAATATGACAGATGAGAGGGTAAAGAACCAAATGTGGGAGGACGGTTTATTGCAGGATTTGCTGCAGTGATGGAAGAAATTAACGTATCAATTGATGTTGATCAAAAATTCTATCGGCAAGATATTGAAGGTTCGCTCTCTCATACTGCGATGTTAGCGCAAATAAGGATTATTTTACAGTCTTAATTTATAAAAAAATTTCTCATAGTTTAAAAATTATTTTATAGGAAATTGGGGTACATTTGTTTTTTTACAAAGGCTTGAAGATATTCATGTGAATATTAAAACACGGCTCTATGCGTTGATTGGTTCGGTTGCTGGGTTTTGCATACGGCACGTTCATGCAATGATCAAGTGGCTGTTGATTTGCGGTTGTAGGTGCGTGAGGCATTGCAGAAAATAGCACAAGCTGTAAAGGAATTGATAACGCAATTGCTTACTCTTGCAGAGCGATACATTAATGTTTTTATGCTAGGCTTTACGTATTTACAATTGGCTCAATCCGTCACATTGAGGCATTATAGGATGGCTTATGTTGAAATGTTTTGTTGCGATTTATCCTAGATGTTTGATGCCATTGAGCAAATGAATGAATCGCCTTTTGGAACTACGGTTTTAGCAGGAACAAATTTTCCGATTGATCGCTTTATGACAGTAAAAGCACTCGATTTTCGGCGACCTATACGCAATTTATCTACACGCAATTCGATTGACAGTGTTTCTGATCGTCATTTTGCATTAAAGTTTTTAAGTGCTATTGCTCTTTGTACAATGCATCTTTTGCGTTTAGCAGAAGAAGTAATTTTTTGGTCAAGTGAACAGTTTCATTTTATTCATTTTTTAGATGCTTTTTCAACGGGTTTATCGATTATGCCACAAAAGAGAAATTCTGATATGGCAAGTGAGTACGGGCGAAAGCAGATTGATTGAATGGAGGGCTTGTGGGATTATTAACGGTGATAAAAGGATTACCGCTTGCTTATTCAAAGGATATGCAAGAAGATGAGGGCTACGTATTTAATGGGGCTTTGAGTTTGACGTTATCACGGGTAGCAATGACAGGGATAATTGCTGATTTGGAAGTAAATGAAGGAGCTATACAATAAGCAGTGGATTGAGGGGATGCAATGACTTCAGCTTTTGCTGATTGGCTTGTCCGCGAATGAGGTATTCCTTTTTGTGAGGCTTACCACATGATAGGGAGAGCTGTAGCACTGGCAGAAGGAAAACAGTGTCGCCTTTAAGATTTATCATGAGATGAACTTCAAGTAATGTGTCCTGATATCGATGCGATATTTTTTGATGTTTTGACTGTTGAAAAATTTGTTGAAAGTCGTAAAAGCTTGGGGAAACAGCATATTCAGGAGTTCTTTTATAAATTGCATATTGGAAACAGCGTCTTATAAGCGCTTGAGTGATTATATTTTAAAGGTAAAAAAGATTGAGATAAGGAAAGAGGACAGATGAAAGTGGTTTTAAAAGGGGTGATGATTGTCCTTTTTGGGGGCGTTTGTGTTGCTGGGTGTGGGCGTAAAGGGTCATTAGAAGCGCCTCCTCTTACAAGCGTGGAAAAATCTATGCAGGGAACATCTGCTGCTAAAAGTGAAGATGATCAACCTTTTATTCTTGATCGTTTGATAAAGTAGGAGGAAAGAGTGGATTTTTTCTTTTACCATCAAGGTATGCTTCATGCCGAAGGGTGTTCGCTTACTACTCTTGCCCAAGAGGTGGGGACACCTTTTTATTGTTATTCGGCCAGTGCAGTGGTCACATATTTTAAGGACTATCAAAAGGCATTTCAAGGAATGCCCAGTCTGATTGCTTATGCGGTTAAAGCCAATTCTAATCAAGCCATTTTACGTCTTTTAGCGGCAAATGGAGCGGGAGCTGATGTCGTTTCAGAAGGTGAATTACGGCGCGTCCTTGCTGTTGGTATTCCGGCGCATCGCATTGTTTATTCTGGTGTTGGTAAAACCGTAAGAGAGATAGATTTTGCTCTTTCTCAGGATATTTATTGTTTTAATGTTGAATCAGAACCAGAACTTGAACAGTTATCGCAACGGGCTGTTGCGCTGTCAAAGACAGCGCGTGTTTCATTGCGCATTAATCCAGATGTTGATGCTAAGACTCATAAGAAAATTACAACAGGAAAATCTGAAAATAAATTTGGTATTCCATTGTTGTTGGCAAGAGAAGCTTATAAAAAAGCCGCTTCTTTACCTGGATTACAGGTTTGTGGTATCGATATACATATTGGCAGTCAGATTTGTGATTTAAAGCCGTTTGAAGAGGCATTCCTTCTTATTGCAGATTGTGTGCGTCAATTGTGGAGCGATGGTTATGCAATAACGCATATAGATATTGGTGGTGGGCTTGGTATTGCCTATGGGGATGAACAACATGCTATCCCTTCTCCTTTTGATTATGCTGCGCTGGTAAAGAAGCATATTGCTCCTTTAGGGATTAATATTGTTGTAGAGCCGGGGCGTAGCATTGTGGGCCAAGCCGGTGTGTTGGTAACCTCTGTTCTCTACTTAAAAAAGGGGCGAGGGCGGAATTTTGTTATTGTGGATGCGGCAATGAACGACCTGATGCGTCCAACGCTTTATGATGCTTGGCAGAATATCGTCCTTGTGAAACAAGCAGAAAAAGATGCTCCTCTTATTCGTGCAGATATTGTGGGTTCCGTTTGTGAGACTGGTGATTATCTAGCATTAGATCGCTGTTTGCCGATTTTGGCATCTGGGGATCTTTTGGCTATTACGCAAGCTGGGGCTTATGGTGCTGTGATGGCAAGTACTTATAATAGTCGACTTTTAGTCCCAGAAGTTCTTGTTCAAGATACACGTTATGCGGTTATTCGTCCACGTCTTGATTATGCACAATTGATAGAATGTGATCATATTCCGGATTGGATTGAGCCTTCTTAAATGTTTTTGGTCTTATTTTTACTAAACTTTGATGAAACAATTTATTTTCTGGAAATTGTCTTGTATGGCTTTTATGATCTTAATACACCACGGTAAAAGGGGAAAAATGCTTGTTTATGAAAAATAAAAACATCAAGAGTTTTGCAATAAAGCTTTTGTGTGTGCGCATTTTGATGTGGGTAATCCTTTCGTTTGAAAGGATATGGGTACGGTTGTTGCCATTTTTCCTCGTTCTTAGTCTCTTTTGTTCGTTTAGCTGGTTGGGACTTTTTGGCATTTTAGGCTATTGGTCCCATTTGATTTTACTTGGTATTCTCCTTGTTTGTGCGGGGGCAAGTTTATTTTTTCTTATTGGTTTTCGATTTCCTACAATGCGGGAAGTGGATCGCCGTCTTGAACACATCAATGATCTTAAACATCAGCCTTTGAATATTCAGACAGATCACGTATATTCTGAAAATGAAGCAGATTTTAGTGCTGTTATTTGGCGTGAACATCAGCGTCGAATGGCAAAACAATTATATCATTTAAAAACTGGATTTATCTCTCTTAATAGCGCGGTTTATGATCCTTTGGCTTTGAGAGCTTTGTGTGTTCTCCTTTTTGTGTGTGCTTTTAGTTTTTCTTTTGGTTCACGAGGGGGACGTTTGGCTGATGCCTTTGATTTTCGTCCTGTTGTTGATGAAAGATTCATGCGAGTTGATGCTTGGATAACACCACCTGCTTATACCGGTGTGGCACCGATTTATTTGACTAAAGATGAGAAGACACAACTGGAAATTCCTGAAGGGAGCAATGTAGTTGTGCGTGTTGTCAATGGGGCTGGTGTTACAGTCAAAGCAAAGCTTGCAGAAGATGGGAGGGAAGTTTCTTTTTCAAAGAAAACGGAACAAACAGCTTTCAATGATCCAATTGTTCGTTTTGAAACCCATGTAGAAAATTCAATGGATTTGTTTGTCTCATCGCGTCGTAAAAAACAGCAATGGCATTTGCAGATGATTAAAGATGCCTTTCCGACAATTAAATGGCAGGAAAAACCAGGGCGTATTTTAACGGGATCGTTAGAATTGCAGTATATGTTGGATGATGATTATGGTGTGACAAAGGCTTATGTTGAAATAGAACCTCTTTTTCAGGATAAAAACGTTCCTTCTCTTTATAAGGCACCGGAAATAGAGCTTCTTCTTCCACGGGGTGGAAAGGGAAAAATGCGGACCGTGTATGATGTTTCAGCGCATCCGTGGGCGGGATCGCAAGTCAAAATTACTTTGGTAGCAGAAGATGGTGCGGGGCAGAAAGGGCGTAGTAAAACTTTTGTTATGACATTACCACAGCGTGTTTTTTCAAATCCTGTTGCGCGTGCTGTAGGTGAGTTGCGTCGTTTACTTGCTCTTGATGCTTCTGCAAAAGAGCGTGTATTAGATATGCTTTCTGCTTTGTTGGTGCGCCCAGAAAAGGGGTTGCAAAATGCGACACATGTTCTTGTTCTACAAAGTGCGTGGACAAGGCTTTCTTTGGCAGAAACAGAAGAGGATTTGCGCGGTGTGGTGGATTATTTATGGCAGATTGCTGTGGGGATTGAAGGCAATCAGCTTGAATCTGCGCAAAAAAAATTAAAACAAGCACAGGCCGCTTTACGGGATGCACTACGATATGGTGCTCCAGCGGCAGAAATCGAACGGCTTATGGCAGATTTACGGCAAGCTATGGATGACTATATTCAAGCGTTGGCTGAAAAAGCACCAGATAGTCAAGTTTCTAAAAATTCTAAAAGCGCAAAAAATCTTCATCTTTCTGAAGGTACATTACAAGAAAAACTCGATCTCATTGAGGAAATGGCAAAAGCGGGTTCTTCTTTAGCTGCTGAACAGCTCTTGTCGGAAGTTGAACAAACATTGGATCATTTGCGTGTGCAAAAAGGCAATAAAAATGAGGGAGAAAAAAGCCAATCTGCACAAATGAAAGAAAAGCTGGACCAACTTGGAGATTTAATGCGTCGTCAGCAAGAAATTCTCAATGAAACACATCAGTTGGAGATGCAACAAAAACGCGGAGAAAATGTACCAGAAAAACAAAAAGAATCTTTAAAAAAACGTCAGGCTGAATTGCAGTCTGAATTATCAACATTAGAAAAAGGATTATCAGAACAGGGGTTTGAAACGGGTGATGCATTGAAAAAAGCAGAAGAAAAAATGAACTCTGCAAAGGATGATCTTGATCAGGAAAATCATCAGGCATCTATACAAAATCAGTCTGATGCTTTGGAATCTTTACGGCAAGGTGCGCAAAGTGTTTTGAAAAAAATGCGTGAAACACTCAAAGAAACAGGAGATGATCAAAACGCTGATTCTGGTCCGAAAGATCCGTTAGGACGTCCACTTTCTTCAAAAACAGATGAAGGACAAAAAGGTGAGGCACTCCCACAAGAAAGTGATCAAATGCGTACGCGACAAATTTTAGATGAAATTCGTAAACGTTTGGGCAAGGAGCATATTCCAAAAGAAGAAAAAAACTATCTTGAAAGATTGCTTCATTTTAATTAACCAATGATTAGCTTTTTTCTTAATTGATATCAGAAATAGCGTATGAGAAACCTCTATGGAGCTTACGCTCCAAAGAAAATGATTACAGCGCTTTTAATGCAATAATCATCCTATTCTAGGCTTTTTTGATCATTTAAGTTTAAAATGTGAAATATTAAAATGTTCTCTATTGCGGAGAAAGAGCAAAAGTCCATATAGGTTTAGTATATGAAAACCTGTAATATTTGAAGTTTTTTTCTACATGGTATGTTGAGTTGGATATTGTCACACTGAAAGATTTTTATGCTTCTGCACTTGGACTACGTGTGCAAAAGACGCTGTGTAACCAATTAAATTTGTGGTGGCCCGATCTTACGGATAAGCGTGTTATGGGGTTGGGCTATGCACTGCCTTATCTTTCTGCATTGCGTGAACGTACTCAACAGTGTTTTGCTTTTATGCCAGCAGCACAAGGTGCTTCATCTTGGCCTTGTGATGATAAAGTTGCTACAGCGCTTGTCTTTGAAGAAGATTTGCCGCTTCCTGATGCGTCAGTTGATTGTATTTTATTGGTCCATGCATTAGAATATACAGAAGATTCATTTGAAACGTTGAATGAAATATGGCGTGTTTTAACTCCCAATGGCCACTTGATCGTTATTGTTCCTAATCGCTCTGGTTTTTGGGCACGCAATACGACAACGCCCTTTGGTTATGGCGAACCCTATAGTCGGCAACAGATTACTCGTTTGTTTGAAAAAACAAATTTTGTTTCTGGGCCTATACAAGAAATTGTCCACTATACACCTTCTGCAGGGTATGTTTCACGTTTGTTTTCATTTTTTTATGAACCATTTGCACGCCATCTTTTGCCTTATTTTGGTGGGCTTCTAATATGTCAGGCGCAAAAACGTGTTTATCAAGGTTTGTTGGTACAGCGTCGTCAGTCGCGGCGTATTTTTATTCCTGCGTTATCACCGCAGGCAAGAAATGCTTTAATTTATAAAAATCATTGATTATTTTGTCATTGGCATAAGAACCACCCATGGGGGAGCATTCTCTTACTTCAAATTTTGTCATTCACAAAATGTTCGTTTGAATATTTTATAAATGGAATTGGCATGTTAATAAAAAACCTAAAATATTAATATATCGAATTATCTTTAATAAATAGTGATAACACCTTTAAGCGAGAAAAAATGCTGCTATCTTCGTAAGCGTAAAAATAAGAGAGCCAAAAATTCTTGCAATAATCTTGCAATAATATGTTGGGTTTCTGGACCGTATTGTGAAGTGGGCTTGGTAGAAAGATGATATATTTCTTTAAAGGAAAGCTATTTTTTCAATGGTTTTCTATTGCTTTATAATAATAAATTAAAATGTTTTATAAAAATAGCTGCCTTATCTCTATAGGATGGAGGCTTTAAAGCGCTTTGGATAAATAGAGGTTGCTTAATTTTCATTTATGAGAAGGTTATTTTTAAAAATATCTTATGTCCTTTAAATAGAATTTTTTAGATAAGATATTGATTTATAACTATAGCATGGGGTTATTCAATTTGAACGAGGGCCTTGAATATTATAAGATTTTCTCATTTAAAATCTTATAATATTGAATCAGTAAAAATCATTTTTTTGCACGTCACAAGTAGGTGGTTCATGTAGATAAAAATGATACCAAAAAGGACATGCCTCTTATGAATGATCTCAAATGTCAAAGGTGGTTGCAACATTGAAAGCAGGCCCAAGTATGTAATGGTGTTCGCTTGCTCTTTTATTAGATGTATTGCTCAATAAATGGAAAGAGATTGGTGCTCAATCGCTTTATCGTTAGGGTAAACACCGAGCTTTATATCATTTAATTATACGATCTCTTAAGGAAAAGAGCAGTAAGGAACGAGAGGAAAACGATAAAAAATACTCTCAATTGAGGCTCGTGAATGTGTGATAAAGTTGTGCGTAGAGCAGTGTTTAAAAAACATCATAAATATCAATATATTATAAGTAATTCTACAGCATTATTTAAATTGTATGTGCGTATTTTTTCATCTCTTTGGTGTTTTAATGTAAAGGGCAATTGAGAATATTTCTCTTTTAAAGACATTCAATATCGGATTAGAGGTTTAAACGATAACCATTTTGATCTGTCATGAGAATTTGCGCGTTAGAGGAATCTTTTTCTATTTTTTGTCGCAAACGATAGATATGAGTTTCTAAAGTATGGGTGACAATGTTTTCGTTATACCCCCAAACTTGTTCTAACAATGTTTCACGACTGACAATTTTATCATTGGCATAATAAAGGCACTTAAGAATCGCGGTTTCCTTTTCTGTGAGATGGATTTTATTGTTATTTTGATCAATCAGGAGTCTTTTTCTTAGTTTAAAAATATAGGGACCAATATGAAAGGTTGCATCTTCATTTTGTTCATATTGGCGCAACTGTGCTCGAATTCTCGCTAATAACACCGCAAAGCGAAAAGGTTTTGTCACATAATCATTGGCACCTGTTTTAAGATCTAAAATGGTATCGCAGTTTGTATCATCATTGGTTATCATGATAATGGGGGCACGAAATTCTTGGGTGCGTAATTGTTGAACAGCTTTGCGACCATCAAGATCAGGAAGTTCAATTCCCAAAATGACAAGATCAATATGTTCTTCTTTGATTATTTTCATTCCTGCTTCAGCTGTTTTTGCTTGGAAAACTTCAAACTCTTGATGCATTTGCAATTGTTCTACCAAAATGGGACGTAGATCATCATCTTCAACGATTAAAAGAGTATAGTTGTTCATGTTTTTCCTTATAGGGATGTGGATGTACTGATCGATAAAGAGTAGTTTCATGAAAAATGATTTGTCATGCAAGAACAATTAAAAGAGAAAAGTTAAAAATAAAGAGTTTTTTAAAAATGAACTTTTATGATTTTTATAGTTGCTTGCCAAAAAGAAGATGTATCTTTCATGCACAGAATATTTATACATTGATTGAAAACGTTTTTATATGCTAGAATGTGTTTTTCCATGAGTCACCACTCTTTTTTCGCTTATAGAGTAACACATCGGCATCATCATATATTTGGGGCTTTCTCTAAAATGTTACTATACCCTGGTGTTTAAGATTCTTAAATAAGAGCTATGCTCTTTCTTTCATTGTTTTTTATCCATATCCACGCAAGATTTTTTTGTTTTTAACGTGCAAAAGACATGATTTTGATTATTTCAACAATAGGTTTGAAATAAGAAAACCCTAAGGAATGAAGGAGCTCTCATCCAATATACAAAACGATGAACATTCTTTATAAATCAATATGATGCGTTTTTTAAGGGTGAAGAAGACTACCCTAGTACAGATGCACTGTTTTAAAAAAATCACAGTCATTTCTATTGTTTTTGATGCACATTTAGTTTTGTTTTTTCGTCGCATTTTATTTGTATGAGAAGCGGTTGGTATCGTGCTCGTAGTGTTGTTCATTATAATCGTTGAGTAAGCCTTATCTTGAGCTACGCTGGAAAGATGATTGCATCATAAAGAGAATGTTTGTGCAATGTGGGGAAGCTGTATTGAGAAAGAGTGCAGAATAAAAAATAATAAGAAAAAGTATATTAGTATGAGAATCCATAAAAAATGCGTTGCACTTATCCTTCTGCGCTATGAAGCACTGTTTAATATGAGTTTATGAATAAAAATTATTATTTAAAGATCAAAGTATTTTCTTTTTAAGGTTTCCCATTAAACACACTTCTTTCCATTCATCTTCTGTCACGGGTTGTACTGATAAGCGGCTGGCATTGACCAGCACCATATTTGCTAGTTTGGGATTGGCTTTAATTTGTTTTAATGAAACAGGTGTTGGCATGTCATAAAGTGCACGAATATCCACACATTCCCAGCGTGAATCAGAGGTTGTAGAATCTGGATGTGCTTCAGCACATATTTCTACAATGCCTACAATTTCTAAACCTTTATTTGAGTGATAAAAAAAACCTTTATCACCATATTTCATGGCGCGCATATTATTACGGGCTTGATAATTGCGGACACCATCCCATTGTTCGCCATCAGCTCCTTTTTTCTTTTGCATCTCCCATGACCATTTATGGGGTTCAGATTTAAAAAGCCAATAAGCCATGTGTTCACCTTTTTCATAGACTGTTATGCATTCATCATGTTCATTTTTATGAGCATCTTGGTAACATCATCAATGATGATTTTTTAAATGGCGTAAAAAACGGGTTTTATCTGTTTTTTGTTTCCAAATAATTTGTAATAGAGGCATATGCTCCATTAATGATATCGATAAAGATACTTTGCTTATCTTTTAGCAGAAAAATATATCAATGTATAAAAAATAGATTTAAAAGTGCTCAGCCATGTGGAGGCTCAATCATTTTTTTTTGGGCTAAGCTTGAAACGTAGTCACTAGAGGCGCATTGCGTTTAAAAAATTAAGAAAATTGGTTTTGAAAACAGACGATAATGGTCGTGAAATAAATAGATGATCAAAGGTAAAGATACCAAAGGATGGCTTTCCATTATGCTTCGGTGGGGGTGGGTGCGTCTTGTTATGCCAATACTATCATTTTAGGCTTAATAATATCAATATATAATGCGTTGTTTATCATGATGATTAAATTAGTAAATTGAAAATTATGGGATTTTTTAGTACAAATCCTTTTATATTTTGAATCAATGAAAATTGCTTGTTTGCACATCATAAGTGGGGTTGGTGTGTGGATAAAAATTGTACAAGAAAAGGTTCAAAACTCTTATAATGAACGATCTCAATGGCTTAATGGTTGCTGCAACATTAAAAGGCAGCAAAGGGTATGATGGTGCTGGTTTGCAGTTTTCTTGAAAAATGAAGTGCTTTTAGACTATTTGGTGAATATTTAAGTTTGCGTATAGAGCTTTTTGTTAAGTGAATCCTCTGAAATGAGAAGCAAGTGGAATCGTTTGCAGATAGGAAATTGACTCAAAGTCATCTGGATTGTTTATAGACCGCATTGAGTAAAAATCTTCATTCTTTGAAATGTGGGGGAAAGCAGTTTTTTATGCTTTTGTTCCACGGCGCCCTGTTCCGATCAAGGGAGAGGCTTTTTCATCTAATGGCCAGCGTGAGCGGGGAGCAATATCAAGAGGACTTGTTTCTCCGCATACAAGTTTTTGTGCACCGGCAAAAGCAATCATGGCAGCATTATCCGTACACAAGGAAAGAGGAGGTGCTATAAATTCAAAACCATGTTGATGAGCAAGTTCTTGCAATGTAGAGCGAATGGCTTGGTTTGCGGCAACACCGCCTGCGACAACTAAAGCAGGAGCACGCTTTCCTTGATCATGAAAGAGAGGATACTGGTTGGTAAAGTGTTGTAGGGCCAAATGAACACGATCACGCACTGTATCGGTTACGGCGGCTTGAAAACTTGCTGCAATGTCAGCAACATCATTTTCAGTAAGGGGAGCTATGGCGGTTGCGGCTTGTCGAACAGCCGTTTTGAGGCCGGAAAAAGAAAAATCTAACCGTTTTTCACCTTTTAAAGGTCGTGGAAGAGGGATACGATTTTTATCACCCAATAAAGCTGCTTTTTCAAGCGCTGGTCCACCAGGATAAGGAAGTCCTAAAAGTTTTGCAGTTTTATCAAAAGCTTCTCCTAATGCATCATCAATGGTGGTTCCTAAACGCTGATAATTACCTACTCCATGAACAAGGATTGTTTGTGTGTGCCCCCCTGAAACTAAAAGTAATAAATAAGGAAACTTGACATTGTGCGTTAACACAGCTGTTAAAGCATGTCCCTCTAAGTGATTTACGGCAATAAATGGTTTTCCAGTGGCAAGAGAGAGTGCTTTTGCGCTCATAACACCGACCAATAGTCCTCCGATTAAACCAGGTCCACTGGTGGCTGCAATACCATCAATATCTTTTAATTTTGTGTTTGCTTGCGTGAGAGCTTGCAAAATTAAATGATCCAGAACCTCAACATGGGCACGAGCGGCAATTTCAGGAACAACACCGCCGTAAGGTGCGTGATGATCAATTTGGCTCCAAACAATATTGGAAAGAATTCGGCTGTGTGTTTCATTGTTGTATTCAATGACAGCAGCGGCAGTTTCATCACAACTTGTTTCTATTCCCAACAGACGCATTTTAAGTAAAACCTTATTTTGCAGCTTCTTTATCTGCGTGCGTACCATGAACAAAAAAAGATGCAAACTATTTCTCTTAATAATTGATTTTTTTATGAGAGAATATATCTTTTTGGTCGTTTCTTTGAATTTTATGGTATTTATGGCATTGTTGATTAAAAACGGAAATTGTATTTTTGAGTATAAAATGCAGATTTATTTTTAAAAACTTGTTTATTAAGGTTTATCGTTGTAAATATTCTTGAGAAAAATGCGGGGTGGAAAGTTTCTATAAAGTTATATTCTCTATAAAAAGCATGTAAAGCAAACGAAGATATTTGAGAAAAGCTTCATTTTTAAAACTTTTTTCATTTTATTATTTTATCATTAGAAAAAGGTGTGCACAGAAAAGTGACAGAGATGGTCGATTCTTCAAAACCAAAAGTTAAATCACATTATGCTGGTACGCGCCGTAAGAAGCCAGTTATTGAACATGAAGCTCTTTCCCATGATTCAGAGGAAAAAATACAAAACTCTGCAGAATCCCATGAACAAGAAAAGCAAACTATGCAGGGTCAGAATAAAAGTACCTCTAGTACAGCTTGGCATTTGTTGCTCCTTTCAGGGATTTTAGGGGGGCTTATTGCTTTGGGAATTTTTGTGGGGCTTCAATGGGCGGGTTTGTTTCTTTCTCCTTTTGTGGAAAATTCTGTTGGAGGGGAAAAAGTTTTGCAGATTGCTAAAGCCGCAAAAAGTCAAGGGGAGGAAACACAGGAACAATTGGAGCGTGTATTTCAAGAAATCGATGCGTTAAAAACATCGTTCTCTTCTGTGGAAAACTCTGCTGGAGGGGAAAAAGTTTTGCAAATTGCTGAGGCTGCAAAAAGCCAAGGTGAAGAAACAAAAGAACAATTGGAGCAGGTGCTTCAAGAGATCGATACCTTGAAAACAGCATTTTCTTCTTTTTCATCACAGCAGTCTAAAACAATGAAGAACGATGAATTATCGCAAGAAGAAAGCAGAAAAGCTTTTGCGGTTTTAGAAGAAAAAGTAAAAGCGCTTGAAGAGGCTGTACAAACTTTTGTTGAGGAGTCAAAAGAGATAAAAACGGCTTTGTCTGTTGGGCAGAATAATGCAAATGATCTTGCTTCGTTAAAAGAACAATTGGAAGCATTACGGCAAGAAATTGCTGTTAAAAATAGTGAGAAAAAAGAAGTTAATACGGCACTTTTTACAGCAATTAGTTCATTAAAAAATGCTGTAGAGCGAGGTGGATCTTATAACAATGAATTAAAGTTGTTAGAGCAATTATCACCTTCGATTGATGGACTTGATGTGTTGCAGAAAACAGCGACTATCGGTCTTCCAAGTTCAGCACAGCTTTCAGCTGATTTTGCTCATGTTGCTGATGCAATTGTTGGTACGCAAAATATTGTTGCATCAGATGCTGGTTTTTTTGAGCGAATTTTAGCGTGGGGAAAAGGGCTTGTTGTCTCGCGACCGATTGGAAATGTTGAAGGGATGACGCTTGGGGCTATTGCAGCGCGTATGGAAGTTGCTATCCAAGCGGGTGATTACGAAAAGGCTTTGAGCGAATGGCAATCACTGCCCCAAAGTGCAAAAGATGTTTCAAAGGATTTTGTTCAGCAGCTTGAAAGACATATTGCTGTTCAACAGTTGCTGCAGCAATTGCTGTTGTCTGTGCAACAAGGATCTTTTAAGGCAACAAAGATGTAAATAGGCTCCAGATGATACGTGTTTTTATTTATACTTTTGTTGTTTGTATCCTTGGGTTAGCTTTCGGATGGGTTGCTAATCACAATGGTGTTTTTGTCCTTACATTTTTACACTTCAGATTTTCTGCTTCATTACTTACAGTGTTAAGTGTACTTACTTTGCTTTTTGTTACGTTGGTGCTTTTGTGGTGGTTATTGTCTTTCTTTTTTTTCATACCGAGTGCGTTTTCAAATTATTTTTATAAACGTCATAAAAGGCGCGGTTATGAAGCTCTTTCAAAGGGAATTCTTGCAACTTTTGCTGGTGATGCTATGGTTGCGCAAAAAATGGAAGCACAGGTTGCTAAATATCTTGCAGGAAAACAAGAGCCGTTGGTAAAATTTTTAAAAGTACAAACCTTATCTTTACAAAATAACTCTGTTCGCGCTATCAGTCTTTTTGAGGAGATGAGAAAGGAAGATCCGACAAAGCTGGTTGGACTTTACGGTTTGTTTCGTGAAGCGATGAAGAGTAAAGCTTATGAGGCAGCAAAACAATATGCTGAAGAGGCTCTGACTTTATCACCAGCACTTTTATGGGCACATCAGGCGGTGCTTGATCAGTTGGGTGCTGAGGGTAAATGGGATAAGGCACTGACTGTTTTTGAAAAGGCGCAAAAAGCTCTCCCGCGTTCTATTCGCACGATTCCAGAGCGGCAGCATATACAGGTTCTCCTGCTCAGTGGGCAAGCACTTCATCTGTTTGATACACATCCTGTACAAGCACGTGAAGCCATTTTGAAAGCTCATAAATTGGCACCTGATTTTGTTCCAATAACAATTATAGCTGCTGAGATTCTTTATAAATTAAATGAAACCCGTAAAGCGGATAAAATGATTATAGCGGCTTGGCAGAAGGAACCCCATCCCGATTTGGGGACACTTTATCTTGAAAGAGAAGGAGGGGCTACTGGACGATTGAGAAGAGCTAAGACACTTGCTTCTTATAATAAAGATGTCTTTGAGTCGGCTTTCCTTATTGCTAAAGCTGCTTTGGATGCTGGTGAAACGGCATTAGCAAGAGAGCAGGCACAAAAAGCATTGCAGTATCATCAACGGGAAAGTGTGTATTTATTATTGGCAGATATTGAAGAGGCCCAGGGAAACAATAAAGCTGCTGTGCGTCAATGGCTTTCTTTAGCACTTCGTGCTGAACGTGATCCCGTATGGATGTGTGAGGGATCCATTTTTTCTTCTTGGGCAGCTGTTTCTCCAATTAGTGGCCGTTTGGGCTGTTTTGAATGGAAGGCGCCACCTTTCGTACCTCCTCTTACGTTAGAGGCGGCCAATATTATGCCAAACAGCCAAGATAAAGAAGACGTTGTGGAAAAAAGTGAGGGGGATGAGGATAAGAAGCTTGAAAAACTGTCTTCTGTAGACCATTCTCTTTTGCATAATACGCAGGTAGAGAAACAAGATATAAAAGAACAAGATGTTAAAACAGTTAACCAAATTCATTTAAACGTTGATGATCCAGGGGTTAAAATAGAAGAAGGAGGAACGTCTTTATCGAGAAAAAAATTTCGTTTATTTTAAATTTCATCAATAGGGTGATTTGAGTGTTTTTTCAGAAAAAACAATGAATGTAGAAGAAAAAAATTATCGTTAATCTTGTTTAATAGAATTATTTTCTTATGCTTAAAAAATGAAATTTTGCTTGATTGAAAAGATGATTTGTTAAAAAATGTTCTTAAATCAGAGATGTTTTGATAAAAAGCGAAAAAATAGCAAACCAAGGATTGCTGTCGTTATTCATCGGTGGTCTACCTATACTGGTCGTTTGGGGAAATTTTTACAACAAAATGGTTTTGTTCTTGATGTTTATCGTCCTATTTTAGGACAAAAACTCCCTGATACATTAGAGCATTATGCTGGTGTTGTTATTTTGGGGGGGCAGATGAGTGTGAATGACAGTGAAGCTTATATTGGCGAAGAAATTGATTGGATTTCGTTGTCGCTAAAGGAAAATAAGCCTTTTTTGGGTATTTGTCTTGGGGCACAGATGTTAGCGCGACATTTGGGAGCTCGCGTTGGTACAAGAACTGATGGAACTGTTGAAGTAGGCTGGTATCCACTAGAGGCAACGCCACAAGGAAAAGAATTGATGAATTGGCCAGAAATGGTCTACCATTTTCATGATGAAGGGATTTATGATTTACCGAAAGAGGCGGTACTTTTGGCAACTGGGCATACATATCCTACGCAAGCTTTCCGTTATGGAAACAATGCATGGGGTTTGCAATTCCATGCTGAGTTTACACGCGCTATGATGCGACGCTTGGTCGTGCGTTCGGCACATAAATTGACTGAAAAAGGTGCTCAACCTGCCAGTGCACATTTAAAAGGGCGTTTAATCTATGATCGCGCTTTAAGTCAATGGTTTGAAGGTGCATTACAACAGATCTTTTGTACGCCGACCGCACTTGTGTGAAGGGGTATTTATGCTTAATGGGATCACGACCTTAACGTAAACCAGAACGTCATTTGGTTGCATCGTTATGGGCTTGTTTTAAAGAGACCTCTTTAAAAGTACCCAAAGCACATTTTATGGTGCTGACCATGAATAGTATAACGATAAAACCCCCATGGAAATAATATAAAATCTATAGAGCGCTGCTATCTTCACGTTTGTGAAGGAGTAAATTGGCGCCATCACATATTTGAAGGTTTCTTCCAATATTGCAACAGCTCTTGGCATCTTTCGACGATTTGCAAAAAAGCATTTTTGTCCTTTTTTGTACAATCTCTACCCATAGCTCGGCTCCACTTTTGACGTACAAGAAAATGGTTTTGATTGATGCAACGTGGAACTGGTTTGAAATGGGAGAATCTTACGATATTGAAGACTCTCATTCAATATATAAAACAATGAATTATTATTATAAATCAATATCTTGATTCTTTAATTTTTGTTGTGCTGTAAAATAGTGCCGTTTAAAGCTAAAGATAGACAATGCATGTAAAGCTTTACATATAAGGTATTTTTTGTTAGAAGATACAAAGTTTTCTTAAGAAGATATTACTTCTTGAGCTTATGTGGTACTGTGCTATAGGGCGGTGACTGTGAGCTCCATGAAGTGGCTAACAGATAAAGTCAGCTAGATTAAGAAGCTGGATTTTTAATAGATTGGTGAATATTCAAGAATCTTTGTCCTTTTTAGGGTGGGGTGAAAATCGAAAGATAAAGAAAGTTTTAAAATTGTCTACGTCCTCTCAAATACCATCATCACAAAGAAATTTTTCTTTACGTTATTTATTTTATGGGCTGTTTTGTCTTGCTCTGATCCTCGTTTATAGCGCTTTCTGGTTTTTTTTTCACGTAAAATAGAAAATTATGTTTCTGATATATCCGAAAAAGCATCTTCTGGTAAGATGGCGACGGTATGTGAGAATGTGCGCAAGAATGGTTATCCATTACGGATTGGTGTTGTTTGTGACAAGTTTCAATTTTCTTGGCCTTTATATGGAGTTTCTTTATCGACGGGGAAGGTGATAGCTGGTGCACCAATTTATGCGCCTTATTTGGTCGAGTTTAATGTTGATTCTCCTGCATCAATTGTTTTTTCTGGGGAAACTTCCATAGTATCCCGTTGGCGTAAGTTGGTGATTGAAACAGAACCTTATTGGAAAACAGGTCAGTCATTGAAGTTGAGAGCTGAAGGGCTTGAATTTTCACCTTTTTCCTCTTCTCTTGAGGATCAAAAACTTCAAGAAGTATCGGGATCACAAACGACAGACAAAAAAACAACACAACAAAATGTTGAAGATCAGGCATCGTTGCAAGATAGTTCTGATGGGACTTCTCAACCATTAGAGCCCCAAAATGTTTCCCAAAAAATAACGACAGAATTTTTGCGTCTTGATTTTAAACATGAAAAGAATCATTTCTCAGGAAATATGACTGTTGACGGTTTTGATGTTTCTCCAATTTTTATATCTTCTTCTGTTGAAGTTCCCAAAATTGATGGCAATTTGAAATGGGCTTTAAATGATGTTTCTCTTCTCTCTGAAAATGAAGAAAAAAATTGGAAACAGCGTCTGTATGGGAAAAGTGGCATTTTAAAGCATGGTGAATTAGCTTTTCATACAGGTGGTGGTGTGCATATCAGTGGACCTTTTTCTTTTGATGATGAAGGATATTTGACAGCAAAATTTGAACTTGTCTGTATACAATACATAAAGCTTCTTAATACTTTGCAACATTTGTTTCCTGAAGAAGAAGATACTTTAAAAGGGTTACGTTTTATTTTGAGTACATTGCCTAAAAATGCAGATGGTGCTCCCATTTTTTCTTTGACTATTCATCAAGGTTGGGTAAAACTAGGATTTTTAGATATTGGTCGTCTTCCCCCACTTTAGACTTCAGAGGAAATTGGCAAGAACGTCTGTATGGCGAGGTATTGGTTTATAATGATAATTCACAGTTTTACATGTTGAATGAGAGTCTTGAATATCCTAAGATTCTCTCATTTCAAATCTGTTTATATGGAATCAAAAAACATCTTTTTGCATGTTAAAATAGGAAAGTCATGTGGATTGCTTATCAAGAGAGGGCTAAAAATACCTTTTATGAACCATATTAAATGTCAAGCGCTATCGCAACATGAGGGATATAGTGTGATGGGTCTGGTGAACTCTTTCATAAGCATAAAAGGTGCTGGTTCTCAATGGACTTAACATTATATTATTGACGGGTACTTGCGCAAAGTGGATTTGAGTGTTTTGAGAGTTGTCTCTTTAAAACAATCTCGTGAATATGCAACGCAGTGTATTTTGTTTGGAGCGCTTTATTTTACGTGAAAGTCGTGACTTTCTGAAAGAACGTGATCAAAAGCATGAGGCAATAAGAAATCTCTATTATTTTAAGAGATATTGCTTTCAATGCTTTTGAAATCCGTAAAGCTGAATTGAAAAATAATGGTAAGGGTGGGAATAGGTTTATACCTTATAAAACTTCATATTTTCTCTACATCAGGTTGTCTACTTGTGTAGAGATTAGCCAAACAGAGATACACAATATCTCCGCTCCAGTAGTCTATAAAAGCTGATAAATATCGTAAATCACTGAATATTCTTAATATTTGTCTCAAATATGTGGCTGAATTAGGATTGAATGTTCTTTGCAAGCAACAGAAAAACACGCACTCGCTTAGAAAAAAGTTGATTTTTAAAGTAAGGTGAATTGGTTTTTCATGTAGGGGGTAGGCTTATGTGTGGGAGGACCTTTTTTATGGTGAAGCGAGCATATCGCGTATATCTGTTTAGGTAATTTCTAAAATAGGTAAACCAGTCTCGTTAGAGGAGAATATAAAGTATAGAGGTGAAAATAAACGTCTATCGTTATGGCCATTTTTATTCGATTTTACGTTTTTCAAAATTATTTATAGCTATATCTTTTGATAATGGACTATGCATACACTTTTGTTTTTCTATTCCTTAATAGAGGCATGCCCTTCACGTAAAATATTTGTGTTACATGTTTGTTTATTAAAAAATATTTCTTAGTGCGTCCCATTTAATAGTACTCCGTGAGTGGTATAAAGATAAAGCCATTAAGCGCACTATCTTTATACTTATGGAGTTACAAGTCAGCATCATCACATTATTTTGCCAACTCTTAATTTGCTATAGTTCTTAACATTTACAACTCTTCATAAGAGGGCATTTTGTCCTTCATTGGTAAGTGATTTATATGGGCTTTCCCATTCATAACATGCATGGAGAGAGATGGGGTTGATTGTTTCAATATAAACAGATTTGAAATGAGAGCAACTTAGAAGATTGGATGCTTCTTTAAATGTGCAAAATAATAAAATTATGATCGTAAATCAATTCATTATGTTTTTATTATGCGAGATATTTGACAGCAAAATTTGAATTTGTTTTTTGTTCAAGCCGTAGAGATTCTTGATATTGTGCGGTGGCTATTTCTTGCTAAGCCAAGAATCTTCAAGTGTTATTTTTTATTTTCTGTGCTCTATTAAAAAATGTGAGATGGCGTCCCTATTCTTCTCTTATTGATTGTAGCTTTCCAGCAAATTTTGTATATTTTTACTTAAGTTGTTTGTCCATTCATTTTATTTTAAATGACTTTTAAGGAATTCTCAAAGGGTTTGTAAAAGGCTTTCAAAGTCCAGACTCCCTTTTTTGCTACTAAATTTTGATTTTTGACACTCTCTGCATTTTTTCGAGTTTCAGATGTTAAAATCAATTTTTACAAAATATGCATTAATGGTAAAATATTCCACAAAAACAATAAATTATTACGTATTTTCCCTCAATTCTATTTGGTATAAAGCCTACTGTCAGATTACATTGATCATGGATGGATAGAACAGCGATAAAAGCTTTGCTATTTTGCTTTGCTTTTAAATCTGAAAGTTGATGTTTTTACGTTGAGAAATCAATCCTGTTATTGTTTTGAAATTGTTGCCAACAATATAAAAAATTAAGCAAAACAACAGCGCAAAATTCAAAAGTCTCTTATTTTACATTCCCTCTTTAGAAACGCTATGACGCCCAAAATCAGGGGCATCTCCATTGTAATAAGTCGTGGGATTTTGATTTTTGGTGCGCTATCTAAAAAGCGAAAAACTTCCGTTCTATCTTTGCAGGTTTTTTCTGGTGGGATAGAACGGGAGTTTTTACTGGGGTATTTCGTATGTATTTTAAGTTTAAAAGCCAGTATTTTGAAGCTGAGAAATTAATCCTGCTGCAAAAGTAAAACGAGAAATGTTGAGATCATTTTCAATAAGGGCACTAATACGGTTTGTGACATTGTGAATATGATCTTCTTCTGTTTTTTTCCAAGTGGCAAAAGGGTTCTCTTTTTTCCATAACTTTTGAGAATTTTAATGACGATTTGCCGTAAGCTTTCGGAAATACTTTTTTTAGCTTGGCTTAAAGCCATACTGTCATAATAATCTACCACAGGAATGATACGACTTGCTTCGTTAATGCGGTTTATACGAATAATTTGCGCCAGTGAAAAATAGATCTCTGCGGTTTTAATAAGATCACTGTTGCTTTTTTTGGCAATTAAAGAAATATCACAGATTGTTGGAGCAGCCTCCAAGAGAGCCAATTGCTTCGCTAATGTTTTTGGTGCCCCTTCTTCGCTATAGTGTCGTGTTTTTTCTTCAATCTTTTGCTTAATATCATTGTTGTGATAATGCATAAGTTCTTTTTCAATCACACTACGAGCTTGCTTTATTGTTTTTACAATTTCTTCTAATGGACGTGAGAGATCCATGTTGTGCAGACCCCAATTGGTTGCTTCAAAGAGCATAGGGGTTATGGCTGCATAGAGTTTGTTTTGAACAAGACCGGGTATTTTATTGTCAAGCTTATCAATTTGGTCAGACAACTCAGAAATTTCAAAACCATCACGGATGGCAATGAAAACGCGAATAATATTTTCAACCTTTTGTTCTGTTGCATCGTGTAATCGATTAACAAAAGTAGCTCCCCCACGATTGACAATATCATTGGCAACCAGTGTTGCGATAATATTACGACGTAATTGGTGATTAATGACTTCCTTCTCAAAATTTTCTTGAATTTGGGTTGGAAAGTAGTTCAGCAAGGCTGTATTGAAATAGTGATCATCAACAATGGGGCTATTGGCAATTTCTTCTTTGAGCGTTAATTTAGCATAGGCAAAAATAACGGCGAGTTCTGGACGGAGAAGACCTTTGCCTTGGGTTGTTCTTTGTCGTAAAACTTTCTCATTAGGGAGCATCTCAACTCTGCGATCGAGAAGCTTTTTTTGTTCTAAATCATGCATGAAGCGTATTTGATAAGGCAAATCAGCAGCACTTTGGTTTTCCGCTAAAGAAAGAGCAAGGGGCTGTAGATAATTGTTGCGTAAGACGAGCTGTTCGACTTGAGGCGTCATTTTCTTCAAGAGTTTATTGCGTTCTTCGCGGGTGAGTGTTTTCGCACGCAGTGCTGATGCAAGAACAATTTTGAGATTAACTTCAATATCAGAACAATTCACACCGGCAGAATTATCAATGGCATCGGTATTGCATCGACCACCATTGGAGACATATTCAATTCGTCCACGTTGTGTAACACCAAGATTCGCTCCTTCTCCAATAATTTTTGCACGCACCTGTTCTCCGGTAATCCGTATTGCATCATTTGCACGATCACCTACTTGGGCATCGCTTTCTGTTGCTGCACGGATGTAAGTACCAATGCCACCAAACCATAAAAGATCAACAGGGGCTTTGAGAAGTGCAGAGATAATTTCAAAGGGTGTTCCTGTTTGTTTTTCGAAACCAATAGCTTGCGCTGCTTCAGGTGAGAGAGTAATCGTTTTCTCTTTTCGTGAGAAGATACCACCGCCCTTTGATAATTTACTTTTGTCGTAATCTTGCCAGCTGGAGCGAGGAAGTTTAAAAAGACGCATACGCTCTGCGTAGCTTTCCTCTGTATTTGGATCTGGATCAATAAAGATATCGCGGTGATCAAAAGCGGCAATCAATTTTGTTTGTTTGGAAAGGAGCATTCCGTTGCCAAAGACATCACCAGACATATCGCCAACACCGACACAGGTGAAGGGCGTTGTTTGAATATCGTGATCAAATGTTTCTCGAAAATGTCTTTTGACAGCTTCCCATGCACCTTTGGCTGTAATACCAATGGCTTTGTGGTCATAACCTGCTGAGCCTCCAGAGGCAAAAGCATCATCGAGCCAAAAATGATTTTCTTGGCTGATGGCGTTGGCTGTATCAGAAAAGGTTGCTGTCCCTTTGTCTGCTGCAACAACAAAATAGGGGTCAGGGTCATCATGACAGATGACATCATGGGGTGCACTTATTTTGCCATTAACAAGATTGTCTGTGATGGAGAGCAAAGCCGTGATAAAGTCTGTATAAGCTTGTCGTGCTGCTTCTATGATGATAGCACGGTCACTTGTTTGAGGAAGGCGATGGGGATAGAATCCACCTTTTGCACCTGCAGGAACGATAACTGCATTTTTAACTTGTTGGGCTTTCACCAAGCTAAGTACTTCGGTGCGATAATCCAATGCGCGGTCAGACCAACGAATCCCACCACGAGCGATAGGTCCAAAACGCAAATGGACCCCTTCAACTTCTGGTCCATAAACAAAAATTTCTCGATAAGGACGCGGTTCTGGCAAACCTTCAATTTGTCGCGGATTTAATTTGGTGGCTAAAATACGCCGCGGACTTCCATCGCCAAGAGGCGTAAAGGCATTTGTTCGTAAACTTGCATCGATAAGGTTACAATAACGGCGTAAGATGAGATCATCATCTAAACCAGATACTTTTCGTAATTTCTCTTCAATGCGCTTTTGAATAGCTTGTCGGTTTTTTTCTCGTTCTTTTTCGGTATGGCTTGGATGAAATTTTAAATGAAATAAAGCATAAAGATCTTGGGTAATGTCAGGATAAGTATTTAAAGTTTGGGCAACGCGGTCTTGCGAATAAGGAATTCCAGCTTGTTGGAGATAGCGCCCGTAATGGCGTAAAATAACAATTTCATGCCAATTAAGCTCAGCTGTTTGACTGAGGGCATTAAAGGCGTCATTATCAGCATTTTGTGCCCAAATGGCTTCAAAAGTTTCGGCAAGCTTTTGACCGTCTTTTTCGAAATCAATATAGAGCTGGAAAGAACTCTCTAGTTGCATATCATGAAGATACACAGACTGTCCGTTGCCATCGGGTAATTCAAGGGTTTGTTCTGCAATAACGCGAAACCCCATATTTTCAAGCAGTGGTACACGTTTGGAAAGAGCAAGGGCTTGATGGCGGTGAAAAAGCCGAAGAGAAATATTCTGTTTGTCTTTGTTTTGTGCGTGGTAAAAGCTTACGAAAAGGGGCTTTTCATCATGAAGGCTTAAAATATGCCCAGCATCTTTAATGGCGTCTTCTGCTGAAAATAAATCACGATAGCTGTTGGGAAATTCACTGGCTAGACGGGTTTGTGGTTCTGTTGTTTTTTGGGTATGAGCGATGGCTTGAACACTATCTTCCCAACTTCGTGCAATCGAACGAACATGTTGTTCAAGGGTAGCGCGTTCGTGAAGTGGAACAGTTTCATTTCCTTTGCGATGGATAATATAATAAACACGTATAAGGGTACTTTCCAAAAATAGCGGATAGGATTCAAAAAAGTCGCCTTTATAGAGCTCAACAAAATATTCGCCAACTTTTTCACGCAGGCTACTACTGTATTGATCACGTGGAACATAGACAAGGAGAGAAACAAAGCGCCCAAAAGAATCAGTGTGGGCAAGAACGCGTAAACGGGGACGCTCATCTAATTGTAGAATAAGTTTAATGTTTTCTGTTAGGGTATCAACATCAGAGCGAAACATTTCATCTCTTGGATAGGTTTCTAAAACACTGATGAGTGCTTTTCCAGAATAATCAGCGTGATTATGTCCAAGACGTTGAATGATAGTTTGGGCTTTTTCTTTTAAGAAAGGAATTTGCAAAATAGAGCGTGTATAGGCTGAGGAGGTAAAAAGCCCTACAATGCGTAATTCTCCACACAGTTGGTCTTCTTTATCAAAGATTTTAAGACCTATATAGTCGAGCCAAACAGAGCGGTGAATTTTAGAGCGGCTATTGGCCTTTGTCACGATAAACAGATTATCGCTTTCCATAAAGGATAAAACTTCTTGAGGAGGTTCTCTCATACTTTCATCATCAACGATATGAATAGAAGCATCCGTGAGTATACCAAGTTCAATGTTACTGGCTGTAAAGGACTTTAGGGGCTTTTGATCTTTGATGAAGTTGTAAGTACGCAGACCAAGGAAAATGAAATTGTCGTTCATGAGCCAGTGAAGAAATTCAATAGCCTTTTCGCCTTCTTCTTTGTAGTGTGAGGGAAGGCTTGTTTGATAGGCATGGATATGCTTTTCAACTTCTTCAAGCATAGGTTTCCAGTCTTGTACAGCAGCATTAACCTGCTTAAGAACGAGAGCAAGTTCGTTTTCGAGTTTTTGTACCTGCTGTTTATCTAATGACTCGATGTGAATTTGCATCAGACTGATGCGTTTGCCAGAAGTACAATCAAGAATGGGATGAGCAATCAAATAAATACGATTTTTGTGTTGATTGAAGATATTTAAAATGGAATCAAGAAGGAAGGGCTTGTTGTCATTGACAAGTGTAATAACGGTTATAGGTTTGTGATTACGGGTCAAATCCTGCTCAAAGCAGATGGTATTTTTTCCTGCCTGATGGAGATTAAAAGCTTTTACCGCGATAGCTGCGGCTTTTTGAAGTTCTTGTGTTTCGTAATAAGCAATATCTTCTTTATCAGTTTGAGCAAAAAGGATTTGTTCTATTTTATTTGGGGTATTTTTTGTTGCTATTGTTTTTTGTTGTAACACATTTGCTCTCCCTTTTTGCTTTTAGAGGCCTTTTCTTCTCTTCTATATAAAGAGCAGACCATTATATTTTCTTGCACTGTAACACTTTCTTCCTAAAGAAAATAGCTCTTTATGTGGAAAGAATGCGTTTTGTTTTGCTCTTTTTTAGTAATAGTTTGTACTTTAAAGAAATATTTTTCGTCAATGAAAGGGACTTTTTAGTATTTTGATTTGTTAATAGTTTGTTTTTTTAAATATATAAAATGAAAATAAAGAGATAAAGTAGAAGTAAAGAGAGAATGACCCGTTTACCAGAAAGACTTTTAAGTGGTTACCAAAATTTTATAAACAATCATTTTTCATATAAAACAGCACAGTATCAACAATTGGCACTTGAGGGACAGAAACCTGAAGTTTTGGTTATTGCTTGTTGTGATTCGCGCGCAGTTCCAGAAATGATTTTTGATGCTAAGCCAGGGGAAATTTTTACTCTGCGCAATGTGGCAAATGTGGTTCCTCCTTTTTCTCCGGATGATCAATATCATGCAACATCAGCAGCTCTTGAATATGCTGTGCAATTGCTTGAGGTGAAACATATTGTTGTTTTTGGTCATGCCCATTGTGGCGGTGTGCGTACGGCTCTTAACGAGACATGTAAGTCTTTATCGTCAAATGATTTTATTGGTCAATGGATCAGTCTTTTAGCGCCAGCCGCAGAAATCGTTTTGAACAATAAGTCGCTCTCTTGGCCAGAAAAACAAACAGCTTTAGAGCAGCTTTCTATTCGCCATTCGTTGAAAAATTTAGAGACGTTTCCGTGGATAAAATTCCGCAAAGATCAAGGTATTTTAACATTGCACGGGGTTTGGTTTGATATTTCTAGCGGGAAATTATGGCGTATGGAACAGGAAACAGGGTGTTTTATATGTGTTGAAGTTGAAAGTGTTGAAGGGTAGTATTTGCTGTTTTTATTTCTTCGTATAAAAAGATATTTTATGATAAAACTTGACAAAGCTGGGGTTTTATTGTTTGAAGGAGCAAGCTTTCAGTGACAAAATTAACTTGGAGCCACCGACTGAGACCCCACTTTAAAGGGTATGAAGAGATCTCAGAGGTCAACATCCGACGGCGCGGTGCGTTCTCGGATGCTGTTTTGGTTTGTTCGTTATGCAACTTTGTTCGGCAACAATGAGGTAAATAATGTTTGAATCCTTACAAGAGCGACTTGGTTCTATCCTGTCTCATTTGACGAGGCGTGGTGCTTTGTCGGATCAGGATGTTGCAGAAGCGTTGCGTGAAATTCGGCGTGCTTTATTAGAAGCTGATGTTGCTCTTGATGTTGTCCGTTCTTTTACCGATAGGGTCCGGGAAAAAGCTGTTGGAGCTGAAATTGTTAAATCAATTAAACCAGGCCAAATGGTGGTTAAAATTGTTCATGACGAATTGGTTCATATTCTTGGAGATGAAACCGTTCTAAGTGATTTGAATGCACCTGCGCCCGTTGTTATCATGATGGTTGGTTTGCAAGGTTCCGGAAAAACAACCACAACAGCAAAGTTGGCAAAACGTTTTACTGATAAGCACAATAAAAAAGTTCTCATGGCGTCATTAGATACACGTCGTCCTGCTGCACAGGAGCAATTGCGCCAATTGGGAGAACAAGCAAAACTTGCAAGTTTGCCTATTATTGCGGGACAATCACCCGTTGATATTGCATCACGTGCTGTGCAGGCTGCTAAATTGGGGGGGTATGATGTGCTTCTTCTTGATACTGCAGGACGTAATCATATTGATGAAGCGTTGATGCTTGAATTGACTGAAATTAAAGCCTGTTCTTTACCTCATGAGATTATGTTGGTGGCTGATAGTTTGACGGGGCAAGATGCCGTTCATCTTGCGCGTTCTTTCGATGAGCGTGTAGGGATTACAGGAATTATTTTAACACGGATGGATAGTGATGGGCGTGGGGGTGCTGCCCTTTCTATGCGTGCTGTGACAGGCAAGCCCATTAAAGCAATTGGAACGGGTGAAAAAATAAACGCTTTAGAAGAGTTTCATCCCAGTCGTATTGCTGACCGTATTCTCGGAATGGGGGATATTGTTTCTTTGGTTGAAAAAGCTGCTGAAACAATGGATCATGAGAAAGCTGCTGCTTTTGCAAAAAAAATGCAGGCTGGAAAATTTGATTTGAATGATCTTGCAGACCAATTACAAAAAATGAAAAAACTGGGCGGAATGGGTGGTATTATGGGGATGTTGCCAGGATTGGGCAAGGTTAAAGAGCAGATTGCTGCGGCAGGTCTTGATGATCGTTTGTTTAATCGTCAATTGGCTATTATTTCATCTATGACACCACAAGAGCGTGCACACCCAGAGCTTTTAAAACATAGCCGTAAACAAAGAATCGCTAAAGGGTCTGGAACAACGGCTGCTGATATTAACAAACTTTTGAAGATGTATCGCCAAATGGCTGATATGATGAAAGCCATGGGGGGTAAAGGCAAAAGTGGTTTAATGGGAAAAATGTTCGGGGGACTTGGTTCCAAAATAGGGTTGGGAGGCATGGGAGGTGCAGATTCTCCAGCTATGCCTGATTTATCGGGATTAGATCCAAAACAACTCTCAACGCTTCAAAAGCAGATTGAAAATGGGCATGGAGGGAAGCTCTTGCCCGGACTCCCGAGACGTGGATCTACATTTCCTGATCTTACCAATGGTCTTGTCGATAGGGGCAAACTTTCTCAGCACCCTAAGAAAAAATAAGATGCAAAGAGAGAAGGAAGTATGATGCAGGAAACGGTATTAAACGAATTAGAAAATTTACGAGCATCTATTGATAATTTTGATGCAGCTTTGATTCATATTTTAGCAGAGCGTTTTCGTTGTACGAAAGCTGTGGGGCACTTAAAAGCGCGTTATGATTTGCCTAAAGTGGATCCTTTGCGTGAACAATATCAGATCGCGCGTTTGCGGCAATTGGCTATGGACAGTCATCTTGATCCTGATTTTGCTGAGAGATTTTTAAAGTTTATTATTAAAGAAGTTGTGCATCATCATGAAGTTATTGCTGAAGAGCAAAAAACAAAAAGAGTCAATTTAAACGAAAGCCAGAACTGATAATAGGAGATAAAATATGGCATTGAAAATTCGTTTGTCCCGTGGAGGTTCAAAGAAACGTCCTTACTATCATATCGTCGTTGCAGATGTTCGTAGTCCGCGCGATGGGCGATTTCTTGAACGTGTTGGTGCATGGGACCCAATGTTGCCTAAAGATGGACCGAGGGTGAAACTTAGTGAAGAACGTATCCAATATTGGCTCGGGCAAGGGGCTCAACCAACAGATCGTGTTTTACGGTTTTTAGATGCCGCTGGCTTAAAAAAGCGTCCAGCACGCAATAATCCCCATAAAGGTGAACCGGGCAAAAAAGCACAAGAACGTATAGCAGCTGCAAAGCAAGCAGCAGAAGAAGCTGCTGCTGCGGCAGCTGAAGCAGAATCTGCTCCAGCACAAGAAGCATGATTGTTTCAATTAATGCGTTTTTAAAAACTTTAGAGGAAGGGATATTATCCGTTTTTGATCAGCAAAAACGGATCTTCTTTAAGAGGGTATTTGTTTAAAACATCGTTGGTTTTTTAAAAGTCTAATGATAGGCATCTATGGCTTTAAAAATCAATGGCGCGGCCTTTAATTTCCCAGTCTCCATAGCGAGAAGGGTCTTTGCCGCCGCGTCCGCCATTTTCCAAAGGTTGTTCTTTTTCTGCTTCGCTTTTTCGTCTTTCTTCAGCTTCTTTAAGGGCGCGTTGTGCGGCCGGAGAAAGAGAGCGCTGTTTAACGGCGATAGCATTTTGGGAGCTTATTTTTTCATCTTTTTTATTCATTTTACACCTATTCCATTGAAGAAGCAGAAAGAAAACCCCATCATATAGTATCGATAGTATTTTATCATGGAGTTTTTTGAGTAATGAACATAATGCGTACAGCCATGCTTTTGGCTTTTTTAACGGCTCTCTTTATGGGGGTTGGTTATCTTGTTGGAGGGGGCGGTGGTATGGTCATTGCTCTTTTGATGGCAAGTGGTTTAAACTTTTTTTCTTATTGGAATTCAGATAAAATCGTTCTACGCATGTACGGTGCGCGTGAAGTTGATCAGAATTCAGCACCGGTTTATTATCAGATTGTAAGCGATTTAGCTAAAAAAGCTTCTCTTCCTCAACCAAAGGTTTATGTGATTGAGAGCGCGCAGCCCAATGCTTTTGCAACGGGACGTAATCCTCAAAATGCCGCTGTTGCTGCCAGTCGCGGCTTGTTAGAGAGGTTAAGTGCAGAAGAAATTGCTGGCGTTATGGCGCATGAGCTTGCTCATATTGAGCATCGTGATACTTTAACCATGACTCTAACAGCAACGATTGCTGGGGCAATTTCAATGCTTGGTAATTTTGCTTTTTTTATGGGGGGACAGCGCCACTCTTCGGAAGGTTCTCATGGTTCTGGAGCAATTGGAGGTGTGATTGCATTGCTCGTAGCACCTTTTGCTGCAATGCTTGTGCAAATGGCGATTAGCCGTACGCGTGAATATGCTGCAGATCGCAGAGGAGCTGAAATATGTGGTAATCCTTTATGGTTGGCTTCGGCATTGCGTAAAATTGCTGATGGGGGGCATGGGGTTTACAATGAAGAAGCAGAACATAATCCTGCAACCGCGCATTTGTTTATTATTAATCCTTTGAGCGGTGAGGGAGCGGATAGTCTTTTTTCAACACATCCGGCAACGGCAAATCGTATTGCAGCTCTTTATCGGCAAGCAGAAGAGATGAAAGGGGCTCTTGCCAAAAGTGGAGGATGGAATAAAGAAGGCAGTAGGTATGAAAAAAACAACGGAATGAACGATGAAGATTTTCGTAGTGGTCAGGTTTATACATCGGGTAAGCAAGAAAGCAGTGCTTTTCAGCGGGTTACAAAACGTCCTTCTTGGCTTCGTTATGAAAATTCAAAAAAATCTCGTTCATAGAGTTTTTTAGGAGATTTCTGAGAGATCTTTTGAGGAAGCAGTGACATAAAGGTATTATTTTGAAACACAAAAAAGCGGAGCATGTGTCTGAAAAAGATGTTCCAGGATTAGCGGTTCGGCAGGTGTGTGTGCGTCTTTTGGGGGCGGTGGTTGATAAGCACACGCCTCTTTCTGGTTTGACGGATAATGAACATGGACATCCACAGTATTTAAAGCTTTCACAACGAGATCGTTTGTTGTGTCGGGCTATTTTGACAACGTCATTGCGTCATCAGGGACAGATTACAGCGGCTCTTTCACGCTTTTTGGTGCGTCCTTTGCCTTCACAAGCACTTTCACTTCAGCATCTTCTGCATATCAGTGTGACGCAAATTCTTTATCTTGATATTCCTGATCATGCCGCTATTGATTTAGCTGTACGTGTGGCAAAATTTGATCCTCGTATGCGTCGTTTTTCAGGGGTTGTGAATGCTCTTTTGCGCAATGTTGCACGGGAGGCGGAGTCTTTGCGCCAACAGATTGCGACCATTGAAGGTGTGCCAGCGTGGTTTAGGCAGCTTTTAGTGTCAGCTTATGGAATAGAAAAGGCGCATCAGATTATAGAAATTCAAAGTGTGGAGCCTCCGCTTGATTTGACAGTGAAATCCGATAGTGCTGGATGGGCTGAGAAGCTTGGCGGTGTAGTGTTACCCAATGGTTCTGTTCGATTGAACCGCTTGGCGTGTTCTGTTTCTGATTTACTAGGCTATCATGAAGGGGCTTGGTGGGTTCAAGATTTTGCTGCAGCGTTACCTGCTTATTTATTAGGAGAGCTTCAGGGCAAAAATGTTGCTGATCTTTGTGCGAGCCCTGGGGGGAAAACAGCTCAATTGGCTTTGCAGGGGGCAGGGGTGACAGCTATTGACCTTTCTGCTAGCCGTATCAAGCGTTTAAAAGAAAATATGGAACGGCTTCATTTTTCTGTTAACATTTGGCAGGGAGATGTGAGAAATTTCCATCCCACACAGCTTTTTGATGCCGTTCTTCTTGATGCTCCTTGTTCTTCTACAGGAACGATCCGTCGTCATCCGGATATCTTATGGACGAAATCGAGGGATGATGTCGTCAAGTTAGCAGCGTTGCAATATGATTTGCTTATCGCAGCAATTGCCTTGGTCAAGGAAGGGGGGCGGATTATTTTTTCCAATTGTTCATTGGCAAGAGAAGAAGGTGAAGATCTTATTGAAAAAGTTTTATCGACACGCGATGACATTGTTTTAGATCCTATTTATCCAGAAGAAATGGGAGCATTAGCACATTTGCTTTGTGAGGGGATGTTGCGCACAACGCCAGCAGATTTTTGTCATAAAGATTTTGATGCTGAGAAAACTGCATTTTTAGGAATGGATGGTTTTTTTGCTGCGCGCTTACGAAAAATTTCTTAATTAACGCTTCATTTACAAAAATGGTCGAAATTGTATCTGATTCAGCGTAAATGGAGATGGAATTTTGGCGGTTGCGGTAAAAGCTCCTCAGGTAAGAATGGCAGCCTGTGTCGATACACTACAGCATGTTATGCGGCGTTTATGGGTTGGGCCATTATTTCGTTGGCGGTTTTCAGGGTTTCGTCCTCATAAAATTTTGGCGCATCCCATTGATTTGCATGTGGCTGATCCGGTGATGGCGCATGAATTTTATCATGGTCGTTTTGCTTTTGCTGGTCATATTGTTCATACGGGTGCTGTTTCACCATTTTCTTTGATTTCGCCAACATTGGAATGGGAAGAGGCTCTGCATGACTTTCATTGGTTGCGCCATATGGAAGCAGCAGAAAGCGATTTAGCTGCGGCGCATGCGCGTTCTCTTTTAGAAGATTGGCTTGACCATGCTGGAAAAAAGGTAAAAGGGCTTGCTTGGAGTGGTCCTGTTGTGGCGCGGCGTTTGATTTCGTGGATTTGTCACTCAAAAATGTTGTTAGAAGGGGCAAGTGAGCGGTTTGAAAAACGCTTTTTACGGGCACTTGGTTTGCAATTTCGTTATTTGCGCGTAACAATTTGCAGTATGAAACATGATGATAAACGTTTACAAGCAGCAACAGCTTTGACGTTTGCATCGCTTGCTTTGCCTGTTTCTGCGGACGTGAAAAAAAAGGTACAAGCCACGCTCATAGAAGAGCTTTCGCGTCAAATATTGGTTGATGGTGGGCATATTTCTCGTAGTCCTATCATCTTATTGAATTTATTATCAGATTTATTGTCTTTGCGTCATCTTTTTATGCGGAGTAATGAAACAGCACCGCGTATTTTGATTGATTCTGTTGAGCGTATGTTGCCCGCTTTACGATTCTTTATCCATGAGGATCAAACGTTGGCGCATTTTAATGGGGTTGGTCCTCTTGTGTCGGAACGATTATCGACTCTTTTGGCACTTGATGAAACAGATGGGCAGCCTTTTAGTTATGCGCGTTATTCAGGATTTCAGCGCTTAAAAGCCAATCAAACAACAGTGCTTGCTGATACAGGAAAATTCCCATCACGCTTTTTCGCACAGCAGGCTTGTTCGGGATGTTTGTCTTTTGAAATGTCTTCACAAGGACATCGTTTTATTATCAATACCGGTGTTAATCCTGATGGGCAGGAAGATTATCGACATTTAGGGCGTGTTACGGCAGCACATTCAACAGCGACACTTAATGATTGTTCGGTGGGTATTTTTTACAAAAAAAAGAAAAATGGCACGTCCTTTTTGTTTGATGGGCCCAGCGATGTTCAAGTGCACCGTATAGAGGATTCAGAGAAAACAGGTTTTATTGCGAGCCATAATGGTTATGTGCGCTCCTTTAATCTTATTCATGAGCGTGGTCTTATTTTAGCGACAAACGGAGATATGATCGAAGGTTATGATCGCTTTTTTATGCCCAATAAAGGGGAAAAGAGACACAACAGTGCGCAAAGTGAGCAAAATCATGTTGCTGTTCGGTTTCATCTTCATCCAGAAGTTGAAGTTAACTATGATGGTGAGCGTGTGTGTTTAGCGGTCAAGAATGGGGACGTGAAGAGTGAGCAAATATGGCATTTTATATCGCCTGATGCGGATATTTGTCTTGAAGATTCGATTGATTTTGCAGAATTAGCAGGCCCACAACGGACACAACAGATTGTTTTATATTTTCGTCCTGCATTTCAGGAAAAAGTTCGCTGGCGTTTTATCCGTAAAGCGTAAAATCAGAACATTGTTTCGATTTATAGTTTATATATTGCGTTTTATTTCCCTTAGTAATATATTGATTTATAATAATAAATTACCGCTATTCAATTTTGGTTAGAGAGCTGAATATTGTAAGATTTTTCATTTCAAATCTATCCTATATGGAAGTAACCAAAATCATTTGTTTGCATTTCATAAGTGGGTGGGCCCATGTGGGTAAAAGCTGTACGATAAAAAGACCTCTCATAAACCTTTTCAAGAGCTCCAAGGACTGTAGAATACTTGATAAGTTGGAAAATATAACGATAGTGTTAGCTTGCTTTTTTCTAAGGCGTAAAGATAGGGGACCCCAATAGATTTTATATTATTTCATGGGGGCTTTATCACTTTTATTGCTCTATTTTATGTTTATGGATACGGTTGTGAAATGAACTTAGGAGCCTTGAGAGGTGTTTTTTAAAAAAGCACGTCAATAGAAATCCGATGGCATTCTATGAATACTCTTTGGTGAGAGAGTATAAAAGGAAACATCATCTGACAATATAATGTTGCACATACACGCTGCCATTTTTATGCTTAGTAAAAATGCACGCTGTTCCTGTCATACATTCTTCCATTATCCAATGTTGTACGATGTTATTAAGTGATTGATAGTGCTCAAAAAAATATTCTTATTTTTTCTCACAAGTCAGCTTTTTTTGTGGTGAGCAAGAGATATGACTTTTATTGATATATAAATCCATTTGAAATAGCAAAAGACCACCCTGTATGAGAGCTTCTCATTGAATACAGGAAACACTAAACATCCTGCTCAACCAAAAGCTATCCATTATAAATCATAAAAGTTATCTCTCATCAATCATTTAGAACTCACGAAACAACATTATAAGCGGTCAAGAAGGAAACTTCTGCTTTTTGGTATTATACTAATTGGTATTATACTAAAAATGAAGCTAGACTGATAATAAAGTCATAACAACCAACCACCAAATGCTCCCATTTTTATGGTAAAGCATTTTCTCAAATATTTCAAAAAAACTTTTAGGAAGATTTACGCGAATAACGCCGTGCAATTGAATCAATATCACCTCGACAAATGCCAAGATCACTGAGTTCATATGTTGAAAGGCGACTTAACGCATTAACGGTTCGACGATAACGACGCCAATTACTGTAAGAACGTAGAATATTCATATCCTTTACTCAAACTCTATAATTACACTCTCTGAATAGGATAGAACATATTACTAAAAAGAGTTGTGCTATAATGTCATAATAGCTATGCATCTATACACATTCTCTTTTCCATGTAACACGTGTCTCAGCGTAAAAATGCAATCATTAAAGCCATTAATAACAATAAGATTTTAAACATTTTACCCTTAAAACAATGGCTAAATTATGTATATTTTCTGCGGTGATAACTGCTTTGTAACGCACAAAGTCTCTGGATTGAATAACGGCTTTCCTTTCAACAGTTATCAATCGACAGACGGTTTATGAGAAATACCTTGAAATATTTTTATATAAAGAGGAAATTATTCCAATGATGTTAATGACGGAAATGTCGTATTCCTGTAAAAACCATTGCTAATCCCTGCTCATCAGCCGCAGTGATAACTTCTTCATCACGCATAGAGCCTCCTGGTTGAATGACGGCTGTTGCACCGGCTTCAGCTGCTGCTAATAAACCATCTGCAAAAGGAAAAAATGCATCGGATGCAACCACGGATCCTTTTGTAAGCGTTTCTGTTAAGCCTGCTCTCTTTGCACTTTCTGCGGCTTTACTTGCAGCAATTTTCGCTGAGTCGATGCGGCTCATTTGTCCAGCACCAATACCAACTGTTGCACTATTTTTCGCGTATACAATAGCATTTGATTTAACATGTTTTGCTACACGAAAAGCAAATTGAAGATCACGCATTTCATCTTGAGTGGGGGCGCGCTTTGTTACCACTTGCAATTTCAGATCATCAACCACCACATTATCACGTGATTGCACTAAAATGCCTCCTGCAAGTGTTTTCGCAAGAAGTCCTCCACAACGTGGATTAGGAAGGCCACCTGTAATGAGCAAACGAAGATTCTTTTTCTGGGCAATAATTTCACGGGCTGCCATTGTCGCATCAGGAGCAATAATTACTTCCGTGAAAATTTTAACAATCTCTTCCGCACATTCTTCATCAAGGGTTTGATTTAAAGCAACAATTCCACCAAATGCCGATACATTATCACACATTAGAGCTTTCAAATAAGCTTCTTTCAAAGTTTTTCCTTCCGCAACTCCGCAAGGATTGGCATGCTTAATAAGAGCAACAGCAGCGGTTTTTTGCGGATCAAATTCTGCCACAAGCTCAAAGGCTGCATCTGTATCATTCAAATTGTTATAAGATAGTGCTTTACCTTGTAAAAGTGTGGCTGTTGCAACGCCAAAACGTTTTTCATTATTGCGATAAAATGCTGCCTGTTGATGTGGATTTTCTCCATAGCGCATGACACTTTCAAGATGACCAGAAAAACTCTGCCATGATGGTGTTTCAATTTTTAAATCTTGTGCAAACCATGCTGCTATTGCCGTGTCATAAGCAGCGGTGTGTGCATATGCGCGCATTGCTAACTGATGGCGCATGGATAAGCTTAAATACCCATTATGCTGTTTTAATTCTTCTAGAATCGAATCATAGTCATTTATTGCTGTTACAACACCGGTATAAGCATAATTTTTGGCTGCAGCGCGAATCATTGCTGGTCCACCGATATCAATATTTTCAAGAATTGTTTTTGGGTCAGCCCCCGATTGGAGTGTTTCTTCAAAGGGGTAAAGATTCACCACCAAGAGATCAATACCATGAATGCTGTTTTTTTCCATAGCTTCCCTATGGCTGGGATCTTCTCTTACCCCTAACAAAGCACCATGAATCAAAGGATGGAGTGTTTTTACACGTCCATCCATGATTTCAGGAAATCCAGTAACTTCAGCAACATCTTTTACAGGTAAACCAGCAGCCATGAGGGTTTTTGCTGTTCCTCCTGTTGAAATCAATTCAACATTGTAAATTGCATGAAGGGCTTTTGCAAATGCAACCACACCCGTTTTATCAGACACAGAAAGAAGAACACGGCGAACCTGATGAAGATCAGGTACGGGAAAATTTTTGGCAACAACACCCATAACAGAAGCCTTAAAAATGAAAGAGTTAAAATTTCAGCAAAACAAGCTTAGACATTTATAGCACAAGCCTTTAGCAAAATATATCGAAAGGATAAACTGTCTTTTTAAAATATACGGTGACTCGTTAAAATATACGATGGCTTGCCTTTTTTCTTATACTGTAAAATGTCGTCATTAGAGGTGTTGTGATTGGTATAGAGGTTTCATTGACACATTAAAATATTTTTTTAAAAATGTTTTCTTGTTGCTGATAACTCAATATCTTACCTTCATAGTAGGTTTGAAATACCAAACGCCTTCATACGTTCTCTGTTGTATTTGCTTTTGTATGTGAGATAAAGGCAAGAATATCACATATACCCGTTTAAGTTATCTTTAAATACGGGGAAATCATTGGCAAGAATATGAAATTGTAAGGGGAAAAATACGGGCTCATTTTTCCTGCCATGTTTAATTTTTTAAGCATTTATGGCAGTGTTTTTAATAGAATGTTTTTTAAAGAGTGGAAATGACACATGGGCTCACATTTTTGTGTGTTACCTTTTTAAGGAGGTGAGGCTTTTTATGCAGAATAAAGCGCTATGATAGTGCGAATTTACGCGTATTTATTAAAAAAAACATTTTTCCATGAAGCAAATTCCATTTTATGGTGGTCTTGTGAAGAGTGTCATGTAAATCCGAATGGTATAATAGATTCATTGTAGACCCATGATCCGTCATTAAAAGTGTGAGTCGGAACGCCTCTTTGTCTTTATCAGTTTTCAATATTTTCATAACTCTTGCTCTAATAAGATTTGGCATTTGAGATGGCTGTTTCTTATTTTCAATAACTTTATTTTGTACGATTCTCTTTGCTTTTGGGGGATTATGAGAATGATTTTGCTGGTTTCAGCAAGAATATTTTAAGTGCAAAGAGTCTTAAGGGTATTTGAGGCAGATATCTAAGCTCTTAATTTTAAATTATAAAATAATAAGATTATTATTATAAATAAAATGATTGCTTCTTTAAAAAACAAATTTTTCGATGTGTAAACGCTCAATATATCAATATGACAGTGTTAAGATCGGCCCTATTGTGAAATGTATGTTTTTAAAGACTAAATTGTTTAATAACCCTTTTGGGGATGGATATTTTCTCGTTATTTTTGTGGTTTTTTTTGCTGTAGCAGAAAAAGAAAGGCACCTAATACACCAGCAGCTAAAATAAACCAAGTGATTGCGTAAACAAGATGATTATTGCGAAAATGGATCATTGTGAGACCTGTAATGGGAAGGTTTGCTTGTGGAGATGTTTGTCTGGCATCAATGAAATAAGGGGCAACAGTGGACAGTCCTAGTTTTTTGGCCATAGCGGGAAGATCACGTGTATACCACACATTCTTGTCAGGATTATTTTTTCGTGGAAAAAATCCATTTTTCTCACTTATGCGTAATAAACCGATGATTGTTGTTTGTTCTGTGTTTGTGGTGGAATCTTGCTTATATGAGGTATTTGTATGCGATGGCTCTGAGTTTTGAAAATTGTTACGTTCATCCATAGGGATAAAGCCGCGGTTGATAAAGGTCAATGTGTTGTCAGTGGTTTGTAAGGGAGTCAAAACCCAGTAGCCCGTCGTGTTTTGAGCAGCGGCTGTGACCAAAATATTTTTATTTTTTAAAAATTTTCCTTCGATAACAACAGGTTGATATTCATTTTTTTCAAAATTAATATCGGCCCATTGATTTTTTTCGGGGGCTTTTATGGGGGGTAAATGAACGCGCTGATTGACACTGGTGATAAGATTTGTTTTCCAGTTTAATCGTTGTACTTGCCATATGCCTAATGCACTGAAGAGAAGAAAAAAACAAATGCATAAAGTTCCAAACAAAAGAGAAGAAAAACGGCAAGAATTTTCCTGACGCTTTATCATAGGGGGCTCTTGTTTGCTCATGATATATGCTTCCTTTCAGGACAATAAGCTTTTATTCTAACACGGTATGCCTTTTAAAAAAGCATTTTGTACGTTTTTGGTGGAATTTATACGCCTTATTGCCGAAAAAAAATGCAGGCTTAAGTCAGCAAGAAGATAAAAAAGGTTTTATAAAAGACTTGACCTTTTGTTATCGACTCTCTATTAACAGGAAACTTCCCAATGATATCCATTTGAGGTTGCATTGTGCATGCTTTGCATTCATTGTCTTCTTTGGGTATAAGGGATGTGAAAGTTTCTTAGAGTTTAAAGGTGAAGTTTATGTCTCGTGCATGTGAATTGACAGGGAAAGCGGTTCTGTATGGCAATAATGTTAGCCATGCGAATAATAAGACTCGACGTCGTTTTTTACCAAATCTTTGCAATGTGACATTGATTTCAGAAGTGTTACAACAAAGTTATCGCTTACGCATTTCCGCAAGTGCATTGCGTTCTGTTGAGCACCGTGGTGGTCTTGATGGTTTTTTGGTCAAAGCAGACGATAAAGAATTGTCACAACGTGCACGTTTGCTAAAACGCCAAATCGTTAAGAAAAAAGCTGAGCAAGAAAGTGAGCAAAAGGCTGAACAAGCAGCGTGATTTTTAAGGGCATTATCCTTGGTGGATTAATGCTTTAATCACGGTTCTTCATCCTAGAAGCTTATTGTTCTCTCATCTTTGATCGCTCTATTATTTTATTGGTTCCATACCCCAGGTTAAAAAAAATGTCTTCAAGCGGTCTTTTATTAGAACGGCAAAAGAGAAAATATATTATTTTTTCTATTTTAGCCATGTGTCTTGCGGTCACAGCTTCCAACATTTTGGTTCAGTATCCCGTCTATTGGTTTGGTTTGAATGAACTTTTGACCTATGGAGCTTTTACCTATCCATTTGCCTTTCTCATTAATGATTTGACCAATCGTTTTTATGGTCCATCTTCTGCGCGGCGTGTCGTTTATGCTGGGTTTTTTGCCGGTGTTTTGGTTTCTTGGATATTGGCAACACCGCGGCTTGCACTTGCTTCTAGTTTAGCATTTTTGTTCGGTCAACTTCTTGATATTGTTGTTTTTACGCCTTTGCGACGGAAAACATGGTGGAAAGCACCTTTAGCAGCAGCGTTGGTAGGTTCAGCATTAGATACGGTGCTGTTTTTTTCTCTTGCTTTTTCGAGTTCTTTTGCCATTCTTGATAAGCTAACGGGGTATGCTGATAGTTCATTAGTAGAAAGTACTGTTGTGGCGGGGTTAGGGATCCCAATTTGGTTCTCGCTTGCTTTTGGTGATTTTTCCGTAAAAATTATTATGAGTTTGTTGATGTTAATTCCTTATGGAACAATTCTTAACATTGTAAAACTTCCTCTTTATTACAGTCATTCAAAGGGTGATTCCTCTGTTATTTGTAACAAATAATCATCTTTGTCTTTTTGTTTTCCTGAAACTCTAACCGTAGTATTATCATGCGATAGCGCGTTGATTTAGATAGTTTATCGCTTGAAGGCTTAAGGGAGAGCTCCGCAATCCTTTTTCCATTTCAATATTCTTTTGTGATGGTGAAATAAAGTTATTTATTTTTCTTTCATAAAAACGGGATGGGGATAAAAATCGTTTGCGAAGGAACAAAAGGCTTTTTAGGAATGATTCAATGGTAGAAAATTGGGGAAGAAAATTTGTAACGGATTTTTTTAATTCATAGATTTATAATGTTGTTATTTTAGTGAAAAAGCAAAATATCATAAAAATATTACGCATTTTAAAAAGCTCTGATCTATGCTTAAGCAAAATCATTTGGCTGCTCTTCTATAAAAGGAATGGACATGAGGGGGGCTGTCTGAGAGATTTTTTATAAAGTGCTTGGATGCAATAAAAGCGCAATATTTGCTGCTGGAAGTATATTCATTTATTTTGACATATTGGGAGCTTGAGGATTAAGATCCTACTGTTAGCTTGTTGCTTGTAAAGGATTGATGTTACACCATAATTTATGAGTCCTGTTGTGAAATGATTTTTAGGATTTAAAAAAGTTTCTTTATATCGTTCATAGGATGCTTCTTCTTTTGTATATAATAAATACAGTTTGTATTTTTTATTCTACTGAAGGCGAAAGCCTATGCATTATATTTCTCTATTAGAACAGTATTTTAGAGCCGTGTTTAAGGGAGAGAATTGTTGATTATTGAGCAGAGCTTAGAGAGAATAAGATATTCTTTAGACATATAAAGGATAAAGCAAGGAGAATTTATCTTTCAAGACTAGAAGCTTTTTCTAAAAAACTTTAAAGGCTTTGGTGAGATTATCAAGATAGATTTGTTAAGCTATTGTTTCAGTATATTATAGGTTCTTATGATTTTTATAAGATTATGATAGATAAAAGATCGAGACAAAAACGGGTAATTATTCAGTCTTTTGGTGTGAATGATCCTCTAGGATATGGTCGTAAATTAAGAATTCCAAGTAAAATTTTATCCGTTGCAATAAAACCAGAAAATAAAAAAACTCATTATAATTTTTTGAAGATGGATGGAGCACATTTCTTTTAGAGTTCATAATGCCTCTAGTAAAGTGGAAGCTTCCTTAAAATTTGATATCCAATTTGTGCGATTATCTTCTCAAGTTGTTAGCCATAAAATTCCGATGGTTTAATGATAGGGGGCATTTTTTAATGTTGCTGATCGATGGGGTCACGTCCTTCACGTAATACAAAACGCTGCAGGCAGAATATACTTAGATTATTAATATACGGGGACTATTAATTTATGGGCTTGTTTTAAAGAGATATCTTTCAAAGAGCTCCCAAGCTCATTTCGCGGTGGCGGCTCGTGAATGGTATAACGATAAAACGTTTATGAAGAAGCACACCGGACACTATCACACAACTTTGCTCGTTCCTCAATATTGCAGACCAGCTCTTGGCATTTGAGATGGTTCAAAAGAGGTATGTTTTTCTTGTACAGCTTTTATCTGCACGCTAATCGGGCTTGTAAAGCGCAAGAGATATGATTTTGTTTGATTGATTCAATATAGAGAGATTTGAAATGAGAGAATCGTACGGTATTTAGGGTTCTCATGCAAATTGGATAACGCTAGATATATCATTATAAATCAATGTATTGCTGTATTGGCTGTGTTGCTGATTGAAGGTGTGTTTTATTTTTTATAAAGTTTAGGTATTTTATCACTAAAAAGTGTTTCTAGTTGTTTTGTTATAGCGTTTGCAAGCTCTTCGGCATTCATAATTGTTACAGCACGTTGATAATAACGGGTGACATCATGACCAATTCCAATGGCAATGAGTTCAATGGGGGAATGTGTTTGAATTTCTTGAATCACTGCGCGTAAATGTTTTTCTAGATAATTGCTGGTGTTGACTGAGAGTGTTGAGTCGTCAACAGGGGCGCCATCAGAAATCACCATGAGAATGCGGCGTTGTTCACGTCGTGATAAAAGGCGTTGATGTGCCCAAATTAAAGCTTCTCCATCGATATTTTCTTTTAATAAGCCTTCTTGCATCATCAAACCTAGATTGCGGCGTGCGCGACGCCATGGGGTATCGGCACTTTTATAGATGATATGACACAAATCATTCAGGCGTCCAGGATGAGGAGGCTTATGTTGCTCGAGCCATTTTTCACGTGATTTACCCCCTTTCCAAGTTTTGGTGGTAAAACCTAAAATTTCAACTTTGACACCACAACGCTCAAGCGTTTGTGTCAAAATATCGGCACAACTTGCGGCAACGCTAATGGGGCGTCCACGCATTGAACCAGAATTATCAATGAGGAGTGAAACAACAGTATCTCGAAATTGAGTGTTGCTTTCCATTTTAAAAGAAAGGGGTTGCATGGGATCAATAATCAGGCGTGGAAGCCTTGCTGTATCGAGATATCCTTCTTCAAGGTCAAAGTGCCAGTTGCGATTTTGTTGTGCCATAAGGCGGCGTTGAAGACGGTTGGCTAAACGTCCAACAATGTTTTGAAGATGATTAATTTGCTTATCAAGATAACGGCGCAAGTGATCTAATTCATTTTCAGAACAAAAATCAGTTGCTTCCAAAATCTGATCAAATTGACGGGTGAATATTTTATAATTGCCAAGTCTTTCCATTTGTTCTGAATCGGAAAAAAGACGTTTTGGTTTGCTTGGCTTTTCTTGCCAAGGGTCATTTTTTTGCTCGCCGTCAGCTTGATCATGGTCGTTTGTTTGTGTTGCTTGTGTTTTTCCTTCGTCTTGTACATCACTTTCTTGTTCAGTATTGGTTTGTTCTTCACTTTGAGCGTGTTTTTTATTTTTATTTTCTTCTTCTGTTTGATCGTACGGTTCAGATTCGTTTTTTAATTTTTTATTGTTTTCACTGTCAGAAGTTTCATCTTGTTGCACGGTCATTTTAAGGGTAGCAAGCATTTGGCGAACTATTTGTGCAAAAGCTTGTTGGTTGTAAATATGGTGCGTGAGTTCATTGAGCTGTGTTGCGGCTTTTTGTTCGAGTTCTTGACGCCACAATTCTAAGACGGGACCTGCTTCTTTTGGGGCTGTGCGCTTTGTTATTTTTTCACGCAATAAAAGGGCAATCGCTTCTTGGATTGGGGCTTCATTTTGATTGCTGATCTTTTCATAATGAGCTCTTTTGTATTTATCAGCGAGCATGACATCAAGGTTTTTTGCAAGTCCCTCCATGGCTAAAGACCCGATTGCTTCAACACGTGTTTGTTCAAGGGCATCAAAGATAGCGCGTGCTTCTGATTCTATTGGAGAAAATTGCATGTGAATGCGGTTATCATGCCATGCTTTACGCAGAGCCATGGAATCACCTAATCCACGGGTAATGGTGATATCTTTATGCGTGGCGTGTTGTGGTAATTCTGGTAAACGTGCACAATTTTCGCTCAAAGATGGCCTGTTGAAACTAAAGGAAACTTCTAGGTGAGATGTACCAGCAATTGCACGCATACAAGTAGAAAGCGCTTTCTTAAAAGTTTCATTATCAAGCGTATTGGGGGAAAGATTTTTTGTTTGGTTTTTGCTGTTATCGTCAGAGGCGATAGCCATAATCGACATATTCCTTTAAGACAAGACATCCTGCATGAGTGATTCGGGAAGCTCTTGTCCAAAAGCGCGTTGATAAAATTCTGCGACAGTGGCACGTTCGAGTTCATCACATTTATTGAGAAAGGTTAATCGAAAAGCAAAGCCGATATCTTGAAAAATTGTGATATTTTCTGCCCAAGTAATGACAGTTCGCGGGCTCATGACTGTTGAAAGATCTCCATTGATAAAAGCTTGGCGGACCATATCAGCAACATGAACCATTTGTGAAATCGTCTTTTTTCCCTCAGCTGTTTGAAAGAATTTGACCTTTGAACAAACGATATCAACCTCTTTATCATGGGGTAAATAATTAAGTATTGTTACAATAGACCAGCGGTCCATTTGGGCTTGATTGATTTGTTGGGTACCATGATAGAGCCCTGTTGTATCGCCAAGACCAATGGTATTGGCTGTTGCAAAAAGACGAAAGGCGGGATGAGGAGAGATCACGCGGCTTTGATCAAGTAAGCTGAGTTTGCCAGAGGTTTCAAGAATACGTTGGATGACAAACATAACATCAGGACGCCCCGCATCATATTCGTCGAAAACAAGAGCAATATTATTTTGATAAGCCCATGGCAAAATGCCCTCTTTAAATTCAGTAATTTGTAAGCCATCTTTTAAAACGATTGCATCTTTTCCTACAAGATCGATACGGCTTACATGGCTGTCGAGATTAATGCGAAGACAAGGCCAGTTGAGGCGGGCAGCAACTTGTTCAATATGCGTTGATTTGCCTGTACCATGATAACCGGAAACCATGACACGACGGTTAAATTTAAAACCTGCAAGAATCGCTAAAGTTGTTTGCGGATCAAAAAGATAATCGGGATCAATATCAGGAACATGAGGGCTTTTGGTGCTAAAAGCAGGGACTTTTATATCTGTTTCAATATGAAACAGATCACGCGCGCAAAGTGTAATATCGGGCAAATTTTCAAGGTTAAGATTTGTCATTGTGCTTCTGGCAGGGAAAGGAATTTATTTCATGAGAAAACGATACAAGAGTTGGAGCATTTATGCAATGCTCTATAATGCGAGCCTTAGAGATGAGGGAAGATCTTTTTTCACGTAATTTACAACGTTTGCGAAAAAAACAATGTTTTATGTAAAGAGTGATGGTCGCAATGAAAATGGGTTCACATCAGCCCGTGTTTTAGCACAGACCAGATTTTTTGAGCAAATTATAAGCATGCAAAACATCGCGAAAGCGCTCTTCTGAAGCACGATTCCCACCATTGGAATCTGGATGGTGCTTTTTTACCAACTCTTTATATTTCATTTTGATATCTTCTGCTGAAGCATTTGCTTTTAGTCCTAGTGTATCAAAAGCTTTGGCTTCTAAGGGCTTTAATTTTCGCGAGAAATTATTGCTATGCCGTCCGTTCAAAAGCGTGAAGGGATCGCGCATACGATTTTGATAGGCTGCTGTCCCAGAGCGAATTTTTGCATAATTGGCAGCGGTTTTTTTCGATGTACCATTGCTAAGATCTGTAGGCCATGTTGGGCGATGTCCTGTAAGAGCATCCTTTTGGAACTTTGCGATATCTTGATTGCTAAGACCTGAGAAGTAATTAAAATTTTTATTATAAGCACGAACGTGCTCAATACAAAAATGGAGATATTGTCCTTCGTGATTTCGACCTGCTGGTGCTTTATGGGTTCCTGCCTTTTCACAACCTTCCCACTGACACTGTTGCACTTCTGGCTCAGTCTGTTGCTTTTTATTTGAGCTTATGCGAATTGAATCGAATAATTTAGATGTTATGGTCATACTCTATGGTTTATGCAAAATTGATTAATTTTACAAGAATTGACTTTTGAAAAATTTACTTTCACACTTAAATATGGTTACGAAAAGGTGTATCCCAGCACGTTCATTTTGTTAAGGAACGAAAAATGTCTATAGAAACGATAATCAATAGAAAGCTTCAGGATGCTTTTCATCCGCAGAGACTTGAAGTGATTAACGAGAGTCATCTTCATGAGGGACATCCTCATAATGAGCATGCTTTTGATGGTAAAGGAGAAACACATTTTCGCGTGAAAATTTTATCTTCTTCTTTTTCCAATATGACACGCATAGAAATACATCGAGCCATTTATCAAGTTTTGCAAGAAGAGTTAGCGACCTGTGTTCATGCTTTAGCACTTGAAGTTGAAAGGATTTAATTTTTCTCTTAAAAAGAATTTTTTAAAAGAAATACTTCTCAATGCTTGTCACACCCATTTCGCGATAACTTCCCATGAATGTGGATGGTATAATAGTGAGCTTTCATGAAATGTATAAAATCTATTGATGTTGGGCATCCCCATCTTTACGCCTTAGAAAAGAGCAAGTAAGCGCGATAACACACTTTTTAAGCTCACCGCTATTGTGCGATTCTTAGCACTTAAGATGTTTCATAAAAAGCATGCCTTTTTTGTTCAGTTTTTACACCACGCTAGCTTACGCTTGTGATGTGTAACAAAGCTTTTGATTGTTTGACTATACACAGAGTTGAAATGAGAAAATATTACGATATTCAAGTTGAAGAATGCTACATTATCATTATAAATCAAATATTTGTATTTTTTCAGATTATCATTGCATATAGAAATAGAGCGAGTGATTGATAAAATTTCACAAGAAGAGCTCGCAACTTGTATTCGTGTTTTGGTTTTTGAAATTGAAAAAATTAATTTTTGATGAGGTCTTTTTAAGAACGCGGATGGGCTTTTTGGTAAATTTTCAACAGATGGTCTGTATCGACATGGGTATAGGTTTGTGTGGTAGAAAGACTCGCGTGCCCAAGAAGTTCTTGAATCGTTCGCAGATCTCCCCCTCGTGATAAAAGATGGGTAGCAAAAGAATGGCGCAGTGTATGGGGGGTGGCTGTTTCTGGTAAACCAAGACTTGCACGTAAATTACGTACAGCTTTCTGAATAATGGCAGGTTGTAGCGGTCCCCCTCGCGCACCGCGAAATATAGGTTGGTTATCTTTCAAAGGATAGGGACAACATTTGAGATAATTTTGTACAGCTTCGTAAACAATTTTGATGAGAGGAACAAGGCGTGTTTTGCCTCCTTTTCCTGTTATGAATAAACTTGTTTTCCTAGGATCAGAAAATTGCTCTGGTGTAAGGCTTAAGGCTTCTGATATGCGCATTCCACAGCCATAGAGAAGCATGAGGACAGCAGTATTACGCGCGGTAATCCAAGGTTCAGTTTCCAGCTGATTTTCTTGTTTAACGATGTTGAGTGCTGAATTTATGGCTAAAGGTTTTGGAAGCAATTTTGAATGTTTGGGACTTCGAATAAGTTGAGCAGCGGGAATATTGACGATTCCTTCGCGCGATAGATATTTGAAAAAAGAACGGATGCCTGCTATCCCACGGCTTAAAGAGCGAGCACTAACATTGTTGGTCCGTCGAAATGCAAGATAAGCCCGTAAATCGCTGACGTGTAATTGAGAAAGATCGGTGAGAGTTGGTGCATGACCTAAATGTTGACAGAGAAAAGATAAAAATTGCCGCGTATCACGTTCATAGGCTTGCGCTGTTTGTGCGGACATACGACGTGTTTTCACGAGACACTCTAACCAGCTTTTCCTTGCGGTTAAAACCGCATGATCGGCTGGAATGAGAGGGTTATTTTCATCTTTTCTCTTGTCGTTTTTAATGGGCATCATCTAGTTGAGGGTTTCTTTCTTTTTAGATTTTTCATCATCAGCACGCCCATTTTTGTTTTCCGGTTTCTCTTCATGGCTGATAAGTTGTTTTTCTCCTTTGAGAGAGAGGATTTTTAAAAGATTATGCGTTGACATTAAGTGCGCAAAAATTAGTCCTAAAAAGCCATTTTTATGAAGTTTGGCAAGCTGGCTTGCTGATAATTTATTTAATTTTTCTTCGTCAACAACCCAAAAATTTTCCAATTGTGCTGAGAGACCTTTATCATTTTTCACATTGATTGATTTTTGGCTGAGAAGGTCCATTTCCTCAAGAGTATCAATAAATTCAGAGGTTTTCTCCATAGCGATTTTAAAGCTTTCAAGAAAACGAATACGTTCTTCCATAAAAGGAGAAATAGAGCCATCGGAATTAAAAAGCTCTGTTCCTGCGACTTCATTAAACATCCCAGATTTTTGGTCAAAGCAAACAGAAAGCTCTTTTTCATTGCTAATTTGAGCCAAAACAAAAGGATAACGACGAACAAAAGCTGGAATATAAGTATTGGTTTTCCAACTTTTATCAGAGGCAATATAGTCGTTTTCGTCGTTAGAAAGACCAACAAGAGCAGCCGATGTATAGTGCCGTTTTTTTTGTTCATCTTCAGCGCACATAAACAAAATAGGATAGTCTAGTGCTGCTTGAAAATATTCAGTACTTGCTAAAGGAACCCAGTGCGTATTTTGGGCAAAAGACATATCACTTGGCGGTGCAAATTTTAAATTTTTATGGGAAACTTTGTTGATTGGGGTGATATCTTTGTAAAATAGCATAATATTTGCCATAAGACTTTCTCCTTATATTAATTTGTTTTTGTTACCAAGAAAGCTCTTTTGAGAAGATTGTCTCAATATGGCAACAAGATTAAATAGAAATTATTAAGATTGAGGGTTCACTTTTGAGAGATAATGTTTTTGGATGAAATATAATAAAGAAAAGCTTAAAAATAAAGTCTATCTTGCCATTATTGGTATGCCTCATGGTATAAAAGGAGATGTTTTTGTTAAAATTTTAGGTGCTGAGCCACAGCGTTTTAAATTTTATGGGACTCTTTATGATGATATGGGGCGTTCTTATGAAATTGTAACTCTTCGTATACAAAAAAATAAGGCAATTGTACGTTTTAAAGGGGTCGATAATCGGAATGTTGCTGAATCTTTAAAAGGGATTCGTCTTTATGTGAGGCGTGATCAATTGATTGATGATTTGGGTGAGGATGAATTTTATCAAGTCGATTTAATAGGGTTGCGCGTTCAAGACTGTGGAGGCACAATCTTAGGTGAAGTGTGTGCTTTTTTTAATTTCGGAGCTGGTGATTTGCTTGAAATACGTTTGAATATGGGAAAAAAGGTGCTTATTCCCTTTAGTAAGGCAGCGGTACCAGAAATTTGTATGGATTCTGGCTTTCTTGTTGTTGATCCCCGAGCTGCTGGTCTTAGCAATGGGGGAGAAAGTGAATAAATATAAATCAAGGAAATAGCTTAAACATCAAAAAATAAAGGTGAAAGTAAAAAAATAACCGGTGAATTTCGTCAATAAAAAGTGGAAGGTATGAAAATATTAAGAAGACACTTTTGAGTAGATATTATAGCATTTTATCTCGAAATATTCCTGAATTTTTAGGATCTTTTTCAAAGTGCCAGTTAAGAGAAGGATTGTGTTGAATATGACACAGATAAAAGAAGATTCTAATTAACGCTATGGCGTTACATTGATTTAATTTGTGCCATTTTGACTTAAAAAAGTTTGTTGAATAATTAACAAGAGTTTGTTGAATAAAATGAGGATGAGAAAATAAAAATGAAATTTCAGGTGCGCGTTTTAACTCTTTATCCTGAAATGTTTCCAGGTTTTTTAGGGTATTCTTTAGCAGGGCAAGCTTTAAAACGCGGGATTTGGTCACTGGAGACAGTGCAGATTAGGGATTTTGCTTTGGATAAACATCATAGCGTTGATGATACACCCGCTGGTGGGGGTGCTGGTATGGTGATGCGGGCGGATGTGTTGGCAGCTGCACTTGATCATTGTCCACAGGATTCACCAAAATTGTTGATGAGTCCACGTGGGCGGCCTTTTGACCAAGCTTATGCACGCTGCTTGGCCTATGATTCGGGCATTACCTTGGTTTGTGGACGTTTTGAAGGGGTTGATGAGCGAGTCATAGAGGCACGAGAGTTAGAAGAAGTCTCTATTGGTGATTATATTCTTTCAGGGGGTGAAACAGCTGCATTGGTTATTTTAGATGCTATTATACGGCTTCTCCCTGGTGTGATGGGAAATAAAGCTTCTGCAAAGTGTGAAAGTTTTGAAAATGGTTTGCTGGAATATCCCCAATATACGCGCCCTTCTCTTTTCGAAGGACGAGAGATTCCCCCTGTCTTGCTCTCAGGTCATCACAAAGAGATCGCAGATTGGCGGCAAAGCCAAGCTGAACTGTTAACACGGCAACGTCGTCCTGATCTTTATGCGCGTTATGATAAAAATCGTCAGAAAACTTGATTCATAGGATAAGGTAGTGTATTGCATAGCTCTCTTTTTTAAAGAGTTTTTTATAAAAGGTTTTCTGTAGTTCCAGAATTAAAATGAAGGAATGGTGTATTCGCTCCTGTGTAAGGCATAACCTAAAGAGTTTCTTTTCTTAATACAAGGCTTTTTGGGTAAGAGTTGAGCGCTCTGACTGTTCGATAAAGAACATGAAGGATAAAAGAAATGAATATTATCGCACAGCTTGAAGCTGAACAATGTGCAAAAATTGAAGAAAAGCGCCAATTTCCAGCCTTTCAACCAGGCGATACGGTTCGTGTCATGGTGCGCGTGACAGAAGGAACGCGGACACGTGTTCAGGCTTATGAAGGGGTTTGTATTGCACGTTCAGGCGGTGGGTTGAATGAGACCTTTACAGTCCGCAAGATTTCTTATGGTGAAGGGGTAGAGCGGGTATTTCCTGTTTATTCTCCTTTGATTGAAGCTGTTGAGCTGGTACGTCGTGGTAAAGTGCGTCGAGCAAAGCTCTATTATCTTCGTGGTTTGAGAGGTAAAGCTGCACGTATTGCTGAAAAGAGAGATTATCGAAAAAAAGCTGAAAAAGTTGTTGAGAAGGTGGAAAGAACTCCTGTAAGCGCAGATGTTGAAACGCAAGTTGCCGAGTAAAAAATTATATCGGTTGGATTTTATGAAAAAGCGGCTTTTATGCCGCTTATTTGTGTTTTTTTATGATTCGTTTTATCATTTGAAAGGTTTATAAAAGGCTTGGAGAGGTATAAAAATGTTTAATCTATCCAAATTTTGTCTTTTTTTTATTCTTACATAAGTGGGTGGAGTGCAGGATATCATTGCACATATTCGTGGAGACTCAAAAGTATTAAGTATAATCTGAAAAAATGTATGTTTATATTTGAGAAAAGATGTTAGACCTTTGACGTGAAGAGAAAAGTGTATTAGGCTAAGACAAGTTTTGCGGATTATATCCGTGGAGTAATCGGTTTTTTTATGCGTGACCTTTAATCCGTTATTTGAGACAACCGACCTGTAATATTGGTATCTTGGGATGCCAAATTAAGTAAAACGAGATAGTGTAGGTGGTCGTTTTGTGCCAACTTTCTCGTTCATTGTGGTTGAAAAAAACCAGGTCAGGATATTTTATGGCAGAGACAATTAGGATAAAAGAGCGCCCTCGTTCCCCACATGTAAGTATTTATCGTTGGACGATTACTATGGCCATGTCCATTGCGCATCGTGTCACGGGGGTGGGCCTTTATATTGGAATGGTCTTTCTTGCTGTTTGGTTAACTGCTATTGCATGTGGGGAAGAGACTTTCAGAATAGTCCACGGGATTTATGGTTCGTGGTTTGGGTTGTGTATCTTGTTTCTTTATACTTTAGCAGGTGTTCATCATATGGTTGGTGGAATTCGTCACATGGTTTGGGATATGATGCCTTGTCTTTTGGCAAAAGAAAAGGCAACAGTTATCGCTTGGGTGACGGTGTTTATTTCTCTTGTTGTTACTTTTGTAATTTGGATTATTGGATATAGCGTTGTTTAGCTGGGGGTGAAAAGAGATATGAAAGAAGATTTTCGAACGGAACTTGCAAAAGTACGAGGGCGTGGGAGTGCTCATGAAGGGACAGAGCATTTTTGGCTACAGCGTTTGACAGGGTTTATCAATCTGCCGCTTTTAATCTTTTTCATTGTTCTTATTCTTTCGCTTGTGGGCAAGGATTATGATGTAGTGCGTGCACGGCTTGCTCATCCTGCTATTGCTATTTTGATGGGATTGATGGCTCTTTCTGTCCTTTATCATATGAAGCTTGGTATGCAGGTCGTCATTGAAGATTATATTCCACGCGAAGGTTTACGGTTACTCTTTTTATCATTAAATATTTTATTTTGTTTTTTCATAGGTGGTGTCATTATTTTTGCTCTTTTGAAAATTGCATTAGGGGGTTAGACAAATATGGCGGGTACAAGATCATCTTTGGGTGCTAAAGCAGGTAACGCCCCTTATCGCACTGTAGATCATAAATTTGATGTTGTTGTTGTTGGGGCCGGTGGTGCAGGTTTGCGTGCAACATTGGGTATGGCAGAACAAGGATTAAAAACAGCTTGTATTACGAAGGTTTTTCCAACGCGTTCACATACAGTAGCAGCACAAGGTGGGATTGCTGCGTCGCTTTCGAATATGGGACCTGATAATTGGCAGTGGCATTTATATGATACTGTGAAAGGTTCTGATTGGTTGGGGGATACCGATGCAATGGAGTATTTGGTTCGTCATGCTCCTGCTGCTGTGTATGAATTGGAACATTATGGCGTTCCTTTTTCGCGAACACAAGAAGGAAAAATTTATCAACGTCCCTTTGGCGGACATACGACACAATTTGGTGAAGGACCACCTGTTCAACGGACTTGTGCAGCTGCTGATCGTACAGGCCATGCCATTTTGCATACGCTTTATGGACAAAGCTTAAAGCATAATGCGCAATTTTTTATTGAATATTTTGCACTTGATCTTATCATGACCGATGGAGTGTGTACCGGTGTGGTGGCGTGGAATCTCGATGATGGTACAATACATCGCTTCTCTGCTAAAATGGTTGTTTTAGCAACCGGTGGTTATGGACGTGCTTATTTTTCCGCGACATCAGCTCACACCTGTACGGGTGATGGTGGTGGAATGATCGCACGGGCTGGATTGCCCCTCCAAGATATGGAATTTGTGCAATTTCATCCCACTGGAATCTATGGTTCTGGCTGTCTTATTACAGAGGGAGCTCGGGGTGAGGGAGGCTATTTAATTAATTCTGAAGGTGAACGCTTTATGGAGCGCTATGCACCTTCTTTTAAGGATTTAGCTTCACGCGATTTGGTTTCGCGTTGTATTACACTTGAAATTCGTGAAGGGCGTGGTGTTGGACCAAAAAAGGATCATATTCATTTGGTTCTCAATCATATTGATCCTGCGATTTTGCATGAACGTTTACCGGGGATTTCAGAATCAGCGCGAATCTTTGCAGGGGTAGATGTGACAAAAGAGCCAATCCCCATCTTGCCAACGGTTCATTATAACATGGGTGGGATTCCGACCAACTATTACGGGGAAGTTCTCAATCCAACAGCTGATTCTCCTGATCGTATTCAACCAGGGCTGATGGCAGTGGGTGAAGCGGGATGTGCTTCTGTTCATGGTGCTAACCGCTTGGGATCAAATTCATTGATTGATCTTGTGGTGTTTGGGCGTGCTGCTGCCATTCGTGCGGGTGAAGTTATTGATCGGAATGCAGAAATTCCACCGTTGAACGAAGAAGCTGTTGACGAAATTATGGCGCGTTTTGATCGTTTACGTTTTGCACAAGGGGCAATCCCAACAGCGCTATTGCGTGAAAAAATGCAACGTACAATGCAAGAAGATGCGGCGGTCTTCCGTACAGAAGATTCTTTGCAACAGGGATGTCAACGGATGAATAAAATCTGGGGAGAATTGTCTGATCTAAAAGTCACAGATCGCTCTCTGATATGGAATTCTGATTTGGTGGAAACATTAGAGCTTCAAAATCTCATGGCGAATGCAATTATGACTGTTTATTCTGCAGAAGCACGTTTAGAAAGCCGCGGTGCTCATGCTCGTGAAGATTATCCAGAGCGTGATGATAAAAATTGGCGAAAACATACAATTTCACATTTGTCCAAAGAGGGTAAGGTGGCTTTGTCTTATCGACCTGTTCATGTGGATCCATTAACAGCTGAAGCTGATGGTGGAATCGATTTAAAGCGCATTGCACCTAAAAAACGGGTTTATTAAGGGGAGAATGAAATATGGTACAAATTAAGCTTCCCAAAAACTCTCAAGTCAAACAGGGAAAGGTTTGGCCTAAACCTGAAGGTGCGACAAAACTGACAGAATTTCACGTGTATCGTTGGTCGCCTGATGATGAGGAAAATCCTCATCTAGATACCTATTATGTGGATCGTTCTGCTTGTGGTCCGATGATTCTTGATGGGCTTTTGTTTATTAAAAACCATATTGATCCGACTTTGACGCTTCGTCGATCTTGCCGTGAAGGCATCTGTGGTTCTTGTGCGATGAATATTGATGGAAGCAATACATTGGCTTGTACCAAAGGGATGGATGATGTCAAACATCCCATTAAGGTCTATCCTTTACCCTCTATGCCGGTTGTGAAAGATTTGGTTCCTGATTTAAAGCGCTTTTATGCACAACATCGAGTCATTGAACCTTGGTTGCAGACAGTGTCTCCTGAACCTGCGAAAGAGTGGTTACAAAGTCACTACGATCGTCAAAAAATTGATGGTCTTTATGAATGTATTTTGTGTGCCTGTTGCCAAACGTCATGTCCCAGTTATTGGTGGAATGGTGATCGTTATTTGGGCCCCGCTGTTTTGCTTCAAGCTTATCGCTGGATTGCGGATTCACGTGATGAGATGTGTGGTGAACGTCTTGATAATTTAGAGGATCCTTTTCGCCTTTATCGTTGTCATACGATTATGAATTGTGCACAAACTTGTCCAAAGGGGTTAAATCCGGCGAAGGCGATTGCTGAGATTAAAAAACTCATGGTTGAACGCCGTCTTTAAAAGTTAATCGGTTCATGAGGCTAAAGTAGGAGGGTATGGGATTCTTTCTTATTCTTTTCCTCAAAATAGACAGTCTTCATGAATGTATTTTGTGTGCCTGTTGCCAAACATCATGTCCCAGTTATTGGGGGAATGGTGATCACACTTTGGGCTCCGCTGTTTTACTTCAAGCTTATCGCTGGATTGTGGATTCACGTGATGAGATGTGTGGTGAACGTCTTGATAATTTAGAGGATCCTTTTCGCCTTTATCGTTGTCATACTATCTATGAATTGTGCACAAACTTGTCCAAAGGGGTTAAATCCGGCGAAGGCGATTGCTGAGATTAAAAAAACTCATGGTTGAACGCCGTCTTTAAAAGTTAATCGGTTCATGAGGCTAAAGTAGGAGGGTATAGTCTTCTTTCTTATTCTTTTAGAAGCAATCCTTGCAGTGATTGAGATTAAGAAAATTTATGTTTGAGTATTATCTCCGAAAATCCACTGATTTATGAACAGTGAAGTGAAAGACAAGTTGCGCGTACTTTTTATACCCTTAGGGGTTTATCTCTAAAAAATTTATTGGTTTTCATAAGATGGTCAACACAATTATTATTGCCTTAAAACAGCATTAGTCTTGTAGGTAAAACAAGCACTTAAACAACATTCTGTGTAAAAACGGTATTTATGTGTTGTTTTCATTAAATTCGTATCAAAATTCTCATTTTAATGCATGATTCAATTGAACTTTTCTTATTAAATCTTACTCTCTCTCAAAGAGAGTACAAAAAATTTTGATATGAATATTATTATCCGTAGATTATTGAAATGCAATACAAAGGCGTGATTATTATGACAGTTCGTAATTTTATATGTTCTTTATTATGTAGATAATACATTGATTTATAATGATAAATAATAATTTTCAATTTGAATTATTGCTCTGAATATAGTATGTTTTTTCCATTCAAAATCCTTTCAGATTGAATCAATTAATATCACTTGCTTGCACATCAAAAGTGGAGCTGATGTGGGTAAAAACTGTACAAGAAAGGGCTAAAAATGGCTTTTCATAAACCGTCTTGCGTGCCAAAGTCTATTGCAACATTCTAGGGTTGGCAAAGTGTGTGATGGTGCCCAGCGTGCTTCTTCATAACCATAAAAATAACAGTATGTTAGAAATTTTATATTATTGCCATGGGGACTCCATCATTATACCCTTTACGGGCGTTGCCGCGAAATGGGCTTGGGGGCGTTAGGAAATGTTTCTTTAAAACAAGCCCGTGAATGTATAAACTAATGGTATTTTACTTTGCGTGATGAATGTGCCCCCATTAAAGAACATGAAAAATAAAAGCGTGAGGCAATACTTAATCTCCCTTATGTAAAAAGACATTGCTTTGGATATTTTTGAAAGTCGTAAAGCTGAATTAAAAGATGATAGTAAGGCTTGTGATTGGTTTTTTCTTTTACGTCTTTATATTCTTCTTAAATGAGTCTGTCTGCCCGTTTCAGAGATTACACCAACTAAAGATATGCAATACCCTTGCCTCCATTTGGCATACAAAAGCAGCAACAGCTGGTAGAGCTCTTATACGTTTTTCAATATGTGTCTCAAACATGCGGCTGTCTTAGGGTTGAATGTTGATTTATAAGTAATAGAAAAAGCACGCGCGTTTTTAGGCAAACAATTTCATAAAACACTAATAGACCAGAAATGAATTGGAGAGATGTTCCTGCCTTTTATTAAATACCTTGCCAAACAACACTCCTAACCCATCTGGCTTTACGTTTGCTTATTCTTACCCTTACAGGGGCCATACTTTTCCTTTGCGTCATATCGAAAACACTTTTGCAGTGACTAGGAATTTTTGATAACAGCATGACATATATTTAAAGGACATATTTTACTTTAAGATTTTGAGTATTAATCACATTAAAAAATTTATAGTTCTCAAAATTGGAGAACATAAAATCATCTTCTACTATCATGATAGATCATACAATTAAGGGGGGCATCGTTTAATAAGAGGGGGAGTTTGAAATTATTATAACGTCGTAGACTTTAATTTGTTAGAGAACCCATAAAAGGCTTTTGAGAAAATATAAAATTTGTAAGCTATTCTAAAAGTTTAGAAAACGATAGTCTACATTTTGGGAACATGTATTGTGAATGCAAAATAAGCGATGTTTGTAGATTGGTTTGAGTCAAATGGATTTAATCATCAAAAAAGGTCTTTTATTTTTCCGCATAAAAGACATCTATTTAAGTATTAACAGTGTAATCAATGATTGTTAGAATATCTATTCTATTGTACGGTAAAATACCATTATTTTAAGTGTGGCCTTTAAAGTGATTAGCAAGTAAAAGCAGCGAAGCAAGAAGATGGATTGTTTACAGATTAACGTGGGTTAAAAAGCTTCATCTTTTGGGGATGGTAATCTGTGGAGTCTATTTTAAGAAGGGAGACTGTAGAGCGGCATTTGTAGGAATTTTCGACCTTTGAGCGATAGAGAAAAGTGCAGGAATATTTATTTAGTAAAGCTTGCCTTGTGTTGTTTATATAACATTATTTTTTAGGGTGGAAATGGCTCCATGTGATATGGTTGGTAAGGATTTCTTTAAGAGAAATTTGATTGTTTATAAACAGGGGATGAAGAGCTTTTTTTCATTCAAAAAAAGTCGATAGACCACTATATTTTTATGACCAAATAAAATGTGATTTGTGGATGCTTAATCGGAATGAATTTGTATGAGGTTTTCTGTATCTGAAGAGTGTTTGGCTAAAAAGTATATTTATTGATCACTTAAAAATAAAACTTAGAATTTTAAAACGATAAGATTTTGTCTTTATAATGATAATTATTGGTGATGATTGAAAAGAGCTATTTTATAAAGCTTTCATTGCTGGACAAATCAAAAGTTATTTTTTTACTTTTGTTGAAATATTTATTTTGTAGTTATTTTCTTTTTTTGCATCAAATTCCCATTTTCAAAAAATAAATAGAAATAATAATCAAAGATAAGAGAATAGAGCTCTATATGTGATTTACTTTTTTCTTCTTGTATTCATGAAGAGTATAGAAAATGCATTTAAGTAGCAAAGAGAAGAGGGGATGCACAATAAAAAAGCCGTAACAATTGGTTACAGCTTTTTTATTTGTGTGCGATTCTTGAAAAAAAAGCCTTTTTTAAGCGATTTTTGATTTAACAAAAATCGGGTCGTAAAAAACTTCAGAAAGTTTTCTATCTTTAAAGAACAAAACAACATCAACTGTTGTGTAAAGAACGATTTTTATCATTTCTATCTCGAGTTGGCGGCCAACTTCTGATCTTTTAATCAAGGTAGCACAGCGTTCAAATGTTTGCAAAGCACTGTTGGCATGCGTCGTTGTAATTGACCCAGGATGGCCCGTGTTGAGTGAATTGAGATATTCCCATGCTTCATTGCCTCGTAATTCAGCAAGAAAAATTCGATCAGGCGACTGACGCATACATGCATCTAGGCATTCTTCAGCTGAAACACGGCCTACATTATTACCATAAATCATATGGACATGGTTAGGATGATTGGGGAGAAAAAGTTCATGAACATCTTCAATTGTAATAATACGCTCTTCTGCAGGAACCTTTTCAATGAGTGAGCGAGCAAATGTTGTTTTACCAGATCCTGTTTTGCCTGCGATGATAATGTTGCGTTTATGAAGGACGCATTCTTGCAAAAATTCAAGAATTTTTCCTTCACGCTTACGTTGCAGAAGTTGAACTTCAAATGGTTCCAACCGTGTGAAGTCTTGCTTTAACAACAAGTTATCGGCTTCTTTTTCCGAAGGCTTATTAAAACTTACATCAGAAAAGTTATCAAATGCTCCTTCTTCTTTAAGTTCTTCTAACGTCTTAACGATAAGAGAATGCTTACGAATAACAAAAGACAGGGCACCATCAACAACAGCTGGCGTTTGTATAATTGTACCACGTTGTCCACCAGGCAAGAGTACATAATTAATACTTTTAGGAGCCATACCGTTATAAACGATAATCGCTGTAATAAGCGTTTGTAAAAAAGCTGTTGTTAATTCTGGTACGCTGTGAACCTGCCACCCATTAAAGGTCTTTGTCCACACTTCACAGGGGCGGCAGATCGATAATTCAGTGATCTTCGGATCTTCTAAGAAACGATCAAGCGGTTGCAGAAGTTGAGAAACCGCTTGATCTTTTTGTATCGGATTAACGTGTGACGAGACTGTAGACATCGCTGAAATCCAAATCACGAGCCACAAAAATATTTACTCTCTCGCCCTGGTTTTTATAAAGCGTTGGTGCGATATTGATGGAATTTTGAAGAACATCACTCACTACTGATTCAGCACCTTGCACACCTTGAGGTTGTGATTTCTCTTTATTTTCTTTACTGGTACTGCTGACTTTACCTTTCGCCCATTCTCCTAAATCACCGATAATGCTCACCATGATTGCGCCACCAAATCGCTCCCAAAAGTGCTGGTCAATCCAGCCGCCGATACCCGCTTCACCAAGAGGACCAGTACCAGGTGAGTCAAGATTGACAATAACGCCAGAAGGGGTTTCAATACGCGACCATTGCACAAAAACACGCGTTTGCCCTTGTTGTATGCCACTTTGGTAAAAACCAACGACTTTAGAACCACGATCGAGCAAAACAACACGACCACTTGTAGAATACACATCACGTGTTAAATGACACGTCGTCATTCCAGGTTGTGATGTGATGATCTTTGTTTCCAACGTGCAGTCCATTTGCGTTCCCTGTGTAATCAAGAGATCACGGTTATGAAGTTGCGCCGCATGTGATTGACCTAAACGTACAGGCTGAAGATTATCGAACAATGCACCACCGCTTCTATCACCATACGATGTATCTTTTGTCTCTGTAGACCCTTCACTTCCACCGCTGTTAAGACTAGAACTGAACATACGTTTGCGTGCTAATTCTTCAGAATCTTGGATCATATGTGGAGGCATGGTTGTTTGAAAAAACTTAGTCAAGGCGGGTGGAATATCCAAAGCTGAGTCCTCTGTTTGTGTTGGCTCATTATTTTCTTCTGGAACCTTTGGCTCTTCTTCTATAATCCGAGGGGTATAGCTTGGTATAATTTGCTGTACCGTTTGTTGTGATATTTCTTCTTCATCTTCTACGGTATTGCTCACTTTCAAAGCCTTCCAAGTCAAAGCGATCGGTACCGCTATGATGACAACAAACCCTACCATTAACAATGCACGGGCGCCGGGAATTGTTGGGCGGCGTTCTGAACCTAGTTCTGATTCCTCATAAGCACCTTCAATATGTCTTTGCTCTGAATTGTCCAGTTGTCTGCCTTTGTCCTCTCCTTTCTCATTCTCAAACATCATTTTCCTCCTTTATTAACGCGATGAACCACCGAAGATATTGTTCTGGTTGTATTGGGTATACCATGAGGGTCATAGGCTTCATTAAAAACAGCGAGCGCACGTTTACCGAGCCGTATGAGCCATTTAGGATTGACCTTATGAACAGCAATAACATCATTAGAATCGCCGACAATAGTGCGTGGTATTAAGCTTTCATTCCCTTCGTCATCTACAACATAAATCGATGGCATATCTACGTTAGCGGGAAACTTGAAATAAGTAATACGCCCATTATCCCAAGCATTGATCGGTGCAATATCTTTATGACCGCTCATGGTGTAACTAAGATTATAGCCTTTTACGCTTTGGTGAAAACTACGTTCAATCGCAAGGCGTTGATTGTTTGCGTCTGACTTTTCATCCACGAAATCAGGATAATTGAAAGCCAATTCATAAGTAGATCCCGCACGGTCATTGCGAAATTGAAGACGGAATTTGTAGCTCCGTTTATCGGTTACAACGATAAGATTGGTATTAGCAAGTTCTGCTTTAGGTTTAATAAAAATATGTCGTCCTTTATGTGCAAAGGCATAGGCTTCTGAATCACCAAAAGCATGCGTGATATAGCGTTCACCTTCTTCAAGAATGATATGCGTTGCCACACCAAGAACCGTTTCAATTTGAACGACATCGGCTTCGTTATAGGTTATATAGCGAATGCGGTGATCATATTGCGAATTTGATGGACTTTTAAGCGCCTGCGCAGGCATTGTATAAAGAGAAGAGAACGAAGATAATAGAACAATGAATGCAAGTTTTTTCATAACAATCAATTCCTTAATCATTCAACAGTATTTCCGAATCAGAACGGTAACTTGTCACTTGAAAACCAAGAGGGTTAAGCAATCGATCAGATGATTTCATGGGGGCACCGACATAGGTGTAGCCAATTGTTGCAATTTGGTGTTGTTTGGGTCCAATAGCAACTCCATTGCTGTCAAATTGCTGTGTCGTAAAACGTACAGTTGCTTGACCGAGTCCATTGGGCTGAATCGATCGTACTTTAACTGCGATACGTGCTTTGTTGGAAAGCACTTTATCCCGCGCTTTTTCTCCTTCATAAATTTTATAATACTCTTGTTGAACAGCTGCGGCACTTAAAAGTGCTGTTGTATCATAGTTTAGTTGAATGGTATCATAGTCGTAAACTTCGCGGTTAAGCACATATTGATTGAGCCAATATCTATCTACAACTTCACCATAGCTTTCTTCATATTCACGCATGATCGAAATAACATCAACTGCACCTGTTGTGTTATCAACGCGGAGCACTAAAGGCATTGGAGCTGGTTGAGAAAACCCAACGACTCCACATATCATACCGGATAAGCCAAAAAGACCAACAGCACTCGCAACACGCCACGCCGTTTTACGGGATTTTACAAATTCATTTATAAGATCCCGTTCTAAGCCACGACTTTCTTCATAATAGGAATCAATGTTTTCAGCTTTTATCGGTTTAGTTCGTTTTTCTTTCATATGGCTCCTCATTTAATTTCGGCAGGGATTGTTTTGTTGATAGGCACACGGTTTCTATCATTTGGTTGCTTTAGCTTTGGTGCTAATGCACAAGCCGATAAGACATTTATGATCAAAATCATAAGAATGAGACGTTTCATTTTAGTGCTACTCTTTTTTGCTGTTATATACAATACAAAATTTTCCTTCATTATTTATATTTTGAATATAAAGTAAAGTGCATAATGTGTATTTTTTTAATTTTTTGATTTCATAATTCTGTTTTCTTCTATGGAAGAATTCAGTTTCAGTGCAGATATTTTTTTACCTTGAGATTAGGGTTTTGGTTATTTTATCCTATGGGTGTTAAGAGCGGCTGTTACGGGAACTGTTGCGTGTTATACCATCGAATTTCCAGAAATGTCCGAATGTAATACCTTTTGCGAGAGAACTGGCGATATTTGCCAGTTTAAGCAACAGCATAATGGATATAATGGACAAGATAAGCGCTCCCCCCAACATGTATCCCATATTCTGATCGTAATCGAGTTTCATATCGCCCAAATAGTTTGCAAAGATAGTCATCATCATATTAAATACAGTTGCTAAGAGTATAAAGAGGATTGTATAGCTTAAGACTTGTGCTATCCACTGCTCAAAGAAGCGATAGGTTGGTTGCCAGAGTAGAGCGATAATGAAGATTGGGCCCCAGCCTACGAGAAGTGCAATAGCGATTTTTGTCAGGAAGACGAGACCACCACCGATTGCGACGACAAGGCTTGTTGTTATCAAGATGAGGATACCTAAGAGACCGTAAAGGAAGCCATTGGCTTCGAAGAAGATAGTTTCTGCGAAAAGGCTGCTTGCATATTGAAACCCTCTGCTAGCCGTTGTATCCAGTAACTTCATTAGGTCTGCATCTGTGAGTGGATTTTTTATGAGTGCTTTTGATAAGTCCTGCGGCATTTGCGTTATCAAATCTGTGATTTGTGGCTGATAAAGTCCTGCGGTAAGCGCTATTGAAGTAATAATACTGATTCGCAGGACACGGCTTACAAATCCGGAGAGAGGCATATCTATAGCGCCGCGAATGATGAGCCATCCATAGATGATAAAAGCGATGGTGATCCCGATTGAGACGAAGGGTGTAATAGTAGCTATGGCTTTTGCGGAAATATCTGTGACATATGTTTTTGTTATCTTATCGATTTGAGTGAAAAGTTGCGAGAATATCGTGAAATTCATGGCTTTCCTCTTTAATGAACTTTCAATTTTTCATCATCTCAAAACACAGATGCACGCTATGTGCTTTATTTTGCATTGATACAAGTCACTTAGGTATTTTCATCAAGATTATTTGGGATTTGACAAAACTTTTATGTATTCTTCCAGATTGGTGAGACACGTACAATTACAATAAGGTTATTTTCATAAAAGAGAGAAAATAAAGCTTATAAAAGGCTTATTGAAATCTTATGGTAGGCATCTTGCCAGCCTTTATTGAAGCCGGCAAATATATCCTAAGTTTTTGTCTGTTGATAATATCCTTTTCATTATTGGTTAAATTTCTGAGCATTTGCATTTTTATAGTTTCATTTTTAATCATAACTAACATATATCTCAGCTCTGCTTGTAACTTAATAACTTCTTTCAAATCTTTTGCTTTTTCTGCAGTCTTTAATAAATCAACAATTCTTTCAAAACGCTTTTCTACGTCCTGGATAGCTTGCAAGCTTACAGCTCTAGCGATAGCTCCTCTATCTTTGAGACGTCTATTAATCATCACATGCATATCATTTCGTGAGCCTATCCCCGTGTATTGCTCTTTCAGAACAATCTTGTTAAGATCTTCAAAATAAGGCTTTGGCCAAAAACGCGTATTAGAGAGAGAGTAAGAAGGTCGTGCGTTTGAGTAAATTGACTGCGGATCCTGAAGAAAGTAGTTTGGCAATGCGCTTTTAATTTTATCACCCGTTATGGACTCATATATCTCTACCGTTTGGTTGTGTCGATCGCTGCTCTTTTTTAAATTTTTGTCTAATAGCTTAATAATTTCCGAATATTCTTTGTGATGAGGGTGACGAGACGCGCTTGACGACCCCCCCCAACCAAATGCCACTAGCATCTCAAAGAACACAGCCAGTCCTGTTATAATAATAATCTTTTTCATATGTTTTCTCGCTGAATTTCGGCAGGGATTGTTTTGTTGATAGGCACACGGTTTCTATCATTTGGTTGCTTTAGCTTTGGTGCTAATGCACAAGCCGATAAGACATTTATGATCAAAATCATAAGAATGAGACGTTTCATTTTAGTGCTACTCTTTTTTGCTGTTATATACAATACAAAATTTTCCTTCATTATTTATATTTTGAATATAAAGTAAAGTGCATAATGTGTATTTTTTTAATTTTTTGATTTCATAATTCTGTTTTCTTCTATGGAAGAATTCAGTTTCAGTGCAGATATTTTTTTACCTTGAGATTAGGGTTTTGGTTATTTTATCCTATGGGTGTTAAGAGCGGCTGTTACGGGAACTGTTGCGTGTTATACCATCGAATTTCCAGAAATGTCCGAATGTAATACCTTTTGCGAGAGAACTGGCGATATTTGCCAGTTTAAGCAACAGCATAATGGATATAATGGACAAGATAAGCGCTCCCCCCAACATGTATCCCATATTCTGATCGTAATCGAGTTTCATATCGCCCAAATAGTTTGCAAAGATAGTCATCATCATATTAAATACAGTTGCTAAGAGTATAAAGAGGATTGTATAGCTTAAGACTTGTGCTATCCACTGCTCAAAGAAGCGATAGGTTGGTTGCCAGAGTAGAGCGATAATGAAGATTGGGCCCCAGCCTACGAGAAGTGCAATAGCGATTTTTGTCAGGAAGACGAGACCACCACCGATTGCGACGACAAGGCTTGTTGTTATCAAGATGAGGATACCTAAGAGACCGTAAAGGAAGCCATTGGCTTCGAAGAAGATAGTTTCTGCGAAAAGGCTGCTTGCATATTGAAACCCTCTGCTAGCCGTTGTATCCAGTAACTTCATTAGGTCTGCATCTGTGAGTGGATTTTTTATGAGTGCTTTTGATAAGTCCTGCGGCATTTGCGTTATCAAATCTGTGATTTGTGGCTGATAAAGTCCTGCGGTAAGCGCTATTGAAGTAATAATACTGATTCGCAGGACACGGCTTACAAATCCGGAGAGAGGCATATCTATAGCGCCGCGAATGATGAGCCATCCATAGATGATAAAAGCGATGGTGATCCCGATTGAGACGAAGGGTGTAATAGTAGCTATGGCTTTTGCGGAAATATCTGTGACATATGTTTTTGTTATTTTATCGATTTGAGTGAAAAGTTGCGAGAATATCGTGAAATTCATGGCTTTCCTCTTTAATGAACTTTCAATTTTTCATCATCTCAAAACACAGATGCACGCTATGTGCTTTATTTTGCATTGATACAAGTCACTTAGGTATTTTCATCAAGATTATTTGGGATTTGACAAAACTTTTATGTATTCTTCCAGATTGGTGAGACACGTATAATTACAATAAGGTTATTTTCATAAAAGAGAGAAAATAAAGCTTATAAAAGGCTTATTAAAATCTTATGGCAGGCATCTTTTTATTTTGACTGTCAAAAGTCTTCATATCAACTTCGCGCCTTTTCGTTTTTATAAGCGCATACTCAGCATCACGTAAATGCATAACCATTTGCAGCTTTGTAGATTCATTTTCGATCATAGCTAACATACCGTCCACATTTGCTTGAAAATCGGCAACATCTTTCACATCTTTTGCGCTCTCAAGTGTGTCTAATAGAGATAAAATATGTTTAAAGCGTTTTTCTGATTCATCCAAAGCGTGTACACTTACAGCTCTATCCATAGCTGATGTATAATGTAAACGTCCCAAAAGTTTCTGATTCACGGGAGACATAGCCTGATTTTTCTTAGCACTACTCAAACTTTTAATAATATTTTCTAAGTCTACAGCTTTTTTTCGTCCTCCATAACCTTTTGATATGATGCATTTAAAGACTTATTGTTTTTGTAGAGTGAACTTAAGTAGAGTGAACTTAAATCTTTAAAAAAAAGATTGTCATACATTTTTTCCTTAATTTCAATGTCCTTAGCCCTAATGTTGTAGTAATTAAAAGTTATAGTTTTATAAATTTCTTCTAGTGCTACAAGATTTAGTTCTTGCGTTTCAAGCTGGAATTTTAATAACCTAATAATATCTTGATAATACTTTGGACCAGGGTTTTTGGTATCTGCATTGCTCGATAGGCCAAAACCTACTCCTGCTGCTGCTGCTCCTGTTCCTGCTAGGACCATAGTAAAAGCCTTGGCTGGGTTTGGTATCCCTAAGAACATAACCAGTCCTGTTATAATAATAATCTTTTTCATATGTTTTCTCGCTGAATTTCGGCAGGGATTGTTTTGTTGATAGGCACACGGTTCCTATCATTTGGTTGCTTTAGCTTTGGTGCTAATGCACAAGCCGATAAGACATTTATGATCAAAATCATAAGAATGAGACGTTTCATTTTAGTGCTACTCTTTTTTGCTGTTATATACAATACAAAATTTTCCTTCATTATTTATATTTTGAATATAAAGTAAAGTGCATAATGTGTATTTTTTTAATTTTTTGATTTCATAATTCTGTTTTCTTCTATGGAAGAATTCAGTTTCAGTGCAGATATTTTTTTACCTTGAGATTAGGGTTTTGGTTATTTTATCCTATGGGTGCTAAGAACGGCTGTTACGGGAACTGTTGCGTGTTATACCATCGAATTTCCAGAAATGTCCGAATGTAATACCTTTTGCGAGAGAACTGGCGATATTTGCCAGTTTAAGCAACAGCATAATGGATATAATGGACAAGATAAGCGCTCCCCCCAACATGTATCCCATATTCTGATCGTAATCGAGTTTCATATCGCCCAAATAGTTTGCAAAGATAGTCATCATCATATTAAATACAGTTGCTAAGAGTATAAAGAGGATTGTATAGCTTAAGACTTGTGCTATCCACTGCTCAAAGAAGCGATAGGTTGGTTGCCAGAGTAGAGCGATAATGAAGATTGGGCCCCAGCCTACGAGAAGTGCAATAGCGATTTTTGTCAGGAAGACGAGACCACCACCGATTGCGACGACAAGGCTTGTTGTTATCAAGATGAGGATACCTAAGAGACCGTAAAGGAAGCCATTGGCTTCGAAGAAGATAGTTTCTGCGAAAAGGCTGCTTGCATATTGAAACCCTCTGCTAGCCGTTGTATCCAGTAACTTCATTAGGTCTGCATCTGTGAGTGGATTTTTTATGAGTGCTTTTGATAAGTCCTGCGGCATTTGCGTTATCAAATCTGTGATTTGTGGCTGGTAAAGTCCTGCGGTAAGCGCTATTGAAGTAATAATACTGATTCGCAGGACACGGCTTACAAATCCGGAGAGAGGCATATCTATAGCGCCGCGAATGATGAGCCATCCATAGATGATAAAAGCGATGGTGATCCCGATTGAGACGAAGGGTGTAATAGTAGCTATGGCTTTTGCGGAAATATCTGTGACATATGTTTTTGTTATCTTATCGATTTGAGTGAAAAGTTGCGAGAATATCGTGAAATTCATGGCTTTCCTCTTTAATGAACTTTCAAATTTTCATCATCTCAAAACACAGATGCACGCTATGTGCTTTATTTTGCATTGATACAAGTCACTTAGGTATTTTCATCAAGATTATTTGGGATTTGACAAAACTTTTATGTATTCTTCCAGATTGGTGAGACACGTATAATTACAATAAGGTTATTTTCATAAAAGAGAGAAAATAAAGCTTATAAAAGGCTTATTAAAATCTTATGGTAGGCATCTTTTTGTTTTGACTGTCAAAAGTCTTCATACCAAGTTGGCGCCTTTTCGTTTCCATAAGCGCATCCTCAGCATCACGTAAATGCATAACCATTTGCAGCTTTGTAGATTCATTTGCGATCATAGCTAACATACCGTTCACATTTGCTTGAAAATCGGCAGTATTTTTCAAATTATTATCTTCCGAATTTTCTGCTTTCTCAAATGTGTCTAATAGAGATAAAATATATTTAAAGCGTTTTTCTGATCCATCCAAAGCGTGTAGACCTACAGCTCTATCCATAACTGATGTATAATGTAAACGTTCCAAAAGATTCTTATTCACGGTAGACGTACTCTGATTTGTCTTAGCACCACTATAATTTTTAATAATATTTTCTAAGTCTACAGCTTTTTTTCGTCCTCCATAACCTTTTTATATGATGTATTTAAAGACTTATTGTCTCTGTAGAGTGAACTTGGATCTTTTAAAAAAAGATCGTCATACATTTTTTCCTTAATTTCAATGTCCTTAGCCCTAATGTTGTAGTAATTAAAAGTTATAGCTTCATAAATTTTCTCTACTCCTGAAAGCTGTTTTCCTGCCAAATTAAGCTGTTGTTTTAATAACTTAATAATATCTAGATAATGCTTTGGTGTATTAGGACGTTTTGGTTTTGGTTTTGGTTTCCACCACCTAGTAATTGGTGGTACTGCAGCAAATTCAAAAGCCTTGGCTGGGCTTAGTATCCCTAAGATTACGGCTACTGCTATTGAAATAACGTATTTTTTCATGGTTCCCTCCTCTCATTTTTTGCGTGATTTAAAAAAATTGGTAACCATATTGCTGGATCATCTCCCACTTCAGCAATAATGTTCTCGACCAGTTCTGCGTTATCCGGCGTACCTGATAACACCAAGAGCTCGTCACTAAAGTCGTGTTTGATGGTTTTTCCATCGCTTGTCACATGGAAGTTACTGAGACTCAGTTCCGCAAGCGCAGATTGATCACCTTGCTTAATGAGGAATTGACGACTAAACTCTCCAAGCTCTGTAACAAGTTTAAATTCAGTATCTGTTAGTTTAAAGCCTTTTGTATAGTCTTCATAATTTGCTTTGGGATTAGCTAGAAAAATATAAGTTGCACATTGTTGAATGAGTGTTTTGGCAATATTACTTTCTAAAGCATCGCTAGGCTCTTGTGTCGCGTAAACAAAAATACCATTTTGTTTACGGATAGTTTTTTGTTTATTTTTTGCTAAATCTTCAAAGTATGGGTCTTGCAACGGCTTCCAAAACTCATCAAAGATATACATAAATCGCTGCCCGCTAATCATACCTTCTGTACGGTAAAGCAGATACATCATCACTGGAGTACGCGTTTCCAAATTATCTAAGAATTCCGTGATATCAAAGCCGTAAATTTGATGTGTTGAAAGATCAAGCGCATCATGAGGGTTATCAAATAACCATCCATAATCACCCCCTTCACACCATTTGAGTAAGCGCGCATGAACAGATGGAGGTGCATTAAAATTGCTTAAATGCGGATTTGGTAAAAATTGTACCAGAAAAGATAAACGACGCAGCGATGGGTCAATGTTACTGCTCATAACAGACATAACAGCATTATTAATTTCTTCCTCGTCGTGATGCGTAATTTCGCCACCAGCTTCTGCCAATTTTTTAACAAATTGTTTCAAAAAAATCAGATTGTCTTGTGTGGGTGGAAGTTGAAATGGATTAAAACCGCTTGATCTGCCAGGCTTGAATGTTAAATATCTCCCACCCATCGCTCGAATGGCAATTTCCATGCCACGATCTTTATCAAAAACGACGGTTGTTGGTTTAAATTTTTGCGCTTGTGCCAACAAAAATCCGAGCAGTACAGTTTTACCAGATCCAGACTGTCCGATAAGTGCGGTATTTCCGAGTAATCGCTTGTCAGTGGAATCCTCCTCAAGCTTGGAGGCATGAAAATTGAAATAAAGCGGCGTTTTACTGGTTGTTTTAAGAATTGTGACCGCTGGTCCCCATGGATTTCCAGTGGGTTTTCCTGACATAAAATTATGAAAAGACGAAAATGATAAAAAGTTTAGTGATGTAATTGGGGCAGGACGAGGCCTCCATTTCCAATTGCCAGGAAGTTGTGCCCAATAGCCGGCTTCTATCGCTAAATCTACTGGTTTGGGCAATACGGCAACATCTAGCAGCGCTGCACTTGCTTTTGCCATATGGTCACGGACTTGTTGTATTGTATCACCATATACAGTCAATGTGCAGTGATGTTCTCCCATGACAAAACGCCCACTGATAAGCTGGTTGAGTGCTTCATCAATTTGTTCAATTTGGCTCGTTGCCACATCGCGTGCATCAATAAGATTACGCTGATGCCGTTGCAAATAATCTTTCGCCGCATGGCGTGAGAGCACCGAAAAGCTCTGTGTCAATATGAACTCAAAATCACTTTCTAATAAAGCATTTAGTTGTCCTGGTTTGGTTGTTGCATCGTATTCTTTAATTTCCAGCATTCCAAATCGACGAGTTCCACTGGTTGTTCGCAGCTCACCAAAAGCACCCCATTTTGAGAAAAAAGGCCTATTGATAGACATGTAATCAGCGAAACGATCGCGACAAATCGGCATAGGGCGATATTCACCATTGACAAGCATTCCAAGAAATTCAAGTGCAGAAGAATAAGCATGCCCATTTTTTTCATAAACACCAAGAATTTCTGCACCATAATGCTTTAAGGATTGACCTAAAGTACGATTGATATCGTTGAGTGCTTTGATACATGAATCCTGTCGTAGCTTTTTTTGATCAAGCGTTTCGCGTTCATGTCGAGAGAAGAACGACATAATTTTATCCGCTACCGGTTGGAAAATAACAGTCAGATATAGATCATTGACCATTAAATTATAACCAGTAAAGCTTTGCCGATATTTTTCATCAAGCTGATAGCAAAACATTTGATCAAATGTTGAATCAGGATATTCATAAACACGACGGCGCACAATATGCGTCCAAAAGGATAAATTAGCTGATGCAATACCCCGTAAAGTATTGTTAAGCTCTTTTGTCCATTGAAAGATATCTTCTTCTGAAGCACTTTGATGTGAACGTCCGTCAATCTTCCAAATCGACAAATACTCCGCATTCTTAGTCGAGATAATTGTGTCTGTAATATGATGTGAATAGGGCAAAAACAGGCTTACAGGTGTTTCTGATGCAAGGCGTTTGCTGCTTTCAACAGCTGTCATGCTTATCTCCTTTTTCTATAATTAGAGGGACTATAACTTGATGCGCCCCAAAAGCCTTTATTGCGATTGCGAAATTTGGTATCGATCCATAACCACCAGATACGAAACGCTTTGTCATCATTTTTGGTTATTTGCGTCATAATGAACCATAGAGGTGGCGCCATAATCCACAAAAAGATATTTACTGTCATGGCAAAAACTGCGACACATATAATCATAACGATAAGTGGCATCATAGGGACACCCCACAGTGTTGGAACACGCGTTGCTCCTTTGAATAAGGGGAATGCTTTTTGTTCTTGTGGTTTCATAGGATTTTCTTGTTACTGGATGTAAAATAACATGTGGCTAAGATAAAAGGCTGCACCTGCAATAATGACACTGAATGCCCATCGTATAAAGGTAGCCCTTGCAATAATGCGAAATAGGTAAATAAGTAAAAGAAAGAAAAGAATAATGCCAGCAGCGATAGGAATAATTATACTTAACCCATATTGCATCCCTATAAAAATATCTAAGTTCTTTGTTTCATTTTGAGCATATGCAGATTGACTTACTAAGAACATAATCAAAGTGATAACAATCTCACTAATTTTATTGTACATTTTTGCTGGAAAAATACTTGATTGTCGCATATCCCTCATTCCTATTTTAACTAGAGTTCTTATAAAGAACATTTCCTTTTTTGCATTATAAATAACACTATTATTGCTATAAGCTTACAATTAATAGATATTATTAAAACATTATGTATTGTAATTGCACTTATTTTATCTTTAACTGTTTGTGAAGAACATGGTAGCAAGTTGGGTTGCCGAGCCAGCGACGACGACACCAATTGCCCAGCGTATAAATGTGTCTTTTTCGATATAGCGTCCTGCATAGCCAATTGCTAAGCACAAAAGTATAAGCGCAGCAGCTACAGGGATAATGTTTTGGATAAGATCTTTTTGCAGAGCATCTAAAGCTTTTTTAGCATTCTTTAATTCTGCATATGCAGGATGTGTTATAAAAAACACAGCTATAGCTGCAGAAATTGCAATGATTTTGTTACCATTTTTAAATTGGAGGTCATGTAGTTGTTTCATATTCTATCCTTATTAAGACTCTAATAATGTTTATTTATTCGCAGTATAAGTAAAGATTGTTATTGAATATAGATTCTCTTGACGTAAAGTCTTCTTGCTGGAGACTCCATAATCAACCCAAAAACATTTGTGCAAGCTCAGCTGCTGATCCTGCGATGACAACGCCGACAGCCCACCGTACAAATGTATCTTTTTCGATATATCGTCCTGCATAGCCAATTGCTAAGCACAAAAGCATAAGCGCAGCAGCTATAGGGATAATATTTTTAATGAGGTCCTCTTGAAGCTTTGTTAAGGCGTCTTTAGCATTCTTTAATTCTGCATATGCAGGATGTGTTATAAAAAATACAGTTATAGCTGTAGAAATTGCAGCGATCTTATTATTATTTTTCGATTGTAATTTATTGAATTGCTTCATTTTTACTTCCATTTTAGATAAAAAAAATATTTCATATATCCCTAATATAAATAGAATTATCATTGGTTTATTTATAATTAATAGTAACCTCTCACTATTATAGAACATTATGTATTATATGTTGTCGTAGTTAATTTTAACCACTTGTACCTTTGAAGAACATGGCAGCAAGTTGGGTTGCCGAGCCAGCGACGATGACACCAATTGCCCAGCGTATAAATGTGTCTTTTTCGATATATCGTCCTGCATAGCCAATTGCTAAGCACAAAAGTATAAGCGCAGCAGCCATAGGGATAATGTTTTGGATAAGATCGTTTTGTAAAGCCTCTAAAGCAGTTTTTGCTTTCCCTAAAGTTTGTTGGGCATATACAGAGGTATCCATAACAAATAAAGCTATAACCGAAAAAATTGCGATAGTTTTGCTATTATTTTTTAATTGTAGATTCATTTTATTCTGCCTAATTAGATTGAAATTGGTGTAAAACCATTGCTACCAAACTTTTTTTGCAAAGATAAAGATCATTTCGTATTAAACATGTTTACAACCCTTTTCTTTAGTTTATAAATAACATATTAGCAAGTTCGGCTGCTGAACCTGCAATGATGACACCAACTGCCCACCGTACGAATGTATCTCTTTCGATGTAGCGCCCTGCATAACCGATGGCTAAGCATAAAAGTATAAGAGCAGCAGCGGTAGGAATAATTATCCCCAATTCTCTTTTAAGGCTCTCTAAAGCTTTTTTGGCTTTATCCAAACCTTGTGCTTGGGCCAATACAGGATGAGATATAAGAAATAGAGTTAAAGCTGCAGAGATTTGAGTAGTTTTATTACGAATGACTGTTTGAAGAATATTTGATCGTTTCATGATTTTCATCCTCATTAAGACTAAAGCTTCCACAAATAACTCCTCTTTCATGAAGAAATTTAAAGAGATATTTCGGATCAGCCCAAGTTCTTAGTTTTCCTCTTTGTGTAAGAAGTGTATACTTATTTGGTTTTCCAGTTATTGGATCATCAGCAACAAACGTAAAATACCACTCCCTCTCTGAGCGCATCACAATTGTAATTTCACGTGCTGCTTTTTGATTAAATGCTATATCAACGCTGTTTTGTTCGATCATTTTCATTATCTTTGCCCTCAATTAGAAGATTTTTTTCAATCTTACTAATTAGAGCTTTAATATTTTCTTATCTAGCTTTCATTATATTATCCTATCAAAATTTTAATTCCAAAAGTTAGTAAGTATTATATTCCTCTTGCTTTTTAAATGAAGAAGAATCCTCCATTGTAAAAGCATCATCAGTGCTACTTGCCGTATGTTTAAAGGCATCATCTTCCTCTTCACCTAAAAAGAGAGGAAGAGAATCTGTTTTGATTACTCGTTCTGGTTCCCCTTTTTTAAGTACTACAGGCTCTTGCAAGTCTTTATCTACATGTGCAGCAACCTTTACTTCAAACAATGAAGAAATCTCTTGCATAGAAGCGGTATTAAAATTCCCCATGTTGTAAAAACCTATTGCGGATAACAATGTATCCTTTTCAGAGTTGTATACGGATGCTATCCGTTCATAGCGGTAGGTTAAAGTGTCTTGCTCAGTTTTAAGATTTCTACAAAAATAAAATGGATCACAAAAAGAAAACCATTTCACATCTTTGACATCAATTTGCTCCAAGTTTGCGTCAATATTATGTCTATTTTGTTTAAAGTGCTCACTTGTTGCAATCGCTTTTCTAGATTGAGATGACTGATGGAATAATCTATCGTTATCACCTGCGACATAAAGATTATTTCGCGATTCCGGTGCGATAATAACTGAAAGCATTGTAGGAGATGCATTCGTGTATGCAGAAGCAGACATTATTAAATCTGAGACAATCATCAGCAATACGCCCTATTATGAAGAATTTTATTGATATAAATGCCAATTCTGCGTGATGCTTTTTGTTGTTGTTTTTTGATTTTACAAATTTGCAGAACAAGATTGGTCCGTTTAAAATGTTTTTTATGATTATTGCTTTGTTCTTTTTTTAAAACATTTTTAACAGATACAAATATCCAAGAAACGAAATCAATGTATGGAATACAATAGGGCCCATTATGCCAACGAATGTTATTAAAATTAAGGCTAAAAAAACGGATTTTAAACAATAATAGTCTGTCATACTCTTTTGAAATTGCTTGTTTTACATCATTTTTCAGCTGTGAAAAAATTTTTAAGGAGTTTTTATATACAATGAAAAGTTGTCGTAGTTGAGGGTTTCTCTCACTGTTATAATGAACGACATCATCATTATACGCAGAGGGCTTGTTCTTTGCGACATATTGCCATAGTTTATAAGATGGTGATTTATATTTACTTTTGACTGCTGATTCATGAGAGTCAGAGAAGGGCAATGGTGTTTGCGCACCGCACTTTCCAGTTTCAGCAATTAAACTGAAAAAGGATGCGGTGGTGGAAACTGAGACACAAATAAATAACTCTCTGCGATCCAAAGCACATCTCCGTCAAAGTGATATATTTATCGTAATTTTAATTTCGATAACAAATAGGCAAAAATCGTCTATAATTATGTTTAAAATATGACAAAGAATAATTCTTTTTTGCAAGGGGAGTAATTAAGGTGAATGATCTCAAAAATATGAATTTTGATGAACTACAAGAAATGCGCACACAAATCGATGTAGAATTAAAAAAACGGCAAGCAAAGGAAAAGCAAAATGCACGACGAAAAATTCTTGAAATCGCCAATACCCATGGAATTGATATTGCTGATCTTGTGAGTAAAGAGCGTCATTATAGAAATCCTAATAACCAATGGGAATTATGGAATGGACGTGGACGAAGACCTAAGTGGATTAAAGAATGGTTGGAGAATGGGTATACGCTTGATGAACTCGAAGTAACATAACAATAGAATTAGCATAACACAATGCGATATTTATAAGGCAAGGGAATACAAAGAGATATGAATGCAAGCAGTAGGCTTTTTGCCCATTTGATTGTATCAACATACTAAACAGATATATTAAACTATTGAGTCGTCTTATAAAATGGTCAAAATATGAACGGATGTATTTAAAGGCAAGAGGTATTATTGTCATAAGCTAGCATCATTATTAAGTTTGCTAGCTTAAAGTGTTGTCATTATTCTTGGTATTTGAGGGAGGGGATATTTTGCTTCTTTTTTATAATTTTTACTTATATGTGGCCTTTTTTAGACTAGAAAAGTGAATGGTTTTATTAATTCTTTTATAAAAAGGATTGAAATGAGAAGAATTTATTGCATCAGGAGTGTGCCAGCACCATTGTTATATTTGCCAGCACCCAATGTTGTAACAGTTCTTTGCTTTGGAGGCGGTTCATTAGAGGTATTTCGGGGGCCTTTCTTAAAACAGTTTTTACCCACATGGCTCATTCGTTTATAACATGTAAGAAACATGGTTTTGATTAACTTAGCAGGAGAGAGATTTGAAATGAGGGATCTTACGGGATTGAGGGGCTAAATAACGATAAATTACCATTATAAATTAATTTTCTGTTTGCTTCTACTTCGATATATAAATAATAATTTTATCAATCAATATGTTGATAATATCCTTATATTTTTACAATACTGTTCTGTAAAATCAGATCCTGATGTGATGGGTCTGGTTTCTATAAGATTATCTACATGAGATATTTGCTTTATTTAATTTATCATTTATCTCGTTGAAATGAGTAAATGTGGAGAAAATAGAAACTTTCTATGGCGGGTAAGATAATAGGATTTTGTAATATATTCTAAAATATCTATGATTAAAATGCATTTATGAGCCTTTATGAACAATAAGGTGTATTGAAAATAAAAAGATTGAGTCATTTTTTACTTTCGTTTGTTTTCTTGTATGGTTGGGTCGGGGAAATATATATGTTTACAATTGTGTGTGATGATATAGAGTATGGCATACTTTGTTATATATCAGAGTTTTTTAAGTGTAATATCTTCATGTAAATTAAAGAATGTGTTGCACAATAGAATACTCTAAGCCGCATCGCATTGATTTATGATGATAATGCATTGTTTTGCATGTTGAGTAAGAGTCCTTGAATACTGTCAGCTCTCTTATTTCAAATCTGTTCCATGTTGAGGCAATTAAAATCATTTGCTTCTACGTCATAAGTGGGGAGATCATGTGGGTAAAACTGTTGAATAAAGGACCCAAAATGCCTCTAATGAACCGCTTCAAATGTCAGGAACTGTAACAATATTGGGGGCTGGAAAATATAATAATGGTGCTGGCTTGCCCTTTATATTAAGCATAAAGATGGTGGTGCTTACAGGATTTTATATTATTTCATGGGGGCTTTATTATTATATTCTTTACAGGCGCTATAGCAGAATGGTTTTGAATATCTTGAGAGATATTTCTTTAAAGAAAGCCCATGAATATTTAATGTGATGGTGTTTTTACATGAGGGGTGTGACCCCAAAAAGACACGCGATAAACAAAATCATGAGGCAATAGGCAATTTAAACTTCATGTTCGTTTCAAATTAGGGTACCTCTTCGTTTAGAGATTAAGCCAATAAAGATACACAATAGTCTTGCCCTATGCGGAGTACATGTATATTGCTAACTTATATTTTTTTTAAAGAAAAACTTTAATACAATGAAGTTCATTGTATGGCGTTTCTCATGAGTAGTATAACGGTAACACTCTAATGAATAATATAAAATCTATTGTGCAATACCATTTTTACTTCGATAAAAAGTGTAATTTGGTACCATTATACTTTTTGCAAATTTTTAATGTTTTGATAGCCCTAGGTATTGGGGGAGAGACTTTTTATTACTTTGTTTAATTGTTTTTTACCCACATGGCTCATTCGTTTATAACGTGCAAGAAACATGATTTTGATTAACTCAGCAGGAGAGAGATTTGAAATGAGGGTATTTTATGATTTTTAGCTCGCGCATTCAATATGAGAACAATGAAGTGTTCGTTATAAATCAAAGTTTGTCTGATAAAGAAAGTCCTATTTAGTTTGTTGGCTGTGAAATCGCCTTATTAGAGGTGTGGTGCGATAAGCATTAAATGTTTTTTCAGAGCATAGTGAATATTCTCAAAGTATGGCTTGTTTATCTTGCCTTATGGTTAAATGAAATGCGCTAGGGAGATGGTAACTGTATAATATATTGACTTATAAATATAATTTATTGTTGTTCATATTAAATTAGATCCTCGAATATTGTAGGATTCTTTCATTTAAAATCTCTTTTATGTTGAAGGAATCAAAACTATTGGTGTTTGTACGTCATGAGTAGGGTTGTTGTTTGACAAAGCCCTTGATAAAAAGCTGGTATATCTCTCCAATCTATGGCTGGTCTATTCGTAACCTTATGACGTTGTTTGCCTAAGAAAGCGCGTACTTTTTCTGTTGCTTGTAAATCAACATCCAAACCCAAGACAGCCGCATGTTTGAGATACACATTGAGATGCTTTAGAGCTCTATAAACAACTCCAGCTTTTGTATACTAAATAGGAGCAAGAATATTGCCTATTTTTGTTTGTGTAATCTCTGAAATGGGCAGATAACCTAATTTAGGGAGAATATAAAGACGTAAAGGTGCAAACCATTTACCATCATTCTTGAGTTTTTTTTACGGCTTTCAAAGGCATCTAAAGCAATATCTTTTAAATAATGGAGATTATGTATTGCCTCACGCTTTTGTTTATTGCGTGTCATAATGGTGGCATGTTCTTCACGAAGAACAGAGTGCTATTGGTTTGCACATTCGCGTGCTTGTTTGAAAGAGACATTTCTCAAAGCACACCCAATTCCATTTCGTGACGGCGCTTGTAAATGGTGTAACGATAAATCCATAGAGCACCCCTATCTTTACGCTTATGAAGAAACAAGCCGGCATCATCACACACTTTACCAGCCTTTGAGTGTTGCGGACTAACCCTTGGCACTTCAGATGGTTCATTAAAAGCCATTTTTAGTCTTTTCTTATATAATTTTTACTCCCACACCAACTCCGCTTGTTACGTGCAAGCAAGTGATTTTGGTTGATTCAGCATGAGAGAGGTTTGCAATGAGAGAATCCTATGATATTCGGGATTTTCATTCAACATATAAAATAGTAAAATATCATTATAAATCAATGCACTGTAGGTTTATGGGTAAAACTGTTGAATAAAGAGCTAAAAATGCCCCTTATGAGTTGTTTCAAATATCAATGACTATCGAAATATTGGGAGAATTCATTCAATGAAAATTGGATCTATAAATAAATCAAATTGGATGGAGCGCTTTTTGTGCTTTGAGGGGGAAAAAGCTAAAGGTTATAAAAAGTGAAAGGGTATGAATTTTTGCTTTAAAGCGGGAAACCTTGTAGAAGACGGGGCGCATTTGGGGTAAGGCCAGCTGCTTCTTGAATGAAATATTTTTTTATTTTTGGCGCTTGATTGACGATTCCAAGACCGGTATCGCGAAGCATTCGTAAGAGAAAGTTATCGTTAGAAAAGAGTTTATTAAGCCAATCATTGCTTAAAGCCATACGGACAATTTCAAAACGTCTCCAGCTTTGATAGCGTTCTAAAGCGATGAGGGAGCCAATATCAAGACCTAATCGTGCTGTTTCAATAATCACTTCAGCAAGAGCAGCGCTATCGCGTAATCCTAAATTAAGTCCTTGTCCTGCAAGGGGGTGGATGGTATGAGCAGCATCGCCAATGAGGGCAAAACGGGGCTTAATACATTGACGTGTTAAAGAAAGTTTTAGAGGAAAAGCTTGACGTTCGCCATTCCAAGAGAGTTTTCCTAATCGATGGCCAATGCGTCTTTCGAGCTCTGTTTCAAAAATAAGTGCATCAGCTTTGAGGTAATATTGCGCAGTTTTATGGTCTTCATTCCACACAATGGCGGATTGGTTGCCTTTGAGAGGAAGAAGAGCGAAAGGACCGGCAGGTAAAAAATGTTGAATGGCTTGACCATTATGGGGTTTTTCATGTTCAACTGTGCAGATGATTGCTGTTTGTTTGTAGGGGTGAGAAAAGTTTTTAAGACCTGCTTTTTGGCGTAATGTCGAATGGGCCCCATCAGCTGCAATAAGCAGTTTTGTTTGCAGAATATCTTTATTATTTAAGGTGACGGTGGTGTGTTGGTCTTCTTGATGAAAGTCAATGATACGCGTGTTTGCGATAACAGAGATATTGAGGTCTTTGACACGTTTTTTTAAACTATTGATGAGTTCTCTATGTTCGACCATTGTTGCAAAGGGTTCACCGGGGGTAATGTCGCCTTCAAAGGTTAAAAGAGTGGGTTTAACAGGATCATTTGTGTTTGTATCTGTGATGATCATTGAGTGAATGGGTTGTGTGGAGGGTTTGAGAGAGTCCCAACATTGCAATTGTTTTAACATACGAATAGCAGCAGCAGCAAGGGCAATGGTTCGTATGTTGGAAGCAGGAATATCTTCTTGTGGAGCAGCATCAACGATTTTAATCTTCATATGAGGGATGGTTTGCTTAAGCGCTATTGCGAGTGTTAAACCAACAGCCCCCCCTCCTGCAATGAGAAGGTCACATTGTTTGGTTTTATGAGATTTTATTTTTTTATTGGGTTTTACATCTTTATGGTGATTAGAATACACAATGTTTCTTCCATTATTTAAAGTTTTCTTACTTTTCTTTCTGCTCTACGAAGATGAAACTTCTCTTTGGATGAGATGGATCTTGGGTTTCAATCTGATGACAGACTGTTTTTCAGAGCTCTTTTGCTTTTATGACTCACTGTTGCAAGATTAATCGAATAAGTTTTTTGAGTGTCCTCCTCAACTCTTTTTACACTTGTGTTGATAAAAAAGAAAACTAAAATTAAATAAAAATGAGAGTGTATTTTTGAATTTGTGTGAAAATCTTTTAATATAACTACTTTGAAGAAACCCATTGAGGATGATCGATTAAGGAAAATGATGTTTATTTGTGATGGTTAAAACGGCATTAATATTTTATCGTTATCATAATGTCGTGTAAAGCCTTATCGGTTTGAGGTGAGTGCTCATGAGATTCCATGTGAAGCTCTACACATGAGGTCTTTTTTGTTGATCGTGTGATAAATATTTTAAGGTAGGACTTTTTTCGTGCTTTATGAAGGATTAGCCCTTCAGATGGTGGTCTATGAACGACATGAAGTGGGAAGAGGGGCGAATGCACGAGATTTAAGAAGTTGGATTGTTAACAAGCTATGTATTTAAAGATTGGTGCTATGTGTAAGCTTCGTCTTTTTTTAGGAGAGCAAGGAAGTTATAGCTCTTTGAAATATTAAAGTTTTATATTTGGAATTTGATGGATGCACCGAAATTCTTCTCCCTATGATTCATTAGAAACGCGAAATTTTCAAGGTTTTCGGCTTGTTGAGATGTTTTTACGTCAGATTGGTGTATTTATTGGGCTTGGGCTTTTGGGCTTTATTATTTTTTGCGTCGTTTCTTTGGCAACTTGGAATGTTGCAGATCCCTCTTTAACCCATGCAAGTACAAATGAAGTTACAAACCTTATGGGGTGGCTGGGGGCGATTTTTTCAGATTTTATGATGCAGTTTTTTGGCTTGGCAAGTCTTGCTGTTTTGTTGCCGCCATTATTTTGGTCTTTTCTCTTACTGGCACAAAAGAATATCTATAATTTGACTTTGCGCTTTTTTTTATGGGTGATCTCAACGTTTTGTTTTTTAATGGCTTTTGCCCTTATGACACCTGTTGCTTCTTTTACTCATTGGCCATTACCCATGGGATTGGGAGGGGTTTTAGGAGATAAAGCTTTAAATGTTGTTCCTTCAATTTTTCCTCTTTTGCTTTCTCCACTTTACACGGTTCTCTTCAGTGTTGTTTTTATCCTTTTAGGTTTTTTCATGGCTGCTTTTGCAGGCAATGTGATATGGCGGCGTCAAACAAAGAAAAGAAAAGAAAAAAGCATCCCAAAAGATGAAATCGTTGATCCGGTCTTTGAGGTGGAAGAAGATGCGGAATATATCGCAGACGATGATCGTGAGAAGCATGGTTTCTTTGCGACAACTTTTGGGGCTCTTTTACATCTTTTTTATTTTTTACAAGCGCGTTTTTTTCGCCTTTTCTGTTTCAAAAAGCATTCTCAGAGTAAAGAGAAAGGTAAGCCATTTGATCGGATTGAACCAACTTTTTTGGGCGAAAAAGCACAATATGAAGACAACCAAAATAAAACCCATGCTTCTGCTGTTAAAGGTCGTGGTTTGAAATCTTTCACAGCTTCTTCAAATGGTCGTTTTGTTCTTCCACTTTTAGATTATCTTTCGGTTCCACCACCCTCAGTTCGGGATGCAAAACTTTCTCCTGCTGCTTTAAAAGCAAATTCTCAGGAACTTGAAGGTGTTTTGTTAGATTTTGGGGTCAAAGGCAAAATTATAGATGCCTGTCCTGGACCGGTCGTCACTTTATATGAATTTGAACCGGCTGCTGGCATCAAGTCTTCTCGTATCATTAGTTTGGCAGATGATATTGCGCGCTCGATGCGAGCAATTTCTGCTCGTGTTGCTGTGGTTCCAGGGCGCAATGTGATAGGAATAGAATTACCCAATGCAAAGCGTGAGATGGTTTATTTAAGGGAGATTGTGCAAGCGCAGGAATTTGTTGAAAGTAAAGCAAAACTAGGTCTAGCTTTGGGCAAAACAATTGGGGGGAAGCTGTTATTGCGGATTTAGCAAAAATGCCGCATCTTTTGGTTGCTGGTACAACAGGATCGGGAAAGTCTGTTGCTATTAATACCATGATTTTATCATTGCTTTATCGTATGACACCTGAAAAATGTCGTCTCATTATGGTGGATCCCAAAATGCTTGAACTTTCGGTTTATGATGGCATTCCCCATTTGTTAACGCCCGTGGTGACAGACCCCAAAAAAGCAGTGACTGCTCTTAAATGGGCTGTTCGTGAAATGGAAGAGCGCTACAATAAAATGTCAAAACTTGGCGTTCGCAATATTGATGGGTTTAATGCACGTCTCAAGGAGTCGGAAGGTCAAGAAGAGGTAATGGTGCGTACCATTCAAGTGGGCTTTGATCATGAGACTGGTGAGCCTCTTTACGAGACGGAAACACTTGATTTTAGTCCTATGCCCTATATCGTTGTCATTATTGATGAAATGGCTGATTTGATGATGGTTGCTGGTAAAGATATTGAAGGCGCGGTTCAACGTTTAGCGCAAATGGCACGTGCTGCCGGTATCCATGTGATCATGGCGACACAGCGCCCTTCTGTCGATGTTATTACGGGGACGATTAAAGCCAATTTTCCCACACGCATTTCTTTTTCCGTGAGTTCAAAAATCGATAGTCGAACAATTCTAGGCGAACAAGGGGCCGAGCAATTATTGGGACAAGGAGACATGCTCTTTATGATGGGAGGAGGCCGTATTCAGCGTGTGCATGGACCTTTTGTTGCGGATGATGAAGTGGAGCAGGTTGTTGCGCATCTTAAAGCGCAAGCACGACCTGATTATTTGGAAACCATTACCCAAGAAGTGGAAGAAGATAGTGCTGATGTTTCTTCGGCTTCTCCTTCAGCAGATGATCCCTACAGTCAAGCAGTTGCTGTTGTGCTTCGTGATCGTAAGGCTTCAACCTCTTATATTCAACGCCGTTTAGGGATTGGTTATAACCGTGCTGCGACATTGATTGAGAGGATGGAAGAAGAAGGGATCATTAGTCCAGCAAATCATGCAGGGAAACGAGAAATTTTAGTGCCTGCCGAAGAAGAACGCTTTTGAAAATTCTTTATAATCGCTTTTTTAAAAATGTCTTATAAAATAGGCGATTACCTTATTATGCTGTAAAAAGTCGACATCGTTATACAATGCATTGTTATATATGAGTTTTCAATGTTGGGATAATACCTTGGCATTTGAGACTCTTCAGAAGAGCTATTCTTTATTTTATACAATTTTACTCAAACGTTTGCTTTTCTTGTAATGGGTAAAGAAAATGATTTGAATTGATTCAAGTCAGAGAGAGTATGTTAAGTGAGATTTTTACTGTATTTGGCGGTATGATTTAAGTTAAAAAAAATAATAAGTTATTATCAATGAATGTATTGCCTTAGAATGGCATCGTTGAAAGTATGGGGGTATAAAGACATGGAGGATTTAATATTTAAGTATTTTGTTGTTCTCGTCGTTCGACTTTAGGGTGAAACCTGCTGTGTCATGTGGCTTTCTAGTCTTTTTCTTTTAGGGAAGGGGTTATTTGTCGAGCCTTTATTTCAATGAATTATACGGGGGGTAAGCGAATTATATGGGGGAAGAAGCTAAGTGGAATTTGCTAAAATCCCAAAAGTTGAGTTTCAACTTCGCAAAGTGTACTTATCGGCGAGGTTTTGAGGTTTTTAGGATGTAAACTCCAAATTGTTTATAGACCGAAATGGGTAAGAATTTTTATTCTTTTGGGTGGAGAAGAAGTCAAAATTTTTTTTGCTATTAAAAAGAATTTTTAGCTTACGCGAGAAATATGTTTGGTTGGTTACTGATGATAATCTATATTGTTCCACAGATGAGGGGGAAAAGAATATATTATGCGTTTGGAAAATAAGTGGAAAAGCGGGAAATTAGGATACTTTTTGAAACTGAAACGCAGACTGATTATTTGGAAAAGACATCGCAAGAGATTACAAGAAAAAAGTAAGGATGTTTCGTTGGTTTCTTCTGCAATAATGATTATTGTCAAGCTGTTGCGATTGTGCTTCGTGATCAGGCTTCAACCTCTTATATTCAACGCTGTTTAAGGATTGGTTATAACCGAGCTGCGACATTAATTGAGAGGATGGAAAAAGAAAATATCATTAGTTTAGCCAATGATATAGGCAAACGGAAAGTTTTAAAGTCTATCGAATAAGCATATTTTAAAAATCTTTTGATAGTTTTTTCAAATAATATCTTTATCTTATAAAGCAGGGTACTTATTCATCATTGATGGCTGAATTATAAATGATAAAGTCAATTAGGTATTATTTTGGAGCATTTTTTATGAAAACGTCGTTTTTACTACCAAGAAGAGTTTTTTGGCTGGTGGGAGTTATTCTCTTTTGGTGTTTAACTTTTCCTGTCGTTTCGCAAGCTTCTCATAAGGTGGTAAAGGCGCAGAATGTAGTAAACCACTTTGCGGCAATCAAAACAATGACAGGTGATTTTATTCAATTTAGTCCAAAGGGGAAAATGTCTCAAGGAACATTTTATCTAGAGCGTCCAGGAAAAATTCGCTTTATTTACAAGAAAATGCCTTTACAAATCATTGCGGATGGTCAATTTGTGGGCGTGAATAATCGGGCTTTAAATACTTGGAACTTTTCACCACTTTCACAAACACCTATGAAGTTTCTGTTAGATAATAAAATTGACGTATCATCTGGGCGCTTGTTGGCTTTTCGCGAAGATCCGGGGGCAGTGACGATTGTTCTGCGTGATAAAACAATTGGGGCAGGGCAAATAAAAATGGTTTTTGATTCTAAAGGCTCTACTTTGCGGCAGTGGACAATTGTTGACCAACAAAATTTGGAAACGACTGTGCAGGTTATGAATGTGCAAACAGGCGTTCGGTTCGTTGAAGGAATGTTTACACTTCCTTCAAAGAAATGAAGAAATAATGTTATGTTATTGGGGTTGAAGTAGATGTTCTTTCGTATTGCAACTTGGAATATTAACTCTATTCGTTTGCGTCTTGCTCAGGTTTTGCAATACTTGGAACTCTTTCCTGTCGATGTTTTGTGTCTACAGGAAACAAAATGTCCCGATGCTTTATTTCCAGTGGAAGCTTTTGAAGATGCAGGATATAAGTACATCGCACTGAGTGGACAAAAATCTTATAATGGGGTGGCGATTGTTTCTCGATTGCCTTTTAAAAAGGTCGAAAAGCGTTTCTTTTGTCAAAACCAAGATTGTCGCTATATCTCAGTGATTGTGGAAGCCCATGGGAGAAGCTTGCGGATTCATAATTTTTATGTTCCCGCTGGAGGAGATATCCCAGACGCTGATGTGAATGAAAAATTTCGTCATAAGCTTGATTTTTTGAAAGAAATGTCTTCTATTCGCGCCGATCAGGAAAAGGGGATATCTTCTCTTTTGCTGGGCGATTTGAATATTGCTCCTTTGGCAGAGGATGTTTGGTCTCATCAGAAATTGTTGAAGGTTGTAAGCCATACACCCATTGAAACTGAGCGTTTACAGGACTTGTGTTGTCAAGGTGGGTGGGTTGATCTTATGCGGTTGCATATCCCTGTACCCACAAAACTTTACACATGGTGGAGTTATCGAGCACGCGATTGGGCTCTCACCGATTATGGGAGGCGGCTTGATCATGTTTGGTCCTCTCCAGATTTAGCCCATTTTGTGGTCGATCTTTCGATTTTTCGTGATGCGCGCGGATGGGAACGTCCTTCAGATCATATTCCTGTGCAAACTGTGTTTAATTTTTCATGTTAATTTTGAAATAAGAGGTAAATAAAGTATTAATATTACATAATGATTCTGAAAGAATGCGGGAGACTTGATGCATATCGAAAATCTCAAAATGGGGACTTCTCGCAGATTACTTTCGAGTATCTTGCTGTGTTTTTTTGTGTCAGGATGTATGGTTGGTCCCAATTATCATAAGACATCTTTTTCTGTCCCAGCGCGATGGGGACAGCAGTCTGCCCAGATATCAGGGCATTCAATTGCTCTTGCTGGATGGTGGCGGCGGTTAAATGATCCGGTTTTAAATACATTAATGGATGAGGCAATTTCTGGCAATAATGATGTTGCTGTTGCTAAAGCGCGGGTTCGTGAGGCACGGGCAAATTTGGGGCAAGTGGTGGGATCTTTGTTGCCAAATGTGTCAAATACAATTGCAGGAACCCGTAGTAGTTCTGGACAATCTGATGCGTTGAATCAATATCGTAGTGGGTTTGATGCAAGTTGGGAACTTGATCTTTTTGGAGGGCATAAGCGAGGCGTTGAAGCGGCGCGTTATGGTCTTGAAGCGGTGGTGGAAGATATGCGTGCGACGATGGTCGTATTGTTAGGAGATGTAGCTACAAATTACATTCAATTGCGTGGTTGGCAACAAAAACTGTTGATTGTGCGGCAAATTGCTGCAACGCAGCGCAAAACATATGAATTGATGCAGGCCAAATTAACAGCGGGTGGTATTTCTGAGCTTGATATTTCAAACGCGAAAGCACAAATGGCCAATACAGAAGCTGATATCTCTCAGATGGAAGCCAATGTGGCCATGAGTATACATCGCCTTTCTGTCTTAACCGGTCATGTGCCTACGGCTTTGAAGGATCTTTTGCAAAAAAATGCCAAACACATAAAAATTCCACAACCACGATGGCCAATACCAGCAGGAATTCCAGCAGATGTTTTGTTGAATCGTCCCGATTTACGGCGAGCAGAGCGCCAATATGCACAAGCAACAGCGCGTATTGGTCAGCGTGAAGCACAACGCTATCCCTCGCTTACATTAACGGGGAATATTTCAACAGCAGCAACCGCAATAGGCCAATTATGGAAAGGTTCAACCATTGGCTGGTCTTTTGGACCCAGTCTTCGTTTTCCGTTTTTTAACGGAGGACAGATTGTTGCCTCTGTTGCGATGGCACGGGCACAGCGCGATCAGGCTTTTATTACTTATCGCGCTGCTGTATTGAGGGCTTTAGAAGATGTCGAAAATGCGCTTGTAAGATTAACAAAAGAACACCAGCGCCTTGAAAAGCTTGTCGATGCAAACAAAGCTTTTCTGCATTCTTTACAACTTTCACGAAGTCTTTTTGAAAATGGCAATACCAGCTTTCTTGAATTATTAAATGCAGATCGTTCCTATTATTCGGCGCAAATGGCTCTTAACGATAGCCGTATTGCTCTTGCGACCCAATATATTACCCTAATGAAAGCATTGGGGGGTGGATGGGATGGCGTCGTTGATGTCTCAAGTCCGGAAGTTGCTGATGGTGCACCCCGTTCGCTTGCAAAGGTAGGAAAATGAAAAAGAGTTTCATCAAAAATTTCATAAAAAAACGCAAAAAACTTTCATTTTTTCTTATTTCACTCTTCGTTATAATTATTTTATTGTGGCTGCGCTCTGTTTTTTTTGAAACATCCACACCAATGTATATGACAGCTGTGGTGAAGCGTGGGGATATCGAGGAAAGCGTTTTGGCTTCTGGGCTTGTGCGTCCTTACCGGTTGGTGGCGGTTGGAGCGCGTGCTACTGGGCGTGTGGTTTCCATGCGTGTTTTTCCAGGCAGTGTTGTGAAAGAAGGCGATCTCTTGGCAGAAATTGATCCTACAGATCAAGAAAATGATCTGAAAAGAAAAAAAGCAGTATTAGCTCATTATTATGCGAGTTTGGTGGAACAAGAGGCTTATCTTGCTCTTGCACAGAAAAATTTAGAACGGCAGAAAAAAATGATAGAATCGCATGCAATTTCAAAAGCGAATTTTGATGATGCGGCGACACAAGTGAAAATACGTGAGGCACAAATTGCTCAACTTCGTCAGCAGATTGTACAAGCCCAAATTGATGTGGAGAGTGCTGAGGTTAATCTCAGTTATACGCGGATAACGGCTCCTTCAGCGGGAACTGTTTTGGCAACAGTTGTTGAAGCAGGACAGAATGTCAATGCTGTTCAGTCAGCACCTACAATTGTTATTTTAGGCGATTTATCAAAGATGACTGTCAAAGCGCAAATTTCAGAAGCCGATATTCTTAAAGTTCGTGCCGGACAACCCCTTTATTTTACGGTATTGGGCAACTCAAACCGTCGTTATGAGGGCGTTCTAGAAAGGGTCGATCCGGCTCCTGAATCCATTCGTGCTGATGTGAGTATTAATCCTAGTTCAGGAGGGTCTAGCTCTCTTATATCTTCGGCAATTTATTATAACGGGATTGTGCATGTTGATAATAAAGATAACTTTTTGCGAACTTATATGACGGCTCAAGTGCATATTATTTTAGGACGTGCTCAGAATGTATTATTGGTTCCAAGTGATGCTTTACGTGATGAAACAAAAGAGCACAAAGCATGGGTTTCACTTTTGGTGGGGGACAATAAAGTGGTGGCAAGAAAAGTGACTGTGGGGCTTAATAACAAAGTGATGGCAGAGATTGTTTCTGGGCTGAAGGAGGGGGATGTGGTTATTACCGGTTCCCATGATGGTGTGATGCCAGAAATTTCTGATGAACATAGGGAAGATGAGAATTAAGCTATGAAAGCAGAAAAAGCAGAGGCTGTTTTCGTTTTGGAAAATATTGTGCGCAAATTTCCTGCGGGTGAGACATTTGTCACTGTTTTAAAAGAAATCAATCTGACCATTAAACGTGGTGAAATGGTCGCAATTGTAGGGGCTTCCGGTTCTGGAAAGTCCACATTGATGAATATTTTGGGGTGTCTTGATCGACCAAGTTCTGGTCGTTATTGGATTTCAGGAAAAGAAATCGCTTCTCTTTCTGCTGATGAATTATCCGCTTTGCGGCGTAATCATTTTGGATTTATTTTTCAGCGTTATCATTTATTGAATGAATTAACGGCACTTGGCAATGTTGAAATTCCAGCTATTTATGCAGGTTGTGCACCGGATGTGAGAAAAAGACGTGCAGAAGAACTTTTAACACGTTTAGGTATGAGAGAGAGAGTCAATCATCGTTCTAATCAGCTTTCAGGGGGGCAGCAACAACGGGTGTCTATTGCGCGAGCTTTGATGAATAATGCAGAGGTTATTCTTGCCGATGAGCCAACCGGTGCTTTAGATAAACACAGTGGTGAAGAAGTGTTGCGTATTTTGGAGGAGCTTCATCAAGAAGGGCGCACTATTATTATTGTCACGCATGATATGCAGGTGGCCAAAAGAGCAGAGCGTATTATCGAGATCAGTGATGGGGAAATTATTGCAGATAATGTATCAAAGCGTAAAAAAACAAAGGCTAAATATTGTATTCAAGAAAAGCAAAATCTAAAAGATCAAAAAACGCTTGGTTTTTTTCGTTCTTTTGCTGAACGGTTTCGTGAAGCATTTGTTATGGCATTGTTGGCAATGAATGCACACCGAATGCGAACTTTTTTAACAATGCTCGGGGTGATTATCGGTATTGGGGCGATTATTGCCATGGTGGCTTTGGGAAATGGTACGCGGGAAAAAATACTGGAAAATTTTAAAAGCTTGGGGTCTAATACCTTAACAATTTTGCCGGGAAAAAGCCTTTCTGATCCACAAGCAGATAAAATAACCAGTTTGGTGGAAGCCGATGCAGAAGCTCTTTCTAAATTGTCTTATATTTCTGGTGTAACACCGCAGATTTCTGCAAGCTCTGTGGTTCGTTTTGGTGCTATTAAAGTGAATGCGGTAATTGCTGGGGTGGGAGAACAATATTTTCAAACACAAGGACTTAAAGCTATTCAAGGGCAGTTATTTGATAAAAATAGTGTGCATGAGCGGGCGGTTGATCTTGTTATCGAAAAAGAGGCAATTGCGGTGCTTTTTCCACATAGTCATGAAAACCCCATAGGGAAAATTGTTCATTTGGGCAATGTTCCTGCACGCATCATTGGTGTGGTAGATCCGCAACAGATGGGAGGGACCTCAAATACGTTGCAGGTTTATTTACCTTATACAACTGTGCAAACGCGTTTTCTTGGAACAACACAAGTTCGGGCCATTACTGTGAAGATCGCTGATCATATTGATTCAAATTTAGCCGAGAAGATGGTGAAACGTTTCTTGATTATGCGCCACGGAGGAGAGGATTTTTTCATTAGAAATTCTCAGTTCTTTCGTGATCGTATCATGGAAAGTACCCATGTTTTAACGCTTTTAGTGTCTTCAATTGCTGCTATTTCATTAATTGTGGGTGGTATTGGCGTGATGAATATTATGCTGGTGACTGTTTCAGAGCGGATCAATGAAATTGGGGTTCGTATGGCAGTGGGGGCGCGTCAGAGTGATATTTTGCAGCAATTTCTCATTGAAGCCATTTTAGTTTGTGTCATTGGTGGTGGTTTAGGAATTCTTTTTGGACTTTCTATCGGTGGTTTGTTTTTGCTCTTTAAGGCACCTATTCACTTTGTTTATACGATTAATTCGATCATCATATCTCTTACTTTTTCAACGCTCATTGGGATATGTTTTGGCTTTTCGCCTGCGCGGAAAGCTTCACGGCTTGATCCTGTTGTTGCGCTTTCGCGTGATTAAGCACTCCTCAATTTAATATATATAAGATATATTTTTCGTTATATCTGGATGAAGTGTTGATGAAGCAAACTATGGATAGAACAAATTTAGCTCTACTGCTTTTTTCCAGAAAACGCTTTTATTTGTTAAGTGGAACGTATCTTAACTTTTACCAAAAGATGTCGTTTGGCATCATGCGTCATGAATAAATTTTCATCGTATTGTGTGGTGTCCTTGTAATGTCTTGTAAAAGAGGAATGTTTTTAAAAGACTGTTCATGTGAACTATGGTGGTATGCCTATAAGCTTTCTTGAGACATTAAATGTTTTGAGAATGTGTGGTGAGCTATTTTTAGGCTTTTTGTCGCGTTTTATAGAAGTCAATTAATATGTGGTAGGATTCAAACTAAAATACACTTTGCACATTTATGTGTTGTATATTTATGCGTTTGTTTGAAAGAAATGTCTCTACCTTCTGATCCATTTTGCGATGGTGGGGCGTGAGGGTATAATATTCTGATGAAGTGTATAAAATTTATATTCTTCTCTTTACGCTTGATGAGACGTAAAGTAGTATCATTCACATACCCCCCAATATTGCTACATCTTTTGGCATGAAAAGGGATAAGCTTGAGATTTTTCATAAGGGACATTTTTTAGTTTTTTCCTTATTATTTTTTAATTCATACGTCAGCTCTGCTTATGAAATGCAAGCAAGTGATTTTGATTGATTTTATAGAGAAAAGATTTGAAATGAGAGAATCTTACGATATTTGAAACTCTGCTTTAAGATAAGCTGATGCTTTATCAGTTAATACATTACCGTATGTAAAGATATGGTCGTCAATTTGGCTTATTTGTTATTGTGTTCATTGAGTGGTTTAAGATTTCTTATAGAGACTTTTTAAAAGTTTTTGGCACAGATGTTATGATGATTTACACTTCTTTTGGTTTTGCAAATTTTGGTTTTGCAAAGGATTGGGGTTCATTTCAGGTGTTTAAGCTTGATGCAAACAATATTATGATTGCGCTCAAGTTTTAAAAAGTGACTTAAGATATAGCCATTTTCCGTTTTTTCATGCATGTAACGTAGGTTTCTTGAGACTATTTGTTGTCAGATATTGCTTTTTTACTCCATTTCATTTTTTTGTCTGAAGAATAAACAAGCCATTGCGTTTTCGGAGACAAAGGGTGGCTTAGATGTGCCATAGGGAGGGAGCGTGATTTTAGAACTAACTTTGTGAAATATAGGGTTGATCTCATGATTGTGGTGGAGAAGCAAAAAAGTTTGAGAGCGAGAAAGCCTCTCATTTTGAATGATGTGTGAGTAAAAAGGGTTTTCAGTTATTTAAAGAGCATAAGCTCATACTCAGCAGGAGTAAGACGGAATAAGAGAGCATCGTAAAACCAAACTGCAGATAAGCTGCCCAAAAAAATAATGGCGTAAGCAATGAGCAGTGCTATGTGTAGGTGGTGTGGCATTGTACCTCCTAGCTAGACTCCTATACTGAAAAAAAAGAACGATAAAGCGGATCCGAATGCTAGAAAATTTAATAAGGCGAGAACCGGACCACGAAAAAACAAGAGGAAAAGAAATATAAAAAAAATCAAAACCTTTAATATCACGATGAATATTTTTTGTATTATAGAAAATATAGTCCATATTATCGCAAATATTATACGCACTACTTTTTGTAAAATGTGCTGTTTTGTGGGCGGCGTTTCTTTCCTAGTGTTTTGTGTGTTTACAGGTGTTGTGCTCATTTCCCCCCTCTTAGTTTTTAAGCTAAATCCTAAAATTATCGCGCATTTTCATTTTGTCTTTTTACAAAATGCAAAAAAATATTTTTAAAATCATCACGCTTTTCTTTTATTTATATAAGGAAGTAAACATCAGTAAACGCGTCAATATGGTTTGGGGATAGGCTAAAGAGGTTTTCTTAAATATTATGCAGCCGAGGATAGAGAAAACGTCTTAAAATGAAGATATTTTAAATCTTTTGGGGGAGATAGGAGACACAAGAGCCATTGACGAATTGGTCTAGACGCGATAATTGAAGGTATTTTTAATTGGGGGGAGCATGACGCTACAATCGCTTTTACAGACCTATCGTGATGAAGCGCGTACTGAACGGGATAAGGGCACGTATTTTGAGCGTTTGGCTCTTGCTTATCTGACCTATGATCCAATCCAGTCAGGATTTTATGAAAAGGTTCAGACCTTTAAAGATTGGGCCCATGAAAATGATTGGGATGGTCGTGATACTGGTATTGATCTGGTGGCAAAGCTTCGTCATGAAGATGGTTTTGCAGCAATCCAATGTAAATTTTATGATGAATCCTATCGGATCAAAAAAGCAGATATTGATAGTTTTATTTCAGCATCAGGTAAGGAACCATTCAAGCAGCGTATTGTCATAGATAGCACCATGAATGCTTGGAGTAACAATGCGGAAACAATGATACAGGGGCAAAAAATTCCTGTTAACCGGATTGGTCTTTCTGATTTGCAGAAAAGTCCGATCCGTTGGGAGATTTTTGCAGCCAAAGGCACAATTGAGCTGGAGGATAAAAAGAAGCTCCGTCCCCATCAGGGGGAGGCATTGCGTTTTGTGCGTGCGGGGCTTATGCAAGCAGATCGGGGTAAACTTATTATGGCTTGTGGGACCGGTAAGACATTTACCAGTCTTAAGATTGCTGAGGATTTAGCGGGTAAGGGCAAGTTTGTCTTGTTTCTTGTGCCTTCTTTGGCATTGATGTCACAAACAGTGCGTGAATGGACGACGGATGCAGAAATTGGCTTGCGTTCCTTTGCGGTATGTTCTGATACACAAGTAGGAAAGCGTCGTAAAAATAGTGATGATGTTGCGGAAATTGATGTGTGTGATCTTGCTTTTCCAGCGACAACCGATGCAGCAAAACTGGCAGAACAAGCGGGCAAAAGTGTTGCAGATGAGATGAGCGTGGTGTTTGCAACCTATCAATCTATTCAGGTGATTGCGGATGCGCAGAAAAATTATGAATTTCCAACCTTTGATCTGATTATTTGTGATGAGGCGCATCGTACAACAGGGGCAACGCTGGAGGGCGAGGATGAATCTAATTTTGTGAAGGTGCATTCCAATGATGCTATTCGTGCTAAGAAGCGCCTTTATATGACAGCGACACCCCGCATTTTTGGGGATAACGCAAAAAGTCGTGCCAATGAAGCCAATGCTGTTCTCGCGTCGATGGATGATGAAAAGCTTTTTGGCAAAACACTTTTTTATCGGGGTTTTTCGTGGGCTGTACAACATGGCCTTTTAACGGACTATAAGGTTATTGTCTTAGCCATGGACGAAAAACTGGTGAGTTCTGCTGTTCAAAAGCGTCTTAGTGATAGCGAATCTGAGCTTATTCTTGATGATGCTACAAAAATTATTGGCTGTTATAAAGCGCTGGCCAAACAAGATATGAAGGCTGATATTGGGGGTGACCGACATCCTATGCAGCGTGCCTTGGCATTTTGTAAAGATATTCGCAGTTCTAAACTGGTCCGTGATGAATTTTCAGCTGTGGTTGAAGAATATCTTGAGTATACGCAAGGGAATGCGGAAAACGCGCCATTTTTGCAATGTGACGTGAAACATGTTGATGGCACTTTTAATGCCAAGGATCGTAGTGCGCTGCTTGATTGGTTGAAAGCTGAGAGCGGCGATGATGTTTGTCGTATTTTGACCAATGCTCGGTGTTTGTCTGAAGGGGTGGATGTTCCAGCGCTTGATGCCATTATGTTTTTAAATCCACGCAAGAGTCAGATTGATGTTGTGCAAGCGGTTGGGCGGGTGATGCGTCGCTCTGAGGGCAAAAGGATGGGCTATGTCATTTTACCCATTGGGGTTCCTGCTGGTGTTCCAGTGGAACAAGCTTTAAATAACAATGATAAATATAGGGTTGTTTGGCAAATTTTAAATGCTTTGCGCGCGCATGATGATCGTTTTGATGCGACGATTAATAAAGCATCATTGGAGCAAGATATCAGCAATGTGATTGAAATTATTGGGGTGACGCAAAGTAGTGAGTTACAGGCTGTGACAGCTGTTGTAGACAATCTTCCGGTTCGCTCACAACCTGCAAGATCGGGAATTGGAAGTCCTGAGCTAGATCTCCTTTTGACGGATCCAGGCGCGGGACAACTTTCTTTTGCAATGGATGAGCTTTCGCGTGCCATCATGGCAAAGATTGTCAAAAAATGCGGGACGCGTGATTATTGGGAAGATTGGGCAAGTAATATTGCGGAAATTGCCAAGAACCATATCACGCGCTTAACAGGACTTCTGGCAGAGCCAGAGACGAGGGCACGTCAAGCTTTTGATCAATTTTTAGTAGAACTGCGGGACGATTTAAACGATACCATCACAGAGGCTGATGCCATTGAGATGTTGGCACAACATATTATCACGCGTCCTGTTTTTCAGGTGTTATTTGAAGGCTATCAGTTTACGCGTGAGAACCCTGTCTCGCGTGCTATGCAACGGATGCTTGATGTGCTTGATGAGGAAAAGCTTGATAAGGAATCCAAAGATCTTGAGAAATTTTATGCCAGTGTGAAATTACGCGCCAGTGGCATTACCGATCCAAAGGCAAAACAGAGGTTAATTGTAGAGCTTTACGATAAATTTTTTCGTTATGCTTTTCCACGCACAGTCGAAAAACTTGGCATTGTTTATACCCCCGTTGAGGTGGTGGATTTTATTCTGCACTCCGTCAATGATGTTTTAAAGAAAGAATTTGGCCAAACGCTTGGCTCATCGGGGGTGCATATCATGGATCCCTTTACGGGAACCGGCACTTTTATCACACGGCTTTTGCAATCAGGCTTGATTACACCCGAGGAGATGAAACACAAATATTGTCATGAAATTCACGCCAATGAGATGGTTCTCTTGGCTTATTATATTGCCGCCATTAATATTGAGACAACCTATCATGGTCTGATGGGGGGTGATTATGTCCCGTTTGAGGGAATTTGTCTGACCGATACATTTCAGCTTTATGAGCAAGATAAAGACTTGATAAGTGATTTGCTGGCGGATAACAGCACCCGACGGGCACGTCAGAAGGAATTGGATATTCGTGTTATTGTTGGCAATCCCCCTTATTCTTCTGGACAAAAAAGCGAAAATGATAATGCAAAAAATATTGGCTATCCTAAATTAGATCGTCGCATTGGAGAAACTTATGCTGTTCAATCTAGTGCGAGCAATCTTAATAAACTTTATGATAGTTATATTCGTGCTATTCGCTGGGCAAGTGATCGCATAAAGAGTAGTGGCGTTATTGGTTTTGTCACAAATGCAGGTTTTATCAGTAGTCATTCTACGGATGGTTTACGAAAATGTTTAGTCGAGGAATTTAGCAGTCTTTATATTTTTCATTTGCGCGGGAATGCACGGACTTCTGGGGAACAGCGTAAAAAAGAAGGTGATGGCATTTTTGATGCCGGAAGTCGAGCTCCCATTGCTATTTCTATTCTTGTAAAAAATCCAGTATCTCAACAGCGTGGAAAAATATATTTTCATGATATTGGAGATTATCTCAAGAAAAAAGAGAAGTTATCTGAACTTCAGAGATTGGTCGGTATTGATGGTGTCAAGCATGAACATGGTTGGCAGATGATTACGCCAGATGCGCACGGTGATTGGCTCAATCAACGCAACAGTGATTTTGAAAAATTTCTAGCTTTAGGTGACAAGAAGGGTAGTGATAAAAAGCTCTTTGAAAATTTTTCACTTGGTATTGTAACCAACCGTGATGCGTGGGCATATAATGCAAGCCGTGAAGTTTTAGAGAGCAATATGAGCCATATGATTGCTTTTTATAATAGTGAAGTAGAGCGTTTTAATAGCGCTTATGGACATGCTGATCGCAAGGTGCGTACAAATGCTGTGAACGATTTTGTTAACACGGATGCTACAAAGATCAGTTGGAGTCATAATGTTAAACAAGAATTAGTAAGAGGAAGGACTTCTGGATTTGAAAATGATTGTTTAATTCAAAGCCTTTATCGTCCTTTTACAAGGCAGTGGCTCTATTATAATCGCAATTTTAATGAGAGAGTATATCAAATGCCGCGAATATTCCCTATGGGGCAAGCGGTTGAAAATAGAGTGATACAAGTTACAGGAGTTGGAGCAAGTAGTGGTTTTTCTGTTCTTATGACTAAGCATTTGGCCAACTTGGATGCCATGGAGAAAGGTCAATGCTTTCCACGGTATGTTTATGAAGATGGTGCTTTAGAAGATAAAGAAGGAAATCAGGTTCATTTGTTTGCAAACCTTGCAGAGGAAAGCAAAAAAGCTGGTGTAGAGCGGCGTGATGCACTGACAGATGAAGGGTTAGCGCATTTTAAGGCTGCTTATCCTGGTGAAGTGATTACAAAGGATGATTTGTTTTATTATGTCTATGGCATTTTGCACTCTGAGGATTATCGTGCGCGTTATGCGCATAATCTGTCTAAGGAATTGCCACGGATTCCAACGGTTAAAAGAGTGGAGGATTTTTGGGCTTTTGTAGAAGCAGGTCGAAGGCTTGGTGATTTGCACATGAATTATGAAGAGGTTGAGCCCTATCCCGTGACCTATAAACAAGGGGCCCCAAGCACTTGGGTGATTTCTGATGAAAAGAGTTTCTATCGTGTTCAAGCGATGAAATTTGCAGGTAAGCGCGGTGCTGTTGATAAAAGTAGCGTGATTTACAATAGCAATATTACGATGCAAGATATTCCTTTTGAAGCTTATGATTATGTGGTCAATGGCAGGCCTGCTCTTGAATGGGTGATGGAGCGACAGATTGTCAAAACCGATAAAGCGAGCGGCATTGTTAATGATGCCAACCGCTATGCTGTTGAGACGGTGGGTAATCCGGCTTATCCTTTAGAATTGTTTCAACGGGTTATTACCGTAAGCTTAGAAACCATGAAAATTGTGCGCAGTCTGCCAAAGTTAGAAGTGCGAGAAACTGAAAAGGTGACGCTATCTACTGTGCGGTAAAACAATGTTGAATGGTAACGAACTGGTATTATCATACACTTTGTTTTTTTTCCCAATGTTTCAACAGCCCTTGAACCATTGAGATGATTCATGAGAGGGGTGCCTTTCTTAAAAAAATAACATGTTTTGCTTGTAACATGTAAAAAACATGGTTTTGATTGAAGATGAGAGAAGGTTGAAATGAAAAAATCTTCAGTTATTCAAGATACTTATTTAAGGTGAAGAGCTCTTATCTTTATTCATCAATAGGGGTGTTGGTCATAAAACACCCTGCGCAGTAAGGAAGCTAAAATTTTGACACATGAGTTTTAGCAACAGGGGTGGATATCTTTAAGAGGTTGCTTGTTGCGCTTTATATGTGAATGAACCATAAAGGGGAAGCTGAATGGAGATTGTCTAGAGAAAGTGGACTGTTTATAAACCGTTGCTGGTAGGAATCTTCGTTTTTTAAGAAATTGCGAGGAAGTCACAATTTTCATGAAATCTGCCTTTTGAGCGGGAAGGGCCGAAGTAAGCAGGGGATGCGCGTTAGACAAGAAGCTAGTATAAATCTATGGGGTAATTATTCTTTGAGATGTGGGGAGAAAGCCAAATACAAAGTGATTTGAGGGGCAATGATTTAAAAAAGATTGCGATAAAGAACGTGAGATGTTTGTGGCAGTGTGCGCTTTGAGCTTATCGTCTCGATGAGCTAGAATGTTCTTATGAAGATTCTGTATAGAATGAAGATATTGTTGCTAATCTACTAACTTATAATGGTTGTTTAACGTTCTTTCTGTTGAGTAAGAAACTCAAGGATTATAAATTTTCTTACTTTAAATTTAGTCAAATTACTTTTTTAAATGTCATATGAGATTGGTATATCAATACCGTTTTAAAAAGGCATAAAGCATGTTCTCATCCGTTATCCCAAGTGGCTTAAGAGCGATTATCATAGTGGGATTGGAAAAATATAATAGAGGATGGGGCGGTTTACATTTTTTATGAAGCCTAAAGTTTGTGGTATCGATAGGTCTCTATAACATGTTTGGAGATTTTATAGCTGTCTGGGAAGCTTTATTGATAAGAGCAGTCTTAGTATATTGGGATGGCATTGATAGATTAGTGCTGTGAGAGATGTTTGGGATGTGAGAGATGTCTTTCGGTCAATGTGCAAGTGACACGTATATTAGGGTGTTTTGCTTTATATAAGGGAAGGGTTTGCTTGTTATCGCGCCTGATGTTTGCTTGTTGTCGCGCCTGATAGAGTGGAATATATTTATCAGCAGTTGGGATCTCATCAAAAGAAGCTAATCTTTAAATTAGATGAGGAAGAGACTTTCATCTTTTATGGGAAAGATATCAATGTTATTGTTTTATGACTTGATTGTATATGTGTTGGTTGAGAGCCGTATAGTCTAATACAGTTCTTAATGATTTTGGTGTTTTTTCTTGTGGTTATTTAGGATGATGAGCGATGTGAAGCCATAGCATTGGAAAGTCAACAAATAGAGCGAGCATTTTAATATTTAGAATATCGTTACAGTCATCATGTAGCTAGTGTGGATAGTGTGTATTTGTGGAAAAGTGATCACGTAAGAAATATAAAAATTAAGGGAATAGTTGACTGAATTAAGCCTAAAGTAAGGCTCTTGAGGGGGGGCGGGCAGTAGAGTGTGGATAAAAAGGTTTAAAGTCGCAAAGAGAAAGGATAGGGGGGTGAAAGCCCAAGGGGAAAGAGTAGGGGGATTGAAAGTACAGGGAAAAGGCTAGAGGGCAAGATCAGAAGGCTGTTCTAATGTAGACTTGGAGCGTTTTAATATATTGCAAGAGAAGAATGCGCATTTGATTGATCTGTTGTATTGTACTTTCAGCTTTGCTCTTTTTCACAGGATAGGCAATGAAATGGATATCAGGCATGAGATATTTAAGCTCACGCATCGAGCGCCATATGTGGTAATCATGGGTAACAATATAAAGGGTTTTATAGTGGTGTTTTTTTATCCAAGCGGCGCTTTCTTCAGCGTTGCCTCTAGTGTTAATTGCCTGATGCCCAATGTCAATACAACAAGAGACAAGCCGTGGGCTAATATGCATGTTATGCATAAAACCTCTTAGATTGGTTGAGGTGTTAACACCACTGATGAGGAGCCGTGAACCAAGCCCCTTTTGTAAGAGATGAAGTCCTACCTCTATCCGATTTTCTCCGCCTGTAAGCACAATGATGGCATCGGCTTTGGGCAGAGGGGTTGGCGGGGAAAGCCGTTCTGTTTTTTCAGAAAAAATAATAAAACCACCCCAAAAAATGAAAATAATGACAGCAAGAGTAAGGGTTGTGGGTGGAAAATAGCGAAATAAGCAGCCGCGAGACCAATTATAATGAGGCCGTTTTGCAATAGGACGGTCTAAATCGTCTTGCGTTGATGAGTTAGAGCTGCGAATCATAAATTAAAATAAGCCATTTTCACATTGATCGATTTTTTTCAGTTGCGTTAAAATAGTCATGCGGTTTGTAAGAGTGGTGAGAAAAGAAACGGAAATAATAAGGAGAACGATTTTTCCATAAGGAATGGAACTTATGGAAATATGTCCAAACAAAGCCGTTACTTGGCTAGCTTCTGCTCTCCCCAAGTTATAATTTGTCCAGAAGCAAAAGGCTGAAAACAAAAATATGCTTGTGAGACCACCATATAAGGCTCCACGCAGCGCAGTTTTAAAAAAATGCCAATCAAATTGGCGTGCAATGAAAAGGGTTTCAGTACCAAGGAAATATAACACATTGATAATATGGGCATTTTCTGCCAATGCATTGCGGGTGGCAAAAATGATGGTGAGGATAAGAGAGCCTAAAACCAATGCTAAAATTGAAAAACCAATGAAAACTGTGGTGTATGCCATGGTTGCAAAACGATGGACCCAAACACGGTGATCGTCAAATTGACCGCCTGGAATTTGAGTTTTAATGGCGTGATTGATGGCAGCAAAATTGATTTTTTCATTCTCTTTTAGGGTAACAATGATAAGGCGGGGAAGGGGCAATTCGTTCAAATTAAAACCGGTTCCAAGCCATGGCTCCAGTAACTTTTCCGTGGCTGTTTGGTCAACTATTTTTGCATCTTCTACACCGGAAAAGGTTTTAACCAATTGTACAGCATCATCAAGTGCTTTATTGATATCAACATTATCAATGGGGCGTATTTGTATTGTTGCTTCATAGCTAATCTGATTGCTCCAATTTTTGGCAGAACGCTGAACTAAATCAACACCAATTAAGGTGAGGCTTGAGAGAAATGTCATAATAGCAATTACGGCAACCAATGCTTTTCCAGAAATATTGTTACTGGGAATAATCGCAGTTGTGTTTTTTTTATTGTTGGTAAAAATGGGAAAAGCTTTATTCATGAATCGTCATCCGTCCATTATGGAGAAGCATACGCCGTGCTGCAACTTGTTCCATTAAAGCGATATCATGGGTGGCAATAATAACAGCGGTTCCAAAACGATTTAATTCAATAAACAAACGCAGAAGGCGCTTTGCCAAGGGCGGATCAACATTTCCTGTTGGTTCATCTGCAAGTAGAATTTCGGGTTGATCGATAAGTGCACGGGCAATGGCGACCCTTTGTTTTTCTCCACCGGAAAGAACCGGTGGTAAAACATGAATGTGATCTCCAAGACCAACCCAACAAAGGAGATCTTCTACTTCACTGCGATAGGTTGCTTCTTCTTGTCCTTTAATGCGTAAAGGTAAGGAAACATTTTCATAAGTGGTCATGTGGTCGAGCAAACGAAAATCTTGAAAAACCACACCGATACGTTGTCGTAGCGCAGGAAGTTCTTGTCGTTTAAGTAAAGCTGTATCTGTTCCAAATAAATCAATATGACCGCGGGTGGGTTTGAGCGCCAAAAACATCAGACGCATTAAAGATGTTTTCCCTGCTCCAGAGGCACCAGTGAGAAATTGAAATGATCCAGCAGGAATATGAAAGCTAATATCACGAAGGACCTCAGGGCCCATTCCATAGCGCAGACCGACATTTTCAAAATGAATCACTTTTTATTATTACTCCTGATCTTATATTGCATACTGCATCATTTATTTTAATTTATTCTAAAAGTTTCTGCTTTCTTTCATCACGTTAAACTTTTGTTGTAAGTTTGTTCATTGTAGAGTTTATGGTTTTTCTGCGCTTTTGTTATCGATCAATATTCTTGCTCAAAAATATCACCACTTATACCTGCTATTCTTCCCTTTATTTATAATTTTAGCAGGAATTTCAAAGTGATTCTAGCATAAACATTAGAACCATCTTGCCTTCTTGCTTAGAGGCTTTTTTTTGCATTGCGTGGGCATTGAACGATTAAACAAGATTCTGTTGTTCTTTTTATCTCACTTTCTTGTTCGTATTTACTTTCCAATTCTGGCCTATTCTAATTTGGAAGTTTTTTCTTTGTTATGAAGAAGCTCGTTTGTTGTTAGAGTTATTGAACTTCTTATAAATTATTTTCTTAATTCTCATTGGTGGTTTTCATAACAATGCGGAGATATTTGAGCAAAAAAACAAAAACCACCATGTTTTGTAGTAAAGTTTGGTTTCTTTAATCTTTTCGGTTAGCAATCAGCTCTTCAACAACTTGTGGTTCTGCAAGGGTTGAAATATCTCCAAGATTATCAAAATCGTTTTCAGCAATTTTTCGTAAAATACGTCTCATAATTTTTCCTGATCGCGTTTTAGGAAGCTGTGGAGCAAACTGAACTTTATCCAATATGGCAATGGAGCCTATTTCCTTTCTGACATGTTTTATAAGGTTGTTTTCCAATTCTTCACTTGGGGTTATTCCTTCCATGAGCGTAATAAAACTATAAATGCCTTGTCCTTTAATGGGATGAGGGTAACCCACAATAGCGGCTTCTGATACGGCAGGATGAGAAACAAGAGCTGATTCAATTTCAGCGGTTCCTAACCGATGGCCTGAGACATTGAGAATGTCATCAACCCGTCCTGTAATCCAGTAATAGCCATCACTATCACGTCTACAGCCATCACCTGAAAAATATTTCCCTTTGTAGGGGGAAAAATAAGTTTGAATAAAGCGTTCATGATTCTTATAAAGCGTGCGCATTTGTCCAGGCCAAGAATCACTGATGCAAAGATAGCCTTCTGCTTCCCCTTCTAAAACATTGCCTTGTGTGTCAACAATTTGCGGTTGAACACCAAAAAAAGGACGTGTGGCTGATCCTGCTTTGAGGGGTATTGCACCGGGCAGAGGGGTAATCATATGTCCCCCTGTTTCTGTTTGCCACCATGTATCGAGAATTGGACAACGGCCATTTCCAACCGTATGATAAAACCATTCCCATGCTTCTGGGTTAATCGGTTCTCCCACAGTCCCTAAGAGACGCAAGGATGTTCTTTTTGAGCGTTCAACAAATGAATTTCCTGCTCCCATTAAAGACCGGATAGCTGTTGGGGCGGTATAAAGCGTATTGACTTGGTGTTTATCGACAATGTCCCAAAATCTTCCCTTGTCAGGAAAGGTTGGGGTGCCTTCAAATATTAAAGTGGTCGCACCGTTGCATAAAGGCCCATAAACCAAGTAAGAATGACCCGTAATCCAGCCAATATCAGCTGTACACCAGTAAACTTCATCTGGGTGATAATCAAAAACATATTGATGGGTCATTGATGCATAGACAAGATAACCTGCGGTGGTATGCAAAACACCCTTCGGTTTGCCGGTTGAGCCTGAAGTATAAAGAATAAAAAGCGGATCTTCAGCATTCATGGGTTCTACTGGACAGTCTGTTTTGGCATGCGCTATCTCTTCATGGTACCAAAAGTCACGTCCCTCTACCCATTGAATGGGACCACAAGTTCGCCGTATAACCATGACTTGGTTTACATGCAGGTTTTCGCGCGCTGCTATCTCAATAGCATGATCAACAGTGTCCTTTAAGTTGATCTGTTTGCCACCACGCAAGCCTTGATCAGCAGTAATAATGAAGGTTGATTCACAGTCAACAAGGCGTCCTGCTATGGCTTCAGCAGAAAAACCAGCAAAAATTACCGAATGAACAGCACCAATGCGAGCACAAGCGAGCATAGCATAGGCTGCTTCGGGAATCATGGGAAGATAAATGGTTACTTTATCGCCTTTCTTAATGCCATGGCTTTTCAAAAGATTGGCAAAACGACAGACATGTTCATAAAGTTCGTTATAGGTTATTTTTTTATCATGATAGGGGTTATCCCCTTCCCAAATGAGTGCAATGTGGTCGCCATGGGTTTTCAGGTGGCGATCAATACAATTATAGGAAACATTTGTTATCCCATCCTCGTACCATTGAATCGATACATCTCCATTAAAAGAAGTATTTTTTACTTTTGTAAAAGGTTTAAACCATTCAATGCGTTGACCATGTTTTTCCCAGAAACTTTCTGGATCATTGATGCTTTCTTGATACCATTTTTGATAAGTTTCTTCATCGAGCAAAGTATTTTTTTTAATACTATCGGATATTGGGTAAATCTTTTCAGTCATGTTTCCCTCTTTATATTATATTGTTGGGAAAAATCTGCCTTTGTTTTTTATTGTTATATTTTGGGCAGCGTTTTCTCAAAAGCTTTTCATTGTAAGGTTAGCTTAAAGGACAAAGATTGGAATAGTCAATTTTTAAAATCTGATGTGACCCTATTGAAGAAAGCTTTTATGCTTATTTTGGATGTACTAATGCGGCTAAACCTATTGTCTTAATAGAGTTTTTTATAAAAACATTAAAACATAAAAAAATACCCTATAAAAAAGGGAGAGAGAATGAGAGTGCTTTCTTGATGAGAATGTTTTTTTATTTTGTATGCACTCGTTTTGAAATAATAAATTAAACTTATATTAATATAGGCCAAAGTATCTACGCAAAAAATCAAAAATAAAAAGAAAAAACCTTAAGGAGAATGATACTATTATAGATAATTTTAAACTGAAATCAGAGAGTTTATTTATAGGAATAGCAAGGGTAGAGCAAAACACAATAAGCAATAAAAAACAATCTTGAAATGTTATAAAGAATGTTCATTATAACAAAATCCTGATTATAATATTTTATAATAGTGGATATCTTTGAAAGTTATTTTATCCAGTAATATTGAGTTTGGTATATGTTTTTGAAAACAATTACAAAATGACTAACTTCAGAGATATATTTGTCGCTATTCTCTCTAAAATTAGAACCAATATTCATGAGTTTTTTGTACGAAACTCAAAGCATAACCTTCGAAAAACCAGTCGTAGCGCTCAGGCCCTCCATAATTCATTTTGATCAGTTATAGAACCCAATGCTGATCTGGTTACCTCCTGCAATTGCATACAGAAAATTTTTGCACTCACCTGAAAAATAAAATAATTTGGCCTACATATATTTCCATAAACAGGTGTTGAATTATGTATCGCATAAGTTAAATCTGAAGCAAAATTTCTCATATTAATCCCCCCCCTTAATTATCGATATTAAAACAGTATCATAATGATATATTTCAAATGGCTATCATCAATTTTAGAGAAGTAATCAAATATATTTTTAAACTATCAATAAAAACGTTGTATAAACAATTAAATATTATTATTTATATAATATCTTAATTTATAAGAAATTTCTCACTATTTTTCTTCATTTAATTTTTAAAACTAGAAGAATTTCTCATCTGAAAAGTTTGTGTTTTTCCTTTAATTTATAACAATCAGCAAGAAAATTATACTGTTATTGAATTCGGTTTCGTGGCCGTTGTTTGGTGTGTATGTGTTTTGCACTTAACATACGAGGGACTTTAATTTTTCAGGTGAATATCGTCTTGTATTTTACATCCAGTGTGTGGAAAGTTTTTGTTATTCTTTGCTGAGCCGTTGTTGTTCTTAAATAAATGGCACTTTTAATAAATGGCACTTTTGTTATTTCGTATGTTTTTCTACATTTTCTCCGGCGCAGGATATCTATCATGCATCGGTTTTATAGGATGTCGTCTTCGAAGCTATTCTTTGCTTGTTTGAGAGTAGGGGCGCATAGAGAAGAGGTTAATAGATGCATTTTTAACGAAAATTATCGCGACAACTGGAATGTTCTTTTATTTGTTTTGCGCTTCTTTTTCATTAATGGGCAACTGATTTTGATCGTTCTTATCAATTTGCCTTTACAAATAGTTTTTTCCTTTTTTCTGGAAAGGTGGTTGAGGGAGGTGCTTTTAAATGAGTCAATGTATTGATTTATAATGATAATATATCGTTATTTATCTTAAGTTAGATCCTTGAATTTCGCAAGATTTTCTCATTTCAAATCTCTTCCATGGTAAATCAATCAAAACCATTTGCTTTCACGTTACAAAGAGGGGAAGCCGTGTGCGGTGTAAAACTGTACAAGGAGGGCATTCATTTTATGAAGTTTTTTCAATGTATTAAGAGCTGTCGCAACATTGTAAGGGAAGTGTGTGATGGTGCTGGCTTACCTCTTCATAAAGCAGAGTCAAGGTACAGAACCACGAGAGCTAACAATATACATTTGAAGTCATTGTACGGGTTGAGAATGTCTTGGTGAGAAGATGAGGAAGAGCAGCTTTTGCTTATTTTGCGTATAGAGTGAAAGAGGAACGGGAGGTTTTTCTGCTAGAGTTGCGCTTTTATTGAACTTGAGGGGAATATTTTTATCATTTCTGTTATTTTTGGTTTGTTCGTAGAGTTTTTAATAGGCCTTTATATGAAGGGAAATTGCTTTACACAGGATGTTTTCTAAAAAAGCAAAGTCAATGTGAAAAAAGTGAAAACCAATAAGATTTCACTGAATATATTCAGTAATAGTTTTTGTCATCCTGTGTGTTGTGCTCATTTTGCTCAGAGTGCAAAGGAAGGAGGAGGTTTTTGTATACAGAGAAAATAATAAGCGAGCATTTTGCTGTTTGTTTGGTTTCGTGCAGTTGAAATGTAGGGTTGTAATGAAAATGCTTTTAAACAGGGCGACTTCCAAATAAGGCTGAACCAATGCGAAGGACGTTAGAGCCAAATTGTAGGGCGGTTTTGAAGTCACTAGACATGCCCATGGAAAGCTTTGGAAGACCGGCTTGTTTTGCCAATTTTGCTAAGAGTGCAAAATAAGGACCGGGGTTTTCGTTGACAGGGGGGATGGCCATAAGACCGATAATATCAAGCCCATAGTTGTTTTGGCATTGGGAAACAAAAGGAATGACTTCTTGTGGGGCAACACCACTTTTTTGCGGCTCTAAGCCGATGTTAACCTGAACATAGCAGGGGAGTGTTCTTTTTTGTTGTTGCATTTCTATGCTTAAAATTTTGGCTATTTTTTCACGATCAACCGTTTGAATGACATCAAAAATTTTAACAGCTTCAGCGGCTTTATTGGATTGTAGAGGACCGATGAGATGAAGTTTAATATTTTCAAACTCTTGACGGAGAGCAGGCCATTTTGTAGCGGTTTCTTGTACACGGTTTTCTGCAAATTGAGTTTGACCGGCCTGCAAAAGGGGACGTATATCAGCAGCAGAAACAGTTTTTGAAACAGCGATAAGTTCAATTTCTTCTACGGGGCGTTGTATTTCTTGGCATATTGCTGCAATATCTTTTTTAAGGTTTTGCCATGCTTCAATGCTAGGGGCTTGGGGGATTATGTGTGTATTCATATTTTTGTACTTTGCCGTTTTTATTCAATTTTTATTCAAGGGTTGGTTGTTTTTATAAAATACTTAGGGAAATATTTCATGAAAATGTTGACGATGAGGTTAATCCATGATCAAGCATAATAAAACAAGTTTTTTGGTTCAGTTTTATTAAAAGAGTATCATGGGAATGACGATTGAAGATTATAAGATAGGCGAACGCTATAATCCACGTGCACGAGAAAAAAAATGGCAAGAAATTTGGGATGAAAAGAAAATTTTTCAGACTATGGGGGAAGATGGTCGTGAAAAATATTATGTTTTAGAAATGTTTCCTTACCCTTCAGGGCGTATTCATATGGGGCATGTGCGCAATTATGCCATGGGAGATGTGGTTGCACGCTACAAACGTGCAAAGGGGTTTAATGTGCTTCATCCTATGGGCTGGGATGCTTTTGGTATGCCGGCTGAAAATGCTGCTTTGCAAAGTAAAGTGCACCCTAAAACTTGGACCTATGACAATATTGCGGTCATGCGTGGGCAATTAAAGCAATTAGGGCTCTCACTGGATTGGACACGTGAATTTGCAACCTGTGATGTGGACTATTATCACCGCCAGCAAATGCTGTTTCTTGATTTCTATCAAAAGGGGTTGGTGGCACGTAAAGTGGCTAAGGTCAATTGGGATCCCGTTGATCATACTGTTTTGGCTAATGAACAGGTTGTTGATGGACGGGGATGGCGTTCTGGGGCGTTGGTTGAACAACGGGAATTAACCCAGTGGTTTTTCAAAATTAGCGACTTTAGTGAAGATTTGCTAGCAGGGCTTGAAGAACTGGATCAATGGCCAGAAAAAGTTCGCACGATGCAAAAAAATTGGATCGGAAAATCCCAAGGTTTGCTGATTCGTTGGGCTTTAAAGGCGGCTGATGACGCTAGGAATGCCGATGATGCCAAGAATGCCGATGATGTTTGTAAGGCATTTGATGAGGTTGTTTGTTATTCAACACGTCCTGATACCCTATTTGGTGCTTCCTTTTTAGCGCTGTCTGTTGATCATCCTATTGCGCAAGCTTTGGCAAAAAAAGACAAGGCATTAGAGGTTTTTATTGAGAGTTGTCGGAGTGGAGCAACAACAACAGCGGCGCTTGAAACCGCTGAAAAACAAGGATTTCTCACTCCTCTTGTGGCGGTTCATCCTTTTGATGTGGCGGTACATATTCCCGTTTATATCGCTAATTTTGTGTTGATGGACTATGGAACGGGGGTTGTGTTTGGTTGTCCTGCTCATGATCAGAGAGATTTCGATTTTGCGCGTAAATATGATCTTCCGATAAAACCGGTGGTTTTGCCAAAAGGAGAGCAAGCAGAAAATTTTGTCATATCTGAAACGCCTTATGTTGGTGATGGGGTGATGATTAACTCCCGCTTTTTGGATGGTTTGACGCCTCAACAAGCCTTTGAAGAAGCTGCCAAAAGGCTTGGAGAGCAAGTGCTTAATGGACAACCGCAAGGGAAAAAGACAGTACAATTTCGTTTGCGTGATTGGGGAATTTCGCGTCAACGTTATTGGGGATGCCCCATTCCGGTGATCCATTGTGCAGCGTGTGGCGTTGTACCTGTACCCCGTGCTGATTTGCCGGTTGTGTTACCGGATGATGTGACTTTTGATCAACCGGGCAATCCTCTTGCGCGGCATGAAAGGTGGCAGAATGTTGCTTGTCCTTCCTGTGGAAAATCTGCCAAACGTGAAACCGATACCATGGATACATTTGTTGACTCTTCTTGGTATTATGCGCGCTTTACCGCTCCTTTTGCTTTAGAACCTGTTGAGAAACAAGCAACTACTGAGTGGTTGCCTGTGCAACAATATATTGGTGGCATTGAACATGCCATTTTGCATCTTCTTTATGCACGCTTTTTTATGCGTGCTATGAAATTGGTTGGTCATGTGAGTGTGGATGAGCCTTTTAAAGGGCTGTTTACCCAAGGAATGGTGGTGCATGAAACCTATCGCGATGATCAAGGGTGGGTTTCTCCAGCAGAGATTTCGATTGTTGAAAAAGATGGAAAACGCAAGGCGTATAAACTAACAGATCAAAGTGAGGTGACGATTGGTTTGATTGAAAAAATGTCCAAATCAAAAAAGAATGTCGTTGATCCAGATGATATTATTGCCTCCTATGGTGCCGATACTGTGCGCTGGTTTGTTTTGTCCGATTCACCGCCTGAGCGAGATGTTATCTGGACAGAATCGGGTGTTGAAGGCGCGCATCGTTTTGTGCAACGTGTTTGGCGACATATCGCTTTGAGTGCTTTTGTGTTAAGGGATGTCACCCCTTGTGCAGGACATCAGGGGGCTGCTTTGGAACTGTCAAAGGTCGCGCATCGAACACTCTGTGCTGTGGAAGATGATTTGGAAAAATTTGCTTTTAATCGGGCTATTGCACGTCTTTATGAACTCTTGAATATTATGGCACCTTTATTAAATAAGGTAGCAGATGTTGAGGATGAAATGAAAGCTGCTTTGCGCCAAGCTGTGGATTTTTTCCTTGCTATGATTGCACCTATCATGCCGCATTTAGCCGAAGAATGTCATGCGGCTTTAGGGAAGAAAACTTTAATGTCTGAACTTGCTTGGCCCATTTATGACCCTGCATTAACTGTTACAGAATGCTATAGTTTGCCGGTGCAGATTAATGGTAAAAAACGCGGTGAGGTGACTGTGGCTGCAACAGCGACTACAGCGATGATTGAAGAAGCGGTTTTGGCACTTGATTTTGTTAAAGCACATTTGGCTGAAAAACCTATGAAAAAAATCATTATTGTTCCACAGAGGATTGTAAATGTCGTACTTTAAAAAATTTTTGCTTGTCAGTATAGCGGGATTGTTAACTTTTTTGTATGGCTGCACAATTGAACCACTTTATCATGAGGTTTCGCAAATTTCGACAAAAATAGGTTATGCGGATTCTGTTTTTGGTAGTTCATCTCCAAAACAAAAACCTTTGAGTCTTTCCGAAAAACTAGCTTCTGTTGTCGTTGCAGAACCTTCAGATCGTTTTGGGCAAATGGTGCGTAATCGTCTGTTGTTTCTTCTTCATGGAAATGGGCGAAAACCTTCTACTCCAGCTTATCAGTTAACATTGAAAACATCTACGTTTACAAGGAACTCTGTACAGATCGAAATTGATCGCGATAAAAAAAGAGAAGGGCGGCCTTCTGTTGGGACTGTGGTGGGGGAAGTTTCCTATGTTTTGCAAGATATGGAAGATGTTCTTATTGCCGAAAGTACTTTAAGCATGAGTGTTTCTTTTGAACGGTTGCGTCAAGAATATGCAACAATACAAGCAGAAGAAGATGCGAGAAAGCGTGTGGCTGAAGAATTAGCTGAAGAGATTTTAATGCTGCTTTCAAAAGATCTTTCTCATAAAGCTCCTAGCCATTAAGCAATATTTTGTCCTGTCTTTTTCCAATCATCAAGGAATATTTGCAATCCTTTATCGGTGAGAGGATGTTTGACGAGGGCTTTTAAGATTGCAGGTGGGACCGTTGCAACGTCAGCACCGCTTAAGGCTGCTTCTTTGACATGATTAACGGTGCGGATTGAAGCGGCTAAAATTTGTGTTTTAAAGTTATAATTATCATAAATCGTGCGAATTTCATGGAGGAGTTCACTGCCATTGATCCCGCAATCGTCGAGTCTTCCGATAAAAGGTGAAACAAATGTTGCACCTGCTTTAGCAGCCAGTAAGGCTTGATTGGCAGAAAAACAAAGGGTGAGATTTGTCTTTAATCCTTCTGCTGTAAGGGCTTTGCAAGCTTTTAATCCATCAAATGTTAGAGGAAGCTTGATGCAAATGTTGTCCGCAATCTTTGCTAAAACAGCAGCTTCTTTCATGATGTTTTCAAATTCTGTTGCTGCAACTTCAGCAGAAACAGGACCGCTCACGAGAGAACAAATTTCTTTTGTTACTTCAAGAATATTGCGTCCTGATTTTAGGATAAGAGAGGGATTGGTGGTCACACCATCAACAAGGCTTAAATTCTGTAATTCTTGGATTTCTTCAATATTGGCGCTATCCACAAAAAATTTCATCTCTTACCTCTTCTCTTTAGCTTTTTTATTCAAAGCTTTTCACGTTTTATTTCGCTTTTGTTATGCGCTATTGTTGACTGCAAAAGCAAGAGCAAGAATGAATATAAAAAACAAGAATGCTCTTGTGTTTATTATATCTCTGCTTTTTTCAAGAAAGATCACGCGTTAATGGCATATCCATTGCATGGCTTTGTTTGTGATAAGCCATAGGATCAGCGTAGGATTCATTGTGTACTGTACCACTATCGTTGTGTATTGGCATCTTGCGTAGCGATATCTTTATACTTATGAAAATAAGCGAATATTCTCAAAACTTGGCTCGTTTTCCATTGATGATTGCTTTTGATATTTGAGAGTGTATCGTAATTATAAGATGCTTCCCTTTTTTACGGGAAATTATGTTTTGCTTCGCCTTTAACATGTAAAAGAATGGCTTGATTGTGTCATCGAATATCATTGAAATAAGCATGTAAAATTTTATGTATGAAGTATTTTCTGTGATCAACATATTGCTTTAGAATGATCAATAATAAATTTAAACTTGAAGTATCATAGTGAGAACAATAAACTTTTTTCATCACGCACTTTGCTTTCTGTTAAAATCATGAAAACTGCTTATTTGCACGTTATGGGGAGCGGGAATGGGGGTAAAAACATTAAGGATTAAAAATCCCTCTTATGAACTGTCTTCATAGTTGCCGCAATATTGGGGGTTGACAAAAGGGTATGATGGTATCGGCTTGCTGCCTATATTGTTGTGTATTTTTCTAAGCTGAAAGATGTATACACAGTTTTTATGTTTGGCACGAAGCTTAAGATGAATATTGCAGCGGTTTTTATAATGGTTCTATTTGCAGTATTATTTTTCCTATCATCAAAAGTATTGAATATTTTTTCATCAATAAAGGTTTGCACATGTTTCTCGATGGATTGGAAATGAAAAAACACTCAATATTGGGGGCGTGTTACCGTAATATAAAATGTCAATTTATCTTTATAAATCAATATATTTAGGATAAATTGAGATATGATAGGTTCAGAAAATAAAAATGTGTATGTTGGGTATGAGGTTACATTATAGGATCGCTAAAGAGCGTGCTGATGATATTCTATTGAATGCTTAATGGCGATGGGCTTTATGCACTGGAGAATGGCGCTGCTTTTTTGTTATAAAGATGATGGTGTATTGATTGTTGGTGTTTTGGTGATGGAATGCGTATTAAACGAGAATTCTTGTGAGAGGCGTGTTGTGGAAAGGGAGAGTGATTTAAATTGCGCAATGAATTTTATAAGAGTGCTTAAAGATTAAGGTGTAGACTAGTTGGTGTTCAAGAGGATCGTAGACAAGATGATCTTAGACAAGGGGGGAATGAATTGGTTAAAGGGGTGAATTCAAACATGATAGAGGAAAAGGTGGTTTCTGTATTGGTTCCTCTTCCTGTTGCGCATGCTTATAGTTATAAAGTTCCGTCTTCTATGGAGGTGGAAATTGGTTCTTTTGTTCGGGTTCCGGTGATGGGGCGTGAGCTTTGCGGTTTTGTTGTGGATGTTGGAGAAGGGGTAAAGGATGGACAACGGGCTACTTTGGTGGCGCGTGAAAAATTACGCTCTCTCTTACATGTTTTTGATTGTCCTCCCTTAAAGGCAGAAATGATTGCATTTTTGCGGTTTGTTAGTCGTTATACAATGACGCCTTTTGGTCTTGTTGCACGATTGGTTTTATCTGTACCGGCTGCTTTAGAGCCGGAAGCGCAGATGTTGGGATTGCGCTATTGTGGGGGAGAGGTGGAACGTCTCACACCAGCGCGGTCACGGGTTTTGGAATTGGTGCGTGGTGAGAAGATATGGACACGTTCTGGTCTTGCGCATGCGGCTGGAACGTCTGTTTCTGTGGTTGAAGGTTTAAAAGCGCTAGGAATTTTTGAAGATGTTAAGATTCCAGCTCCTGATCTTGTGGGTATGCCTGATCCTGATTTTTGTCCTCCTCAGTTGCAGGATGCACAAAACAAAGCAGCAACATTGTTGCGGGAAGGTGTTTTATCTTCTCAATTTCAAGTTTTTTTGCTTGATGGTGTGACGGGTTCTGGAAAGACAGAAGTTTATTTTGAAGCGGTTGCGCAAGCCTTCAAAAGGGGGAGCCAAGTTTTAATTTTATTGCCGGAAATTGCTTTAACACAGCAATTTTTAGATCGTTTTTATGCACGTTTTGGCGCTGCAGCAGCAGAATGGCATTCCGATTTGACACCGCGTCGTAGAGAACGTGTCTGGCGACAAGTTGCAGAAGGGCGGGTTCGTGTTGTTGCGGGGGCTCGTTCAGCACTTTTTCTTCCCTTTCATAAACTTGGTCTGATTGTGGTTGATGAAGAACATGATAGCGCTTATAAACAAGAAGAGCGCATTTTTTATCATGCGCGTGATATGGCTGTTGCTCGTGGCTCTTTTGAGCATTTTCCTGTTATTTTATCTTCAGCAACACCGTCGATTGAAAGCCAAGCCAATGTTTTAAAAGGGCGTTACCAAAAGGTGCATTTACCTTCCCGTTTTAAAGAAGTCGCTCTTCCACAGTTACGGGTCATTGATATGCGCCAAGGAGGGGTGCAAAAGGGGCGCTTTATTTCTTTTACTCTTGAAAGCGCTTTAAAACAAACGCTTGAGAAGGGCGAGCAGGCACTACTTTTTCTTAATCGCCGTGGCTATGCCCCTTTAACCTTATGCCGTGTTTGTGGACATCGTTTTCATTGTAGCGATTGTTCAAGTTGGTTGGTCGAACATCGTGCGCAAGGGCAACTGAAATGTCATCATTGTGGCTATCATCAACCCCTTCCAGAAGCCTGTCCTGAATGTGGAACATTAGACCATCTTGTGGCTTGTGGACCGGGGGTGGAAAGAATTGCAGAAGAAACACAAATGCTTTTTCCACAAGCGCGATCATTGATTCTTTCCACAGATCTTAAAGGTGGGATTGGGCAGTTGCGAAGCGAATTGCAAGCTATTGCCAATGGTGATGTCGATATTATTATTGGAACACAGTTGGTCGCTAAAGGACATCATTTTCCAAAACTCTCTCTGGTGGGGGTTATTGATGCTGATCTTGGTCTTGCTAATGGCGATTTACGGGCAAGTGAACGGACTTTCCAGCTGCTTTCTCAAGTGACCGGAAGAGCAGGACGAGAAGGATTGGAAAGTTTAGGATTATTGCAAACCTATCAACCTGATCATCCGGTCATAAAAGCTCTCCTTTCATGCCAACCAGAAGATTTTTATACGCGTGAGATTGCAGCACGTCAGCATTATCATTTGCCTCCCTATGGGCGTCTTGCCTCTTTGATTGTGTCAGCTCAACAGCGTCAAACCGCAGAACATTATGCACGGGCATTGCGTCAAGCAGCACCACGGGAAAAAAATATCTCGGTTATGGGCCCCGCAGAGGCCCCTCTCGCTTTGGTTCGAGGGCGTTATCGTTTTCGGCTTTTACTACAAGGGCCACGCTCTTTTGATATACAAGGGTTTATTCGTGCCATGCTGAGCAATATCTCAAAAATTCCCAGTTCTGTCCGAGTTCAAATTGATATCGATCCGCAAAGCTTTTTTTAAAAATCAAGTTTCTTTCTCAAGTGACAGGAAGAGTAGGACGGGTGGCATTGGAAAGTTTAGGATTATGGCAAACCTATCAACCCCAAATCTATCAACAGGGGCATCCGGTCATAAAAGCTCTTCTTTTCATGCCAACCAGAAGATTTTTACACGCGTGAGATTGCAGCACGGAAGCATTATTATTTGCTTACCCTTGAGGCGTCTTGCCTCTTTGATTGTGTCTTCTAAGCAGCGTCAAACCGCAGAACATTATGCACGGGCATTGCGTCAAGCAGCACCACGGGAAAAAAATATCTCGGTTATGGGCCCCGCAGAGGCCCCTCTCGCTTTGGTTCGAGGGCGTTATCGTTTTCGGCTTTTACTACAAGGGCCACGCTCTTTTGATATACAAGGGTTTATTCGTGCTATGCTGAGCAATATCTCAAAAATGCCCAGTTCTGTCCGAGTTCAAATTGATATCGATCCGCAAAGCTTTTTTTAAAAATCAAGTTTCTTTCTCAAGTGACCGGAAGAGTAGGACGGGTAGCATTGGAAAGTTTAGGATTATGGCAAACCTATCAACCCCAAATCTATCAACAGGGGCATCCGGTCATAAAAGCTCTTTTTTCATGCCAACCAGAAGATTTTTACACGCGTGAGATTGCAGCACGTCAGCATTATCATTTGCTTACCCTTGAGGTGTCTTGCCTCTTTGATTGTGTTAATATAATAGCATCAATTCGCAATAATTTATTGATTTATAATGATATTTCTTTTTTATGTGTTGAATGAGAGTCCCGAATATCGTAAGATTCTCTCATTTCAAATCTTTCTCATGGTGAATCAATCAAAATCACTTGCTTGCACGTCAAAAGCGGGTGGGCCATGTGGGTGAAAACTGTACAAGAAAGGACGAAAATGGCTTTTCATGAACCGTCTTACAAGCCCAAGGGATGGTCTGCAATATTGAGAGCTTACAAAATGTGTGATGTTGCCGGCTTGTTACTCCATAAGCGTAAAGAGGGGAATGCTCAATTGATTTTATATTATTCTAGGGGGGTATCTATTATACCATTCACGGGTACCGCCCGCGAAATGGGTGTGGTGTGCGCTTTGAGAGATGTTTCTTTAAAATAAGCCCGTAAAACTGCAACTGGGTGGCGTTCTATTTTACGTGAGGGTCGTGACTCCATTAAGGAACGTGAGAAATAAAAGTGTGAGGCAATAAGCAATATCCATTATTTAAAAGAAGAATCGTTGTTGGGGTCGCAAAAGCGTTTGAAGCAAAATTAAAGAGTGTGAATTTTTTTCACAGAATGTCAAAAAGAGACGCAAAAAAAACCGTGGTGCCGGCCTGCAGATCTAAAAAAATCTTTTTCAGAAATATTTTGAATATTTTATTTAAAATTTTTAAAAAGCAGTGATTTGTGGTGTTGCGAGTCAGTTATGTCTATGCTAGAAACCGAATGGTTTTTGTTCTAGGTTTTAAGAAGAAGATTCTTAAGATTGAGAATGTCTGTTTCATTATCATCTGATAACTATCAGAGAGTCGCTCAAGGGAAAGAGGCGGTATTTCGTGTCGGATTCATTTTCTCTCATACCGCTACCGTTGGTAGATCAACGCTATGCGCAAGCGCTTTTTAATTGCGTTCAAGAAGCAGGAAACGTTGAAAAGGTTGAAAAGGCAGTGGAAGATTTTTTGCTTATCTTAGAGCAAAATGAAGATTTAAAGTACTTTGTGCTCAGTCCATTCTTTTCAGTTAAAGAGCAAATCAAGGTGATGCAATCTGTTTGTGAAAACATCAAATTTGCTGATAAAAAAGCAGGGCAGATTGTTGGTGATTTTTTACGTGTTCTTGCAGCAAACCGTAGACTTAATGCCGTATTTGGTATTTTACATGCTTTTCAGCGTTGTGTTGCACGCGCTCGTAAGCAAGTTACGGCACAAATTATTTCTGCTCGCCCACTGAATTCTCAACAAAAACAAGAGTTGTGTGAAACTTTGGAAGGTGTCGTGGGGGGAAAAGTTTTGCTACACATCATTGTAGATCCAACAATTCTTGGTGGATTAATCGTTCGTGTCGGGGCGTTTCAAATTGATACGTCTCTTCTAACAAAATTGTCTTCGCTTAAGCTTGCATTGAAAAAAGAGGTCAGCTGATGGATATTAGACCATCTGAAATTTCAAAAATTCTAAAAGAGCAAATCAAAAACTTTGACCAAAAGACTGAAGTTTCAGAAATTGGTTGGGTCCTCTCTGTGGGGGATGGTATTGCTCGCGTTTATGGTTTGGATAATGTTCAAGCTGGGGAAATGGTTGCTTTTCCAAATGGTGTGCGCGGGATGGCGCTCAATTTGGAAGTTGATAATGTCGGTGTGGTTATTTTTGGATCAGATCGCGAGATCCGTGAAGGGGATTGTGTTAAGCGATTAGGCTCTATTGTGGATGTCCCTGTGGGACCGGCTTTGCTTGGCCGTGTGGTTGATGCCCTTGGAAATCCTATAGATGGGAAAGGTCCTCTTAAGGAAACAGAGCGTCGTCGTGTTGATGTTAAAGCGCCAGGGATTATTCCGCGTCAGTCTGTGCATGAACCTATGTCTACTGGATTGAAAGCCATTGATGCCCTCATCCCCATTGGACGGGGACAGCGTGAATTGGTGATTGGTGACCGCCAAACAGGAAAAACAGCGATTTTGCTCGATACATTTTTAAACCAAAAACCTTTTCATGAAAAAGGAGCGGGACGAGAGCAGGATAAAGTTTATTGTATTTATGTCGCTATCGGTCAAAAACGTTCAACTGTAGCGCAATTCGTTAAAGTCTTGGAAGAGCGTGGAGCGTTGGAATATTCCATTATTGTTGCGGCGACTGCTTCTGATCCAGCGCCATTGCAATTTATTGCACCTCTTGCCGGATGTGCTATGGGTGAATATTTCCGCGATAATGGGCAACACGCTTTGATCGGTTATGATGACTTGTCAAAACAAGCGGTGGCTTATCGTCAAATGTCTCTTTTGCTGCGTCGTCCACCAGGGCGTGAAGCTTATCCGGGAGATGTTTTCTACCTGCATTCGCGTCTTTTAGAACGGGCTGCGAAGTTGAATGCGGAAAATGGATCAGGGTCGTTGACAGCTTTGCCGGTCATTGAAACGCAAGCTAATGATGTTTCGGCTTATATTCCTACAAATGTGATTTCGATTACAGATGGGCAAATTTTCTTGGAAACCAATTTGTTTTATCAGGGTATCCGTCCTGCGGTGAATGTTGGTCTTTCTGTGTCGCGTGTTGGCTCGGCAGCACAAATTAAAGCAATGAAGCAGGTTGCCGGTTCGATTAAAGGTGAATTGGCACAATATCGTGAAATGGCAGCTTTTGCGCAATTTGGCTCTGATTTGGATGCGTCAACACAACGTCTGTTGAATCGTGGAGCACGCTTAACAGAGCTTTTGAAACAGCCACAATTTTCTCCACTCAAAACAGAAGAGCAGGTGGTGGTTATTTTTGCCGGTGTAAATGGCTATCTTGATTCTCTCGCCGTTTCTGATGTTGCGCGGTTTGAGCAAGGGCTTTTGGTGCTTTTGAGGAGTGATTATCAAGATCTCTTAAAGGCAATTGCTGAGCAAAAACAGATAACAGACGAGCTGAAGGATAAGTTGATCACTGTTCTTAACACTTATGCGAAAAATTTTTCGTGATAAATTGATGGAATGCTTGAATGGCCTCACTAAAGGATCTTAGAGACCGTATCGCTTCGGTTAAAGCAACACAGAAAATTACCAAAGCTATGCAGATGGTTGCAGCAGCAAGGTTGTCCCGTGCACAAGAAGCGGCGCAATCAGCGCGCCCTTATGCGAAGAGGATGGCTGATATCTTAACCAGTGTTGCTGCTGATGTGGATGGTGTTGATGCCCCTGCTCTTATGCGTGGTACGGGGCGCGATGATGTCCATCTCTTGGTGGTGTGTACTGCGGAGCGTGGTTTGTGTGGTGCTTTTAATGTGCAGATCGCTCGTCGCGCCCGTGAGCAGATTAAAGCGCTGTTGGCTGCTGGTAAAATTGTGAAAATTATCACTGTAGGTAAGAAGGGTGCGGATATTTTATCGCGCGATTACAAAAGTTTGATGATTGATCATATCGACTTGCATGCTGTAAAGCGAATTGGTTTTGCAGAGGCGGTGATGATTAGTCAACGCATTGTTGATTTGTTCAATGAAGGTGCTTTTGATGTCTGTACGCTGTTTTATTCTGAATTTATTTCTGTGATTAATCAGCGTCCAACAGCTTTTGGTTTAATCCCTATGATTGCTCCAAAAGCAGCTGTTGAGGCAATAGATATTGGAGAGCAAACAGAGACGAGCAAAGGTTCTCAATCAACTGGTTTTGAGACGATTGTTTATGAGTATGAACCTGATGCTGCTTCTCTTTTAGAGACGCTTGTGCCTCGCAATCTTTCAGTGCAAATCTTTCGGGCTTTACTCGAAAATGTTGCAGGTGAAATGGGTGCAAAGATGACAGCTATGGACAATGCATCGCGCAATGCCGGTGAAATGATTAATAAATTGACGGTGGCTTATAATCGTCAACGTCAGGCACAAATTACGACAGAATTAATCGAAATTATTGCGGGCGCTGAAGCGCTGTAAATGGAAAAGGTAAGGATTGATGGCAAAAGCAGTAACCTCAAGCAAAGGAGCAGAAAAAGGTGAAAAAAAGAAACCAGCTGCTCGTTCCGGTGTGAAAAAAAGCACTTCGAAATCTCAAGTGGATGTGAAGGATTCACCTACCTCTGCGCATCGTGCCGCTAAAGAGACGCTAGTGAAAAAAGAACCGGTAAAAAAAGAAGAACGTGTAAAAGGTGCTGTTGGTGAAATCAAGCAGGTTATTGGTGCTGTCGTTGATGTGCAATTTGAAGGGGCATTACCAAATATTCTCAATGCGTTGGAAACAGAAAATTTAGGCCATCGCTTGGTGTTAGAAGTTGCGCAGCATTTGGGTGAAAATACCGTGCGTACAATTGCGATGGATACGACTGATGGTCTGATGCGGGGTCAAAAGGTCGTGGATACAGGAGCGCAAATTCGTGTTCCTGTAGGAGAAGCAACTTTGGGACGTATTATGAATGTGATTGGAGAGCCGGTGGATAATGTGGGACCAATCCCTGCGACCAAAACACGTTCTATTCACCAAGAGGCACCTGAATATGTTGAACAATCGACCGTTTCAGAAATTCTTGTTACGGGTATTAAGGTTGTGGATTTGTTAGCCCCTTATTCTAAAGGGGGTAAAATTGGCTTGTTTGGTGGTGCTGGTGTTGGAAAAACCGTTCTTATTATGGAGCTTATAAACAATATTGCAAAGGCACATGGTGGCTATTCCGTATTTGCTGGTGTGGGTGAACGGACACGTGAGGGAAATGATCTTTATTACGAAATGATCGAAAGCCGCGTGAATGTGAATCCAAAAGACAATAATGGTTCAGCAGAAGGATCAAAATGTGCACTTGTTTACGGGCAAATGAATGAACCACCAGGAGCGCGTGCACGTGTTGCTCTTTCAGGCTTGACTATTGCAGAAAGTTTCCGTGATGAAGGACAAGATGTTCTCTTCTTTGTGGATAATATTTTCCGTTTTACACAAGCAGGGGCTGAGGTGTCTGCTCTTTTAGGACGTATTCCCTCTGCTGTGGGCTATCAACCTACTTTGGCAACGGATATGGGGGCTTTGCAAGAGCGTATTACCAGTACAAAAACAGGCTCTATTACTTCCGTTCAGGCGATTTATGTTCCTGCCGATGACTTGACAGATCCGGCACCGGCAACATCTTTTGCCCATTTAGATGCAACAACCGTTCTTTCGCGCTCTATTGCGGAAAAAGGAATCTATCCGGCTGTTGATCCGCTTGATTCTTTCTCGCGTATGTTGGATCCATTGATTGTGGGGGAAGAGCATTATACGGTTGCTTGTCAAGTGCAAACCATTTTACAACGTTATAGAGCGCTTCAGGATATTATTGCTATTCTTGGAATGGATGAACTTTCTGAAGATGACAAATTATTGGTGGGACGGGCGCGTAAAATTGAACGTTTCCTTTCGCAACCTTTCCATGTGGCGGAAGCCTTTACAGGTTCGCCGGGGAAACTTGTTCCTTTGGAAGATACAATCAAAGGCTTTAAAGGTCTTTGTGCGGGTGATTATGATGATTTGCCAGAAGCGGCTTTTTATATGGTTGGTTCAATTGATGAAGCTCTTGAAAAAGGAAAACGTCTCATGGCAGAGGTTTCTTAAATTAGAAGCTTCTTAATTAAGGCAAAATTTTTTGTTAAATAAGGGCAAATTGTTGAAAAGATAAGGTGTTAAAGAAGTTAAAAAGGGCGGAGAGTCCTTCTATCGCGTATTGTGGAGACTTTTGTGGAAAACAATAGAGAAGAGCATTTTTTATTTGAGCTTGTATCGCCGGAAAAGATTGTGTTTTCAGAGCAGGTTGTGTCTGTTGTTCTTCCTTCGGCTTCAGGCTCTTTGACCGTTATGGCACATCATGCACCATTGGTAGCAAGCATTGTGTTGGGGAGTGTTCGTGTTCACACTTCTGCGGGAGAAAAGCTCTTTGCTGTTTGCGGAGGTGTTGCCAATGTTACCTTATCAGGTTGTTCTTTATTGGTAGAGCGCGTTGTGGCTGTTGAGCATCTTTCTTTTGATGTATTAGAACAGCAGATTTTGCAGGTTCGAGCTTCGTTAGAGGGGGGGATGGGTGATGTGGATAATCCTAAAATAGAAGCTTTTTTCCAGCAATTGTCATCTGATGGTTCTGTGTTAATAGAAGCGTAGCTAAGGTGTATTAGGAAAAGATGACATGAGCGGAAAAAAGAGTACGGTTGTGTCTGCTAAGAGAAGCGGAAAGCCTTTTCCGCATCCTGGTCGTGTTTTTGCGGGGCCTTTGCCAAAATGTTTTGTGTATATTGGTGCTTCTCTTATTTTGCAATGGGCTTATGGCTTAGGGGCTAATATTGTTCAGTCTAATATTGTTCATCTGACCGGTGATTTTCACGCAACTTTGGCCGAGACAACATGGTTAGTTGCAGCTTATATGGCGCCAAATGTCAGTGTGGCGATTATGTTGATCAAAATCCGCTATCAATTTGGTTTGCGTGCTTTTGCTGAACTCTCAATTCTTGGCTTTGTTTTGGTGTGCGTGTTACAGCTCTTTGTGACCGATTTACGTTCTGCGCTCATTATTCGCTTTTTTGCTGGGATTGCTGCTGCACCTTTGGCTTCGCTTGCGTTGCTTTATATGATGGAGGCTTTTGCGCCAGCAAAAAAATTTACTGTTGGTCTTAGTTTGAATTATATGAATGCAGCTTTAGCGGCTCCTTTATCACGCTTGATTTCGCCCGGTTTATTGGAAAGTGGTGGTTTTTCCAGTCTTTCTGCTTTGGAAATGGGGTTGGTTCTCATCAGTTTGGTCTGTATCTATACTTTGCCCCTTACGCCCGTTGTCCGCAGCAAGGTTATTCAAAAGTTAGATTGGATAAGCTACGGTTTGATTGCTCTTGGTCTTGGTCTTAATGCCGTGATTATGTCTGTTGGCATATTGTATTGGTGGTATGAAGCACCATGGATTGGTTGGGGGTTCGCACTTGCTATTTTCTCGTTGGCTATTGCTATTATGATTGAGCTTAATAGAGAAAAGCCATTGATTGATCTGCGTTGGATCTTTAGTAAAGAAATGATTCAAGCTGTTTTTATTTTATTGATTTTTCATGTTTTTTTATTGGAGAGATCCAATTTGCCCGTCGGTTTTTTTAGTCTTTTCGGTTTGCTCAATCGTGAGATGGCTCCTATGTATCTTGCGGTGACATTGGGGACTTTGTTAGGAGGGGCTGTTTGTGTGTTTTTTTTACGCGTAGGGCGTGAAGATTATTTTTATTTGTTATCTTTGGGGTGTTTGGCACTGGGGGCTTATTTAGATAGTCGTGTAAATCATTTAACACGTCCACAAGACATGATGCTCAGTCAAGGGTTGGTGAGTTTTAGTTATGCACTTTTTTTGCCTCCTGCTCTTTGCAAGGGATTTGTGATAGCTGGAGAAAAAGGGCCGCGTTACGTTTTGAGTTTTATTGCTGTTTTTTTGCTAACGCAAGTGACAGGAGGGCTGATGGGGTCGGCTTTTTTTGGCAGCCTGCAGGTTTATTTTGCTCACAAGAACTTTGAGTCTTTAACACAAAATATTGTTGTGACTGATCCGCTTATTTCTGGTGAGATGAATACTTTATTTTCACCTTCTTATGGTACTTCTGTCGTTCATGGCTTGAGAAGTGAGCAGGGAACTTCTCTGCTGATAGAGAAATTTAAGTTAACAGCAAATATTTTTGCTTATGATGACGTTTTTCGGCTTTATTTTTACATTTCAATGGTTGTATTCGTTATTTTTCTTGTCACAATGGTTGTTAAGTCATGTTCTTTACGGGCATTAAATAAAGTAGAGTGATGTCATGGAAGAGGGGTGCAAAAAATGATAAAAGCATTACGGTCAAAAGCTACAATTGTTGCATTTCTATCAGGCATTATAGGTGTTTTGTTGATTTTGTGGGCTTGGAGACTTCCTCCTTTTGTGAGTAACATTCAAATAACAGATAATGCTTCCATTAAGGGCAATGTGACTTTAGTTAGTTCACAGATCTCTGGGGTGATCGCACGGATTTATGTGCAAGATTATCAACGCGTTGAAAAGGGAATGCTGCTCTTTGAGCTTGATGATTCTCTTTTTCGTCAACAGTTTGCACGAGCACAGGCTATTCTTGATTCAAAAAATGCAAAACTGGCCAGTATTGAATTGCAAGCACAGCTTTTGCAGGGTGAAATTAATACAGCAGAAGTCGAATTGGCGCGTTCTCGAGCGTTTTCCAATGTTGTTCCTGACAGTAAAAAGTTAGGTTTTGATGAGGCGACAAATTCTGTTTCTCGTCCTGTTTCACAACTCTTGGCGGCGCTAGAAACAAAAAGACAATTGCAAAAACAATTAAATCTTGAACGGCAAAGTTTACAGTCAGAAGTTTCGGGAGCAAAGGTGGGGGTTGAGTTGGCAAAACTTAATCTCGATCATACGAAGATTTTATCGCCTCGAACAGGCTATATTGGATTGGTTGGTGCTAGGGTAGGGCAATATGTTATGCCGGGTACGCAATTGCTTTCTGTTATTTCTGATGATATTTGGATTATTGCTAATTATAAAGAAACGCAGCTTTCTCAGATGCGTGTGGGACAACCGGTTGTTTTTTCTGTTGATGCATTGAACAACAAAAAGTTAACAGGGCGTGTGGTGCGTTTTGCTCCAGCGACAGGTTCAGAGTTTTCATTGTTAAAAACAGATACGACAATTGGTAATTTTATCAAAATTGCGCAACGTATTTCAGTACGGATTGCTTTAGACCCTGGTCAGGAAGGGGTTGAAAAGCTTATTCCTGGAATGTCTGTAGTGACATATGTGGATACTTCGCAGCGTGCCGATTCTGGAGGGTAAAATTTTGTTTTTTTTCAGTTTAATTTTTATGCCATTTTCTTATAGTAAGTGGGTATTTACTTTAGAAGATTTTTTTTGGATTGTTATGATTGAGCTCTTAAGGTTCTTAAAAGTCTTTAAGTTCTTAAAACCCTTATTTGTTAGGAGGTACGATAATGTTCTTGAGAATTTTGAGAATATTGAAGTGCATAGCTTTTTAATCTCCTCCATTTTTTGAAATAACTCAGTAAAAAAGGGGGGGAAGGGATACTGAAAGCTTGCCTATCATCTTTCACAACGCTGCTCTTGGAGGTATGGTGCTGTAAAGCGCAAATGTGTGATAGAGGGCGCATTGATAAAAAGTTGTATGATAGATTGATGGGGTGGAAATTTTTATCCTTTTGGGCGCGTAAAGTGAGGGAAAGGTGTCAAGTATTGTACTTTATCAATGATAAAAAAATGCCCGTTTTGGGACAGGCATTATAAAGGGGAGGTTATTGGTTGTGTTAGTAATTTTTGCGTATGAGTAAGACGCTTGCTAAAACTAATCCTGCAGTGAGTGCGAGGGTTTTTTTAGGATTTTCTTTCGCTTTTTTCTTTAATTTTGTCGCATGTTCGTTAAGGTGATAAAGCGCATGGCACCCCTTTAATTTCCATGTGTTAAACAGTTCAGAAATGTTTTCAAAGCCATCATTTTGAGAACCCCAATGATTAACGGGGACCAGCTCTTTTTTTAATTGTGCGATACGTTTTTTTATTCTAGCATTTTTGGTGTTGGTTGAAAATAGATACATCTGTTAACTCCTTCATGTGTTAAATTGTTGCATGATCATTGGGATTTGTATTTAGGGTTTTGCTATAACGGCCTAAAAATTGAAAGGTTGCATAGATCATCTGATTGGGTCGATTGTGCTGCTTGGGGAGGGGGGATGAAAATTAAGCATTTGGATTTAATGAGGCATTTCTTAATGGGCTTGTATTCATTTCATGATGGTGGTTTTTGAAGGGTGTAAGATAAAATCTTCTGTAAAGAATAATTCTTCGTGAAAGGTATAAAGCTCGTTTTGCATTCTCTTTTTGATTTCATAAAAGATATCAAGCTTTTGCCTTCGTTTTGTTGTTTTTTTTATTGTGATAGATTTTAGAGATGGCTTATCAAGTATTTTTACCTTTTTATTTTGTTAGTTTTTCTACATGGTTTCTTTTGGGTGTGTAAGGGTCATGGCTTTGAGTGATGATGAGCAGGTTTGAAATGAGAGACGCTTACGGTGTTTAGGTTTCTTATTCAAATTTGTAAAATAAATTATTATAAATCAATACGTTGACTTAATTTTGTGATATCTTTGATATACTTTTTAAAATTGTGTTGTGATAAGCGTTATCTATTATGTTGTAAAATAGTATTCTGCGATGATGTTGATGTAAGGTATCGGTGGTGCAACTTCAAAATGCCCTCTTGTCTTTGTTTGATTTCAGTTTCTTTTTTAAGCAACCAAGTATAAAAGTATAAACTTGGACGGGAGTGGTAAAACTGATCTGGTGGGTTTATGAAATAAATCTCACTTATGAGTGGGATTGCATTCGTGGTAAGCTGGTAGGAAAGTAGCGCAATCTGTTAAGATTGCGGAGGCGGTATTATTTTTGTCCTTTGAGGCGTGGAGGAAGTCGATATCAATGATGATTAAAAGCACAGATTTTAAAAATTTGAGGACTTGATGAGCACGACCTATTCTTTATCGAACCTCCTTGAGCGTCGTCGCTCTGTTGCTGTGGCTGTTGGTGATGTGATGGTTGGGGGGCAAAACCCGATTGTTGTACAGTCAATGACCAATACTGATACCGCTGATGTTGATGCAACCGTTGCGCAAGTGGCTGCTTTGTGGCAGGCGGGTTCACAGTTGGTGCGGATTACGGTTGATCGCGATGAAGCGGCGGCAGCTGTCCCGAAAATACGGGAGAGGTTGGAGCGGTTGGGGTTTTTTGTCCCATTGGTTGGAGATTTTCATTATATTGGTCATAAGCTTTTGTCAGAGCATCCAGCATGTGCTGAGGCACTTGCAAAATATCGAATAAATCCAGGAAATGTTGGGTTTGGTGCAAAAAAAGATCGTCAATTTGCAGAAATTATTGAGATTGCTTGTCGGTATCATAAATCTATTCGCATTGGCGTGAATTGGGGCTCTCTTGATAATGCGTTATTAACAAAGCTTATGGATGAAAATGCCAAACAAGAAAATCCTTTATCGGTTGCTGAAGTTATGCGGGAAACGATTGTTCAGTCGGCATTGCTTTCGGCATCTTTTGCGGAAGAGCTTGGGTTGGGGCGCGATAAAATTATTCTTTCTGCTAAAGTGAGTGATGTTCAAGATCTTATTGCTGTTTATACCTCTTTGGCAGAGCGTTGTGATTATGCTCTTCATTTGGGATTAACGGAAGCAGGGATGGGAACAAAGGGGATTGTTGCTTCTTCGGTGGCTTTGGGCATTTTATTACAGCAAGGAATTGGCGATACGATACGAATTTCCTTAACGCCTGAACTGGGGGGGGATCGAACACGAGAAGTAAAAGTGGGGCAAGAACTTTTACAAGTGATGGGGTTTCAGCAGTTTTTGCCTGTTGTTGCAGCTTGTCCTGGATGTGGTCGCACAACTTCGACAGTGTTTCAGCAATTGGCACAAAAAATTGAAGCGGATTTACACAAAAATATGCCCATTTGGCGTGAAAAATACCCTGGAGTTGAAAGTTTGAAGGTTGCTGTGATGGGCTGTATCGTCAATGGACCGGGAGAATCAAAACATGCGGATATTGGAATTTCATTGCCTGGAGTAGGAGAAAGTCCAGCGGCGCCCGTTTTTATTGAAGGACAAAAGGTCAAAACTTTGCGGGGCGATCACATTGCTGAAGAATTTGAGGCGCTTTTGAGTGATTATATTCATACACGCTTTGGACAAGGTTAAAAAAACTCTTAGAGTTTACTGTTTCAAAGTATTTCTGCTTAATAATACTGTACCCAAATAGCTTCATTTAAAAACTAAATGTAACATTATTTCCAGTACTTTTACAGATTTTATTGTAGCTTGATAATGCCATTAGAATTTTTCTAATGAGTGGGGAAAGTTTTGTTGTTAAAAAAACTTATTGTTTAATTTTTGTGATCAAATTTTTATAGTTTTTGGATTATGGAGCTCTATAGTTGTTTTCTCAAATGCTCCTCTCTCAAAAAAACTTATATCGCTATAACAGTTGCTTATGCAAATCCATAAGTATAAAGAATCCTGAAATCATAAACTGCGCAGATTGCTTAATACTTATCTTTGAAAAATAAAAACCCGCTTCAAAAAAATATTACAGATTTGAGATGCTATAAAAAATATAGCTTGAGCAATTTTGCAATTAAATAAACCCCCAAAGTTATTAATTGACATAATTTAATATAAATTCTAGCCCAAAATTGGGAGAGATTATTCTTCCAAATATTATTTTAAATGAGGAGGTTAAAATGAAAGTAGAATCAAATAGTAAAGTGGTATTAGGAACGAAGATCAAGTCTTATTCTTCTACATCTGCTAAAGTAAAATCTTTGATTTGCGATTCTACATTGTCATAATTAAAAAATATTGGAAGGGGTTGTATGACCCCTTCTATTTACAGTTGGGGGCAATATGTATTTACAAAATGAAGAGGCGCTCTTATTGGCTCGCGATATGAGAGAGCATAGAGTTAGTTTGAATATCCTTGGTTTAGGAAAGAGATCTCCCTATATTGGTCGCGAAGAAATGATAAGAACAGCGATGGTTTCTTTGTTTTGCGCGTATAAAAAAGTATTTTTATTTCTGGTTCTGCTGGATGTGGAAAGACTTCTTTTGTGCGTGAGTTAGCTTTTAGACTTAATCAGCTTACGCTTATGTTGAATGGATATGTTATACTAGAGGTTAACTTAGGTAGCGTGATATCTGATACGGGATTACGGGGGGGAGTTTGAACGAAAAATCGGAACTTTAATAGAAGCTATATCTCCATATGAGAATGTCGCTCTGTTTATTGATGAAGGGCATTCAATCGCTTATACAAAAAGTGATGGAGGTATCGGTGCAATGGATTTATTCAAACCTTTTATGCTGGAACAGAATTTAAAGCTCATTATAGCGACTACTCCTGCAGAATTAGCACATATTCAAAGGGATGCAGCGTTTTTTCGTAGATTTCATCATATAAGCTTGGGGGAGCTCTCAATAGATGAAAAAATGAATGCTATAAGGCTCCATATAAAATATCTTGAAGAGTATCATGGGCGTAAATTTTGTTTCGATAATTTTAATTTTGATAATACAAGAGATTTGCACGATTTGTTGAGTCATGTAAATCTTCAGCTTGCTAGAGGGAGATTTGAAAATGAATTTGCTATATAAAAACAAGTATATTTACTCATATACTATATCAGCGAGGCAAGAAGGTGATGAGGTTTTGATAGGGGCGGATCTACAAAATGTTATAGCCCTTGATATGAGTAGTACGTCACCGAATGTTATAAAGGCTTTGGCGTGTTTTGACGCAGAGAGTACCATAGGTGATATAATATTAAAATGTAACCTAGATACTGCAGAAAGCGAAGATTTTTTGTATTTAGCAAAATATATGCTTGATAATAGACCCCCCTTTTTCGAAGGAGGATTCTATTAGAAAAGTTGGGCTTAGTGAGAGCGAGTATAATAGATTTGATAGGCAAATTAACTTATTCAAGCATGTGTCAGGTAATTTTGACAATGCCCTTTTAGCTAACTCCAAATTGAAAGATGCTAAGGTAACTATAGTTGGTTTGGGTGGGTGCGGAAGCTATGTTTTTTATACATTATCTGCAATGGGTGTAGGACATCTTAAAAGCTATGATTTTGATATTGTCGAAGAATCAAATTTATCTAAGAAGATACTCTATAATTATAGTGATTTAGGTAAAAAAAGGTTGAAGTTGCTAGAGATAAAGCCCCATATATTAGTCCTTCGACTCAATACGAGTTCTATGATAAAAAAATAGATAATATAGAAAAGGCATGCCGTTTATTCGAAAGAGCTGATCTTGTCATATGCACCGCAGATAATCCAAGGCCAGATTTTTTTCATTTAATGAACGAAGCTGCTTTTAACATGAGCGGTGCGCTGTTATATGCTGCTTCGGCTACGGTGAATGCTATTGTTGGGCCACTTATTATTCCAGGTAAAACAAGATGTTATGCATGCGTGAATCAGAATCATATGAAGGATGTTAATGAATTTGAGTTTGTTAAAACTATTAAGCAAAACTATATGAATACTTTGATAGATCTGTATAATGCGGTTGCTGGTTCTTTGGCTGCTCTTGAATCCGTGAAATATTTAACGGATTTTGACAAATGTCAAATTATAGAAAAAACATTATTTATTAATTTTTCCAAATATAAAGTCGATAGGACTGAAGATCCTTATGCTGGTTATTGTCCTATTTGTAATAAAATGTGATTTTATATTGATATAAAATGATGTATACGGTGCTCTTTTTGGGCGTTAGTGGGGGATGAATGGCGAGTATATTAGCCTTTGGATTTTTATTTAACGGTATCAGAATTTTAACAGGCGCCTTTATTGTCTTTTATATGCTTGAAAAAGGTTTAACGCTTATTGATATCGGGGTCATTAAGTCATTCCAAGCTTTTATTATGATGGTGACAGATATCCCTCTGGGATATTTTGCTGATCGAAAAAGTTATAAAATGTCGATCGTTTTGGCAGCGGCTTTTGCGGCCATATGGCTTTTTCTTATGGGAGTTTCCACGGGCTTTTATGGTTTTCTTGTGGCAGAATCTTTTAATGCAGTGTCGCTGACATTGATTGCGGGGGCTTATAATGCTTTGCTTGTTCAATATGCAAAAGCCAAAGTGACATCGACTAAAAAAGTACTTGGATCCAGCGCGCAATATAATTACATCGGCATGTTTGTCTTTAGTTTGATCGGTGCTTATTTTGCTGATTATTCGAGCCAATATATATGGTATATCGCGGCGTTTTTAATGTTGATGACAACAGGATTTGGTTTGTTTTTTCTTGATGATCTCAAAGGAGAGAAAAAACCGCATCATGTCCATTCTCTTCAGGCGAATTCTTTCATTGGTGAAGCTAAAGAGATGATCTCTATTTTTGTTAAAGTGCCTTATATCTCTTTATGCTTTTATTTTTCATTGATTTTTTTCAATATATTTTCGCAATATTGGCAGTGGATATTTAAAGATTATGATATTCATATCACTTATTTTGAGCTTGGTATAACGTTTTCTCTGATATTGCTCTCTCAGCTCTTGGCGAGTTTTCTCTTTACAAAACTCAATGAGAAGATAAATTTCGTTTTATTGTTGTTTCTTTCGGTTTCAATGATTTTTACAGGGGTTTTCTTTGAACCAAGAAAAGAAATTGCTATTCTTTTAGTTTGTATGATTTTTTATCTCATTAAGTATACTTATCTTCGTGTGGAAGTTTTCCTCCATGATAGCATTAGCGATCATTTCAGGGCGACATACGAGTCCTTTTTGTCCACTGTGGGAAGATTTAGCCTGTTGGTATTGTTTTACATGAGTGCATCTATGGTCAATATGTTTGGTTTTTTCTCCCTCGTTTATATTTTTGCTCTTTATTTATTGATTTACTTGTTGGCAGTGTTTTTTTTAGAAGGAACTCTCAAAAAAGCTCTGTGAGAAGAGTACCTTACCATTATTCATCTTAAATAAGAGCTCCGGCTTATTAAATTTGTGTATATTGCATCAATCAAAATTATATTCTTGCTCGTCAGAAGGGGGGATGGCGTATAAATAAAACCATTAAAAAAGGGATCAATGTCTTTCATGAATGTTCTGGGTTGTTGCAACATTGAGAGGTATAAATAGTGCTTGCCTTGTATTTTTTATTCAGCAAAGATGATGGTGTAAAATGAAGCAAGACTTGAGATTAATTTTTGCGTGTTGCATTAAAGCGGGCGGCTTGTTGGAGGGGGAGTGCTTTGACACCAAAGGGGTGTAAGAGGGCTTCAGCTTTTGTGATGAGCGCATCTCGCTTTTTTTGGGTTTCTTCAATGCCATAAAGACGAACAAAAGTTGCCTTTTGTGCCGCTTCATCTTTCCCAGCGGTTTTGCCTAGGATCTGCGTGTTAGCAGTAACATCAAGAAGATCATCGGTTAATTGAAAGGCTAAACCAAGATAGGTTCCAAAAGCTGTTAAATTTGTCGTTAATTCTTTTGATGCATTGCCAATGATGGCGCCTGCTTGGCAAGCAAAGCTTATCAAAGCTGCTGTTTTCATGCGTTGTAGTGTGATGATGTCGGTACTCTCTTGTGGTTTTTTTTCAGCTTCAAGATCCAGCATTTGTCCCCCTAGCATACCGCCAAGCCCAGCTGATTGTGCAAGAGCTGTGATCAGTTTTATTCTGATATCTGTAGACAGTGTATTGGCTTTATGGGCAATAATTTCAAAGGCAAATGTCAAGAGAGCATTGCCTGCGAGGATTGCTGTTGCTTCATCAAATTCTATGTGAACGGTGGGTTTTCCACGTCGGAGGGTATCGTTATCCATGGCTGGAAGATCATCATGAATAAGCGAATAACAGTGAACACATTCTAAGGCACAGGCAACATCAAGTGAATGCTCTACAGGGACATCAAAAAGTGCAGCACTTTGAATCACAAGAAAAGGTCGCAGGCGTTTTCCACCGTTCAGCACACCATAGCGCATGGCTTTGATTAAGTTTTCAGGACGTGAAATTTCACCATTTTGGATGTGATCACTTAACAGTGTGCTTAGTCGCCTTTCAACGGTGTGGCCATGTTTTGCAAGAAGGGTGGTAAATTCGTGCATTCTTGCTTCCTTTGTTTTTACAAAAATGAAATTATGAAGTTTTAAGAGAAAGGCTGTTGCTTTTTCTTGTTTTCATCAATTGGTATCACTTTTTATTAAAAATAAACGTCCCTTTATTATGCGTATCTCTACTGTATGCGCAAATCCCTTTTAAAAACAAATAAAAAATGAAATGTTTGTCTTATAAAAATGCTTTTATTGCTGTATAAAATTTCCGAATTTTTCAGTGTTTTTGATATTTACTGAACTATTGTGACATCATTTTTGATAAAAAGAAGATTATTTTTGGTACGAGGGTGATCATTTTGACATTGCCTCTTCTTTTTTATCAGTGTATAGTGCTCTCAAAATTTTATGGTGTTTTTAAATGAAGCATTGTCAACTTTGAGATTGCTTTTTCTGTTTTAATGGATTTGGAGTGTCTTTTTATGGCTGTACCTAAACGAAAAACCTCTCCAGCGAAGAGGGGCATGCGCCGTTCCGCTGATGCTCTGAAGGCGCCGACTTATATCGAAGATAAAAATTCAGGTGAATTGCGTCGCCCTCATCATATTGATTTGAAGACGGGAATGTATCGTGGACGTTCCGTTTTAGTGGTTAAGGACTGATGCACGTTCTCAAGCCGTGCATTTTCTGCTTTTCCTTGAGTAAATGGTAAGGTTTTTCCGTAGAAAAGTGATTCTACTGTGGGGGGTGGTTTTTTTGTTTTCTTGAGAGAAGATAAAAGGTTGCTTATGTGCAGTATCTTTTATGATAACTTCGTTAAGAGCTTGGGTATTGATATAAGTTAGCTCACGCATGGAATCATTTTTCTTAAAAATATTTTTACAGAGCTGTTTTCTAGGGACGGTAAAAGGCAAACATAAAAATAATTAATGCTGTCATAATGTGTAAAACTGTATATTCTATCTGTATCGCACTTCATTTTATAGTTTAGGGGGGACTTTCTTTCTTGCTCAATCTCTTAAACAACAAAGAAAATGATGATGATGCACGCTTAATAAACGACGTCTTATCATCAATGATGTCACGGTTGAAAAGTTTGGGGAATTGTTAAAAGAAAATCTCTGTGGTCTCTTATTAATTCGTAATAAATTATCTTGTTTTTTAGCCAATTTGGAACGGAAGGAGTATTTATCAGACCCATTCTTTCTGTTTAACAGCTTTTAATGGCAATAAGTCATACATCTATGACCGTATCGGGCGTGGAACCACTTTTATTCCCAACGCAAATTTTTCAATTATAAGGGGCATTCAACCTTCACGGATTATTCTACTTATTCAAGCAATGCACTGTGGAATAAATGATGACGGCTTATTGCAACGATTTCAAATGTTGGTTTTTCTCGATGAACAAAAAGAGCGGAGATGGAGTGATAGAGCTCCCAATCAAGCGGCATGGGAAAACTATCAAGGGATCTTCGTTCCCTTTATGATAAGCCTTTAGGATCACCAAAACACTCTATTACCATATGCTTTTCTGTTGAAACCCAAGAGATGTTTCGTGAATGGTGAAAAAAGTTAAAAAAAAACAATTAAAGGGGAAAATTTCTCTACAAGTTTACAATCATATCTTTTGAAAATGGATAATAAGACGCACGCGGTGGCGGCGGGTAGAACTTGTCAAAATGTTAGATTATTTAGTGGTATTCCAAGAAGCTTTATCTTTAAAAATACAGAGGATGATAAAAAAATAAAACCAGCAAAAAACTGGTTTTATCAAAATATTTTGCCGTTATGAAAGAATCTACTACGCAGCGCAGACAGCTTTGCTGTTTTCAGCTGTCTCTTCTCTCTCAGTTTTAAATTCACGTTTCGGCTTGTTGGAAAGATGCATCTCGATAAGATTAATCGCTTCTGTTTCAGAAAGAGTATTAATAACCGCAATTTCACGGGCCATTCTTTCAAGAGCAGCGGTATAAAGTTGACGCTCAGAGTAGGATTGTTCGGGCTGTAGGTTAGAGCGAAAAAGATCACGAACCACTTCGGCTATACAAATAAGATCTCCAGAGTTTATTTTAGCATCATATTCTTGAGCACGGCGAGACCACATGGTTCGTTTAACGCGCGCTTTTCCGCGTAAAATTTCTAAGGCGCGTTCAACGGAATCACTAGCAGATAACTTACGCATTCCAACGGAAAGGGCTTTTGCAATGGGAACCTTGACATCCATTTTATCTTTTGCAAAATGAATGACAAAGAGTTTTAATTTGTGTCCTGCAACTTCTTGATCTTCAATTGCTATAATTTGTCCCACCCCGTGTGTAGGGTAGACAATATATTCAGAGGTTGCAAATTCTTTAATCTTGGAAGATGTTCCATGTTGGGATGCCATAATTTTATTTTACTCCCTTATGATCAATAAATGTATCGGAAAACAGGCTATAAACCTGAGGGTTGAGTTTTCTTTAACCAAGTATATTGTACCAATTAAGTGAGTATAAAAGTTGAGTACTTTTAAATCCAAAAAAAATACATTGCTTTATTACGAAAAGCAAAGAAAAATACTTAGAAAGATGATCATGTTAAGATAACACTAACATCAAACTTCAAAAGAATCAATCATTTCACTTAAGGATTTTTTATTTTTACAAAAGAAGTCTTTTACTTGGTGAAGAAGGGGTTGTGCACTGTATCATTATTCTTCGCCGCTTCCTGGATTTTCTGAAAAATACTTTTCTAGTTTATTTGGAACGCCATCCATTTCTTTTGCTTGAGGAAGAGGCTCTTTGCGGGTTGTCAGATTAGGCCATTTATTGGCATAATCAAGATTGAGTTCTAACCATTGCTCGAGCCCTGGCTCTGTATCAGGTATAATGGCTTCTGCTGGGCACTCTGGAACACAAACACCGCAATCGATGCATTCATCAGGATGAATCACCAACATATTTTCACCTTCATAGAAACAATCAACAGGGCAAACTTCAACGCAATCCGTATATTTACAGTGAATGCAGTTGTCGGTTACGACGTGGGTCAAGATCAAACTCCATTTATTACTTTAATGCTTTTTAGAGGAAAGAGTGTTTGTGTTTTTATGATTGGTGAGTTGATCGCGTAGCACCGCGAGTTTCGCAAAAGGTGAATCAGGGTTAAGACGCTTTTCTTTTTGAAAGGATTTATGATTTGTACGCTTGTCTTGGGACTTATGGAACTTATGAGAACGTTTTGTTTGTGATGGCGCTTCTTGAAGGCGATTTCCATTCGCATTATCCTCTTTTTTGACATCGCCCTTCGGTTTATTTTTCCACTTATATCCGGATTTATCACGTTTTTTTTGTGTGTTGTGGTGAAATTGACGCCTATAATGCCATAATAAAATAACTTTATCTTCTGCGATAGGAGGAGTAGATTTGGCAAAATTTCCAACAGGTTCAGCTGCTGGTAAATTATTGGTTTTATGGGGGTGTTTTTTAAGATGAGAGGATAAACTATTCAGGAGTAAAGTGCTTTTTTCTTCTTGTGTTGTTTCTGAAATACTGATTGTTTGCCAATGACTACCAACAAATTCTGCTGGTCGAACCTTTTGGGTTGTCGCATTGAGAGGAAAAGAGCTTTGGTGTGCAAGGAGATTTTGTTCAAAAACAGCATGGCTTATACTGTATGATTGGTAGCCAAGACCTTTGAGGATTTCTTCCATATCATTTCCATTGGCTCCAAGAATAGACATCATGGCTGGGGTCACAAAAAAACTTTTACCATCATAGGCACCATCAGGTTTTGGATCATTTCCTTGTTTCCAATGAAGGGCGGGGCGAATGAGATTGGCAAGACGCTCTAAAATATCAATCCGGACAGCACGTTGTCCTAAGATGCGGTAACCGGCCAATTGATAAAACTGGCGGTTATAGGTAGGTTCAACAATTAAAGAGGTGCGACCAGCTGATAATGCTGTGAAAATTTCACTCAAACCTGTTTGATCTTGTCCTACATTTTGAAGGTTCCACAACAGGGTAATGGCTTGAACCGGGGCAGGTTTAAGTATTCCTGCAACATAGATATGAAAAGCACCAAAACGCACACCTAGACGCCGAAGCACAGCACGTGATTCTTGCGCAAGGTTTTTGACAAGGTCTAAAACTTCTCGGCGCGGTAAAACCCCTAAAGAGTTAACCAGTTGTAAGGCAAGACTGTTGGTTGAATCTGTTAAATTATCGGCATTGCGTAAATCAAATAGGGGCTTTAAAGCCGTTTCAAAATGAAAGGTTACAAAGCGCTCTAATCGTTTCACGACGTTATCGCGGGCTTCTCCGATGAGTTGTGTGTCTGCTAAAACAATCAGTTTTGGTTTGAAAAAATCTTCTGTCGCTACAAGCTGTCCTACGGGTTGACCAATCCAGCGCACAATGCCATCAGAACTGAGGGTAAAATCGCCATTGGCACAAGCACAAAAACGTGTTGCGCGTTTGGAAAACGCAAGAATCAAACTTTCATTCTCTATTGAGACTTGCTTCTCAATTGTTTGATCGGTATCGTTTTTGTTGGCATAAAAACGAAAACCTTCAAATTTACCCCTTCCGTATTTTTCAATGAGAATATCATCCTGAAGAATCTCATTGTGTTGAACAATCTTGCTATCCATGATTATTTTCTTTCTAAGTGCAACACTGGTAAAAAACCTTTTGCGATAACCCCATAATGCTGCTCTTTCTTTAACACGTTTGTTGCGCTTGCTTCAATCACTCTTGTCGTTTTTTGATGTTTCTTTTTGCGTCTTTAAAACGTAGATACTTCTTTTTTATTCAGTTTTTATTCAGTTAAGATGTTTTATATTTGTAAATTACACTTATTAGTTGTAATGTAAAGCTGAAAGCATAAAAATAGATTCTTTCAAATTTAAAAGAAAACGGAATCGATCATCAAAAAAGCAGCATGTATATTTTTTCTGATCATTTTATTTTTTTGGCTGTTTTGTCATGAAACGTGAAGAGAATTTTTTTTCAAATATTTCATAGGCAAAAAGGCGTATTGCAGGAGTGTTTTTCAGGTGAAATTATGTCTTATGATAAAAAGTTTTACCATAATCATGAAAAAAACAATTGCGATTATAAAATTACACGCTAAAGTAGCGAGAGCATGAGCGGACAACTTTTTAGTTCTTTTTAAGGAAGAACAATGGTATCGTTGCCAAATCGATTTTGATAATTTTAATCGCAAGGGGTTATTATGGGTAATCTTTCAAATGCTGTTTATAAAAGCAGCAAAAATTATAGCGATGCAGACAAAAGCTTAGGACGTAATATGATGCGTTCTGCTATGCAAGCACCTTATCTTGAACGACAAAAAGAGCATGATTTGGCTCTGCGATGGAAAGACAAACGCGATGATGATGCCATGCATCAAATTGCAGCGGCTCATATGCGTTTGGTGATTGCTATTGCAAACCGTTTTAAACGTTTCAAAATGCCCTTAGGGGATTTGGTACAAGAAGGGTATGTGGGCTTGTTGGAAGCCGCTGCACGTTTTGAACCTGATCGGGAAGTGCGTTTTTCAACCTATGCAACATGGTGGATACGGGCTTCTATCCAAGATTATATTTTGCGAAATTGGTCAATCGTTCGAGGGGGAACCAGCTCTTCGCAAAAAGCACTTTTCTTTAATCTTCGGCGGTTGCGGGCAAAACTGGTGCAAGATGATAGTGCTTTGTCAAAACAGGATATTTTTCGCACAATCGCTGAAAAACTCGGTGTTTCTGTACGCGATGTTGAAACAATGGATTTTCGTTTTTCCAGTTCAGATAACTCCTTGAGCGTTTCTGTTTCTGAAAACAGTGATAATCCCATTGCCAAGATGGATGTTTTGGTTGATGAGAATCCTCTTCCTGATGCTTTAATTGAGCAAGTGATTGATGGTCAACGGCGTACACAATGGCTTTACGATGCGTTGCAAATTCTCAACGAACGAGAGTTGGAAATTATTCGCTTTCGTCGCTTAAATGAAGAGGGGGCTACTCTAGAAGTGTTGGGTGAAAAATTAGGAATTTCGAAAGAGCGTGTGCGTCAAATTGAAGCACGGGCTTTGCAGAAATTGCGTTCCGCTCTCCTTACGGTTCATTCAGAAGATGCTTATGATATATAAGCTGTGAAGGGCTTTGTTGAGGAAAAAGCAGAGTGCGTAGGTGCGGGGGATAGGGCGTGATGAAGCTGGTTTGAGGGTTTGGCCGGCTTCATTTACGAATAGACTTTAGGAGAGGGTGATTAAAGACACAAAAGAATCAAGATTGTAGCCGGTGAAAAAGGAGTCTTAGTCGGTGATAATTTTTACTTTTGTGCCGGCATGTAAAGTTTGAATTGGTGAGAGAGCATTGAGAATGCGAAAGAGTTTTTCTTTGTTGGGTGTGTGTTGCATTTTATTGGCAAGGCTTGCAACGTTTTCTCCTTGTTTAACGCGGACAACACGGATTTTTAAGGGTTTCAATTTTTTTAACTCTAAAGTTGAAAGAGGCTGAAAGCTTTGGATTGTTTTTTGGGCAATTTCTGCAAAATTTTGAGAATTATAGGGGGCAGCTGTCAGAAAACGAAAAATATGATCATTAAACAGAATGACAACCACATCAAATTGCCATTGTTCATGAGTCGCATGGGCTCGCGCTCCAAGTAAATTTTGGCTTAAGTGTCCTTGATGGGGGTGTCCTTGAATCGTGATGGGGCGAATAGAGGATGGGTCTAGCCCAATAATCCACCCGCTTTTCAAATAATCGCTTGCAGACATTCCAGCAGGATAGGGAACAGCATCTAAACGAATCGCTATTTTATTGGGGCCACTTGCCCAAACTGTGTGGGTTGAATGTTCTATTGTAAAATTGTTGGGAATAGAAAAAGCGATGCGCCATTGTGGGTGAATAAATTGGTTGCCTCGTACAAATCCTGTATAAAAGCTTTCTCCAAAAGTCATGCCATCAATACTTTTGAGAAAAGAATCGCGATCCGTGTGTCCTTTGTTTTTTTTACTGATTTTATGGGCTTTTTCTATCGCAAGCCGAATGCGTTGAGGGGTGGTTGGGTGAGAAGCTAGAAAATCTAAGGAAGCACTTGGGGTGCCAGAGATATGCTGAAAAGCACTGTAGGCTTCCATCGTTTGGAGAAAGCGTGGTGAGGCAAATGGATCATATCCTGCTTGTTGGAGCATTTCGAGGGCAATGGAATCAGCTTCCAGCTCTTGATTGCGGGAAAATTGCGCGAGTTGTTGCTTGCTGTGTATGGGATTATGAAGTTTTTTGTCTATAGAAGAAAGAAGACGTGGAGACATAGGGTTTATCATCTTCTTCAATTCTGCTTCTTTTTGCAGACGTAAAATGCCATGATTGGCTCTGATGTGGGCTATCTCATGGGCTAAAATGGCGGCAACTTCTGAAGAATCATTGGCAAGTGCCAGCATACCACGGGTGATGTAGATTGAACCATTGGGAAGCGCAAATGCATTGACACTTTCTGAGTTTAAAATGGTGACAGAATAGCTTTGATGAGAATGGTGTGAGGTAAGGGTTAGTTTACGAACGATCTTTGCTAAAAAGCGTTCAAGTTTTGTATCATGATAGGCACCACCATACATTTGCAAGATACGGGGGTGTTGCAGAGCGCTTAATGTGACATAGATATTGTGGTTGTTAGTACGTTTGACTGTTTCAGAAGAACTGGAAGAAAGCTTATCATTTTGAGAAAGGGGTGTATGACACGCTGAAAGGAGAAGTGTTAAACTGATGAAAGAAGCTCTATAAAAAGGCGCGCGACAAAGAAAACGCCATTGAAAAATGCGGTGTGTCGAGTCACAGAGTATGTTGTTTGTGCGGTGTATTTTGGCAAATTTCATGTATATCTTTGTATTGTGCGTTTTTAAAGAGAAGCTTTAGGGGTAAGGATTTGTTTGGCTATATCACGGTTATTGTTTATAAAAAATGGCCCTTAGATTTAATTTAAGAGGATGCTAAAGAAGGAAACTTTATGAAAGGTTGTGAAAGGCAAAATATGGCATGACAACATTTACGATATTGTTAAACGGAGATGTTTGTATCACTGATCGTTTGTTGAATCAAATTCAAAACAGTCGGGTGATTGCTGCGGATGGTGGTATGCGTCATGCGGAAGCACTTAATGTAAAGCCTGAGTTGTGGTTAGGAGATTTTGATTCGTCTGATCAGACCCTGATAGATCAATATAACCATGTTCCGCGTGAGGTTTTTCCCTCTGATAAAGATATGACCGATAGTGCTTTGGCTTGTGAAAGAGCGCTACAAAATGGGGCTAAAAAGCTTATTTTGTGCGGGGCTTTGGGAGGGGAGCGAAGTGATCATAGCCTTTCTCATATGACGCAAGCATTGATGATGGCTGAGAAAGGCATTTCAGTGTTGTTGACAAGCGGCCTAGAAGAAGGTTGGCCGGTTTTACCAAAACTTGTGCCGTATGATTTACCTAAAGGGTGCTTGTTTAGTCTTATCGGTTTTTCTGACTTAAAAGGCTTAACTCTTAAAGGGGTAAAATGGCCAATTTGTGACAAAAATGTGTCATTTGGCTCTTCTTTGACACTTTCTAACCGTATTTGTGGAACCTTTTCTTGCCATTTAGGTTCTGGAAAAGCTATATTGTTAGCGTCTGTGCCTATGCCATAAAGCTCTTCCAATAATATTTTGAATAAGGCAAGGGGGGGGCTTAGTGATTAAGTGCTGACATAAACGATATATTATGTATTGATCTTGAGAAGGAAAGGTTTTGATATGTTAAAATCAGTTTTAAAAGTGGCCGTCGTTTCTGCGATTGGTTTCAGTTCAGTAGCTTGTACCACAAATGATCAACGTGTTGCACGTTACGGTGTAGGCGGTGCTGCAATTGGTGCCTTGGCTGGAACGGCTATTGGCGGGAGCACGCCTGGAGCAGCGCTTACCGGTGCGGCATTTGGTGCTTTAGCTGGAACAGTAACCGGTGAGGCTGTAAATCAAAGAAGACAACAAAAACAGGCATCACAATTGTGTACGTATCGTGGTCGTAGAGGATATATTTACCAAGCACCTTGTGCGCAAAGAGTTCCTGTACAACAATTATGTACTTACCGTGATGCAAGAGGGATGATGTATCAAGCATCTTGTCCGCGCCGCGTTCGTTAATGGCAGTGCCATTGCTGCGGCTTGACCGCATTTTCCTAACCTTTGGGACAACGCCTTTGCTCAACCAAGCGTGTTTATCGGTTGAGCAGGGGGCGCGTATTGCGCTGGTGGGCCGTAATGGTTGTGGAAAATCGACCCTGTTAAAAATTGCCGCAGGAATATTAGAGCCTCATGGAGGCGAAATTTTTCGCCACCCTCGGGTGCTCTTGCGTTATGTTTCTCAAAATCCGGATTGCTCAGGTTTTGAAGATATTAATGCCTATATGGAAGCAGGACTGGACGCGACATCTGATGTCCAGTGGATTAATACGCTTCGCACAAAGTTAGGTTTTTCGGGGGAAGAAAAATTAGAAACATTATCGGGGGGTGAGAAGCGGCGTGTTTCATTGCTTCGGGCTATCGCAGCAAAACCCGATATTTTGTTCTTAGATGAACCAACCAATCATCTTGATCTACCAACCATTGAATGGTTGGAGGGGGTTTTATCTTCTTTGCGTTCAGCGATTGTGGTGATTTCCCATGATCGACGATTTTTAGAAAATGTCACGCGTTCAACGGTATGGCTTGATCGTGGGACAACGAAAAGACTGGAAAAGCGTTTTTCAGAATTTGAAAGTTGGCGTGATAAAGCACTAGAAGAAGAAACACTCGAGCAGCATAAATTGGGGCGCCAAATTGTTCGCGAAGAGCAATGGTTGCGTTATGGTGTGAGTGCACGGCGTAAGCGTAATGTAAGGCGCTTGGGGGAACTCAAAGACTTAAGACAGCGTCATCAAACCTATAAAGGGCAGCCGGGAAGTGCACTGTTGAGCGCTGCCAAAAGTCATGATTCTGGTCAATTGGTGCTTGAAGCAAAGAAAATTTCAAAATCTTATGGTGAACGCGTGATTGTGAAAGATTTCTCTTTACGCATTCAGCGGGGTGATCGCATTGGTTTGGTAGGACCTAATGGTATTGGAAAGACAACGCTCCTTTCCGCATTGATTGGGAAAGAAGCCGTGGATAGTGGAACAGTAAGGCATGGCTATAACCTTTCTATGGCATTGCTTGATCAGCAACGGATTATCAATGAAGAAGAAACTTTGGCACATTATTTAACAGGGGGGCGGGGCGATACTCTTGTGATTAATGGGCAAGAGCGGCATGTAGTTTCTTATATGAAAGATTTTTTATTTTTACCGGAACAAGCGCGCACCCCCCTTAAAGAATTTTCTGGGGGAGAAAGAGCGCGTCTCATGCTTGCGCGTCTTCTTTCGCGTCCTGCAAACTTTTTAATTCTTGATGAACCAACCAATGATTTGGATATGGAAACTTTGGATTTGTTGCAAGAATTTATTGCGGATTTTGCGGGAACAGTCTTGTTGGTAAGCCATGACAGAGACTTTTTAGATCGTACTGTAACGCATATGTTAGCACCGGAGGGTGATGGTCATTGGGTTTTGTATGCGGGCGGCTATAGCGATATGATGGCGCAAAATAAGCAGGCTCTGAAGTTACAACGCAAGGGGATAGAATTATCGCACCGTAAAGCATTTTCAAAGTCTCATATGGGTGAGTACGGAAAACGTGCTTCATCAACAGATCCTAGCTTGAATGACAGGGAAAAGAAAAAAACACGCAGCAAATTGTCCTATAAGCAGGTCTATGCATTGGAAAAATTGCCTGAAGAAATCGCTGTGTTGCAAAATGAAATCAAAAAAATTGAACAAGAGCTCTCTGATCCAGCTCTTTATAGCAGTGATAAAGAGCGTTTTGAGCGTTTAACAACAGCGTTGGAAAAAAAGCAAAATATGTGCACACAAAAGCAAGAAGAATGGCTAGAACTTGAAATCTTACGCGAAGAAATAGAAGCCTGTTCATGTTAAGGTTTCAAAGATGAATATTAAAGTATTTTAAGAGATTTTGCATCATTGTTTTCTGTAGAGTACTTGGACATATTGAAGCACGACGACAGTATCCTTGCTATTAAAAAAAACATCTTTCAAAGAGCACATCACACCTGTTTTACGACGGTGCTCTCGTGAATGGTATAATGGTCGATCCATTGAGCATCCCCATCTTTGAAGTTTTTAAAAGAAGCAAGTTTTGGCATCATCACACATTTTGCCAGCCTTTGGGTGTTGTGGACCAACTTTTGGCGCGTAAGAGCATTCATGAAAAGCCATTTTTAGTCTTTTCTTATACAGTTTTACTCCACACGATTTATCTCGCTTTTAACGTGCAAGAAAACGATTTTAATTGATTCAATATGAAAGAGATTTATCATCAGAGAATCTTACGGTATTGGGGTCTCTCATTCAATAGGTAGAATTATTATTACAAATCAATATATTGATTTTATAAGGAGTTGATTTTTAAAAATGCACTTTTGACTGAAGCTCATTTAATTGCGATTCAAGTTATGGTGCTGATCAATGGATTCTTGAAGCAAACTGTGACTTTTTATGTTTGGCTTTTTTTGCATAATTCTTGTTACAAGAAATCTTGATAAAGAAAAAATTATTGGTGCGGTGCGTTTTGTCAAAATTTTATCTATGCAAGCATGTACGCACCGTTACATACTTTGTTTTGCTTTCAATGTCCGACAATTCTTATCGTTTTAAGAGAATTCATAGGAGGGGCCTTCTTCGTTTTTATCTCTACGTCGTCCTTAGCTTGTAAGCCACACATAGCTTGTGATGCGCAAGAGAGGTGTTTTTTTATGATTCAAAATAAGACGACTTGAAATGAGGAAATCTTACGATTGTCGGGATTCTTCATTCAAGAGGGATAACGATAAATTATCATTATAAATAAATATATTATAATGGGTGAATGATTGATCAACAGATGGTTGTTTTTACTGAGACAAGAGAAAAAACATAGGGCAAATTGTTCTATAAGCAGATGTCAGAATTTATAGAGAGGACAAGCATTGGAAATATAGCCATTAGCACTCACTGTTTTGCAAAATGAAATAAAAAGGTTGAATAAGAGCTCTTTGAGTAAGTTTTATCGTAGGGATAAAGAAGCGTTTTAAATATTTATCAATAAGCGTTTTAAAAAAAAGAAAAATACTTGCATACAAAGAGAATGGCACACAAAAAGAATGGCGAGAATTTTTACGTGAAGAAATGGAAAGTAAAAACAGGGAATGCGAAGTACTTTTGTGCTATCGGACTTTTAAGAGCTTTGTGTTGCGGTTTCTTGGATTTGTTGCAAGCGTTTGTGGCTAATTTTGTGGAATCAGTGTTTTGTTTAAAGCTATGACAGAGACCTTTTAGATCGTATATATATCCCCTATGTTGGTTTTTTAAGGCGATGATCATAGGGCTTTGTATGCGGGTGGTTATATGTCGAATAGAATGGTGCAAAATAAGTAACTTCTCCGCTTACAAGGCAAAAAACCAAGGCAAAAAACAGAATATCTCTGCTGTGTGTTTTTTTCAAAGTTCCGTATAGGGAAATTGTTGGTTCCATCACAAACTTATGCCAGCCTTTGAGTGTTGCTAGAGCCCTTGGCACTTGAAAGCATGCATAAGAAGCATTTTCTTGTTCTTATTTTATACCCTAAACACACTAATTCCGCTTATAAAGTAACAAGCAAATAATCCTCATTGATTCTTATGTAAGCAGCTGTTTTGATGCGAAAAGCGTGTTGTATTTGACGTTAATGATTTAAGTTTAAAAGAATGATAATTTATTACGATAAATCAATGTATTAATTGCAATATTTCTGGGAGGAGAAAATGATGGCAATTAAAACAAAGCGAACAATTTCCACATTGATTGGTTTAGAAGATGCGGCTGAATTGTCTGCTTATTACTTGCGTAATGCGGATTATCTGCGCCCTTTTGAACCTATAAGAGCGGAGGATTACCATACTCTAACCGCTTGGGAAACAAGAGCTAATGCTTATTTTTAGAAAGCAGGCAGGGACAAGCATACCGATATGCGGTACGCTTAAAAGATGAAAATACAATCATTGGTGTTGTGAACTTCACAAATGTGGTTCGTGGTGTTTTTCAAGCCTGTCATCTTGGTTTTTCTCTTGATGAAAAACAACAAGGCAAAGGTCTCATGTCTGAGAGTTTATCGGCGCTCATACGTCATATCTTTCATGTTTATCACCTGCATAGGATCATGGCAAATTATAGACCTGAGAATATAAAAAGCGGACTTTTATTAAAGCGTCTTCATTTTGAAAAAGAAGGCTATGCCAAGGATTATTTGATGATTTCTGGAAAATGGAGAGATCATATTCTAACTTCTCGAATAAATGATCTTTATGAACCGGCCAATAGATCTGCATAAAGCTCTCTTAAGGGGATTTTGATGAGATGTATCAATATGCTGAATTCTTCACTATTATAAAAGACAAAGATCCTTAAATCTCTCTTTTTGTAAAGACCTCTTGTTGAGCGGATTTCAGTTGCAGCCTCCTTTGAGCCGCTTCCTTTACATGTTTTTTTATCCTAGATAATGCATTGATTGATCATTATCATTCATTGTTTTTCAATTTTAAGAAGAATCCTTGAATATCGCAGAATTCCCCTGTTTTTAGGTTGCTGCACTCAAAATGCTTTGCTTTTATGCACAGGTGCGGTTGGTTTATAAAAGAGGCAGCTCATATGGATAAAAAATGTCTATATGAATAAAAATACCCGTATGGATAAAAAGAATTGGAGAATAAAAATGCGCTTTTCATGAATCCTTTCAAATATGAGGGCTATTGCAATTTCACGAATCCTTGTGACCAGCCATCTCGTCACAAGTCACACGAGTTTTTTGTTATTTTGCACAAATTGCTCAAGGGTAGCAGAATTTTTGTGCATTCATGCGTTTTTTTCATTTGTCATTTTCTTAAGAAAATTTCCATTGGTGTTAAAGATATTAACTCATTCCGAGCGCATTTTTATAAAGTTCAATGATGGCTTCTTCTTCCATTCGTTCATGCTCTTCTTTTTTGCGTAGCCGTATAATGCTTCGCACAGCTTTACTATCAAAACCTGAGCCTTTAAGTTCTGTGTAAACGTCTTTAATGTCATCAGAAATGGTTTTTTTCTCTTCTTCTAGTCGTTCAATTCGTTCAATAAAAGAGCGTAATTGGTTGACGGATATAGCATGTGTTTGATCGGTCACTGTATCATTCATGGTATTTTTCTCCAGGTTATCTATTTTAAGTTGTTTTTTCGACGATAAATTTATGTTGGAAAAGCTTGAAAAATAAAAAATCAATCAAGCTTTACAGTTTTTTACAAATTGATTTTAAATATTTTGTAAAATTTTTAATATATATGCCTTTATAAAAGGGCTATAAAAAGAAAAATGTGAAAATATATTATTTAGACTTGAAAGACTTTTGGAAAAAGAGATTTATAATTTGTTGAAAGTTAACATTATTTGACCTTATAGAGGAAGTTTTGTGATTTTAAAAAAACGATATTGGGCATTGAGAAGAAGATTAAAGGTTTTTCTCTTGAGCATTTTGCTCGTGTTTCCCCTTGTTGTTTGTGCAAAAGCTGACTTTAGGGTGTGTAATGCAACCCAACAGTCTGTGGGGGTTGCTCTTGGATATCGTACGTTTTCAGGGTGGGTAAGCGAAGGTTGGTGGGTGGTTCCTGTCACAGAATGTAAAACCTTAATCGAAGGGCCCCTTGCTTCACGGTTTTATTATTTTTATGCGGAAGGGGCGCAAAAAAAAGGAAACTGGGCAGGTTCTATAACCATGTGTGTGCAAGATAGCCAGTTTACCATTCAAGGGGTTCATGATTGTTTCCCTCGCGGATATCAAAAGGCTGAGTTTAAGGAAATCGATACCGGTAATCAAACCAGTTGGATGGTGCAGTTGACGGATGAATCTTTATTCAATAATTCCGTTGTCCCTTCTCTTTCAGGAAATTCTCTCCCGTGAAACGTTCTCGTAAAGTAAAAATTATTGCGACTCTTGGTCCTGCGTCTTTTTCTCGTGAAATGATTGAGAAGCTTTTTAGGGCAGGAGCAGATGTTTTTCGCCTTAATATGAGCCATACGGATCGTGATACAATGGGTGACTTGGTCAAGTCTATCCGAGAGGTTGAAAAAATCGTTCAACGACCCATTGGTATTTTAGTGGATCTTCAGGGGCCCAAACTGCGTATTGGTCGTTTTGCCAACGGTCAAGAAGATTTACGTGCTGGGCAAATCTTTACCTTAGATAGTCGTGATGTACTTGGTGATGCACAGCGTGTTTTTTTCCCACATAGGGATGTCTTTTCGGCGATTAAGCCAGGGGATCGGTTGCTCATTGATGATGGAAGATTAGAGCTTTGTGCTGAAGTTTGTGATGATCATTTTGTTCAGTGTCGTGTGGTTTCTGGTACCCGTATTTCTGATCGAAAAGGTGTGAGTTTTCCTGATACCACTTTGCCTTTTGATTCGATAACGTCAAAAGATAAGGCTGATCTTCAAGCTCTTTTGCAACAGCCTGTTGATTGGGTTGCTCTTTCTTTTATTCAACGTCCAGAAGATATTATGGCCGTGCGTCGGTTGACGAAAAGTAAGGTATCTTTGATGGCTAAAATCGAAAAGCCGCAAGCTTTAGAGCATATAGAAAAGATTATTGAAGTTTGTGATGGTATTATGATTGCACGCGGCGATCTGGGTGTGGAGATGCCTTTAGAAAGGATTCCTGCACTTCAAATGGAGCTGATAAAAGCTTGCCGTTTAGCTGGAAAACCTGTCGTCGTGGCAACACAAATGCTCGAATCAATGATCACCTCTCCTGTTCCTACACGCGCAGAGGTGTCAGATGTGGCTACGGCGGTTTATGCGGGAACAGATGCGGTGATGTTGTCTGCTGAATCTGCTTCTGGTCGTTATCCGGAAGAAGCGGTGCTTATGATGGATAAGATTGCACGGCAAATTGAACAAGATCATACTTATGCCGCTCAGGTTGGAGCACAACATCCAGCACCAGAATCAACAGGAACAGATGCAATTTCTCTTGCAGCGCGTCAGATTGCTGAAACACTTTCACTCGCGGCTATCGTTGCCTATACGGCTTCAGGAACAACGGGTGTGCGCGCTTCTCGTGAGCGGCCCAATAGACCGATTATTGCTTTATCACCCGTTGTGGAAACAGCACGGCGTTTGGCACTCGTTTGGGGGCTTCATTGTGTGGTGAGCGAGGATGCAAAGAGTTTAGAGGATATGGTTGATCGCGCAGCCGCCATTGCCTTTCAGGAAGGTTTTTGTCAAGCGGGAGATCGCTTCCTTGTGACAGCCGGTGTTCCTCTTGGAACCCCTGGTGCAACAAATCTTTTGCGTATTGCTTCTGTCTCTCAAGATGGAACGAAAGGACTTTGATCCATTGACATATGAGCTTTTTTCATGTGCCTTTGAAAAGGATTTAGGAACAACGGGTGTGCGTGCTTCTCGTGAGCGTCCCAATAAACCGATTATTGCTTTGATCTTCCGTTGTGGAAACAGCACGGCGTTTGGCACTCGTTTGGGGGCTTCATTGTGTGGTGAGCGAGGATCGCACGGAGTTTAGAGGATATGGTTGATCGCGCAGCCGCCATTGCCTTTCAGGAAGGTTTTTGTCAAGCGGGAGATCGCTTCCTTGTGACAGCTGGTATCCCTCTTGGAACCTCTGGTGCAACAAATCTTTTGCGTATTGCTTCTGTCTCTCAAGATGGAACGAAAGGACTTTGACCCATTGACATATGAGCTTTTTTCATGTGCCTTTGAAAAGGATTTAGGAACAACGGGTGTGCGTGCTTCTCGTGAGCGTCCCAATAAACCGATTATTGCTTTGATCTTCCGTTGTGGAAACAGCACGGCGTTTGGCACTCGTTTGGGGGCTTCATTGTGTGGTGAGCGAGGATCGCACGGAGTTTAGAGGATATGGTTGATCGCGCAGCCGCCATTGCCTTTCAGGAAGGTTTTTGTCAAGCGGGAGATCGCTTCCTTGTGACAGCTGGTATCCCTCTTGGAACCTCTGGTGCAACAAATCTTTTGCGTATTGCTTCTGTCTCTCAAGATGGAACGAAAGGACTTTGACCCATTGACATATGAGCTTTTTTCATGTGCCTTTGAAAAGGATTTAGGAACAACGGGTGTGCGTGCTTCTCGTGAGCGTCCCAATAAACCGATTATTGCTTTGATCTTCCGTTGTGGAAACAGCACGGCGTTTGGCACTCGTTTGGGGGCTTCATTGTGTGGTGAGCGAGGATCGCATGGAGTTTAGAGGATATGGTTGATCGCGCAGCCGCCATTGCCTTTCAGGAAGGTTTTTGTCAAGCGGGAGATCGCTTCCTTGTGACAGCCGGTGTTCCTCTTGGAACCTCTGGTGCAACAAATCTTTTGCGTATTGCTTCTGTCTCTCAAGATGGAACGAAAGGACTTTGACCCATTGACATATGAGCTTTTTTCATGTGCCTTTGAAAAGGATTTAGGAACAACGGGTATGTGCGCTTCTCGTGAGCGTTTTAATAGACTCATTATTGCTTCGATCTTCCGTTAGGGAAAGAGCACGGCATTTTGGTGTCAGGTTTTGGGGGCAGGAGCAGATGCGGGGATGGCGTTCTGGGGTGTTGGTTGTTATCGCGAAACAGTCGTCTAGAATTTAAAGAGGAGCTTTTTTTATCTTATTATCTTATTGAGGTATGTTTTGGATCGCTTGATAAATGTTGTCTTATGAGCGCGGTGTTCATTCATCATGAGTGTTTATTCTTTTGATGTTTGAACAAGACCTTTAAAATTGTTTTCATTTTAAACTTTTGCGAACGGATGAAACTTTTGTAAACAGAATTGAATAAAATTATATACCAAAAACATCGTGCGCTTAAAAAGTTATACTCGCATGTTATGGAAAAAAATGACGGGTCAAGGTGTTTTAAAATCTATTTTTTGTGCACTGTCTTTTACAAAAATCATTAATTCTATGCATCGAGTTTTATGTATTATTGGTGCGTTGATAATATATTGATTTATAATAATTGAGCGTTATTCAACTGGAATGATCGTTTTCCAAGATCATAAGATTTTCTTATTTTAAATTGGTTTCATGCTGTGTCAATCATGTCTATTTTCTTATACGTTACAAGTGAGAAAGCCTCCGTGGATAAAAACTATTGAGAAAGGCCATGTTTTTGCATGAAACATTTCAAGAGCTAAGAGCTGTTGCAATATTGGGGATAGTATGCAAGAGCGACGACTTTTTCCTTTATTTTCTTCTTTTCCTTTACAAGTGTAAAGATGGGGGAGCTTTAATGGATTTGCCTTTATAGCATTCATGGGTGCTATCGTAAAATAAGTTTGGGTGCTAAGATATCTCTTTAAAATAAGTCCGTGAAACTGCAACTGGGCGGCGCCTTATTCTTTGTGAGGCACATTAATCTGCTCAATAAACTAAACTGTTTATGGAGATCAATTTAAGAATTTTTGTCCTGTAAGAATGTGAGAGATACGTCACACATTGCTGGTTTGTTACGGCTTGATGTATGTTTAGAGGTCTTCCTGTTCTTGTTCTTGAGTGTTTGTGCTGTTTTGATCATCTTTGAGCAATTGGTTGGTGAGTTTTTCAATGCGTTGTGTGGTATCACGCATAATTTCTCCCATGGTACGGTCTCTTTCATTATGGAGTCGTAAAAGCGCATCATAGTCTTCTTGTAACTTTTTATTTTCTCGTTTTATTTCTTCCATTTCATCGATAATCATGATGCCGGCCATCACCGATAAACGATGGTCGCCAATTTCACCAAAATTCTTCTTTAAATGGCTAATATATTGATCTAATTGAGCTGCAAGTGCCATAAGATGACGTTCTTGTCCTTTATTACAAGCCATGCGATAATTTTTACCATCAATGGTAACAGAAACAGTTTCCATACATTCAAACCTTTATCTATCAATGACGACGCGAATCGTTTCCATTGCTTTAATAAGACGTTTGGAAACTTCTTTGTTAACAGATTCTAAGCGTTCAATTTGGGCTTCAGCTTTGTCAAGCGCTTGGGCAAGATGGCTGCGGTCTGCATTCATTCGTTGAATTTCTTCTTCCCATTCGTTATTTTTATCAATAACGGCATTGCGGTTTATTATGGTGATCTCTAAGGTTCTAAGTGCTTTTTCTAGGTGCTCTAGAGCATCTTGTAGAACCGTAGTCTCTTGGTTCATTGCTTTTGTCCTTTGAGTAATTGTATCCTTTATCAATGCGTTATGCAAAAACGAATCACTTACATTTTAATATTGTGTGTATTTTATTTTTAAGTATGTAGGATATTTTAGCAAGCAAAGCAGAGAATAGATATAAATTAAAAGCTGGATTTTTTGCGCGTATTGTCATAAATGACATGGATATACAGGATGCGTGAGGGGAATGTGTTATTAGTGTTATTGATAGTGGTGACAGGCAGTCTCACGCTGATGGTTAAAAGAGTATTTCTTAAGAGATTCTAAGACAATACAAACAAAGTAACAAAATAACGTATTAATGAAATGGTCGATCATTCATGACAAATACCCACCAACAGAATCAGATGGCCAATGCTATCCGTTTTCTAGCTATTGATGCGATTGAAAAAGCAAATTCTGGTCATCCGGGTTTGCCAATGGGGGCTGCCGATATTGCTACGGTTCTTTATACACAATTTTTGGCACATGATCCTAAAAAGCCGCATTGGCCTAATCGTGATCGTTTCGTGTTATCCGCAGGACATGGCTCTATGTTGCTTTATGCTCTGCTTTATCTTTCTGGTTATGAAGATATTGGTATTGAGGACATCAAAAATTTCCGCCAATTAGGGGAAAGCTTGCGGGGCATCCAGAATATGGGCATGCGGCAGGAATCGAAACAACGACTGGACCTCTGGGACAAGGGTTGGCAAATGCCGTGGGGATGGCTCTTGCAGAACGGTTGCACAATGCTCGTTTTGGCGATCTGATCAACCATTATACTTATGCGTTGGTGGGAGATGGATGTCTGATGGAAGGGATTTCTCAAGAAGCACTTTCTTTAGCTGGGCATTTGAAACTCAATAAGCTTATCGTGTTGTGGGATGATAATAATATTTCTATCGATGGAGAAATCTCTCTTTCCGACAGTACAGATCAGATAACCCGCTTTCAAGCGTCTGGTTGGAACACACTCAAAGTGGATGGACATGACCAAGCCGCCATTGCACGGGCGATTGAAGCAGCACGCAATGGTAATAAACCAACCTTGATTGCTTGTAAAACAACGATAGGTTTTGGAGCGCCTAATAAAGCGGGAAGCAATAAAGTTCATGGAGCCCCTTTAGGAGCACGAGAAATTGCTGAGACCCGTATCGCTTTGGGATGGGAGGCGGAGCCTTTCGTTATTCCAGCTGATATTCTTGATAACTGGCGCTTGGCAGGGCTTAATGCCGCTAAAAAGCGCCAAAAGTGGGAAGAAAAATTGGCTGATCTTCCTGTTTCAGAACGGGTGGAGTTTGAAAGATTGATGCGGGGTGATTTGGTAGGGGGATTTGATAACGCTTTAGATGAGTATAAACAGAAACTCGTTGAAGAGCGCCCTGTTGTTGCGACGCGTAAAGCGTCAGAAATGGCTCTTGAAGTGATTAATGAAGTCGTGGTGGAGACCATCGGTGGTTCTGCCGACTTAACGGGATCTAATAATACAAAAAGCAGTCAGATGAAAAGTATCGCGGCGGATGATTTTTCAGGACGTTATCTCCATTATGGCATTCGTGAACATGCCATGGGCGCTATCATGAATGGGTTGGCTCTTCATGGGGGCTTTATTCCTTATGGAGGAACATTTTTATGCTTTTCTGACTATATGCGTCCTGCCATGCGTTTGTCTTCTCTCATGGGGTTGCGGGTGGTTTATGTCATGACCCATGATTCTATTGGGCTTGGGGAGGATGGTCCTACTCATCAACCTGTGGAGCATTTGGCTTGTCTGCGCGCCATGCCTAATCATTTTGTGTTCCGTCCTGCTGATGCTATGGAGACACTCGAGTGTTGGCAATTGGCTTTGAAAACACGCAACACGCCTTCTACCTTGGCCTTGAGCCGACAAAATTTACCGCTTTTGCGTCAAGAATATGAAAAAGAAAATCTCTGTATGCTTGGTGCTTATGAATTGTTAACGGCCAGTGATGACGCGCAAGTAACTCTGTTTGCTTCTGGTTCAGAATTGCAAATTGCGGTCAAAGCACGTGAAGTCTTAGAAGAAAAAGGTATCCCAACCCGTGTGGTTTCTGTGCCTTGTTTTGAACTCTTTACTCAACAGTCTGGTTCTTATCAACGGGCTCTCATTGGTGATGCACCGATTAAAATCGCGATTGAAGCGGCTGTTGCTCAAGGATGGGAACGTTTTATTGGCTGTGATGGTGTGTTTATTGGTATGGAGGGCTTTGGGGCAAGTGGAAAAATAGAGGACCTTTATGCGCATTTTGGTATTACTCCTGAAAATGTTGTTGCTAGTGCTGAAGGAAAGCTGGAAAAGATCAAAAAGGAAAAGACAAAATAACAACTTGTGTTGTCGTGAGTGGGGGGTATTTTAGGGGATTATATTTTGTTTAGTGTTGTGGATAGTATTGTGCATTATTGTGGATAAGTGAGTGATTAATCGGGATATTGATGTCTTGGAAACTCATGGTTTGGGATTGGAAAATGCCCATTTGTTGTGCTTTAAAAACTAGATAAGGAAACATGTGAAATGACAGTTCGTGTTGCAATTAATGGGTTTGGTCGTATTGGACGCAATATTTTACGGGCACTTATGGAAAGTGGACGAAAAGATATTGAAGTGGTCGCAATTAATGATTTAGGATCGGTGGAAACAAATGCCCATTTGTTGCGCTATGATTCAGTTCATGGGCGTTTTCCTGGGGATGTTAAGGTGGTGGGAGATGCCATTGATGTAGGGGGTGGTTTAATAAAGGTATGCGCAGAGCGTGATCCTGCACAGTTGCCTTGGAAAGAGTTGGATATCGATATCGCGCTGGAATGTACGGGCATTTTTACCGCACGTGATAAAGCAAAGGCTCATTTAGATGCAGGGGCAAAGCGTGTTCTTGTTTCTGCTCCCTCAGAGGGTGCAGATCTTACGGTTGTCTATGGGGTTAATCATCAGTCTTTAAGCAAAGAGCATCGCATTGTTTCAAATGCCTCTTGTACAACCAATTGTTTGGCACCTGTTGCACAAGTCTTGCACAATACGGTAGGTATTGAAAAAGGCTTTATGACAACAATCCATTCTTATACGGGTGATCAGCCGGTGTTGGATACAATGCATCGTGATCTTTATCGTGCGCGTGCGGCAGCTCTTTCGATGATTCCCACCTCAACAGGCGCAGCAAAAGCTGTGGGGTTGGTCTTGCCAGAATTAAAGGGATTGCTTGATGGCGTATCGATTCGTGTTCCAACCCCTAATGTTTCCGTGGTGGATTTGACATTTACTGCTCTGCGTTCCACAACAATTGAAGAAATTAATACAGCGATTGAGGCTGCTGCAAGAGGTTCTCTGAAAGGCATTTTGGATACGACAGAAGAAAAACTCGTCAGTTGTGATTTTAATCATAATCCGCATTCAGCGATTTTGCATAATGATCAAACCAAAGTTATTGATGGTAAGCTTTGTCGTGTTCTCGTTTGGTATGATAATGAATGGGGCTTTTCTAACCGTATGAGTGATACGGCTGTAGCTTTTGCTAAGACAATATAAACACTCTAAGGAGGACCTCAGGGTCCTCTTTTTATAGGAAAAAGTTTTATTAAGAAAAAGTCTCGTTTTTGTACAAATTAAGGTGCATTCTTTTGAGAAAATAAAGAGAGATTGTTGTTTTGATGCGTGAGAGAGACAATGCTATTGAAAGATTGATGGTATTTTTAATACGAGGCAATATGTGCCGTTAAAAGCCGTATGAAAGAGTAAATTTTGAAAAAACAACATCACGAGATAACGTTTAAGCAAAGGTTTAGAAAACGAAAAATGTAAATCCCTTTTGCATATTTGCATAAAAGTAAAGGGGCGTTTTAGTGGAAAGAAAATTAAGAGCGATGAGCGGTTTTGGTACACTTGATGATGGAAGCTTTAGATTTTCTAGGCACAAGCGTTGAGAGAAGAGGATTGTCGTGGATTCTTTTCATGTAAAGGTCAGGAGGGGGCAGGCAAAAGCCAGGAGGGGGCTTTAATGGAGAGAAAATTAAGCGGATTTGTTCGATGTGTTTTGATTTGAAACAATGGAAAGTGAAGAGGAAGCCGTGATGGGATTTCGTACGCTTGATGATATTGATGTCACTGGAAAACGTGTTCTTGTGCGCGTGGACTTTAATGTTCCTATGGCGCAGGGAAAAGTTTGTGATGAGACACGTCTTCAACGACATAAAGAGACTCTTTTTGAGCTACAAAAGCGGGGAGCTAAACTTATTCTGCTTTCTCATTGTGGTCGTCCTAAAGGGAAGATAGAGCCAGAATTTTCACTTCGCCCTGTTGTGCCAGTGCTGGAAAAAATTATTAATCAGCCGGTTGCTTTTGTTCCTGACTGTATCGGCTCGGTGGTGCAGGTTGCTGTGGAGGCATTGCAAAACGGGGATATTTTATTGCTCGAAAATGTTCGTTTTTATGCCGGTGAAGAAAAAAATGATTGTTCTTTTGCGGAAGCTCTCGCGCATAATGGGGATCTTTATGTCAATGATGCTTTTTCAGTTTCGCATCGTGCGCATGCTTCGGTGGAGGGGATAACACATTTGTTGCCTTCTTATGCAGGGCGCTCGTTACAAGGTGAGTTGCAGGCTTTAGAAAAAGGGCTTGGAAATCCAACGCATCCGGTTGTTGCTCTTGTGGGAGGAGCGAAAGTTTCCAGTAAGCTTTTTGTTCTTAATCATTTGGTGGAAAAAGTTGACACCTTGGTTATTGGGGGAGGAATGGCCAACAGTTTTTTGGCCGCACAAGGTGTTCATGTGGGAAAATCTCTGTGTGAACATGCGTTGATGGAAACGGTCAAAAAGATCATTAAAAAAGCACAAGAATGTCACTGTACAATTCTGCTTCCTGTGGATGCTGTTGTTGGATTTCGCTTTGAAAAAGAAGCGCCGCATCGTCTTTATGATATTGGTGATATTCCTGAAGATGGCATGATATTGGATATTGGCACGCGCTCTATTGCCCATATCAAGGGCGTAATAGATAAGGCTGCCACCCTTGTATGGAATGGTCCGCTTGGTGTTTTTGAGATGCCCCCCTTTGATAAGGGAACAATTGCTGTTGCACGCCATGCCGCAGAATGCAGTTTAACGGGAAAGTTGATTTCAATTGCGGGAGGAGGCGATACGGTTTTTGCGCTTAATCATGCTGGTGTTGCCAATGATTTTACTTACCTTTCAACGGCAGGAGGGGCTTTTTTAGAATGGATGGAAGGGAAGGTTCTGCCTGGAATTCTTGCTCTTACGCAGGATTAAAGGGATTATATTTAAAAAGCAGCTTTAAAGCTGTATGTCATTGCATAGGGTGTGTTTAAGCGTATTGTGCACTTTTGGAAAATTTTAAGATCAGATAAAGTAGAGAAAATAAAGAGGAATTTTTTATGACTGAACGGCTTGAAGATATTGCACTTTCTCTTGTCCAAGTGGGGAAAGGTATTTTAGCGGCGGATGAAAGTACGGCGACAATAGGCAAGCGTTTTACAAGCATTGGTGTTGAATCCAATGAAGAGAGACGCCGTGCTTATCGTGAAATGCTTTTTAGCGCAAAAGAAGCGATGGAAAGTGCTATTTCTGGGGTGATTTTATTTGATGAAACCATTCGACAAAAAGCCTCAACAGGGCAAATGTTAACCGATCTTATTCGTGATGCAGGGGCGTTACCAGGCATTAAAGTGGATACGGGTGCTAAGCCCTTGGCTGCTTTTCCTCAAGAGACCATTACCGAAGGGTTGGATGGTCTTCGTGAACGGCTAAAAGACTATTATGCTTTGGGTGCGCGTTTTGCTAAATGGCGGGCGGTGATTGCCATTAATTCAGATAGTTTACCAACAAGAGGTGCTATCAATCAAAATGCACAAGCTCTTGCACGTTACGCTGCTTTATGTCAGGAACTCAATATTGTGCCGATTGTTGAACCGGAAGTATTGATGGATGGACCGTCGTGTCAGCATTCCATTGCACGTTGCTTTGAGGTGACACGCGCTGTTTTGACAACTGTCTTTAAAGAATTATTTGAAGCCCGTGTTGTTTTAGAAGGGATGATTTTAAAGCCCAATATGGTGATTGATGGCAAAGATGCGCGCAAAGCTTCTGTTGAAGAAGTGGCTGAAAAAACTGTTCGTGTGCTTAAACAAACTGTCCCTTCTGCTGTTCCAGGAATTGCTTTTCTCTCTGGAGGACAATCAGATGAGGAAGCAACGGCGCATTTGTCTGCCATGAACTCTTTAGGGGCATTGCCTTGGAAATTGACTTTTTCCTACGGACGTGCATTGCAAGCGGCTGCTTTAAAGGCATGGGCTGGAAAAGATGAGAATATTTCCGTTGCACAAAAGGCGTTTTGTCATCGTGCGCGCATGAACCATCTTGCGGCTTTAGGACAATGGACAAAGAGCCAAGAAGAGGCGTCTGCTTAAATTCCCATAAGGGTATGCGCGCAAGGCTTCTGTTGAAGAAGTGGCTGAAAAAACTGTTCGTGTGCTTAAACAAACCGTTCCTTCTGCTGTTCCAGGAATTGCTTTTCTCTCTGGAGGACAATCAGATGAGGAAGCAACGGCGCATTTGTCTGCCATGAATTCTTTAGGGGCATTGCCTTGGAAATTGACTTTTTCCTACGGACGTGCATTGCAAGCGGCTGCTTTAAAAGCATGGGATGGCAAAGATGAGAATATTGCCGTTGCACAAAAGGCGTTTTGTCATCGTGCGCGCATGAACCATCTTGCGGCTTTAGGGCAATGGACAAAGAGCCAAGAAGAGGCGTTTGCTTAAATTGCCATAAGGGTATGCACCAAGGCTTTTGTTGAAGAGGTGGCTGAAAAGACAATTCAAGTGCTCAAACAAACCGTTCCTTCTGCTGGTCTTAAGAATTGCTTTTCTTGTCTTTCGGACAATCTGATACAAGAAGCAACGGCGCATTTGTCGGCCATGAACTCTTTGGGGGCCTAGCCTTGGAAATTGACTTTTTCTTGATCGACGTGCATTGCAAGCGGCTGCTTTAAAAGCATGGGCTGGCAAAGATGAGAATATTGTGGTTCAGGCGTTTTGTCATCGTGCGCGCATGAACCCTCTTGCGTCTTTAGGACAATGGACAAAGAGCCAAGAAGAGGCGTCTGCTTGAAGTGCCATAGACTTGAATTTTTCATAAGGATGTGGGGTGATTGTCCTTGATGCAGAGTTCAGGCGAGGCAATCAAAATGCACAAGCTCTTTGCACATTCTGCTCCTCGATAAGGAATATTGTTATTTTTGTCTCAAGAATTTCGTGATTAGATTGTGCCGATTATTGAATGGTGAAGTAGCTGATGGATGGGCCGTCGTGTCAGCACTCTCTTGCGTGCCTGTCAAAATACTCCATTGCATGTTGCTTTGAAGTGACACGCGCTGGGTTGTCTTTAAAGAATTGGAAACCCGTATGCTTTGGAGGGGATGATTTTAAAGCCCAATATGGTGCCCAATATAGTGATTGCTGACAAAGATGCGCGCAAGGCTTTTGTTGAAGAAGTGGCTGAAAAGACAATTCAAGTGCTCAAACAAACCGTTCCTTCTGCTGTTCTTAAGAATTGCTTTTCTTGTCTTTCTGACAATCAGATACAAGAAGCAACGGCGCATTTGTCGGCTATGAATTCTTTAGGGGCATTGCCTTGGAAATTGACTTTTTCTTGATCGACGTGCATTGTAAGCGGCTGCTTTAAAAGCATGGGCTGGCAAAGATGAGAATATTGTGGTTCGCACAAAAGGCGTTTTGTCATCGTACGCGCATGAACTATCTTGCGGCTTTAGGACAATGGACAAAGAGCCCCCAAAAAGGTCAGTGTTCGAAGTACAAGATCTATGCTTAAATGCGGGGATATTTTGCATGTTTCTGCGTGATTTTTGAGCCCTTATCATGATAAAAATGATGGAGGTGTTTTAGACTTGAAGGCTTTCTCAGAAGCGTTTTTTCTTTGGACACTTTAATAGTCTTTATGGGGGCATCGTGAGATAAGATTGTCAGAGAGTGCAATTGTAGGAATGTGAGATGGTGCTTTGAAGGAAATTTGTGAATGCGCAGCATTTTAGTGTGTTGTCGTTCATGAGGTGGGCTCTTGCTTTTTAAGTAAAAATCATAAAGTTGATATTATATTGAAGAGTTTGATAGTGTGATAGTTTCTCTTTTTCATGTTATCATTGTTTGTCATCAGCAGAATTCATTTGATTACAGTTTCAAAGGTGGATAAGCGGGGAGAGTGGAAGTTGTGATTTCTGAGTGGATGAGACATGCTGCTTATGAAACTTTTGTGCGTCAGGATAGCTTTCTTTTCAAAGGGGGCGTCTTTCATTGACGCATGGATTGAATAATTCTTGCGAAAGAAAATAGATTTGTATCTCAATAAAACACCTCTTTTTTCATTAAAATGAATAAATTTTTCTTGTATTTTGTGATGATATAATTATAGAGCATTAATTTTGTAGCATCTTGGCTTAGAGAAATCGGGGGGAGTTATGGACAGCATATCTTCTAAGAATACACACACCAAAAAAAATCGATACGCAGAAAAGAGCGTTTCTGAAATTATGATGCGAAAATTTTGCTATATGATGCGTGGGATATTCGCTGGAATATTCGGAGTGTTTATTTTCATAACTTTTATTATCTTGTTCCACATGCGTGGACCAGTTCATGCCGCATTAGGCGCCTTAGGATCGGTGAGTGGAATAGGGTGCGTTTTATTTTTTTTCGGATATCTTATAGAACGTCGCGAAGCAACAGTAGATGAAGCCGCTGTATCGTACGCATTATTCTTAACAATTGTTGAAGGTGTTTCTTCTATTTGCTTCCTGTCTGCTAAGTGGGGTTACGATGCTCTCTTATTCCGTTTAGCTCCTTCTGGGTATGTGCTTATTCTCGGTGAATAAATAGAGCGCACTTTGGTTGCATACAAATCAAAATGAGAGGCTGTTCGCCTCTCACATTCTTAATAATTGCTCTCCCAAATCATGATATTAGAGCTGTATTGAATGAAGGGACTATAACAAACTTTGGTCCTTAAGCTCAATGGAAGTCTTGTAGGGCGGATTGACCGCGTCCTTGACCTTAAAGATACCAAAACGGCTTATTGTGTCCTTTTCACGCGGCTTATGAAATCATGATATAAGGGGAAAGCTTCTCATGGTGCCTTAACGGTATGTTATCGTGTGTTAAATGGAAAAATGAGAAAGCATCTTTAGGCAATATAATCCAATTATGATTTTTTGATTTAAATATAAAGGGTTTAAAGTCTTCTACAAATTGATACGATATAAGGGGAAAAGTCGCCTATACTTAGCAACTAAGGTGTATTTTAGGTGTTTGATATAGCGATATCACAAAATGATTTTTAAATTTAAAAAACGCAGCCACTATGGTTGATAAGCCTTGAGACCCATCTGTTTCTATTGGATGCGTTTTTTAATTAACCTTTAAAGTGCATTTTTTACAGCACAAGAAAAACCTCGTCGTTTAACGAGGCAATCGTTTTGTTTAAAAATTTGCTCCACGAGAAGGAAGCTTCTACATCCCAATATTACCAAAACGGTTTTTGAACTTAGAAAGGCGACCGCCACGGTCTACGAGTGTCTGGGACCCACCTGTCCATGCTGGATGCGTTTTGGGATCAATATCGAGATTAAGGGTGTCCCCTTCTTTTCCCCAAGTGGAGCGCGTTGTATATTTGGTTCCATCCGTCATAACAACGGTAATTTTGTGATAGTTAGGATGAATATTCGCTTTCATGCGTCAAACCTTTTGCGTTTATAGAGTGAAAGAACACTTGCACGATTTTTTAAGTGCGCTTCCTTTGTCTTTTTGATACATTGATTAAAGTATTTATTCCTATAGCTGAGCACGCATTAAAAAACAAGTGTTCAAGATGCATCATTGTATCATGTGTTATAAATCATTGAATAGAGTGAGCGGAGTTTTATGAAATTATATCGTCATTCAGAAAAATCTACAAAGTCTTTTTCTAAAAAATCTCCCTTCTCTTCGCTTGCAATTTTTATTCCTTATCTTTTGCGTTATCGCTGGTTGTTTATCTTAGCCTTTGTGGCTTTGTCTGTTGCTGCCTTTGTCACATTAGCTTTACCCATAGCAATCCGCCAAATGTTTGATCATGGTTTTTCTGCTTCAAGTCATGGACATATCAATTTTTACTTTAGCGTTTTGTTTTTATTAGCCTTGGTTTTGGCATTTTCTTCCGCTTGTCGTTATTATTGTGTGATCACATTAGGAGAACGGATTGTTGCCGATTTACGCCGTGATGTGTTTGTCCATATTATGAAACTTTCTCCTGCTTTTTTTGATCGGTCGCATTCCGGAGAGATTGTTTCAAGGCTGCTAACAGATACGACACAAATAAAATTAGCTGTGGGCTCAACGGCTTCTACCGCTTTGCGTCAGTTGATTATCGTGATCGGTGCCGTTGTGATGATGGTGATTACCAATGCTAAATTATCTTTGTTGGTTCTGGCTGCTATTCCTGTTGTGGCAATCCCTTTGGTGGTTTTTGGACGTAAAGTTCGTGCACGCACGCGTGCGGCGCAAGATCGTCTTGCAGATGCGAATGCTGTTGCAACAGAACAGGTTAGTGCTATTCGTACGGTGCAAGCTTTTACGGCTGAAAAACTTGTTTCGACACGTTTTTCTCAGTTGATAGAACGTGCTTTTCAGACAGCGCGGGCTTCTGTAATTTTGCGATCCTTTTTTACCGGATTTGCCATTTTTCTTGTGTTTAGCAGTGTGGTTGCTGTTTTGTGGATTGGATCGCGTGATGTTTTGAATGGAACGATGACAGGGGGAACCTTAGGGCAATTTGTCCTTTATGCTGTTTTTGGAGCTTCAACCTTTGCGCAATTATCGGAACTGGGGGCAGAATTAATCCAAGCTGCCGGTGCTGCTGAACGATTGGCCGAATTGTTGCAAGAAAAGCCGATGATTTTAACGCCCAAAAAACCTGCTTCTTTAGTAAAACCGGTTCGAGGCGAACTTGTTTTTGATCAGGTTGATTTTACCTATCCTTCTAGACCACAAGAGAAGATTTTACATGCGCTTTCCTTTTCTATCAAAGCCGGCGAAACCGTTGCTTTTGTTGGTGCTTCAGGGGCAGGAAAAAGCACTATTTTTTCTTTGATCTTGCGTTTTTATGACCCAATAAGTGGCAAAATTCGGTTAGATGGTATGGAAATTGACCGCCTCTCTTTACAGGATTTACGGGGAGCAATTTCTTATGTTCCGCAAGAGGTTGCTATTTTTGATGGTACATTGCGTGATAATATTGTTTTCGGGACTGAAAATGCTACGGAAGAGGATATTCTTTCTGCCGCTAAAGCAGCCAATGCACTTGAATTTATTGAATCTTTACCCGATGGTTTGGATACGCAGGTAGGAGAACGTGGGACCATGCTTTCTGGGGGGCAAAAGCAGCGCATTGGTATTGCACGGGCGATTTTAAGAAATGCACCTCTCTTGCTGCTGGATGAAGCAACATCTGCGCTTGATGCTAACAGTGAAAAGCTTGTGCAAGAAGCCTTAGAAGGGCTGATGCAAAATCGCACAACATTGGTGATTGCGCACCGTTTGGCAACCATTTTAAAAGCGGATCGTATTCTCGTGATGGATAAAGGCGCCCTTGTGGAAGAAGGAACCCACGCCGAACTTGTGGCAAAAAATGGTGTTTATGCTTACCTTGCAAAATTGCAATTTTCACCCGAATAAAAATATAATTATCAGTATTCTAATGGAGGTGATGCATTGCCTTACGTTTTTGTTTCTCTCGTGTTTTTTGGGGAAGCACCCCCCTTCATGGGAAAAAGAACAGCCTTCGTTGTAAGCGCTTTATGACTTGCAAATACACCCCACCTCTTATTAAAAAGCTGTTTTTTATTGTAAATCTTCTGAAATTACTTTACAGATTAAAAGGTGTTTTGGTCGCATACATGGCGACCAAGAGGGCCTTGAAAACCTTAAAACCTACGCGTGAATCTGCCCCGCTTTGTGGGTATCTCGGAATTCCGGGAGTTTTTGCACTGTCCAAGTGCTTACTAGCACTAAAAGCAAAAAAAGCTGATTAGGTTTCAGTACTTTCAAGCTCCCGGAATACGCATAAGAGACGCTCGCAACCGGCGGGGGAAGGCAAACCAGAAGTTCTCAAGCTCACGTTCCCATTGGCAAAAAATGCGCTTAAAAAGCTCTCTTCATTTTTATTGCCAATCCTCTCAAATTACTTTATGAATAAAAGGGTGTTTTGGTCGCATACGCAACGACCAATAGGGCCTTGAAAACCCGAAACCTACGCATGAATCTACCCCACTTTGTGGGTATCCCGGAATTCTGGGAGTTTTTGCTATGTCCAGGTGCATCTCTATGCACTAAAAGCAAAAAAGGCTGATTAGGTTTCAGTATTTTCAAGCTCCCGGAATACTTATGCGAGGGCGCTCGCAACCGGAGGGGGCAAATGCAATCCCAAAATCTTAATATCGATCTTTGTGTGGGCAAAAAAATTCGCTTAAGACGAAAAATGCTCAAAATGTCTCAAACAACTTTAGGAAATGCTTTAGGAATAAGCTTTCAACAAATTCAAAAATATGAAAACGGCTTAAATCGTGTAAGCGCGGGACGTTTAATGGAAATTGCTGATATTTTGCATGTTCCAATTTCCTTTTTTTATGCAGATATCATCAAAAAACAGCCGCCTCCATACCAGCACGATGAAATTATCTCCAGCACAGAAGAATACCTGCTGCTTAAAAGATTTAGAACGCTCACCGCAATAAAACAAAAAGCCATTTTACAACTCATCATGGATGAGAATGCAAGTTAAAATGATGCTGGATTATAAGAAGAAGAGCTGATCAATAGGCAGAGAAAAGCTTGTGCAAGAAGTCTTAGAAGGGCTGATACAAAACCGCACAACATTGGTGGTTGCGCACCGTTTGGCAACTATTTTAAAAGCGGATCGTATTCTTGTGATGGATAAAGGCGCCCTTGTGGAAGAAGGAACCCACGCCGAACTTGTGGCAAAAAATGGCGTTTATGCTTACCTCGCAAAATTGCAATTTTCACCTGAATAAGAATATAATTATCAGTATTTAATGGAGGTGACGCATTGCCTGACGTTTTTGTTTCTCTCGTGTTTTTTGGGAAAGCACACCCCTTCATGGGAAAAAGAACAGCCTTCGTTGTAAGCGCTTTATGACTTGCAAATACACCCCACCTCTTATTAAAAAGCTGTTTTTTATTGTAAATCTTCTGAAATTACTTTACAGATTAAAAGGTGTTTTGGTCGCATACATGGCGACCAAGAGGGTCTTGAAAACCTTAAAACCTACGCGTGAATCTGCCCCGCTTTGTGGGTATCTCGGAATTCCGGGAGTTTTTGCACTGTCCAGGTGCGCTTTAGCACTAAAAGCAAAAAAGGCTGATTAGGTTTCAGTATTTTCAAGCTCCCGGAATACTTATGCGAGGGCGCTCGCACGAGGCGGGGGCAAATGCAATCCCAAAATCTTAATATCGATCTTTGTGTGGGCAAAAAAATTCGCTTAAGACGAAAAATGCTCAAAATGTCTCAAACAACTTTAGGAAATGCTTTAGGAATAAGCTTCCAACAAATTCAAAAATATGAAAACGGCTTAAATCGTGTAAGCGCAGGGCATTTAATGGAAATTGCTGATATTTTGCATGTTCCAATTTCCTTTTTTTATGCAGATGTTATCACAAAACAACCGCCTCCCTACTCTCACGATGATGTCATCTCCAGCACAGAAGAATACCTGCTGCTTAAAAGATTTAGAACGCTCACCGCAATAAAACAAAGGGCTATTTTACAACTTATCATGGATGAAAATGTAAGCTAAAATGGTGCTGGATTATAAGAAGAAGAGCTGATCAATAGGCAGAGAAAAGATTGTGCAAGAAGCCTTTGAAGGCTTGATGCAAAACCGCACAACATTGGTGATTGCGCACCGTTTGGCAACTATTTTAAAAGCGGATCGTATTCTTGTGATGGATAAAGGCGCCCTTGTGGAAGAGGGAACTCATGCCGAACTTGTGGCAAAAAATGGCGCTTATGCTTACCTCGCAAAATTGCAATTTTCACTCAAATAAGAGATCTTGATACAAGGGCAGTCTCTTTAAGAAGGCAATAAACAGCATTCTTTTTAAGTAGAATTATTAAGTTTGAGAGCTAGCTTTTATTTAAAGTACCACTCTCAACGAGAACAGTCTAATTAAATACAAATTGTTTTATATAGCCAATAAAAATATCTATATTTTGTGTGTTATTTTTATGAAAACAGAATATAGAGCAACTTCTGAATCAGATATACACAAAATGACACAATATTGAGGTGTTGATGAGAGATATGTAAAATGTCGGTGAAGATAAAAGAGAGCAAGAATGGGTGAAGCTGTCATAGTTATAGGGGGAATATTTATAGCAGGAAGCATAATCTATAGTCTTTGGTTAGCAAATCATCGCAACAAGCAACTCATTGAACAGCTTGAGCAATATGAGAAATTACTGCAGCTAAAAGATCGAGAGTGCGAGATATATCACAATATTATTGCACAATAGGAACAAAGGCTTTTTCAAAAAGTGCGAAAAATATAAAAGGTATGGATTAAACAATGGGATCAAGAAGTAAGACATTGGGAATACTAGAGATAAAAAGCCCTAGACATTGGCCACCTTCTAAATCCAGCGGATAATGACCTTTGATGGTAAAAGATATTTGTATGCAAGGATATGGAAAAGCATGGTTGTTGTATGAAACGGCGCTGAAAAAAGAACTCACTGCTGAGCAGTTCAAAAAAATAAATGCATTCATTATAACTTTTAAGGAAACTTATCTAAAAGCAGTGCAATTGATGAGAAAGAATGGGATCATTTTGCAAAAGTTTTTAGATCCTCTTACTAAAAAAACGCGCTATAAACATACAATGCTGTCGCTTCATTGGTGTTTATATGTGGTTGATGATATGATTACAGCAGAATATGAACAGCAACAAAAAGATAAGGCTTCAGGAGAATATGAAGAGCTAGCATCTATAGAAATCTATTATAAAGATCTCCCTAAATATACGGAATATGAAACGCTAGAAGAGATACTGCCTTGCTGGTATTATAATATGCTGGGGGATTCTGAATTATTGTGTATTTGTAAAAGAGAGCTTCTCTCATTATTGTATGATATTTCCAATGTTTATAAAGCGGCAAGAAAAACTTTCATTTATTATAAGAAGCTGATTAATACAGTGAAACAGGGGTATCTTGCCTTTGATAAGAATTGCGATTTTAATACAGTTAAAAATGCGATCAATACTTGTAGAGAGAATGATGCAACTAGAGACAGAAATTCCTTCATTGTTGAAGGGCTGCGAACATTTGAAAAAGCTTACGCATCAGGCGCTAGAGCATGGATGAGATCATCAAATGAAAAATGTGATGATCGGTTGATTTTTTGGGAAAAGCTCGTTGGAATAGGTAATTCGCAAAAAAAATTGAGATTTATCTTTGGTGATGAGAAGTTTAAGGCACTGGAAGAGGCTGTTAAAAAGGATCGAGAACAGGTTAAGAGAGAAATGCAGGAAGCAATTCTTGAGAAAAAGAGTTTTTGTTACTACAAATCCCGTGCGCATTTCATAGGCTATCTGAGCTAATGGTTAAATGAAGGGGGATGGGACGTGCAATGAATTTACTGAAATTTCTGTCACTCTGTAGGAGTGAAAAGTCATGAGAGGTAGATGCGGCAGCTTTTAGCAAAGAGGAGATTTTTAGAGCCAATATTTTGCGCTGTGAAGGGTGATTTCTTAAGAGAAGGAGGGGGCTTGTTTTTGGTATGATTGGTGCTTTTTGAAGCGTTTGCTGTGTTGGTTTTTTTTCTAGCGTGTTTGTGAGCGAATTGAGGAAAACAGCGTCAATAATATTGGCTAAGCTGTTATTGCATTTTTAGGGGGGGCTTGATGGTTTGTGCTGGTGCATTCATTATTATTTTCTTTTAGTCTGTAAAGAAAGTTGAAAAGCTTTCCTCCACATTGTTTTTTTCAGATTCTATAAAACTTTAAGGAGGGGGCATGTTTTAAGAAGCCTTTTAAAACGGTTTTTTCAAAAGGCTATAAGGTTTAAATGCCTTTTTTGAGAGTTCTTTCTAGTTTGGTACGGATGTGTTCATTGCCGGCGAGGATATTTTTTTTGCGGAATATGTTATCATCACCTTCTTTATCGGTGACAAAACCACCGGCTTCGCGAACCATCAAGATTCCAGCGGTCATATCCCAAATTTGCAGGTTGTCTTCCCAAAAGCTATTGGTTTGGCTAGTGGCAAGGTGTGCTCAATCAAGAGCAGTAGTATCAAAATGGGGAGGGGTTATGGCTTGTCTCATCACATTGCCAATTTTATAAGATCGGCTGTGTGATGAGGGATATTTAGATTAAGAGCAGGGGGCGTATTGCTTTTTAGAAAGACACTTTTTGAGAGGTGAATGTGAGGTTTAAATGCCTTTTTTGAGAACTTTTTCTAGTTTGGTGCGGATGTGCTCATTGCCGGCGAGGATATTTTTTTGCGGAATATGTTATCATCACCTTCTTTATCGGTGACAAAACCACCGGCTTCGCGAACCATCAAGATTCCAGCGGTCATATCCCAAATTTGCAGGTTGTCTTCCCAAAAGCTATTGGTTTGGCTAGTGGCAAGGTGTGCTCAATCAAGAGCAGTAGTATCAAAATGGGGAGGGGTTATGGCTTGTCTCATCACATTGCCAATTTTATAAGATCGGCTGTGTGATGAGGGATATTTAGATTAAGAGCAGGGGGCGTATTGCTTTTTAGAAAGACACTTTTTGAGAGGTGAATGTGAGGTTTAAATGCCTTTTTTGAGAACTTTTTCTAGTTTGGTGCGGATGTGCTCATTGCCGGCGAGGATATTTTTTTTGCGGAAGATATCATCACCACCTTCTTTATCGGTGACAAAACCACCAGCTTCGCGAACCATCAAGATTCCAGCAGCCATATCCCAAATTTGCAAATTGTCTTCCCAATAGCCATCAGTTCGGCCTGCTGCAACATAAGCTAAATCAAGGGATGCTGCGCCAAAACGGCGAAGTCCAGCAACTTCCATCATTACATTGCGCAATTCAATCAGATAGGTTCCATGACCTGGACGCCCAAAATGCGGCATGCCTGTAGCAATGACACAATCTTCTAGTCTGCGTCGCGCAGAAACGCGACAGCGTCGGTCGTTGAAAAAAGCACCATTGCCGCGTTCTGCGGTGAAAAGTTCATCACTTACGGGGTTGTAAATAACACCCGCAACGATTTTTCCTTGGCTTTCTAAAGCAATGGAAACAGCAAAAAAAGGAATGCCATGGAGAAAATTTGTAGTACCATCTAAAGGATCAACAATAAAACGATGTTGTGAATCTTCTCCAATGATTTCTTCAGATTCTTCCATCAGAAAACCAAATTTGGGGCGTGCTTTGCTTAGTTCAGTGAAAATAATTTTTTCTGCTTTGCGATCGGCTTGGCTAACGTAATCGGCTGGCCCTTTCAAAGACACTTGCAAATTTTGTACTTCACCGTAATCACGCACCAGCGAGCGTCCTGCTTTCATGGCAGCTTGCACCATAACATTCATGACTGCAGAATGGGCCATCTTTTTATTCCTTTATTTATCTTTTTCATTTGCACGACGCAAATAAATCAACTCGTTGGTGTCAACAATGATACGCTCACCGGCATTCATAAAGGGGGGAACAAGAATACGAATACCGTTTTCAAGAATGGCAGGTTTATAAGAGGAGGTCACCGTTTGTCCTTTAAGAGCTGGATCGGCTTCCACAATCGTGACAGCAACTTGATCAGGAAGGGAGATGCCAATAGGCTTTTCTTGATAAAGTTCAACGGTAACTGTCATCCCATCTTGTAAGAAAGCAGCCCGTTCACCAACAAAATCTTTTTGAAGTTCAAGTTGTTCATATGACTCTGAATCCATAAAGACCAAAGCATCCCCTTGTTGATAAAGAAAAGTGAAATCCTTTTGTTCTAAGCGTACGCGCTCTACCGTTTCAGCGGCGCGAAAGCGTTCATTAAGTTTTGTTCCATCAATGAGGTTTTTCAGTTCAACTTGATTAAATGCACCACCTTTTCCAGGCTTTACAGCGTTGCATTTGACTGCAACCCACAAACTTCCTTGATGTTCAATCACATTACCAGGACGAATTTCATTGCCATTAATTTTCATCGTTTCTATCCAATTCTATTCTTGCAAAAAGAGCTCTCTTGTCGCTTTGATGGCGCTTTTCTTTGCTGCCTTTAACAATAAACTCTTTATCTTGTGTTTGGGTTCAAACTCTCTTGTTAGTCTTGCTGCTCTTTCATGGTCTCTTTGTGTGCTTTTCATCTGTCTTGCCATGGATTGGTTCATGGCGTTTTCTCATAAATTTTCTCATGAGCTTTGCAGAGAAAGGCTTAAATACAAACAAGGACCTTGATGTATTTTTACTTTTCAGTTCTTTGCAAGACCATAAAAAGGGCTAAGACGCAAGCTTTTTAAAAATTTGCGCAAAATTTTTTAAGATTTTTGGGAAGTTTTTTGGGGATTTTGGGAGAAAATCATTCTGTTGTGTCGGAAAATACTCTTAAGGTTGATGGTAAAAACTCTGTAAAATCATGAGGTATTTTTTATGAAAATCTGTGATGAATATGGGAGAGGGCGCTTGTCCTTATAATCTTCGTGATATGAATCCCATGAAATGGTTTTTTTTAAAAGGCATTTTCAGAGATTGGATTGTTTACAGATGACTGTCTAGCGGTGTGAGATTGAGATCTTTGTTCTTTGAAATGTGGGGAGAAATGTTTCATTGATCAATTGTTCTTTAAATTTAATGAACAGCGTGGGGGTGATTTTCTGGCCATGATGTGCTTTTTTCTCTTACAATAGTTTATTTCAAATTCATCTCAGTGCAAAAAGAGACATACATCGTTGAAGAAAATATTATTCGCTGTATGAAACAACGTTTTTGTTATGCTCTTCTTTATGATTAACGTGGTGTGAGAATATCACATATTGTCCATTAAAAACAAAATTTGGATTGATAAAATACCAACCTTTGCGGATATGTTTGGCAATTATCTTAGCTTCTTCTAACTCTGCCAAGCCGCGTGAAAATGTTGATGATGATAGGGATAATGTGTTCTTTTGAGGGGCACGTTTTTGAAGGTTACCTTTTTTAAAATATGCATAAGTGCTTATGCTGTTTGCTGTAAAATACTATTCGTTTGAAATGTTGTTTTGTAAGGCATAAGACTTTGCACATGTGATGTTTTGATGAGAATGGCTGGTAAAATATGTAAGGGGGGGCATTGTTTCAAGATCAGGCGCTTTCTGTCTGTTTTAGCCAATAGAGCGCACGGGGCTTGTTAGAGTATGGCGTTGTTATTGTGCTGTTCTTCCATGCTTATGAAGTAATAAGCCGGCACCATCACACTATGCCCCCAATGTTGCGACAGGCCTTGGCACATAAGACGGTTCATGAAAAACCATTTTAAATCCTTGTCTTATACAAATTTGATCCACACACTCATCCCGCTTGTTATGTGCAAATGAGTGGTTTTGATTGATTCAATATAAGCAGGTTTGAAATAAGGGAATCTTACATTATTCGGGACCCTCATTCAATATGAATAATGATAGATTATCATTATAAATCAATTTTTTATATGCTTTGAAGTATTATTTTATGTATTCTTTTGATAAAGTCTTTCTGAGAAAATTTGTGCCAAGCAAAATTTAAGTTTATTCAATGCGTTTTAAAAAACAGGAAGGAGCTTTATTGCTTCTTTGCGCGCTTTTGCTCGTTGTTTTTTGTTCATGTCTTGGAGCATTATTTCAAGGTCAGGCGCTTGCATTTTTGCCTCCTTTGCAAGCATATACCATGCTGCTGCCATGATCGTATCGCCTTTTGTTCCGATGCCGTCGCGGTAAAGTCTGGCAAGAGAAATTTGTGCTGGGGCGATCATGTTGGTGGCATTGTGAAGTAGCAAATGAAAAGCACGGTTAAAGTCTTTTGCTCCTCCACGACCTTGTATAAGCCATTGTGCTAAATGAAGTTGAGCTTGTAAGTGGTTGTTTTGAGCCGCGACTTCCATAAGCTTGCGGGCATTACGATCATCTTTTGGTTGATTTAAAGTGCCTAAGGAAAGAATTTTTGCCGCTGCAAAAGCCGCTTCAGCATCTCCAAGAGCAGCCCCTTTTAAATGCCATTTTAAGGCTTGTTCAATGGCTTTATTTTCACGGCTTGAGGAAGAGACGCCGGGAGATTTTGTTTTTCCTGTGAGGCTTTATAAAGAAGCAGTTGTCCATAATAAAAATAGGCTTCCTTGACGCCTGCGTTGACAGCTTTTCGAATAAACTGTGCTCCAAGCTCTTGATTTTGTTTTACAAAATGACCATCAAACAACATAAGCCCATAGCGAAGCTGGGCTTGGGGTTCCCCTTGTTTTGCCGCACGTTCAAACCATAAAGCAGCTCGCGCACCGTCAGTTGGAACAGCGCATCCTTCCATATAAATTCGGGCAAGAAGCGTTTGAGCAAAAGGATCATTTTTTTCAGCACGCCGGAGAGCTTCTCGAAAAGCTTTTAAATAATAACCTTGGATATAATAGTCATAGGCTTTGTCATAGTCTCCAGCTTTTAAGGGATGAAAAGGTTCTTCTGGATTTGAAGATCCTTGAATCGTATTGAAAGAGCGTTCAAAATTTGAGAATTCTTCAGTGTTGCCAGCAGAATTTACAATAGAATTTGTCAATCCCATCATGGCTACCATCAGAAGTTTAACGCTTTTCTTGATCATCCGTGTCTCCTCCTCATTACCAATCAGAGTTTTCACATTTTTCTTTTATGATATCAAGTATGAGGAAAGAATTATTTTTCATCAAAATACTTCTCTTCAAGGGTATAAATTTATATGTGGTTTTTTCTTTCGCCTCAAAAGTTTTAAAAGGTTGCAAAATTATTCCTTGCTTGAACAACGGGAGGGATTTTTATAATTTCTGCTTCCATTTTTCTCTCTGAAAATTGCGGTGGTGAGCGTGTGGCTTTTTTATCAGCTTTGTTACCATGGCTTATGAAAGTAAGAGGCTGCATATTAAGAGAATGCCTATCCTATTTTTGTGTCAAAACACGGTTGTTTAGGGCAGTAATACCAAGATCGTACATTTACAAATTAAGCTATATTGAAGTGTTTTTTGTGTGTGTGGTTAAGTCTTTAAGGAAGCACTTGTTCCTAGAGCTGATGCAAGTGAACCCCATGAGAGGTCAAGCAATGGAAACGAGCTCCAAAAGACATTAAACTTCTTACAGATTGGAAATTTTTTACAGATTGAAAAATTGTAGGAGACTTTTCCTTTTTATGTATATTTAATACATTGATTTATAATAATAAAATATCTTTTTTAGTTTGAATCATAACTCTGAATATTGTAAGATTTTCTCATTACAACCCCTCTTATATTGAATCAATTAATATCACTTGCTTGTATGTCAAAAGCGCGGTTGGTGTGTGGGTAAAAATTGCTAAAGAAAGGACTAAAAAATGTTTTTTCATGAACCGTCTTACAAGTCCAAGGGTTGGTCCGTAACACGCAAAGACTGGCAAATATAACGATGGTGCCGGCTTGTGATGGCACGTCAATAACGGAGCGTGTGAGAGCGTATAGCGCTCTATATCATGATGCTGGGTTTCATTTTGATTCAATGAAGAGAGCAGAATATTAGAGAGCGTGTAGGCTCTATGAGTATGTGTCGCGTTATGGAGAGCGTGGTGTGCGCTATCGCATGATGTTAGCTTGCATTCTCATCAGAGATGAGCTGTAAAAAGGCTTTCTTTTTTACAGTAGTGAGCGTTCTAAATCTTTTAAGCAGCAGATATTCTTCTGTATCCGAGATGATTTCATCGTGATGGTAGGGAGGCTGTTGTTTTGTGATGATATCCGCGTAAAAAAAGGAAATCGGAACCTTCAAAATATCAGCAATTTCCATTAAACGCCCCGCACTTACACGATTTAAACCGTTTTCATATTTTTGAATTTGTTGAAAGCTTATTCCTAAAGCATTTCCTAAAGTTGTTTGAGACATTTTGAGCATTTTTCGTCTCAAGCGAATTTTTTTGCCCACACAAAGATCAATATTAAGATTTTGGGATTGCATTTTTCCTCCCCCTAGTGCGAGCGCCCTCGCATAAGTATTCCGGGAGTCAAAAACACTGACCTCGAATCAGCTTTTTTGCTTTTAGTGCGTAGAAACGCACTTGGACATGGCAAAAACTCCCGGAATTCCGGGATACCCACAAAGTGGGGCAAATTTATGTACGAGGTTTCGGGTTTTTGAATCCCTATTGGTCGTTGCGTATGCGACCAAAACACCTTTTAACTCATAAAGTAATTTGAGGGGATTGGCAATAAAAATGAAGAGAGCTTTTTAAGCGAATTTTTTTGCCAATGGGAACGTGATTTGAGAGTTTCTGGTTTGGCTTCCCCCGCTAGGGTTTCGAGCACTCTCGCATGAAGTATTCTGGGAGTTAAAAACACTGACTTGACTCAGCATTTTGCTTTTAGTGCTTAAAAAGCACTTGGACATGGCAAAATCTCCCAGAATTCCACACACTCGAAAAGCGGGTGTACTTTTACGCTCAAGCTTAGATTTTTCAGAGCTCTTTTGATTATTGCGTATGCGATCAAAACACTTTTTAATCCCTAAAACCATTTCAGAAATTTTACAATAAAAATAAGTTCTTAAGATCAAAATTTGTTTTTTAATGAGAGGTTATCGGTCTCTCAACTTTTCTAGAACGATGACCAAAATGATGATATCAGCCGCGTGTTTGTGGAGAGCGGCAAAAAAACTTAAGTTTTAAGATCAAAAAAACTTTGGATGCTTAAAAAATTAAACGTTTTCAATTCGCTAATATTGATAACATAAACCATAGCCATTATCTTCAATATTAAGGAAAGGATAAGGACATAGAGCTATGAAGACCACCCTTTCTCCGTTCATTTCAGAGTTCGAAACCGTTGAGCAGAAAAAAAGCTACACGACATGGTTGCATGATAAGGTCGCGATAAGTTTTGCAAATCCATTTCCTCCTATTCCGCACGATGAGGTTATGGCTGAAATGGAAGTTATCATAGATCAACTTGAAGCTGAACAGAAACAGTGATGCTTCCAATTGTTTGGTTGCCTTCGGCTCGTAATGATTTGCGTTAGATTTTAACTTACATTGCTCGCGAGAACTCCTTCGCTGCACGCTGAATGAAAAGGTTATTGGAAGAATCTGTACTGTCATTGGCTGAACATCCCTACCTGTACAGACAGAGTGAGAAGGTGCTTGGATTGCGAGAAATCATAGCGCATCCAAATTACCTTATATTGTATCGAGTTGCTGCAAATCAAAGCGAAATTGTCGTTGTCGTACATGCGCGACGTGAAGTTCCTACTTCTCTTTAATTGCCTATTTCTCTTTAATTGAATGAGAGGCTATTCTCGCTTCTCAACTTCTCTGGAACGATGACCAAAGTCATGATATCAACCCCGTGTTTGTGGAGAGGGTTAAAAAGCAGAAAAAAGTAGGATTATTTTGCGTATGGGATAGTGCTTGCTTAAAGTAAATTACGAGTAAATAAAGTATACTTTCAAAATTAAGGATGAGTGTTTAAATTTATAATGCATCAATTGCATCTGCATCTAAAGAGAAGCCAGCTTGTTTTAACCGCTTCATAAGTTTAGGAAATGTTTCTTTTATGTCTTCTTTAAAAGAAAGGTAGTGAACTCCATTAACATCTGAAGGTATTTCAACACCTTCTTTGTATAAAATAGCAATTTTATCAAGAGGAAGCACGCCGACTAACATGCCCGTTTCCAAAACAGCGTTTTGTCGTGCACGATCTTTGGCCTTTGTTTCACCGTCAGTCTTCGCATAACCCACGTCATCAGGTGTTAGCAGTACAATACCAAACCCTATAGAACCATTACAAATTTCTTGTTTCAAAGTTTCAATGATGGGTAAACCATTACCACTCGTATTTTGTAGGATGTATGGATCGAGCCTAAGTTTGAGAAGAGCATTTTCAAGCTTTGTTAAGGAGACATGATCATGACCATGAACGATAAAAATTTTTGGAGAAGGGGGAGAGACATGAGAAGATGTTTTAAGAATGTTGGAAAGAGTTATTGGGGAAGGAATCGTTGATGCTTCTTCTAGATATGGAGTTAAATCTTCTTTTAACTTTCGTGCAGCGGATGCTTTACCTTGAAAGTTGAGTGTTCCTGTACTTTCATACCAATTAATAATTCCTCCACACAAGGTTTTGATCTGATATCTTCCAGAAGAATTATGTAAGAGAGGTTTAGCTTTTAGAATGTAATACCAGCATTGCAAACTATCTTTTGAAGATCTTCAAACGTTCCTCTGTATTTGTATTCCATTTTTATATCCCCTTTATATTTTTATCATCAGTTGTTTGTATTCACTATTGGTATGAGAAAATGATGATTATCCCCCAATCGTAATGATTTCTTTTTATAAGAACTGAATTAGAAAGCTTTTATGATCCTTCTTTCTATATATTATGTCAAAAAAAGACGCTAGCTTTTTCAGCTCTTTTGATTGAATTATGAAGCAATTTTATTGAGTTTTGAGGTAAACAAAACACATTTTTATTCTCTTTATCTGTTACCGTGTGTTCACCATAGGTAATATAGCGGTGGGTGTGGTGTTGTTTTTAACGCTTTCTTTGTAAATTCTTCCCGTATTAAAAGGGGGGCGTTTTTGCATTGTTTTAAGCAGAGGCAAGGGGATGTCGTTTACAAAGATGATATCTTTAACGGCAATGAATTTACAGGCGGTCTCTTCATCAAATGTTGCACAATCGCTTGCTTTTTAAAGAAGAGTGAGGAGCACTTATTTCTTTTTAGACTATAGGATGTGTGTGTTTGTAAGGTGTGGTGGGGCGCGTGTTCAAGAGTATGCTTTAGTCTGGGAACGCTTTTCCTTTACAAGAGTCAATTAAATAAAGAGCTTTACAAGGGGAAATTTTTACATTTTTCTTGGCAAGTTTGAAGCAGAGCCAAGGGGGTGTCGTTGGTAAAAATAACTTCTTCTACGGCAATAAATTCGCATCCCGTCTTTAAGGTTTCATCAAAGGTTGCAAAATCACTTCCTCCTTGAATAATGGCGGGGGTTTCCATAATCTCTGCCCACCATGTTGCTAACTGAATATTGCGGGGGTGCGCTTGGGGTTTTTTATCAGCTCCTAATTTGCCAAAGAGAAGATAATCAACCCCTGTTTCTGCGGCAAGCATAGCACTATGGCGATTGCGTAAATTGCCAAAGCCGATGATTTTTTGTTCCTTTTGCTGATTTTTAAAGCTTTCAAGGATGTTCAGATCATCTTCTATGTGTAAACCATCAGCTTTTATGCGTCCGGCAATGCGGCTGTCACCAGCAATAAGAAGGGCGGCACCATTATTTTGAATATCTTCTGCGTAAGTTTGTGCTTGTCGTTGTAAAAAAGAACCATCATCTTTTTGCTTTTCAGAATCATAAAGAATGACACAAGCAAAAGATTTGGTTTGTAAAATCGGACGCAAAAAATTATCTGGGGCGTTGCGTCGAACATCAAGTGTTAAAACTAATTGAGGAAAAAGAGGTGATTCAATCGGTTTGTTTTTTTGTTGTGTCATGTCAAATTCCTGTTTTTTTAAAAATAACATTTAAAAATTAAAATTTCATCCTACCTTTTTTGCGATGAGGGGCACTACTATTTTATCTAACTTTTTGTGGTGCGTGGAAATCCATTCAATTGAGTAATGAGCGTTTTTTTGAGTATAATTTGAGTATAAAATGTCGCCTTTTGTTGTTTTCGATGCGTGGTTGCTTTTTGTTCTTTTGTCTTAAAAAATGAGACTTATAAAGCAACTTGACTCTTCAAAATTAAAGTTTATTCTTACACTATTCTTTTGCGATCAGGATCACCACCGTTTTTATGTCACTAGGTTTAGGGTGTGTGGGAGTCCGTTGATGAAATACCAAGCTGTTATTAACCATAATACGCAACATTTCTGTCGCGATACACGCATTGATGTTTTTCGCTCTCTAGCTTTATTGACAATTTTCATTAACCATATTCCTGGGACACTCTATGAGAATATAACCCATAGAAACTTCGGTTTTTCTGATTCTGCAGAAATTTTTGTTTTGCTTTCAGGCGTTTCTCTGGGGCTAAGCTTTCAAGGGCAGTTACAGCATAAGTCTTTTGCTTTTATTATCCGAAAACTGTGGTACAGGGCTTTGCAACTTTATGGGGCCTATCTTTTTACAACCTTTGTAACTTTAAGCCTTTTTTTTGGAGCCTTTTTCTTATGGAGAACAGAAAAACTGTTAATGATGAACAATGTGGGGCTTTTTGTTACACAGCCGTTTACGGCATTTTTGCATAGTTTTAGCTTGGGGCATCAATTAGGCTATAATAATATTCTTCCACTTTATATGGTTTTGATGTTTTTTGCACCTTTTATCCTATATTGGGGTTGTAAACAGACAAAATGGCTGCTTTTAGGGTCGTTTATGCTTTATCTTACTTGCGGGTTTTATAAAATTGCTCCTCCTTCTTATCCTATAAAGGGAAAGTGGTTTTTGAACCCTTTGTCTTGGCAACTCCTATTTGTTATAGGTTTAACCAGCACTTTAGCGCTTAAACAAGGAAAAACAATTGCTTTTCAGTTTTTTTGGGTGGTTTGTGCGGCAGGATATCTCTTGTTGGCACTGTTATGGGTTCGCTTAAACTGGTGGGGCGTTTTGGGGTGGTTGGGTTGGTCTTCTCCGTTGATCAACTTTAATAAAACCTTTTTAAGCTTACCTCGTTTGCTCCATGTTCTTGCTCTATCCTTTCTCATTGTATGCTTGCCGCGCGTCAATAAATGGTTTTATGTTTCAACACAACATCCTTTAGCAATCTTAGGAAAACATAGTTTACCGGTCTTTGTAACGGGAACCATTTTTGCTATGTTTGGACAAATTGTAAAAACAGTGATGACAGGAACGTTTTTTTCCGATAGTCTCTTAATAATAACAGGTATTGCTTTGCAATTTGGAGTCGCTTACTATTGCGAAAAACGTCGATTTTTGCAGAGCGCGTTTTCGAGGAAACTGATCCGTTTGTAAGAAAAACGGTTTCATAGTTGTTGTTTGGCTGCGTTAACCTTAGTATAAAAAGTGCATTGCGCAAAAAATGTAAAAGAGGTAGTCAATAAAAAAAGCATTCTATACAGTAACAAAAGAAACTTTTTAGGACTCTATTCGTTGAGTGGTGTGGTTTTGTGCTGATACTTGGAGTATAAAAGCGTGAGCGTACATAAACGTCCCTATGATGAACCTATTATCATGATTGAGCATAATGCTTTTGAAAATGCTTTTAATCGTCTTTATGAAGAGACAATGGCACTGATTGAAAAAACAGCAGCCTATATCGATTCAGAAGGGAAGGTCGTGGCACGTTCCCTTTCGGCAGAAATTTCTGCAATCTATGCAAAAGAGGCGATGTATTTAAGTACACGACTTATGCAAATTGCCTCTCAACTCCTTCTCCTTCGAGCAGAGCGCGAAGGGGAGATGTCACCAGAACAAATAAAAAAAGAAATCGCAAAAGTTTCTCTTCAGACACCGACATTGGAACTTGAAACCTCGCATTGGAATGAGCTACCAGAAATTTTCCGTCAATTTGTTGCGCATTCACTGCGTTTAGAGGCGCGCATAAAATATATGTGCGCAGGGTGGGAAGCTGCTGCTGCTTGTTCCTTAGAAGATGAAAATCCCGTGGGAAAACAAATTGAATTGCTGAAAACAGCCTTTGGACGTTCTTAAAAAATATTCCTTTAGTTTTTGTTCATTCGCTCTTATTTTAGAGGCACCCATATTTTTCGTTTAGGATATGTGGCTGCGGTTTATGCGCTTGATGTTGCGGTTGATGTGTTTTGGTCAAGATAGGGCAGCTTTTATCTTGAACAATGATAATTGGCTGGGAAGGCAAATTGAATTGCTGAAAACAGCCTTTCGGGGGAGATATGTTCTTTGTTTTGCGCGAAGGGGAAATGTCAGCGGAACACATACAAAAAGAAATCGCAAAAGCTTCTCTTCAGACACCGACATTGGAACTTGAAACCCCGCATTGGAATGAGTACCCAGAAATTTTCTGTCAATTTGTTGCGCATTCACTCTCGTTTGAGAGGCGCGCATAAAATACATGTGTGCGGGGTGGGAAGCTGCTGCTGCTTGTACTTGAGATGATGAAAATCCGAGAGCAAAACAAATTGAATTGCTGAAGACAGCCTTTGGACGTTCTTAAAAATATTCCTTTAGTTTTTGTTCATTCGCTCTTATTTTAGAGGCATGCGCATTTTTCGTTTAGGATATGTGGCTGCGGTTTATGCGCTTGATGCTGCGGTTGATGTGTTTTGGTCAAGATAGGGCAGCTTTTATCTTGAACAATGATAATTGGCTGGGAAGGCAAATTGAATTGCTGAAAACAGCCTTTCGGGGGAGATATGTTCTTTGTTTTGCGCGAAGGGGAAATGTCAGCGGAACACATACAAAAAGAAATCGCAAAAGCTTCTCTTCAGACACCGACATTGGAACTTGAAACCCCGCATTGGAATGAGTACCCAGAAATTTTCTGTCAATTTGTTGCGCATTCACTCTCGTTTGAGAGGCGCGCATAAAATACATGTGTGCGGGGTGGGAAGCTGCTGCTGCTTGTACTTGAGATGATGAAAATCCGAGGGCAAAACAAATTGAATTGCTGAAAACAGCCTTTGGACGTTCTTAAAAAATATTCCTTTAGTTTTTGTTCATTCGCTCTTATTTTAGAGGCACCCATATTTTTCGTTTAGGATATGTGGCTGTGGTTTATGCGCTTGATGTTGCGGTTGATGTGTTTTGGTCAAGATAGGGCAGCTTTTATCTTGAACAATGATAATTGGCTGGGAAGGCAAATTGAATTGCTGAAAACAGCCTTTCGGGGGAGATATGTTCTTTGTTTTGCGCGAAGGGGAAATGTCAGCGGAACACATACAAAAAGAAATCGCAAAAGCTTCTCTTCAGACACCGACATTGGAACTTGAAACCCCGCATTGGAATGAGTACCCAGAAATTTTCTGTCAATTTGTTGCGCATTCACTCTCGTTTGAGAGGCGCGCATAAAATACATGTGTGCGGGGTGGGAAGCTGCTGCTGCTTGTACTTGAGATGATGAAAATCCGAGAGCAAAACAAATTGAATTGCTGAAGACAGCCTTTGGACGTTCTTAAAAATATTCCTTTAGTTTTTGTTCATTCGCTCTTATTTTAGAGGCATGCGCATTTTTCGTTTAGGATATGTGGCTGCGGTTTATGCGCTTGATGCTGCGGTTTATGTGTTTTGGTCAAGATAGGGCAGCTTTTATCTTGGATGATGATAATTGGCTGGGAAGGCAAATCGAATGACTGAAAAGAGCTTTTCGGGGGAAATATTTTCTTTGTTTTGCGCGAAGAGGAAATGTTAGTGGAACACATACAAAAGGAAATCGCAAAAGTTTCTCTTCAGACACCGACATTGGAACTTGAAACCTCGCATTGGAATGAACACTCAGAAATTTTCCGTCAATTTGTTGCGCATTCACTCTCGTTTGAGAGGCGCGCATAAAATATATGTGCGCAGGGTGGGAAGCTGCTGCTGCTTGTACTTGAGATGATGAAAATCCGAGGGCAAAACAAATTGAATTGCTGAAAACAGCCTTTGGACGTTCTTAAAAAATATTCCTTTAGTTTTTGTTCATTCGCTCTTATTTTAGAGGCACCCATATTTTTCGTTTAGGATATGTGGCTGTGGTTTATGCGCTTGATGTTGCGGTTGATGTGTTTTGGTCAAGATAGGGCAGCTTTTATCTTGAACAATGATAATTGGCTGGGAAGGCAAATTGAATGACTGAAAAGAGCCTTTCGGGGGAAATATTTTCTTTGTTTTGCGCGAAGGGGAAATGTCACCAGAACAAATAAAAAAAGAAATTGTAAAAGTTTCTCTTCAGACACCGACATTGGAACTTGAAACCTTGCATTGGAATGAACACTCAGAAATTTTCCGTCAATTTGTTGCGCATTCACTCTCGTTTAGAGGCGCGCATAAAATATATGTGCGCAGGGTGGGAAGCTGCTGCTGCTTGTACTTGAGATGATGAAAATCCGAGGGCAAAACAAATTGAATTGCTGAAAACAGCCTTTGGACGTTCTTAAAAATATTCCTTTAGTTTTTGTTCATTCGCTCTTATTTTAGAGGCATGCGCATTTTTCGTTTAGGATATGTGGCTGCGGTTTATGCGCTTGATGTTGCGGTTTATGTGTTTTGGTCAAGATAGGGCAGCTTTTATCTTGGATGATGATAATTGGCTGGGAAAACAAATAGAATGACTGAAAACGGCCTTTCGGGGGAAATATTTTCTCTGTTTTGCGCGAAGGGGAAATGTTAGTGGAACAAATAAAAAAAGAAATCGTAAAAGCTTCTCTTCAGACACTGACATTGGAACTTGAAACCCCGCATTGGAATGAGTACCCAGAAATTTTCTGTCAATTTGTTGCGCATTCACTCTCGTTTGAGAGGCGCGCATAAAATATATGTGTGCGGGGTGGGAAGCTGCTGCTGCTTGTACTTGAGATGATGAAAACCCCGTGGGAAATATATATCATCCATAGAGAAGCATTTTTAATACTTATGAATGTAGGTATCTTCTCTTTGCTTACTGGTGATGGCTTAAGCGTTATGACATTGAAGATGAGATAGAAGGTGAAGATGAAATAAAAGGAAAAGTTTTATTCTTTATTTGGCTTATCTTATAGGGTGCGAATGGTTTTGTTCGAGTCCATTTGTGATCTTGTTCTATAAAGGTGCTGTTTGTTCGTGTATCATACTGTATAAATGCATGATGCGTGGCTGTCTTGATTACTGGTTTTATGTTTTGCTGCTGTTTTCTTTGGGGGTGAGCCTTTATTCAAAAGAGGGAAATGTGTATAAACTGGAATTTATGGCAGAGACGATTCGTATTATAGGCATTGATCCCGGATTACGTTATACTGGATGGGGCGTTATCGATCTTGCGGGTAATCGTCTTCAGTTTGTTGCTGCAGGGACGGTTTCTTCTGATGTGCAGTGTGATTTAGCTTCCAGACTCTGTCAGATCCATAAAGGTCTTTCAGAGGTTGTACATCAATTTATGCCCCATGAAGCGGCGGTGGAACATGTGTTTGTCAATAAGGATGCTACGGCAACTTTAAAACTTGGGCAAGCACGTGCAATCGCGCTGTTGGTTCCTGCGCAAGCCAATCTCCCTGTTTTTGAATATGCTCCTAACAAAGTGAAAAAATCAGTTATTGGTGTTGGGCATGGCGCTAAAGAACAAATCCATATGATGGTAAAAGTTTTGCTCCCACGGGCTGAATTTGATAGCAGTGATGCGGCTGATGCTCTTGCGCTTGCTCTTTGTCATAGTATGCATCGTAAGAGTGTTAACCAATCTTATCAGGCAAGGGTGGCGATATGATTGGGATGGCAACATGATAAACAAATTAAAGAACATTTCCATATCTTTATCTTTGAGGATCATAGCCTTTTGGATATTGACGGTGTGGGGTAGATTGTTGTGTCAAATTGGTTTTATACAATGTGAAAGAATGGGCTGGTCTTATCAGGCAAGGGTGGTGATATGATCGGGGTAAAAACATGATTGGCAAATTAAAGGGCACGCTTGAGCATATCTTTGAGGACCATATCGTTCTGGATGTTCATGGTGTGGGGTATGTTGTTTTTATCTCCAATCGGTTGCGTCCTTCTTTACCTGAAGTTGGGGAGACATTAAGTCTCTTTATTGAAACCCATGTGCGTGAAGAGGCAATCCGTCTTTTTGGTTTTGCCACAAGAGCTGAACAGGAGTGGTTTTGTATGCTTCAAAATGTTCCAGGGGTAGGGGCAAAGGTTGCTTTGGCAATCTTGGGAACTTTATCACCTGATGAACTTGCACAAGCCATTGCTTTAAACGATGGGGCGATGATTAGTCGAGCACCAGGCGTTGGTAAAAAAGTCAGTGAAAGAATTGTGGGTGAGTTAAAAAGTAAAACACTTCCCTTTGAACAGGCGGTCAAGACGGTTTCGGTTTCTCAGAACGAGAGGGTTAATCAACCTGCACAAGATGCGCTTTCCGCATTGATGACGCTAGGCTTTGAACGTGAGAAAGCCGCGCGGGCTCTTGCTCTTGCGATGAATACTCTTGAAGGGGAAACCGTTTCTTCTGCTCTGCTTATCCGCCATAGTCTCAAATTGCTTTCTTCTCCTACTTGAATAAAAGGTCACAATGCATAAAGATGAAGATCAACGCCTTTTGGGGGCAGCACCCCTTCCAAACGACCCCGATCGTTCCTTAAGACCTCAAGTTCTCGATGACTTTATTGGCCAAGAAGCGGCACGGGCTAATTTAAAAATATTTATTGAAGCTGCAAAAACGCGGCAAGAAGCGCTGGATCATGTTTTGTTTGTGGGACCACCAGGGCTGGGAAAAACAACGCTTTCACAGATTATGGCCAAAGAATTAGGCGTTAATTTTCGCTCTACTTCAGGGCCAGTTATTGCTAAAGCAGGCGATTTAGCCGCTCTCTTGACCAATCTTGAAGAACGTGATGTGTTGTTTATTGATGAAATTCATCGCTTAAATCCAGCCATTGAAGAAATTCTTTATCCCGCCATGGAAGATTATCAACTCGATTTGATCATTGGAGAGGGGCCGGCGGCGCGCTCGGTTAAAATTGATCTGGCTAAATTTACTTTGGTGGCAGCAACCACACGGTTGGGGCTTTTGACCACACCACTGAGAGACCGTTTTGGTATCCCCATTCGTCTTAATTTTTATACGATAGAAGAATTAGAATATATTGTGCAGCGCAATGCACGGCTTTTTGCCGTTAATATTAGTGATGATGGTGCGCATGAAATTGCACGCCGCGCCCGCGGGACACCGCGCATCGCTGGACGGCTTTTACGGCGCGTTTGTGATTTTGCTTTGGTAAAACAGGCAAAACAAATTGACCGGAAAATCGCTGATGAAGCGCTTTCTCGCCTTGAGGTGGATCATTTAGGCCTTGATCCGCTGGACCGGCGTTATTTACTCCTGATTGCCGAAACTTTTTTAGGGGGACCAGTAGGCATTGAAACGATTGCTGCTGCTTTATCAGAGCCGCGTGATGCGATTGAAGATATCGTTGAACCGTATCTTCTCCAACAAGGCTTTATTCAAAGAACGGCGCGTGGACGCATTCTCACGGAAAAGGCTTGGAGCCATTTAGGACTTGTCGCGCCTGCTTCAACCTCTATACAAAAGCGTGCTCAACTTTCTGATGCTCAAGATAATGCATCACTTCAGACGTCTTTATGGGATGGGGAAGAGGACTAAGGCATCTTTTTAAAGAAACTGTGTGAATATTTTATAGCAAAATAGCAAGGTCATAAAATACAAGAGGCATTTTTCTTGTCCTTGTGTTCTGATCGAAAGGGTTTAGAACGCGTGAGGTTTTTGTATTTTTTGCTTTTCATAACTTCAACACAAAAATGTGTTCAATATTTTTATTGATAAACAATTTGCTATCTTAAGTGATTTTATGGGACATAAAGTTAATGACAGAAATAACGCCTTTAAAGAGCAATCATACAAGTGCTTTTCATAATTTTCAGGTGCGCGTTTATGTGGCTGATACAGATTTTTCCGGGGTGGTTTATCATGCCCGTTATTTAGAATTTTTTGAACGGGGACGTTCAGAGTTTTTAAGGGATACCGGTTTTAATAATAAGATGTTAGCTGCAGGGGTTGAGGGGGAAAAACTATTTTTTGTTGTGCGTCATATGGAAATTAGTTTTTTTAAACCAGCCAAAATTGATAACCTTTTAGTGGTTAAAACGCGTGTTGATCATATCCAAGGGGCGCGCTTTTTTATGGAGCAATCTATTATGCATGAGGCAATCACGTTGGTAACAGCAAAAGTTGAAATTGCTTTGATTAATGAGGAAGCAAAACCACGACGTTTACCCAAAGAGCTTTTTGCAAAAATGCTGGTTTAAAAGTGTTTTTGCCTATACGCTTCATAAAAGCTCTATGGGACATCTATGAATCTAAAATCTAAGGGCTTTGTTTCGCCGACACAGGGCAGATAAATCATAGGATCTAGCAAAGAAAGCATTTCTGCTACTTGGCTACAAAAAATGGGAGATGATGCCTTATACAATCTATCATGTCTCAGTCTGCGTTATTGTTTAGATTAATGTTTTATCGTCCATTGTGTCCATAAGTTCAAGATATTCTTTTTTTAAGAGATATCTCTTAAAACACGTCACACCCATTTCGCGATGGCGCTTTGTGAATGGTGTAGCGATAAATCCATTGAGTATTGCCATCTTTACGCTTATGAAAAAGCAAGCCGGCACCATCATACGCTTTGCCAGCCTTTGAGTGTTGCGGACTAAACCTTTGGCTTGTAAGGCGGTTCATGAAAAGCCCTTTTTATTTCTTTCTTATACAGTTTGATCCACATGGCTCTTTGCGCTTGTTATGTGTAAGTGGATGGTTTTGATTGATACAACATGAGAGAGAGATTTGAAATGAGAGAATCTTACGTTATTTTGGACCCTCATTCAATATAGAAAACAGTAAATTATCATTATAAAACAATGCACCATTCTCTTTTGAAGAGAGATTTTGTTGGCAAAGAAATAACAAAACAGATTGAAATTTATTTTTATGATTATAATACTTATGATAAAGAATATATTCATTTATAACAATAATAATCGAGACTTATTCAAGTTGAATAAGAATTTTCCTTAAGATTTTCTCATGTAAAATCTGGACGCATTTTTATCAAAATTATTTTCTTATCACATGATGAAATGGGAAAATCTGATGAAATGGGGAAGCTTGCATGGCGAAAAAGCTATACCATAAAAATACCTCTTCATAAAATGTCTTAGAGTATTAAGAAGTTGTCATAATATTGGAGGATCTGTGTTAAGGGGGCTGGTGTGCTCTTTTATGAAATGTAAGGAGGCTGGAGTAGATTTTATATTTAAGGGGGGATAGCGTTATGTTCTTTATGGGGACGGTCGCGAAATGAGCTTGGATACGCAATATCTCTTTAAAATCAGTGTGTAAATAAGCAATGCAACAAAATACTGCAAGCCAGTATAAGCCGTAAGGTTGGAGCTTTTTTCAAAACACTTAAAGACTGTTTGAAGCTATTCTTATGACTGCATTGTCATTTGATATGACAAGAAAGAGCACTTATTTCTAATGCATGGTTTTATGTGCTTTTTAAATGCAAGAAATGAGAACGAGGTCAAAACATAGCTGAAACGCATGGCTAAAATGTCTTTTTTATTTAGAGTTTTAAAAGCATATTATTTTATTTGACTTCTATTTTTCCTTCAAAGGGACAAAAATTTTTAACGCAATTGGGTCGTAAACTTTTCAGATTTTGTTGAGAAAACTCTAAAGAGATTTACATACATGGTATTGGTTTGAATCTATGTATTATTCTATACTCGATATTTAGTGTGCACTTAAAAAACATTTAATGTGCCAAGGAGGCACAAAAATCTCAAATGATGGTGTTTTGTAGCATCAAAAGAATAATTTATTGACTGAGAATGATATCATTTCTCACGTGGAGAAAAGTCAAGACAGTGAAAAGATTTTCATTTCAAATCTGTTCCTATTGAAACACTTAAAATCATACGCTTACACTCTCATAAGAGAACAATATATAAGCCGTTGAAAAAATGTAAAACTGCCATTTTTCACGATCACAATCAAATCTTATAAATGAGCCCAAGAGAATAAGGGGGCAGTTTTTATTAAATGAAGAGGGGAAAATTTTGTTCATGTCACAGAAGCTTTGGTATTATCCCATTGCTAGAGAGATAATGCGCATTAAAGGATTTTTCCATCGATAGAGTTTACAGCAATTAATGAGACCGTATAGGGCGGGTTGTGTGGGGACAACCATGGGAAAGATCGCATGAGACTTAAATAGTTTTTCATAAAACGGCGGGTGTTGGAAGAATAATACATTGATTTATATAGATCGTTAGCGTTATTAAAATTGAATGGGATCCCTTAAATGCTCTCAGATTTTCTCATTTCAAATCTTTGTGTGTATTGCAACAATCAAAATCATACGTTTGCATATTCTATTATTAAGCAAGAGAAAATCCGTGTGCCGTAAAACTTAAAGGGCTAAAAATGTCATTTCATGAACCATCTTAAAAGCTGTAAAGCTATTGCAAAATTCTAGGGCTTGTATGATGCTGTCTTGCACTTTTATGAAACCTCAAAAGCTTCTAAAAATATTCGATATTTTTTAAAAGGGCTGCTCCATAGTCTTTAAGATAGGATTTTCCCCAAGGGTTTTCTTTTGTTAAGGAAAACACATCAGGAGAAAAGTAAAGAGAGCCTGCTTGACAACAATCTGAACTCTAAGCAAACCAGATCAGAGGGAACGTCAAAAATATCGATAGCGACAGTTTGAAGAATACAGGCAGTCTAAAAATTTCAAAACAGCTCTTTTTTTAATGATAAATCACTGTTTCACCGATTGAATGAGAACCCTTAAATGCCCTCAAATTCTCTCTTTTTAAATCTCTTTATATTGAATCAATTAAAACCGCTTGAGCTTACACATAAAAGCGGAAGAAATTTGTTTTTTGAAAAAATACTGTTCTCCCAAAGAAGTTTCATGACCACGCAGTCAATGCTGAATAAAATTTATAAAATCCCCTATGCTTCTTAATAACTAATAATAAGTGCCACCTTTCAATGCTTAAAGTTAATGATCAAAGGCCATTGAAATTGTGTAGATTTGAGAGTGTATACATTCCCCTTATATTCTGTATTTTCATCAAGCATTTTTTTTATTGCATATTGAGCAATGGCGACCATGCTGGATCAGAAGCATCATTGGGTGTGGGGAGTTGACGTTCATTGCGTCCCGTAATGTCAATGGTATAAATTTTAGGTCCCATATCGGGATTTTTGCGAAAGAACATCAACACACGACCATTGGGGGCCCAAGTTGGTCCTTCATTGTGAAATCCTGTGGTTAAAATTCGTTCTCCTTGCCCATCAGGGTGCATAACACCGATAGAAAATTGTCCGGCTAATTGTTTGGTAAAGGCGATATAATCACCCCGTGGCGACCAAATGGGTGTTGAATAACTCCCCTCGTTTGAAGAAATCTGCTCAATATTACTCCCATCCGCATTCATTTTATAGATTTGCGGCTTTCCGCTACGATCTGAAGAAAAGACGATTTGTTTCCCATCCGGAGAATAAGAAGCAGAAGTATCAATAGCAGAAGTTGTTGTCAGCCGTGTCATTGTACGGGTTCGCAAGTCCATGGTATAAAGATTTGCACTTCCATCATTTTGCAACAAACTCATAATGACTTTTTGTCCATCAGAAGAAAAACGGGGAGCAATTGACATGTTATTAAATGTTCCGATCAACTCTCTTTGACCCATTTCAATTTGTTGGAGATAAACATGTGGCACTTTATTTTTCTCATAAGCCATATAGGTCATTTCTTGTTTTTTGGGTGAAAAACGTGGCGTCAAAACCAGTTCACTTCCATCAGACATATAAACCAAATTTGCACCATCTTGATCCATCATTGCTAAACGTTTAATACGTGCATTTTGGGGACCTGTCTCATCGATAAAAACAATTCGTGTATCAAAATAACCACTTTCCCCAGTCATCTCACTATAGATTTCATCTGCAATCATATGAGCTACACGTCTCCAATGTTCTGTCGCGGTATAAAAACGCCGCCCTTTCAGTTGTCGCTGCCCAAAAACATCCCATAAACGAAAATCGACCCTCAAGCGCCCGTCGCTTTCTCTCATGACTTGCCCCGTCACCAAGCCTTGCGCTTTTATTTTCTGCCAAGAAGCAAAATGCGGTTGTTTATTAGGGTTCAAAATTCTTTCAAAAAATTTTTCCTTATTAAGCGGTAAAAAAAGCCCCGACCGTTCAAGATCAGCTGACATCACAGCCGATATTTTCAATCCAATCGAATCATTGGAAATAAAATCTGTAATGGCAATAGGAATGGGATTAAAATCAGCACTCGAAATTGTTCCTTTCAATTGCGCATAAACTGATGAGGAACTGAAAAGCCACAAACCACAAGTGATAATACACCACGTAAAAACTTTATGTCTCGTTGTACTTATCATGGAATTTATCCTTTCATAGCCGATTTCTCTTTTCTTTTGTCATCTTATTTCTTGGAGGGGATCAACATTAAAATCAAAACCTTGCCCCCACAGGTCATATTGATCACGGGGAAGATCCGCATAAGGTTGGCATGAAAAGACAGCCGCATATACCTGCCTTATCATAATCGCTTGTTGACTCTTAAGACCGCTTATAGGATCAATGATAGGATCGCCTATAACCATTCCTTCACGGTCTAAGTAAAAGCGCAACCGCACAACAGGACGATCTTTTAAATCGCCACCAAGCGCCACAAGTTTAAGCTTCTGTTGAATACATCCCCCCGCAATATTGACCAATGTTTGTGCCATTTTTGTGGTATCATTCATGTTTTTTCTTACCCCTAAAGCTTCTGGTGTATCAGAATGTTTTGCTCCCCCTCCTTGTGTTCGTACACGATTGAGCAAATTATTTTCTTCCAGTGCTAAAATATCTTCAATGGTTTGTTTTTCTTGGTTTTTTTTGTTAGGATTTTGCATCTTTTTATTCAATATAGCCCCATTCTTCATTGGAGATTCTTCGTCAAATTTTGGCTTAAATTGTGGAAGAAGAGGTTTTTCTGGAAGTGCAATTTTGGGTTCTTGATGAACAACCTGTTCTGCTGGTGCCTTTCGTACCCCAGGAGCCAATTCTTTTGGCAATATCATCTCTTCATTCTTGTGCACAAGCTTTGGTGCTATCTTGAGAACATCTTCTGGCGCTGTCAAAGGCTTCTCAGGTGTAAGCTTAGACATCTCTTCTGGTGTTGTCAAAGGCTCCTCAGGTACAAGCTTAGACGCCTCTTCTGGTGCTTCTAAAGGCTTTTCAGGTGTAAGCTTAGACGCCTCTTCTGGTGCTTCTAAAGGCTTTTCAGGTACAAGCTTAGACATCTCTTCTGGTGCTTCTAAAGGCTCCTCAGGTGTAAGCTTAGATATCTCTTCTGGTGCTTCTAAACGCTTTTCAGGTACAAGCTTAGACGCCTCTTCTGGTGTTGTCAAAGGCTTCTCAGGTGTAAGCTTAGATATCTCTTCTGGTGTTTCTAAAGGCTTTTCAGGCACAAGCTTAGATATCTCTTCTGGTGCTTCTAAAGGCTTTTCAGGTGTAAGCTTAGACGCCTCTTCTGGTGTTTCTAAAGGCTCCTCAGGTACAAGCTTAGGCATCTCTGCCGGTGTTGTCAAAGGCTCCTCAGGTGTAAGCTTAGACGCCTCTTCTGGTGTTTCTAAAGGCTCCTCAGGTACAAGCTTAGACATCTCTTCTGGTGTTGTCAAAGGCTCCTCAGGTACAAGCTTGGATGTTTCTTCTGTTTTTGTTTCAACTGGTTCTGTAAGTTTGGAGGTTTCTGACGTGTTGCTTGACGGCGACGATGTGGTTTCAACAGGACGCGGCTTTTCTTTTGGTTGAAAAGGCGCAAGACTATCTATTTTTCCCTCTCCAACATGACGTGCATCTTCTGTTTCTTGGGGGGCAGTCGTTGGTTTAACGGCAGGGATTGCACGAAGTGGTGCTTTTAGAGCGCCTTGTTGAGAAGAAAACTCTTCCATCAAAGGAGCAAGAGTGATAGGAATTGCTTCCAAGGGTTGTGGTAAAGAAACAGAGCTTGTAAACTGAACAGCGCCCCAACTGAGAAAAATGACATGGACTATAAGGGATAAAGCCAAGCCTCGTTTCATGCTATGATAGGAGTCTTTGTTCATTCTTTATGCCTTAATTTATACCTTACATTTTTTTATTTTTAATCACTCTGTGCTATTTAAAAAACACTAAAAACAATAGCTTATGAAACGTTTTATTATTGCGCAAGACTTGCTAACGCAACTTGAGAAAACCCTGCTTTTTGAATATCTGCGAGCAATTTTAAGACTTGTTGATATTCAACAGTTTTAGCAACGCGCACAAAAATCCGTTGATCTTTTTGTGTCGCATCCGCTTCCAGAAGAGTTTTAAGTTGTGCAATTAGCTCTTGTGAAGTTTCATAATAATCTTGATGAATAGCAAAGCGCCCTTGAGCGTCAAGTGAAACTGTAAGAGGCGTTTTTTGTGCATGTACGGGCCCTGCTTGACTCCGTGGCAAATCTAAAGGAACTCCATTCACCAAAAGGGGCGCAGAGACCATAAAAATAATAAGCAACACCAGCATGACATCCACAAAAGGGGTGATATTGATCTCACTCATCAACTGGTTTTGTGAACGATTCCGTCTACGTGTATTTTTTCGAGAAGAAGAAGCAACAGAAATACCCATGGGACAAGCTCCTTTTTATAAAGAGGAAGTTGCTGCGTGTGTTTCATCAATACGCCGCGATACAATTGTTGAAAATTCATCAGCAAAGTTTTCTATTTGTGCAATGATGCGGGCACTTTCATGGATCAACTTATTATAGGCAATAACGGCTGGAATTGCTGCAAACAAACCAATAGCGGTTGCCAAAAGTGCTTCTGCAATCCCTGGCGCTACAATGGCAAGAGATGTATTTTGAGAAGCTGAAATAGAAAGAAAAGACTCCATAATACCAACCACTGTTCCAAAAAGTCCGATGAAAGGTCCTGCGGATCCAAGGGTTGCAAGAAAACTTAATTTTGATTCTATTTTTTCACTTTCACGTCCCAACGTCAAATCCATCGCCTTATCAATTCTGCTCTGCAAACTTGCCGATGTATGGGTCCCTTTTTCAAGAGATTTTTTCCATTCACTCATTGCTGCCATAAAAACAGCAGATATGCTATTGATGCGTTGATTTTTACACGCAGCATAAAGATCTTCTAACGCTTTTCCTGACCAAAATGTACGTTCAAATTGCTTTATTTCACGTCGTATTCTGCGATACGTAAAAATTTTATCAAAAATAATGGCCCAACTCCAAATGGAAGCGAGCAGCAACCCAATCATAACAGATTTAACGACGAAACTCGCTTGCATAAACAAATGCAACATTCCCATTGTTTCTGGATTTGTTAGTTCACCATGCAGCATAATTTTTATCCCTCTAAATGAAAGGTGCATTTCTTAAAATTCTATAAAACAGATTATTTTATAGTTTCTAAATTTAATAAAAAAACCTTAGTCTCACATAAATTCACACGTTAAAACAAGACCCGTTTTTTAAATTTCTTTTAAAAATGATCATCAAAGGCATCCCACAATATACCTTATCCCTAAACAGCATCCCAAACAGCATCTATGAACAAGAGTACAAGCCCTCTCTACTAAGTGATATTAAATCTATTCCACCTTCTGTGACATTTATAAAAAAGCAGCTAAACCATTAACGTTTCCAGCTCGAAATATTGTAATAAGTCTTGGCATTTAAAAAAGTTCATGAAAAGGCATTTTATTCCTTTCTCAATTATTTTTCTTCCTCACGCCCCAATCCTACTTGTGACATGCCAAAAAATGATTTTGATGAATGCACACAAAAGCTTGAAATAGGAAAATCTTACAAACCTCAAGATTATCTGAAAGTGAAAATACAATGAACGATCATGCCCCCTCAATAGGGGAACATCATGAAAAATCACGCATAGCCTCAAGCTATTATTGTTCTCCTCTCAATAGAATTTCAGCTTCCTGTTTAATGAGATTATACTCTCGATTACAAAAAAACAAAATAAATCATCATAGAAGGTTTCACTTACCTTAAGAGAGAGTGTGCTTTTTCTGTTGCTTATCAATCAACATCCAGCTCTAATGCAGCCGCATGTTTGAAACAAAGATTAAGGTGGATGAAAGCTCTGCAAACCACTCCAGCTTTTGTTATAGCAGATGGAGGGCAAGGATATTGCGTATCTTTAGTTTGTGTAACTTCTGAAACGGTCAGATAACCTAATTTAGGGAGAACATAAAGGCGAACGGTAAAAACCAGTTCCCAGCCTTACTATTATCTTTTAATTCAGCTTTACGGCTTTTAAAACTCTCTAGAGCAATGTCTTTTAATAATAAAGATTACGCATTGCCTTTTGTTTCTCACGTTTTTTTATGGGATTACGACCATCATATAAAAACAGAACACTACTGATTTGCGCATTCGCGGGTTTTGATTAATACACTCGCGGGTTTTTTTAAGAAACATTTTGCAACGCTCGTCACACCCATTTCACGACGTCGACTATGAATGGTATAAGACAAATTCAGTAAGCTGCCCTATCTTTGAAGTTTATGAAGAATGCAGCACTATCACACATTTTGCTAGCCTTTGAGTGTTGTGGACCAAACCTTGGCTTTGAAGGCGGTTCATGAAATGGCATTTTTTATAGTTTTATCCACACGGTTCTCTCTGCTTTTTATGTGCAAGCCCAAGTGGTTTAATTGATTCAACATGAAAGAGATTTAAAAAGAAAGAATTTGATGCTCTTTAAGGGCTCTCATTCAATAGGTAAAACAGTACTGTATCATTATCAATCAATTCGTTGTCAATAATAAACCCTGCTATTGATGCGGGGCTTTTATATATGTGACTAAAGAGAAGAGGTGAGAGATGTTTTTTCAATCTCTCATAGGTGAAGCAAGGGGGTGAAGCAAGGGGCCCTCGATGAAAATTATACAGATAGTTTTGCTAAAATCTCATCGCTGACATCGAAATTAGCATAAACATTTTGCACATCATCATCTTCTTCTAATGTTGAAATCAGTCGTAAAACGGATAAAGCTTTTTCTTCATCTATTGGAGCAAGGGTGGTGGCTTTCCAAATTGTTTTAATCGATTCTGCTTCACCCAGTTTTGCTTCAAGTGTTTTTGAAACTTCACCAATATCTTCAAATGCGCAGGTAATATGATGTCCCGTTGCTTCTGATTGTACATCTTCAGCACCGGCTTCAATTGCTGCCTCCATGATGTTGTCTGCTGTTCCTGCTTCTGGCTTGTAAATTATTTCCCCAATCCGATTAAACATGAAACTTACAGACCCTGTTTCTCCTAAGGCTCCTCCGGATTTGGTGAAGGCGGCGCGTACGTTTGAAGCGGTGCGGTTACGGTTGTCTGTTAATGCTTCAACAATGACGGCAACACCGCCTGGTCCATAGCCCTCATAGCGGACTTCATCATAATTTTCGACATCAGAGCCGGAAGCTTTTTTAATCGCGCGTTCGATATTATCTTTTGGCATCGACTGTGCTTTGGCATTTTGGACAGCCAGCCTTAAACGTGGATTCATGGCCGGATCAGGCGCACCTTGTTTTGCTGCTACGGTAATTTCGCGCGCAAGCTTAGAAAATATTTTCGAGCGCATTGCATCTTGACGCCCTTTACGGTGCATAATATTTTTAAATTGTGAGTGACCTGCCATAGTTTTCCTTCCTGTTTCAAGGGCTGTTCTTCCAGTTGGATATTCTTTAGAATTTCAAAGCGATAAAACCACGCATCCCACCAGAATAAATGTGCCACAGCATGGGGTGAAATAATCGAATAAACCCTTTATAAGAAAATTCATCTTAAAGGTAAAGATCCCCTTGCTTAAGGATCATGATAAGAGAGGTCTCTTGTCGTTGAGCAAAAATCACGCTATAACAAAATATAATCTCACGGCAAAATGGTTTATTCCATGTCTCGCTTTGTTTTTAAGAGTGGGTGGGAAAAACTGATATATAACAAAGTTCCAGTGCTCTTGAGTGGGCGATATAACCTGCCTCATAGAATAGAAGAGGCGCAGAAGAGGATTTATAAAAATGGCAACGCAACTTTTGATGCCCAAAGCGACAGCTGTTTGGTTGGTTGATAATACAGCTCTTTCTTTTGAGCAGATTGCAGAATTTTGTAAATTACATGTCTTGGAAGTCAAAGCTATTGCCGATGGAGAGGCAGCTTATGGTATTAAAGGTCTTGATCCGATTAGTTCTGGGCAGTTGACGCGCAGTGAAATTGCACGGGTGGAGGCCGATCAAAATGCACGCTTGAAAATTTCTCAATCGAGGGTGCACATTCCTGAAAAAAAACGGAAAGGTGCGCGCTATATCCCTCTTTCTCGACGTCAAGATCGTCCCAATGGTATCTTATGGTTGGTCACAAACCATCCCGAGTTGAAAGATGCACAAATTGCACGATTGATTGGAACAACAAAAGCAACGATTGAACAAATCCGCCTTCGGACCCATTGGAATAGTGCCAATTTATCTCCTCTTGATCCTGTAGGACTTGGCTTGTGTTCACAAATCGATTTAGACTTTGAACTCCAACGTGCGGCAAAAAATCGTCTTGTTGCTGCAGAAGAAGATAGGTCGTTGCTTCCTGCTTCTGTAACGGAAAATGCTGCTCTAGAGGAACATGAGAGTGCAGAAAATCAAAACAAGACTTTTGATGCTGATAAAGTTTTTGCAAAGTTGAATGCGTTACAAAAAAATCATCAAGATCAAGAGGATGTATAAATAGCATGGTATAAGGGTAACATTTCTCATAAAAATGCAAGAGAAATAACCGGAGAGAAGAAAAATGAGCAGAGACTAAAAAATGATGACAAAAGTAAGAAAAATCGTCTTCATTAGGAATTATACAGTTATTCTTAAGAAATATTTTTAAGAATTTACCCTTCTTTACGAAATTCAAGGAGAAACGGACTATGCGCTTTACCCAAAATACCTTTTTTCATTCTTTCGCTTTTCTCTTTTTTTCTCTCTATGTTTGAGTGGGTGTGATAAAAAAAATATCGGGGCATTGAACGGTATGAATGGCGCCTATATGAATAATGCTGGTTTCAATCAACTGTCACCAGGTTCAGGACAAGAATTTACTGTTAATGTGGGAGATCGCGTGTTTTTTAGTCTCGATTCTTCTTCACTTAATGCAGACGCTGAACGTACTTTAACGCGCCAAGCAGAATGGTTGCTTCATTATCCTTATTATTCTATCATGATCGAAGGTCATGCCGATGAGAGGGGAACACGTGAATATAACTTGGCACTGGGGCAGCGCCGTGCTGTTGCTGTGCGAAACTATTTGGTATCTCTTGGTGTGTCTGCACAACGGATTCAAACAATTTCTTACGGAAAAGAAAGGCCTGTAGCAGTGTGTGATGATATTTCCTGTTGGAATAAAAATCGACGTGCTGTGACAACGCTGAATGACATGAATAGTCGTTAAAGAAAGAAAATTGTTTATTTCAACCATTCAATAAGCTCTTAAGGGGAGAAAAGAATGTATCGTAAAATAAATTGGAAAACGATTTTTTATATGGCGGTTTTCGTAGCTTGTTCACTTTCATTTGCTGAAAGTGCGGCTCGAAAGGCTTCGGAATATCCTGCACATGATACGGATAAAGCTGGTACCGCTGATAAAGCAGCTTCCGATACAGAGAAAAACGCACCTGATGCCGCTGATAAGGCTGCTTCTGAGAAGATAGAAAAAGCCACTGATGCCGCTGATAAGGCTTCCGATGCGGTAGAAAAAGCCACTGATGCTGCTGATAAGGCTGCTTCTGATGCAGAGAAAAACGCATCTGACGCTGCTGATAAAGCCGCTTCTGAGAAGATAGAAAAAGCCACTGACGCTGTTGATAAGGCTGCTTCTGAGAAGATAGAAAAAGCTACTGACGCTGCTGATAAAGCGGCTTCTGATGCAGTAGAAAAAGCTACTGATGCTGCTGATAAGGCTGCTTCCGATGCGGTAAAAAAAGCCACTGATGCTGCTGATCAAGCTTCCGATGCAGTAGAAAAAGCTTCTGACGCTGCTGATAAAGCGGCTTCTGAGAAGATAGAAAAAGCTACTGATGCTGCTGATAAGGCTGCTTCCGATACAGTAGAAAAAGCTTCTGACGCTGCTGATAAAGCGGCTTCTGAGAAGATAGAAAAAGCCACTGACGCCGCTGATAAGGCTGCTTCCGATACAGAGAAAAACGCATCTGACGCTGCTGATCAAGCGGCTTCCGATGCAGTGAAAAAAGCCACTGATGCTGCTGATAAAGCGGCTTCTGAGAAGATAGAAAAAGCTTCTGATGTTACTGATAAGGCGGCTTCTGATGCGGTGAAAAAAGCCACTGATGCTGCTGATAAGGCAGCTTCCGATGCAGTGAAAAAAGCCACTGATGCTGCTGATAAAGCGGCTTCTGATGCAGTAGAAAAAGCTTCTGATGTTACTGATAAGGCGGCTTCTGATGCGGTGAAAAAAGCCACTGATGCTGCTGATAAGGCAGCTTCCGATGCAGTGAAAAAAGCCACTGATGCTGTTGATAAAGCTGCTTCTGAGAGGATAGAAAAAGCTTCTGGTATTTCGGAGCATCAAGGGATTATATTAGAGAATCAGCAGGCTTTATTTAAAGATTATGATTTAGATAAGCTTTTGCATAAGATACGAACGGTGCTTGAGCATAATAATCTAAAAGATGTTAGCAAGCAGTTTCATGAGCTTTTTGATAAAAAAGACACTTCTGTTTATTCTTGTTCCTCTGAAAATGCTGCTTTGGATGAAAAATCCCAAACTGTAGAAGAAAAGATGGGGCAGGAACATAGCGCTGATGATCAGACAAAGGTTGCTGATGTAAAGGATCATGATGTAAGTGCTCATGTCGAATCACATCAGAATGACGCTCTTTCTTCTTCAAAAGCTTTGTATAAGGAAGGGTATGATTTTATTCGTTCTGCCAATTATGTTGATGCTGAAAAAAGCTTTTGTGCTTTTCAAAATCGCTACAAAAAAGACCCTTTGAGTGATGATGCTTTATTTTGGTTGGCTGAATCTTTGTTGGGACAAAAACGTTATCATGAAGCAGCACAAGTTTATTTAAGCGCATGGTATGCCGATAAAAAGAAACTCTATACTTCCGAGATTTTGCTAAAATTAGCAAGAAGTATGATCGCTCTTGAGCCCAATAAGGGGGATTGTGCGCATTTTATGAAAAAATCAAAACATCATCAAATGTTAGAGTCAGTGTTTTGTAAATCTACAAAATAAGCAGCGAGGTCATGTTTGGTGTGCGTTAGACTGGCAAGAAACCTCTTTAAAACATCGGATTTTATTCAATGTCGACGCGTGATTCTTGCCGTCTCAGGGGGAAGTGATTCCTTGGCTTTGATGTTTTTGGTCAAAGAACATTTGGAAACCCTCTCTGTTTCCCCAGAAATAATTGCTGTCACGGTTGATCATCAATTGCGTGAAGAATCAGCACGTGAAGCAGAAATTGTTGCGGAAATTTGTCGTGCTCATCACATTAAACATGTCACTGTGCGGTGGGAAGGCGAAAAACCAAAGACGCATATTGCTTCCAGCGCTCGTGTTGCACGCTATAATCTTTTGGTTAAAGAAGCGCAAAAACAAGGTGCCTCCCTTATTATGACGGGCCATACACTCAATGATCAGGTTGAAACCTATCAAATGCGGTATCAACGTCTCCAAAAGAGTCGCGCTACTTTGCACGGTGAAACTGGTGCTGTGCGTGAGGGTGTTCCTGCGGGCGGTTCTGCTGGTGCGTTGGGTGATAAAGCGGGTGCTCTGTGTGAGGGCGTTTCTGCGGGCGGTTCTGCTGGTGCGTTGCATGATGAAGGTCATGCCAGAGAAACGAGAAACGATATTGCCGAAAAAAGTTATGGAGCCCTCTATGCGCGTGGTTTATCTTGTATTCCGCGTGAGGCATTGTTGCATAGAAAAGTGCGTTTGATTCGGCCGCTTCTTGGGGTCAAACGTCAAACATTGCGGCATTATTTACGCTCACAAGGAAAAACATGGATTGAGGATCCCACAAACGAAGATCGCAATTTTGAACGTGTGCGGGTGCGTCAATCTCTTTCTTCGCAAAAGCTTGTTGATATTGCTCAAAAAATAAATGAAGCCGCATTACAACGTCGTCAACAAGCGCAAAATATGGCCGATTTGATCTCAGCGCTGGATATTACGGTTCAACATGGGCGTTGTTTCATTGCAAAGCCTGCACCATTTTTACAGAAACATTCCTGTTTTCCTTTCGTCATCGGGCTTTTTGCGGTGCTCATGGGAGGGGGATTTTATTTGCTCCCTAAGCAAAAATTGAGCACGATTGTTCAAAAAATCTGTTTTCATTCTTCAGAAAAGAAGCGTTTTACTTATGCTGGCTGTGTGATTGAATATAATAAAAGGGGAATCGCTTTTTGGCGTGAAGGGCGCAATATGAAAGAGGCTCTTGTTGAGCCCAATAAAACGCTCATATGGGATGGACGCTATCAGGTTATCAATCATGGATCTGAAGCGATAAAGGTTGGAGCGGCTCATTTAGAACAGCTGAAATCTTTATTGAAAAACAGCGATTTTTATCTTAAAAAACCTCATTTTCCCTCTTTACAATCGCTGCTGATGATTTCACATGATAAAGGATATGATATTCCAGAGTTGCTTTCTCAAGCGGTTATTTATAAAAATGTTATCATCAAGCGAATTATGGCACCTTTCGATTGGCTTTCCTCACGTGAAGATGCTGCATTGGTGAATGTTGTGGAACCTTTTTTTAATCTTGAGGTGAAAAGATAAAGAAAAATAACGCTAAAAGAGAATAAACAGCTTCTCATCCCTTGGCAAGGGGCTGACAAGGTTATATGTTAAGGGGAACTATTTGAAATCTATATTTGATTAAGTGGGCTGAATATGAATTCCAATTACCGCTCTCTCCTCATTTGGGGAGTTATTGCCTTGATTTTGATTGTGTCGTTTTCTTTCTTTAATGGAGATAGTCAACGTTCTGGTGGTGGAGAAGTCTCCTATTCTGAATTTTTGCAAAAAGTTGAGAATAACGAGCTAAAATCGGTGACCATTCAAGGTCAAAAATTAACAGGACAAACTGTCGAACGTAGAACTGTTTCAACTTTTGCACCACGTGATCCTAGTTTGATACAAAAATTGGAAAGCAAAAACGTCAATGTTAAAGCTATTCCTGAAAGCTCTGGAAATAGTATATTCCTTAATCTTCTTTTTTCCTTACTGCCTGTTTTTATTATCGTTGGGGCGTGGGTCTTTTTTATGCGACAAATGCAAAATGGATCACGCGGCGCAATGGGGTTTGGCAAATCGAAAGCAAGATTGCTTAATGAAGCACAAGGACGTGTTACCTTTAAGGATGTTGCAGGCGTTGAAGAAGCAAAGCATGACCTGCAAGAAATTGTTGAATTTTTACGCGAACCACAAAAATTTCAACGCTTAGGAGGGCGTATTCCACGTGGTGTTTTGCTTGTTGGTCCTCCAGGAACCGGTAAAACGCTGTTAGCGCGCTCGGTGGCGGGTGAAGCTAATGTGCCTTTCTTTACCATTTCAGGGTCTGATTTTGTTGAAATGTTTGTTGGTGTTGGGGCAAGCCGTGTAAGGGATATGTTTGAACAGGCTAAAAAAAATGCGCCTTGTATTATTTTTATCGATGAAATCGATGCTGTTGGACGCCATCGGGGGGCTGGACTGGGTGGTGGAAACGATGAACGCGAGCAAACTTTAAATCAGTTGCTGGTCGAAATGGATGGGTTTGAGCCCAATGAAAGTATTATTCTGATTGCTGCAACAAACCGTCCGGATGTGCTGGATCCTGCTTTATTGAGACCAGGGCGCTTTGATCGACAAGTTGTTGTGCCAAACCCAGATGTTTCTGGACGTGAGCAAATTTTGAAAGTGCATGTGCGCAATGTTCCTTTAGCGCCTAATGTTGATCTGAAAGTTTTAGCAAGGGGAACTCCAGGGTTTTCCGGTGCAGATTTGATGAATCTTGTCAATGAAGCTGCTCTTATGGCTGCAAGCCGTAATAAAAGAGTGGTGACGATGCAAGAATTCGAAGATGCAAAAGATAAGGTGATGATGGGGGCTGAGCGCCGTTCAACCGCTATGACACAAGAGGAAAAAGAGCTCACGGCTTATCATGAAGCCGGACATGCTATTGTCGCTCTCAATGTGCCGGTTGCTGATCCTGTCCACAAAGCAACAATCGTTCCAAGGGGAAGAGCATTGGGAATGGTGATGCAATTGCCAGAAGGTGATCGCTATTCCATGAGTTATCGCTGGATGATTTCTCGTTTGGCCATTATGATGGGGGGACGTGTGGCTGAAGAATTGAAATTTGGAAAGGAAAATATCACATCGGGGGCTTCTTCTGATATTGAGCAAGCAACCAAATTAGCGCGTGCCATGATCACACGGTGGGGATTTTCTGATCTGCTTGGGAATGTCGCTTATGGCGATAACCAAGATGAGGTTTTTTTGGGTCATTCTGTTGCGCGAACACAAAACGTCTCTGAAGAAACAGCCCGTATGATTGATATGGAAGTGCGTAAGCTTATTGATGATGCTTATAAAAGTGCTACAGAAATTTTGAAAACAAAAAGAAAAGAATGGTTTTCTTTGGCACAAGGCTTGTTGGAATATGAAACTTTAACAGGCGCTGAAATTAACGAAGTCATTGCAGGAAAGCCGCCGTCACGGACACAGAAAGATGAAAATGCTGCTCCACGAACTTCTTCTGTTCCAAAAACTGGAACAGTGAAGGCAGGGGACTCTGTGGTCGATGAAAAAGATGCTAAAACAGCGCCTAAAACAGCAGCCCATAAAGCAGAGACCATTAAAGGTGAGGACGACAAAGTAGAGGGCGCTGGTGGAAAGAAAACAGCAAAATCCAGTGATCCTAAGTCCAAGGAGACTGAGTCTAAAAAGGCGCAACCGGATGAGGCTCAGAAAAAATCGCAAAGCGCAAAAGGTTCCACAAAATCAGTTAATCGTTCTCAAAGTAAAAGCAGCGCTGAAAAAAAGCCTAAACCTGCGCAATCTGATAAAGAAAAATAAGAGCTTTTTAATAACGCTTGAGTAGCTATGTTTTGAAAAAAACTTTTAAATTTTTTGAAAAAGGCGCAAGCTTTGCTTGCGCCTTTGATTGTAACATTTATCAAAATATGGAAGCAAAAAATTAAGCAAAGCTATTGTATAAAACCATTGTATTATGATGGCTTCGTAGCGGATAAGGTGGTCTATTGCCTTGCGGATTTGGCAAAAAGCGTTTGAGGGGAAGCAATAGATTACTTTGAGGCGTTGGAAAAAGGGTTGTGAGACTTGGCGATGGAGTACTCTTTGCGAGTTTAGCAGGGCTTGAGGTGAGATGATGGAGTGTTGGTTATCTATTTTGCAAAGATGAGAGGTTTGGTGGTGGGGGTAGCGTGTGCAGATTTTGGTCAAGGGTGGGAGGTTTGGCGATGGAGTACTCTTTTCGTATTTAGCAGGGTTTGAGGTGAGATGATGGAGTGTTGGTTATCTATTTTGCAAAGATGAGAGGTTTGATGGTGGGGGTAGCGTGTGCAGATTTTGGTCAAGGGTGGGAGGTTTACAATGGAGTACTCTTTGCGAGTTTAGCAGGGTTTGAGGTGAGATGATGGAGTGTTGGTTATCTATTTTGCAAAGATGAGAGGTTTTGTGATGGGGTAGCGTGTGTGGATTTTGGTCAAGGGCGGGAGGTTTACAATGGATTGCTATGCAAATTTGGTTCAAGCCATGAAATATTCTTTGGTTGCTGTTTAAGGGATATGTAAAGCTTTTTAGGAGATAATATTGTTTTATATGTGCGGTGTAGAAACATTATTGGTTGAGCATGGTTTAGGTTATGTAGATGCTGAAGAGTTTTTTGATGATCTATAAAAGATGAGAGACGCGTTCAATGGTCTTACTTATAGGGGGAAGGGAATATGGTGAGGGGATCTATTGTACCAAGGGGGCTGTTTGAGTTTTTAAAAAAGCCAAGGGAAGAAAGAATAAGGAAAGAGGCATGGTACAAAAATATTTTGGTACAGATGGAATTCGCGGGAAAGCCAATTCATTTCCTATGACAGCTGATTTTGCCATGAAGGTAGGGATGGCTGTGGGGATTTTATTCCGTTCACAACATCAATCGCGTCGTGTGGTGATTGGCAAGGATACCCGATTATCTGGCTATATGTTGGAAAATGCTTTGGTTTCAGGGTTGACGGCTGCGGGGATGGAAGCTTTTTTATTGGGCCCTGTGCCGACCCCTGCTGTTGCCATGCTTTGTCGTTCACTGCGCGCGGATCTTGGGGTGATGATTTCTGCTTCTCATAATCCTTTTTATGATAATGGAATTAAGCTTTTTGGTCCGGATGGTTTTAAACTTTCAGATGATATGGAAGCGAAAATTGAACAATTAATCGATACCGATCTTTCGAAATCTTTAGCAAGTTCTGCTGAAATTGGTTATGCAAAACGGGTTGAGGGAGATATTTATCGTTATATTGAATATGCCAAACGAACTTTGCCGCGTGATGTTCGCTTAGATGCTGTGCGTATTGTGGTGGATTGTGCCAATGGGGCTGCCTATAAAGCAGCGCCTCGTGCTTTATGGGAGTTGGGGGCTGAGGTTTTTGCTATTCACGATGAACCTAATGGGACCAACATTAATCAAAAATGTGGCTCAACGGATTTAAGCTCTTTAAAACGTAAAGTACATGAAGTGCGTGCTGATGTAGGGATTGCGCTTGATGGAGATGGCGATCGTGTTCTCATTGTTGATGAAAAAGCACAAACGGTTGATGGGGATCAGTTGATTGCTGTGATTGCTGAAAATTGGCATAAAATGGGACGATTACGGTGCAATGGCGTTGTCACAACGATTATGTCCAATTTAGGGTTGGAGCGGTTTTTGAACGGCAAAGGCTTGGATCTTATCAGAACAAAAGTTGGAGATCGTTATGTTGTCGATGCTATGCGTCAAAAGGGATATAATGTTGGAGGTGAGGCTTCGGGGCATATTGTACTTAGTGATTTTGGGACAACGGGTGATGGGTTGGTGGCGGCTTTGCAGATTTTAGCTTGTATGAAGGAAAGTCAAAGTCCTATGAGCCAATTGTGTAAACGGTTTGAACCTGTACCGCAAATTCTAAAAAATGTAACGATTAAAAATAAAAATGTCTTGAAAAAAAATCCCGTCAAAACGGCCATTGATCAAGCAGAAAAGCGGCTGGGAAAAGAAGCACGGTTGGTGATCCGTGCTTCTGGAACTGAGCCGGTGATCCGCCTTATGGCTGAAGGGGATGCACGAGACATATTGGACACAGTTGTGACAGAGTTGATGGATGTGATCACCCATCATGATGCAAGTGTGGGATGATGCAAGCATGGGGACTACGCTTGAGGAAACTTGAATTCTTTTAAAGGTAAGCGATTAGGTCATTTTTAAAAGAAACAGAAGGGAGTTTTTGGAATGATCTGTTGGAGGAAAGTTAATTAAGTAGAAGCGATTGATCTTTGGGGATGTTTTTTGCTTGGGGGGGGGGCGGTAAGAGGATTTTGGTGTGTGCTTTCTCAAGCCTCTTGAGAGAGGGGAAAAATTTTTTGAATTATACACAAGATTCTTGAAGTGTATATAAGGAAAATATGCGTGTTCAGAATAATCTGACCACATTCAAATTAGTCAGATGATCTTCGGTTGTGGTAAAAGGGCTGATGAAAATGTAGAGAAAAGCAAAACAGCTTTTTTCTAAAAAAACAATCAATCACTTCAAATTAAAACTTTTAGATGAAGTATTGTTTCATGTTTACATGGGGTGTTGTTTTACATGGGTTGCTGTGTGAAAAGTATTGAAGTGGTTTTATGGAATTTTTAGCTCAAATGAAGGGGATTTTTCTTCAGGCGCTTGAAGAAGCCAAAAAACGAAAAAAGTGCTTTCTTTTATTGTAAAAGGAAGCATTTCGGGGGGAATTCAAAAAGCTGCTCTGGTTATCGCTATCATTTTCAAAAAATATTGCGAGAAATTGATTCAATCATCTGCTGGATATTGACGGGCGATGATGGCTAAAGAAAATAGAGGAAAACTGTAGTATCTCGAACGTTCTTTCTACGCTTTAGCTTCAATGAAGCTTCTGAGGAAAAATGAAGGATTGGTGTTTGCAAAAAGCGAGAAAAAACCAGCCAATAAAATCAAATGATCAAAAAAAATCTTTGTTCAAATCAGAACTGAATGAAGTTTTTAAAAGCTTTAGAAATGCTCAAAAATCCTAAGTAAGTTGTATCATGAATTTGATATAAAACTGAAAAAGGGGAATGAAATGCCCAATGAAACAAACGGAAGATGAAATAAACGGAAGAAATGTTATTAATATATCAGCCATCGATGTGATGGACTTGTTTGAGATTGTACTCTCTTTATTCTTAATCATTCACATGATAAGCAATATTGAAACAATCGAGATTGAAGCAATCGAGACTGCATGATTTTCTCTTAAAATGAAAAAAAGATATAACATTAATCACTTCAGATTTAAAACACTGAAAGAACGGCTTTTTAGTTTTTCTTTTAGGGATGATGATGATTTTTAAAAAAGAGACAATGTATTTTTAATTAAGTTAAGTGATCCATAATCGCATTTCAAATACGAATTTGGCATCTACAAAGACCATCTTAAATTTAGCTGATCATTGCTATGAAGCAATATAAACAAAACGAGGAAGATAAAAAATCAAGTTTTTTAATTGAATGGAGAAAGAGATTGGATACAAAATCCTGCGGGGGTCTTAATGCATAACCTCTCTCCCCAAGAAAGAATATATACGAGAGATTTTCATTTGGCAATTACTTTTAAAGAGTATGGAGATAAATTAATGTAAAAAATTTTGTTATGCGTACTTTATTGGGTTGATTGGGTTAGAAATCTGTACCAATAGCTTTTGCTTGCATCTTTTCGTAGAGTTTTTGCATTGCTTTGATATTTTCTCTTCGCATATCAATAATCGATTTTTCAATATCAGTTAAACGCGCCTTGTCAAGATTCCTCAATCGTGCATAGTGAGATGCCATTGCTTGTCGCGCTTCGTCATAAGGTAAACCACCTTTCCGATTTTTGGATAAACTATAAGCCTTGTTTATCACCTTATATTGTACAGGTTCACCAACAAGCACCACGTGCCTCTTGACAACATCTATTTCAGTTAATGCTGTTTTGAGACTACTGGCCATAGCTTTGCTGTTAGCGTATCTTAAAAATCATTTTCTGCAAGACTCCGCTCCGTATCAAGAAGTAACGAAAGACCATCACTTTTTCCAATATTACGAATATGATTACATAAATCATTCCGTACACTATGTAATTTCTTGGTGATCAATATTTTTTCAAGACTTTGCACATAGCTATCTTCTTGTGATAAGATCCAATCTGATTTTTCGAATTTTTTAGAAATGATGACCTCCTATCACAACGCCTTTCTCTAACCAGTCTGGACCATATTCTTCATCAGCATTCTTGGGTAGAAAACCCATATCACGAATAAATTATGCTCCACGTCGATTTTTAAGAAATAAAAGTGTGTGAGCAGGTAGTTCAACCATTGCTAACCATTCCCATACTGCTCGGTTGTCATTTGTTTTAGCCGCTGCTTCTGATTCAGCAGTATAAATACAGTTTTGATCTAAGCCTTCTGCTCGTCATTTTTCACGTTCAGCATCGGTCATATAACTTTTGGGTAATTTCTTTTGCATGAGAAATTCCTTTTTGTAATTTGTCTTGAAATATTCAATCGAATGATTAAATCTGATCAATCAAATTTCCTATTTTATCATTGATAAATTTTATTTTTTATCAATGAAAACAATGGTTTTTTCTGATATGAAATCATCTATTTATTTGACATTTTTTTTTGAATAAAAATATATCATTTTAAATCTAAATTGACGTTTTTATTAAATATGGCAAAATTTTACGCTTATTTGCGCGTTTCTCGTGATGGACAAGATACAGAAAATAAAAAATTTGGCTTGTTAGAATATGCTAACAGACATGGCTTTGCACCACTCCATATTGAAGAGGAAGTTGTAAGTAGGGGACAAGACTGGCGCAAGCGTAAACTTGGAATATTAATTGAAAAAGCAGAACGGGGTGATGTATTACTCACACCTGAGTTTTCTCGTATTGCTGGTTCTTCTCTTATCTGTTTGAGAAATTCTCAAAGTTAGCTAGTGAACGGGGGTTGATTGTTCATGTGACAAGACAAAATCTCATCATGGATGGGAGTTTACAGAGCGATATCATCGCAACTGTATTGGGTATGGTAGTGCAAATTGAAAGACATTTCATTCAAGAGCGCACAAAAGAAGCTTTAAATGTTGCTCGTCAACGAGGGATAAAACTAGGGCGTCCACAGGGAAGTATTGCTATGCAATTAAAGCTAGACAATCACATTGATGAAATTCAAGCATTTATAAATGTTGGGTTGTCACAAAGCCGTATTGCTAAGACACTAGGCGTTAGTGTAAATACCTTGCGCTTATTTATTGGACGAAAAAATATCAAACCTACAAAAGTTAGGCCGATCATTACCATGCCAAGAGCATAGGAAAATTAAGGCAAGCTATACCAAGTTGATCGCCCTCCTCCATGACGTATCAAAAGACCTTTTTCAACGAGTGATGTAAAGGTTGCTTTAAGTGTATTGGGACTTGCTCCAATTTCACGGACCATATCGCGGGTTGTAACACGCCCATGAGCACGAACATAGTCAAGAATATTAAGAGCCAATTCAGATAAAACCAAAAGGGCATTTTTTTCACTTTCTATTTTCATTTCTAATTGGCGTTTTTGTTTTTGTAGAGCACGTAAAAAGAAGAGTACCCAAGGTTCCCAATTAGGCGTCTTCGTATAAATTGTCTTTTGCGTTTGATTCAAAGCTAAGTAGTAACTTTCTTTATTATTCTCTATGATGCTTTCAAGTGACGAATATGGTACATAAACATAGCCTTTTTGTAACAAAAGCAAGGTTGTTAAGATACGGCTTAAGCGTCCATTTCCATCTTGGAAAGGATGAATAGCTAGAAAAGTAACATTAAAAATAGCAATCATAAGTAAAGGATGAAGATTGTTTAATTCATTGGTTTTATTAAACCAATCAATAAGTTCTTGCATTCGGTATGGTGTGTCAAATGGTGTTGCTGTTTCAAAAACAATGCCAACCATTTCCTCTTTAGAATTGAAGGCTGCTACATCATTACGTAATGTCTTATATTCCCCTCTATGACGTTCATCCTTATCGCTCTCATATAAAAGATCACGGTGCAACTGTTTAATATGATTTTCTGTAATAGGAATATCTTTCCAAGATTGAAAGATTGTTTCCATAACTTTTGCATAACCAATAACTTCCTGTTCATCATGGCTCTTAAAACTTTTAACGTCTAAGTTTAATAAAAGCTTTTCAATCTCACGGTCTGTTAATTTATTTCCTTCAATACGCGTAGAAGATCCAATACTTTCAACAGTTGCAATATGGCGCAGAGCATTCAAACGTTCTGGAGCAAGAGTTCCAAAAGCGCGCCACGCACCTTTGAATTCATCAATCTCAGTAATAAGAGCTAATAATTCTTGTGTGATTTTGAGTGTATCTGTTTGCATACCGGATTATATACCCGATTATACCGGATTATCAATTATTTTTCTATAAATCCCATGAAAATAAAGAACTTTTCACATTACAGTCTTCGTTTACTCTTTAAGAAAGAAGTTTTGTGGACTGTCCGTTTTGCGTTAATAGGTCTATTGCTAACTTATCAAATGAAACAAAAGTTTTACCACCCAGCCAATTCCCCTCATAAGATATAATTCCATCAGCAAAATCTCCACCAGATTCAAGGATAGTAAGCCCTGCTTCAACCGCTGGTCGATTCATGACTATATTACTGGTTGCAAGTAAATCACGTAACATTCCAGCAATATCTTCTTTTGATAATTTTGCACCTCGACGAAGTATCCAAACAAGTTCACATAAACAAGGTAAAGAAATAGCGATGAGTGAAGCTTCTCTTAAGATTTTGCTTGCTGCTTCACCTTGCTTTTTATCATCTTGTAAAACAGCACGCGCTAGAACATTTGTATCGACAGTAATCTTCACTTTTCCCCCGCCCAACCAGAGGCAGAAATTTCATTCATTTCTTCAATAGTCAGTGGTTTTTTAACTTTTCCAGCAAATCGTCCGATAAAACTATCAATTGTGTTTGTAGGTTGTGCTGCCTTTATACGAAGTTCACCCCCTGGTAACTTGTCAAATTCAACTCGCTCACCTGGTTTAACACCAAGATGCTGGAGTAAATCCCGCTTCAGCGTCACTTGTCCTTTTGCTGTAACCGTTAGTGAAGGCATAGAAAAATCCTCTTAGTACAGATATCGTTATTGAGTATATATAAAAAATAATGAAAAATTCAATTACTTTTTTAAATTTGCCAAAGAGCTATAGGGCTGATCTAGAACGTGAGGAATTTTAAAATATCTGTTTGCATACCAGAATATATGCATGATTATACCCAATTGTAATTCATGAAACATGACATAATAAATATTTATTCTGTCCGTACAGAATACGTAATAAATATTTAAATTATTTGCAATTAAGCACTTATTTATCAAATGGTTAAAGCGCCGTACACTCTATAAAAACTTTCATTCTATTCGGCAATCAACCACAAAATTGCTTTTTGTTTTTTAGGCTTGAGTTGTCTAAAACCTTTTAAAAGAAAGTATTCTTCTTTGTTGGAAATGCCTTCATCATAAGGGTATGCAACATTTCTTTTTTGGGAAATATCGCTATAAAAAAAGGAGATATCAACATCGAGGATGTCAGCAATTTCCTGCAAACGTCCAGCTCCTATGCGGTTTGTAGCTTTTTCATATTTTTGGATTTGTTGAAAGGTTACTCCTAAGAGGTCCCCTAATTGTTTTTGAGACATTTTTAACACTTCTCTTCTGAAGCGGATTTTTTTGCCTACAGAAATATCATTTAAATGTTGATTTTTGGTTTGCACTTTGCACCCCCTCCGGTTGCGAGCGCCCTCGCATTAGTATTCCGGGAGTAGTAAAGTACTGAGTTCTAATCAGCATTTTGCTTTTAGTGCTATTGCACTTGGACATAACAAAATCTCCCGGAATTGGGAGGACTCACATAGTGAGTTAATTTTTTTTAGAACTTAGGGTTTACTATCCCTTATTGATCATTGCGTAGATAACCAATAACTCTTCATAAGATAATCTTAAAAGATTAGCAATAAAAATAGTTTTTTACTGATAAACTTTGTTTTTTAATGAGAGGTGATAGCCTCTCAAATTCTTGTGAACGTCCAGCTCCTATGCGGTTTGTAGCTTTTTCATATTTTTGGATTTGTTGAAAGGTTACTCCTAAGAGGTCCCCTAATTGTTTTTGAGACATTTTTAACACTTCTCTTCTGAAGCGGATTTTTTTGCCTACGGAAATATCATTTAAATGTTGATTTTTGGTTTGCACTTTGCACCCCCTCCGGTTGCGAGCGCCCTCGCATTAGTATTCCGGGAGTAGTAAAGTACTGAGTTTTCATCAGCATTTTGCTTTTAGTACTATTGCACTTGGACATAACAAAAGCTCCCGGAAATCCGAGAGATCCCCAAAGTGGGATAAATATATGTTTCAAGTTTCGGGTCTTTCATTCCCTGATTGACCGTTGCGTAGATAACCAATAACTTTTCTTGATAAGATAATCTTAGAAGATTAGCAATAAAAATAGTTTTTTACTGATAAACTTTGTTTTTTAATGAGAGGTGATAGCCTCTCAAATTCTTGTGAACGTCCAGCTCCTATGCGGTTTGTAGCTTTTTCATATTTTTTGATTTGTTGAAAGGTTACTCCTAAGAGGTCCCCTAATTGTTTTTGAGACATTTTTAACACTTCTCTTCTGAAGCGAATTTTTTTGCCTACGGAAATATCATTTAAATGTTGATTTTTGGTTTGCACTTTGCACCCCCTCCGGTTGCGAGCGCCCTCGCAGAAGTATTCCGGGAGTTGAAAGCGCTGAAACTTGACTCAGCCTTTTGCTTTTAGTGCTATTGCACTTGGACATAACAAAAGCTCCCAGAAATCCGAGATATCCCCAAAGTGGGATAAATATATGTTTCAAGTTTCGGGTCTTTCATTCCCTGATTGACCGTTGCGTAGATAACCAATAACTTTTCTTGATAAGATAATCTTGGAAGATTAGCAATAAAAATAGTTTTTTACTGATAAACTTTGTTTTTTAATGAAAGGCTACCGCCTCTCAAATTCTTGTGAACGCTCACCAAAATCATGAGATCAGACCCGCGTTTATCGAAGAGATAACAATCCTAGGTTCTTAAGGTCAAGGAAACCCTCACAGAGCGCCTTAAGGCGTCCTTGACCAAGAACCAAACGGATTATTTTATCCTTCTCACGCGGCTCCGAAATCATGATTAAAGGGTAGAGTTAATAAGGGCGCTATAGTCAAAAGAAAGAGATAAAAATATAAGGTATTTTAAGTTCTATATATTTGAAAATATTATAAAAAATATCAAAAAAGTAAATAGAATAAATGGGTATTTTGTTATATAAATACTTAAGTGATCAAAACACTAGAGCGTGGAGAGAAAGTAATCTTTCCTTTTTAAAAAAACTGACTGTCTTTTATGTTTAAAAAACGTATAATGATTTTGTCGGGTGTCGTTATGTCATAAAATACCCTTAGGGGGAAAACGTAACAACGGACTTACGGCCGTGTTTTGAGCACCCGGCGCCTTTAGAGGGTGTCAATTCAAAATATTATCCTAAAGAAGTTCATTATGAACACAATCTCAAAAAAGTATGAATTTACCAATGAAACTAAACAAGTTGACAACACTCCTCTTTATCGCATTCGTTCATTAAGAGATTTTGGTGATGTTAAAGCTGGTGACCTTGGTGGTTTTATTGAAAAGGAAACTAACTTATCGCCTCTTTCTTATCGTATGACGGTAATTGCTGTGTTCGTGGTGACGCCATGGTTTATAGAGATGCTTATGTTTCCGATAATGCTTTGGTTTATGATAAAGCAGAAGTTAAAGGTTGGGCTAAGATTTATGATAATGCACGGGTTTATGGAAATGCAAATGTACATATAGAAGCTGAGGTTTATGGATATGCGCAAGTATATGACGATGCTTTGATTTATGGTGAGGTTTCTGGATGTGCTAAAGTTTATGGACAGGCTACGATTTATGAACAAACCTATGGAAAATTTTTAAATAAAACTAGAATTTATGGCAACGCCGAAGTTTACGGTAAAGCACGTGTGTTAGGAAATAATAAAATTTATGGGAATGCGCAGAACTGTGAAGATACTGTAATTTTTCATAATGCTATAGTTCGTGATAATACTTATGTTGATGGTGCTGCTATGGTTCATAGTGAAGCAAAAATTTATGGCAATGCTATCGTAAGTGGAAAGGCTAAAGTTTATGGGAATGCGCATGTTTATGATAATGCTCATATTTCCTATAAAGCTTGGGTTTATCATTGCGCACAGGTTTATGGGAATGCGAGATTATCTGGGTGTGCACGTATTCACAGAAATGCTGAGGTGTATGATTATGCTGCTGTTAGTGGTGCTTCTAAAATTTATGGCAAGGTTTATGGAAATGCTATCGTAGGAAGCCATACTGATGTTTATGGCTCTGTTTATGGAAATGCTAAGGTATCTGGTTATTTTGTGATTAGAGGTAAGGTCTATGGCAATGCAAGAATAAAACACCGGAGCCCTTTTAGTTTGGTTCCTATAAATTGTGAAGTTTATGAAGGCGATGATATTGTCAGTAAGTTGGATAGAGTAGCATAAATAACAGGCGCGGAGAGGGGCTAAGGGACCACGCCTGCTTTTAAAAATAAAGGAAACTGTTTAAATCCTAAAAGAAATCATAAAATTGAGATAATGACTTATATAGGTGTATAAGTCGTCATAAATAAATGAACGTATTCTACAGCTTAAAGCGTTCTCTATATATAAATATGGGAGGGGGGCATGGATACTTTATCTACAAATCAATTAAATAAAAAAGAAAAAAATCCAGTTTCTATAATTCATAGAGTGTTCTTTATATTTCGTAAAATCTTATCTAAGATATTTAAAACACTCATTTTTTTATTTTTCTTTTCCTTTTGCTTATTCGTAAACCGGTTCTTATTTTAACACAGTTTATAGCAGGAGGGAGTGTATTAGTGTTATTCTTTCTTTTTGCTGGATATGTGGCGGGTGCTGCACCCTATGAACACCAAACAGCAATGGTTATTGGCTATATTATCTTGATATTTTTAAGTTTAGCTGCCAATTGGGGATATGATTCACTCCTATTGCGTTTAGCACCTTCTAATTATAATTTTATGCTTTTCAAGTAATGAGCGGAATGATGCAAAGATAATGATTTTTTTGTATCGTATAGCTTTACACACTATATTCAGTTACGATTTAGAATTTAAACATAAAGGGCTAGAAGCATTCTATAAGAGTGGTACTACAAAAGGGATTAGAGCTGATCATGCTCAAAACTGAAGCGTATTCTAGGTGCCCTTGAAGTCGCTATATCCCAAAATGATTTAAGTTTTCCGTCTTTTCGATTGCATCCGCTAAAGGGTGATCTCAAGGGATATTGGTCAATTACTGTCAATGGAAATTGTCGTGTCATCTTTCGCTTTGAAGGTGTAGATGTCTAAATAGTTAATTATCTAGATTATCACTAAGGAGTGCTAAAAGAATAATGAAAAATCCTCCATATCCCGGTGAATTACTGCGTGAAGATGTTATCAAAGAACTTGATTCGTCTGTTAATGAAGTAGCCAAGCGGCTTGGTATATTTCGTGTAGCACTTTCTAGAGTTTTAAATGGAAAAGCTGCGATTAGTGCTAATCTTGCTATTAGGCTTGAAATGGCTGGTGTGAGTACAGCACGGGCTTGGCTTGCACTACAAACAAATTATGATTTATCAAAAGCTTTAAAACGTAAGCAACCTAAAATACAGCCGCTTTCAGTGCGTTCATATTAGCATCTCTCGCATTTTGTAATGTTTTTAAAAGGTGTATTTTATGCACCCCCAATAAGCTGCCCTTTAATCATGATTTTAAAGCCGCGTGAGAAAGATAAAACAATCCTCTATGGTGTCTCAAGTCAAGGACGCCGTAAGGCGCCCTGTAGGGGTTTCTTTGACCTTAAGAACCTAGGATTGTTATCTCTTCGATAAACGCGGGTCTGATCTCATGATTTTGGTGAGCGTTCACAAGAATTTGAGAGGTGATAGCCTCTCATGTTATTGATGTAAGGACGAACGAAGTGCGTTCTATTGAGGAGCAAATCGATTTTCTTGAGCCATAGCCTTTAGATCCTTACGTCTAAAATAGATAGAGCGGCCGCAACGGATAGGGGGCTGCCCTTGCACGAGAATAATTTGTTCGTCTTTTCGCATTTCTTGGGTAATTTCGTGAGGATAAATTAAAGGTCTTTGCTGAACAGAGAGACTCTCAGTGCCTTTTACTCCGGACGTTCCTAGCATTTTGCTTTTTTCTTGTACTTCAATTGTCATTTTTCCGCATGACTTTGATATATCTTCAGCGGTTTTAATATCTTTAATAGCAGCATAGCTTACAAAGGCACAATTTTCAAACCATGCCACAGCCCCTTCTGAACCAAAGTGACGTTCAATTTGTCCTACAGATTGGTAAAAGAGCATGAGTGAAATTCCATATTTACGACCATGGTCACGTGCTTCTTCTAAGATGTTCATATATCCTAAAAGATCAATCCCATCTAAAACAAAGAGGACTCTTTTTTCATAGTTTCCATTTGCGTTTTCCATAACTTTGAGCAAAGAGCCTACGAGAATGCGTCCTACCCCTGGATATGATGTTAGAATTTTTGATGGAATATTCAAAAAGATATCGATATTTCCTTTTGTGATATCCGTTGTTTTAAAGTCATGACCACTTATAAGATCGGCATAATTAGCAAGAGAAAGCCATTGGGTGTCTTTCGAAGCAGTTGCATAGACCCCAGAGAAAGTTTGCGCTGCCATATTAGTAAAGACACTGAGAGTTTCACGAATGAATTGTGATGGAGAATTGGATTGTATCGATTGCAATTTTTCCATAACCGATGGTTCTGGCTCTGATATAATCATACGAAGCGTTTTTAAATTTTTTTCCTCTTTTTTGTACGCATCAGAAAAGACGATATGGGCTAGTAGACCGGTTAATAAATTGTGGGCATGAAAGGTAAAGAATTGATCGGTTGATGTTGATTTATGATCTTCGGCAAGGAGAAGTCTTGCGACTTCTACAAGCCCTGCTTCCCTTTCATAAAGAGGGATATTTTCATCTAATAACCAATCTAAGGGATTAAAAGTTTTTGTTGATGCTCCATGGGGATCAAGAACATATACGGTATTTTTTTTTGATTTCTGTCGAGTTTCTTTTACTATTGGAGCAATTTCAGTTGAAGGGTCAAAAACGACCAGTGGACCACTGTATTTGAGGCAAGTAGGAATAACATTACTGGTTGTTTTATAACCACCAGAACCCGCAAAAAACAACATGTGGGTTGAATCAAAATTTTGTTTATAGGTTAGTAAGGGTTGGGTACCTCCTTTTCCCCATGTTGTTTTGTCTTGAGGATCAAAAGGAACATCTTTTACAATATCTTCGTCTACGCGGTAACGTTCCCCTATGATAATTTCTCCATTGCTTGGAAAGATGTTTTCTAGTTTTTTCATATTCATCCATTGAGAACCACCGAAGATCATATTTTTTGATTGTTTCAAAGGTGATTTTTTAGGCAATGATAGATTTACTGTGAAACCAAGAATAACAATGCCAATGAGGGAACCAGCTAAAACCATTCTATCAAAGAAAGGAAAAACATCAGCCCATGTCATGTCATTTTGTCCTACATAGGGCTTTAATCTGATATATTCACTGATATTGTAATAAGCCGCAAAAAGACAAAAGGCAATGAATGATGCTATAGTGATATTTTTTCTAATATGTCTTTTTTGCAGAAGGATAAATGCAGAACATGACATTGCAATAAGGATGAGAATGTCTAAAGGTTTTGAACGAACGAACCAATAAGCATCTGATGTTGTGCCGTTTTCTGTAATTTCATTTATGGTTATGTTTACAAGAAAAGGAATGATGATTGCAAAGAGAAAAGGGCATATTAAAAATATGATTTGTTTACGATCTAAATTATTTATCATGTTGACCCCGCTTATCAGCAAAAGCATGCTGTCCTATTTTTTGAAAAATTTTATATTCGTTTGAATTTTTATTAAGTTTCGCAGTATGAATTAAACATCCTAAAATGAAAGACTTAATCAGCGTTTCTAAGACCTGCTTTGTACGATGAGCCCCTCCTTATATAACAAGCGCCACCCTAGGGGGTAATTTTTCACGCGCATCTTTACATCTTATTTTCGTCTTATTTCGTTTGTCAAGTATTGTCTCCTTTTTTCAATGCGTCTTAATTGTTTTAAAGATTTTCTCAAGATTATTCAGATGTGTTTTGTTGATTTTTAAATCGCTGTTTAATCTCGTCAAAGATATTTTTCCATTGTTTGTCTGTAATATTTTATTTTTGTTAAACCGGCTTTAGATAAATGTTTTGGACAAGATGCCATTCATAAGCAAGGTTTTGATTTATCAAAAGTGCTCTCAAAATAATAATTTTCCAATAAAGAGCGCATAAAAGAGTTTCAAATGGCTGTTACATTTTTACTTCAGAGACAACAGGAACAAAATAACACAATAGTGCGTGCAGGATCAAAAGATGTGATACGTTAGAGCAAGGGATAACATCTTGTGTCTGTGGTTCATTTTGAGCTAGAATAAATATCAACAAAGGAGGGTTTTATATGTTGCGTGAAGAGGAAATGAAGCTGCGTCGTCTCTATGCTGAAAATGCATTGGCAAGCCAACGTTTAGAGGGGTTGGAACCAGATCCACAAGTTGTTGAGCAAATGGAGCGCGTTATTATTGGAGAGCTTGAAATAAGCGATGTCATCAAAGATTATATAGAGCGGGTAAAACGTGGAGAAGTATAAAGGGGGTGGTGATCCTTATACTGATCCTGAAACGGGTGTTTTGTATAATCGGTTTGGTATTAAAGACAAAGCCACACTAGAACGCGTAGAATCTACTTTCGCTTATGTAAGATCTTTCGAATTTGTACATACTCCTATGGGTGGTAAATTTGATCTGGGTCACATGAAAGAGATTCATAGAAGGCTGTTTGGTGATGTATATGAATGGGCAGGACAAATTCGTTCAGTGGATATTGCCAAAGGTAGTAGTATATTTGCTCATTATAATCAGATTGAAAATTATGCACCCAAAATTATGCAACAGCTTGAAAAAGAACAGTATTTGCGTGGTCTTGATAGGGATGAATTTAGCCAGAGAGCTGGATATTACATGGGGGAGTTGAATGCGTTGCATCCGTTTCGAGAGGGAAATGGGCGTACTCAACGTGAATTTATCGGACAACTTGCTCTTGCCGCTGGTCATCATATCAACTGGAAGGGTATTGAGCGACAAGAAATGATAGAAGCATCAATTGCAGCACATTTTGGTCATTTTGAACATTTGTCTGTACTCCTTCGTAAGAGTCTTACTGAATTGACAGGAAATGAAAGTTTTGGTGCTTTACAAGATACTGGGAAGACAGTTTTTTCTATTGAGATCAATAAAGAATTATCCGAAAAACAAAAAGAAAAAACAGATTTTACTAAACTTCAACAGGAAGAACTTGAAGTAGAACAATCACAAAAAGATTTGAATGTTGCTGCAAGAGCATCAGAACAAGCGCTATACCTTGCGGCTTATACGGATAACTCTAATTTAGAACAAAAGGTGCTAAGCGCTCTTAGAAATGAAAAATCTTACGTTAATATGTTTAAAGAATTGAACAATCGTTTAGCATCTATTTATAAAGATCCGCAAACGGCCGCACTCAAGATTGAGCAAACAATTTTAGCGGGGAAGGGCGATAAACTTCCTGATATTTTGCGTAAATCCCCCGATAGAGCGGGTGAATTGCGAGGATCAGATCGTTTAATCGATAAATTCAAATCTATAGGAAAAGAGCGTAAAGCAGCGCTTGCTCATGTTCCTCTTGCGCTTTCTTCTATTAAAAAACTTCAATCCTTTTATAAAAATTCCTATGAAATCCATATGGATAGGGTTACACGAGAGCGTGAGCAATTAAAAGTAGAGGTTCCATCACTCTCAAAAGAAGCCGTTCAATATATGAAAAATGCTGAAGTTGATCGTGATCGTTATTTAGAAATCCCAGAGAAGATTAACAAGGAAATTTCAAAGCTACAAAATGCTTTAGATAAACGTTTTGGACAAGATGCCATTCATAAAAAAGATTTTGATTTGTTAAAAGCGATCCCACAACAACAATCTTATGACAAAGAGCGCATAGAAGAGTTTCAAATGGCTGTTAAATTTTTGCAACAGAGACAACAAGAGCAAATCAATGCGATAGCGCGTGCAAGATCAAAAGCTATGATACGGTAAGGCAAGGAATAAATCTTATGTCTGTAGGTCTATTTTGAATCATATGGCAAGAAAGTAACAAAAGGGGAGTAATATGAATATGACAAGAGATGTAAAAGTTGTTGTATATGTATGTTAGGACTTAAAAAAAGAAGCCCATGAAAATATAAGCAAGTTTAGGGCTTGCCGTGTCTGATTTTATCTGGATTGCTTTGACAAAAGGTGTCAATGAAAAGGAATTACCATTTGAGGGGACGGTGATCTGAAGGTAGGGGGCACGTTGGGTAAAAGGCTAGAGTGTCGTTTACAGATCTTTGTTTATTGAGTGATGTGTGTGGGAAGTCTGTCCTTTGGGGACTCTGTTTTTTTAAAGAGGGATTGTCGTATATTGAGCGGTATGGGGAGGTGGTTGGACATTTTATTTGCTGATTTCTGTAAAAATGTAAAAGCGTAAAAATGTGGAGTCGCAAAAAAAGGCGGGGGTGTTAAGGATGGAAAAGATTTATGCGTTGTGTGTGCTTTGGAGCATGTTGGGCTTTTTCATGGCATGGATAAGGGCGGGTGGAAAAGTTGTTTTGAAGAGATCCTTTCTGCTTTATTAATAACAAAAAACATACGCATCGTATCTGTTTTAAAAAGACAATTTCCAAGTGGCAAGAGTCTTACTTTTTTATCTTTGAGGTTTTTTCAAGATTTGCTGCGGCTTTATGTGCTGCACCAAATACATGTGATTATTTTAAGCAATATTGGCTGTTTTTAATAAAGAGGATTTTCTTGTATCAGTATAATCAACAACAGCTGTTATGCTTTTATTATTTGGCATATGATGAATGGAAGATTTATTTTGTTATTTGGTTGTTGGGATTTTTGATCATTGGCTTAAAGACAATAAATGCGATCTTAAAAAATGCGATCTTAAAGTCGCTATAATGTCTAAAAAAGAATTGGCTAAAAACGGAATGTTGCCGTTAGAAACAATGTTATTTGCTTGATATTGTAAAAAAATGGACGTGGTTTTAGGAATATACATGTTGAGCGAGAGGGGGGTGAGAGGATTATCGTTATGGGGATTGTGTGTTTTTTTGATCGTTGAGGGGATGTTTTTATGTTGAATAATATATGCAAACAGAAATAATCGCTTATCGAATTTCTGCAAAAGAAGGTATGTAGCAATTGTTTTTTGGCTGTTAATTTAGATGTTGCTAATCTTATGCATAGGTTATGAGGGGAAACTAAGGAAAATTAGTTTTTAAAGCATAAGGGCAAAAGTAGGGGAGGGGCCTTATCTTTTGGGGAAGTCAAAATATTCCGGTGTTGATCGAAGATATTTATAGTCAATCATCTCAAGGAAATTTGACAAAATCAGAGAGGAATGTGTTGAAAAAAATTTAACTGCGTTTCTTAATGAATATCGAAAGGAAAAATAATGGATAAAACAAGTAAAGCAGGATCTCGTATATTACAAGGGGCTCGTGAAGCTCTTGCCTGAAGCTAAAAAGGTGAAGCGGATGTCAGCAAATTTGGTGTCTATATTCCTGCAAATGTTGATGTGAAAAAAACTAGAAAAAATATTGAGTTATAGATATTATTTGCAAAGCGTTTTAGTTTTTCTGTCGGGACGCATGCGTAAGCCTGATGCAAGGAGTTCTTTTGCGCCTGCTTTTGCTAAGCCTTGGTTGTCTTTTGAATAAAAGAGTTGGACTTTGTTTGAATGGGGAACGGCCAGTTCTGGTGTGTCTTCAATGGTGAGAATGCGTTCGTATTCGGGGATTTTGGCAATTAAAGCTTTGGAGAGGGTGGTTTTACCAGAACCGGTTTTGCCAGAGATTAAGATGTTTTGTTGGGTTGTCACGGCGCGTTCTAAAAAGGTGCAAAAATCTTTGGCGATAAAGAGGTTTGTTCGTTCTTGCTTTGTATCGGAGAGTTCGTCTTTCCGTTTGTGTTTGTAATTGTTGGAAATGAATCCGAAGTGGTCAATTGTGCTTTTTTAAAAGCTTTATTGGTATCGTTATGGGGATCGTTTTTGCAAAGCAGTAGCGGGGGATCGTTTTTTTAAAGTTTTTTCTAAAAAGCGTCGCGGCGTTTGAAGGGGTCGTAGTAAATTTCTGTGACGCGGAATTTGCCTTCGAGGCGTTTGCATTGGATGATGACGTCTATCATGGAGATTAATAAGCCGCGGATATCTTCTCGCGCTAGGTTACCGCCGCCGTCACTTTCTTTGACAAGGAGGGTCATTTGTTCAAAGGCGGCAAGGGCTGTGGAGGCGTGGACGGTGGTAATTGAGCCAGGGTGACCAGAGTTGACATTGCGGATATAGTAAAAGGCTGTGCCATCACGCAGCTCTTGTAGGAGGATTCTGTCAGGGCGCATGCGCAAGCCTGATTCAAGGAGTTCTTTTGCACCTGCTTTTGCTAAGCCTTGGTTGTCTTTTGAATAAAAGAGTTGGACTTTGTTTGAATGGGGAACGACCAGTTCTGGTGTGTCTTCAATGGTGAGAATGCGTTCGTATTCGGGGATTTTGGTAATTAAAGCTTTGGAGAGGGTGGTTTTACCAGAACCGGTTTTGCCAGAGATTAAGATGTTTTGTTGGGTTGTCACGGCGCGTTCTAAAAAGGTGCAAAAATCTTTGGCGATAAAGAGGTTTGTTCGTTCTTGCTTTGTATCGGAGAGTTCGTCTTTCCGTTTGTGTTTGTAATTATTGGAAATGAATCCGAAGTGGTCAATTGTGCTTTTTTAAAAGCTTTGTTGGTATCGTTATGGGGATCGTTTTTGCAAAGCAGTAGCGGGGGATCGTTTTTTTAAAGTTTTTTCTAAAAAGCGTCGCGGCGTTTGAAGGGGTCGTAGTAAATTTCTGTGACGCGGAATTTGCCTTCGAGGCGTTTGCATTGGATGATGACGTCTATCATGGAGATTAATAAGCCGCGGATATCTTCTCGCGCTAAGTTACCGCCGCCGTCACTTTCTTTGACAAGGAGGGTCATTTGTTCAAAGGCGGCAAGGGCTGTGGAGGCGTGGACGGTGGTAATTGAGCCAGGGTGACCAGAGTTGACATTGCGGATATAGTAAAAGGCTGTGCCATCACGCAGCTCTTGTAGGAGGATTCTGTCAGGGCGCATGCGCAAGCCTGATTCAAGGAGTTCTTTTGCGCCTGCTTTTGCTAAGCCTTGGTTGTCTTTTGAATAAAAGAGTTGGACTTTGTTTGAATGGGGAACGACCAGTTCTGGTGTGTCTTCAATGGTGAGAATGCGTTCGTATTCGGGGATTTTGGCAATTAAAGCTTTGGAGAGGGTGGTTTTACCAGAACCGGTTTTGCCAGAGATTAAGATGTTTTGTTGGGTTGTCACGGCGCGTTCTAAAAAGGTGCAAAAATCTTTGGCGATAAAGAGGTCTGTGAGTTCTTTTTCTGTGTCAGAGAGTTCTTTTTCCCGTTGTGTCATTTGTTCAAGGGGGGTGAAACTGACGCCTTGTGTGACGGAGAACAGTTTGTTTTCATGTAAACTTTCAAGGGAGAAGGTGCGAGATGAAGGTTTGCGGATTGTCATGCTGATGGTGTTGGGAGCAACGGCAGGGGGCATGACAATTTGTATGCGTTCGTTATTGGGCAGTGTTGCAGAGAGAACGGGGTTTTCGACATTGATTTTTTGTGTTGTATAGGCAGCAACAACTTTTGCAATGCCTTCTAGCTCGCTGTAGGTGAGTTCTGGTATGGTGTGGGTTTGCCAACCATTTTGACCTTCGACGATTACTTCGCCAGGGCGGTTGATGACAATTTCGAATAGGTTTTCGTTATTGAGAAAGTCATCTAGGATTTTTAATTTTGTTAAAACGATAGAGGCGCGTTCTGAATTTTTTGCTGTTGGCATAATGAAACTTTGTGTTTGTGTGTGGGTTTGTGATTTGTGTGTGGGGGTAGGGGTGGTGGGTTTGTGTGGGTTAGGGTTGTATGGGGTTGGAGGTAGGGTTATGGGTGGGGGGTGGTTAATGAAAGAAGGAATAGCCTGGTGTGTGGCGAGAGTAAGCGTTGTTTTTTTTGTGGGTGATGGTGAGTTTATAGACGGATGAAAAGTCGAGATCTCTGGCGACGAAGATGTTGACGAGTTCGCCTTGGTATTTTTCTAAGGTAGGGGGGATGTTGATTTGGTTTTCAAGGGCAATGGAGGCTGCTTCTTTTCCAGTGTTGCTTATGCCTTCGAAATTGTTGCCGCCTCCAGCGTTGTTGGCACCTGCTGAATTGGATTTTTTTTGCATTTTGTTGACGAGGGTGGTTGTGGCGCTATCAATAACGCTGAGTAAAAGGGAAGAGCCAAAGCGTTCCCACCAATGGGTGTTGATGTTGCCGTCAAAGCCGGCGCGTCCTAAACTGTCAGTTGCGGGTGAGGCAAGGGGAATGATGACACCGTTGGGGGTTTTGGCTCTGGTCCAGAGGACAAAGAGGCGGGATTGTCCTTGTTTGATGCCGCCGCGGTATTCACCGATGACTTGGGTTCCTTTATCAAGCAGAACAACGCGTCCATTGTCAGAGAGGATATCGCGGTTAATGATACAGCTGGCAAAGCCTGGTTGGTCGCTGTTTAAGGCGGTTTCTAGGATACAGGGGATAGAGGTTCCCATGGCGATGATAAAGTTTCTGTTGCCGATGAGTTTTGCTTTTGTTTCTTCTGTTGTGGTTGGTTTTAAGAGGGTGGCAAAATTTTGTGTGTTTTGAGCGGCAGGAGAATTTTGCATATGCTCGAGGTTTTCAAGGGCATTCAATTTCTCAAGGGGGTTGAAAGCATTGTTGACCACGTCTTTTAAGTCAGATTTAGAGCCTCTGGCAAAGGCGAGCACAGGGGCGCGTCTTGCGGCATCCAGTAAGGGGTCGTCTTTTTTGGGTTCTGGTGTGAGTGGTTGGGGAGGGGGCAGGGTGATTGAGCCAATTTTTGCGCGCGGGGTGGAGGGGGCGAGCTCGAGAGGTGCGAGGGCGTTGTGAAAGCTTTGGGCTTGTTTTTTCTGGGCTTTTGCGGTGTCTTTTTTTTCTTCGGGGGAGGAGAGGATGTTCCAGAGTGCATAGATGCAAAATCCTATGCAGGCTAGAGCGATGACGATTTTTTTGCCAAGGCTTTGGGAGATATTGTTGCGTTTATCGCTAATGGCGCTTCGATCTTCGATGGTTGTTTTATCACTCATAACTGAGCCCCCTTTGATTCCCGCTTTGTTTAAAGATGTTGATGTTTAAAGATCTGATGCGACTTTGCGTTCAACAGATGGTGAGGTTGTTCCGGTTTCTGGATTGATGCCTTTTTGTTGATAGGCTTCGTTAAAGATGCAGAGGACATTTTTGCCATTTCTTAGGGTAAATCGGGCGCTAATGGCATGGATGATGACCATATTGCCTTTGGTGGTTTTGGGGACAAGGGATTCTGTACCGTCACTGTTTACAATGTAAATGGCAGGGATTTCTTGGTTGTCTGGAAAGGTAAAGGTTGTGGTTTTGCCATTGTCGTAAACGGAGGCGGGTTCAAGGGCGTTTGAGCCTTGTGCGGTGTAAGCCCAATTGCGTGGTCCATAGGTCTCGGTGGCGTTGAAGATATTATCGATTTGTCTGGCTTGTTTTTTTTGTTGTCGCATCAGGGCGGCGAGCCTTCTTTGTGCGGCTTCGTCTTGGGGGTAGCGAAATTTCACGAGGAAATAGGTTTCGTGTGCGGTGGAGATTTCGCCATCTTTGATGATAAGTTCGAATTGATAAGAGCGTTTTGAGCCATCAAGCTTTGTGGTGACGACTTGCAGGTTGGTCATGGGTTGGACTTCCCGTGCTTTGAGGAACAGAATGTTTCCGGCTGGGGCGACTTCCCATGCAATGCTGTTGCCAATGGCGACATGGGCAATTTCTTCATTGGCAGAAAATTCTATTTGGACAGAGGAGCGAATGGAGCCAATAATTTTTGTGACATTATAAGCATCATAATTGATAAAGCGAATGCGGCTGTCATTGGGGGCGCGAGTGGGAAAAACACTGGCATTTCCCAAATGAGCAGGAGAAAGGGCGATGATGCTTAAGAAAAGACAAAGGAAATTTTTTTTCATGGATTAGTTGACCACTTCTGGATCTGTTCTATATTCACTAACAATAAAGCCAAGAGGGTTTATCAGGCGGTTTTGCACAGAGATAGGGGCGTTGATATATTCAAAGGTGAGGGTTGAAACCCAGTGGGTGATGCGTTCTTTATTGGTTTCGTCATCACGCACGGTTTTGTAGTAACGTACTTGAGCAACATCTTGATTGATAAAGGAGATTGATTTTATAGAGATTGTAACGTTGGCATGTTTGTAGATGATTTGTGGGCTTTGAGGGTTTTTTGCGCCATACCAGCTGGCAAATCTTTGTTGCTCTTCGGGAGAAGAGAGCAGAGAGACGGTTTCGTAGTTGTTTTGTATTTCTTCTGCGGTGAAACCTTCACGTGAGCGGACATATTTTGCGGCAAAATAGCGTGTGATGGCTTCGTCCACATTGGTGGGAGCTTCTTTTAAGGCTTCTACGACCTCTGTAATGCCGGTTGAATTGTCGACACGGATGACAAAGGGCTCCACGGTTTTAAGGGGTGTGAGGGTGATGACCGCCAGCGAGGACATGAGCGCAACGATGACGGCAATGCCGGCAATGGTGAGTGAGGCGCGGGTGGTGCGCCGTGCTGCGAGCATGCGGTCTTGATCAAAGGAGCGTGCTTCAGCGATGTATTGTTCGAGGTCTTTTTCTTTCATGCTTTTTGCCCGCAGTCTTTATAGGATTTGAGTTCTTCATCGGTTAGTTTTTGTGCCAGAAGCGTTTCAAGTGTGCCCTCTTTTAAGGGTGTGTTGTGACTGATGATGATGGGGGTGGGTGTGGGTTTTTTCCCTTCCCAATTCCACATGGACCGGTTGAGTGGGCGTTTAGAATAGCCATCACACTTTGGAAGTGACTTCATTGTGTGTGATGAAGACATACAGCCACTGAGAAAGAGAAATGGTAAAATGACCCCAATTTTTTTAAACATTTTTCCGTTTCCTTTATTTTATTAGACTTAATATTGCTAGGGCTTTCTGTTCCATCTTCTCCCTACGTTCTTGTGCACGCTGTTTTGCCCTTTGATATGCTTTGAAGGGAGCTTTGACTGCGTCGACACCTGCTTTGGTTGAGCCTGTAAGAGCTGCTCCCCCAGAAGCTAAAGCCGATGCGATTTCTGGCAATTTGTAAAAGAGAAGAATACCACAACAGCTAATACCTAAAAATTGAACTAAGGAAACGATCATATCCGGAACACTTTTTGAAAGGAGGTTTGTTGCAAGATGGATATATAAACCACCGAGTATGACGACTAATACCTGAAGTATGATGAAGTTTGCTGTTTGATTTAACCATGCTTCTGTAAATCTTCGTGTTGCTGAAAACATATAGAGGCTTATAAAGAGGGGTCCTACTGATAGAACAAGAAATAAACCAATCTTCGCAAATATGGAGACGAAAAAACCAACGCCACAAAAAAGAGCAGAAATGCCTAAGCAGAAAAGACCCGCAAGCCAATAGACAGCAAATGTAAATGTATGTTCTTTGTTGGCTGCCTCAAAAACGTGTGCAGCAGCTTGGCCTAGCATATTATCCCATACATTTTTATCTGAGTTTGCTGCTCCTTGTGTGACATTGGCAATGGCATTCGGCAGATCATTGAAAAATATATCCCTAACCCACTCATTATAAAGAGCAGCATTTGTGGCCAGTGCAACAATGATGCCCAGTTTGAAAGTTGTCACTATAAATTCCCACAAAGGCATGGAAGAACGCCCATAGATGATGTTGTACCCTATAAATATAATGTAAATGGTACAAGACAGCTTAAGCGGAGTACCTAAGCTTGATGAAAGATGGGTAATGGTTTTATTCATTACCTCTGTAAGAGGATCCATTAATCCTTTGTCTATAGTGGTAAATATTTTATAGTCTGCCATTATTTTCCCCATCCCTTTGCAATATGTGGGTTTCGTGTTCTATACGAATTCCATTTTTTATGCTTTAATTACTGTCCTGTTGACTTTCAGACTGTTCTTTCATTTTTTTCTTATCATCATTTTTATGAAATTGCTTTAGATAGTCATCAAGATCTTCATCCTGAAGTTCTAATATTGCTTTTGTTAAGTTTTCACAATTTTTTGAAGTTCCTGTCCACCCACATTTACGTCTCCATTCATCGCGTAAATTTTTATCTTTTTTAAATTCTGCGATGCTATAGGTTTTTTCACAACCCGCAGCAATAAGCCCTGTGCAAAGCAGTAATGTTGTTATGAGAACTTTATTCATCAATCTTTCCCCTTTTTCCTTTCAGTTTTACGCGGTTTGAGCACAATTTAAAAATTGTGCTGGTTATCGGTTTTTCATAACCGGTGATGATAAATTTAGGGCAGAGACATAATCTTGCCATAAATCTATTATAGAGTACAAAAAGCTCTTTAAGTTGAGCAGCTAAAGCGCAATAGAAGTGCGTCATGGTTTTATCCATTGTTTTAGTAAGGGGCTTCATTAACATAGTGTCTATATCAGTGAATATGCCTTTGCTTTCTACAGCCATTTAGATGCTCCGCTATTTATCATATGGGTTCGCGTTCCATACAAAATCGAATTTTTATGCTTTAATTACTGTTCTGTTGATTTTCAGACTGTTCTTTCATTTTTTTCTTATCATCATTTTTACGATATTTATTTAGATAGTTATCAAAATTTTCTTGACGCACTTGCTCTATTGCTTTGTCTAAATTTTTACAATTTTGTGAAGTTCCTGTCCATCCACACTTACGTCTCCATTCATCGCGTAAATTTTTATCTTTTTTAAATTCTGCGACGCTATAGGTTTTTTCACATCCAGCAGCGATAAGCCCTGTGCAAAGCAGTAATGTTGTTATGAGAACTTTATTCATCAATCTTTCCCCTTTTTCCTTTCAGTTTTACGAGGTTTGAGCACAATTTTTAAATTGTGCTGGTTATCGGTTTTTCATAACCGGTGATGATAAATTTAGGGCAGTGACATAATCTTGCCATAAATCTATTATAGAGTACAAAAGGCTCTTTAAGTTGAGCAGCTAAAGCGCAATAGAAGTGCGTCATGGTTTTATCCATTGTTTTAGTAAGGGGCTTCATTAACATAGTGTCTATATCAGTGAATATGCCTTTGGTTTCTACAGCCATTTAGATGCTCCGCTATTTATCATATGGGTTCGCGTTCCATACAAAATCGAATTTTTATGCTTTAATTACTGTCCTGTTGACTTTCAGACTGTTCGTTCATTTTTTCTTATCATCATTTTTATGAAATTGTTTGAGATAGTTATCAAGATTTTCATCCTGAAGTTCTTTTGCTGCTTCTTTTAAGTTTTCACAATTTTGTGAAGTTCCTGTCCACCCACACTTACGTAGCCACTCATCGCGTAATTTTTCATCTTTTTTAAATTCTGCGACGCTATAGGTTTTTTCACATCCAGCAGCGATAAGTCCTGTGCAAAGCAGTAATGTTGTTATGAGAACTTTATTCATTGCTATTTCCCCTTTTTCCTTTCAGTTTTACGCGGTTTGAGCACAATTTTTAAATTGTGCTGGTTATCGGCTTTTCATAACCAATGATGATCAATCTAGGGCAGTGACATAATATTGCCATAAATCTACTATAAAGTGCAAAAAGCTCTTTAAGTTGAGCAGCTAAAGCGCAATAGAAATGCGTCATGGTTTTATCCATTTCCTCTGTAAGGGGTTCCATTAACATAGTGTCTATCTTAGTGAATACGCCTTTGGTTTCTACAGCCATTTAGATGCTCCGCTATTTATTGTGTCTTAATTATTATTCTATTGTTGTTCAGCTTCTCTTTTAGCGCGCTCTTCTTCTTGTTCGGCTTGTTCTCTTGCTTTTTCTTCAGCTTTTCTTTTTTCTAGTTCAGCTTTTCTTTTTTTTATTTCAGCTTGCATTCTTTGATGTTCAGCTTCCATTTCGGCTTTAGTTTTTTCCATAGCATCATGAAAACTTTTGTTCTGTTCCCTAATTCTCTCTGCAGATTTTGCTTCATATTCTTTCTGAAGTTCTAAAGCTGCTAATCTTAGGTTTTCACAGTTTTTTGAAGTACCTGTGAATCCACATTTTGCTCCCCATTCTTCCATCAACTTTGGATTTTTTTTAAATTCTGCGACGCTATAGGTTTTTTCACAGCCAGCAGCGATAAGCCCTGTGCAAAGTAGTAATGTTGTTATGAGAAGTTTATTCATTGATATTTCCCCTTTTTCCTTTCAGTTTTACGAGGTTTGAGCACAATTTTTAAATTGTGCTGGTTATCGGTTTTTCATAACCGGTGATGATAAATTGTGGCAGAGAGTTTAATTGGAGTATGCAAACCAGCTGAAAGACCGCCAATACTTTGATCCATCAGCTTTACAAGTGGATCCATGACAGCTTTATCCATTCGAGTAAAGAAAGATAGTGCGCTAATTGCCATTGCTAATTCCTTTATAATATGCAGTACTCCAATTTCTTGGAAGAACTTTCCTTTTTTTCTATAGTTTATTTTTGTTTTTGATTATCTTCAAGAAGTTCATTTGCAAGGTTATGGTAATATTCTTTACGAAGTTCAGCTGCTGCTAATCGTGCATTTTCACAATTTTTTGAGTTACCTGAGACACCACATTTCACAACCCATTCTTCCATCAATTTTTTATCTTTTTTAAATTCTGCGACGCTATAGGTTTTTTCACATCCCGCAGCGATAAGTCCCGTGCAAAGCAGTAATGTTGTTATGGTGATCTTGTTCATGATTAATGATTGCCCCCTTGTTTTTCAGCTTCTTTTTTAGCGCGCTCTTTTTCTTCTTGTTCGGCTTGTTCTTTTGCTTTTTCCTCAGCGTTTCTTTTTTCTATTGCAGCTCTCCATTTTGCAGATTCAGCTTCTCGTTTTTTAAGTTTAGCATCTCGTTCAGCTATAGCTTTTTTCATTGCTTTACGAGATTCTTCTTCTGCTTCACGCCATCTTTCTTCTGCTTTTGCTTTATATTCCTTCTGAAGTTCTAAAGCTGCTAACCTTAGGTTTTCACAATTTTTTGAAGTCCCTGTGAAGCCACATCTTGCTCCCCATTCGTCCATCAACTTTGGATTTTTTTTAAATTCTGCAACGCTATAGGTTTTTTCACATCCAGCAGCGATAAGCCCTGTGCAAAGCAGTAATGTTGTTATGGTGATCTTGTTCATGATTAATGATTGCCCCCTTGTTCTTTCGTTTTTTTCTTATCATCATTTGTAGAGCCAAAGCCTCCCCATTTTGTACGGGTTTCAAATTCAGCTTGCTCTGCGTTTTTACAATTTTTCGATTTAAGATCCCCTGATGTCAAGCATTTCACGAGTACTTCTTCCATCAGTTTTTTGTCTTTTTTTAATTCTTCTACGCTATAGGTTTTTTCACAGCCAGCAGCAATAAGCCCTGTGCAAAGCAGTAATGTTGTTATGGTGATCTTGTTCATGATTAATGATTGTCCCCTTGTTGTTCAGCTTCTCTTTTAGCGCGCTCTTTTGCTTCTTGTTCGGCTTGTTCTTTTGCTTTCTTCTCAGCTTGTTTTTCAGCTTCAGCTGATTTACGGAGATTCTCATCTATTTCTCGTTGTAGTTTTTCAAGATAAGCCCGTCCTCTTGCTTCGTTTTCAGCTCTCCGTTTTTCATATTCAGCTGCACGTTTTCCAGCTTCAGCTTCCCATTTCGCTTTATCTTCCTTTAGTTTTTTCTCCCATTCTTCTCTACGTTTACGATTTGCTTCTTCGGCTTTTTTTCGACGTTCTTTTTCAAGTTCTAATGCTGCTACTCTTAGGTTTTCACAATTTTTTGAAGTCCCTGTGAAGCCACATCTTGCTCCCCATTCGTCCATCAACTTTGGATTTTTTTTAAATTCTGCAACGCTATAGGTTTTTTCACATCCAGCAGCAATAAGTCCCGTGCAAAGCAGTAATGTTGTTATGGTGATCTTGTTCATAATTAATGATTGCCCCCTTGTTGTTCAGCTTCTCTTTTAGCGCGCTCTTTTGCTCTTCGTTCCTCTTCCGCGCGTTCTCTTGCTTCTCGTTCGGCTCTTCTTTTTTGAAGTTCAGCTTCCATTTCGGCTTTAGTTTTTTCCATAGCATCATGAAAACTTTTGTTCTGTTCCCTAATTCTCTCTGCAGATTTTGCTTCATATTCTTTCTGAAGTTCTAAAGCTGCTAATCTTAGGTTTTCACAGTTTTTTGAAGTACCTGTGAATCCACATTTTGCTCCCCATTCTTCCATCAACTTTGGATTTTTTTTAAATTCTGCGACGCTATAGGTTTTTTCACAGCCAGCAGCGATAAGCCCTGTGCAAAGCAGTAATGTTGTTATGGTGATCTTGTTCATAATTAATGATTGCCCCCTTGTTGTTCAGCTTCTTTTTTAGCGCGTTCTCTTGCTTCTCGTTCGGCTCGTAATCTATTAGTGTCAGCTTCAATTCTTTCAAGTTTAGCTTTCATTTTAGCTTTAAACTCTTCATCTATTTTGCGGTTATGTTCGTCAATTTTTGCCTGACGTTCTTTCTCAAGTTCAGCGCCTGCTACTCTTAGGTTTTCACAATTTTTTGAAGTCCCTAACCCTCCACACCTCACGACCCATTCATCAAATAATTTTTCATCTTTTTTAAATTCTGCGACGCTATAGGTTTTTTCACATCCAGCAGCGATAAGCCCTGTGCAAAGCAGTAATGTTGTTATGATGATCTTGTTCATGATTAAACCCCTCTCTTTTTCCCTTTATTGTCCACGCAGTTGTCTGGCATAATCTGCATATCGCGCTGCAAATTCTTCGTAGGCACGTTGTTCTGCCGCTCTATCTTCTGCTTGTTGAATCATGGCGGCGGCTTGCATTTGAAGGACTTGTGTTTGCAGCTTGGCTTGTATGGCTGATAATTGTGCTTGAATGCCTTGAATCTTACCAGCATCTTCAGTGTTTCCAAGTTCATCAAGAAGCTTGCTAATCTCTTTTTGTGTTTCACTGGCTTCTTCATAGACATCTTGGCCTTTGGCCGCTTGTCCTACCACGCGCTGTTCAGCTTTTTTTACTTCCTCTGCGTAAAAAGCATCCACGGCTTCTTTGGAGCCCGCACCCCCCGCGGGCTCTTTGTATTTAAGCTCTTCTTGCCATTTTTGCGCGTTTTTGCTGCTGCTGCCGCCACCTCCGCCGCCCCCCCCGCTGCCCATTGAGTGTTGAAAGTTGTTAAAGTCTGAAGGAAGGGCGCCATTGCTCCCTTGCTGGTTAAACATTTCTTTTAAACCCGAAATGTCAGGCCTGACATTTAAAGAATTGTGAAGATTCTTCATTTGGTCTAGTTGACCTTTTAATTGTTCAAGCTGTTGTTTTCCTTGCTCAAACTGCTTTAATGCTTGTTGATATTGTTCAGCCAATTTTGCCGCTGCTGTAGGATCAAAAACCACAAGGGCGAAAGAATCCGTTTTTAAGCCTAAAGAAATGGCGCAAAGCGCTGTTGCTAATAAAAGTTTCTTCATTGTTTTGACCTTTCTTGAAAAATTGGAAGCCATTTTTCTGGAGAGTCACCAACTTCATCCATAATGGTCTCTAACAGTTCAATGTTTTTCGTGGTGCCACTTAAAATGGCAATTTCATCATCAAAACCCCGTAAATTCAGCTCTGCTACAACAGAACTTTGTCCCTGCTTGATGAGAAAACGCCGCGACTCCCGGCTTAATTCTGTTTGTATGAGGTTAAATTCCCTGTCTGATAATTTAAAACCTTCTACATAATCCCCATGATTGCCCTTTTGATTGGGAAAATAAATCTGAGTAGGGCATTGCTCTATAATGGTGTGTGCTATCGTCGAATTAAGCGCATCTTTGGGAGATTGCGTGGCAAACAACATCAGCCCATTCTGTTTCCGAATGGTCTTTAGCCTATCTTGCGCAAAGGCTTTAAAGGAATCATCCTCTAGCGCTTTCCAAAACTCGTCAATGACAATGATAATACGACGACCGTCAATCAGAGACAAAATTCGATGAAATAAATACATCATTAACGGTGGACGAATTTCATCATTGTCCAAAAAATCCGTCATATCATAACCAATAAATTTGGCTTCAATGCCTATGTCATCATCTGGATTGTCAAATACCCACCCCAAGGCATTGCCTTTACACCATCGCTCTAAACGACCCGATATCCCCTCCCTGTGCGTCGTGTCAAAAAACATCTGTAGCGCCGATATGGTCCGTTGCTCTTTTGGTAATAGAGCAAGTTGGTCAACCGCAGCAGAAATATCTTGCCTTTCCGATTCACTAATATTTTGACCCTCAGAAGAAACAAGCTTGGTAATCCATTGGCGTAAAAATACCCTATCAGCGGGATTGTTATAATCTAAACCTTTCAACGGCGCTATGCCCGTTGGCTTCCCATTTTTCAAGGGCATATAGGTGCCACCACCCGCTCTGACAAAAAGCTCTGCACCACGGTCCTTATCAAAAAACACCATATTCGGATCATGCTTTTGAAGTTGCGCTAAAAGAAAATTAACAATAACCGTTTTACCAGAACCAGACGGACCACAAACAAACGTGTTGCCTAAATCACCAAAGTGAAAGTTAAAATAAAAGGGCGAACCCGCAGAGGTCTTCATTAAGGCAACCGCTGGTCCCCACACATTGCCATCTATTTTGCCAACCGGAAAAGAATGAAAAGGTGAAAGCGCCGCATAATTGCGGCTGGTTATCGCGCCAGAGCGGGTGCGATAAGCATAATTGCCCGGTAATTGTGCCCACCAAGCCGCCGCTAATCCCAAATCTTCCCGCGCAATGACAGCACCACCATCTGTTAGACGAGAACGCGCTTTGGCAAGATTGTCAGCCAATTCTTGCGGTTCATCAGCAAAAACAGCCAACGATAAATGATGCTCCCCTAAAACAAAACGATTCGATTCAAGATCATCAAGCGCATCATCTAATTCCACAATTTGTGAACCCGCACGGTCGCCAGCGTTGACCATTTGATTTTGTTTGCGACCCATAATCTGCTTGGCTGCATTCTTGCTCTTGAAAATAAAAGATTGCGTAAAAATAAACTCAAAGGGAAGCGTTAAAAGACCATCCGCCATGCCTATCCTCGTCTTGGCTGGATATTCTTTCCAGCCAAACATGCCGGCAAAACGCTGTCCCGCCTCGGTGCGTATTTCTATGATCTCTTTCCCAAAAATAAGACGATCTGAATAAACAGTCGACGCTATCGTCCCCCATGTCAGCGGGACACGTTCACGACGACCCCCTACCAATTGGTGGATAAACTCATTTTGTTGCGAATAAATAGTGCCTTCATGCTCATAAAGACTAAGCCTTCTGGCGCCATAACGCTCTAAATTTTGAATAAGATCTGTCGTAATATCTTCAAGCTTGCGAATCGATTCCGCATCAACTTCTGTCTTTTCTCGTTTGGCTTTGCCTAAACGCTTGAAAAATTCCGCTAATTTATCCGTCTTATCAACATGCGGATTCCACAAAACCGAAAGATAAAGATCATTGCGATATAATTCTTGAGAAACCATCCGGTCACGGTATTTATCATCCAATTGCTTGGCAAATGCCGAGCGAAAAGTGCCATCCGGATAAACAGTCTCACGCTTTCGGATAATATGGCTGTAAAGAGCAATACGCTCATCCGCAACGTTTTTAAAAAGATTATTAAGCTGTTCGTGAAGAACATTTAGATCAATAATATCCGCTGTTTCAAAGTTAATGCCCTCAAGAGCAACGACGCTCATGAGAGCACGCGAATCAAGCGCAATGATATGTTTGTTTACATGACGAACATAAGGAATAATCGCCTCTGGCTGCTTTTCACGTTTGCGCTCTATCGTTTTCATTATAATTCCTCATAATTACGAAGTAATCGTAATGGAGAAATACTTCCCCCACCCCATAACTTAGAATTCCTGGCAAAAAGATGAGTCTTTTGCCATGTCAGAAGAATACGAAATTTATTGTGGTCGTTTTTAAGAATTTCCTTAAAAATAAAATGTATCGCTACACCAACGGTGAGAAGAAAAATATTGCCTGACATAATAAACAATATCATCGACCCCATCCCATTTAACCCCATTGCTTCCACCGTTACACCCGCAATCATGGCAGGGCGCGTGCAAGCAAGAAATAACGTATCCTCTGTTAGCTTGTCTTGCTCTTTCATGGCTTTGAAAGGCTAAATTTTAATTGGAAATCATTGATACAATTTGCGATGCACCCATAACAATGCCGATGCCAACACAAACAAAAAATGCTTTGCGCATTTCAACATAACCAGCAATCCATGCAAGACCAATACCCGCAACCGCAATGGTCGCTATCGATCTTGCAATTGATCCTGTTAAAGCTGAGATTACTTTTTTAAGCGCATCGTCGATTTTGCCAAAACCATCGGCAAATGCTGGCTCACTGAGTGCCATGAAGGCAATAAAAAGCATTAAGGCTGTTGTTAACCATTTCTTTTGTGTGTTGGAAAAGGCTAATTTTGATAAAGTACGATTCTTCGTAAAATGATGATTTATTTTTAGCATGGAAATTTCCCCGCGTGTTAAAGTAAAAAATTGCTTTGTAAGATGCGTTCATTGATGAACGAATTATTTATGTTTTTTATGAAAAGCCCCCGCTCTATGTTTAAGTTAATTATAAAATTAATCGTTAAAATATTAATTGGGAATCATATAAACGAAAAAAATATTTTTTTCTATTAATAAATTAACAATATTTAATCTTTTTTCAGTAAACAAACAATAAAATACAGTAATATTCAAAATGATAATTTTTAAATATCGTCAATCAGTACTGAAATATTTGCTCTTAATCTCTATTATTATTTTAGGATACTTTTATTTTAGCAAAAATTTTGAAAACATTGTTCAAAATTATTTCTTTCAAGGATTGGAAAAATCTGTTCAAAGTTCGAAGTCAAAATTTATAGACAACAAAAACCAACAGGATGTCACGTTGCACCAAGAGCCATTGCACCAAGGGCCATTGAATCAGGAACCATTGGCAGCACAATTGGCAGCACAGTTTTATGAAGAAAATGTTCCCGTTTATTCCGGTGCTATACAGGTCACAAGTGGTGTTACCTTTAAAATGATTACCCCAACAGATGATGAGTGGAGAAAAAGGATCATCCGTGATATCCGCCTCTATGGTGTGGAAACTTGTGAAATGCGGCAATTTGCCACCCGCAATGGGATTAAGTGGCCCTGTGGGGCTTTTGTCACGGCGTGGCTTGTCTCAAAAACGATCGATAAAAATGTTACGTGCCGGCAATCCCGTGTCATTCAACAAATTCATTATGCACAATGTTTTGTCGATGGGGTTGATCTTGCACGTTTAGGGCTGGCAGAAGGGTTGATGGTTTTGACAAAAGATCAGCATAATTTTCCATCCCCAGCAGATTATAAAAACTTACAATTAACGGCTCAAAAAGAACAAATTGGCTTGTGGTCGAGCCAATTTCAACAACCAGAAGAGTGGAGAAGAGATCACGGGAGCTATAATCCCATTGATCATAATTGATTAAGAATCCTCTCAAAGAGCATTCAAAATGAAGACAATATTCCACAATGATTTTCAACGGGAGCCTTAACAGGTAAAAGTTGACCACAAGCCCCATAAATCTTGATGGACAACCCTCGTCATGGAAAATTGTTGTGTTTGGAAAATTATTTGTGTTTAAAGTTTGCTTACGTGTATAGGTTGTTTACTACAGCGCTCTATGCGCGCGCGTTCCCTTCTCTATAGGTTGTTTTGCTTCGCTGTTATGATAGGTTGTATTGCTATAAAAAGCAGTTATTTGAAATCGTTACCATATTGAAAAACTTTTTTTAATATAACCTGTCGCCTTGACATGCTTTTTTCAAAGTGAGGGAAATATAATGGCAAAAAAACCAACTTCTAGAACAGAAGGGTTTCTAAAATACCTATACGGCGAGTTAAATTCCTTAATGCTCCCTAATTTAATTTATCGTTGCTAATTCTGCAAGAAACATTTTGTAGAAAAGGGGTGTTTTTTTGCCTTTAAGAAAGAAGGTATAATAATGATCCTCTTATGCCCTAAACACCGTCATTGAAGGTGGTGATATAAGGTCATATAATCTTTTTACACGTTCAGTCTTTTAATATAGTAAAAAATAGACAAGGCAGGATTTACTTGTGCAACCTTATGTAAATCAATCCCATAAATGATCGGCAGGTGCAATATACTAAGAGCAGTTGAGACTTGTTTACAAACAGATGAGGAAGAGAAGCTGGGTTTTTTGAGATGAGATGATCAAGATTAAGAAAGGCTCTGAAAGATGGATCGATGAGCATCATATAGAATATAGAAAATTAGCAGAAACGGTTGAAATGGGTTTGAGAAGTCGGGGACAACTCATTGGATTGGCTAAAAAATTAGAGAGGGCCGGTTTTATACGAGAGACAGAAGGTAAACTTCTTTTTACTTTGTTGGGAACAGTACATTTATTTATAAAAGGTGGCGTTCTTATCTTTTTTTTACAGGAATAAATGATTAGGATTTGACGTTATCGGGATTGAAATTAAACGCAGTGAAAGGCGTGTGTTCATCGATTGCCTTCATGACCCTTATGACTTTTGCTTTTATTGTTATGCAAGGGGGTATTGGGGGTATTGTCATGCGGGATTTTGGTAACTTTAAATGCTATTTCGTCGCGAAGCCGTGGGTTATGGAATTATAGCAGCTTGCGGTGTTGATTTGCGTATTCTTGTTGCGCGGGTATCATGAACTTCAACAAAAAAGTTGATGAAGTCTTAGAGGCTCAGGAAAAACAAAAGGATGCTTTGCCTTGTTTTCAAGGATTGGTCCGGCAAATCAAAGCCTCTTATGCTTTAATTGCAGCTACACCATTTACATCATTGCTTTTTTCTAGAATGCAAAAGATTATTGCAATTGTTGGCTGGCCGGCCAAAGCTTCGGTGGAAAAACTGCACAAAGAAATTCGTCTTTTTCAGTGGATTTTAGAGAGATTTTTAAAGCAAAAAACATCAAAAACAAGATACAGGCATTTCGCCGAAAAAATGCACATAGAATATACAATCCCTAGGCTCAATTGTAATTGTAATAAAAATGAGTGTTCAGAAAAATTTGAACACAATCAAATCAACAACATGACCTACGGTCATAAAAAAATAGCTTATGAAAAAATAGAACATGGCAAAACTGAAGATACCTTACCTTCAAAACACACTAAATTGCTTCAAATAAACCCAGAATTTTTAGCTGAGGCATGGCCTAATGTTGCTATGTTTATGAAACATGGGTTGCTGTGTGAAAAGTATTGAAGCGGTTTTATGGAATTTTTAGCTCAAATGAAGGGGATTTTTTCTCAAGAGTTTAAGGAAGCTTAAAAAAAACGAAAGAAGTGCTTTCTTTTATTGTAAAAGAAAGCACTTCGGGGGGGATTACACACATAACATCACATATTTTACTCTAAAAAGCGGTCTTTTTTATCTTTTTTCCACAAAAAATAAGTTGCAAGTCCGAGAATGGGAACACTCAACTTGGCAAAAGGGAGATGTTGACTGAGAACAGCAAGGCTGGAAACGGTCGCATCTGTCATGAGTTTATGGCGTTGTTCTTCGGTCTTTTTTTGTTGGTTATAGCGTTGATAAGCCTTGAGAACACGGTTGATGATAAACGCTAATCCTGCAAGAAAAAGCCAAATTAAAAACATGATACTGGCGGCGGCAAGGGGTGTCATAACAGAACATAAGGCAATAAAACCGATGATACATAAAAAAAGTAAAGCCATGAAAAATGAAATGCCAATAACCCCACAGCAAATGGCTTGAAGGCGCACTTGTTTAACAGTGCTTTTAAGCCCTCCACCGACAAGATGGTTTAAAAGAGGAGCAATAAACTTATGCATTGCTTAACGACGCAGTAATTGAGAAAGAATAAAACCAACGCCTGCGGCAAACAAAACACTTTTGCCAGGATTTTTGCGAACGCATTCATTCATCGTTTGTTCAAGATCACTGATTTTATCTTTTGCTTGAGACATGATGTCTTCACTGCTTTCTTTGGCTGAGTGATACAGTTTTTCTGCTTTGTCTTTGGCTACATTGAATTTTTTTGAACCAAGATCTGTCAGTGTTGAAGCCATCCCTGAAATTTCATGGCGTAACGTTTCTAATTGTCCCTGTAGATCTTTTTGTAGGTCTTTTTCTGCGTCTGTTTTATTGTTTTGTGTTTTTTTGTTATTATTCATGATATTCTTTCCCTCTCTGGATATATTTGTGTTGGTGTGTTCAGCGTAATTATTTGCATTGGAGTAAAAAATTTACTGCTGGGGTAACGCCAAAAGTTTTTTTTGGTTCCCTTCGTTTTGGGCAATTTAAAACTGTTTTTTTATAAAATAAATTTTATCGATCACTCGGCCTATAAAGAGGAGCTCTGTCCTTTAAAGAATCGCATCTATTGAAATTGTTTTAGGCACTTGAATAGGAGTACCATTTTTCAGCTTCTCATGGTGCCGTTTTTTTTATAAAAGGTTTCTCAAAGATATCTTGAGGCTTGAGCCATGAGAAGCAAAGCCTCTCAAGATGTAGAGGTGCTTATAGCTTTTTATGATTTAATAAAAAAATCCATATCCAAAGGTTTTCTAAAAGAGATATGAAAAGGCCAACGAGGACGATTCATAAAGTATAAGCCGTCTTCATAAGGCATTGCTGCGCAAGGTAAATATTGTGATGAGGGATAATTATTATGACGGGGTTGGATGGTGGTTGAAGGCTTAAAAGACGATAAATGCGTGCTTTTTTCCATTATATCACTCATGCTCGATGCTATGAAATGGGGCGGATTGATGCTGTGAAACGGGGTGTGATTTCGTCACAAGATTTTCTTGAAAAAAAGGTCCATTGAGATTTATTTGTAAGATGTATGTCAGTAAAAAAACACCATTGTAGTGAGATTTTTGCAGAAGAAATTTTGAAAGAAAAGTGAAGTTATTTTGAGGCTTTTGTAGCAAAAAATATGCGTCTCTCTTATGCATTTGAGGTCTTAAATGAGCGCTTTTATTAAGGAAAAATCACACAGAATCCCTTTAAGAATAAGAAGATGCAAAGAAAAATGTGTTATGGCTGCTGTTTGGCAAAGTGTTTTATCAAAAATCTGAGATATTTTTCCAATCTATTGCTGGTCTGCTGGTCAGTTTTTAATTTTATGGCTTTGTTTTGCCTCGTTTTCTCAAAATAGTTTGTGCTTTTTTTATTGCCTTACAGGCAACATCCAACCTTAACATAATAGCATGTTTGAGACAAAAATTGAAACGAAGAAGAGCTTTATGAGCAACGTTAGTTTTTTTTTGAAAAAAAGGGTATCGCGTAGCTTTCATTTGTATCATCTCTGAAACGGGTATACAGCCTAATTTAGGAAAAATATGATTTAAGCTGAAAAACAATGGCTCGCCTTACGCCTTTCTTTTCGTTTTTACGGCTTTTAAAAGCATCTAAAGCAATGTCCTTTAAAAAATAAAGATTGCTTACTTGTCTTACGCTTTTGTTTTTCATGTGTCTTTAAGGAGGTGCGGCCTATCAGTTACCGGCTTGTTTTAAAGTAACATTTCGCTAACGCTTGTTATAGCCATTTTACGGTGGTGTTTTGGGCAAGGGTATAACGATAAGGCCTCTTTAGAAAGAGTATAAAATCTATTGTTCTCCCCCATTTTTACGCTTGTGAAGAAGTAAGCCGATATCTTCACATACTTGTGCGAGCCTTTGAGTGTTGTGGACCGCCCCCTTGGCATTTAAAAGGGTTCCCATGAAAAAGCACGTTTTTCTTATCCAATTTTACTTCACGCGCTAGCGCTACTTTTGATGTGCAAGAGATATGATTTTGATTGATGAAATATCAAGAAATTTGAAATGAAAGAATTTTGCGGTATTCAAGGTTCTCATTCAACATGAAAAAAGTGAAATATCATTATAAATCAATCTATTTATATTCCTTGTTTTTTTAAAATATTCATAGCATATTTTAAATGGTGAGAGGAAAGTTTTAGAATTCTGATTTTTAGAACATTGATTTTTAAAGAGGTGAATATTCTTAAGAGCGCCATCTTTGATCTTGGTTGCGGATCGCGTACAAATTATCTCATGTTAGCCAATGTTTTGTTGGATGTATAAAGAGAAGTGGAAATGAGAAAAGCTTGCGATATGAAGAGTTTTATTCAACAGGAAGGATGATAAATTATTCTTATAAGTCAATGGCTTGTAAGTAGAAAGATGAGGCATTATTCTTGCTTATTAAAATATTATATGAAATATTTCTCACAAGTCTATTATTTTGCCAAATTTACGGAATAAATTGCGTTTAAGTCAGATGAACTTGTTGAAGGCGTGTAAAAAAATCTTGAGGGATCTCTTTGAAGAATACAGAGAGGGCTTGGGCAATAAAACTATACTTGATTTATCAAGTTTTCTTTCTTAAGAAATGCGAAAGTAACGTTACAAAGGAAGTAGCATTGTGGAAGAGTGATGCTCTGCGGGATGACGGTTGAATGCATAAAATATAAATAAACATAAGACCACGAAAGTGTGAGATAAAAATGGAATCTGAAACAGTCCCTTTAGAGAATAGTTCTGCTGTATTGGCCGTACATGATTTTTCTCCTTTTTCGATGTTTATGGCTGCTGATTTTGTGGTGAAAGCTGTTATCATTCTTTTGTTGCTTGCTTCTTTGATGTCTTGGACCATTGCTTTTGTAAAAATTATTGAGATCACTTTGGCAAAACGACGCGTGCGTCAAGAACACCAGCTTGTTCTTAATGCTCAGACTCTTACGCGTTTGGCTGCTAGTTTGAAAGAAAGCAAAGGGGCAGGGGTGTTTTTTCTCAAAGAAGTTCTAAAAGAGGTCTATCTTTCGACACAACAGGTTCATTTTATTGCTTCTGAAGGGACAAGTGAAAGCGCTGGTGAGAGAAGCAATCCAAGAAAAAGTTCACAAACGCTTGAAGATATTCTCTTTTATGAGGAAAATGATCAATATGGAGATGTTTCTCGCGATGTTTATGTTCGCGATGTGCATGAGGGTTTAAAAGAAAGGGTTCATTCGCTTTTGTCGCGCTGCTTGCTTTCTGCAACACGACGTATTGCGTGTGGAAGCGCTGTTCTGGCAACCATTGGTGCCATTGCGCCCTTTGTAGGTCTTTTTGCAACGGTTTGGGGAATTATGAATTCTTTTATTGGGATTGCACAATCGCAAACAACGCGCCTTGATGTGGTGGCTCCTGGAATTGCTGAAGCTTTATTTGCAACGGCGATTGGGCTTTTTGTAGCGATTCCTGCCGTTGTTATGTATAATAGCCTTATGCGTGCTTTGAATGGTTATCGCAGTGATTTGGGTGATATTGCTGCAGCTCTTGAAAGGCTTTTGAGCCGTGAACTTGATCGACAAAGACAACAGAAAAGTCATAAATAATGAAAGCAAGCTTTAATGATGATTTGGAGACAGATGAGAGTGGGTTACACAGTGAAATCAATGTAACGCCCTTTATTGATGTTGTGTTGGTGTTGCTGATTGTTTTTATGGTTGCTGCACCCTTGGCAACATCTGTTATTCCTGTTCAGCTTCCTTCGATAACTCAAGCGCCTTCAGTGGTTCAGCCGGAGGAGCCTTTGTATGTGACTTTGCAAAAAGACCGTTCTCTTTACATTGGTGATCGTCTGATAGAACAAGCCGCTTTAAGAGAAAACTTGTTGAAAGAAACCAAGCAAAATTTAGAGACAAAAATTTTAATTAAAGCCGATAGTGAAATTGATTATGGCATTGTCATCGATTTATTAAACCAAATACGTTTATCGGGATACGGTAAAATCGGTCTTGTTGGATTACAAAATTCTCCTAATCTTGCTGCAAGGGGTGGGGGTAATCATAAAACAGTTGATGGAATAAATGGACCTGTTGTGACAAACGGTGCTGTTGAAGGCGGGGGGGCTAATGTGGTGGGGCAGACGATGACGGTAAATGAGCCAAGAAACGCTCATATTTCTGGAACAGCTTCTGCCCCGTGAGAAAAAAATAGCCTTTTTTGAAGGAAATAAAGCACTTTCATCAAAGTCATATCAAAGTCATAGAGTGAAATTGATGATGAGATTATCATCGATTGATTAAACCAAATATGCCTGTCTGGATATGGTAAATAGGTCTTATCGGATTTGTAAAATTTTTTCATAATTGCTGTAAGAGGTGAGATCAATCATAAAACAATCACTGTCATTGTTTTATGTGTTTTCATGACTTTAAAGCTGTTGCAACGGTGCTCATGAAGGGTGTAATATTCTTATAAAATAAGGATAAATCTATTGAGCGCTACAATCTTGATGCTTTATCATCTTTTTGTCTCATAAAAGAGTAAGGGAGGCGTCACTATACGCTTTGCTGTTTTTCTCAATGCGCTTATTCTTGGCATATCTGTAGAAGCATTTTTCGTTTTTATCTATTTGGCTAGCTCCGCTTGTAATATCTAGGTGGTTTTGATTGATGAAAAAACAGATCGGCAGTGAGAAAATTTTATGACCTTTGGATTGCTTAATTTTAATTAAGATCATGAATTCTTCTTAATCCAATTAAGATGATGTGTCTTCCGGATCATTATACTCAATCGTGTCTGGTGTGTTGAGGCATGTGATGCCCGTGTTTTAAAGCTAAACCAGAGCGTGGACGTATTTATGATTCACACCCCCCCAAAGGAACCCCAAAAAAATCAAATGATCAAGGAAAGGTCTGTTGGAATAAGGGAACGATTTTCAAGGGTAAAGATTTTTTTGAGAGCTCTTTAAGTATGCCCTGTTGAACCAAAACCTCCTGTACCACGGCTTTGGGTATGGCTTTGGTTGTCTGTTTGGCTCTGGTTCAATGGCACAAACATTAACTTTTATTACAGGGGCAATGACTGTTTGGGCAAGCGCCATACCTCGTTCAATCGAAAAGTCTTCCTGACCACAATTGATGAGAAGGACTTTGACTTCGCCACGGTAATCACTATCAATCGTTCCTGGGGTGTTGAGGCATGTAATACCATGTTTTAAAGTTTTGTGAGACGTGTGGACGTATTTGTGCTTTACACCTCCCAAAAAAAATCAAATGATCAGGGAAAGGTTTGTTGGAATAAGGGAACGATTTTCAAGGGTAAAGATTTTTTTGAGAGCTCTTTAAGTATGCCCTGTTGAACCAAAACCTCCTGTACCACGACTTTTCGTATGGCTTTGGCTGTCTTTTTGCTCTGGTTCAATGGCGCAAACATTAACTTTTGTTACAGGGGCAATGACTGTTTGAGCAATGCGCATACCTCGTTCAATCGAAAAGTCTTCCTGACCACAATTGATGAGAAGCACTTTGACTTCGCCACGGTAATCACTATCAATCGTTCCTGGGGTGTTGAGGCATGTAATACCGTGTTTTAAAGCTAAACCAGAGCGTGGACGTATTTGTGCTTCATACCCTGGTGATAAATGAAAAATGAGACCTGTTGGAATAAGAGCACGCTGCCCTGGTGCAAGGGTGAGCGTTTCTTCTTCGCCAAGAGCGGCACGTAGATCAAGACCGGCAGAACCTTCTGTCGCGTAGTGAGGAAGCTCTAAACCTTGTCCGTGTTCAAGAATCTCGACGGATAAAGTTATGGATTGTGCAGTTTTTGAAGAAACACAATTTTCTTGGTTGTTTTGCGGTGCGTTGGTTTGTGTATGCGGCATGATCAAGGTATTTCCAAAATATGAAGGCTAGAAAAATAATACTTTAACAAAAGATATCCATAAAACAAGCCGATAAAGGTTTTTTGATATAGGTTGTCCCCAGAGCTTGGCTATCTTCTTTTGTTGATCCACAAGACTTCAAAGCATGCCGAAACATTCTAAGAGCTCTTTAGGTTCTAAGAGCCCTTTGAGCATTGTCAACGATGATTTGATGCTCTCTATACGATGCCTCTATACACGGTCCCTGTACGATGTTCTTGTACAAAGGGAGGATCTTAAGAGAGAGCGCTGCACATTTATGCACTTGTTAAAAAAACATCTCTCAAAGTGCACGTCACACCCATTTTACGGCGGTGGTTTGTGAATGGTATAACGATAAATTTATCGCGCTTCCCCCCTAATTTTACGCTTATGAAGTAATAAGCCGGCATTATCATATACTTGTACCAGCCTTTGAGTGTTGCCGACTGACCTTGGCATTTCTCGACAATTCATGAAAAAACATTTTTATGATACAGTCTTATCCATAAGGCTTTTTCCCGTTTGCAACGTGCATAGAGACATAGTTTTGGTTGATGCAATGTGAGAGAGTTGAAATGAGAAAATCTTACGGTATTCGGGTTTCTCATTCAAGTTGAATAACGCTAGATTATCTCAATCAATATGTTGTTTTTCAATTATGAGGGACGCGGTATTTTTTTAAAATACTGCCGATAATAATCTCTTAATAATCCCTGTGGCAAAAACCAAAGCTCCCCCAATGATGACTTGTAAAGAGGCGCGCCAAAAAGGGGTCGACATGAATTTGTTCTGAATCCAGACAAAAGCATTATTTCTTTCAATAAGGGTACTGTCAACGATGGTTTTATGCCTTTATATGATGCTCCTCTATGATGTTCTTGTACAAAAGGAGGATCTTAAGAGAGAGCTCAATGACGGATTTGTACGGATTTGCGTTTTTTTCAAATACTGCCGATAATAATCCCTGTGGCAAAAACCAAAGCTCCCCCAATGATGACTTGTAAAGAGGCGCGCCAAAAAGGGGTCGACATGAATTTGTTCTGAATCCAGACAAAAGCATTATTTCTTTCAATAAGGGTACTGTCAACGATGGTTTTATGCCTTTATATGATGCTCCTCTACGATGTTCTTTTACAAAAGGAGGATCTTAAGAGAGAGCTCAATGACGGATTTGTACGGATTTGCGTTTTTTTCAAATACTGCCGATAATAATCCCTGTGGCAAAAACCAAAGCTCCCCCAATGATGACTTGTAAAGAGGCGCGCCAAAAAGGGGTCGACATGAATTTGTTCTGAATCCAGACAAAAGCATTATTTCTTTCAATAAGGGTACTGTCAACGATGGTTTTATGCCTTTATATGATGCTCCTCTACGATGTTCTTGTACAAAAGGAGGATCTTAAGAGAGAGCTCAATGACGGATTTGTACGGATTTGCGTTTTTTTTCAAATACTGCCGATAATAATCCCTGTGGCAAAAACCAAAGCTCCCCCAATGATGACTTGTAAAGAGGCGCGCCAAAAAGGAGTCGACATGAATTTATTCTGAATCCAGACGATGGCACCGAGTTCGAAAAAAACAATGATACAGGCAATGAATGTTGCGACATAAAAAGAATTGATCAAATAGGGAAGCGTATGACCTAGTCCCCCTAATGTTGTCATAGTGCCGCTGGCAAGACCTCTTTTCAAGGGTGAACCACGTCCCGATAATTTTCCATCATCATGGGCTGCTTCTGTAAATCCCATTGAAAGTCCTGCACCAATGGAAGCCGAAAGCCCGATCAAAAACGTTTGATGCGTTTCTCCCGTGGCAAAAGCGGCGGCAAAAATGGGGGCAAGGGTGGAGACAGAGCCATCCATTAACCCTGCAAGACCGGGTTGAATCCATGTCAATAATGTTTGCTTTTCCGCTTTCGAAGGCTTTTTTGTCTGATTGGCTGCTGTTGTTTTTGCGGTGGAATGGCTGCCTTTATTGTTTATAAGCCTTTGCCTTTTCATAAAAGAAGTTTGCTCACACAATCCATCGGCTGTGTGTGCACGATTATGGCAGGAAAGACATAAAAGTTGTTTATAATTTTCAAGCTCTTGAAGACCCATGGCCGTAAAAACCGCGGCGTCCTTAGAGGAATAAGGTTCTAGAGCTTTTGCATATCCTAAATAGAGTGCAGCATGCTGCTCTTTCGCTTTGAGCGCTTGAAGCATCATTTTTTGTGCTGAACGAAAGAACAGAGCTTTACGTTGTACAAATGAAAAAAACGATTTAAACATTCCCTGTTCCTTTGCACTTTAGAATAATTCTAAAATATAAAAAATAAACTGAAAGTCAACCTAAAAGTTACAAACTTCAAAATGGCAAAAAGGTTGCACTGAAAAAAAGAATGCGGAGAGGTCATGAAAGTAAATCAGGCAAAGCAAGAAAACAAAAGAGATTTATCAAGGGGTGTTGAGAGAGGTGCGTGATAAGAATTGAAAAGAAAATAGGCTTTGATTTTGCTAAAGAGGCGTTGCAATGGAGCATTCTCATGTATTGATATTCCAAGATATGTATGAAAAGAAATAAGCCAGCGTATCATTCACACGATCATTTATTTGACGTGTTCAAAAAGACGATAACAATTCTTGGAAATTGAGAGAATTTTTTAAAAAATCTTTTTCAATACTTCAAAATTCCTTTTCGCAAGGGCGCGCGTGAAGGGGTATAGCGCTAAAGCCCCCATGAAAGAAATGATATAAACGCCATTCCGTGAAAGACTATAAACTCCCTCCATGAAATCATATAAGTTCTCCCCATGAAATACTTTGAGTCTTCACATCTTGATGCTTCATAAAAGAACATGCCAATGTCATCATTTAATCTTAGTTCTCAATGTTTGCGACAGTTTTTAACATGGTTCATGAGAAGGCATTTTTATTGGATAGTTTTCACGTCTTGCATCTCGCTTTAAGTGCAAGTTTGTCCTCTCAGGATATTATGGGCATTGAAGTGGATTTATTTGTGTCTAACAAATTATCTTTTGTATTGTAATTGGGACTGGTTTTAAAGGTTGGAATGCATAAACGAGAGAAGAGATACTCTCTATTAAATTGTGGAATGCAGCAGGAAAATTTACGCTTTATGAAGGGGGCATTGTTCGCTTTGTCCCTTACCTTAATATCTTGCACGAAAGCCCCAAATTCAGTAGGATTCTCTTACTTCAAAACTTCTTATATTGAATCAATCACAATCATTTGCTTGTGGATCAAGGGAAGGGGGGATGTCTTCATTTTGATGAATGGGATGAGTTGCAATATGAGAAGTGCATAATCTTTATAGATGATTATTTTAGCGTTTTAAAAAATGGTTAAATTTCGTAGAGAAAGGCGGGGAATATATGGAAATTGATGACGATTTGACATTATGGGGGCTTTATGAAAAATTAACAATAGTGCAGGCAGCGTTTTTAATAGCTGGTTTGAATCCTGAAAGGTGTAGAGTTGCTGACTTAAGAAAACTACAAAGTAGTATTATTTACAAAGATGAAGATTGGTTATCTTCAAAGGGTTCTGCTGATTTTCGAGCAGCTTATCATGCCATCATTCAAGCAGGAAAAAACCATCGGTTAATGATAGAATGGCAGGCGGGTTTTCCAGAGGATATAGATGAACCTTCCTCACTTGTTCTCGTTGAAGATTTAAAAAAATGGCTTTTATCACGGGGGCAGCGCCCTGAATTTTTTTTCCCTAAGAATGATTCTGATGAAATTAAAGATCAAAAATATGCGTTTCAAGATCCAAATCATCCGCGTTATGCTCCAAAGCTTGCTGCAGCTGTTGCGGCGTGGGAAGCGGTGAGTGAGGCTGAGAGTGGTACAAGCGTTAAAGCAACGCTTGCAGAATGGCTGCAAGAGAATGCTAAAAAATATGTAAAGAAAAATGGTGAATTAACAAAGGATTTCATTGAGCAGGTTTCAAGTGTTGCTAACTGGAAACCTGAAGGAGGCGCTCCTGCGAAAAAAGCTAGCGTTTCTTTATCAGAAAAAAAAGACACTAAAAAAAGTGATCATTCTATTTGTTCTGTTCCTTTTAATGATTCAGAAATGCCTTTCTAGGGGGGAGGATAGATTAAACTCCCCCCTAGGTTATAAGTAATTGTTTTTACATAAGAAAATATTCTTTATCTTTTTAAAAACGTTTTTTGTAACAATAAGTTAGGGTGAAAAAACCGCACATAAGACTGAAACCTCCCCTATAGTTTTCATAACTTACCCCCTTATTTTTTGTTGGCTTTTCTTGCGCCATTTTTATCCTGAATTTTTTCCCTAAGAATGATTCTGGTGAAGTGAAGGATCAAAAATATGCGTTTCAAGATCCAAATCATCCACACTATGTTCCAAAACTTGCGGCTGTTGTGGCAGCATGGGAGGCGGTGAGCAAGTCTGGACCAGGTAAAACTGTTAAAAAAGCGCTTATAAAGTGGCTTCGTGAACACGCCGCTCAATACAAGTTGGTCGATAAGGATAATCGACCAAGACAGAAGCTTATTGAGGAATTAGCGGCTGTCGCTCATTGGGAACCTACCGGAGGGGCACCTCCTAAGGTAGCTGACGATTAATTCTATCAGAAAAAAACAAAAAAAATCAATGAAATTACGTCGTTTTTTGGGTTATTTTGAGGATGCTTTCCTATTTAGGGGGAAGTTTTTTACCTTTCTCCCCTAGGTTATAACTTATTGTTTTTAAATAAGAAAATATTTTATCGAGTTTCAATGATTATTCAGAGGGGGAAAAATAGATATTGTTGGGCAGTATAACTTACCCTCTCTTTCTCGTAACTTAACCCTCTATTTTTATTGGATTTTTTTGGGCATTGTTTAATTCAAATCATTCGAATCAACTGAAATGAAGTTGAAAATGCAAAGGCATTAAAAAAGGTATTCAATATGAAAAACATATTTTCTTTTTTGACAAGGCGCGAAAGCGCAAAAAACTCTCAAGGAGATGCGCCGATAAATCGATCGATATTGGAGCAGCCTGTTGCGGATGAGGTGGTGCGAAAATCATTGAGAATAGGGGTATTATCGTTTTGGTTAAAGCTTGAACTTATCATTGTGGTGGAAAAGGTCAAAGCGCCGCACCATGCTCGCTCTCCCTAAAGAAACCTTGTTCTCTATTGCTGGGTTAATGATTTCTCTTGAAAAATTTGCGTCATAGAAAAATCTGCTCGATGCTACAATAGGAGATGCTACAATAGGAAAAGAATATTTTCATGTTTTATCATGATGAAAATACAAAAATAAAAATGCTTGTATGGCGTTGGCACACTGAAAGAATACATGACTGTCTAGATGATGATCGATATTCCAGTTTATCTCTTGTCAATTGATCTCTGGCCAACGGAAGTGATGAATAAGCTTTTGTTCTATGGTGATGGTGGTCACATGTTGAGGAACGACACTTGAAGCGTGATACTTGAAGAATAATTGAGGCTTTCAAGGGGATAGAGAAAAAACATATACTCTGCGAGCTGTTTATTATCGTTCTCTAGAGGAACAATTGAGGGAGAATTATAATTCTTGCTATCGGATAAGACTTCAGTTTGTTTATCGTTCCTTTTGTGTGATGAGGGTTGTGATATTATTGGATATCTTAAATTAAAGGGCATGTTTAGGAGTGCTTAAACGGGGAGGAGAACTTAAATGGGGGCGTTTAAATGAGGGAGAGCTAGGAGCACTTAAGTGACAAAAAGAGTGGGAAACCACTCCTTTGTTCCTATATTTCTTTACGGGGAAGCGGGAACCATTATCGATGCCGTATATGCTTATTTATATACGCTTATTTCTTTAAAAAGCCAATGGTGTAAACGGCATAAATGTTTAAGCATAAAAGCAACAACTTGATGAAATTCTTCCTCTGATAAGCTTGGGGCGCCACGTGAGCAACTAAGACAACTTAAACTGTTGTTACATCATTGCAGGTAATCCATGCTTTTTTATGTTTTATCAGAGCTTTTAAGGCATAAGGATTGTTCGGTTGAGATTTTGTCGAAAATGGCAAAACCGTCACGTTACCATAGAGTTTTGCATTCTTAGGAGAGCTCTAAAACAGGATGTTTTTCTAAAATTCAGGTAACATTGAATTATGAGGAAGATCGCATCAAAAAAAACGTATCTAATGTGTGGGGCTGATTTGAGTTAAGGTTTTATATGAGGGGGTGGTGTAAGGAACCTTTAAATCTCCTAATTTTCCATGTTCTCGCTATGCGGCATGATCATGTTCCATCACAGTATGTGGGGCTTCAAGGTGATAGATATCTAAAGGCGTGAGCAAGGGAGGGAGAGGCGTTGGCTTTTTATGCTTAGGTATGGTTGATCATTTAATATTTATCGGTCTTTATCGGTCTTCTCACTTACTTATTTGATCGCTTTTTCACCGCCGGCTTCTCTCAAAATATTGCTGATAAGTACAAAGAAGCAAAACAATAAAATACAGATATTCGTTGTTTTTATTGTTTTTCCTTCCTTTGGAGAGGAAGCTATTAATAAAAATCATTCAATCTGCAAATGCATGAAAAGAAAAATATAGGGATAAAGTTGTTGCATTCGTTGTAAAGTGGGGGGAATTTTGATGTGTCGATGATGTTCATGGAGGCGTGTTAAGGAGATAATTTTTATATTTGATATTTTTGTATTTTGAGGGCTTTATGCTGAGTATCTTTTGCTTGTGGAGACTATGGATACCTAAAAGCAAGGATGCTGTGTGGGGATGATTAGTTTATGTCTTGTACACTGAAAGAATGCCTTTTGAAGCAATATAGAGGCTCATAAGGGTGAACAAGAGACTGGCAATAACATTCCAACCAGCAAATGAGAGAAAAAGAAAACGCATAGAGGCTTCAGAACAAGAAGGAGGATGAATGTTGTTTAATTGGTTAAGCAGTTGATTAATGTTTGAGGTTTTTCGCACGGCGTTTAAACCACAACTAAGCGGCGCTTCCCAAAAGCCATATTCAATACCGGCATGATAAATGGCTAAAACAAGGCTGATGCTCATTAAAACAAAAACACATAAAAATAAAAGTTGTATCCAAGAAGGCATACGAAAAAACCATGCACCAAAACCTGCTAAGAGCAAAAATGGTATAGCACCGTAATAGGGAAAACGCTCTATGAGACATAAATCGCAAGGCATATAGCCGCCAATATGTTCAAAACCAAGAGCAAGACCTACCGTGGTAGACAAGCAAAAAGCAAGAAAAAAAGCCCATAAACTTTGTTCTTTTCTGCTGGGTTCAAAATGAAGATGCTTATTTAAAAGTGGATGGGAAGACAAAACACATGCCATTGAGTTTGTTCCTTACAAAAGCTGTTTGTTAAAAAAAGTGATGAAAATCCCATAAATCAAAAGAAGGCTAACAAAACCAAAGAGAATAATCCATTTGAAATGTTGTTTTAAAAAATTCATTGCACTTTGTCCAAAATGTTTAATAAACCACGCGAGAAGATAAAAACGAGCACCACGAGAAAAAATACAAATGAGAATGAAAAGTTCAAGATGTACACTCATCACACCGGCCAAAATTGTGACAATTTTGATGGGGGGAAGATGAAAAAAACCGGATGTTATCAGTAAAAGAATCAGAAATTGTAAAGTTGCACTATTTTTCAGAGATTCAAAACTTTCAACTTTACCGTAAATTTCCAAAATGGGTTTTGCAAGGGTGTCATAGGCAAAATGTCCGATAAACCAACCTGCAATGCCTCCTAAAACAGAACAGGTCGTTGCAATCAAAGCATAGCGATAAACCTGCTTTTGACGGATAAGCAGCAGCGGGATGTATAAAACATCAACGGGAATTGGAAAAATAGAACTTTCAATAAAAGCAATGAAACCAAGCCAATGTGGCGCTGTACGTCGATTTGCTAAAGAAATCGTCCAAAGCTTTAATTTATTTAATATCATGCGTTTTTTATAAATTTAAGAGGTAAAAACTTTACAAATGTGTTTTCTATAAGTTCGATAAAGAAAATATTCCATAAAACAGAGAAGAAAAAGAGAGAAATTCTTAAAAAATGAGAAGTCTACTGTTGACGAATCTGTTCTTCTTCATATAGTGCAGAGAAATAATCGACAAGTGTGTCTTTTATAGCTTTAGTCTTTTATAGTTATGTGCGGGTGTGGTGGAACTGGTAGACGCGCCAAACTCAAAATCTGGTTCCGAGAGGAGTGTCGGTTCGAGTCCGACCACCCGCACCACTTATCAATTTTCTACAATATAGCGTGATGTCGTTGCTTATCTCGTTTCCTTTATAAGTCATTTTTTTATTTACTTAACTGCTTTTTATATACAACCTTGATATCTGATGATATCTGCCAAAAGTACAATGCAAAAGGTGATTTAAAAAGTGAGTAGGAAAAAAAGAACGCATGATAGCTTATTTGTCTTAAAAAATTTGCCTCAAGGTAGACAAGGTAAATATGCCGATAAAGCAGACTATGGCTTATTAAAACCATATCATTTTCATGTATACTTTTATCTTATTATGACGCACACGATTAATTTATAAAACATGGGGATTTATAAAATGTTGGTCTATAAGGAATGTTCACTGTTTTTCCTTTTGAAGGAAGTCCCCAGATAACATGAGATTCTCTCATTTTTTAATCTGTTTATCGTCAATCAACCAACACCATGTCTCTTGTGCGTTACGACAAGCTAAATGAGCTGCGTGGCGTAAAAATATCCAATAAAATGCCTATAATCAACCGTTGGTCCGCAAAACTGGAGGCTAAGATGCGTAATGGTGTCGTTTTTTTCAATACACCTTCCTTCACAAGCCTCAGCTTGAACAAACCGAAGCAAAAGTCTCCTTCTCGAAGTTATAAAGCTATATGAGAGAGATTTAAAATGAGAAAATCTTACGGTGTCTTGGTGTCTTATTCAAATTAAATGCGATATTATCATTATAAATCAATGTCAGGCATGATAGAAGAGCCGAGCTCATTTTCAGGCAGGCTTAATTCACCTAAGCTGGAATGGGGACCGGAGCCTAAAGGCCGAATATCATTGGCAAATTTAAACAGATTCGCGGCTCAAGCATTTAAGCTTGCGTGGCAATGCGCAAGAGCACCATGATGGGGCCAAGCGCTTTAAAATTTATTGTGCGCCGTCTTAAAGGATATTTTTGTGAGGGCACTGATTGTTTTTAGCAAATTGTTTTTAGCAAAGGCAATATCAAAGCTTGTTCGAGCGTTGAGTCCTATTCGAATAGCTGTTGCTTCTTGGGTGAAATATTGGTGGGATGGAGATGAGTGTTTAAAATGAACATTGTGGGTTATTATTATTGGGGGCTCATCAGGGCATTATAAGAGTACCATAGGAGCGCTCATACCCCGATGTTTTTTATGAACAAGGTTAGAGAGGTTTTCCTCTTCTTTAATTGGGCTCTTTATTATTGGGGCGCGATCATCTTTTTTAAGGTCAACCAGACGGTCATAATCTTCTCCTAAAAACACCGGCTTTTAGGGCTTGTGTGCGCAAAGTTGTCTCATTTTTATGGGCAGCTTTGGCAATTTCAGCGGCTTTTTCATAACCAATTTCTGGGGAAATTTTGGGGGAAAGAGCTGCTTTCTGGGGCAAGGGTTGCTCCTTACGTGCGTGAGCATTCCTATGAGTGCGTGAATATGAACACGATTGGCATGCAAGTCCTTAGCCAAGTCTTTGGGACGCAATGGAGATCAAAAGAACGCATGCAATTATTTTCAAGTGGGGTGATGGGGAGTGTTTAAGAGGAGAGTTAAAAAATGAATACTGTGGGCTATCATCATCGGGGCGTGGTGCCCCGATGTTTTTTATGAACAAGGTTAGAGAGGTTTTCCTCTTCTTTAATTGGGCTTTATTATTGGGGCGCGATCATCTTTTTTAAGGTCAACCAGACGGTCATAATCTTCTCCTAAAAACACCGGCTTTGAGGGCTTCGGTGCGCAAAGTTGTATCATTTTTATGGGCAGCTTTGGCAATTTCAGCGGCTTTTTCATAACCAATTTCTGGGGCAATTTTGGGGGCAAGAGCTGCTTTCTGGGGCAAGAGTTGCTCCTTACGTGCGTGAGCATTCCTATGAGTGCGTGAATATGAACACGATTGGCATGCAAGTCCTTAGACAATTCTTTGGGACGCAATGGAGATCAAAAGAACGCATGCAATTATTTTCAAGTGGGGTGATGGGGAGTGTTTAAGAGGAGAGTTAAAAAATGAATACTGCGGGTTATCATCATCATCGGGGCGTGGTGCCCCGATGTTTTTTATGAACAAGGTTAGAGAGGTTTTCCTCTTCTTTAATTGGGCTCTTTATTATTGGGGAGCGATCATCTTTTTAGGGTCAACCAGACGGTCATAATCTTCTCCTAAAAACACCGGCTTTGAGGGCTTGCGTGCGCAAAGTTGTCTCATTTTTATGGGCAGCTTTGGCAATTTCAGCGGCTTTTTCATAACCAATTTCTGGAGCAATTTTGGGGGCAAGAGCTGCTTTCTGGGGCAAGAGTTGCTCCTTACGTGCGTGAGCATTCCTATGAGTGCGTGAATATGAACACGATTGGCATGCAAGTCCTTAGACAATTCTTTGGGACGCAATGGAGATCAAAAGAACGCATGCAATTATTTTCAAGTGGGGTGATGGGGAGTGTTTAAGAGGAGAGTTAAAAAATGAATACTGTGGGCTATCATCATCGGGGCGTGGTGCCCCGATGTTTTTTATGAACAAGGTTTAGAGAGGTTTTCCTCTTCTTTAATTGGGCTCTTTATTATTGGGGCGCGATCATCTTTTTGGGGTCAACCAGACGGTCATAATCTTCTCCAGAAACACCGGCTTTGAGGGCTTCGGTGCGCAAAGTTGTATCATTTTTATGGGCAGCTTTGGCAATTTCAGCGGCTTTTTCATAACCAATTTCTGGGGCAAGGGCTGTGACCAACATCAGTGAGCGCTCCATGAGTGCGTGAATATGAACACGATTGGCACGTAGTCCTTGGACGCAATGGAGATCAAAAGAGCGCATGCAATCCCCAAGAAGGGTAATGGATTGCAAGACATTATAGCCAATAAGAGGTTTATAAACATTGAGTTCAAAATGCCCTTGACTTGCAGCAAAGGTAACGCTGGTGTGATTGCCAAAAACTTGGGCTGCAACCATGGTCATGGCTTCACATTGGGTGGGGTTGACCTTGCCAGGCATGATAGAAGAGCCGGGTTCATTTTCAGGCAAGCTTAATTCACCTAAGCCGGAACGCGGACCAGAGCCTAAAAACCGAATGTCATTGGCAATTTTAAATAGATCTGCGGCTAGAGCGTTTAAGCTGCCATGGAAATGCGCAAGCGCGCCATGATGGGCAAGTGCTTCAAATTTATTGGGTGCCGTCTTAAAGGATATTCCGGTGAGGGTGCTGATTGTTTGAGCAAAGGCAACATCAAAACCTTTCGGGGCGTTGAGCCCTGTTCCAACAGCCGTTCCACCTTGCGCCAGCATTTGAACATCGGCAAGGGCTGTTTCAATACGCTGAAGACTGGCTTCTAGAGCAACCCGATAACCTGAAAATTCTTGTGCAAGCGTTAAAGGCGTTGCATCTTGTGTATGGGTGCGGCCAATTTTAATGATATCGGCAAATTCTTCTTCCTTTTTCTTTAAAGTGGAAATGAGTGCTTCAAGAATGGGAAAGAGATGTTGGCGCGTCTGCAATGTGGTGGCAATGTGAAGTGCCGTGGGAAAAGAATCGTTGGAGGATTGACTCATATTGACATGGTCATTGGGATGAACGGGCTTTTTACTTCCCAACTTTCCCCCCAAAAGCATGCTGGCATGGTTGGCAATCACTTCATTGACATTCATATTGCTTTGCGTACCAGAGCCTGTTTGCCAAACAGAAAGGGGAAAATGCTCATCAAAAGCGCCAGAAAGAACTTCATCGGCGGCGGTAACAATGGCTTTTCCAATGTTTTGCGGAAGTTTGCCTTTGTCCATATTGACAAGAGCTGCGGCTTTTTTGATAAGGCTTAAGGCATAAATAATGGCAAGAGGCTGCTTTTCACTGCCAATATTAAAATTATGCAGAGAACGTTCAGTTTGTGCACCCCAATAACGATCTTGGCGTACCGCAATCGTTCCAAAGCTATCCGTTTCCTGACGTGTTTCAACCATGATTAAGATCCTTTTTTGTTCACGGGTTCTTAAAAAAGCTAAATAACGCGAAAGTGCAAGAAGAAGCAAGATGTTGAAGCTTTATTTAAGAGAAATTATTTTATGGCTATCCTTGACATTGAGAAAGGCCGATTTTATATCTTGGATGGTGTTAGCACTCACATGTATAGAGTGCTAGCAAGAACTTTTAAGATTAATGCAATTATGTTCAGTTTTAAGGATTTAAAACATGGCTAATATACAATTCCGCCCGCTTCACGATCGTGTCGTTGTCCGTCGGGTTGAATCTGAAAATAAAACCGCTGGTGGGATTATTATTCCTGATACAGCAAAAGAAAAACCACAAGAAGGCGAAGTTATTGCGGTTGGCAATGGTGCTCTGGATGATAACGGAAAGCGCGTGCCTTTAGAAGTCAAAACAGGAGACCGTATTTTATTTGGAAAATGGTCTGGAACTGAAGTCAAGATTAATGGCGAAGACCTCTTAATCATGAAAGAATCGGACATTATGGGAATTATGGGCTAATTGAGAGGCGCTCAGTTTTTCATTCTTGTACTATTGTGAAAAAAACTCCAAGGAGAAATTAAATGGCTGCTAAAGAAGTCAAATTTGGCCGTGAAGCGCGTGAGCGTTTGTTGCGTGGTGTCGACATCCTTGCTAATGCGGTTAAGGTGACACTCGGTCCTAAAGGACGCAATGTGGTGATTGATAAATCATTTGGTGCGCCGCGCATCACAAAAGATGGTGTATCCGTTGCAAAGGAAATCGAACTGGAAGATAAGTTTGAAAATATGGGTGCGCAAATGTTGCGCGAAGTTGCGTCTAAAACCAATGATATTGCTGGTGATGGAACAACAACAGCAACAGTGTTGGGACATGCTATTGTGCAAGAAGGGGTTAAAGCTGTTGCTGCCGGTATGAACCCAATGGACCTTAAACGCGGCATTGATGCTGCTGTTGATGAAGTGGTGGCTAATCTTTTCAAAAAGGCTAAAAAAATCCAAACTTCAGCAGAAATTGCACAAGTGGGAACCATTTCCGCAAACGGTGCGGCTGAAGTTGGTAAAATGATTGCTGATGCCATGGAAAAAGTAGGCAATGAAGGCGTCATTACCGTGGAAGAAGCAAAAACTGCTGAAACGGAATTGGAAGTCGTGGAAGGAATGCAATTTGACCGTGGCTATCTTTCTCCTTACTTTGTCACGAATGCGGAGAAAATGGTTGCTGATCTTGATGATCCTTACATTCTTATTCACGAAAAGAAACTGTCTAATTTGCAATCCTTACTTCCAGTTTTGGAAGCGGTGGTTCAGTCTGGAAAACCCCTTCTTATTATTGCTGAAGATGTGGAAGGTGAAGCTTTGGCAACGCTCGTGGTTAACAAATTGCGTGGTGGTTTGAAAATTGCGGCTGTAAAAGCACCTGGATTTGGTGATCGTCGTAAAGCGATGCTTGAAGATATCGCTATCTTGACATCTGGGCAAGTTATTTCTGAAGATGTGGGCATTAAGCTTGAAAATGTCACTTTGGATATGCTTGGACGGGCAAAGAAAGTGAATATTTCTAAAGAAAACACCACCATTATTGATGGTGCTGGACAAAAGGCTGAAATTAGCGCACGCGTTAATCAGATTAAAGCGCAGATTGAAGAAACAACTTCTGACTATGATCGTGAAAAATTGCAAGAAAGACTAGCTAAATTGGCTGGTGGTGTTGCTGTTATCCGTGTGGGTGGTGCAACAGAAGTTGAAGTGAAAGAAAAGAAAGACCGTGTCGATGATGCGTTGAATGCAACACGGGCAGCTGTAGAAGAAGGTATTGTTGCTGGTGGTGGTACCGCATTGTTGCGTGCTGCAAGTGCGTTGACCGTTAAGGGAAGCAATCCTGACCAAGAAGCCGGTATTAATATCGTGCGTCGTGCTCTCCAAGCACCAGCCCGTCAAATTGCAACCAATGCCGGTGAAGAAGCAGCGATTATTGTTGGCAAGGTGTTGGAAAATAATGCTGACACATTTGGTTACAATACCGCAACCGGTGAATTTGGTGATTTGATTGCTTTGGGAATTGTTGACCCTGTGAAAGTGGTACGTTCTGCTCTTCAAAATGCAGCTTCAATTGCGAGCCTTTTGATTACAACAGAAGCAATGGTTGCTGAAGTTCCAAAGAAAGAAGCTCCAATGCCTTCAATGCCGGCTGGTGGAATGGGCGGTATGGGTGGAATGGGCGGCATGGATTTCTAAGCTCTTTTCCCTAGAGAAAATAAAGAAACGGGTCTTTTCGACCCGTTTTTTTGTCTATTTTTTTGTTTCTCATATTTTTGAGAGGCTCTTTTTGTTCCCTATCTCTCATGGTTTTTATCCCCATGTTTTCCAATATATCACGGCTCTGATATTCTCATGAATAACATACTCTATTTGATCCCTTCCATTTGCGCGTTTTTCTGACTGTCACTAGATGCGTCTTTTTCCTACACAGTGCTCATTGTTATGGTTCATTTTATAGTGCCACGTTTTTACGATTTTACAAATTTACAGAAATAAGTAGAAAAAACCCCTTGCACTTTCAAGACCATTTTGCGGTGGAATTGATGTGTAGTACGGGGGTTGGTGCATGGTGTGGGGGTTGATGTGTGGTGTCGAGGTTGATGTGTGGTACGGGGGTGGTGGTGCTTAGTGCGCGGATAGTGCATAGTACGAGTGGTTCATGGTGCGAGAACTGGTGGTGGTTTAGTTTCTTGCAAATCATGACAAGCGTATGAGATAAGAAATATAGAGCCCCTATAGCTTTTAATATATCACGGCTCTGATATTCTCATGAATAGCATGCTCTATTTGATCCCTTCCATTTACGCGTTTTTCTGACTGTCCATAGATGCGTCTTATTTCAACAATATATTGATTTATAATGATAATTTACTGTTTTGCATATTGAATGAGAGTCCCGAATAACCTAAGATTCTCTCATTTCAAATCTGTGTATGTTGCATCAATTAAAATCACTCATTTGCACATCACAAGCGGGATGAGTGTGTGGATTAAATTTGTATAAGAAAGGAGTAAAAATAGTCCTTATGAACCGTCTTAATGCAAGGTCTGTCGCAACATTGGGGGTTGGCAAATATAACGATGGTGCTGGCTTGTTATTTCATAAGCGTAAAGATGAAGGTGCTCAATGGATTTACCGTTATACCATTCATGGTCGACGCCGCGAAATGGGTTTGGGTGGCTTTAAGAGATGTCTCTTTAAAACAAGTACGTGAATATGCAAACCAATGGTGTTCTGTTTTACGTGAAGGTCGTGATCCCATTAAAGAACGTGAAAAACAAAAGCGTGAGGCAATAAGCAATCTCCATTATTTAAAAGATATTGCACTAGATACTTTTGAAACTCGTAAAGCTGAATTAAAAGGTGATGGTAAAAATGGAGATTGGTTTTCACCTTTAAAACTTCATATTTTACCAAAATTAGGCTGTCTGCCGGTTTCAGAGATTACCAAAACAGAGAGATACGCAATACGCTTTCCCCTATTTGGCATTCAAAAGCTGGAGTTGCTTATAGAGCTCTTAATCGTCTTAATATATGTCTCAAACATGCGGCTGCCTTAGGTTTGGATGTTGATTTACAAGCAACAGAAAAAGCACGCGCTCTGTTAGGCAAACAACGTCATAAAGCACAAAATATACCAGCCATGGATTGGAAAGATATACCGGCTTTTTATAAAACACTGTGCGAAACATCAATCATAACACAACTGGCTTTGCGTTTTCTTATTCTTACAGGTGTCCGTACTAATCCTACAGGGTGCTCATTGTTATGGTTCATTTTATAGCACCACGTTTTTACGATTTTACATATTTACAGAAATAAGTAGAAAAAAGCCCTTGCGCTTTCACGCCCATTTCGTGATGGAATTGATGTGTAGTACGGGGGTTGATGTGTGGTGTCGAGGTTGATGTGTGGTACGGGGGTGGTGTGTAGTGCGGGGGTTGGGGTGTGGTGCATGGTGTGGGGGTTGTGGTGCTTAGTGCGCGGATAGTGCATAGTACGAGTGGTTCATGGTGCGAGAACTGGTGGTGGTTTAGTTTCTTGCAAATCATGACAAGTGTATGAGATAAGAAATATACGGCCCCTATAGCTCTTAATATATCACGGCTCTGATATTCTCATGAATAGCATGCTCTATTTGATCCCTTCCATTTGCGCGTTTTTCTGACTGTCCCTAAATGCGTCTTTTTCCTATACAGTGCCCATTGTTATGGTTCATTTTATAGCACCACGTTTTTACGATTTTACAAATTTACAGAAATAAGTAGAAAAAAGCCCTTGCGCTTTCACGCCCATTTCGTGATGGAATTGATGTGTAGTACGGGGGTGGTGTGTAGTGCGGGGGTTGGGGTGTGGTGCATGGTGTGGGGGTTGTGGTGCTGAGTGCGCGGATAGTGCATAGTACGAGTGATTCATGGTGCGAGAACTGGTGGTGGTTTAGTTTCTTGCAAATCATGACAAGCGTATGAGATAAGAAATATACGGCCCCTATAGCTCTTAATATATCACGGCTCTGATATTTTTATGAATAGCATGCTCTATTTGATCCCTTCCATTTGCGCGTTTTTCTGACTGTCCCTAGATGCGTCTTTTTCCTACACAGTGCCCATTGTTATGGTTCATTTTATAGCACCACGTTTTTACGATTTTACAAATTTACAGAAATAAGTAGAAAAAAGCCCTTGCACTTTCATATTCATTTCGCGGTGGAATTGATGTGTGGTACGGGGGTTGGTGCGTAGTGTGGGGGGTGGTGCATGGTGTTGGGGGTTGATGTGTGGTGTCGAGGTTGATGTGTGGTATAATGCACCCATGACCTGTATGAAACTTATAGAGCACTGTTCTTTTTAATGCTTGTAAAGAAATAAGTGAGCATAATTATGCACATTTTGGTTTGTTACATTTTGACCTGCTTTAAAATGTTGCGATAGCTCTTAAGCCTTTGGGGTGATTTATAAAAGTCACGCCTTTTTGTATCGTTTTACATAATCAGTTCTGTTTATCCTGTTAAGCAATTTCTTATGGTTTACACGTGAGAGGGGGGCGTGTGAAATATGTAAAGAAAATAAAAAAGGTCTCTTATGAAGAGGTTCATGAATAGGGGCAAATCATTAAGGCATTGGGGTGTCATAAACGGGCTTTTTTATAATTAATTTGGGGGTGGCAAAAGGGAGGCTGCTTGATCTTTTTTTAAGCGTAAAGAGGGGGCGTATTTTTATATGCAAGATAATTGTATGGTGGTGTTTATGGATGTGCTTCTTTTAAAAAATATCTTTATAATGATTATTATTAAACTTTTCGGGATGGTGTGCAAGAGGATAAAATCCTTTGGGTCTCAATCAGTAATTTAAAAAGTGTGTATCAGCGCCATCATTTCCTTATGTCAGAGCAAAGGTGTTTATATTCACGCGTTTGTGAAAAAAATTTCTTTTAATGCCGCTAAAATTAATTAATGCCATTAGAATGTCCAAATTTTGTTTCACCATGGCATTTGTGAAGCGTGTAAAATGGTTCATGAGACGTGCAAAATCATCAATAAGATCTCCATATTTTCGAAAAATAATGGATGGTTTTTTGTTTTTTTAAAAGATTGAATACGTCTCATGTTCCATTGGTTGTTTTAGATCTGAATATTTGATTTTTGTGTAAAAATATTGATTAAGGCATCCATAATACGTGAAAAATCAAGTGCTAATAAGAAAATGATGAATATAACCCATTTCGTATAGCGTGACATCACTTTTATACTCTTATAAGCCATAATAATTTCTTGCAGAATTTCTTTTTCCTTTTCTGTAAGCTCTGTTTGTTTTCTAGCCATGTTTCCACCCACACAAGCCTTCCCCTTGTTTGTTATGTTTTAAAATATCTCTGGCGAGATTTGAGCTGATGTTTTTGAGATCTGTTTTGTCTAAATAAATGGGCATCCAACCAACGCAAGATGAAGGCTCATTTATTGTTTTTATGGCGCAACCAGTTGTTAAGAGCAGCGCGCACATCAGCATCACTTTTTTGATTAATTTCATTTTCCACCTTTAGCCGTGTTGTTGATGACTTTAGCATTTTTTTTATTTGCTTTTGCTGTTCAATCTTTTTTCCAAGTCTAAAAGCTTTTGCTAAAGCGATAAAAAAAGCGGTCAGAACCGCTCCTGTCATCATCAGATTTTTTTTCAGCCATCCCATTATAAGCGTTGCTCCTCAAAGCGTTTTGCGACAAAGAAAATGCCAACACCGGCGGCTAAAACCATAATGGTTGCCAAGGCCCATTGGATGGGACCATTGCCGGCTAATAAGCCTCCAAGTCCAGAAAAAGAACCAATAATGGGGGTTAACGCTTCTGCTTTGAAAAATCCCATGGGATTTTTTGTTTCCACGGTGTGATAGTTGGAAGAAACATAAGCTCCTTTTGCCCATAAGCCCGTTTCTGCTGCACGACGGTGGACAAGACCGTGAAGACGTTTTCCGCCTGCCTTGGTCCATTTTTGTAATTCAGCAGGGACAGCTTCATATTCACCATTATTAAGCTTTTTAAGCAAGGTTGACTTGCAAAAAGCTGCTGTTCCTACATTATAGCAAAACGATACGAGTGCAGCGAATTGTTCATCTGTTAAGGAAACTATTACATTTTTTTCAACGGTATTTTCAAATTGTTTCAAATCTTGAGAAAGAATTTCTTCGGCTTGTTTTTCTGTGATGATCATGCCCTTATGAATAAATGGTTTGCCAGCCTTACTGGTATGCCCATAGCCGATTGTCCATACCCCGATGGTATCTTGATAGGCTTGTAAATGCAATCCTTCCCATTGTTTAATAAGTGCAAGTCCTGTTGATGATATTTTTCTCATTTTTTTCTCCATAAAATAAAGCCCCACATTGAAAGTGAGGCTGAGTTGATCGATTAAAAATGTGTTTTTCATCTCTTTGAGAAGAGACGTAAAACTTTAATGAAATCAAAATGTTGGTTATGATCTTTTCTAGAGAATGGGGGAATGGTTGGTGATATTTTCCCTTGGCTTAATAGTTTGGTTTGGAGATTTCTTCCGTGTGTTGGTTTTTTGATGGAGTCTTATTGGTGTGGGCTTGGGTGTTGGGGTGGTTTCCAAGGTGTGGATTATTGCGGTTTTATTGGTAACCAGCGCTGTGGGGTAGCTTGTGTGAGGGGGGCTTTGTATTGGGTGAAGGGTTGCCGATAGAGATGTTGCTGGGGGGGAGTGGTGATGGTTATCGTTATCGTGGGGTGAGGGGGTGGCTCATGGCTGTGGGTATCAGTTTTTGTATAAAGATGTGTTGAGTTTCATCAATATGTTTTTTTTGAAGAGGAGGGGGAGAGTTATGATTTTCAAACTGGTGATGCTTTATTGATTAGAAAATTTGTGGTTTGCTGATGCTGAAGGGAGATTGGTGTTGGGGTGGTTTCCAAGGCGTGGATTATTGCGGTTTTATTGGTAACCAGCGCTGTGGTGGTAGCTTGTGTGAGGGGGCTTTGTGTTGGTTTGTTGATGGAGCCTAGTTGGTCGCGCAGGGGCTGGTGTATCGTTAGGGGTGTTTGTGGGAGCATGGGTTTTGTATGGGGGTAACGTGAGAGGGGATCTTTATGAAATTTTAGAGGGTTTTGTAAGTGCGGGTGAGGTGTGCATGTTCATTGTGGTGGTGGGTGGCTGTTGGGGAAGAACTGGCGGAGAGGGGGTGATGAGAAAAGTTCTGGTTATGGAGGGAAAGTATGGTTATGGAGGTGCTTGGGATAAAGTGATACTCAAACAGGCATGGGCTTTTCTTGAAGACGAAAGCATAAAATATTTTAATCAATCCAGCATTCTGTATCGTCAAATATGTATCCTAAAAAGAGCTTTGGAGTTTTGAGACAATTGTAAGATTGGTGTAAGATTAGAATGATTGTGGTGGGACAATGGCGTTTTGTTTTTAAGAGGTTTACTGTTTGCATCTTGCCTTCTTTCAAACAGAGTATTGAGAAAAACAAAAATGAAGCGTGACAAAAGCACATCGTGTCACGCCGTAAAGCCGCAGAGATTCATCCTTTATGAAGAGGAAATAACGTCAACGATATCATCAAAGACAATTACATCATCAGAGATTTGTATTCTGTTATCCTTTTTCTGTGAGGGGAAACAGAGACCATTTTGTCCTCTTTTTCCTTTAAGTTTTTTTCAAACCTTTCGGTGAGGGTTTCTTGCTTTTTGTTGACTTTTTCATGCTCGGCTTCTGGATTGGCTTTTAGATATTGATCAAGACGTTTTTTTCCTTGTGTATGTTTATAAAATGTAGGGGGAAGATAGGGATCTAACTTTTCAGCCGGTAAGGGCGTATTTGGTTCACATAAGACACCCTTAACATTATCCGTGTGCAGTCTTGTTAATTTATCAGATTCAAGATGAAGCTTTTTGGCAAGTGCTAAACTAAAGATTCCACATTCAGAAGAGCTTCGTTGAATATCCATTTCTGCCATAGCAAAAGAATAGGAAGGCAGTTGACTATCTTGAAGAGCTTGATTGAGTCTTAGCCCTAGTAACCCCCCAATGTTGTCGAAAGTTGTAGGTTCAAACATGATCAATGACATTTGTTCACCGACAGTTCGATGATCAAGCACTGAAAAATGGATGTTTTTTCCCGTGTTTAATATAAATCTAGAATCTTTTATTCCGCTATCGACTGTTTCTTTGAGCGTTTGAACAAGTTCTTCAGGTGATAGAGCCAATTTGAGATTCATCTCTGGATATTTACGGTTTGCTTGTTCAACCAAAGCGGGCATCAGTTTAAGATCTGTAACTGCATAACCAGCTTTAAACCAGCGTCCCGTTTCAATGTCATCTTCTAAACCGGCAATAATAGTTTGTAACTCTTCAGAATTAGGGGCGACATTTTCTTCTTTTAGAGGAGACGTGTTGAGTTGTTCTAAACGCGCTAGAAGGCTTTCTAAGGATTCATTTTCAGGTGCTCCTTCTTGTGCGCTTGCTCCTTCTTGTGTTGGGGATAAACGAGGGGGGGATGAATCTTCTGGCTTCATGATAAGAACCTGTGTGGTTTATGGTCAGGAGATAATATTATTTTGTTTAATTTTGGCTAAACAATGGTTAGAAAGAGAGCCTTTGTCTTTAAAGGATTGTCGGCTTACGGTTTGCGTCTTGATTTCTTTCAAAAAGAGCACCTTAAAAAACAAAAATGAAGCGTGACAAAAGCACATCGTGTCACGCCGTAAAGCCGCAGAGATTCATCCTTTATGAAGAGGAAATAACGTCAACGATATCATCAAAGACAATTACATCATTAGAGATTTGTATTCTGTTATCCTTTTTCTGTGAGGGGAAACAGAGACCATTTTGTCCTCTTTTTCCTTTAAGTTTTTTTCAAACCTTTCGGTGAGGGTTTCTTGCTTTTTGTTGACTTTTTCATGTTCGGCTTCTGGATTGGCTTTTAGATATTGATCAAGACGTCTTCTTCCTTGTGTATGTTTATAAAATGTAGGGGGAAGATAGGGATCTAACTTTTCAGCCGGTAAGGGCGTATTTGGTTCACATAAGACACCCTTAACATTATCTTGGTGCAGTCTTGTTAATTTATCAGATTCAAGATGAAGTTTTTTGGCAAGCGCTAAACTAAAGATTCCACATTCAGAAAAGCTTCGTTGAATATCCATTTCTGCCATAGCAAAAGAATAGGAAGGCAGTTGAAGACATTGAAGGGTTTGATTGATTTTTATCCCGAGTCTTCCAGCACTGATATTATTAAATGTTGTCGGTTCAAACATGATCAAAGAGATTTTGTCATCAACTGTTTTATAATCTAGGGCCGCAAAATGAATTCTGCTCCCTAGATTGACGACAAATCGGCAAGATTGTGTTCCGCTCTCAACGGTTTCTTTGAGCGCGTAGGTAAGTTCTTCTGCTGTAAGAGCCAATTTCAGATTCATCTCTGGATATTTACGGTTTGCTTGTTTGACCAAAGCGGGCATCAGTCTAATATCTGTATCTTCATAATCCGCAAAAACCCAACGATCTGTGACAAGATCATCTTCTAAGTTTGCAATAATAGTTTGTAATTCTTCAGAATGAGGAGCAACATTTTCTTCCTCTTGGAGAGAATGTTGCTTTAAACGGGCGATAAGGCTTTCTAAGGATTCATTTTCAGGTGCTCCTTCTTGTGCGCTTGCTCCTTCTTGTGTTGGGGATAAACGAGGGGGGGATGAATCTTCTGGCTTCATGATAAGAACCTGTGTGGTTTATGGTCAGGAGACGATGTTATTTTCTTTCATTTTGGCTAAACAATGGTTAGAAAGAGAGCCTTTGACTCTTGAAAGATGAAGCGATGAAAGCAGAGCGTCGTGCTTAAAAAAAATCATAAGAAAACGCCAGATCTTTTCAAAAATTCTTGTGCTTTTTTGTTTCTTTAAAGTCATAGCATATGGGCTTTAAAATGTAATGATTTTTATCAAATAACAATGTTTTATCTTTTGTCTTTCAAAGGATTGTCGGCTTACGGTTTGCGTCTTGATTTCTTTCAAAAAGAGCACCTTAAAAAACAGAAATGAAGATTGATAAAACACATCACACTCAGCCGTAAAGCCGCAGAGATTCATCCTTTATGAAGAGGAAATAACGTCAACGATATCGTCAAAGATAATTACATCATCAGCGATTTGTATTCCGTTGTTCTTTTTCTGTGAGGGGAAACAGAGACCATTTTTCCTTCGTTTTCCTTTAAGTTTTTTTCAAATCTTTCGGTGAGGGTTTCTTGCTTTTTATTGACTTTTTCATGCTTGGCTTCTGGATTGGCTTTTAGATATTGATCAAGACGTCTTCTTCCTTGTGTATGTTTATAAAATGTAGGGGGAAGATAGGGATCTAACTTTTCAGCTGATAAGGGCGCATCTCGTTCACATAAGACACCCTTAACATTATCTTGGTGCAGTCTTTTTAATTTATCCGATTCAAGATAAAGCTTTTTGGCAAGGGCTAAGCTAAACATTCCACATTCAGAGGAACTTCGTTGAATATCCATTTCTGCTATAGAAAAAGAACAGTTGGGCAATTTATGCAATTTAACGGCCCATTGTGTCCTTAACGCGAGCATCTCTGCTTTCATACTGTTGAGTGTTGTCGGTTCAAAAAACATCACAGACGCTTTGTCTTCGATAGTTTGATGATCAATTACTGAAAAATGGATTCCTTTATCCTTTGTGGAAAGGATAAATCGGGAAGATTGAACACCATTTCCGATATTTTCTTTGAGGGCATGAGCAAACTCATGAGATGAGTCTACCAATTGAAGATTCATGTCAGGATATTTGCGATTTGCTTGTTCTACCAAAGCGGGCATCAGTTTAAGATCTGTACTTGCATAATCAGCTGTAAACCAGCGGCCTGTTTCAATGTCGTCTTCTAAACCGGCGATAATAGCTTGTAACTTTTCACGATCGAAGGGGATATTTTGTTCTGTTTCATCGTCGGGTTGTTCTAAATGTGTCGCAAGATTTTCTGTAGAATCACTTGCACTTTCAGGTGTTGGTGATGAATGAGGAGTGGATGAATCTTGTGGTTTCATGATATGAACCTATGTGTTTATGACCTAGAGACAATATTATTCTCTTACATTTTGATAAAATAATGTTTTGAAAAAAGCCTTTGTTTCTTGAAAATTAAAGAAAAAATCATTTTGAAGCTGTTTTTATAAGAAGATTTCATGTTTATACGAAGACCTGATGGAGAGATTTTTGAGTTTTTAAAATCCGTGTGTTTTTTTATAACTATAGAATCTGTAAAGGCGGCAAGAAGTCTAGATGCATTGACTTTATCTTGATGTTTTAAGTTATTTTTATCTCATGGCGCATTTCAATGGTAAGGTAACAGTCTATTTTCAACAGATCGACACGTGAAAAATAACATCATACATGATAGGGGGATATATAATGATGCCTCTTTTTTACAAAGATTCTTTTGATTTTTTGGGGAAAAAATATGATGAATCATGGGCTATCAAATGAACCTATTATATCGTAAAAACATTGTCCTTTACGTTATGATATAAGGCAAGCTGCTTTAAAATGTTTTTAATATTTTAAAAGGCGTTGTCGTTTGTCGCGTGGCTGTTGATGGGCTGTTGTCTATAAAATTTTTTCTCATAAAGGTTTTGTTGTGTGTCATCATTCTTTTGCTCTTTTGAGAAAAGGAGCTGTGGTGCGAAAGAGTAAGCGTTTTGCAGAGAAAAGGGGCACGTGTGGGAGCATTTTTCTTTGAGAGATGATTGGTTTTGAGATCTTGTGTTGGCAACTGGCGCTGTGGCGGTGGCTTGTGTGAGGGGAGGTGTGTATTGGGGTGGATGGTTGTCGATGCCGGTGTTGCTGGGGGGGGAACTGATGATGATTTTTGGGGGGATAAAAAATCATGCTTGTAATTTTGTAAAAGTTTCAAGGTGTTATAATAACTTTTCTTTCTTCATTTATAATAAAAAACTCAAATTAACAAAAATCATTGAAAATCTATGTTACATTGTCGCGGGCTTATTTTAAAGTGACATCTGCTCCCAAGCCTATTTCATGACGCTGACTATGAATGGACGGGTTTTATGGTGCCGACCTAAATAAACGGACGGTAATGCCTCCATGAAATACTATAAAACCTATGTTGCAATTAAAGCCATGTCTTTTGTTCATCACAAGAGAAGGAAATCTGTATTAATTGTATAAGCAAAGGTTTAAAATATCCATGTTGCCTTAAGTATTAAGGTTGTGGCAGAGGGTAAAGTGGAAGAATGGGGCGTTTTTTGATAGGAAGCAATAGGGGGAATATTGGCTGTCTGAAGAGAGGGCACGCGTCTTGTTCATGTTAGGGTTGTCTTTTTGTCTTTTGAGGGGCTGTTTTCTTTGACAGATTCTTATGTTTTTAAGAGCGTGGGGTTTCGTGTTTGGCTTGTTTTTAGTGCTTTAATTTTTTAGTGAATGCCATCATGAGAAAACGCTAAGAGGGAAAGTTTGTGGATTGCAAGTGCACCTTGAGACATCCCTTCTTCATGATATCGGTTAAAAATCCTTATCCTTAGAGGGATGGGGTGCAGGCCCAAATATGCTACGCGTCAATACGAGATAGCGATCTTATTTCTGAGCGTGTATTGTTTATCGCCTCTGTGATGTATGGTAACAGTATTTTATAGGGATATTTTATGGTGGTGCTGGGGTATTTTATGGAGAGCTTCTATTGAATATTTTACAATTATATGGTGGTTAGTGACACAAAAGAAAAACACTTTAAAACAAGCAAAAGGCCCCTTAAAACAGTAAAATTTCATACACCCTCATATTTCGTACATGCGCATATATTGCTATACAACCTCATGTATTGATTGCTGTATAACGGTATATATTGTTGTACAACTCCATATATTCTTGCAAAACACACTGTTTTATAACAGATTTTACCACAATATCAGGTTTTGCTTAAGTCTGTAACAATACAAAAACTTATTAACAATACCAAACAGTTATCTTTTACATCAACGATTGATCTCAAAGATTTTATGTCGTTTTTGAGCATTGCTTTGAGTGCAAAAGCAATGCCGTTAGGAGACATTATACGCTTAAGATTTACGTGAATATATTTAAGATTTCTGTGATGGCAAGCTTAAGGCTTATTTAATGATGAAATGAAGACACAAATACCCCTTTACCGCACCTATTATTAAATACGATTTTTCATATTCTGTCAACAAAAAACAGTAATTTTTCCTTCTTATCGCGGGAAAAAATTGATAGAAAAAAGCTCATTTAAAGCTCATTTATTGACTGTGCAGCACAATATACTGTCTTACAGGGGAATGTTTTTTAAATGCGGTAAAGGACATTTTTTCTTTTGTGAAAGGAGGGAAGCACAAGTGGCGGGAGATGATATAGGGTGGTGAAACGCTACTGGATGGTTTCCTTTTATGGAGGGCATGAAACCTTTGGTTGGCAGGTATTGGGGGGGATGACAGATGTTGGGGTGATTGCCAAGGCATGGATTATGCGGTTGTGTTGGCAACTGGTGGTTGTGGTGGTGGCTTGTGTGAGGGGAGGTGTGTATTGGGGTGGTTGATTTGTCAATGGCGGTATGGGGGCGGTGTTGCTGGGGGTAAGGTAAATGACCAGTAGGGATATCGTGGGGGGCGGTGAGGGACGTGGTGATTCATGGTTGTGGGTATCAGTTTTTGTATAAAGATGTGTTGAGTTTCATAAATATGTTTTTTCTTTTGCGAAAGGAGGGAGGCATAAGAAGCGGGAGATGATATAGGGTGGTGAAACGCTCTTGGGTGGTTTCCTTTTATGGAGGACATGAAACCTTTGGTTGGCAGCTATTGGGGGGATGATAGGTGTTGGGGTGATTGCCAAGGCATGGATTATGCGGTTGTGTTGGCAACTGGTGGTTGTGATGGCTTGTGTGAGGGGAGGTGTGTGATGGGGTTGATGATTTGTCAATGGCGGTATGGGGCGGTATGACTGGGGGTAAGGTAAATGACCAGTAGGGATATCGTGGGGGGCGGTGAGGGACGTGGTGATTCATGGTTGTGGGTATCAGTTTTTGTATAAAGATGTGTTGAGTTTCATAAATATGTTTTTTCTTTTGCGAAAGGAGGGAGGCATAAGAAGCGGGAGATGATATAGGGTGGTGAAACGCTCTTGGGTGGTTTCCTTTTATGGAGGACATGAAACCTTTGGTTGGCAGCTATTGGGGGGATGATAGGTGTTGGGGTGATTGCCAAGGCATGGATTATGCGGTTGTGTTGGCAACTGGTGGTTGTGATGGCTTGTGTGAGGGGAGGTGTGTGTTGGGATTGATGATTTGTCAATGGCGGTATGGGGGCGGTGTTGCTGGGGGTAAGGTGATGGTGTTTTCTTTGGTTTAAAAGATCATGCTTGTCATTTTATAAAAACTTCAGGGTGTTATAATAACTTTTTTCTTCATTTATCATGAGAGATCCAAATATCGTAAAAGTTTTTCATTGAAAATCTATGCTGTAATCACAGCCATGTTTTTTGTCCGTCCTTTAAGAGAAAGAAATCTATATTAAAATTGTATAAGAAAAGATTCAAAAGGCCTATAAGGAACTGCCTTAAATGTTAAGGTTGTGGAAACCTTATTATTGGGAAAACATGTATGATAGATGTCGTGTGTTACAATCGGGGGCGATAGGGAGAATGTTTGATGAGGGATAGGGTCTGTTTGGATAATTTCTGAAACGGGCAGAAAGCTTGAATTTTGGAAGAATATAAAGTTTTAAAGATCAAATTTACGATCATTTTTAAAGTTAGCTTTACAGTTTGTAAAAGTCTTTAGAGCCTATGTCCTTTACATCAATAAAGAGAGTGTATGGTCTCACACTTTTTTTCACGTATCTTTTGGGGGGGGTGACCACACCCTGCATGTAAAATAGAATGCCTCCCATGAAATATAGGTATGTTGCACATTCACGAGCTTGTTTAAAGAGACACCAAATCTATTTCATGGCGCTGACTATGAATGGACGGGTTTTATGGTGTCGACCTAAATAAACGGACGGTAATGCCTCCATGAAATACTATGAAATCTATGGAGTGCCCCATCTTTACGCGTCATAAAAAGAGCAAGCAGATACCATTACATATCTTCACTTCCAATGTTGTGCTCTCCTAGAACTGCTCGACTTTTCATGAAAAGGTACAGCTTTCTTGTACAGTTTTTACTCACACATAAACCCCACTTGTGGTGTGCAAGCGATATGATTTTGCTTGTTTTAAGTTCAACAGATTTGAGAAAAACTTACGATATTCAATGTTCTTATTCAACTTGAATAACGTTAGATTGGCATTTTATCACACCCTTACTATTGAGTGCGATGTGTGTGAGGGGGCTGATGTGTTACAATAGGGGGGTAGGGAAAATGTTGGCTGTTTGCAGAGAGGGAACTCGTCTTGTTCATGCCATAAAGGGTTTTCTTTTTTTCTTTTGAGGGGAAAGCTTTGACCGATTGACGGTGTGTTTTAGAGCGTGGGGGCTCAGTGTTTAGGCTTGTTTGTGGCGTGGGTTTTTTTTATTTGTAAAATGGATGAGAAGGGAGGCTCTTTGTGGATCTCAAGTGTCTAGATTTGTTTTTTTACGGGCGTGGTTTTGAGATGTTCTAGCCTTTGAAGGGGGAGACAGTGCGTGTTTTTAGCGAAGCTTCTTTTTGTTAGAAAGGCTTTTTTTGTTAGAACAGTCAAAATGTTTATAAAGGGCATCAAGAATAATGCGCAGTGAACCAACAAGCGTTGGCAGGGGTTGATCTTCTATCACAAGATATTGTAATGCCGCATGCAAGTTGTGTTGACGATGCTGATATTGTGCTTCTTTAATTGCTTCTTGCATCTCTTCATAGTGTTGTGTTGCTCTTTCAACCCATTGCTTTTTGGCTTTCTCATCACAGCTACTGTGCTTAAAGCCGTCATAATAGCCGTTTGGTAAACCTTTGGCACATAAATAGTCGTTTCTGATTTGTAAGTATTGTTGTGCTGTGTCATATTGCTCTTTACTAATGCCGGATGAATCTTCTTTATAACCAAGCAAACAAAGACGCCCAATATAGGTTCCCACAAGCGGGTTTTTGGCTTCTTCGAGGCTTAAACCAAAGTGTTTTGCACGCATTTCAAGGGCTGATTGATGGGCTGATTGAGACGCAGATTTGCGAGGGCTTTTGGCACGCGAAATACGGCCATTGGGTTCTCTGAGTTTACCTGTTATTTTCGGTCTACCGCGTTTTTTACTTATTTTCATGAACTTAAACCATTTGAATGAAAAATAAACTGTCTGTTGTTGGGGGACAGGAATTGTAAAAAGCACTTTGAGTAAATACTGGGGGAAAAATACTAGGGAGGAGAAAACACTGGGGGGATGTGAGCCGTTGCAGAGCACAAAAAATGAAGTCTTTAAGCACAATGAGGTGAAACATTATGGGAAGTGAAACGTTATCGGCAAGTAGAAGGTTATTGGGAACAGCAACGCTGTGGAGTAAAAAATCATCTTTAAAAAGCCCTCCTTTTTTTGATGTTATCTGGAATTATTTTTCCTCTATTCTGCTTGTTTTTTATTGATCGCTGATTATTGGCTTTCTAAAAAATTCTCACACCTTGCTGGAAAAAGTGAAAAGAAATTTTTGTCAAATGTAAAAAATAAAGTTTCATGGAGCTTTCCTTACCTTTTGAGGTGTTTTTTTTCATAGAGTTATTGGGGAGATTATTAGGGGAAATGATTGGGGAGCTTATTAGGAGGAGCATGAGGCTTTTGTACACGCGCCCTTTTTTAAATGCACCTTTTTTAAAGGCGCCTTTTTTACGCGCACTTTGTGAAAACTTTTTAACTTCTCCTTTGATTTTTACTTCTCCTTTGAAAAGATATTGTTTTGTTCTTTGGGGTTATTCTTGAATGTTCTTGTGGGGGATATTTTTGTGGGGGAAATCTTCTTGTAGGGGGAATTTTATTCTCGTTTTTTCTTCTTTTCTCTCCTTTCCCTGTTGTCTTGTTTTTCTTCTTGTTGTTTTAATTTTGTTGTCTTATTCCTAATTCTTGTGTGCTGGAGCAAGAAGTCTGTTCCACATCATATTGTTCAGTATATCGTTCTCTTTTATAACGTCTCTTTTGTAATTTATATCCTTTATAGAGGATTTTATCCCTTTATAAAAGGACTTTATCTGCAGGCGCTGCGTGGTATTTTATCTTCATGTTGCGTGGTTGAGAGCTATAAAAAACAAATTTATCCACTTTCCTTATTGTAACATAAGAAAGGCTCTATTTTCAAATAAAATATCGTGTGTTAACTTAAAATAAACGGGAAGCGATCAGGCTGATCTGCTTGGTGATAGGGTTAATGATTTGGGCGGTGATTTTGTTTGGTGATCTGGTTTGGAATCTTTCTTTATCTCTCCTTTATAGAGAATAAAATATAGAGAAAAAAACTCTGTTGCTGTTTTTATGGATCTCATCAATGATAAAGAGGTAAAACGAAAAGAGGCTGAAATGTTATCCAAAATCAAAGGGATTTTGTCTCAAAAGAAGTTATTTTGATAGGGGGAAAGGAAGGTATCAAGGCGGGAGAATTTCGGTTAAGAGATAATATATTCATTTTTTATTAAAAAAATTTAAAGAATAGGTTGAAAATTTTTGTAAAGATTACTATAGGTATTCTATAATACTAAAAGTAGATCAGGTCCCCATGTGAATCGTATTTGGTTGATTTATCAAGGCAAAGGGGGCAGTACAAAGGGGGTAGTGCGAAGAGGGCTATGCATTTTGGGGCAGCCTTTTGTTTGTGTAACAAGCATATGATTTTATGGGGGAGTTTTTTTCTAATACATGAATGATATGTGAAAGACAAGAGGCGCTTTAAGCGTGCCTTTTAAGATGGGCAGTTTTTTAAATAAGAAAGCGGGGTAATGCTGGCATGACAACAGATAATTCACAACACCAATCTGCGCAGATGCAGAAAGATACAGAGACTATATCTCATTTAGATTTCGATAAAAAATCGCAGCTCTTTTCCTTAAAAAAATCTATGGTGCTTTGTATAAGAGATTATAAAATCATTTTTTGTATCTCTATCGTTTTATTAATCTTAGGTGCTTTTCGTATAGCCTATTTGCCAATGTCAATCTTGTATTTGTTTGCTGGCGGCATTTATGGCGGGGGAGATAATTTTACAGATTTTATTCTGTTCTTACCAACTTTTATTTGGGAACTTTCGATCATATTTTTACCGATCGTTTTGGTCTTGCACTTCCTATTGGATCGTCGTTTAAAAAAAATAATCCAAAATTTGGAAAAAACACCGAACCAGCAAGATGAACTTGTTCGTACACAAACAAAATAGGGGGAATAAATGATTGCTTTTACAATATTATTAGGCATTCTTGCTTTTTTTGGACTTATTATCATTGCTGTTTTAAACAGTATGGTTCTTGTGGGTGTTTATTACTTTTTTTACAAACGGGTAAAAGCTTATTACAGCTTGGATAAGACACTGAGAGAAGAGCTTGAAAGGTAATATAAAATAAAATTTCTACTGTGTGGTAAATGTGCGGTAAAATCCCCTGCGCGGTAAAACTTGCGCGGTAAAGAATACGCAGTAAAACTTGTGCCGTAAAGCATATGCTGTAAATAGTGTAAAACATATGCTGGAAAAAAGGTATCGTTTAAGACGCTGAGATATAAGCCTCTCTCATATTTATTCCATGAGATGTCTTTATTTTCCACATGAGATATTTTTTAGTGGGGCCTATGGGGGTGGACCTTTAGGCCCTATCTTGCTTGTAGAAGTCTTCTGTCGCCGTTCATGCATTGCACCTTGGAGATGCCCTGTGGGAAGGGCTGATCACAAGCTTCATGAGAAGAATATAAAAACCATAAGCAAAGAGGTATGGAATAGCGATCTGCTTTGAGAAAAGCAGGAGAGGGTGGTTTTGAGACGTATGAGAGCGGTGTGGAGATCCTCTGTTCCATGGGAAGGATGTGGTGGCAAAAGCTTTGAGGTCAAAGCTTTGCTGGGGGTGCAATTTTGTTGTGCGGAATGGCATCAAGGCCACCAGCAAAGGGGGTGGGAGCAGCAGCTCTGATCTGCTTTGAGAAAAGTAGGAGAGGGTGTTTTTGAGACGTATGAGAGCGGTGTGGAGAGCTTCTGTTTCATGAGGAAGGACGTGCTGGCAAAAGCTTTGAGGTCAAAGCTTTGCTGGTGGTGCAATTTTGTTGTGCGGAATGGCATCAAGCCCATCGACAAAGGGGGTGGGAGCGGCAGCTCTGATCTGCTTTGAGAAAAGCAGGAGAGGGTGTTTTTGAGACGTATGAGAGCGGTGTGGAGAGCTTCTGTTCCATGGGGAAGGACGCGGTGGCCAAAGCTTTGAGGTCAAAGCTTTGCTGGTGGTGCAATTTTGTTGTGCGGAATGGCATCAAGGCCATCGGCAAAGGGGGTGGGAGCGGCAGCTCTGATCTGCTTTGAGAAAAGCAGGAGAGGGTGTTTTTGAGACGTATGAGAGCGGTGTGGAGAGCTTCTGTTCCATGGGGAAGGACGCGGTGGCCAAAGCTTTGAGGTCAAAGCTTTGCTGGGGGTGAAATTTTTTTGTGTGGAATGGCAACAAGCCCATCGGCAAAGGGGGTGGGAGCGGCAGCTCTGATCTGTTTTGAGAAAAGCAAGAGGGTGGTTTTGAGACGTATGAGAGCGGTGTGGAGAGCTTCTGTTTCATGAGGAAGGACGTGGTGGCCAAAGCTTTGAGGTCAAAGCTTTGCTGGGGGTGCAATTTTGTTGTGCGGAATGGTAACAATGTGGGGGGATTTTGTGATGGGGGCTGTTTATTTTGGGGATGGTTTTTCGTTTCTCTTCTCTTTATGTCGTTATGCTGTCTCTTTAAAGGATTAGGTGAGGATAAACCGGCATTGTTGAAAATGATCGGGGTTATCTTATAGAGTTGGGGAAGGTGGACCGGTACAATTTTATGCATGATTTTATTGTATGCATGAGATGTTTTTTATTTGAAAACTCTTAAGCTGTTATGGATGATGTAAAAAGTCTCCAGTTCCTTGAGGTTCGTGTCATCGACCTTGAGGGGAAAAGGGGCACCTTGTCGCTTGTCAGCGTGAAAGGGTTTTGAACGTGTTTAAGAATTTAAGAAAATATTTCAAGGGATTATTAGCGCTTGCTTCATGGTGAAAAGAATGCTAAGCGATTTCGTCGCGCTGGTTTGCGTGTTATCAAATATGACAAGCGGGTATTTTACGGGCGTTTTAATTAAGTGGGGGTATTCATATGATCAAAGATAAAGCACAAAGCCAATCTGCCCATGAGGGAAATAAGGCTTTTATTTCACAGCCTACTATCTCACAGTCAATGTTGGATCAATTGTCCGCTTTCAAAAAAGGAATGTTTTTTTCAACAAAAGATTATGTCATCATTTGTGGCTTGGCTATCCTTTTGTTGGTGATTGTTGCGGCGACTGTCTATATGAAGGTTTGGGATTCTTTTTACTTTATATCCAAAGAACAGCTGCAAGCAATGAAGCAACAAAGTTTTGAAGAGCTGATGCAAGAAAGTCTTATGCGGTCCTTTCAAAACAATCCTGCGATCGAATTTCTTCGTAATGTTGGGTGGAACAGTGTTTGGGCTTTTTTCTGTTTTTTACCGCAGGTCATTTTAGGGGGGCTTTTGGTGCTCTTTCCACTCTTTTCTTTCTTTTACGCCATATTGAAACGGGATGTAAAGGAAATGATGCTGCAATGGGAAACAGTTTCAGAGAAACAACACTCCGGCAAGCAATCTCTTGACAAAATACGATAGGGGGGAAAAGTGAGCAATTTTTTAATAATTTTATTATTGATCTCCTTCGGGATAGGTCTCTTTATTTATGCCGCATGGGTCATGGTGCTCTTTTCTACCGTGAAGGTTATTTTGGCACTTTATTTTTCTTTGATAAAACGGACAATCTTGTTATGGAAGATGCGGCGAAAACTCAAAAAAAGTGCAACGCAGAATTTGCGCCATTATCAGGCAGAGAACAGGGGGGCCAATATCGTTCTTGCAACACAGTTTAATGCCCTTTCTTTTAAAGAATCTTTGTTCCTCTCAAGAAAAGAGTATAAAATAATCTCTTGGATAACTTTCATTGTGATTGCTCTTTTCGCATGTGGTGCGCTGTTGTTATCTCTTCTTACAAAATATACCACGGTTCCACAGAATGGTGCATTGGCTTTTCTTGCTATTGGTGGGCTGCCGTTTGCGCTTATTTTGCTTTTTAGTGTCTTCACTTTACCGGTCATTTTAATTCTCCATAGTTTCCTTCATTATGGCGTGAAAAAAACAGTCAAGAGATTAGAAACATTGGTTTGAGAAGAAGAATAAAAATGATGATTTCATATCCAAATGATTAGGGGACAAAGAGAGCGTTATGATAGAATATTTGGCTGTTTTAGGGGGCATCATTATTGTCATTTTAATGTTGATGGTCATGATCAGGCTTCCTTACCTGTTGGTCAAGCATATGGGCTTGTCCTTTAAGCTTGCGCAAGAATTGAAAAAGAGTACAACGCAACAAAAGGGTACCATACAACAATTGCGTAATGATCCGGAAGAAATGAAAAGACAAAATCTTGTGCGTGAAACCTTGGATGCCAAGATACGCTTGCTTAATTTCAAAGAATCTCTGCCTCTTTATCCAAAAGAATGTAAGATAATCCTTTGTATCTTTATTCTTATTTCTCTTCTACAATTTGCTTTTTCTATCGCAAAATTGGTATGGTGGAAATATCATGTGATCAGCGTTATAACGCCGTTTTCAAGGATGAGCATTATTTATAGCCTTATATGGCTAGGGATTTTTCTTATTTTTCCGATCATTGCCATAATGGGCATAAAATTAACGCGAAAATTAAAGAAAATGCTTCAACAATTAGATGAAGCGATAGAACAGCGCGATCAGGTAATCCGTATGAAAAATGCGCAAAATGAACAATAGCAGGAGGGGATTAAATGACCAGTAGTCTGATAACATTGATAGCCTTTTCTTTTCTGTTTTTTACGTTTTTAAATGTTTTAATATGGGTGCCAATTTTTACCATTTATTATCTGTTTATCAAGCGTGCAAGGCTCTATTGTCGCGTGAAAAAAGAGCTGAAATGTGTGCTGCATGAACGCGATAGCGCCTTAAAACAGATTACCCAAAAATGAAAAAATCCCATTCGCTTTTTGAGATAAAAAAGCTTTCGCTTACTTGGGTTTTTGCTTACTTGGGCCGACTATAAAAGAATATTCTATCTTTCAACTGTCATGGTGACATTGCCGACGATTATAACGATTATCGTTAAGGTATGGAGAAGGAAAGACTTTTTTCTGCGGCTGTATTAGAGCCACTGGTTTGGATTCTTGCCTGTGCTTTTTTATTCTTAACAAATTGTTTTTATTCTGCTTTTTATTGTAAATCGTCAATTGAAGAAAATGATCCGACAATTGGAAGAAGAAATTGAGCAGAAAAAATCCCCACTCATTCTTACGCATGAAAATGAGAGAGAAAAGTGAAAAAGTGGGCTTTGACTTGTGCGCAAGAGAGCAGTGAAATGGGGGTCTTTGATATGTTTATGCAGGGGGCACATGGGGGCTGGTGTGTTTTTATGCTTTTATCTAAGCAGAATGTTTTTAAGAAAAGTTGCTGTGGTTGCATCAATGGGTATGGGGGCAAGGTAAGAGGGTGGCTTTTTGACGGTGCTTTTTATTGTAAATCGTCAATTGAAGAAAATAATCCGACAATTGGAAGAAGAAATTGAGCAGAAAAAATCCCCACTCATTCTTATTCATGAAAATGAAAGAGAAAAGTGAAAAAGTGGGCTTTGACTTGTGCGCAAGAGAGCAGTGAAATGGATGGCCTTTGGTATATTCATGAAGGGCATATGGGGGCTGGTGTGTTTTTATGTTTTTATCTAAGCAGAATGTTTTTAAGAAAAGTTGCTGTGGTTGCATCAATGGATATGGGGGCAAGGTAAGAGGGTGGCTTTTTATTGTGTTTTGTTAATTGAAAAAAATGGTGCAGTCGCTATTACTTTTTTAGCGGATGCTGGTCTATTTCTGCGTGAAAAAAAGAGCTGAAATGCGTGCTGAATGAACGCAATACAATCTTGCAGCTCATCGTTAAAAAAGATAAAAAAGATTGTGTGCGACTTGATCAATAGAATTGTGGTGGTCTTATCTATGCTGTCGCCTGACAGGCGATAGACGGTTCTCATTTTAGGGCATCTCTTGCTCTATAATTTAGTTTTAAGGCAAAAGGGGGATTTAAAGGCAAAAGGGATAAAAACTTTTGCAGGAAAGGCAAAGCCCTCGCAGGTTTTAAGTAGGGAGATGTTAACGGTGAGAGAAAATGTTGATCTTCGCAATAGGCTTGGCTTGTGAGAGGGAGATACTTTCTTGTAAGAGCGGATATTCTCTTGGCAAAAGGATATTGTGATCTCTTTGTTTTCTTTTTATGGGCTGCGTTATCTTATGGGCTTTTACATGGAGGAGGGATGTTAAAGCGTTCTGATGATAAAAGCTTTGACGAGAAGGTAAGTGGGTTTAAAAAAAGCATTGAATGTATTTTGACCGCGCTTTGGTGAGGGCTTAAACCGTCATAAAGATAAAACGATCCAGTGCCGATTTTTTTTCAATCGGTTTATTTTTCTTTTTGAAAGCAGCTTATGAAAAAAGCTTATCACCGAGGGAATAAAAAGCACTTAGAACTTGAGAGCCAGAGATTGACACATATGTAAGACAAAAGGTCTTTTATAAAAATGGGGTGAGGAGACAAAAGCAAGCATGAAAAAAGTGCGATATATCAAGAGAGATATATGATGTGGAGAGAAGATATAATCTGTGACGTTAAGGGAAAAGATGTTCTCTCCCATAAAAGATGGGGTAAGATAAGCGCCTGATCTAAAAGGAAGTGATTTAAAAGAAAGTGATTTAAAACGCACTTGATCATGCGGAATGGGTATAAAACAAGCATTGATTGTGCGGGACAAAAGTTTTTATTTCATAAAAATGGCTTTAAAACTTTAGATAAATGAGGGATAAAAAATGAGGCACAATGGGGGGAGTTCAATATCAGAGAGGGGGAAACATTCAATAGCGGCGTGGAAACCACGGACTTTTTCTTTGGAAGAAGCGTTTCTGACACGTAAAAATTATAAAGTCATCTTCTGCCTTGCCTTTATTCTTGAGGTTTTTAAAATGACACTTGTTGTGTTATTTGAGTGGGATTTGACGGGGTGGTGGAATTATAGCCTCTTCATTGTCACATTGATATTGGGTCTTATATCTGTGCTTCTTTTTATTTTGATCCCTATTGCCTTTGTGGTCCGTGTTATTTTTACGCATTTGTTGAAAAAAAAGATCGAGCAGTTGGAGCAAGCAATGGGTAAGCGGAGAAAAAATACCTTATGAATAAAAAGTGCGTAAAGGAGAGGGAAATATGAATATACGGGGTTTTATATCTTTTTATGCGTTATCGGGGTGTTGTTATGGGGGTGCTGTTTGATGTGAAGGGAAAAGATACTCTCTTCCATAAAAGCGGGGACAAAGACAAGGCAATTGGTTTAAAAGCGCTTGGTTGAAAATAAATGAATCTAAAAGCACTTGGTCTAAAAGCGTTTGATCGTGAGATGTTGATTTAAAACAAACATTGATTGTGCGGATAAAAGCTTTTATTCCACGAAAATAGCTTTAAAATTTTAAACAAATGAGGGGTAAAAATGCGGGGTAATGGAAAAAATGCACCATTGGATAGGCAAATACGGTCTTTTTCTTTGGAAGAAGCGTTTCTAACACGCAAAAATTATAAAGTTATCTTTTGCATTACTTTGACTCTTGCTGCTGTGAGAACAGGTCTTTTTGTACCGGCGTTGCTGGGGTGGAAGCTGACAGAAGGGGAAGCGGGTGTCATGGCTTTTCTCTTCTTTTTCATGCTGCTTATATTAGATTTAACTTTTATCTTGATCCCTATTGCTTTTGTGGTCCGTATTATTTTTACGCATTTGTTGAAAAAAAAGATCGAGCAGTTAGAGCAAGAAATGGGGCAGCCGATAGCGGCTCCTTATCAACAAAACAAGCGCTAAGGGGAAGGGGAAAATGAAAGATATCCTTGTCATATTTTCATGGGGTGTGGGCTTGACGTTTTTTACAATGCTTTCTGCTGTGGTCATGATGTTTATTTGGGCTTTGTATTATTCTGCTTTCAAGCGGGTGAAACTGTATTGCCAAGTGATCAAAGAATTAAAGCGCGTGCGTAAACAACCGAGCAGCCTTGATCCATCCAGTGGGGAAGCGCCGATGATGAAAGCATCATCTGCGGAAAAAGAAACCAAAGATTTTTCTCAAGTTGTGGATGAGGAAATTCTCACCATGGAAAGCGCAACGGCACTGTTAAAAAGTTTGGGGGGAAGGGTGGAAATGACGAGAAAAGGGGATCATTTGGCCACCTTCTTTTTACCAGACCGTGAAGTGCAGTTTCTTTATAATGCTGAAAAGGGCTATCCGCAATTTGATTGTGCAATTGCGGTGGGCTCTGGTATTCATGCGGCGGCTTGCCAAACGATAGACCCTTATAACTCTGGAGGTTTGATTGCTCTTGAGTTGAGTTTTGAGGTGAAGGGATTGGAAATTTTTGAAGAAAAGGTGAGTGCCTCGCGTTTACGCTCTGCGCTTGAGAAAGCCTTAGACAAGGCAATGAGTGAGGTTGATCTTGGCAACATACTCCGTTCTCAATACAGCACACTTCCTTGGGAAAACAAAATTTCGGTCCCGCAGTTAACACCTTATTCGCTGCGTTATCTTGCGGCTTTAGCCTTGTTGGGGGATGTTGAAACTTTAGATTCTTATCACAAAAGCTTTATAGAAGGTGAGCGGTTAGGCTTTGAGACAAGCATTAAAAAAGAGCATCTGGAACACGCGATAGCCATTGCTAAGGCGGTAGAAAAGGCAAAGCAACCCAGTTACGATTTGCTGAAACAGACAGCAAAAACCTATTTTTTAGAGGTGGAGAGCTATGATTATTTCAAAGCCACAGATCCCGATTTGTGCAATAGAAGGCGGTTTGTTTACGAGAATTTGATCGAGGAAAAAAGAGAAGAATTAAGGCAACAGGGCTATACGGTTTACGAAAAGGACACGATTTGTGAGGTTGATGGAAAAACCGCTCGTCCCCATATTCTTTACATTAAGGATGGGGAGGTAAGATATATGGATGTAAAAATTGGAATTGATGAAATAAACTATTGAAAAAAGTAAAAAGTTTAGATAACTTTAACAAAAGCTTAAAGCGTAAAAGAACGCATAAAAATAAAAAAAGCAGAGGGGATCAATGCAGCAGAAAAACGTAATATTTGAAGAGTCTTTCTTTTCATGCAAAAAAATTACGGTATCTTCAGGGGTAAGCTGTAAAGGGGGAGAACAGTGCAAAATGATCGGGCGCTGCTTGTTTATCATGTTTTGCACAATATTTTGCGCGGGGTTTTGCAGGTTTTTTTTCAGGGGGAGATACACAATGTTTTATGCGGGCCTTATCATGGTAGCTCTAGAAGTTCCTGCGGGTGCAAAGTCTCTGATAGAGCCAGAACAATGGGCCAGATGGGAGGGAATGGGTTCCCTTATTTTCCTCTTACCGGTGTTGATTTGGTTTTGTCTTTTAACTCCGCTTCCGATCCTTTGGGGGCTGCGTAGTTTCAAAGAACGTAAATTGAAAAAAACACAGGAAAAACGGGAAGAAGAAACAAAGCTGTCACAAATCAGTTGATGCGATGATCGCCATGAAACGTGAGGTTATACCCCTTTTTTCTGTCGTTTGGCTGTTTTTTCTCGAGGCTGTGACGGTTTTTGCTCTTTTTGTCAATAGGGTTATTGTGACGCCTTATTATTGTTTAATCAAGCGTTTGAGGCTTATTTTCAAAGTGAAAAAACAAAGACGTTTGATAAAAGAACAGCCGCAGCGTTTTTATTTTTCTACAAAAAGCCTCAAAGAGGGCGTGCAGAAAAACTTACCCCTGAACACAGACATAAGTTCTCATTCATTTTAAAAATAGCGTTTAAAAGATGGCGTTTAAAAAATGGCTCTTTTTTCCACTAAAGATTATGTCATTCATGCATGCTTCTCGCTCATTCTTTCATGCCTCTCTTGCGTCCTTATGATTTTTAAAGTCTATATGACTTTCTATAAAGGTGTGAGTGTTGCAATCGATGAGAAGAAATTTATCTCTATGAATATTTTCTTTTTTCTTTTGTTGTTTTATCGGCATGTCTTTTGGCAACGGTTCCTGTTATTGTGATCCTTCGTGAAATTTTAACATCTCGGTTGAAAAAGAAGATTCAGCAATTGGAAAAAGTACCTGAAGTACTCCAATCAATTGATTGATAACAGGAAGGGGATTGATAAAAGGAAGGGGAGAAAATGCATGATGAAATAGCGGCAGCTTCTACGATCGTTTTGATGGCTTTTGTTCAGAGGGCTTTTGGATTTTTTCTTAATAATCCCCATTGTGGCACTGTATATTTCTTTTATCAAGCGTTTGATCTCCTATTATAAGGTCACGCGGCAATTAAACGCAGCGTTAGAAAAAGCGCGGTTAGGATTCCCACGTCGTGAAGGCATTGTTTTAAATCATACCGTTGTTTCATGGCTTTAAGGCATGCAATAGGGGGCTATTGTTTTTCCTATCACAAATGACGTCTGCCTTTGTTTGAAGGGGATGAGACCAATAGGCTGGTTATCATTTCTCTACAGTTTTCTGCAAATAAGCGCAATCGTAAAAACGTAGAACTGTAATGATGAGGGGTGTGGAGCATGACGATCCCATTATTAGGTCTGCGGCGATGAGACGTAGTGTTAGAAAAAGTGCGGTTAGGATTTCCACGTCATAGAAGGCATCATTTTAGATCATACCGTTGTTTCACGACGTTAAGGCATGCATAGGGGGATGGTGCACTACGGTGTTTTTTTATTTCATGGGTATTTTTGTTTGAAAGGTATTAATGCCTATTAACAGGCGTTAGTTGGTTATCACTTCTCTACAGTTTTCTGTAAATAAGCATAATCGTAAAAATGTGAAACTGTAAAGGCGAGGAGCATGATGGTTGTGAGGAGAATGGTCGAGAGAAGAGAGCAGTATAAGGGGCATCAAAGATTGAACTGTAAAGTGCGTAAAGACTGAAATGGTGGGGGAAACTGGGGAAGACAGATGCCCATTAACCAGCTTGGGTTGGTTCTCAGCGCTCTAATTATTTTCTTTAAATAAGCGTAATCGTAAAAACGTTGAACTTTAAAAGCAAAGGCGTGGAGGTGTGTAAGAACATGGTCGGTGTGAGAAGGGGGATAAAGAGGGTAAATAGAGGTGTAGAGATAGAATGGAGATAGGATATTTAAGAAATAGGCTAGAGGCTTGCGAGTGAAACGATAAAGAGCATTTGGGGAAAGCGTAATATGCTGGAATAGTGTGGAAGAAGTGAGTGATAGAAAAGTCGTGTGTGGAGAATGGGAGAAGAGGGGAAAAGGTGTTGAAAAGATAAAGAAGATGCAGGACATATACGGTGCTGTATACCTCTTTTATCAAAGGTTTTTTTATCATAATATCATATGGCAATGAAACACCGCGTTAGAAAAAGAGTGGTTAGGATTTCCACGTCATAGAAGGTATCATTTTAGGTCATACCGTTGTTTCACGACGTTAAGGCATGCATAGGGGGTTCCTTTTTTCCTATCACAAATGACGTCTTCCTTTGTTTGAAGACAGATGCCCATTAACCAGCTTGGGTTGGTTATCAGTTTTTTTATAGATTTCTGTAAATAATGATAATCTTAAAAGCATGGAACTGTAAAAGCGATGGGCTTAGAACATGACGGTTGTAAGGAGAAGAGAGTAAAGAAGGTGAATAGAGGTGTAGAGGTGAATGAAGACCGCATATTTGAGAGATAGGCTAGAGATTTGCGAGTGAAACGATAAAGAGCATTTGGGGAAAGAGCAATATGCTGGAATAGTGTGGAAGAAGTGAGTGATGAAAAAGTCGTGTATGGAGAATGGGGGCAGAGATTGGAAGTGTGGGGAGGCGTTTGTTCTTTATTTATTGAAAGGTTTGATTTTTAAAGGGATTGTCTTTATTTTTTCTCAAAATTACCATTGGGGATTGTTTTGGCAATAGCATGATTTGAAGAGGGGTATCTTTTCATATCAATGAATGGAAGATTTTCCTATGACGTTGGTATTTGTTTAAAGGGAGCTTTTGCTAATCAATGGCTTCAATGAGGTTGGTTCTCAGCGCTCTAATTATTTTCTTCAAATAAGCGTAATCGTAAAAACGTTGAACTGTAAAAGCAAAGGCGTGGAGGTGTGTAAGAACATGGTCGGTGTGAGAAGGGGGATAAAGAGGGTAAATAGAGGTGTAGAGATAGAATGGAGATAGGATATTTAAGAAATAGGCTAGAGGTTTGCGAGTGAAACGATAAAGAGCATTTGGGGAAAGAGCAATATGCTGGAATAGTGTGGGAGAAGTGAGTGATAGAAAAGTCGTGTGTGGAGAATGGGAGAAGAGGGGGGGAAAGGTGTTGAAAAGATAAAGAAGATTAAGGGCATATACGGTGCTGTATACCTCTTTTATCAAAGGTTTTTTTATCATAATGTCATGCGGCAATTAAACGCAGCGTTAGAAAAAGCGCGGTTAGGATTTCCACGTCATAGAAGGCATCATTTTAGATCATACCGTTGTTTCACGACGTTAAGGCATGCATAGGGGGATGGTGCACTACGGTGTTTTTTTATTTCATGGGTATTTTTGTTTGAAAGGTATTAATGCCTATTAACAGGCGTTAGTTGGTTATCACTTCTCTACAGTTTTCTTTAAATAAGCGCAATCGTAAAAACATAGAACTGTAATGATGAGGGGTGTGGAGCATGATGGTTGTGAGGAGAATGGTCGAGAGAAGAGAGCAGTATAAGGGGCATCAAAGATTGAACTGTAAAGTGCGTAAAGACTGAAATGGTGGGGGAAACAGGGGAAGACAGATGCTAATCAATAGGTTTGGGTTGGTTATCAATTTTTTTACAGTTTTCTGTAAATAATGATAATCTTAAAAGCATGGAACTGTAAAGGCGATGGGCTTAGAACATGACGGGTGTGAGAAGGGGGATAAAGAGGGTGAATAGAGGTGTAGAGGTGAATGGAGACTGCATATTTGAGAGAGGAGTTCGTGGATGAAAGATAAAGAGCGTTTAGAAAAGAGCTGTAAATACGTTGAAAAATCGTGTGGGGAGTTGAGTGATGGGAAAGCCGTGTAGGGAGGATGAGGTGTGAGGAAATTGTGGGGGCGCTGAGAGGTAAGGAGGATGAGGTCTCGGTAAGGGGAGAAAGAAAAAGCAAAAGAAGGGATTGGTTATAAGTTTTGTTCTTTCATATGATTTTTTATGATGTCTAGGATCTGTTGGCTTATTTTCTTATGGGGCAGACAGTGTGCACCTTTTGATGTTGTTTTTTGTTCTAAATGAATGGGGATGAAATCAATCTTATTTTTGCGTGCACACTCAGTAATCATTTGATCATGTGTGTTGGAACCAAAAACATGAAGAACACACGGTGGTTTAGGCAAAAGAGCCAATTGTTCAATTAATGCGCAAGAAAATGCATGAGCGGATGAATGAAGCCATAATATGCAATATTTTAGATCACGCCATTGTTTCATGGCTGCTAAAAATTTGCTCCGTGAAGCTGTACAATCATAATCCAATAATACGCACAACTGTTTTTTTTGGCGTGCTTCAAGCTGGACTTTTTGCGAAAGAAAGCGTGTTGCAATAATAGCTTCTTGGGGCTTTAGTGATTGACACAAAGGAGCAAGCATCCCCGTTCCCCCTAAGATTAAATAACGATAGCGTGCGTTATGTTGTCTCATGCTCCCCGCCCCTTTGTGTTAAATCCTACCTCTTTACTTTAAACGTGTTGCTTTAAAAATGTGCACATTTCATCAGAAAGCCGTTCACAACGTGTTTGTACCTCTTTACTGATCACTTGCCAAGTATTTCCTTCATTATTGAAGGCAAAATCTTCATTGGAAGAAGCGATTTGACATTGGAGTGCATAACCATAAAGCGTTTGCACCACTAAAAGTAAATGTTGGCACGGTTGTGTGCATTTTTTGATGCTACTCCCATGAGAAATGAGACCCACTGGTTTGTGGAAAAAGGCATTAGAGGCTAAATGATCAAGAGCATTTTTTAAAACCCCCGAATATGAGCCTTGATAAAGGGGACTTGCAAGAATAATGCCATCTGCTGCTGCAATGGTTTTTATAAATTGACGGACTGCTGTGCTTGGATGATTCTCAACTTGATGATGATAATCTGGATCTGCTATCGGCAAGGGGTGTTCACGCAAATCAATCCAATGGAGTGATGCCCCTCGCTTTGCAAGGCAATCGGCTAAATAACGGGCTAGCGTTCTTGTGAAGGAAGGTTGACGCACAGACCCCAAAATAATCGCTATATTCAACAGAATTCTCCTTTTGTTTTCGATAAATTTCACGCAAGACTTAAGAAAGATACGCAAAATTTATAGAAGGATTATCAGTCATTCAGTCATAATGAATGACGCTTATCAATACGCTCTGCTACAATAATCGCCATGGTGGATTGTATCCACGGGATCATAGAATCAATGGATACTAACAAGATTGTTGATAAAACAATACCTAAAACTTGGAAGGGTTTCTGAGGGTTGGCTATAGGGCGCGCTGGGTTATGCGTTAAAAGGCTTGTAGGGATGTTTTTTTGTGGTGGTGGTGGATAGGGTGTTTGAGGGCTTGTCGTGAAGGCTGAAACTTTAGAGTTTAAAAACTTTTGAGTTCAAAAAGAACAGTGGTCTTAAAAGGTGCTCTGTTATTGGTAAAAATCTTGAAAAATAGAAGAGCCTTCTTTTGAATAACCCTTGATCCTTTTTAAGCTGAATAAGCATGTTTTTAAGATTTTTTTATTGCAAATCTTTTTAGAGCGCCTCAATCCCTTTCTTGCCTTTTATGAAGCGGGGTTAGGGGAAAATTTTTGAGGAAAGAATAAATGGAACAAGAATATCTTTTCATGAATATTTCCAAAAGGTTGTTTTCGTGATGGTGGTGAGGCTTGTCGGTGAAGGCAGGTATGGCTGTTTGTGGCAATGCGGAGAGGGGGCGTGGGATGTGGATAGGGGGCGGATACGGGGAGCTGTGGCGATGCGGAAGGGCGCTTCGTGGGTGGTGCGGATAGGCTACCGCAGAGGAAGCCCGTGTAGGCGCGTCTTTAGGGGTGAGGCTATCCGTGGAGGATATCATTGCATAAAAGATACGTGATAAATAAAAGTGTGAGGTAAGGCATAATTGTCACGCAATATATGGCTCTAGATGCTTTTGAAAGTCGTAAAACTGCATTAAAAAACAGCAGAAAAAGAGATAGCAGATTGGATATTGTTTTTTGGGGACATTGGTTGTTTCTTTTATGAGCTTCATTCCCTAGGCTGGATTCCAGTTTCAGAGATTGTTCAAACAGAACGACACGAATAGGCTTGCTTCGGTCTGGAAGATAAAAACTGATACAGCGTGTTATGGACGAAGACCTTATTTATCTCAAATATATAGATGCGTTGGGCTTGGATATTGATTAAAAAGCAGCTGAAAAAGAACGAGCTTTATTCGGCTGGGGTGATAGGAGCGCGGGGTGAGGTTGGCTGTAGGTGGGCGCAAGATCATTCGTTTGAATAAGTGTGTTTTTAAGATTTTTTATTGCAAATCTTTTTAGAGCGCCTCAATCCCTTTCTTGCCTTTTATGAAGCGGGGTTAGGGGAAAATTTTTGAGGAAAGAATAAATGGAACAAGAATATCTTTTCATGAATATTTCCAAAAGGTTGTTTTCGTGGTGGTGGTGGTGAGGCTTATCGTGAAGGCTGGTATGGCTGTTTGTGGCAATGCGGAGAGGGGGCGTGGGATGTGGATAGGGGGCGGATACGGGGAGCTGTGGCGATGCGGAAGGGCGTTTCGTGGGTGGTGCGGATAGGCTACTGCAGAGGAAGCCCGTGTAGGCTCGTCTTTAGAGGTGAGGCTATCTGTGGAGGATATCATTGCATAAAAGATACGTGATAAATAAAAGTGTGAGGCAAGGCATAATTGTCATGCAATATATGGCTCTAGATGCTTTTGAAAGTCGTAAAACTGCATTAAAAAACAGCAGAAAAAGAACGAGCTTTATTCGGCTGGGGTGATAGGAGCACGGGGTGAGGTTGGCTGTAGGTGGGCGCAAGATTATTCGTTTGAATAAGTGTGTTTTTAAGATTTTTTATTGCAAATCTTTTTAGAGTGCCTCAATCCCTTTCTTGCCTTTTATGAAGCAGGGTTAGGGGAAAATTTTTGAGGAAAGAATAAATGGAACAAGAATATCTTTTCATGAATATTTCCAAAAGGTTGTTTTCGTGGTGGTGGTGAGGCTTATCGGTGAAGGCAGGTATGGCTGTCTGTGGCAATGCGGATAGGGGGGTGCATAGGGAGGTGGATACGGGGGGCTGTGGCGATGCGGAAGGGCGCTTCGTGGGTGGGGCGGATACCGCAGAGGAAGCCCGTATAGGCGCGTCTTTAGGGGTGAGGTTATCTGTGGTGGTGCGGAGAGGGTGTTTGTGGCCATGCGTGTAGGTTTGTCGTGAAGGCAAGGTTTGTTCGCTGAGGCATATGGAAGGGTGGTGGCTGACATATTTTATTAAATGATTAAAGCCGTAAGCGTGATAGATTTTATAGAGGGGGCTGCCTATTCATCAGGTGGGGGATTATATTCTTTTTCATGCGCGACTTTGCAAAAGAGGCGAGCGTATTTTGGGAGATGTTTTTTAAAAAACAGTGCTTGGAAGGGGATTACAGATATGGATAATGATTGTATTTATGGAGCGTTTTTTTTGATGACAATGAATAACGGGTTTTGGGATAATGGATTTTAAAGATTATGCCTGTTTTCATAAAAGGAGCAATAAACAGTTGTGTAAAAGGCAGAACCAATGAAGGGGAAAAATTCAACGAGGGATCAAGAACTGTGCTCTTTTGTTCTTGAAGAGTCATTCCTTTCTTATAAAGATCATCTTATTATTGGTCTTATATCCCTGCTTATTGAAATTTGTCATGCGAGTCTTTTGATCCCCTTGAAATTCAAGTGGCCGTTGACCGCAGCTCAAGATAGCACTTTGTTGGCACTTTTTATACTGCGTGAAGTCATCATGGTTTGTGTGTTGGTCTTGATGCCTGTGTTAGGGGGGCTTTATCTCATCTTAACGCATTTGTTAAAAAAACAGATTCAGCAGTTGGATGAGATTCTACGGCAACGGGGTCAAATAACGGGGGAGAATAACGGGCCGACAAAATAATCGGTCAAAGGACGATAGAGAACAAATAAGCCCTTTTTTTATAGCCTTCCTTTGCTTTATCGTTTTATTGACACTGTCTTTTACAGCGGGGATTATTATGCTCATTTTAGAATTTTATTATTTTGTTTTCAAGCGCGTGAGACTGTATTGTTGCGTAAAACGAGAATTGAAACATGTGAGACAAAAGCCGAACAAAGCGCTTGAATCGTAATCGTGAGGGGAAAACGCCGTGAGGGAAAAAGCTCATGTTTAGCAGTTTGCGTGACAAAGAACGCGCAAAGGGTTGCGTTAGGCAAAGAGGGGGGAATAAGCCTATGGTCGTTTGTGATAAGGAGGGTGCTCTTGATCATTTGGCATGTAAGAGTGTGTTTTTTTTAAGCGGGGTGGTTTACGCGAAAACAAGGCAAGAGCTATGCATCGCACTTTTCGTGCTGCTGAAAAAGAGTGGTCCTTAAAAAGAGCGGGGATGAGAAAAGAAAAGCGCTTGTCGTGTAGGCAAGAGTCATGAAGGGGAAAAAATCAGCATTTTATAACGGACTACGCTCTTTTTTTGAAAAAGAATATTTTTCTGTGCGAGAATATTTTGTCATTTGTTTTCTTTCACTCTTTATTGAGTTGTGGAACAGAATTTTTTTTCTCTCCTCCTTGGAAAAAGGGAAGTTGATAGGATGGCAGGATACCTTCTTTTTCTCTTTCGTGTGTGCGTTCTGGAAAATTATTACCGTGTGTGTTTTGGTTTTGATCCCTATTATGGTGATATTCTGTATCATATTTTGGCATTTATTGGTCAAAAATACGCGCCAATTGAACAAAATCAATCAGCAACGGGGTGCAATAACCACGCACCAAAAAGATCGCTATAAAAAGGGCGTGAAAATAAAAGTAGACGAGCTTCTTGTCTTAATATTTGTTTTCGTGGTGATGTGGTTTGCTGTTGTTCCCATGATGATTTTGGAACTTTATTATGGTGTCTTTAAGCAGGTAAGAAAATATTGCTGTTTAAGAAAAGAACTAAAAATCTTGGTGAAAAAAACAAGATACCGTGTGTGAGAAGTCATAAGCAAGGAACGAATGGTTTATCATGGGGGCAATAAGCATCTATGGGGATTGCTCTTTATAACATTTTATCTCTGAGATGTTGGGGGGCTTTATGGTTTGCTCTAAAATATTGTTCTCAAAGGTGGGAAAAAAGGTAGGCATTTGGGGGAAAACAGCAAAATTGTGGACTGTTATGGATTAAAGCCATGTGAGATCTAGAGCGTGGAATTGAGAGCCTCTAGAGCCTAGAGGAAGAACTTGGTGTTTGATTTCATCTTTTGACTGGACGTTATCGTTTGAAATGTAAAGAAGGTAAATGAGAGCCGTTTGGGATTGTTTGAAGCTCTTTGGCTTCTGAGGTTTTTATCTTCTTGAAGTCGTCGCTTGTCGTGCTTTCAAGACCGCTTCAATGTGGGGATATGGAGACAGAATCTTTAGGGTGTTTTCTTCGTATTTTAAGACGCCTTGTTGCTCGAAGCTTGGAAGTAAATTCTATAGAAGGCGAGGATGTCAAGAAATCTGCTTGAAAAAAAGCGAAATTGTGACTATTGCCAATAGATTAACGCGGTTTGAAAGTCTTTTTTATTTGAGGTGTGAGGAAGGCAAGAGGGGGCAGATACAAAAAGAATATGATGATTTTTATAATGACAAAAACCATAAACCGTCTGTGCACTTTTCTTGATTCCGGTGATATTGAGGGGGGCGCGCATTATCATTATGACGTAAACTGAAAAAAAGATTCAAAAACGAGAAAAAGTAATTTCTGTATGAGAGCTTATAAGCTCTCTAGTATGCGGGCTTTGTCAAAGAGTTAAGAGGGGAAAAATGAAGGAACAAAATTGGGCATCAGAGCAAGAAACACATCAAGCAGCACATTCTTTTTCGTTGCAGCAAGCGTTGCTTTCAGCAAAGGATTATATCGTTATTTTCGCTCTTGCTGTTCTTATTATCATGTGGAGAATGATTCTAGAAATACCAGATGTTTTAAATTGGCAGCTGACAGGGTGGCAATATGCCGTGCATTTCGTTCTGTTTAGGACAACATTAATCATAATGGTCGGTGCCATTCTTTTTATTCCGTTTATATTTCCAGTACGTCGCAACCTGACGAATGAATTGCAACAAAATATTCAGAAACTAGAAGAAGCAATCCGTATGCGAGAGTACATAAACGCTATGTCGCATGGGCTTTAATAAAAAGGTAAGGGGGAAGAATGAACAGCAATCCTATCGCCGTACTTTTCTTAGATCTAGAGTTTTGGGTGATGGTTGCGGTTTTCCTGATCATTATCATGCTGGTTTTGGCTTTTTATGCCTCTGTCTTTAAACGGATGAAAATGAATTCCCAAGTGAAAGGTGCGCTGGAACGAGTGCTTTACGAAAATGATCTGGCAAGGCAGCAGTTTTGGAAAGATGAAGCTGAGGTGCTCGAGAAGCGTTGACAACAAAAGGAAAAAGGCAGTACGGAGATGAAAGAACCCTTGGTTAATGATGATGAAATTCTTACGATGGAAAGTGCAACAGCGCTGTTAAAAAGCTTGGGGTGGTCCGTGGAATTGATGCAAAAAGGCGATCATGTGGCCATACTCTTTTTGCCGGATCGCGAAGTGCAGTTTCTCTATAACGAGAAACACATCGAAGAATTTTCCCCCTTTGATCGTGGACTTGTCGTGATGAGTGGTATTTTTGCCGCGGCTTGTTGGACGATTAATCCTCATAATTCTGGTGTTTTACCAATGGTATTTATGAATTTTGTGCCCAATGGATTAGAAATTTTTGAAGAAAAAGTGCGTGCCCAGCGTTTCAAGAAAGAACTGGACAAAACTTTAAAATGGGCAATGGAAGGTGATTGTTTGCATGAAATGTTTCGTTCTCAATATAGCATTCCACCTTGGGAAAAAGATTCTTTAGTGTGGTCTGAGGGTAACGCTGAGTTTGCTCCTTATGCTTTGCTGCATCTTGCTGCTCTTGCCTTGCTGGGGGATGTGGAGACGTTAGCTTCTTATGATGAAAGTTTTTCGGTAGGCAAGATGCTTGACTTTGATGAAACCATTGAAAAAGTCCATTTGGAACGCGCGATGGTGATGGCTCAAGAGGTGAAAAAGGCAGGAAAATTCAGTTATGATCTGCTGGAACAGGTGGCAAAGATCTTTTCCATAGAAGTGAATGGCTATCAACTTTTTAGAGCGGTCGATCTTAATTTATGTCATAAAAAACGAGCGTTTCATAAAAAAATAGTCGAGGAGAAAAAACAAGAATTAAGAAAACAAGGATATGTTGTCAGTGATGAACCAATCGTCATAGAAGCAGAGGGGATAAAATATGCGCCTGATATTACCTATATCAAAGATGGTGAGCCTGCATTTATGGATATAAAAATTGATTAATTCACGCACTTGTTGAAGAAAATCTCTCTTATTAAAAAAATAAGCATTGTTGTGAAAAGAAGGTAAGGCTTGTTAAAAAAAGCATAAGCCTCATGATTGAGAGGCTTTTACACCAAAGCATCATAAAAGCATAATGCACAATACAAGTATAATAAAGGGCTTACATAATAAATGTCTTGAAAAAATAAATAAAAACAGCATGTTATTAAAAATAAGCTGAAAATAATGTGTTATCTCAAGATAAAGAGGTAAGGAGATAAGGAGACAAGGTTAAGGGATGGTCAATCTGTCCCTTTTTGTTCAGTCTATTCTTTTTTTAGAAGAAACGCTCTGTTGATGTGAAAAAAGTCCTCTAGAGATGAGACGTTATTCTACTGAATAAAAAAATACATACTTAATACATCATGATGAACTTGGTAAAATACCATATATTTTAGATGGGATGATATTTTATACATTCTAATGTTTTTTGTAAAAGTGTGTGATGAATATTTGCGGGCACGATTTGTCTATAGAGTTGTTTTGGCCATAAAGCGCATGAAAATATTATCTCAGCGTGATGATTAAAGCGCGCAATAGGCAAAAATGCTTTAGGAAAAACGAGATTTTTTTACAGAAGTGACCACAGGTTAAGAAATTTTGTTCTTTTGAGTAGAGAATATTGAACAGCGTCATCTTTGTGCTTGATCAGGAGCAAGCATCATCATTATATTCGTTAGCCTTGAAGTGTTGTGTCCCCCCCCCCTTTAATATTTCTCAATGATTTATGAAAAAACATTTTTACAATATATCAGAATGAAGTTAAGATCATTCCGTTCACTCTTTGTTATTAATATATTTTCCTTAAGTTAGGTCTGTTTGACAATCTTTAAGAACTTCACTGAGCTTATCTTTAGGGAGGGAATCAGTAATTATTCTAATATCATTCTTACAGAAGTGTATTGTGTAGTCTTCATCGTTAGGAAATAACTTGAAAAATGCTACTTTATCTTGAGTATCAGCACTTGTTAAATTTAACAATTTATCACCAGACTTTATTGTTTCAGAGAGCTGTTTCTCATTATTGGCTGTATAATTATGGATTATAGAATCCTTACCCTCAAATGTATAACCAAATTCACACATAAAAATATTTAAGCACAGAGCAATAATACTTATTATTGAAAGATATTTTATATTCATTTCTTTCTCCTGTGTTATTAGTTAAAGACCAGTGAGGATTATGTATTAAATTTATTTAAATTGCTATAGTAAAAATACTTTTCATAAAAAATACACTTTGTGTATAAAGTATTCTGGTATTTAAAATTTTGTTTTATCGGATGTATGAGAAAAGATTTAAAGTTCCTATATATCCTATCATACAGAAAGGGACGATAAAAACAATACTCAGTAAATTTCTTGGTTTGTGCCGTTGGTAAAGGGGATTTAAGAGCGAAATATCTCTGAAAGTTTAAAAAGAATTCGTGGGAATGCATGATAACGAAAATAAAACAATCCCTCTGTTATAAATAGAGGGGTTAATAGGGGTCTTTTACATTACATTGGGTATACAAGAATATCAAAAAACGACTTAACAATATTAAAACAACATATCAAGTACGCAAATTCTCATTTTAACACTACCCATGGTATAAAAAACGGAGGCTTTTTAACCAAGCATGTCCGTTACTATTAAGAATATTTCGAAAATGAGCAGGGAATTTTTTAAAAAATGCATGCGAAAAAGAGAGCCAATTAAAAAAACTTTAAACCAAAAAAGAAAACTTTGCACTTCGTGTTTACAACTTTAATGGAAATGGGATTTCATAAAGCTTGTCGATTTAATGCATATCCGCAAAATGAAAAAAAACGAGAAAACTTTAATAAATATTTAAACAAATTAAAAAGAAATATACCTTTTAATAAATCAACCTTTAAGAATGGGGTATGTCCTTTGAAGGGGAAATATTTTATGAGAAAATAGAGGGAACGAGGATAACTTGTGTTGTCATCCTATATCGATTGCTTTTCGTATTGGCTATCATCGATTTTTGTCTCTTTAATATTTAAGATCGCTATACGATAAGCTGAGCAAGCCTCTATAACAGCAAAAAAGATGAAAACTTTTTCTCTTTTTTTAATTCCCTCTTCAAAGCTTTAGAGCCTTAGGTTTACTGTTCTGGGGGTTGTTGTTAGGAGTGTTGCTGGGGTTTTGGCTTGGGGTTTTGGCTTGGACTTTGGCTTGGAGTTTTGGCTTGGACTTTGGCTTGGAGTTTTGGCTTGGAGTTTGGCTTGGAGTTTGGCTTGGAGTTTGGCTTGGAGTTTTGGCTGGAAAAGTGATTGTTGGTGGAGATGTTTTGAGTAAAAATGATTTTGAGTGAAGTTATTGCTATAAAAATATAACCAAGTGCATGCCTAACGAATTTACTTTCCAACAAAGGGGGCATTGCGTATTTTTACTGTTTTACTCATTTGTTTTATGAGGACGACACTCTATTCATCAATAATGTTTCGTGTTGTTTCATGTTGCATGGGCTTTTATGTTTCAATTGGCTGTTCTTTCGTCTTTAAAGTGTTGCTGAAAACTACTTCTATATACTCTTGTTACTCATACCTAGAGAAAATATGAGATAAAAGTCTCTAGTCATTAGCCTATAAATACCTAGTCATTAGCCTATAAATACGATGACATCATAGTATTCTCTTTATTTTATCCACTTCCCTAGTTTTGGAAGATTAACTCTATCCGTCTCTTGCAAATAATTTAAAGAATATTTTGTCTGTGATATTCGCTAATGATATGTGAACAGATCTTTTTAATGGGGCAAATTTTTAAATTGTCTCTTTTAATCATGTTATTTCATAATCATACCCTTTGTGTTATAAAATTTGTTATCTAGAATTGCTTTATTTGAATTTGTCTCAATAGAGAGAAAATTTTTTAATTTTGTTATATATGATTTAAAGTTTTGAAATTGGCTCTTATTTTCAGGATATGCATTTTAATGCATAGCTCTATAAGCGATTTTATCAGCTCTATAAGAGATTTTATCATTTCAATAATTTTCAGAGACTAAAAAGTTTTCTTTTTTTGCTTAAATCTCTTTTTCGCGTGCATTTTTTTAAAATTCTTTGCTCATTTTCTCTACATTCTTAATCGTAACGGACGTGCTTGGTTAAAAAGCCTCCGTTTTTTATACCATGGGTAGTGTTAAGATGAGAATTTGCGTACTTAATATGTTGTTTTAATTTTGTTAAGTCGTTTTTTGACATTGTCTTGAACCCAATGTTAATAATCCCCTATTTAATTATCTCCTATTTACAACCCTTTGTTTTATCAAAGAGTTTGGTGTCTTATTTAATCATTATCGTTCCCGCCTCTGTGAATTTTCACGATAGAGTATGTTTTGTTATTCATTTTAGCGGTTTTTATTGACAGTTTTAACCCACCATTACGACAACCCACCATTACGACTAGGGGGGAGGCAAATTTAGATACGATATCAAAAAAAGTTTCTTAAAACAGTAAAGGCAATAACAAACAACACACGATCATCTTCTAAATAAAAGTAAACAGCTGTTTATAGAACAGTACCTAGATGATCATTTAAATTAAAATTATTTATCTTAGTGAATGCGGCAGTAACAGTTTTATACCCTTGTAAATTTAAAGTCTCCACTATTATTTTGGTACTACTCGTCTATTGCAGTGGCACGTGTAATATAACCTTCTTTGTTAAGACTGTATGCTCCATACTTATTTAAATTTACACGATAAACATCATACGGTGATTTTGGAAATTTCTTTTTTAATCCTTGAATATCCGTTGCTTCTTAAATCAAAAAACAGATCACTCTATGTTGCGCTGTAAAATTAAATATTTTTTATTAAAAGCGCAGATATTAAATATATTCATGCCTATTAGAAATATAAATGCCGCTGATATTGAAGCACTCCTTTCAAATTGCTTTTCGTCTAAAAGAAGAACGCTGAACAAAGTACTTAAAACAAAATTTTCTTCGTCAAAGCGCAAGTCCCTTTATTCTATTTCCAATAAATCCCTATCAGCTTCTTGGTGCCTTTTTAATTATATCGGTGAAGTTAAGCTATGGAAATGGTTGGTCGATCAAACCATGAAAAAACGCATGATAAATTTAAGAAAAGACTTTGCCATTTGGTCAAAAGAACGCAAGCAAAAAAGAATCAGGCAAACAAAAAGAAGAGCAGGTTAACATCATCATTGCTGGAAAGAATTATTGTTAATAAAATTAAATAAAAAAGCCATTTTTAAATATGGCCTTTGTTTTTTATTTAACTTTTTATTATATACAAAATGTATGTAATTTTTATATTAAAAACACTTTGTATTCCTTCATAAACCGTTTGCAAAAAATATAGCATCCGCTAATTTAAAAATAGCGATGCTATTTAATAAATTTTTTATTTTTTCATATACATAAGCTATCTTTGCTCGTTTTGATGAAGTTATATTTGTTATTGTCAGTATATTCAATCTATTAGATCGGCTCATTAATTGTTAAAAATTGTAAATTCGTTTTTTCAATATTATAAGGAGCAACAATAGGAGAGGGCTTTCGATTGACTATACCATCAGACTTTTGAATCGCAAGGGATAAACCACTTGTAATGGCCCCAGCTATAAAAAAATAACTGATATTCATAGTTTCTTTCTCCTATATTTATTTCTATGAATAAATATCAATACATATCATATATAAATCCACTTTAAATGACTATAGTAAAAATACAAAAATCATAAAAAAGAATAAACTTTGCCTATAAATTGACAAAATTTACCCCTAGTTGCCTTAATAAGTTCTTTCAAATTCTCGTTTGTGAGTGTTTGAAAAAAATTTGAAAGCTCTGTCGAGAAGTGAAATTTCGTAAGATGGATGACAAAAAAATTGTCAGCAATTTTTTTGACCATTGATTAGAGATTTATAAAAATGAGGGTTCGTTAAAATTATACTATAGATGTGATGAAAGTTGCATAAATCCCTTGATGGGAGGGGTGCATGCATTTGAGGGTTTGCGTGCATCCTCTATAAGGTTGGGTACATCTGATATGAGGTTAGAGCTATCCCGAGGGAGAGGGTGCACGCATTTGAGGCTTTGCGTGCATCCTCAATAAAGGCATATCCTATAAAAATAGAAAGAGCCTAAGAGATGTATTTTTTTATTTTATTCTGATCGGTTGGTGCATTTGTTACAGATACTCACTTTGTTTTCTCAATGATTGAGATATTTATAGAAAAAGACTCATTAATCGATCTCTTCGTAAGAAGACTGACGATTCCATGAAAATTTGGATATTTATGTGCCCTTTTTTTGATTTTTTCGATTATACGAGATTTATGAAGTATTTTAATCCCGTTTGGCTTTTTGTCTTAGCTAAAGGTATTGGGTTAATATTTTATTGATTTCAATAGTTTTAATATTGGAGGCTTTAATATTGCAGCTTTTCTCAAGGGGATGCATAAACTCAAAGAATGCTGCTTCACAACGTCATAAGATAATATCATAAACTGTATCCATTTTTATTTTCTTAGAGCAGGAAGCGAGCAAGGGATAGGGATGGGGTGCTTATATTTTGGGTTTATTTAAGCGGGAAGAAAATACTTGAATATAAAGAGCGAATATAAAGAGCTACGAGTCTTACTCTAGTTTTTCTTTCTTTATTCGCTTTGTTGGTTGACATATTTTTAAAGAATGGAAAGTATACATTTTCTTTAGGTTTGGGGCTTTACGCTTTCGTTTTTTATTGAGGCTTTTTATGAAGGGGCGTTGTTGAATATATTTTTTAGGTCAAACAGAATGTTTTAAATGTATACTTGATGCACACTATATTTGTGGGGGCGGTTTGTGGAGAGTATCACGCTATAAGTGCTTCAAGGAATAAGGCTGTCATTATTATATACTTGCTGTCCAGTGTTCAATATGATGACGGTCTTTAGCATTTGAACTGTGTTGAAAGAGGCATTTTAATTTTTTATCTTGGAAGTGTTTTATTTTACGCACCGCTTTTGCGTGTTGATGGGCAAAAGATATAATACCGATGAATTCAACATAAAACAGATGTAAAATGAGGAAAGCCTTAAGAACGTTGTGGCTTTCATTTTAAGATGAAAAAAACGCACCAATTCATCTCCCAAAAACGCCTCAATCCATTCATTGTCATGAGATAATGTTTTGTTGATCTTATACGATAAAGAAAAAAATGTTTGTTATTTTATTGTGTCGTAAAACAAGTAAAGCTCTCTTATTTGCGAGGAGAATAAAGGAAGCCTTCTTGATATGGTAGGTTGAAGTGTTTTTTTAAAAAAAAGCATGATGAATATTTTTAAAGATTGCTTATTGCGCTTTAAGTTTTAGATAAATTCCATATGTGAAACGTAAAGAGAGGGTGGAAAGCCCAAGAGGGATAATAATTCAGACTGTTTGCAAACCAGATTAGGTTAAAAATCTTTCTCCTTGAAAGATGGGAGATACGTCAATTTGACAAAAGAGTCGTTTATTTTGCAGGCAGGGCTTTATTTTGCAGGCAGGACTTGTGGAAGAATAGAACACAGAAGGGGAAAGATAATATCGTCTTTTAAAAAAGTTTTCTGTTACAAATAACAGGCTTCTGTAACAGGCACTAACTTATGAGAATTTCCAACATTGGGGTGTAAAAACAATACCCAAAAGTATGAATTTAAAAAATCGTATTCAATACGCAAACTCATCTTTAAAAAACGATCGCTTCAGAGTGAGCAGAGAATTAAAAAGAGAACACTATAAATAATAACTTTTATAAAAGAACTTATTATTTGGGCCCTAAAACTTTTAAAATAGCTCTTTTTTATTGAATGTTAATTTTGAAACTCAATGTCAATTTAGTCTTTAAAGATATTATGATGCATGGTAAGCATAGTGACTTTAAAAAAACCAACAAATAGCTCCCTCTCGTAGCGATAGACGAGCATGAGGGTAGAGGCTTTGTTTTTTAGGGCATGCGCATATTGAGTATAAGGGTTTTGTGAAGCTGCGTTTTTTTAAAAGGTGTGATGGGGATGGAAGAGAGCTCTCTTGGATTTTCACGCGGTGTTCAAGGCGTGTGAGCACTTGGTTGAAGCCGCATAGTGCAGGTTTCTGTTGAGGGCTTGAAGGAAGGTGGGGGGTATTGGGGCTGTTTTCCTTGGGTGATTTGGTGGGTATCGTAAAGCGTGTTCGTATGATTAGCGATCTTTAGGATCTGATGTTTTGAGCGTGAATGCTCCAGATAATGATAGATTTGTTTAAAAAATTTGCTTGCTTCATGAAAAGAGAAGACGATGGAGGAAGCTATGGGGTGGTTGTGTGTGGGGGGAGGTGGGGATGTTTCGATGGGATTGTTGGGATAAAGGGCTGCGTTTTTTTTTAGAGCATGTCTTTAAAGTGCAAGTCAAGCGTAAGGTTTTATGAATTCTGCGTAAATATTTTTTATCATATTGATTTATAAAGATAATTTAGTGTTATTTAACGTGAATGAGAACCTTGAGTTCCGTGAGATTTCTTCATTTCGAATCTCTCTCATGCTGTATCAATCAAAATCATTTGCTCACGTCATAAGCGAGATGAGTTTGTGGCTAAAAACGATAGAAGATGAGGTATTTCTTTTCATGAATCATCGAGAAATGCCAAGGTTTTTCGTTGCATTCTAAGGCTGTTAAATTAATGATGGTGTCGTGGGGGGCTGGGGCAGGTGTGGAGAGGTTGGAATTTTGCGTTTTGAAAGGGTCTGAGGGGGCTGGTGGGGGCATGTTGGGCTTCTGCTGCTTTATGGCGTGTGTGGGTGCGGGTTTCGTGCGTGCGGTTTGTGTGTAAAGGGAATTGCAGGCTGATGGGGCAGGTGTGGAAAGGTTGGCATTTTGCGTTTTGAAAGGGTCTAAGGGGGGTGATATGAGCATGCGGAGCTTCTGCTGCTTTGTGGCACTGTGTATGGAGGGGGTGGTGGAGTGCGCGGTGTTGCGTGTGGTGTGCGGAGCGTGGGGGGGCGTGTGTGGGTGCGGGTTTCGTGCGTGCGGTTTGTGTGTAAAGGGAATTGCAGGCTGATGGGGCAGGTGTGGAGAGGTTGGCATTTTGCGTTTTGAAAGAGGTTTAGGGGGGGTGATGTGAGCATGTTGGGCTTCTGCTGCTTTGTGGCACTGTGTATGGAGGGGGTGGTGGAGTGCGCGGTGTGGGTGTGTGGTGTGCGGAACGCGGGGTGTGGATGTGGTGCGTGGTCGTGGGGGGCGTGTGTGGGTGCGGGTTTTGTGCGTGCGGTTTGTGTGTAAAGGGAACTGCTGGCTGATGGGGCAGGTATGGAAAGGTTGGCATTTTGCGTTTTGAAAGAGGTTTAGGGGGGGTGATGTGAGCATGTTGGGCTTCTGCTGCTTTGTGGTGTGTGTGTGGAGCGGGGTGGTGTGTGGTGCGTGGGGGGCGTGTGTGGGTGCGGGTTTCGTATTGTGGTTCGTATGTAAAGGGAACTGCTGGCTGATGGGGCAGGTATGGAGAGGTTGGCATTTTGTGTTTTGAAAGGGTCTGAGGGGGGTGATATGAGCATGTTGGGCTTCTGCTGCTTTGTGGTGTGTGTGTGGAGCGGGGTGGTGTGTGGTGCGCGGGGGGCGTGTGTGGGTGCGGGTTTCGTGCGTGCGGTTTGTGTGTAAAGGGAACTGCAGGCTGATGGGGCAGGTGTGGAAAAGTTGGCATTTTGTGTTTTGAAAGGGTCTAAGGGGGGATGATGTGAGCATGTTGGGCTTCTGCTGCTTTGTGGCGCGTGTGTGGAGCGGGGTGGTGGAGTGCGCGGTGTGGGGCTGGCATGTTTGCGGCGCGTGCGGGGTATTCAAGACATGTTGGCATTTGATTGAAGCGCAGGTTTCTGTTGGGGGCTTGAAGGAAGGCATTGCGGCTGTTTTCTTGGGTTACTGTTTTTTCTTGGAGGGCGGATCGTAAGGCGTGTTGGTGTGATGTGGGATTATTAGGGGCTTTCATATTTTGAAAATGGCATTCTAGGTAACGATGGGTTTGGTTTTTAAAAAATTTCCTACTGAAAATGTTGTCTGTTCCTTGGATAACGAAGAGAGATTTCGCTGTGGCATGGCGCAGGGGGGAGCGTGAATGGTTTTTTAGCGCTTTTTGTTGCACCGTGTGTGGAGCGCGGTGTTGCGTGTGGTGTGCGGAACGCGGGGTGTGGATGTGGTGCGTGGTCGTGGGGGGCGTGTGTGGGTGCGTGTTTCGTGCGTGCGGTTTGTGTGTAAAGGGAACTGCGGGCTGATGGGGCAGGTATGGAGAGGTTGGCATTTTGTGTTTTGAAAGGGTCTAAGGGGGGATGATGTGAGCATGTTGGGCTTCTGCTGCTTTGTGGCGTGTGTATGGAGGGGGTGGTGGAGTGCGTGCGGTTTGGCGTGTTTGCGGGGCGTGCGGGGTATTCAAGACATGTTGGCATTTGATTGAAGCGCAGGTTTCTGTTGGGGGCTTGAAGGAAGGCATTGCGGCTGTTTTCTTGGGTTACTGTTTTTTCTTGGGGGGCGGATCGTAAGGCATGTTGGTGTGATGTGGGATTATTAGGGGCTTTCATATTTTGAAAATGGCATTCTAGGTAACGATGGGTTTGGTTTTTAAAAAATTTCCTACTGAAAATGTTGTCTGTTCCTTGGATAAAGAAGAGAGATTTCGCTGTGGCATGGCGCGTGAGGGGAGCGTGAATGGTTTTTTAGCGCTTTTTGTTGCACCGTGTGTGGAGCGCGGTGTGGGTGTGGAAAGGATGCGCGGTGTTGCGTGTGGTGTGCGGGGGCCGTGTGCGGTGCGTGGGTTTGGCGTGTTTGCGGGGCGTGCGGGGTATTCAAGACATGTTGGCATTTGGTTGAAGCGCAGGTTTCTGTTGGGGGCTTGAAGGAAGGCATTGCGACTGTTTTCTTGGGTTACTGTTTTTTCTTGGCGGGCGGATCGTAAGGCATGTTGGTGTGATGTGGGATTATTAGGGGCTTTCATATTTTGAAAATGGCATTCTAGGTAACGATGGGTTTGGTTTTTAAAAAATTTCCTGCTGAAAATGTTTTTTGTTCCTTGGGTAAAGAAGAGAGATTTCGCTGTGGCATGGCGCAGGGGGAGTGTGCACGGTTGTTTAGCGCTGTTTGTTGCACCGTGTGTGGAGCGCGGTGTGGGTGTGGTGTATGTGGTGCGTGGGGCTGGCGTGTGTGGAGAGCGCGGGGAGCTGTGGGGTGCGCGCAGGTGTTGAAGGTTTGGTATTTTGCGTTTTGAAAGGGTCTAAGGGGGGGTGATATGAGCATGCGGAGCTTCTGCTGCTTTGTGGCACTGTGTATGGAGGGGGTGGTGGAGTGCGCGGTGTTGCGTGTGGTGTGCGGCGCGTGCGGGGCGTGTGTGTTGTGGGGGGGGTATTTGTGTTGTTTTATTTTTGAAAAGAAGGATGCTATTTTCTTCGAATAGTGTGAAGGGGGAATGATTTTAAGGGACAGTGGCGCGATGGGCTTTTGTGTCTTCTGCATTCCTTTGAAGGGGGGGCTGGAAGGGCGCGCCCTGCTGGAGTATCGGGGGTGTTTTGTGTTTGTGTGCGTTTTTCTTTCAAGGGGTGGGCAACATATGAATGTTGCCTTGGATGGCAAGATTATTCAAAAGGTTTGCGGTTTGTATAGCCCCAATGAAAGGCGAGTAAGTCTAAACAATCGCGTAAATGATCGGCAAGAGAGTTTTGTTTGCGTTTTGAAGAACTTAATTCTTTAATCGCTTGGCCATAGCCAATAACCCGCTCAAGCAGTGAATAGCCAAGAATACCCAGTTGTCCTTTGAGGGTTTTTAAATGATTAGAGGATTCTATTTGACGTTCAATAGGGTGGGTGGCACCTTGGCTACAAGAAACCTTTTCACGAGTATAGTCAAGGCTCATGTGGAGATCTGCCTGACTGTGACGCCAGTAAAAATAAAAACGTTCTGCCGCTTTATATTGGGCCAGATTAATATGTCCTTTTGCATATAAAAGCGCAATGGGGTGGTTTTTTGCATTGACAAGGACTTTGATCGTACGCGGGTTGCTGGAGCTTTCTGGATGATTGGATTGAAAATAAGGATTACTTGTCTTAAAGGGGATTTCTTGTGTTTTTAGATGACCCATATTCTTTCCTTTCTCTGGTGCATCAATAAGGTGTGTGTTTTTTTTCTCTTGAGAGTTCATAGCATCTCCTTCAAAATGATCGTTTTCGTTTAAAATTTTCGTTTAAAAAAACGTTGCCTGCTCTTTGGATAAATTTGGATAAAGAAGAGAGATTTCGCTGTGGCATGGCGCAGGGGGGAGCGTGCACGGTTTTTTAGCGCTGTTTGTTGCACCGTGTGTGGAGCGCGGTGTGGGTGCGGTGCGTGGGGGGCGTGTGTGGGTGCGGGTTTCGTGCGTGCGGTTTGTGTGTAAAGGGAATTGCGGGCTGATGGGGCAGGTGTGGAGAGGTTGGTATTTTGCGTTTTGAAAGGGTCTAAGGGGGGATGATGTGAGCATGTTGGGCTTCTGCTGCTTTGTGGCGTGTGTGTGGAGCGGGGTGGTGTACGGTGCGTGGAGCGTGTGGGGGGCGTGTGTGGGTGCGGGTTTCGTGCGTGCGGTTTGTGTGTAAAGGGAATTGCGGGCTGATGAGGCAGGTGTGGAGAGGTTGGCATTTTGCGTTTTGAAGGAGTAAGAGCGGTGTTGATGAGGGGGCTGGTGGGGGCATGCGGGGCTTCTGCTGCTTTGTGGCACCGTGTGCGGAGCGGGGTGCGGGGTGGTGTGTGCGCAGAGCACGCGTGGTGTGGCATGTGTGTGTGTGGTGCGTGGGGGGATGTGTACTGTGGAGGGTACGGTTTTGTCGTCTGGGGTGTCTTGGGGTGTCTTGGGGTGTCTGGGGTGTCTGGGGGGGCGCTCGTGTGGGGGGCCTTCCCCATGGATCTTGAATAGATTTGAATCTTGAAAAGCAGGGTGTTTTGTTGCATGGTGGTTTTTCCTTTGCATGACTTGATGGGGGAATAATTTGATGAGACAGTGGTGTGATGGCGGTATGACTTGATGGGGGAGTGGCATGATGGTGCGCGGCGTTTTTGTCTTTAGAAGATGGGTGTTTTTCTGCATTGTGCTTGCTGTCTGTGGGGCTGTTTATGTGCAAATGCAGGATCTTGGGATGACGTGGGGCGTCTTTTTACGGGCTTTGGCATTTTATGGGACGTCCGGCATTCTCCTTATGGTGGGTTATGAAGTACTGCGGCGGCGTGGGGTAACGAAGGGGCAGTTCTTCAAAATGGCGTTGTTTGGCTTCATTTTGGCCCTTGTCTCTCAGTTTATTTATAAGCAAGCTGAGCGTGTTGGTTTGTCTTGGCTTTGGTTTTCCAATAAGGGGGTGTTTAGTGTCCTTTTGGGGCTTGTCTTTGGTTTTGCTGGGGGTTTTGCTGCTATCCTTGCAAAGCGCCTTGGGGTGACTTGGTTTGATTTTCTTTATGTGGGGGGAAGCGTTCGGTTGTTCCTCAGGTGTTGTTATGGAAAAGAATAGCTGTTGGCTTCATTGTCGCCTTTTGCCTCATCTGTGCTTTTGTCGCAGCCCAAACATTTTGGTATGATAAGGAGCAAATGTTGGGGCTTGTCTGTATAGAGTCGTGTTTTCAGCATTTGTAAATGGCTGGAGGGGGGTAAATGGAGCATGGGGGTAAAGGGAATATGGGGACGAATGGTATATGGGGGGTAATGAGATATGGCTGAAATTGTCCTTGGATCTTGAAGAGAAGGGGCTTGCATTGTGGAGGGGTTCCTTGTGTGGTTTTGTATGAGTGCGATTTTGTATGATTTTGTATGACTTGATGGGGGCGTGCGTTGATGTCACTTAATGGGTTGTTTTTGCTGTTGTTGGTCTGCATTTTGGTTGTTGGCTTGGCTTTTCTTTATAAGGCTGCCGCGCGTTGCGGGGTGAGAGGATGGCTGCCTTTTTGGAGATGGGTGGTCTTTTATGGCGTCATTGCTCTTTATCTTGGTTTTGCATTTGCGGAGGGTTTTGCTTTTGTGTGTGGGGATATTTCCGCAGATGTTAGAAGCGGCGCTGTGAGCGGGGCGTTATTGTTGAAGGGGGTGGTGTTTTCTTGCATGTTTGCCGCTGTTTTGGGTGTGATGCATTTGGGTGTAAAAAGTCTGCCTGTGGCTTGGGCTGAGTTTGTGAAGGCGGTGGTGTTTTGTTGCTTGATAGGGGGTATCCTGTGGCTTTTTGCGGTGGGTGTCAGAGATATGGATAGCATCAGGGGGATATTCTTGACGGTGTTGGTTTGTGCTGTAGCGTTAAAACTGCTCTTGAGGTTCTTTATACGCGCGCATGGCGATACGGTTGGGGTGTTGTGGCTTTTGGATTTACTCCTGCTTGGCTGCATTATGGGATTGATCTTGTTCTTTGTTTCTCTGGGAGCAGAGCATCTGGGATTTGACTGGCTTTGGTTCTCGAATAGGGATGTCTTGACCTGCATTTTTGTGCCTCTTTTTCTTTTTATTAATCAGACAGTGAAGTCTGCATTTCGTCATGCGGCGGCGTCTTTTAAAAAAGTGGTAGGGCTTTAAGAGCGTGGGGGGGCGCGTTAAAGATATTGGCGGGGTAAGGATTGTTCAAAAGAACAGCGATAGCGATAGGTTTGGGGGTCAAACCACAGACCTACTTTGCCTTCAAAATCGCCAGAACGTTGTTTGGCAATATTCATAATGACACCGGGACGTTTGACTAAATCGGCTTTTTCTTGTGCTAGAGAGGCAGCAAAAATTTTATCTTCTAAAGATCGATTGCGCCAAATGGTGATAATGTTAAAAGCATTGGCACCAATTTCTGAGGCGCCTTTAATATCTTCTGTTCCAGGGATATCTTTATCCAGCCCCCCTTTACGGGCGTGAGCGACAAGATGAATATGCACATTGTTTAAAACAGCCCAATCAACCATTTTATAAACCGCTTGTTCTTGGTTGGCATAATCATCAGAGGCAATGCCAAGCCGCATGAGACTGTCGATAATAAATTGATCGCATCCATAGCGCGCACGACAATAGTCAAAGACATCCAGCAGGGTCTCAACATTTGATTTGCCAACATGTTCATAAAGGATAAGCCCCTCATCTAAAAAATGCAAAATGCGTTCAATGGTCTCTTTTGTCGGTTTTTCTAAGCCGCCCGTTTGTTTGGTTAAACGCCGGAGTGATTGTTCTCCTTTCATTTCTAGAGAGGCTAAGCAAAGACGACTGTTTTGCGCAATCCAATGGGGAATACAGTCGGATAACAATTGGCTTTTGCCGGCACCACTGGCGCCACTCCATAGCGTTAATTCTGCTGGGCGAAAATGGAGTTTTCCTTTAAGTTTAGGATAGGGAACCGTATAGCCAACATGTTTTTCAGGCTCTGGCCAAAAAAGCCCAATGACTTGATCTTTATAGTCTGAGGCGCGCCGTAAGCCTTCTGGTGCAAAGCATTGAGCAGAAGCAAAAGCTGCTTTTATGGTGGCTGCATCAATCCCTTCGGTTAAACACTCATTAGCATCTTTGAGAGGCAAACGCACACGGTAGCAACGGTGACGCCCAAGTCTGCTGGCAATTTCACGGGCGGCTTCTTCTCCAGGTTGGTCCATATCGGTGGCTAAAAAAATGGTTTCAAAAGCTTCTAAATGATCAAATTCATTTTCAATCCAATTGTGTTTGCCGCCCTTTCCACCGCCAAAGGGAAGTGAGACTGCTGGATAGCCATAGGCCGCAAGCGATAGCGCATCAATTTCCCCTTCCGTGATGACAATTGTCCGGTTTTTGGAAGAAAGCGTGGGAAACGTCGTGTGATTTTTGGGTACCTGCGTGGTGGTGTGGTCTGTGGGTTGGGGTACGTGCGTGCCGGTGTGGTCTGTGGGAGCGGGTTGAGAGCTGTGCTGGGTGGTGTGGGTTGTGGCTGTGGGTTGGGGGGCGTGTGTGCCGGTGTGGGTTGTGGCTGCGGGTTGGGGGGTGTGTGTGTCGGTGTGGGCTGTGGGTTGAGAGGTGCGTGGGGTGGTGTGGTCTGCGGATGCGGGTTGGGGTGCGTGCGTGCCGGTGTGGGTTGTAGTCGCGGGCTGAGAGGTGTGCGTTGCGGCTGTGGGTTGGGGGGTGTGCGTGGTGGCGTGGGTTGCGGCTGTGGGCTCAGAGGTGTGCGTGGTGGTGTGGGTTGCGGCTGTGGGCTCAGAGGTGTGCGTGGTGGTGTGGGTTGCGGTTGTGGGTTGAGAGGTGCGTGTGCCGGTGTGGGCTGTGGCTGCGGGTTGGGGGGTGTGCGTGCCGGTGTGGTCTGTGGGAGCGGGTTGAGAGCTGTGCTGGGTGGTGTGGGTTGTGGCTGTGGGTTGGGGGGCGTGTGTGCCGGTGTGGGTTGTGGCTGTGGGTTGGGGGGCGTGTGTGCCGGTGTGGGTTGTGGCTGCGGGTTGGGGGGTGTGCGTGCCGACGTGGGCTGCGGCTGTGGGTTGGGGGGTGTGTGTGCCGGTGTGGGCTGTGGCTGCGGGTTGAGAGGCGTGTGTGCCGGTGTGGGTTGTGGCTGCGAGTTGGGGGGTGCGTGTGCCGGTGTGGGTTGCGGCTGCGAGTTGGGGGGTGCGTGTGCCGGTGTGGGTTGCGGTTGTGGGTTGGGGGGGGTGTGTGTCGGTGTGGGTTGCGGCTGTGGGTTGGGGGGCGTGTGTGCCGGTGTGGGTTGTAGTCGCGGGCTGAGAGGTGTGCGTGGTGGTGTGGGTTGTGGCTGTAGGCTCAGAGGTGCGTGTGCCGGTGTGGGTTGCGGCTGCGGGTTGAGAGCTGTGCGGGGTGGTGTGGGTTGCGGCTGTGGGTTGGGGGGCGTGCGTGGTGGTGTGGGCTGCGGCTGTGGGTTGGGGGGTGTGTGTGCCGGTGTGGGCTGTGGCTGCGGGTTGGGGGGTGTGCGTGCCGGCGTGGGCTGCGGCTGCGGGTTGGGGGGCGTGCGTGGTGGTGTGGTCTGCGGCTGCGGGTTGGGGGGCGTGTGTGCCGGTGTGGGCTGTGGCTGCGGGTTGGGGGGCGTGTGTGCCGGTGTGGGCTGTGGCTGCGGGTTGGGGGGCGTGCGTGCCGGTGTGGGTTGTGGCTGTGGGCTGGGGGGTGTGTGTGCCGGTGTGGTTTGTGGCTGCGGGCTGGGGGGTGTGTGTGCCGGTGTGGTTTGCGGCTGCGGGTTGGGGGGCGTGTGTGCCGGTGTGGTTTGCGGCTGCGGGTTGGGGGGCGTGTGTGCCGGTGTGGTTTGCGGCTGCGGGTTGGGGGGCGTGCGTGGTGGTGTGGGCTGCGGCTGTGGGCTGGGGTGCGTGCGTGCCGGTGTGGTTTGTGGCTGCGGGCTCAGAGGTGCGTGGGATGGGATAAAGGGCTTGCCAACCAAATAAAATCGGTTCACATTGCGCTGCTGTAGGTTTTGTTTTGGCGCCTGCTTGAGCCAACCGTTCTTTGACTAAAGCAAGGGTACCATCGGGTTTATAAAAGGGGAAAATAATTTTTTCGCCGTCTTCTCCTATGCGGTAACGTTTTATCACCTCTAGAGGGATATGGCGTTCTTTGTGGAGATAGTTTTTGACGAGGGTTTGTGGAGAGCGTCCTTGAGGAACCGGTGGACGGCGGTAGGAACGTTGGGGCGCCATAAAGGGTTTGGGGCGTGTCAGATTAAGCGTTGCGCGTGCTTCTTCTAATACTTGAGAAAGGTTCATGCCTTTGACTTCACACCAAAGGTCTAAAAGATCGCCTCCAATACTTTCGGCAAAATCATACCAAAGCCCTGCTTTACTGCCGCTTAAGCAAATCGATAAACTTTGACCGGGCTCACCGCGTGTGTTGCCAACAATCCAATGGTTGCCGCGTTTATGCCCTTGGGGTAGAAGCATTTCTGCGATCCTTTCTGCTTGGGTGGTAAGTTTTTGTTTGATTTCAAAAATTGTACTCATGGTCATTGGTGATCTTATTCGTTTTTCTCGAAAGGATTGTTCTTGCTGTTCTCGCCATGAGATCAGATGGCGAAATTTGTTGTGCTATGGCGTTTGGCTTATCTTTTTGAAAAGCTCCACTCTTGGGCTTGCCAAGTTTCTAGGAAGGTGGGGTTCTTCAAGTAAGAGGTTTGTGTTGGCAGCTGGTATGTGCTGAGGCGTTGTCCTTTGATGTAGATAAGACATACGGGGCATACTGGGATGTTTTCCGTATTTTGTGGGGTGCGGTGTTGCCTATAGGTTTTTCCCCTCGTGTGAAAAGAATGGGCATTTTGCTGCTTTGAAATGTTGGTTGTATGCAGCAAAAAAATGCGTGCTTTGAAGCGAAAAGAACGTGCCAATCGTCGTAAAACTTCTTGGCTGAAGGGATATGCATGTCTTTTACAACAGCTGCTTGGATGTCTGCTTGCCGGCTGGGAAAGCAGTGCCCTTGTATGAGGGCGGCGGTAGAGCATGGTGTGTGTGTGAAGAGGGTGGAGCAGCGTACGGGTGTTGAGGTTTGTTCTTTGTTGGAGCTTTCCAAAACGGTTGCTTTGATCTTGGTGTGCCGGCTGGGAAAGCAGTGCCCTTGTATGAGGGCGGCAGTGGGGCATGGTGTGTGTGTGAAGAGGGTGGAGCGGTTTTCGGGTGTTGAGGTTTGTTCTTTATTGGAGGTTTCCAAAGCGGTTGCTTTGATCTTGGTGTGCCTGCTGGGAAAGCAGTGCCCTTGTATGAGGGCGGCGGTGGGGCATGGCGTGCGTGTGAAGGAGAGGGTGGAGCGGTTTTCGGGTGTTCTGTTCCTTTGAGAAGTAAAGATGAGGCGTGTGGGGTGCGCGCTGTTGTGGTGAAAGCAGACTGAAAAAAGCCTTTGGCTGTGGCTGCGTGCAGGGGTGTTTGTATCTCTGTTGTTTTGTTCAGTGTGGTTTGGTTGGATGTGGTTTGGCTTGAAATGGTTTTTTTTGTGGTTTTGAAACATTTATGCCCCCGCCTTTGTTTGAAATTGTTCGTGTGGTGTCAACCCGTGTGATGTCAATCATCGTTGCTATCGTCGCTATAGTTGATCAGACTGCGGTAAAGGTTTTCGTTTTCTTCAGAAGGATTTTGTGAGACGCTTGCCTGTTTTTGCTGTTCTAGCCGTTCGATCTCACGGCGAAACCAGTTGCGCCATGTGGCTTGCCAATCTACTTTAAGCGCTTCTTTACCGCTCTTGGCTTGCCAATAGTCGCGAAACTTTTTGGCTTGCCAATGGGCTTGGCTTTCACTTAAACCTTCCAAAACAGCCGCCTCGATGTCTGCTTGCCAAGTTTTGGGAAGCCGGTGTCCTTTCACAAGGGCTGTTGAGACGCTGGGGGGCGTGTTGGAACAAGCTGACTTGGAAGAAGAGCGAGAGGTGTTTTTTTTAGTTTTTTCCGCAGCAACAGTGGGGGTAAGAGCAGCCAATGGCGTAGGAGCGCTGTGAAGAGCTTTTGCTTGGGGAGCCTTGAGAAAACCGGTGTTTTGCTCGCTTTCTTCTGGAGAGTGTTCCGTTGATGGAGGCGAAAAAAAAGCCGAAGAGGTTTGGCTTTGTTCAAGACTCTCTTCGCAGGAAAGACCAGGGTCTAATTTAGAAAATAAAACTTGCTTTTCTAAAACACCGATAGGTGTTTTCTTTTCTTCTGCCTTTTGAGCTTCTGAGCTTTGTGAAACATCTTTTGTCCGCTCGTTCAGCACTTGTTGTATCTCAGCATTGATTTTCTTGCGCTTTTTAGCCGAAGAACGCCCCGCAAAGGATTTTTGCTCAAGCAATTTTTCGCGCTCTTGAAAAACATTTTCGCAACGCTGGTTCCATAAGCCATTGGTTAAATTTAAAATCTTTCCCTCTTCAATCAGCATTTTTAAAACATTAACAAAAGTTCGCTTGTCACAACCGCAAAGACGCGCTAAACGTTCCTCCGATATCTCTAGAGGACGACCCCGTGCATACATTTCATTGAGAAGAATCGTATAAATTCCAATCTCGTGTGCACGCATGCCACGAACACCCCCTAGAAAATCATTTTGATACCAACAAACATAAGGAAGTCTAGACGATTCATAATGAGGAGTTTCTTGTTGATGAGCGTGTTTCATACGGTAATCTACTTTCTTCTTTCTTATACGCATTTCATTGATGATAATAGCGCAAACAGAAAATGAACTTGTGTGTGGCTCTGTTTAATGATGGAGATTTCTTGATGACGTTTATAAATGCGTGTGTGTGTTGAAAGGCTATGCAAACTTACAATTTGAGCGTGTGGTCATGGAATTGAGAGTGCGGTCATGAAAAAAATAAAGAAAAAAACATATTTTCAATATGTCAGCTTTAGGGCTCAATATGTCAGCTTTTCGAGATAGTTTTTTGCACTCTGTTGGGTGGTTAAGGTGCCTTTATGATCCAAAAATAAAAAAATCCCCTCTAAAAAATAAAATTTGTTTCCTTAATTTTATCCTTTTTAGAGGATATTGCAAGCCCGTTTTATAAAAAGGACGTGTTTTTTTTTAAAGACGCGCTATATGGTGAAATCATGAATATTGATGGTTGGCGTCAAAGACTAAAGACCGCCGTGCAAAAAAGTGGACGGTCAAAAAGATCTATCTCCCTTGCTGCCGGTAAAGGCGCTGGGTACCTTCATTCTATTCTTTCTGAAGGAAAAGAACCAACAATCGAATCTCTTTCGCGAATTTGTCACGAAATTAATATCAGTATGAATTATATTCTTTACGATAAGGACGCTAGTCCTGAAGATAAAGAATTTATAGAGCTTATTTCAAAACTCTCTCCGCAGGAGAGGCAGGCAATTTTAACTCTTTTGCGGCGACCCGTTGACGAAGCTTCAAAATAAGTTCTTTCTGTGCTTTTGAATCAAGACGATTCCAGTATTCTATTAAGCGTATATCATTCATTTTATCTCTCCTGTGTGTTTATAATTGCAATCGAGTAAGAACAAATAGAGAACAACAAAAGAACATGAGGGGCGTTGAGAACAATAAATTTTTGTTGACATATGTCATTGGAGCCCCGCAAAAATTTAAAATATGTCTTTTATGAAGGATAAAATGATTGACATCTCTCCTATAGAGGATATAAGACTAACGCTATATTTGGCCTTGTCAAGACAAAGCTACGTTTTATTAACGATCTAAAGGGGGAAAATTATGAAAAATATTCCATTCATTAAAGAGGATGAAATCGTTATCATTCTCTGCGAAGATGAAAAGCCTGATACCTATGAAGGACCCATCGATGAAATTGAAGAAGTACTCGAACTGATTGATGAATCTGAAACTGTTTATAAAATTTTGCGACTTGATCTTACAACAAATCATTCTGAAGACGTGAGCGAACAAATCGCGGATTTTTATACCGAAAATTACGAAATCAGTGAAGAAAATACACAATTGCAGCCGTTCATTTTGAATAGTGAAGCCTATCATGTGTGTTTATATGAAAGAGCTGCGCGCGATTATGAAGATAATCTTTATGGCTCTTATGAAAAACAGCATCGTTTACGTCCCTGTGATGTCTTGGCCGATTATTGGTGGTAATGATGCTAAGTTATCTTCAGACTTCTTATCGAGGCATTACACTGTATTATGCTGGAAATATTCGCAATTTAATCAAACTCGAGCCACAAAAACAAAATGCTGTCTTTTTTATATCGCAAGAGGCGGCGGAGGATATGGCAAAAAACTTGGAGGAAGAATATTGCTGCTATGATTTTTCCGTCGTCCAATAGGAGACGGACAAGAACAGAATGAAAAAAGCGCCCCCCATGATCGATAAATTGACGGATAGGTTAACGGACGCGTTGATGGAATACGTTGCGCAAGCAAGGTGAGAGAAACGTTGAGAGCTTTAAGTGTTTTTTTTGCATTAGGGCAGCAATGATGCTTGTTTGTGCTTTCGTTCATTGGGGGGCGCTGTTTTTGTAGGGGTGCCGTTTTGCAGAGGGTGTTTCGTGGGGGCGTTTTTGAAGCCGGAGGATCTGATAGGAAAAAGAGGGGGAGCTTGTATAGAAGAAATGGGGTGCTTGAAAGGGTAAGAGCGGCACATTTTAGGGAAAGGAGGGCATGTTTTTATAAGATAATATATTGATTTATCAAAGATATTCATTTTTTTGCATGTTATTTTGCATGTTAAATGAGAATCCCGACTATAGTTTTCTCACCACAAACGCTCTCCTATTAAAGTCATCAAACTTCTGTTTTTTGCACACCACCAATAGGGTTGGCATGGGAATAAACAGGCAACAAGAAAACGATGTCTTTTCATGAATTGTCGAGAAAGCCCAAGGGATCATCCATAATAAGAGGTCATCCATAATATTGAAGGCTTAAGGTGTATGATGGTGACGATGCTAAAAGAATTGGGGTGAAAAGGGGTGGTGGGAGGCAGGAGCGGTGAGGAAGACGTTTTAAGTGAGGAGGGCGTGCAAGGAAAAAGAGAGATGGGGCAGTAAGATAGGGGGGATCAGGGGACACAAGCGCCGAGGGTCAATGGGGGGAAAGACCGCTTAGTGTGATCAGCAAAGTATCTGCGGACAGTAAAGGCTCAGGAAGAGTGAAGAGAGGGGAAGTCAGACAATGTTGAATGGGGGGTATCAAAAGGTCAGTTCAAGGGGACAAGTGGATGGTGGAGGGGAGCTTAGCGTGACAAGCGTTGCTTTAAGAAAATGGCGGGCGGTTTTGGAGGACACGTGAAAGACGAAGAGAAGGATAGGAAAGCACTTTGGAGGCAAGATGTTGGGGAAGTGTGAGAGTAGACTGTCCATTTTTATCTTGGCTTTGTTCGGGGGCAATGAAAGTTCCTCTCTATAATGGACGCGTTGACCGATAAGTTGAGGGTCAAAGTATTTTTTCACTAAGGATAAGAAGAGGAACTGTTTGTACTTTGGTTGATAGGGGGACGCTGTTTCGTGGGGGCGTTTTTGAAGCCGGAGGATCTGATAGGAAAAAGAGGGGGAGCTTGTACAGAAGAAATGGGGTGCTTGAAAGGGTAAGAGCGGCACATTTTAGGGAAAGGAGGGCATGTTTTTATAAGATAATATATTGATTTATCAAAGATATTCATTTTTTTGCATGTTATTTTGCGTGTTAAATAAGAATCCCGACTATAGTTCTCTCACCACAAACGCTCTCCTATTAAAGTCATCAAACTTCTGTTTCTTGCACACTACCAATAGGGTTGGCATGGGAATAAACAGGCAACAAGAAAACGATGTCTTTTCATCAGTTGTCGAGAAAGCTCAAGGGATCATCCATAATAAGAGGTCATCCATAATATTGAAGGCTTAAGGTGTATGATGGTGACGATGCTAAAAGAGATAGGGTGAAAAGGGGTGGTGGGAGACAGGAGCGGTGAGGAAGACGTTTTAAGTGAGGAGGGCGTGCAAGGAAAAAGAGAGATGGGGGAAGCCGATAGGAAAAGGGGGGAGCTTGTACAGAAGAGATGGGGTGCTTGAAAGGGTGAGAGCGGCACATTAGGGGGGAAAGGTTAGATGTTGGTTGATTTTTGAGAGATGGGCAAGGAGGAAAGATGGCGAGAAAATCTTGCAGTGACAAGTTTCTGCGGGCAGTAAAGGTTCATGAAGCGTGAAGAGAGGAAAAGCCGGACAGTGTTGAATGGGGCGGGTTTATCAAAAGGTCAGTTCAGAGGAGGAAAGTGGATGGTGGAGGGGGCAGAAGCCTAGCGTGATAACTCTATTGCTTTAAGAAAATGGCGGGCGGTTTTGGAGGACACGTGAAAGACGAAGAGAAGGATAGGAAAGCACTTTGGAGGCAAGATGTTGGGGAAGTGTGAGAGTAGACTGTCCATTTTTATCTTGGCTTTGTTCGGGGGCAATGAAAGTTCCTCTCTATAATGGACGCGTTGACCGATAAGTTGAGGGTCAAAGTATTTTTTCACTAAGGATAAGAAGAGGAACTGTTTGTACTTTGGTTGATAGGGGGACGCTGTTTCGTGGGGGCGTTTTTGAAGCCGGAGGATCTGATAGGAAAAGGGGGGAGCTTGTACAGAAGAAATGGGGTGCTTGAAAGGGTGAGAGCGGCACATTTGAGGGAAAGGTTAGATGTTGGTTGATTTTTGAGAGATAGGCAAGGAGGAAAGATGGCGAGAAAATCTTGCAGTGACAAGTTTCTGCGGGCAGTAAAGGTTCATGAAGCGTGAAGAGATGAAAAGCCGGACAGTGTTGAATGGGGCGGGTTTATCAAAAGGTCAGTTCAGAGGAGGAAAGTGGATGGTGGAGGGGAGCTTAGCGTGACAAGCGTTGCTTTAAGAAAATGGCAGGTGGTTTTGGAGGGATAAAGCCCGTGGGGGATAGGGACATATTTTGGGAGGGAAGATATCGGGGAAGTAAGGAAGGCGCGCGCGGTTCTGGACGTTTTTGTGTTGGCTTTGTTTGGGAGTAATGAAAGTTCCTTCTTATGTTGGATATGTTGAAGGATAAGTTGATGAACGCGTTGACGGGATAGGTTGAGGGAGACGTTCGCAAACAAGGTGAGAGAGACGTTGAGAGCTTTAAGTGTTTTTTTTTGCATTAGGGCAGCAATGATGCTTGTTTGTGCTTTTGTTCATTGGGGGGGCTGTTTTTGTAGGGGCATTTTTGAGGGCAAGCAAAAGGCGAGAGGCAAGGAAGTACTTTGGGGAAAGATATCGCGGACATGAGAAAAGAGAAGGGAAGAGAAAACAGTGTGGGAGGCGTTTCACAGAGGTTTGGGGGGCTTTGGGGGGGAGGATGCCTTTGTTGTGTTTTCAGCTGGGGTGTGGCTCGTTTAGGGAAGTACATAAAGTGTGAATATGCAAAGTGTGATGTTTTAAAGAGGATATACAGCACCAGATCAAAAGGGGGAAAATACCATGCCAATTATTATCGATTGTATTCAAGGAACAGAGGAATGGCAAAAAGCGCGCAATGGGTTAATTACGGCTTCTTTGTTTGAAATGGTCATGGCACAAAAAAAACAGGGGCAAAAAACAGCACGATATCATAGCGTGATGATGAAATTGGCAGGAGAAAGAATTACTGGAAAAACCGTTGAGGAAGGGACAACAGTGTCGATGCGACGGGGGACAGAATTAGAACCAAGCGCGCGACAGCTTTATGGCAAGCTGACAGAAACAGAACCGGAATGTATAGGCTTTGTTTTAGCCGATGATCGTAGAAAAGGATTTTCTCCCGATGCTTTTGTGGGAAAAAATGGATTGTTGGAAATTAAAACAAAAAAACCAGAAATTTTAATTCCGCATTTTATGGAAAAGCGTTTTCCAGCAGAACATAAAGCACAATGTCAAGGAGGGTTATGGATTTCTCAACGCGAATGGGTGGATTTAATGCTCTATTGGCCGGATATGCCCCCTTTGATTAAACGGGCTTATCGTGATGAAGCCTATATCAGCAAGCTTGAAAATGAAATTAACCGTTTTAATGAGGCTTTGGAGAAAATGGTCCAGCACATTCAGTGTTTTGAGACAGGCTTTGGCATAAGAACAGACAGTAGGATAAGAACAGACAGGGCGTTAAAGGAGGGGGAAGGCAGAGCGTTGCAGAAAAAGCCTCTGGAAGGCAAAACAAGACTGCGGCGAGGAAGAAGGGGATCGGTCCAGTGGAGAAAAATTTTATAATAAGGGCATATAAAATAAGGGCATATAATTAAGCAAAAGCAGAAAAATAGGTGAATTTTGCAGAGGACAAGACGCTTGGAATGACAACTCTTGCTTTAAGAAAATGGTGGGTGATGTTTGAAGAGGTAAAGCACGTGGGGAGATGAAGAAGCATTTTGGAGGCAAGATATTGGAACAAACTAGTTTGAAACAAGCGAGCTTGGAACACGCTAGCTTGGAACAAGATAGCTTGGAATAAGGTAGTTTGGAATAAGGCAGTAATGGAGGGAAATTCAGTTGCGAGAAGAGGGAGGCATGCGGTTTTGGCTGTTTTTGTGGAGGCTTTGTTTGTGGGGCAATGCCCCCCCATCACTCCCCTATGCCACGCCATGATGGACAAATTGATAGATAAGTGAGGGACGCGTTGACGGGATAGGTTGAGGGAGACGTTGGCAAACAAGGTGGTGGAGGGCTTTAAGTGTTTTTTCACGAAGGATCAGAAGGGGGGATGCTTTGGTTCATTGGGGGGGGTCGTTGCGGCGCTGTTTTTTTTATGTGTGTGGGCCCTCTTGTGGGGGGGGTACCGATAGAAAGGGAGCCAATAGGGAGAAAGGGAGCCAAAGGGGTGAGAGCGGCACGTTAGGGGGCATGTTTTGAAGAATAGGGGTGCGGTTAGCAGGGGGCGAGGATGGTGAGGAAGACGTTCAAGTTAGGAGGGCTTGCAAGGAAAAGAGAGATAGGGGCTGTAAAATAAGGGGAACAAAGACAAGGGGGGATATGATTATAGCGACAGTGCGGCTTGATACCAAGTGGAAGAGAGGGCCCATATAAAAAAGAGGGAGATGAGAGAGAGGGGGAGAGAGATAAGAGAGGGAGGATGGGTAATGAGAAGGGGACTTGTTTTTTTGTGGTGCAGCAGTTTCAAAAGCTGTTTGCAGAGCATTTGGGGATTAAGTGTGTCATTGACGCGTATTGATTTTGAAGCCGATCATTGAGTTTAAAGCTGTTGAAAGCGCATAGGTTTAAAGGATGGAGGGGTTTAAAGGATGGAGGATTTTGATAAGAGCGAATAGAGTTTTAAGAGAAAAAGATTGAGACTTGGTGTGTTTTTTAGGGGTGTGCTTTGCGCTTTTATCATGGTGTGGAGTGGAAGAGAGGATTGGGGAAAGAGGTTGAAGTGTAGGCCTTTATTTATTTCGTGGGGTGAAAAGTTTGGTCCTTTAAAGATTTTTTAAGAAGGGGGTGGTTTGGAGGTTGTTTCCTTTCGTTTTTTTTAAAAAAAAAGATGAGGGAGTGTTCGGTTGTGGTTTGGACGTTTTATTTGTTATTTTCTGTAAAAATGTAAAAGCGTAAAAACGTGAAAGTAAGGGAAAGTTTTTGAGTATGGAAGATTTTATGCTTTGTTTATGCGTTGTGTGTTTTTTAGGGCGTGGTTTGGAAGTTGTCTCTTTTCGTTTTTTTTTAAAAAAAAGATGAGGGAGTGTTCGGTTGTGGTTTGGACGTTTTATTTGTTATTTTCTGTAAAAATGTAAAAGCGTAAAAACGTGAAAGTAAAGGAAAGTTTTTGAGTGTGGAAGATTTTATGCTTTGTTTATGCGTTGTGTGTGTTTTTTAGGGGGTGGTTTGCGCTTGTGGCATGGTATGGAATGGGGGAGAGAGGTTTGGAGGGAAAAGAGCTTATCGGGATAAGAAGAGCTAAGAGACGAAAGAAGCATAAAATGGTGCTGCGAGAGAGGATTGAACTCTCGACCTCTCCCTTACCAAGGGAGTGCTCTACCACTGAGCTACCGCAGCCGTTTTCAACCATTGCGCTGTCTTGTGCCATATTGTTAGAAAATAGGCAAGAGAACATTTATATATTCTTGCAAGAAAACGTATCTTATGTCATGACATAAACGTTTTTATACTGTTACATATTTAAAGTCGTGAGTTGCTTGGATAGAAGCTCAACACCGCTCAAAAGGTTGCGCAATGATACAAATAAAACAAAAGAATGATGAAATAAATCATCAAGAGGAAAAAGAAAAACGACGCCAGGAAAGATTGGCACAACAATTGCGACAAAACTTAAAACGTCGAAAAGAGCAAAGTCGAAAAAGAGCACAAACAGAGCTCTAAAATGCAAAGAAAAGTTTTTTAACGGCTCTTTGCAACCAAATGTCTCAGTCATTTGTTCTCATAAATAAGAATGCGTTTAAAAAATGCCTAGCATGAAGTTTTTTAAAGGAAAAAAACTTTGGAAGAGATGCATAAGGAAAAAGAGGGAAAATACGATGGATTCTATTCGAATTGTTGGTGGGGAAAAACTGAAAGGGACAATTCCGATCTCTGGGGCAAAAAATGCTGCATTGCCTCTTATGATTGCGGCACTTTTGACAGAAGAAACGCTCACGCTTGAGAATATTCCTCATCTTGCTGATGTTGAATTGCTTATTCGTATTCTCAACAATCATGGTGTTGGATATGCCGTTGATGGACAAGAATTTAATGATGAGGGTGTGAATGCTAGAACAATCCATTTTACTGCGCAAAAAATAACCACAACGCGTGCCCCTTATGAATTGGTGAAAAAAATGCGGGCAAGTTTTTGGGTTATCGGACCCTTGCTGGCACGATGTTTAGAGGCTTATGTTTCGCTTCCTGGAGGATGCGCTATTGGAACAAGACCCGTTGATTTTATTTTGGAAGGATTGAAAGCTTTAGGGGCTCATATAGCCATTGAGAGTGGGTATGTTCATGCCAAAGCCCCAAAGGGACTAAAAGGGGCACATTACCGTTTTCCTAAAGTCACGGTCGGGGGGACCCATGTCTTGTTGATGGCCGCAACAATGGCTAAAGGAACGACCGTTCTTGAGAATGCGGCGTGTGAACCGGAAGTAACAAATCTTATTCGCACCTTGAATGCGATGGGGGCTCAAATAACCGGTGAAGGCACAACAACGCTGACCATTGAAGGGGTGAAAAAACTCAAAGGAACAAGAATACGAGTCATTGCCGATCGAATTGAAGCGGGAACCTATGCAATGGCTGTGGCGATGGCGGGGGGAGATGTTTTTCTTAAAAATGCCAACCCTAATCATCTGACAACTGTGTTGAAGGTTTTGCAAAAAACAGGACTTGAGATTCAAATAGAACCGCAAGGAATTCACGTGAAGCGCAATCCCAAAAACACAAAAATTATGCCCGTTGATATTAAAACCGGCCCTTATCCTGCCTTTCCAACCGATCTGCAAGCACAGTTTATGGCGCTGATGACACGCTCTGAAGGCGTTTCGCATATTACAGAGACGATTTTCGAAAATCGTTTTATGCACGTTCAAGAGCTTAATCGTCTAGGGGCTGAGATAAAGCTCGATGGACAAACAGCAACCGTTTATGGAACAAAAAAGTTACAAGGCGCTCCCGTGATGGCAACCGATTTGCGTGCTTCTGTTTCTTTAGTAATTGCGGCCTTGGCAGCCAAGGGTGAAACAATCGTCAATCGTGTTTATCATCTTGATCGGGGCTTTGAGAGGTTGGAAGAAAAATTATCCCGTTGTGGAGCCAAAATTCAACGAATATCTGTATGAAAACTCATCAAGAGTGTGAAACTTATCAGAGTATGGTTTGTCTTTAGAGCTTTGATTATCTTGCTCTTGCCTTTTTTAAGATCATGTGCGTCATTTATAGCACTTTATGATGGCACTTTGATAATGGAGCTTGATGATGGGTGATGGGGGGTGATGATGGGGGCTTGCTACCGTTTTCCTAAAGTCATGGTCGGGGGCGCCGCCCTATGAAACGGGAGTGAAGAAACCCGCGCCTGATTGTAGAGACGATTTTTGACAATCGTTTTATGCACGTTTTAAGAGCTTAATCGTTTGAGAAGCTGAGATAAAGCGCGATGGTGAGATCAGCAACCGTTTATGTTTCATGAGAAGTTACAAGGCGCTCCCGTGATGGCAACCGATTTGTGTGGCTTTTTGTTTCGCTGGTGATTGCGGCACTTTTGACAGAAGAAACGCTCACGCTTGAGAATATTCCTCATCTTGCTGATGTTGAATTGCTTATTCGTATTCTCAACAATCATGGTGTTGGATATGCCGTTGATGGACAAGAATTTAATGATGAGGGTGTGAATGCTAGAACAATCCATTTTACTGCGCAAAAAATAACCACAACGCGTGCCCCTTATGAATTGGTGAAAAAATGCGGGCAAGTTTTTGGGTTATCGGACCCTTGTTGGCACGATGTTTAGAGGCTTATGTTTCGCTTCCTGGAGGATGCGCTATTGGAACAAGACCCGTTGATTTTATTTTGGAAGGATTGAAAGCTTTAGGGGCTCATATAGCCATTGAAAGTGGGTATGTTCATGCCAAAGCCCCAAAGGGACTAAAAGGGGCCCATTACCGTTTTCCTAAAGTCATGGTCGGGGGCGCCGCCCTATGAAACGGGGGAGAAGGCACCCACGCATGATTGTGGAGACGGTTTTTGACAATCGTTTTATGCACGTTTTAAGAACTTAATCGTTTGAGAAGCTGAGATAAAGCGCGATGGTGAGATCAGCAACCGTTTATGTTCCATGAGAAGTTACAAGGTGCTCCCGTGATGGCAACGGATTTGCGTGCTTCTGTTTCTTTAGTAATTGCGGCCCTTTATCTTGTTACTTACATTATATCTTGTTATATGGGGGGGAAGCCAAGGGTGAAACAATCGTTAATCGTGTTTATCATCTTGATCGTGGTTTTTTTTAGAGGTTGGAAGAAATCCGTTGTGGTGCTAAAATTCAACGAATATCTGTGTGAAAACTCATCAAGAGTATGAAACTTATCAGAGCATGGTTTGTCTTTAGAGCTTTGATTATCTCGCTCTTGCGTTTTTTTAAGATCATGTGCGTCATTTATGGCACTTTATGATGGGGCTTAATGATGGGGGCTTGCTACCGTTTTCCTAAAGTCATGGTCGGGGGCGCCGCCCTATGACACGGGGGAGAAGGCACCCACGCATGATTGTGGAGACGATTTTTGACAATCGTTTTATGCACGTTTTAAGAACTTAATCGTTTCGGGGCTTGAGATAAAACTCGATGGACAAACGGTAACGCATCTTATGGCAATGAAAGCAGTGTTTTTATATCTCAGCAATCAAGCACAAAATTGCCTTTTGTTGTTGAGGTTTCAGCTCTCTGAAATTTTTTAAAAGCAAATGTTCTTTTTCGCTATAGCTGTATTGATCATGGTGTGCATGATTTTCTTTTGTGGCCATATCTTCCGTTAAAAGATCCGCATAAAAAAAGCTCATCGGGGCTTGCAGTTTTTGAGCAATTTCCAATAAACGCCCAGCACCAACACGATTGAGGCCCTTTTCATATTTTTGGATTTGTTGAAAACTCACACCTAAAAAACTTCCTAATTCTTTTTGAGAAAGCCCCATGGCAATGCGTCTAAAGCGAATTCTTTTACCAATTGAAATATCGTTGAAATGTGGATTTTTGGTTTGCACTTTGCTCCCCCTACCGGTTGCGAGCGCCCTCGCAGAAGTATTCCGGGAGTCTGAAAGTACTGAACCCTAGTCAGCTTTTTTTGCTTTTAGTGCGAGAGCGCACCTGGACATAGCAAAAACTCCCGGAATTCCGGGATACCCACAAAAGTGGGTCATTTTCACGCTAGGGTTTTAGGGCTTTCAGACCCCATTGATCGTTGCGTATACGACCAAAGTTACAAGGTCTATTGATAAAGCAATTTCAAGAGATTGGCAATAAAATTTAAAGCAGGGTTTATTTTTAGGAGAGATCTCTCAAACTTTTCGGTTGTAAGCGCCCTCGCAGAAGTATTCCGGGAGTCTGAAAGTACTGAGTTTGGATCAGTTTTTTTGCTTTTAGTGCGAGAGCGCACTTGGACATGGCAAAAAACTCCCGGAATCTCGCAAGCTTTTCTAAGGCAGATAAATGTCTTGGCTTGGATTTACAGGCTCTAGGTTTCCCATAAAATCGCACTGTACAATGAGAACCGCTTATTCATAAGATAATTTGTACTTATCCATAAATTCATTTCAAAAGACCCGCAATAAACATGACCCCGCAATAAATCGTGCCCACAATGGAAATGCCCCCGCACTAAACATGACCCCACACTAAATAGTGTCTGCAATGGAAATGCCCCACAATAAAAATGAAAGCAGTGTTTTTATATCTCAGAAATCAAGCACAAAATTGCCTTTTGTTGTTGAGGTTTCAGCTCTCTGAAATTTTTTAAAAGCAAATGTTCTTTTTCGCTATAGCTGTATTGATCATGGTGTGCATGATTTTCTTTTGTGGCCATATCTTCCGTTAAAAGATCCGCATAAAAAAAGCTCATCGGGGCTTGCAGTTTTTGAGCAATTTCCAATAAACGCCCAGCACCAACACGATTGAGGCCCTTTTCATATTTTTGGATTTGTTGAAAACTCACACCTAAAAAGCTTCCTAATTCTTTTTGAGAAAGCCCCATGGCAATGCGTCTAAAGCGAATTCTTTTACCAATTGAAATATCATTAGAATGTGGATTTTTGGTTTGCACTTTGCTCCCCCTACCGGTTGCGAGCGCCCTCGCAGAAGTATTCCGGGAGTCTGAAAGTACTGAGTTCAGTCAGCTTTTTTTGCTTTTAGTGCGTAAAACGCACTTGGACATGGCAAAAACTCCCAGAATCTCGCAATCCTTATATAGCCATGCTCTGATAAGTTTCACACTCTTGATGAGTTTTCATACAGATATTCGTTGAATTTTTGCACCACAATGGGATAATTTTTCCAACCTCTAAAAAAAGCCCCGATCAAAATGATAAACACGATTAACGATTGTTTCACCCTTAGCTTCCCCCCATATAAAAAAATATGATGTAAGTAACAAGGCTAAGAGAACCGCAATCACCAGCGAAACAAAAAGCCACACCAATCCGTTGCTATCACGGGGGCGCCCTGTAAGTTTTTATGGAAATTTTGTAAGTTCTCACGAAAATCTTGTAAATTCTCATGGAAATGATGTGCGTCTCTTTCAACCCTATAAACATGCAAAATAAATATAAAATATCTATTCCAACAGGCGCTATTGAAGAAATCGTAACAATGTATTACATTAGAAGTATATTGTAACACATTAAGTGGTTGTAAAATGGCTGAGACAACATTTACCTTTCGCGTTGATGATGGATTAAAAAATGAATTTTCCAAAGCAGCAAAGGCCTGCGATAGATCTGCTGCACAATTATTGCGAGATTATATGCGCACTATCGTCAAAGAACAAAAAGAAAGAAGTGCACATGATTTATGGTTTCGGGAACAAGTTCAATTAGGGATAAATTCTGCTCATGCAGGCGATATAATATCTTCTGAAGAAATCGAAGCAGAAGCAAAGGAATGGCGCTTAAAAACACAAAGTAAATTAGATAGATCAACTTTATGAAGCTCATTTGGACACAAATAGCACACATTGACCGCAAAAAGATCCGTGAATACATAGCACAAGACAATCCTTCTGCTGCCTTAAAGTTTGATCAACTTTTATCTGAAAAGGTAGAAAAACTGGCTCAACTTCCTACTCTTGGTCGTTTAGGACGCGTTGTTAATACACGTGAACTTATTGTACATCCCAATTATATCATGATTTATGATATTTCAAATGGCGTTGTGCGTATTTTACGTGTGCTTCATACAAAGCAAAAATTTCCTTAAATCAACTGTATTTTATTTATTGGGTCATTGAAGCAAATTATTTTTTACAATATTGCGTATTCGCACATCATAATAAATTATCATTTTTTCAATGTTGCAAATATAATGGGCATAATCACTTTGCACACCCCTTCATTTCTTACGCATAAAAATGATGAGGATACCCTTATGATTATCAATGATGTGACGGTTGAAAAGCTTGAGGAACTATTAAAAGCCCCATAATCTGTTATTGGTTCGTGATGAACTATCTAGCTTTTTAGCCAATTGGGAGAGAAAAGAATATTAAACAGAGCGTTCTTTTTCTCTCACAGCCTTCAATGGAGAGGAGCAATTGACCTATGACCGTATAGACGCTTGGAACCGTTTTTATTTCCCCCCTTTTGGTCATTGGGGGCATTCAACCTTCACGAATTATTCCCATGATTCAAGCCATGCACCATGGAATAAACAATGATGGTTTACGACAACGGTTACAAATGCTGATCTTTCCCGATGAACGAAAAGAGTATGGCTGGGCAGATGAATGTCTCGGCTTAGATTTTAAAGCTCTGGATTTTCCCCATAAAACTATACAATGAAAACCGCTTGTTCATAAATTTATTGCAAAAGACCCGCAATAAATCGTGCCCACAATGGAAATGCCCCCGCAATAAACATGACCCCGCAATAAATCGTGCCCACAATGGAAATGCCCCACAATAAAAATGAAAGCAGTGTTTTTATATCTCAGCAATCAAGCACAAAATTGCCTTTTGTTGTTGAGGTTTCAGCTCTCTGAAATTTTTTAAAAGCAAATGTTCTTTTTCGCTATAGCTGTATTGATCATGGTGTGCATGATTTTCTTTTGTGGCCATATCTTCCGTTAAAAGATCCGCATAAAAAAAGCTCATCGGGGCTTGCAGTTTTTGAGCAATTTCCAATAAACGCCCAGCACCAACACGATTGAGGCCCTTTTCATATTTTTGGATTTGCTGAAAACTGACACCTAAAAAGCTTCCTAATTCTTTTTGAGAAAGCCCCATGGCAATGCGTCTAAAACGAATTCTTTTACCAATTGAAATATCATTAGAATGTGGATTTTTGGTTTGCACTTTGCTCCCCCTACCGGTTGCGAGCGCCCTCGCAGAAGTATTCCGGGAGTCAAAAACACTGAGTTCAGTCAGCTTTTTTGCTTTTAGTGCTGGTAAGCACCTGGACATGGCAAAAACTCCCGGAATTCTGGGATATCCACAAAAGTGGACTAATTTTATGTACTGAACTTTAGGGGTTTTTGAATCCCCATTGATCGTCGCGTATACGACCAAAGTTACAGTGTTCATTCATAAAGTAATTTCAGGAGATTGGCAATAAAATTTAAAGCAGGGTTTATTTTTAGAAGAGGTCTCTCAAACTCTCCGGTTGCGAGCGCCCTTGCATAAAGTATTCCGGGAGTCATAAAGTACTGAGTTCGAGTCAGCTTTTTTGCTTTTAGTGCGTAAAACGCACCTGGACATGGCAAAAACTCCCGGAATTCTGGGATACCCACAAAAGTGGACTAATTTTTATGATCGAACCTTAGGGGTTTTGAATCCCTCTTGATCGCTGCGTATACGACCAAAGTCACAAGGTCTGTTGATAAAGCAATTTCAAGAGATTAGCAATAAAAATGAAAGCAGGGTTTATTTTTAGAAGAGGTCTCTCAAACTCTTCGGTTGCGCGCGTTCCAAAACCATAAGAGAAAAACTGCATTTATTGAGAGGACGCATACCCCTTAAAATCCCCCCAAAAGAGAAAACTTAAAAAAATAACCTTAAAGGACATTCAACGGATATCTGTATGAAAACTCATCAAGAGTATGAAACTTATCAGAGCATGGTTTGTCTTTAGAGCTTTGATTATCTCGCTCTTGCGTTTTTTTAAGATCATGTGCGTCATTTATGGCACTTTATGATGGCACTTTGATAATGGGGCTTAATGATGGGGGGGGTGATGATGGGGGCTTGCTACTGTTTTCCTAGAGTCACGGTCGGGGGCGCCGCCCTATGACACGGGGGAGAAGGTACCCACGCATGATTGTGGAGACGATTTTTGACAATCGTTTTATGCACGTTTTAAGAGCTTAATCGTTTCGGGGCTTGAGATAAAGCGCGATGGACAAACGGTAACCGTTTATGTTTCATGAGAAGTTACAAAGCGCTCCCGTGATGGCAACGGATTGGTGTGGCTTTTTATTTTGCTGGTGATTGCGGACCCTTTATCTTGTTACTTACATCATATCTTTTTATATGGGGGGTAGCCAAGTGAGGCAGAAAAGGGGGGAAGCTAAGGGTGAAACAATCGTTAATCGTGTTTATCATCTTGATCGAGGTTTTGAGAGGTTGGAAAAATTATCCCGTTGTGGTGCTAAAATTCAACGGATATCTGTATGAAAACTCATCAAGAGTGTGAAACTTATCAGAGCATGGCTTTATGGGTTTTGAAAATGCCGTAGGGTTTTGTTTGGGGCGTTTGCGTTAAGATCATATTTTGAGGGGGCTGGTGTGCTGGGGAGGCATGTCCTTTGGAGGCGAGCACTTTAGAAGTGGGTGTTTTGGAGGCGGGTGTTTTGGAAGGCAGGAGGAGGGTGATGTGTGTTTTTTTTAAATGATTTGCTTTTTTGTACTTGATTTTTTTGGGGGGAAAGGAATTCTTTTCTAAAGAGCTTCCTTTCAAGGGTCAGGCATCAAGGGTCAGGCATCAAGGGTCAGGCATCAAGGGTCAGGCATCAAGGGTCAGGCATCAAGGGTCAGGCATCAAGGGTCAGGCATCAAGGGTCAGGCATCAAGGGTCAGGCATCAAGGGTCAGGCATCAAGGGTCAGGCATCAAGGGTCAGGCATCAAGGGTCAGGCATCAAGGGTCAGGCATCAAGGGTCAGGCATCAAGGGTCAGGCATCAAGGGTCAGGCATCAAGGGTCAGGCATCAAGGGTCAGGCATCAAGGGTCAGGCATCAAGGGTCAGGCATCAAGGGTCAGGCATCAAGGGTCAGGCATCAAGGGTCAGGCATCAAGGGTCAGGCATCAAGGGTCAGGCATCAAGGGTCAGGCATCAAGGGTCAGGCATCAAGGGTCAGGCATCAAGGGTCAGGCATCAAGGGTCAGGCATCAAGGGTCAGGCATCAAGGGTCAGGCATCAAGGGTCAGGCATCAAGGGTCAGGCATCAAGGGTCAGGCATCAAGGGTCAGGCATCAAGGGTCAGGCATCAAGGGTCAGGCATCAAGGGTCAGGCATCAAGGGTCAGGCATCAAGGGTCAGGCATCAAGGGTCAGGCATCAAGGGTCAGGCATCAAGGGTCAGGCATCAAGGGTCAGGCATCAAGGGTCAGGCATCAAGGGTCAGGCATCAAGGGTCAGGCATCAAGGGTCAGGCATCAAGGGTCAGGCATCAAGGGTCAGGCATCAAGGGTCAGGCATCAAGGGTCAGGCATCAAGGGTCAGGCATCAAGGGTCAGGCATCAAGGGTCAGGCATCAAGGGTCAGGCATCAAGGGTCAGGCATCAGGCATCAGGCATCAGGCATCAGGCATCAGGTATTTTCCAGATATGTTTGGTGGCGAGTCCTAATGGGGACTTAAATCTCTGCTTGATAAAGGGGTAGAAGTGAGCCGTTTTCTTTTCATTGTTCAATAGAAGGGGGGAGGGTAAGATTGGCTTTGGGGGTGAGTGTTGTGAAGGTGGGGGGGTGGTGGCGAGTCCTAATGGGGACTTAAATCTCTGCTTGATAAAGGGGTAGAAGTGAGCCGTTTTCTTTTCATTGTTCAATAGAAGGGGGAGGGTAAGATTGGCTTTGGGGGTGAGTGTTGTGAAGGTGGGGAGCGAGTTCTAATGGGGGCTTAAATCTCTGCTTGATAAAGGGGTAGAAGTAAGCCGTTTTCTTTTCATTGTTCAATAGAAGGGGGGAGGGTAAGATTGACTTTGGGGGTGAGTGTTGTGAAGGTGGGGGGGCGAGTCCTAATGGGGGCTTAAATACTCTGCTTGATAAAGGGGTAGAAGTAAGCCGTTTTCTTTTCATTGTTCAATAGAAGGGGGAGGGTAAGATTGGCTTTGGGGGTGAGTGTTGTAGAAGGTGGGGGGTGGAGGCGTGTCCTTTGGAGGCGGGTGTTTTGGAAGGCAAGAGGAGGATGATGCCTATAGCTGATTCAATAGTTTGCTTTCTTTGGTGCTTAAATTTTTTTTTAGGAGGAGGGCGTGAAAAATCGTCTTGCTGCGGTTTCAAAAGGACAAGGGATCTGTGGGAATAAAAGGAGGCTTAATAAAAAAGTGCGGGCTTTAAAAGAGGAGAGCGGTTTTAAATAGAGACTGAAGCTTACCAGAAATCTGGAATTTCAGGCTTTAAATGCGGACCAATGCGCACTGCCGAGACCTTTTCTGCTAAGCCTGTGCGATCTGAAATTTCAACGGCAAAACCACAAAGGGTGGCAGGACCATGTGCCGGTTCAAAACGATCTTGTTTCTTTTTGTAAAGAAAACGGTGTAACGGCTCTTCTTTATCCATACCAAGAGACGAGTTGTAATCGCCACACATGCCGGCATCTGTTAAATAAGCACTCCCACCTTCTAAAATTTGCGCATCAGCCGTGGGAATATGTGTATGCGTACCAACGACAACGCTGACACGACCATCAAGAAAATGACCAAAACATTGCTTTTCGCTCGTCGCCTCTGCGTGAAAGTCAAAAATAATGGCATCGGCTTGCTCCATCAACGAGCAAGCGAGAAGAATATTTTCCGCTATTTCAAAGGGATCGGCAACTTTATACGGCATAAAAACACTGCCCAAAAGATTAGCGACAAGAACACGCGCACCATTTTTTGCTGTAAAAACACCCGCTCCTCTGCCTGGAGTTTCTTTCAAACAATTGGCAGGACGTAAAAAACGATCACTCTCATGCGCATACTGTAAGGCTTCTTTTTGAGAAAAAGCATGGTTGCCAGTGGTGATAACATCAATCCCAGCCATTAAAAGATCTTGATAGGTCTCTTGCTTGAGACCAAAACCATCAGAGGCGTTTTCACCATTTACCACAACAAAATCAAGTTGCCATTTCTCAATCAGTTGAGGCAAATGCTCAAAAACGACTTTACAGCCTGTGTTACCGACAATGTCACCCAAAAATAAAAACCGCATAAGGCGCTTTAATCACATTTTAGCATTTTAAGAAACCTTTTTCTGTAAAAATTCCTTGAACCTGTAGATCATGTTCTGCTGCAGGAATAGACGAAACTTCCTGACATGAAAAGCCTATGCCCCATAGCATCATTTGATGTCCTTGTTTTTCAAGCACTTCAATGGCACGGTCATAATATCCCCCTCCATAACCAAGGCGGTGACAGTGACGATCAAACGCAGAAAGCGGAACAAGAATATTATTGGGGACAACTGTGGCATTGTCTGCACTAGGCCCAAAAGTGCCAAAACGCATGGGTTCAAGAGTCGTGTGAGATGAAAAGGAACGAAAAATCATGGTGGTGGCATCAAGCACGGCGGGTAAGGCTAAGCGTCCACCGCGTGATGCTATTGCTTCCATGAGAGGGCGTGGGTCAATTTCCGATTTGATGGGCCAATAGCCTGCCAAAATGAAACGTGAAAAATCAGTTTCTTGTTTTTCAAGAACTTCAATAAAATGGCGACAAACATGTTGTGAAAAGAGCGCTCGCTCTTCTTTTGAAAGAGCATCACGACGTGACAAACCACTCTTGCGCAGTTCGGTACGGAGGGATGAAGCTGTTTTATCAGATTGCGGCATGGTCTTGTCAATATCGCTTTCTAAATCTAGCGTTTTATAGGTACCGGCGTTTTATAAGTGTCAGCATTTTATTAAGCTCTTTTATAAGCTGCTGGTATTTTATTGATTGTACTCATGGTTGGTATTTTATCAACTGCTTTCTGGATAAAAGCTGCGCTTATCCAATAAGCGTCGTATCGTCATCATCTATAACCAAAACGGTGACAGTGACGATCAAATGCAGAAAGCGGAACAAGAATATTATTGGGAACAACAATGGCATTGTTTGCTCTGGGGGGCTGGAGAGATATACTGGGGTCCTGAGGACTGCCCTAGAATTCTGGAGATTGCCTTGAGGTTTGCCTTAGGGGCTTAACTTGTATTCAAAAGTGCCAAAACACATGGGGCTTTAAGAGTCGTGTGAAATGAAAAGGAACGAAAAATCATGGTGCTGGCATCAAGCACGGCGGGTAAGGCTAAGCGTCCACCGCGTGATGCTATTGCTTCTGTGAAGAGGGCGTGGGTCAATTTCCGATTTGATGGGCCAATAGCCTGCCAAAATGAAACGTGAAAAATCAGTTACTTGTTTTTCAAGAACTTCAATAAAATGGCGACAAACATGTTGTGAAAAGAGAGCTTGCTCTTCTCATTAAAGAGCATCACGACGCGCTAAACCACTCTTGCGCAGTTCGGTACGGAGGGATGAAGCTGATCTATTATTTTTTATAAGTTGCTGCAAATGTTATAAGATAATACTTATACGAAGGCTTATCTCAGAGATTTTTGCCATTGGCCTTATGCGTTGTTTTTTCGCGTGTCTTTTTAGAGGCTCAGCCCTTGCCTAAAACAAAAATGCCACAAACGGAATAGATTTCGATTGCTTATTTACTATGCCTGTTTAAAAAATAGCGCTTAACGTTCGTCATATTCATTTCGCGGACAGTGTTCATGAAAGGTATATCAGTTCTATGACATGTTTATTAAGCTCCTATCTTGACACGTTATAAAAGAGCAAGCCGCTACTATCATACACTTGAGCCTCTAATATTGTGGATGATCTCTTGGTATTTTTCGACGATTTATGAAAAGACATCGTTTTCTTGTCCCGTTTTTATGCCCATACCAACTGGAATGTAAAAAACATGGGGTGTGCGTGATTTAATAGGAGAGGGGTTGTGATGAGAGAATGGATATTTTCATTTAACATGAAAAAATTAATATTCCTTATAAATCAATAGTTTGGCTTGTAGAAGAGGGGGGGTCTTGCAAAAGGAGGCGTTCATGCAAAAGGGCATGATCAACTTTGTTTCTGGTAAAATTTTAGGAGGATAAAGCTTTAGAGGAGAAAGTTAGGGGAGGGAAAGTTTTAGGAGCGGAAATTTAGGGGGAAGTCTTAGGGGATAAAAAATAATGCAAAAAAGGGTGATCCACAACAGCCGATGGAAAAATTTGACCCGGGAACCTATACAAATAGGTGGGCGCCATATGAAAAAGCCCACGGGCCTAATCAGGGACAGCTCCCTTGGAGATCACTAAGGTCTCAGGAATACGTTATTTCCTGTCGAGAAGCGCAGAACACCCCCCTTAATATAAAACAATTTCAGAACTTCTGCTAGAGAGAAAATAACCGCAATGGCTTATTTCTCAGAAAGTCTTACAAGAGGTTTTTACATTCTTGCTGGAGTGACTGGAAATAGCAGCAAAATGGATGGACGGCGTATTCAACGTAAAAAGTAACCAAACGCTGGAGAGGTGAGGGGGGAGTGAAGCAAGATTTTTGCATAGGGAATACTTGATTTTATTCTTTCGGGACAATGTTTGTTTATCTCGTTTAAGGCAATGCTAGATTGGCTCTTTCGGGACAATGTTTGCAGGAAAACGTGAAGGGGGAGGGATCTTGATTAGGTTTAACGGGGCTGTTGCCAAGTTTTTTGCTTTGTGACGTGTATGTTAAGGCTATTTTATCAATTGTGAAGGCACGTTGTGGATACCTTTTGCTTCGATGATTTTTCAAGTTTATAAAAAACATTGTCAATGATGGGGGATGGCAATCATAGGAGTAATCAGGGGGCACAAGCGATCAAGTATATCCTGCGAAGAGAAATATAAAGTAAATAATCCATATCGCTTATAGTTAAAATAAAGTGAACACAATAAAGAGATAGAAAATAGAGAGAGGAAATATGAGACCGATTAACTTTAGTAAATTATTTAGTTTTGCTTTCACAGCAACAATGAAAGAACCGATTGTACCTTATATGGTTTCGATTGTTAACGTTGAATCGCCAAGAGATGTCACAGTTTTTACAATAAACGATGGTGATCCTGTTAAACTTTTTTTAGACTTTATGAAAAGAACAGAAAAAAGTACAAGATTTTATGCTTATAACCTAAACTATGATTATGCGATCATAAGATCTTGGTGTCATTTTAATCAAAATGATCCCATAACACCTACTTTTTGTGATTTTATCTCACAACATGACAGAGTTCTTAAATCAGCACTTTTGTTTAAATCAAAAAAAGTTTATTTATTTGATTCATTGGAGTTATTTCTTGCTCCTTTGGAAGACATCATAACAGCTTTTACTGACCTAAAACAAAGTAAAGCCTCTTTATTTGATTATATTGATGATGTTGTTATTCATCAAAACGATATCGACTGCTCTATCAATAGAGCCAAGGGATTAGCCATTGCTCTTAAAAAAAGGCTCCAATGGGGGAGAAATAAAATGACTCTCGCAGCTGATGCTAAAGCAGTATGGAAAGAAAAAATAGATAAAAAATATAAAAAAATAGCAACAGAAACAAATTTAATACCTTCTTTAGAGATTCCTGACGACGAATTATTAAGGCCTGCTTACCAAGGTGGTTTTTGTTTTTTTAATAAAAATCAGGACCCTCTCATTAAAGAGGAAATTGAAGTTTATGATGTAAACAGCATGGGCCCTGCCATGATGTTAAAGCCACTCCCAATTGGAAGACCATATTATTTCAGAGGGGAGATAGAAACTAACAGCACATTTAATTTAGCTATTCAAAGATTTTACGTTAAATCAGCAGAATTAAAACCTAATAAAATACCAATGTTAAACAATAACACACCATTACTACGCGGAGGTGTTGAATATCTCACACATGTGTCAGAATATGAAATGGATGAGAAAAAAACATTCATGCTAACGCTTCCAGAGTTTGAATTATTTAAAGAATCTTATCATTACGAAAAATTAGAATGCCTTGATAGTTATGTATTTAAATCTAAAGACACACTCTTTAATGAATATATTGATGAATTTTTAAAAATAAAAAATTCAGATGACAAAACGATAAAACTGATAGGAAAAATGTTTCTTAATACACTGTCTGGAAAGTTTGGTGAAAATCCAAGAAGGTATGAACGTTTCATAGAATTTGAAAATGATATTCAAAGATTCTCTAGAAAAGATGAACCTTTCTATAGAAAATGCGGATATCTTCCTATTGCCATTTTTATGAACAGCTATGCGCGTGTGTTTTTAATTGAGTCTATTTACAAAATTGGTGTTGAAAATTTCATCTATTGTGACACCGATAGTATCCATTGTCTTAAAACTGAAAATGCTCAAAAATTAAATATTCATCCCTCTAAAATAGGCGCTTGGAAATTAGAAAATAGCGATAAAAAAATTATCGCAGCTAAATATTTATCTCCTCGACGATATTGTCTAGAATTTAGTGATGGTACTTTTAAACCAGTTTGTTCAACAATACCTTCTGAAATGTTAATGCCTCATATCAATTCATTAGATGATTTCCATTTTGGTAAAAGTATCAAAATACCAAGTACGAGAATGGGGATTGGCGGTTATCATTTTGTTGAGAAATTAATAACAATTTAAAGAAGAAGAAAAGTGAATATCTTGTGTGATGAAAACATGCATAGAAATGGGTGAGGCATATCAAATTTTATCCTGTTCATACCGTAAGATTCTGTTGATGCCCGTGATACGTTGTTGATGCTGGTGTTTATGAGATAATCCCCTTGATGCATATCTTAAGTGTTGTTTTAGCGCTTGGTAATGGTCTTAAGGGTGGGGTGTTGCACTTTAAGTTAAAAAAAACATGGTGATTACCCATTGAGCCCCCCACTTTTACGCCTGTGAAAAAGTGCGCCGGCGCTATCCACACAACTTTTAGACAGCCTTTGAGTGTTGAGGACCATCCCTTAGGCTTGTAAGATGATTCATGAAAAACCATTGTCTTTCTTATACAATTTTTATCCACGGGGCTCCTCCCGCTTTTGACGTGCAAGCAAGAGATTTTGATTGATTCAATAGGGGATAAATTGGAAATGATAGAATCAACCCAATAAGGGGCTCTTAGCCAAGATGCAAAACAATGAATGTTCTTTGTAAGCCAATGGCGCGAGGCGATAAAGAGGTCGATTGGGGAAAGTGTTGAAAAGTTTTTTAATATAAAAAATAATACAAAAACAACTGTGCCAAAAGAGTTAAGTATTTACCACCATTGTCAAGAGTGTCGTGGTCAATAGTGTAGTGGTTAATGATGCGGGGTCAATGGTTATGTGGAGGGCGTTTTCGTCGTATGGTTATAGGGCCGGTTTATTTACTTTTATTGAACTGTGGACGTATCTTTTACTCAAGCTTGCAAATAGGCATAAAATTTTTGTTTCTGGATTCAAAGCGCTTTTGGTGTTTGTTCGTCTAACAGATCCTCAATGTGCTTTTAGAGCTTTTGCATTTGTGGAGTGTAATCTAAGGCTTTTTCATCAGTCTTTAAGAGCCCACGTTTTGGGCGCTCTGTTGCTTCCATGGTAATACCAAGTTGAAAAAAAAGCACTGTAATTGCGTGGCTCAAGTTCAAGAGCATGTTTGAGATCAAGCATGGCAAGCTTGAAATTTCTGAGTTGAATGTGAAGTCAAATGCGGCTTATGCAAGCTTAAAATAGGCATAAAACGTTTTGTTTCTGGATTCAAAGCGCTTTTGGTGTTTGTTCGTCTAACAGATCCTCAATGTGCTTTTAGAGCTTTTTGCATTTGTGGAGTGTAATCTAAGGCTTTTTCATCAGTCTTTAAGAGCCCACGTTTTGGGCGCTCTGTTGCTTCCATGGTAATACCAAGTTGAAAAAAAAGCACTGTAATTGCGTGGCTCAAGCTCCAGAGCATGTTTGAGATCAAGCATGGCAAGCTTGAAATTTCTAAGTTGAATGTGAAGTCAAACGCGGCTTATCCAAGCTTAAAATAGGCGTAAAGCGTTTTGTTTATGCGTAACACAAGCGCTTTTGGTGTTTGTTCGTCTAACAGATCCTCAATGTGCTTTTAGAGCTTTTTGCATTTGTGGAGTGTAATCTAAGGCTTTTTCATCAGTCTTAAGAGCCCACGTTTTGGGCGCTCTGTTGCTTCTATGGTAATATCAAGTTGAAAAAAAAGCACTGTAATTGCGTGGCTCAAGTTCAAGAGCATGTTTGAGATCAAGCATGGCAAGCTTGAAATCACTAAGTTGAATGTGAAGTCAAATGCGGCTTATGCAAGCTTAAAATAGGCGTAAAACGTTTTGTTTCTGGATTCAAAGCGCTTGGGGTGTTTGTTCGTCTAACAGATCCTCAATGTGCTTTTGAAATTTTTGCATTTGTGGATAGTAATCTAAGGCTTTTTCATAGGCTTTAAGAGCAAGTTTTGGGCGCTCTGTTGCTTCCATGGTAATACCAAGTTCAAAAAAAGCACTGTAATTGCGTGGCTCAAGTTCAAGAGCATGTTTGAGATCAAGCATGGCAAGCTTGAAATCACTAAGTTGAATGTGAATCCAAGCACGTCTTACCCAAGCTTCAGCGTATGTTGGTAAAAGGGCAAGAGCATTATCAATATAATCAAGCGCAAGTCCGTAATCATCACTGCTGATCGCATTTTCAGCCCATGACATTAAAAGATCAATCGTTTCGCTCCCCGATTGGGACCATAAATGTTGAAGCTGTTGATTGATCTTTTTTGCTTTCGCAACATCAGCACAATATTTTAATTCTTTGAGTAAACGTGAAATTTCTGCTTCTTTGCGTTGTTTAATTCTGTCAACAGAGGAAAGCTGCTCTGAGTCAAAATCTTCAAGAATAATAGCAGACGAGTCAGAATCATAAGGTGTGGAGGATGAGGGAGGAGAATTGGGAATAAGATCATCTAACGGTAAAAGCGATTGTGGAGAAGATCGATCTTGAGGAAGTGAAGGAGGATTTTGTCCATAACTAGAAGAAATGAAACAAAAAATACCCATCAAAGAAAGAAAAAAAGCGCGCTGGAAAATACCAAAAAAACACACTTTAAAAAATCGAAAAGCCTTTAAAACAGAAAGATCCATAAAAACAAGCCCTTAAAAGATAAATCACCAAATATTATCAAACAATAGACTCGTAATCAAATAGTGGACTCGTAACCAACAGATCTACACCCCTAAAAGAGCTAGAAAAAACTTTAAGCTCTTCAATTTTTAAGCCTACAAAAAGTAGGCATAAAAATATCTGAAAACATTAACCCTGACGTGCTCTAAAACGTGGATTGGTTTTATTAAGAATATAAATACGACCCTTACGACGCACCAAACGATTGTTACGGTGGCGTTCCTTGAGTGCTTTAAGCGAATTTTTAATTTTCATCCTATTCACCGTTTAAACAGTTTACACAACACAACATTATAACACAATAATCGCAAACTATAACATTATGTTGCAATCCCAATACGATAATACCGTATACACGAACAGTGCATTAGATGATTATCATTGCATCATAACATTATACAATACACTTTATTCACTGTGACTATAAAAAGAAAAAACGCACCTTTAAGGCACGTATTAACCTATTTCATTAACACAACGCGTAAGTGAAAATTGCAAAAAAAACAGTGTTAACCTAACAAGAAGTCTTATTTTTGTCAAGGGTGTCTTACAAATTTCCTAGGGTATCTTGATGCTTGTCTTGAACGTAAAAAAAGCAAAAGAAAGATCATGGATGAAAACAAGCTAAAAGTTTTTCTGCATGAAACAAATAAGTGTTGTTAAGGGGAATGTTGCAAGGAGTAGGAGCAGCGTGCTTTAGTCGTTGGATGGTTTTAAGTGGTGTAGAGCTTTTGTTTTTTTGAGAGAGGTGCAATTCTTAAAAGAGTAGGGCTTAATGGATTTGGTCGTTATACTATTTACGGGCGAAGAGGCATTTAATATGAGGCGTTTAATATGAGGCGTTTAATATGAGGCGTTTAATATGAAGTATTCAAGTTGGCTGAATTTACTTAAGAGAAGTTTAATTGTTGACAGATTAGCATAGAATTTTTCGTCTTTGAGCACTGTTAGGCGCTAAAATTTGGATAACGGGATTTTATAGACAAGAGAAAGAAGGCGATAAACATAACGAAGATGACAGATATTAAAGTGAGTGATATTTCGAATAGCTGTTGTTTTAGCGTTTCTGTTAAATTTACAATTTTATTTATAGTGTGGCGTATATTTACCTTTGCTATTCTCAGTTTTATCCCGAAATGAGGTAGGAAGAAGACGCTTAAAAAGCTTGAGCAAATACGATATAGGTTATATTGAATTCGTGAGGGGGAAGAGGATCTTTTTTGTGATGGATAAGCTCAGTGCTGCAATCATATCTTGTTATTACAGCTTTGACATGAAGCTTGAGGCACGCAGCCGGATACTTGGCACTGTTGATGAAGAGTTGAATTTATCTTCTGTGCTATTATAGAGTAAAAAATTATGCACAAATTTTTATTTTAAGGCAATAGCCTATGATTTTTTGCAACTCAATTATTACTGTGTGGGGTGGATCGCTGGATATTGTCGAGCCAATGAGGAATTCAAATTATCCGATGAGAGAGCCAAGATATTGAGTATACGCTTTAGCTCTTGAATATAGATTGTTTGAATTCCTTTTAATATTTACACTGTATAAAAAAATTCACCCATCCAAAGCATATTCTATGAGGATGTTTATTGAAAGAGTGTAAGGTCAACATTTTTTGGAGATAGACGTAATAAAAGTACGTCATAATACCAATTCGCATACATGCTGCCAATGCCAAAGAGAGCCGAAACAATGATCAGTGGTATCCCGATCGATAAGGGCATTACCTCTCTTCCTCCTATAAGGTATCCTATTGAAAAAAGTCCTGCTTCTAATAAAAAACCTACCGTCATGATTTTCGTTAAGAAAATAATAGGTTTACGAAAGGTCAAAAGAAAGAGAAACAGCATGTGTCTAAATGGACCCCCTCTGCGCTTTTGGGAGGGATAGGCTGTTCCTCATTTAAATTTGCTTCTTTGTTTTCATTTTTGAGTTTGTTTGAAGATATACTATCCATCACTCCCCCTTTTGCATGGTATTTTGCTATAAAAAATTTAATTTCGTTTCAATACTGAAATTACATATTAAGATAAAATGCAAGTGAAAGTACTTCATTATTGTTAAAAATGAAGTACTCTTTGCTGAATGGGCGTTTTTAAGACAATGATAGTGCTAAGATAGTGCTAAAAAAGTAATTTAGTACGATCATTATAATAAAATAAACATTTATACTTCTCGTTTATAAGTTAAGGGCGCTGTTCGGGGCTTTTGAAAGACGCTTGGATCGAGAAAAATTTGCTGCTTTGGAAGCACTGTTTTGATGATCTTAATGAATGATATTATTGATCCCAAGATCGAGAAGATAGTTTATGATTATTCATTGTCTGAACAAGCTTAAAGAATAGATGGAAAAATTGATGCGATAAAAAGAAGATGTCGGTTGTGAGAAGGGAAGAAAACTTTATTTGAAAAGAAGAAATTTGAGCTGTTGGAAGAAGGGAAGAAAACTTTTCGAGGAAGTTGTTGAGCGGATTAATAAAAAAAATCTTCTATCTATTTAAAGGGGAAAGAAGAGAAGGGAAAAAGAGTAAAATTGTGATGCAGGGGGGGGCTTTTGGCTTGTATGTGGCTTGTGTTGTCAGGCGTTGTTGGGGGAGAGATAAGTTTTATTTGTTTGTTTGCGGCAACTTTATGGGTAAACAAACGGATGCTGTCTATGAAAAATAAATATAAAAAGAAAGCTTAGAGTGTATCAAGAATGCATCATGAGCGTGCTGTCTCCTATGGACGCAAGAGACAAGTTGTTTCTCTAACGATGGGGATTTAATGGGAAATGAAGGGGTATCGCATGAGAGAAGAATGCTGTTGTGAAAGGAGGAGAGCGTCGTTGGAGAGGTGGGGGGTGAAAAGAGGTGGCGCTGGTAAGGATGAGGGGTGGCAAAGGATGAGGGAGGCGGCAGAGCTGGTGGATTGTTGAGCGGTGTGGGGTTGGTCTTTTGAGGGGGAGGGAGGTGGAATTTTTAAAAAACAGTGGGGAAGGGCGTGAAGCTCTGTTAAGGAAGCGTTAAAGAAGGTAACAGGGCGCTGTTGAAACTATTGGATATCGGTGTGCGTGGAGGGGGATGTTTTTTCAGTTCATTGAGGAGAAATGGGGCTGTTTTTGTGGAGAGGTTGTCTTTGTGGAGAGGTTAAGGTTTTCTGGCGGGGCCGGTTAATTGGATGACGTGTCCCATTTTGCGATGGGGGAGAATCTGGCTTTTGCCATATAAATGGATCGAAGTGTGCTCTTGCGTAAGATAATATTTTAAAGTGTCTAAATTATTCCCAAGGAGATTGGTCATTTGGCAATCGCTATGGCGATAGGAACTGCCTAAGGGAAGGCCACAAATAGCACGGATATGCTGTTCAAACTGTGAAGTGATGCAGGCCTTTTGTGTCCAATGACCAGAATTATGCACACGCGGTGCTAATTCATTTACTAAAAGACCATTGTCCGTTAAGACAAAAAATTCAATGCAAAGAACACCAACATAATTGAGAGCATTCATTATTGTAACGCTGATCTCTTGGGCGGTTTTTTGCACTTCAAGGGGAACACGGGAGGGAACAAAAGACTTATGAAGAATCCCGTTTTTATGTTGGTTTTCAGGACAATCATAAAAAATATGCTCCCCTTGTTTTGTACGGGCCGAGAGAACTGAAATCTCTGATAAAAAAGGAACAATTTCTTCCAAAATACAAGGCTGATCTTGAAAAGTGTTTAAGGCTTTTTCAAGGGTTTGTTCATTGGGGTGATCAAGCTTTATTTGGTTTTTCCCATCATAACCAAAACGACGCGTCTTTAAAAGACCACGCCCACCTAAGGCATCAAGAGCAGAAATAAGAGAAGAAGAGCCGTCAATAGCATGCCATGAAGCGGTTCTGATCCCTTGATCTCGTAAAAATTGCTTCTCAAAAAGTCGATCTTGTGTGATCTCTAAGGCCTTGGAAGAAGGATAAACAGGCTTGCTCTTTTCTACATATTGAACTGTTTGAAGTGAAAGATTTTCAAATTCATAGCTGACAACATCACACTGAGCAATAAAATCATCTAAAGCGGATAAATCATCATAGGAGGCAACAATATGCTTGTTGGCTGTTTGGGCTGCTGGGCAATCAGCTTCAGGGCAAAAAATAACGGTTCGAAAACCTAATTCTGCGGCCGCTATGGCGAGCATGCGTGCTAATTGTCCACCACCGATTAAACCAATGACGCTGCCGGGAGAAAGCATGGTGGATGATGATGTGGTGGTGGAGGGTCCGGCGCTGGATGGCGCGGTGTTAGAGGGTGCGGCGTGGGAAGGTGTGGCGCTGGGTGTTGTGTTGGAGGGCAGGGTGATGCTGGAGGGGGTGATGCTGGAAGACGGTGCCATTTTAAACCTCCGATACAGGTGTTGATACAGGCGTTTGGGCGACATTGGCTGTTTGTTGTTGACGCCAATCTTCTAATCGTTGGGCGAGATCATGATCGTATACGGCCATAACGGCGGCGGCTAAAAGGGCGGCATTAATGGCGCCTGCTTTGCCAATCGCCAGTGTACCAACCGGTATTCCTGCGGGCATTTGCACGATCGAAAGCAAAGAATCTTGACCAGAGAGAGAATGAGAGTGCACAGGAACGCCAAAAACAGGAAGGGGGGTGAGTGCTGCGAGCATACCAGGAAGATGGGCAGCCCCACCAGCGCCGGCAATTAAAACTTTAAAACCTGCTGCTTTTGCTCCCTTGGCAAAGTGGTAAAGGCGTTCAGGGGTTCGGTGGGCTGAGATAATATGCGAACTATGAGAAATGCCAAGATTTGTCAAAATATCTGCGCTATGGCACATCGTTTGCCAATCTGATTGGCTCCCCATTAAAATCCCGACATCACACGATTTCTTTGTCATTTCCTATCCTTTTCAAACGCCATTCTTTTCAAAGGTTCAAAGCGATTCTTTATCATTATTTTTTTTAAGAGTTTTATACACTCTTTGCAAAGCTAATTGATGAGAGAGAAACAGTTTTTTTAACAAAATGAAAAGATCAAAGTTGAAGAGGTGCGACAATAGCTGAAAAACTATCGTTTTCAAGCGCATGAAAGCACTCTCCTTTGAGCGGTGCTGTTAAAAGGGGCGATACTGCTGGATTGTCGTTTACTTTAAGAAAAAACAAAAAATACATCCCCAAGATATTAAGGTTTTTTAGAAAATATCGCATTTTTTGTTTGCTAAAATAAACCCTTGCACCATATACTGAAAAACTTGCACCATATGCTGTAAAAATATGATGCAATTTGAAACATTAATGGCAGAAAAAAAGATATTTTTGTGGCAAAAATGTGTTAAAAATAAAATGCGCTATAAATAAAGATGTTCTTTTGGAATAAAGAGAGAAATCTCTCGCAATTTTGAAGGTTCCTTGTTTTTGCTACTTAGTTATAGATGGGGGGAAATAAACGCTTTTATAATCACTAAAATAAAGAATAATCAAAAAACGCGAATCATCAATGTTTTCGTTCTTTTGTTGAAAGGCATTGGGAGGCGGCATGTATAGAGTTCTTCGTTTCTTTAACTCAAAATATTAATGATAATAATAAACTCTTTGTCTCTTTTTTGCCCAATTTTGTCATATGTTGGATACGCATGAATTAAGAAATTTAAGAGTAAAAGACCGAAATTTAAGAAAAATATCGGTATTATGAGATCAAGGAGATTTAAAGCTATGTTTTTTCCATTTTTAATCGCTTTAGGCACTGCAATAACGACGGTGTGTGGCAAAAAAAATATAACTTATGTGCTGTGGGCAATTTTGTTTGTTGTCATTCTGCTGACATTTAATCATCACGCAACTTCTACTTTAAATTTATCTTTTTGAGAGAATAATCATGGAAAATGTTGAACAAAAAAATCCCAATTTTGTTGTCTTTATGAATACGCTAGGATTGATTGGATTATCCATTGTCTTGGTGGTGGCTTTTTATTATCAACTGGTAAAGTTTGAGTTGCCTTGTCCCCTTTGTTTGCTGCAGCGTGTTGGATTGATATTGGCAGGATGTGGGTTCTTGCTCAATATTCACGATAAGGTGAAAAATACCCATTATGGTATGGTTATTATCGGGTGTATGGTAACCAGTATTATTGCGGCACGGCAGGTGTTTTTACATATTACACCTGATGATCTGGGATATGGTTCAACATTTTTGGGATTGCATTTTTATACTTGGGCTTTCATTATTTCTGTCCTTTGTATCTTTGCTGTTACTTGCCTCATGATTTTAGGCGAATTGGCACACAAGTTTAAAGAATTTTCTCCTTTCCCAATCCTAGGAAAAGTGGCAAGTTTCTTATTTGTATTTTTAATTGCGGCAAATTTGATTTCGACTATCTTGGAATGTGGTGGAGGACAATGTGCTGATGATCCTGTAAGGTATGAACTGCTATCAAGTTGGTTCCCTTCACAGTCTTAAGGTTTTTTTTAATTACCCTACAATATAGTTTTACCGCTAAAGAAGCGGATTTTTCAAAAATCTCCGCTTCTTTTTTTATTGGTGTAATGCTTTGATTTATAATGATAATTTAGCGTTATCCAACTTGTATGAGATCCTTGAACAGCGTCAGATTTTCTCATTTCCAATTTATTCCCTATTGAATAAATCAATACCATGTCGCTTACACGTTAAAAGCGGGCCCCGTGTGGCGTGAAACTGTTCAAGAAAGGCATGGCTTTTCATAGACTGTTTTACGGGCTTAAGGAATAGTCTGCAACATTTTAAGGTTGGCACAAGGTGTATGATGCTGCCAGAGCGTTTCTCGTATGATGCTATCGGCGTGCTTCTTTGTAAGCTTTAAAGATGGCAGTGCTTCGTGGGTTTACGGTTATATCCTTCACAAATCGCCGCTGCGAAATGGGTATGACGTGTGCTTTTTTTTAACAAGCGCGTGAATTGGCAACATACCGATAGTTTATTTTATTCTATTTTACGTGAAAGGCGTGATCCCAAGACGCATGAGAAACAAAAGCGTGAGGCATTGTGTCTTCTCCATTATTTAAAAGACACTTCTTGGGATATTTTTGCAAGTTGTAAAGCCAAATTCAAAGAATGATGATAAGGATGAGAACTGGTTTTCTCCCTTCAAAACGGCATATTCTATCCAAATTAGGCTATCTGCCAGTTTTAGAGATTACACAAACGAAAAGATACACAACACACGCCCCTATTGGGCATACAAAATTAGAGCCGCTTGTGCTACACTGGAACGTCTTAATCTTTGTCTTAAACATGCGGCTGCTCTGGGGTTGAATGTTGCCTTACAGGAAATAAAAAAAGCTCTCTTAAGGTAAACAACGTCATAAAGTTAAAAATTTATCGGCAATGGAGTGGATAAGATGTGCCGGCTTCCTAAGAGCATTTGTGATTGCGTTTTTAAAGGAAGAGTCGCTTTGTAAAGTTTTTATACTGTCATGAACGCAGTGGTGAGGGGGTAGCGTTATTAAATTGAAGGATTGTCAAGCAGTGTGGGGTAAAAGCCTTGTTTTTTTAAAGATTTATTAACAATAATTTTTTTTACTCTTGATTTTTTTTAGCGTTGTGTTAAATAGAATATTAGTATTCATTTTGGTGCTTGCGAGGTGCCTTTAGTGCTCCAAGAAGGCTTAATTTAAAATTTGAAAATTATTTAAATAATTTTCTTTAGAGGTTTGTCTGTAAAAAGCGGACCTTTTTTTTTATTTCCTAGATGTTGTCTTTCAGTGTGAAGTCTTTATCCTAGAAAAAAGAAGAGCGTTTTGATAATGTTTCTTTCTATAAAACAATATTGACTTAATAAGGATAACTTTATCATTATGGATGTACCAAGGAGAAAAGCACAAAAGTTCTTTCATACGCCAGTTTCTTAGCGTAAATCCATTTAAGTGATCTTTGTCTGTTATAAAAAAAAGCATGGCTTATGGATAAAAATTCTTAAAAAAAATTGTAAAAATGTTTCTTATGGCTTCTTTTCTTTCAAAGGCTAGAATTTAGCCGCTGCTGAAATTGGGCTGCAAAACTTTGTGTTTGTCAATCCAATAATGAGCCGGTTTTGTCTCTAGAATGGAAGTAAAAAATGAGAGGAATTTAAATAAAAAATGGGGGGATTTATGCTTTATTTAAGTATCGTATTGTGTTTGGTGTGTCTTTTAGGGCGTGGTTTGGGCTTTTGTTATTCTCTTATACCATAAAATACGACGCTTGATGGGGCAGTGATGGCGGCCATGGGAAATTTTGAGCAGAGATATGGAAAAATGATGTTTGAGGGTGCTTTTGCTTAATCTGAAATCAAACACAAAATTGCCTTTTGTTTTTTAGCGGTAAGTTCTCTAAAGTTTTTTACAAGGGAAAATTCTTTTTCGCTGAACATGTATTGATTATGGTGTGAGAGATTTTCTTGTGTTAAAAGACCTTCTTTTTTGGCAATATCTTTTGTTAAAAGGTCCGCATAAAAAAAGCTCATCGGGGCTTGTAGCTTTTGAGCAATTTCCAGTAAACGCCCTACGCTTACACGGTTCAAACCTTTTTCATATTTTTGGATTTGTTGAAAACTGACACCTAAAAAGCTTCCTAAGGCTTTTTGAGAAAACCCCATGGCAATGCGTCTATGACGAATTCTTTGGCCAATCGCAATATCAATAAAATGTGAGTTTTTAGTTTGAAACTGTGGATTTTTGGTTTGCACTTTAAGGCCCCCGCCTCGTGCGAGCGCCCTCGCGTTGGTATTCCGGGAGTCTAAAAGTACTGAGCTTAATCAGCTTTTTGCTTTTAGTGCGGTCGAGCACCTAGACATAGCAAAATCTCCGGAATTCCGGGATACCCGCAAAGCGGGATAAATTCATGTACTGAGCGTTCGGGCCTTTAGCTCCCTATTTGACCGTTGCGTGGACGATCAAAAACACGTGTCCATCAATAAAGGAATTTCAAAAGGTTGGCAAGAAAAAAGCGCTGTTAACTGCGCTGCTGCATTGATGAGAGTTGCTGTGAAAAGATGCGTGTTTTGGGGTTCATTGGAAACTGACACCTAAGTGGCTTCCTAAGGCTTTTTGAGAAAGCCCCATGGCAATGCGTCTGTGGCGAATTCTTTTGCTTGATTAGCAATGTCATTAAAGTGTGGGTGTTTGGTTTGAAACTGTGGATTTTTGGTTTGCACTTTAAGGCCCCCTCCGGTTGCGAGCGCCCTCGCATTGGTATTCCGGGAGTTAAAGGTACTGAATCCGAGTCAGGTTTTTTCTTTTAGTGCGGTCGAGCACCTAGACAGTGCAAAATCTCCCGAATTCCGCAATCTTTATAAAGAAAACGAATGTTTCGGCATGGATTTTCAGGCTCTAGGTTTTTCCCTTAAACTGCCCCGTACAATGAAAACCGCTTGCTTGTTTATAAAATAATTTCAAAGGACCCGCAATAAAAATGAAAGGTGCGTTTTTATCGCTCAGAAATCAAACACAAAATTGCCTTTTGTTTTTTAGCGGTAAGTTCTCTGAAATTTTTCAAAAGGGAAAATTCTTTTTCGCTACACATGTATTGATCATGGTGTGCGAGATTTTCTTGTGCTAAAAGATCTTCTTTTTTGGCAATATCTTTTGTTAAAAGGTCCGCATAGAAAAAGTTCATAGGCACTTGTAGCTTTTGAGCAATTTCCAGTAAACGCCCTACGCTTACGCGGTTCAAACCTTTTTCATACTTTTGTATTTGTTGAAAACTCACTCCTAAAAAGCTTCCTAAGGTTTTTTGAGAAAGCCCCATGGCAATGCGTCTATGACGAATTCTTTGGCCAATCGCAATATCAATAAAATGTGAGTTTTTAGTTTGAAACTGTGGATTTTTGGTTTGCACTTTAAGCCCCCCTCCGGTTGCGAGCGCCCTCGCGTTGGTATTCCGGGAGTCTAAAGGTACTGAGCTCAGTCAGCTTTTTGCTTTTAGTGCTGTTAAGCACCTGGACATAGCAAAATCTCCCGGAATTCCGGGATACCCGCAAAGCGGGATAAATTCATGTACTGAGCGTTCGGGCCTTTAGCTCCCTATTTGACCGTTGCGTGGACGATCAAAAACACGTGTCCATCAATAAAGGAATTTCAAAAGGTTGGCAAGAAAAAAGCGCTGTTAACTGCGCTGCTTCATTGATGAGAGTTGCTGTGAAAAGATGCGTGTTTTGGGGTTCATTGGAAACTGACACCTAAGTGGCTTCCTAAGGCTTTTTGAGAAAGCCCCATGGCAATGCGTCTGTGGCGAATTCTTTTGCTTGATTAGCAATGTCATTAAAGTGTGAATTTTTAATTTTAAAATGTGGATTTTTTGTTTGCACTTTAAGCGCCCCGCCTCATGCGAGCATCCTTGCATTGGTATTCTGGGAATAACAAGTACTAAACCCTAGTCAGGTTTTTTCTTTTAGTGCGGTCGAGCACCTAGACAGTGCAAAAGCTCCCAGAATTCTGGGATACCCTCAAAATGGGTTCATTGGGACGCTCGGATTTAGGGCTTGTTTCCCCTCTTGATCGGTGCGTAGACGATCAAAATATCTTTTAAGTGATAAAGAAACTTCAAAAGATTAACAAGAAAAAAGCGCAGTTTGTGCATAATGTGAGTGTATGGTGCGAGGGAATGAAGGGACAAGCTGGGATGGAGAGGGGGAAGTGTGTGAGGGCGTTGATGGAAGAGGAGAGGGAAGCGCGAATGGAGGAGGGCGTGTGGGAGTATGGAAAGGTAAAAATTGGGAAGAGTATTCTTATTATTTTGAAATCAAAATAAAAATTAGCAGAAATTAGTGGATAAAATGGCTGGGGAGAAAATTCTAACTCTCAGAGTGTGGGGGTGGTTTTTTCAGAACATAAGAGAGAAAACTTGAAAAACCTTCCCTTATTTGTGGAATTTTTATTCACAAATTTGAGAAAATAAGGTATGAACGCTGAAAAATAACGCACAGCTTAATAAAAACAGCTTAATAAAATACGTGCACTGTAAAGGAAATGATTGTTTATGTCAAAAGAAGAAGTTTTAGAATTTTCTGGTATCGTTACTGAACTCTTACCGAATGCGATGTTTCGTGTGAAACTGGAAAATGATCATGAAATTATAGCACATACCGCTGGAAGAATGCGAAAAAATCGTATTCGGGTATTAGCTGGTGATAAAATCATGGTGGAAATGACCCCTTATGATTTAACAAAAGGACGCATTACGTACCGCTATAAATAACCGTCATGGATGGTGTGTGCTTTATATATATAAAAAAGTTACTTCTTTCTATTATTTTTAGTAAACTTTAAGGAGGCTTTTGATGCGTGAAAAAGGTGAATCTTTAAAATGGCCTTGAAAATACTGTAAAATCAATGTGGGAAAAGGATAAGGAGATTAGGGTCGCTTAAAATGAGGTAAGAGACAAACTGATTGTTGAAGGGGTGGAAATGAAAATTATAAGAGAGTGGAGGAAAAAACATTTGATAGAAACTCTTGGGGGAAAAGTTCATTTGGGGGAAAATATTCATTTGGTGCTCGCCTCCGCTTCGCCACGGCGTTTAATGCTTTTAGCGCAAATGGGTATTGAGCCGCAGCAGGTTTATGCAAGTGATATTGATGAAACACCAAAATTAAAAGAACATCCCGCAAATCTTGCCAAACGTTTGGCAAAAGAAAAAGCACTCAAAGCGCAAGAGAATTTGCACTGGTACACGCAAAAGATCCAAGAAAATCAGAAGTTCACCCAAGAAAAACTGCAGAAAGAAAAACTGCAAAACCTTCAAAAAAAAGTGCCTGAGAAGAAAACAATTATCTTGGCAGCTGATACGGTGGTGGCTGTGGGGCGCACTATTCTGCCTAAACCAGAAGGTGAGGATGAGGCCTATGAATGTTTACGATACCTTTCTGGGCGGGCGCACAAGGTCTATGGCGCCATTTGTGCCTTGAATGAACAGGGAAAAATAACCGTAAAACTGGTTGAAAGTCGTGTACGTTTTAGACGTTTAACCTCTCCCATGATGAAGGCTTACCTTTCTTCAGGAGAATGGCAAGGAAAAGCAGGTGGCTACGCTATCCAAGGAAAAGCAGGGGCTTTTGTGGTTTATATCGCTGGCTCTTATTCTAATGTCGTGGGATTGCCTTTGGCTGAAACAGCCGATCTCTTGACCGCTTATCATTACCCACTTTACACTCAGTGGACTGAAGAAACGCTGTAGAAAAATTTTAAGGCAAGAGCCATGTAGGGTGAAAGGCAGAAAAAAAGCACCAAAAAGTGCAAAGAAAAACTCAAATAAAGCAAAATGAAAAAAAAGAAATAGAAGAAAAATTCATGAAAGAGGAAAAAACTCAGACGTCTCAATGTCAAAAAAAACTCCATAGCCAAAAAGAACGCTCTGAGCAAAAAGAGCCCAATTTGCCAAAAGAATCTCGTCCTCCCCATCCTTGTCCTATTTGTGGTCAAATGTCACAAAAGTCTTCTTATCCTTTTTGTTCTCCCCGATGTCGCGCCATTGATCTGAACCGTTGGCTTTCGGGTTCTTATATTTTACCACCCCCACCACAAGTTAGTGATGAAGAAGAATAAAGGAAGATGCCCTATGGTGGAGGTTGCGTGAATTTTGCATATTGAAGCGGAATTCTGCGTGCACTTTGCGTCTTGAGGTAAGTTTTTTAGGGAATAGCGGTGAAGTAAGGGAGCTCTTGCTTTTCTAAGAGACGTTGGAATGTGTCAGGAAGGCGCTAGGTATTTGCGTTGAGGGGGGAGGTTGAAAGCATGAGGCTGAAAGAGAATTTTGGAAGCGTAAGGCTGGGGATGTAAAAAACTGAATGTTAGGAAACGGTTGGGGGAATTCTGTGTGCACTTTGCGTCTTGAGGTAAGTTTTTTAGGGAATAGCGGTGAAGTAAGGGAGCTCTTGCTTTTCTAAGAGACGTTGGAATGTTAGGAAGGTGCTAGGTATTTGCGTTGAGGGGGAAGGTTGAAAGCATGAGGCTGAAAGAGAATTTTGGAAGCGTAAGGCTGGGCATGTGAAAAACTGAATGTTAGGAAACGGTTGGGGGAATTCTGTGTGCGCTTTGCGTCTTGAGGTAAGTTTTTTAGGGAATAGCGGTGAAGTAAGGGAGCTCTTGCTTTTCTAAGAGACGTTGGAATGTGTCAGGAAGGCGCTAGGCATTTGCGTTGAGGGGGGAGGTTGAAAGAGAATTTTGGAAGCGTAAGGCTGGGCATGTAAAAAACTGAATGTTAGGAAATGGTTGGGGGATAAAACTTAAATAAAAGCGAGAGTGTTTCCTGATAAAATTCCTATTGTGCTCTAACATATTATCGTTTTGTATGGTGAATTAGAGTTTTTTACAGATGGTGTTTTTTTATAAGAATATGTGGTGAATAATTGTAGGGGTGGGTTTGTTTGTCGAGCTCTTGAAAGCGTTGTCGTTTGTTGGATGAATTGGGAGATAAGGGTGTTGGGTAGGAGGCTCGATTATTGTTTATAGAGCGTGGGGTGGATTGGTCCTTTAAGATTTTTTGAAGAAAGGGTAGTGGTTGGCAAGTGTCATTGGCTACTTTTCAGTAAAAATGGTAAAGCATAAAAACGTGGAATGGTGAAGGCTAAGGGGAAATTTTAAGGCATGGGGAATTTATGCTTTGTTTATGTATCGTGTGTGCTTTGAGGGTATGTTGGGAGTGTGGTTTGAGCTTTTGGCATGGTGTGGAATGGGATGAGAGTATCGAGGGGTGAAGAGGCTTGTGAATGGAGAGATCTGTTGGGATAAAGAGTACTGTTGGTGCGTGATTGAGGATATGAAGCGAAAAATGAAGAGATAAGCTGGGATGAAGAGGGGGAAGTGTGTAGGCGTGTTGATGGAGATAGAGGTGTGAGGAAATGCGTATGGATAGGGGTGGTCGTGTACAAAAAGTGGTGCGAGCGAAGGGAGGTGTGGAATGGGATGAGAGTATCGAGGGGTGAAGAGGCTTGTGAATGGAGAGATCTGTTGGGATAAAGAGTACTGTTGGTGCGTGATTGAGGATATGAAGCGAAAAATGAAGAGATAAGCTGGGATGAAGAGGGGGAAGTGTGTAGGCGTGTTGATGGAGATAGAGGTGTGAGGAAATGCGTATGGATAGGGGTGGTCGTGTACAAGAAGTGGTGCGAGCGAAGGGAGGTGTGAAGAATGGCGAGAGGGGATGGGGCTGTTTTTGAAGCTTGATGCAACAGTGTCGTTTGAGGGCTTGTTATATCCTATCATGCTGTAAACACTGCTTTTTACGAGGTGGTGATTAGATAGTGGGGGCACGGGGAGAAAGGTTTAATTATTGTTTACGAGAGCACGGGATGGAAGCTCTGTGTCCCTTTTGGGGCACTTTTTTTAATGCGTAAAAAATTAATTTACGAGCACTTGATTATGGGCCGATACATTGTTAATACTTGCCTTCTAGCAAGGTCGCTCTTACTTTTTTGTGTAGGAGCCTTGCAGGAGAGGATACAATTGATAGGGGGGCTTCGAGATGCCAAGATATTTATTACCATTACCGCTTGTGTTGGTGGCTGGTTGCGCATCTGTGAATCATTCAAATTATGTTGCTCAAAATATTACGCAAGCTGATATAAAGTTAATTGCTCATGATTTTGTTCATAATCTTAAACAATCTTTACCGCCAGCTCATACAACACTTATTGTGAAAAAAGGTAAAATAGAAGACAATTTTGCACCTTTATTTATCAATCTGTTGCAGCGCAGTGGATATCGCGTGATCTATACAGATCAACCAAAAAAACAGCAAAATGGTGTCATTTTAACTTATCAAATAATGCCAATCGATATCGGTATTCTGTCTACTGTCTATTATGAAGAGGGTGACGTAACACGTTATTATGTACGGACTTATAATCGATGAAATTCCTTTGGTGCTTTGTCTCAAAGGAATAGATAATAAGGAAATGTTGGAAAAAAATCGCCTTAAAAAGTGAAACTGTGGAAGAAGTGAAACCGTGGACCCGTTAAATCAGATAAAACGCTGGTGAGAATGGTGAAGTATCTTCCCTTTAGCTTGTGTTCCTTTATGAGGGGACGTTTGTTACTCTAGAGGGCTGTAAAACGTCGTCTTTTGGGGGCTTGTGATATCCCCTATCTGCCGTAAACACGGCGCTTTACGGGGCTGTGATATGGATCATGAGAAATGTTGTGCAGGGGGCATGTTATGCAGGGGGCATGTTGTGCAGGGGGAGGCTGCATATATGAGCCCATGATGTTTGAGGGTGCTTTTGCTTAATCTGAAATCAAACACAAAATTGCCTTTTGTTTTTTAACGGTAAGTTCTCTAAAGTTTTTTACAAGGGAAAATTCTTTTTCGCTGAACATGTATTGATCATGGGGTGAAGGACTTTCTTGTGTTAAAAGATCTTCTTTTTTGGCAATATCTTTTGTTAAAAGGTCCGCATAGAAAAAGTTCATAGGCACTTGTAGCTTTTGAGCAATTTCCAGTAAACGCCCTACGCTTACACGGTTCAAACCTTTTTCATATTTTTGGATTTGTTGGAAACTCACTCCTAAAAAGCTTCCTAAGGCTTTTTGAGAAAACCCCATTGCAACTCTTCTGTGACGAATTCTTTGGCCAATCGCAATATCAATAAAATGTGAGTTGTTAGTTTGAAACTGTGGATTTTTGGTTTGCACTTTAAGCCCCCCTCCGGTTGCGAGCGCCCTCGCGTTGGTATTCCGGGAGTTAAAGGTACTGAATCCGAGTCAGCTTTTTGCTTTTAGTGCTGTTAAGCACCTGGACATAGCAAAATCTCCCGGATTCTGGGACACCCACAAAGCAGGTTCAATTGTACGCTCGGATTTAGGACCTTTAATCCCTCTTGATCGGTGCGTAGACGATCAAAATATCTTTTAAGTGATAAAGGAATTTCAAAAGGTTGGCAAGAAAAAAGCGCTGTTAACTGCGTTGCTGCATTGATGAGAGTTGCTGTGAAAAGATGCGTGTTTTGGGGTTTATTGGAAACTGACACCTAAAAAATTTCCTAAGGTTTTTTGAGAAAGCCCCATGGCAATGCGTCTGTGGCGAATTCTTTTGCTTGATTAGCAATGTCATTAAAGTGCGGATGTTTGGTTTGAAACTGTGGGTGTTTGGTTTGCACTTTAAGGCCCCCGCCTCGTGCGAGCGCCCTCGCGTTGGTATTCCGGGAGTCTAAAAGTACTGAATCCGAGTCAGTTTTTTTGCTTTTAGTGCTGTTAAGCACCTGGACAGTGCAAAAACTCCCGGAATTCCGAGACACCCACAAAGCGGGTTCAATTGTACGCTCGGATTTAGGGCTTGTTGTCCCTCTTGATCGGTGCGTAGACGATAAAAATATTCTTTAAATGATAAAGGAATTTCAAAAGGTTGGCAAGAAAAAAGCGCTGTTAACTGCATTGCTGCATTGATGAGAGTTGCTGTGAAAAGATGCGTGAAGAATTGGGTGTGTTTTTTGCTTCTGATGAAGCTCATTCGTTTGAAGAGGGATTTGAAGATAGGTCGGTGCGGGGTAAGCTTCGATGAAGTGAGAGCGTGGAGAAAAGTTAGATTGTTATTTATAGAGCGTGGGGTGGCGTGGTCCTTTGAGTTTTTTTAAGAAAAGGTGGTGGTGTTTTGCAAGTTTCATTGGCTGTTTTCTTTAAAAATATAAAAGTGTAAAAATGTAGATCTGTAAAATAGGAAGTTTTAAGGCATGGGGGCTTTGTTTATGTGTCGTGCGTGCTTTGGAGGGGAATGTTGGGGGCGTGGTTTGCGCATGGTATGTGGTGAGAAAGCTGGTAGGTGAATAGTCACTTATGTGCGGAGGGGGTGCTGGGATGGGAGAGTACTGTTAGGGCATGATACGAGGAATGAAGGAATAAGCTGGGATGAAGAGGGGGAAGTGTGTGGGTGTTTTGATGATAGAATAGAGGAGGGCGTGCGGAGTGGAGGATAAAAAAGCGCTGTTAACTGCGCTGCTGCATTGATGAGAGTTGCTGTGAAAAGATGCGTGAAGAATTGGGTGTGTTTTTTGCTTCTGATGAAGCTCATTCGTTTGAAGGGGGATTTGAAGATAGGTCGGTGCGGGGTAAGGTTCGATGAAGTGGGGGGAAGTTAGATTGTTGTTTATAGAGCGTGGGGTGGCGTGGTCCTTTGAGTTTTTTTAAGAAAAGGTGGTGGTGTTTTGCAAGTTTCATTGGCTGTTTTCTTTAAAAATGGTAAAGCGTAAAAATGTGGAGTCGTGAAGGTTAAGGGGGAAGTTTAGGGTGTGGAAGCTTTATGCTTTGTTTATGCATCGTGTGTGTCTTTTAGGGGGAATGTTTGGGGCGTGGTTTGGGCTTGTGGCATGGGGTGGAATGGAAGAGGATGAGGGGAGAAGAGCCACTTATGTGTGGAGGGATAAGCTGGGATGGAGAAAAGGAAAGGGCGTATTTATTGAGTGGGGTGGGGAAGTTGAAAAAACTGCTTTGTGAAGGGGATTGATCGGTATTACTTGGAAACTTTCGCTTTTTAAAGCGAGGGAAGATTAGAAAATTCTTGATAAGCTAAGGGGAATGTTGGCAATTTTTATAAAAAGTTGTTTTGGCAAAAACATGTTGGTTGATAATATTGGGTCATTGGTGGGGAGGGATTAGTGGGGGCGCATAAAAAAGGTACCGTTTTAGGGATAAATTTTGTACCGGAGGAAGATTCTTGAGGGCGATTGGATGTTAGGGGCGTGTTGAGGTGAAGAGGAGGTTTTTTAAAGGGGGATAAAGGTTAATTTTCTAGGGATTTGCTTGTATCTTCTTCTTTAATGTACTCTCCTGAATGTTTTTAGGGGATAGGGACGTGTGATTTGTTGCAAGGGGTGAGATCATTTGTGGGGGGATTTTCGCACGCGTTGCTTGGCTTTATTTTTTCTTTCATGGTTTTGCTCTTGCACTCGTTTAGATCGCAACCCATATTCATTTTAACACAACAGTTCTTCATGCTTTAACGTTTCTGGTATTTGTGTGGTGAGGTGGTTTTTATAAATATGGTGGGGAGAGCTCTTTTGGTTTAGTGTTTTGAGAGTGTAAAAGGACTGTGGCTGTGACCAAAAACGGGTGCCTAAAGGGAGCTCGCAAGAAAGGAAAAAAATGAACTTGGAAAAATATAGCGAACGCGTGCAAGGTTTTTTACAATCAGCACAAAATAATGCTCTGGCTTCTGATCATCAGCAATTTATGCCGGAACATGTCTTGAAAGTCTTGTTAGACGATGCTCAAGGATTGGCCGCGTCGCTTATTCAAAAAGCAGGGGGAGATCTTAAGCTTATTCAAACATTGCTTAAAGAAGCGCTTGAGGCTTTGCCAAAAGTGCAGGGCGGAAATGGACAGCTCTATCTCTCGCAGCCGGTGGCAAAAGTTTTTGCGCTGGCAGAAGAGCTTGCACAAAAAGCCGGTGACCAATTTGTCACTGTGGAGCGCGTTTTGCAAGCGTTGTTGATGGAAAAGTCCGCAAAAACAGCCGATATTCTCACAAAAGCGGGCTTGACTCCGCAAGCCCTTAATCAAGCTATTAATGATTTGCGCAAAGGAAAAACAGCCTCAAGCCCTCATGCTGAAGGTCAATATGATGCCTTGCAAAAATATGCTCGTGATCTCACAAAAGATGCACGCGAGGGAAAACTCGACCCTGTTATTGGGCGAGAAGAAGAAATTCGACGCACCATTCAGGTGCTTTCACGGCGGACGAAAAATAATCCCGTCCTAATCGGTGAGCCGGGCGTGGGAAAAACCGCCATCGTGGAAGGATTGGCACTGCGCATTATCAATGGCGATGTTCCAGAAACTTTGCGCGATAAAAAACTCTATGCCTTGGATATGGGGGCACTTATTGCGGGTGCAAAATATCGCGGAGAATTTGAAGAACGTCTCAAAGCTGTGCTGGCGGAAGTGCAAGCCGAAAATGGACAGATTATTCTTTTTATTGATGAATTGCATAACCTTGTGGGGGCTGGAAAATCTGATGGTCCCATGGATGCTTCAAACCTCCTCAAACCCGCTTTGGCGCGTGGAGAACTCCATTGTGTGGGCGCAACAACTTTGGATGAATATCGCAAATATGTCGAAAAAGATGCCGCTCTTGCGCGTCGTTTTCAACCGGTCTTTGTGCCCGAGCCCTCTTTGGAAGATACCATTTCTATTTTGCGTGGAATTAAAGAAAAATACGAACAACATCACAAAGTGCGTTTGGCAGACAGTGCTTTGATTGCCGCAGCAAGGTTGTCTGATCGTTATATTACCGATCGTTTTTTGCCGGATAAAGCTATTGATCTGATCGATGAAGCTGCTGCACGCTTGCGTATGCAGGTGGATTCAAAACCAGAAGAACTCGATGCGCTGGATCGGCGTATTTTACAGTTGAAAATCGAGCGAGAAGCCTTGAAAACTGATATCGAGCCTACAGCAAAAGAACGTTTGAAAAATGTGCAGGAAGAGCTCAAAACATTGGAACAGCAGTCTGCTGAAATGACAACGGCTTGGCAGGCTGAAAAACAAAAATTAGGCCATGCTGCTGATTTGAAAAAACAACTCGAAGAAGCACGCAATGCCTTGGCGATTGCACAACGGAATGGACAATTCCAAAAAGCGGGAGAGCTGGCTTATAGTGTTATTCCGGAACTCGAAAAACAATTGACTCTTGCAGAAAATGATGACCAACAAAATCAGCTCGTGGAAGAAACGGTCACTGCTGAACATGTTGCGCGGATTGTTTCACGCTGGACGGGCATCCCTGTTGATCGGATGTTGGAAGCAGAACGCGAGGCGCTCTTGCGTATGGAAGATGAAATTGCAACCCGTGTTGTAGGACAAGGCGAAGCGGTTCAAGCGGTGGCACGGGCTGTCCGGCGCGCGCGGGCTGGATTGCAAGACCCCAATCGTCCACTGGGTTCTTTCATGTTCTTGGGACCTACCGGTGTGGGGAAAACCGAACTCACCAAAGCTTTGGCGGCTTTTCTTTTTCAAGATCCCAATGCCATGTTGCGGATTGATATGTCGGAATATATGGAAAAACATGCCGGTGCACGCCTCATTGGAGCACCACCTGGATATGTCGGATATGAAGAAGGGGGCGTGCTCACAGAGGCTGTTCGCAGAAGACCTTATCAAGTTATTCTCTTTGATGAAATTGAAAAGGCGCATCCGGATATCTTTAATTTGTTGCTGCAAGTGTTGGATGAAGGGCGTTTGACCGATAGTCAGGGAAGAACCGTTGATTTTCGTAATACTTTGTTGATTATGACTTCCAATCTTGGAGCTGAGTTTTTAACTGCTTTGCCGGAAGGACAAATGGTTGATCAAGCCAAAGACGATGTCATGAATGTTGTAAAAGCGGCTTTCCGTCCGGAGTTTTTAAACCGTATTGATGAGATTATTCTTTTTCAACGGTTACAACGAAAAGACATGGAGGCCATTGTCGATATTCAGATACAACATTTGCAAAATTTGCTCAATGAACGCAACATAACCTTGCATATCGAACCCGAAGTTCGAGAATTCCTTGCTGATAAAGGCTATGATCCTCTTTATGGAGCACGTCCGCTGAAACGGATTATCCAAAAGGAAATCCAAGATCCTTTGGCAGAAAAAATCTTGTTTGGAGAAATTCACGACGAGATGGCTGTGACAGTGACAAAACAAGGTGATCGCTTGGTGTTTTTGCCTGAAAAGTAGGCTTTGAGATAGTGCGCGGGTGAGGTGGTGATCACAGAAGAGCCGTCTGTGATCCTTGCAAAGCAAGAGGCGTGGTTGGTGTTTTAAGGCCGTATCGGATTATTCTTTTGTGGCTACAACGATCAAAAGATAATAGAGGCAATTGTTCAGATACACCCTTTGAAAATTTGCTCAATGAACGCAACATAACCTTGCATATCGAACCCGAGGTTCGAGAATTCTTTGCTGATAAAGGCCCCTTTATGGGGCCCGTCCGCTTAGACGGATTATCCAAAAGGAAATTCAAGATCCTTTGGCAGAAAAAATCTTGTTTGGAGAAATTCACGACGAGATGGCTGTGACAGTGACAAAACAAGGTGATCGCTTAGCGTTTTTGCCTGAACAGTAGGCTTTGAGATAGTGCGCGGGTGAGGGGGTGGTCACAGAAGAGATGTCTGTGATCCTTGCAAAGCAAGAGGCGTGGTTGGTGTTTTAAGGCCGTATCGGATTATTCTTTTGTGGCTACAACGATCAAAAGATAATAGAGGCAATTGTTCAGATACACCCTTTGAAAATTTGCTCAATGAACGCAACATAACCTTGCATATCGAACCCGAGGTTCGAGAATTCTTTGCTGATAAAGGCCCCTTTATGGGGCCCGTCCGCTTAGACGGATTATCCAAAAGGAAATTCAAGATCCTTTGGCAGAAAAAATCTTGTTTGGAGAAATTCACGACGAGATGGCTGTGACAGTGACAAAACAAGGTGATCGCTTAGCGTTTTTGCCTGAAAAGTAGGCTTTGAGATAGTGCGTGGGTGAGGTGGTGATCACAGAAGAGATGTCTGTGATCCTTGCAAAGCAAGAGGCGTGTTGGTGCTTTTGCCTTCAACATAGGTTCGAGGAAAATTTCATGGTATCGAAAAGGGGGTGATAAGCTTCTTATGCCATAAAACACTGTTGTTTGACGGGCGCTCAGGTCTGCTGATCTGTATGCGTGGTCGATGGTAAAAATCTGCTATAAGATGCTGGATTCTTGACAGAGAAGTGTGCGGGCTGGGTGAAAGTTTTATTGAGCTAAAGTCTGCAAAGCTGTAAAAGCGTAAAAACGTTTATCTGTAAAAAAGAAAGGAGAATTTTTCTCCTGTGGGGGCGTTTTTTAAAGATGAGGAGGCGGTGGTGGGTAGTAAGTTTTATTGGTTGCTTTTTTTAGGCAAGACGTAAAAACGTGAAATCGTAAAAGGCAAGGGGAAGTTTTAGGATATGGGGAAGGAGGTGAGATCATTGTTTACGGAGTGCAGGGTCGTCCTTTGGAGGATTTTAAAAAGATGAGGGATTGTTCGGTGGTGGTTTGTACATTTTCTTTGTAACTTTCAGTAAAGCCGTAAAAGCGTAAAAATGTGGAATCGTGAAAATCAAGGGGAAGTTTTAGGACGTGGGGGGTATGTGTTGTGTGGTAGCGTTGTGCGCGCTTTGTGGGGTGTGTTTGGGGGGGGTGTTGGGTTTGTGGTATGGCGTGGAATGGGGGAGAAGATTGGGGCGTGGTTGGTGTTTTTGGCATCTTCTGATGTCCTAAAACACTGCTTTTTACGAGGCGGTGATGTCAGGCATGGGGAATTTTGAGTAGGGGAATGCTGGATATATGAATACATAATGTTTGAGAGCTTTTGTCTAATTGGATATTAACCACCAAATTGCTTTGCGTCGTGTTGGGTTTGTGGCATGACGTGGAATGGGGAGAGAAGGTTGGGGATGAGGAGTCTTGTAAACAGAGAGCACTGTTGAGGCGTGATGCGAGGGAATGGAGGGACAAGTTGGGGATGAGGAGTCTTATGAATGGGGCAATATGGTGTGATGAAGAGTGCTGTTGGGGTGTGATGCAAGGGTATGAAGGGAAGGATGGAGAGATAAATTGGGATGGAGGGGATAAGTCTGCGATCATTGCAAAGCAAGAGGTGTGGTTGGTGTTTTTGCCTTCAACATAGGTTCGAGGAAAAGTTCCATGGTATAAAGGGTGGTGATAAGCTTCTTATGCCATAACACACTGTTGTTTGAGGGGTTCTTAGGTGTGCTGTTCTGTATGCGTGGTCGATGGTAAAAATCTGCTATAAGATGCTGGATTCTTAACAGAGCTGCACGGGCTGGGTGAAAGTTTTATTTAGCTAAAGTCTTTAAATCTGTAAAAGCGTAAAAACGTTTATCTGTAAAAAAGAAAGGAGAATTTTTCTCCTGTGGGGGCATTTTTTAAAGAAAGGGGGCGGTGGTGGGTGGCAAGTTTTATTGGTTGCTTTTTTTAGGCAAGACGTAAAAATGTGGAATCGTGAAAGTCAAGGGGCAGTTTTAGGGCGTGGGGGGTATGCGTTGTGTGGTAGCGTTGTGCGCGCTTTATGGGGCGTGTTTGGGGGGGTGGGTTTGTGGCATGGCGTGGAATGGGGAGAGAAGGTTGGGGTGTGGTTTGGGATTTTGTTATCTTTTGATGTTCTAAAACACTGCTCTTTACGGGTCGGTGCTGTCAGGCATGGGGACTTTGAGTAGGGGAATGCTGGATATATGAATACATAATGTTTGAGAGCTTTTGTCTAATTGGATATTAACCATAAAATTGCTGTGCGTCGTGTTGGTTTTTTCTATGGCGTGGAATGGGGAAGAGGCTTGGGAAGAGGCTTGTGAATGGAGGATACGTTGTGATGACGAGTGCCGTAGGAGGGGTTGATGGGAGGAGATGGAAAGGAGAGAAGAGTGGGGAATGGACAGAGGTGGTGTATACAAGAGTTGGTGTGACGAAATGCATGAAGGATGGTGAGAGAGGATAGGGCATGCTTATGGCACTTGATGAAATACTCCCTTGGGATGGCATAAATTTTACTTGAAGGGGATGAGCCAAGAATGTTTACGAGCGCTTTTATCTAATCGGAAATCAACCATAAAATTGCCTTCTGTTTTTTCGGCTTAAGCTCTCTAAAATTTCTCACAAGAGCATGTTCCTTTTCACTATAGGTTTCTTGATCATCGTATGAGGGATTGTCTTTTGTGGAAATATCCGCTGTGACAAGATGAGCATAAAAAAAGGTAATGGGAACCTTCAGTCGGTTGGCAATTTCTTGTAAACGCTCTGCGCTTACACGGTTTAAACCTTTTTCGTACTTTTGAATTTGTTGGAAGCTGACACCTAAAGAGCTTCCTAATGCTTTTTGAGAAAGCCCCATGGCAATGCGTCTCTGACGAATTCTTTTACCAATTGAAATGTCATTAAAGTGTGAATTTTTGGTTTGCACTTTGTGTCCCCTCCGGTTGCGAGCGCCCTCGCATGAGTATTCCGGGAGGTTGAAAGTACTGAGCCTAATCAGCCTTTTGCTTTTAGTGCGTAAGACACACTTGGACATAGCAAAAGCTCCCGGAATTCCGGGATACCCGCAAAGCGGGACAAATTCATGTATTAGGCTTTTCAGGCTTCAACTCCCTATTGATCGCTGCGTAGACGATCAAAGCACCTTTTGAGTGATAAAGTAATTTCAAAAGATTGGCAAGAAAAATTAAAATATTTGCCTATGCGGTTATATTGTAAAAGAGTATTGTTTGCAGGTGTGGTGAAGAGAGCAGGAATATTCGGGATAAGCCAATGTGTGCTTTATGAAGCACTATCCGTTTAAAGGATGGAAATCTGAGGCCCACAAAGTGGGAAGCCAAGGGAATTGGTCAAGAGTTTTGGTTATTGTTTACTGAGCAGTGCGTGGGGCTGCTTTTAAAGGCCTCTTTATGGGGCCCGTCCGCTTAGACGGATTATCCAAAAGGAAATTCAAGATCCTTTGGCAGAAAAAATCTTGTTTGGAGAAATTCACGACGAGATGGCTGTGACAGTGACAAAACAAGGTGATCGCTTGGTGTTTTTGCCTGAAAAGTAGGCTTTGAGATAGTGCGTGGGTGAGGTGGTGATCACAGAAGAGATGTCTGTGATCCTTGCAAAGCAAGAGGCGTGTTGGTGCTTTTGCCTTCAACATAGGTTCGAGGAAAAATTCCATGGTATAAAGGGTGGTGATAAGCTTCTTATGCCATAACACACTGTTGTTTGAGGGGTTCTTAGGTGTGCTGTTCTGTATGCGTGGTCGATGATAAAAATCTGCTATAAGATGCTGGATTCTTAACAGAGCTGCACGGGCTGGGTGAAAGTTTCATTTAGCTAAATTCTGTAAAGCTGTAAAAGCGTAAAAACGTTTATCTGTAAAAAAGAAAGGAGAATTTTTCTCCTTTGGGGACATTTTTTTAAGAAAGGAGGTGGTGGTGGGTGGCAAGTTTTATTGGTTGCTTTTTTTAGGCAAGACGTAAAAATGTGGAATCGTGAAAGTCAAGGGGCAGTTTTAGGGCGTGGGGGGTATGTGTTGTGGTGGCGTTGTGCGCGCTTTATGGGGCGTGTTGGGGGGGGTTGGGTTTGTGGTATGGCGTGGAATGGGGGAGAAGATTGGGGCGTGGTTGGTGTTTTTGGCATCTTCTGATGTCCTAAAACACTGCTCTTTACGAGGCGGTGATGTCAGGCATGGGGAATTTTGAGTAGGGGAATGCTGGATATATGAACACATAATGTTTGAGGACTTTTGTCTGATTGGAAATGAACCATAAAATTTCTTTGCAACGTGTTGTGTTTTTCTATGGCGTGGAATGGGGGGAGATCGGGACGTGAAGAGTCTTATGCGTGGAGAGATATGTTGGGATGACGAGTGCCGTAGGGGATGTTGATTAGAGGGTGTGGAAAGGAGAGAAGAGTGGAGAATGGAGGAGAGAGTGTGGCGTGGAGGATGTGTATAAAAGATGGTGGTATGGGTGAGAGTTGATGTGAGGGGATGTGTGAAAAATAGCTTAAGAGAATGAGGCTAGTTTGTTTGTGTTTGATGAAGCAGCGTTTTTTGATGGAAAGTGATCTGAAGGTGGAATGATTGGTTGGATAAGAAGCATGTTTGTTGTTTATAGCGTGCGGGGTGGAAACTGTGTCCTTTAGGAGTGTTTTTTTAGATGAGGAGGCGGTGGGTGGCAAGTTTTATTGGTTGCTTTTTTAGGCAAGACGTAAAAACGTGTAATCGTAAAAAGCAAGGGGAAATTTTAAGATATGGGGATTTATACGGAGGATTTATGTGTTGTGGTGGCGTTGTGCGCGCTTTGGGGCGTGGTTGGAGGTGTGTGTTGGGTTTGTGGTATGGCGTGGAATGGGGGAGAAGACTGGGGTGTGGTTTGGGATTTTGTTGTCTTCTGATGTCCTAAAACACTGCTCTTTACGGGGCGGTGCTGTCAGGCATGGGGAATCTTGAGTAGGGGAATGCTGGATATATGAATACATAATGTTTGAGGGCTGTTGTCTGATTGGAAATTAACCATAAAATTGCTGTGCGTCGTGTTGGTTTTTTCTATGGCGTGAAATGAGGTGAGAGCGATTGGGAAGAGGCTTGTGACTGGAGAGATATGGTTGGGGTAAAGAGCGCTGTTGGGGTGTGATGGAAGGGTATGACGGGAGGAATGAAGGGATACATTGAGAGGGAGAGGGGGAAGTTTGTGGGGCTTGTTGATGGGAGAGGATAGGGTGAATAGAAGAGGGCGTGTGGGGGTATGGAGAGGTAAATGTTTTGATAAAGAGCGGTGATGGGGTATGTCTGGAGCAGAGTGTCTGTGAATGAAGGGATAAGTTGGCATGAAGAGGGAGGATGCGTTGTAAGTGTGTTATGGCGAATGAAGGAGAGGGTGTTGAAATGGTTGGAAATAAAGGGGTGTTGCTACGAGAGGGGAAATCTAGAGGGAAAACCCAAAGGGAAAACAATGTGAGGGGGAAAGTTTGGTTTTTATAATCATGAGGAGTTGAGCATTATATTTGTCGCGCCCTGTTGTGTCATATGACACATGAAGGGGGATGTTGTGAAATGGGGAAGGCTGTAAGACATATTCTTACAAGCGCGTGAATATGCAACACAATGACGTTTTATTTTGTGCTTTATATTTTGGGCGTTGTGGTTGTATGAGAGAGATGATCACAAAAAAGAATGATATGAAAAGATCAAAATAAAAGATAAAAACTTGACAAGGTCAATGTAAAAAGATATCATTATGACATAATCGGAATTGTAGCTCTCAATCAGATAGAGCTCTTGGTAAAAGCCGTAAAGGTCCCATAGGTGGGAGTTCCGTAAATAAAACTCCATAAAATAGGTAGAAAAATCATAAAATCTGTTGAGATGTAGCCGTGAAGTCTCCTGTAAAGTCCATTGAAACATAAAAGTTCATTGAAGAGAGAGTGAAAGATAATGGTTGGGAAAATGATGTGGTGGGGATCATTCAGGGTGACGTTGAGGGGGATTAAGCTTTCCGAGGTTTTGCTGTTTGTTGCTTCCTAAATTTTGCTATTTGTTGCTCTATGTGTGCGTCAAGATTTTGTCGTTTGAAATGGCGTGATATCCTGTTGTGCTGTAAAGCATATTGTTTGGGGTGTGGTGATTTAAATTTAGCAGGGGAATTGGCCTAGGCAAGAAATTGGAGTGTTGAGGGACCAGTGTTTATCTTATCATGCCGTAAAACACCGTCGTCTAAGGCGATGATATCAGGCATGGAAAAGTTTGAGGGCGGGGGTATTTTTTACGACCGATTGCGAATTTCTTTGCTGTTTAAGCAAAGATATAGGATGTGTAAGACCTACTTCTTCATCATTTTTTAGATGATGAGCGTTTTTCTGCTTTAAAATTTTACGGTAAAATACTGCTCTCTGAAGGATGATGCTCGTTGAGCAATGTAAATTTAAAGGTCCTTGTTGTGAGAGTGGCAGGTGAATATTTAAAGGGCAAGATTGGCAAGTTTGAAAAAACACCATGCTTTTGAAGGTGTGGTGATCTGAAGTCAACAGAGAAAACTTGCTTTAAGAGAAGCTGGATTGTTTCAGACTCGTGTTTACTGAGCAGCGCAGGGTGGTAAGCCTTTTGTTAGCTGCTTTCTAGTCAAGATGGAAAAGTGTAAAGGCGTGGATCTGTAAAAATCAGGTGCGGAACTTCGGCTTTTTAGGGGATTTTGCTTAATCAGAAATTAACCATAAAATTGCCTTTTGTTTTTTCGGCTGAAGCTCTCTAAAATTTTTTACAAGGGTTTGTTCCTTTTCACTGTAGATTTCTTGATCAGCGTAGGGGTGGTTGTCTTTTGTGGAAATATCCGCTGTGACAAGATGAGCATAAAAGAAGGTAATAGGGACCTTCAGCAGGTTGGCAATTTCTTGTAAACGCCCTGCGCTTACACGGTTGAAACCTTTTTCATATTTTTGAATTTGTTGGAAACTGACACCTAAAGAGCTTCCTAATGCTTTTTGAGAAAGCCCCATGGCAATGCGCCTCTGACGAATTTTTTTACCAATCGAAATGTCATTAAAGTGTGAATTTTTAGTTTGAAAATGTGGATTTTTGGTTTGCACTTTGTGCCCCCTCCGGTTGCGAGCGCCCTCGCATGAGTATTCCGGGAGGTTGAAAATACTGAGCTCAGTCAGCTTTTTGCTTTTAGTGCTGGTAAGCACCTGGACATAGCAAAAACTCCCGGAACTCCGGGATACCCACAACAGTGGGACAAATTTATGTACTGAGCGTTCGGGTTTTCAACTCCCTATTTGACCGTTGCGTGGACGATCAAAAACACGCGTTTATCAATAAAGTAATTTCAAAAGGTTGGCAAGAAAAATTAAAATCTTTGCTTATGTGGTTATATTGTAAAAGAGTGTTGTTTGAGGGGCGGAGGATAAGCGGGTGTGTAAATTAAAGGTGCCTGTTGTGAGAGTGACTGGTGAATAGTTTAGAGGTGGGCTTGCTTGGCGTGTTTTTTGCAGTACTGAACTTTGAGGGGGGATTGGTTGGGGCAAGAAGTTAGGTGGTTGTTTATAGAGTGCTGCGGGGTGGTTTTTTGGGGATTGTTTACTGAACAGCGCGCGGGGCTTATTTCTGTGAAAATGGTAAAGCGTAAAAGTGTGGATTTGTAAAAATCAGGTGCGGAATTTCGGCTTTATGGGGGCTTAATCAGAAATTAACCATAAGGGGGGAGTTTCTAGAGAAGAAGCTGGACTTTTTGACAGACCGGCGCTGGGTGGAATCCTCGTCCTTTGAGGTGAGGGGTGGAGGTCAATTTAGGCTTAAAAGACAGCTTGCTATAAAGAATTAGAAAAACTTCAATTGACCAGATTTAACGATTAAATTAAATTTGAATAAATGGTGTCAAAAGGAATTTTCTATGGAAAAGAAATTACCCAAAAGTTATATGACGGATGCGGAACGTGGGGAATTACGAGCAGGTGGTTTAGATCAAGATGGTATTTATACTGCCGAGTCAGAAGCTGCAGATCGTGCTGGTGATGATAAAGCTGCATGGGAATGGTTGGCAATGACTGAGCCTCCAGCACATACGCTTTTGTTTCTTAGATCTGAACATGGAGCACAATTTATTCGTGATATGGGATTTTCTACAAAAAAAGCTGATGAAAAATATGGTCCAGATTGGTTAGACAAAGGTGTTATGATAGGAGGCGATTATTTCTGAAGAGGATGACAAGATAGAAAAGATTTTTTTCCGTGAAAATAACTATATAGAAAGTCGTGCTCAAACATTAGTAACTAAGAAGCTACATGGTGTGTGGAATGAATTGTATGATCATGTTTGTCATGTTGGGTGTAGTAGTAACTTATCATTACTGATTAGTACAGAACGTAAAATTGTAGCAAATGACTTGTTTAGATATGCCAATAGTAAGTCTATGGCAGGGAGCCTCAAAACAGCTTTAGCGGAAATAGATGTTATTAAAGATCATGTAATGATTGTTTCTGATCCTAAGCAATATAACATCATCAATAGGGGACATAATCTACCAAAGCTTCGTAAAGGAGGATTGCCTTATGATGGAGCGCGACGAGCAATGGCATCGCACTATACACGGCTGAGAAATCTCGACAAAGGGCGTTTAGAAGACATGGAAAAGTCTATCCTTGATATGCGAATGAATAATATGAAGGTTATGCGCAAGATCTACGAAAAAATGCAAGCTAAAGCTATAGATCTTATCGCGCGATAAAGGACATCCTCTTTAAGAGATATTATATTTTTATCCTATCATGCCGTAAAACATCGTTCTTTGAGGTTGATGTTGCGTTATAGATTGATACATCTAGGTATTTTTTGTGCGCGCGTCATATTAAATATTTTAGGGATAGGCTTGCTTGGTGTGTTTTTTGAAGTACTGAACTTTGAGGGGGGATTGGTTGGGGCAAGAAGTTGGGTGGTTGTTTATAGAGTGCTGCGGGGTGGTCTTTTGGGGAATTGTTTACTGAGCAGTGCGTGGGGCTGCTGTGTAGTCAAGATGGTAAAGCGTAAAGGCGTGGATCTGTAAAAATCAGGTGCGGAACTTCGGCTTTGTAGGGGATTTTGCTTAATCAGAAATTAACCATAAAATTGCCTTTTGTTTTTTCGGCTGAAGCTCTCTAAAATTTTTTACAAGGGTTTGTTCCTTTTCACTGTAGATTTCTTGATCAACGTAGGGGTGGTTGTCTTTTGTGGAAATATCTTCTTTTGGGGCAATGTCTGTGTAAAAAAAGGTAACAGGGACCTTCAGCAGGTTGGCAATTTCTTGTAAACGCCCTGCGCTTACACGGTTGAAACCTTTTTCATATTTTTGAATTTGTTGGAAGCTGACACCTAAAGAGCTTCCTAATGCTTTTTGAGAAAGCCCCATTGTAACTCTTCTGTGACGAATTCTTTTACCAATCGAAATGTCATTAAAGTGTGAATTTTTAGTTTGAAAATGTGGATTTTTGGTTTGCACTTTGTGCCCCCTCCGGTCGCGAGCGCCCTCGCATTGGTATTCCGGGAGGTTGAAAATACTGAACTCGAATCAGCTTTTTTGCTTTTAGTGCATAAAATGCACTTGGACATAGCAAAAACTCCGGAACTCCGGGATACCCGCAAAGCGGGGCAAATTCATGTACGAGTTTTCGGGTTTTCAACTCCCTATTTGACCGTTGCGTGGACGATCAAAAACACGTGTTTATCAATAAAGTACTTTCAAAAGGTTGGCAAGAAAAATTAAAACTTTGCTCTTATACTGTAAGAGTGTTGTTATACTGTAAGAGTGTTGTTTGAGAGACGGAGGATAAGCGGGGGTGTAAATTAAAGGTGCCTGTTGTAAGAGTGACTGGTGAATAGTTTAGAGGTGGGCTTGCTTGGCGTGTTTTTTGAAGTACTGAACTTTGAGGGGGGATTGGTTGGGGCAAGAAGTTGGGTGGTTGTTTATAGAGTGCTGCGGGGTGGTTTTTTGGGGGATTGTTTACTGAGCAGCGCGCGGGGCTTATTTCTGTGAAAATGGTAAAGCGTAAAAGTGTGGATTTGTAAAAATCAGGTGCGGAATTTCGGCTTTATGGGGGCTTAATCAGAAATTAACCATAAGGGGGGAATTTCTAGAGAAAAAGCTGGACTTTTTGACAGACCGGCGTTGGGTGGAATCCTCGTCCTTTGAGGTGATAGCCCTTGAGACGAGGGGTGGCGATCATTTTTCTATGTCATGGGATTGATTTTTTTGATTGAAAAGGAAGCATAAGAATGGCTGAGAAACCTTGTCTTCCCTTAACTCGAAGAGGGCGGAAAAAAGGAACGATGAATAAAACAACAAAGCGGTTTAATGAAGCCTTACTGACAGCGGCAGAACAGGCTGGATCTCAGTATGGTGAGGATGGATTGGTCTCTTATCTGCAATATCATGCCCTGAATAATCCCGTGCCTTTTTTTTCGCTGCTGGCAAAAGTTTTGCCTCTTCAAGTAACGGGAGAAAGCGATATCAAAACAATCTCGCGGATCGAGATCGTACCGGTGAAGTCAAAAAAGACTCAATCGAAGAAACATAATCCTGAAGCGTGATCATGCGGAAATGCAAGCGGGTGATCGTGGAAAATGAGTTAGATGAGGACAGGGATGTGGAATGTCGTCTCAGGGGCTTTGATGGATGATACCTAAAGCGTGGCTTGGAGGAACTTTGGTGCATGGTTTGGTGGAGCATGTATGAAGCTAAGGTTATCCGTGCTTTTGTGATGGGCGCGTGATGTTTCAAGAGTTTTGGTGAAGGGGGCCGTGAGGGTTTCCGTGTGTGTGGAAAGGTTTTTGCGTGTTGGGGCGTGAGAACACGGCTTTTATGAGTTAGATGCCGTGTTGAGATCTTATCTTTGAGGAACCTTGGGGGGCGAAAAGTGTGAGGTTTGAGCAATCCTTTTAGGAAACCCCCTTGGGGGAAGTCCTTTTGGGGAAACCCCTTTTGGGGGAAGTCCTTTTGGGGGCGCTTTGTCCTAAGGGGTGTGATGTTGCCAGATGGTTTGCTTTTCTTTTCGTAAGGGAATGGTGAAATGGGGGCGGATACCATGCTTTTGTGGGGGACAGGGGCGCGGTGTCTGAGGGGGGCTTCGTGTGCTTGGAGGAGCTTTGGTGCATGGTTTGGTGGAGCATGTATGAAGCTAAGGTTATCTGTGCTTTTGTGATGGGCGCGTGATGTTTCAAGAGTTTTGGTGAAGGGGGCCGTGAGAGTTTTCGTGTGTTGGAGGGGTTTTTGCGTGTTGGGGCGTGAGAGCACGGCTTTTATGAATTAGATGCCGTGTTGAGATCTTATCTTTGAGGAACCTTGGGGGGCGAAAAGTGTGAGGTTTGAGCAATCCTTTTAGGAAACCCCCTTGGGGGAAGTCCTTTTGGGGGCGTCATTTTGGGGAAACCCTTTTAGGGCGCTTTGTCCTAAGGGGTGTGATGTTGCAAGGTGGTCTGCTTTGCTTTTCGTAAGGGAATGTTGAAATGGGGGCGGATACCATGCTTTTGTGGGGGACAGGGGCGCGGTGTCTGAGGGGGGCTTCGTGTGCTTGGAGGAGCTTTGGTGCATGGTTTGGTGGAGCATGTATGAAGCTAAGGTTATCCGTGCTTTTGTGATGGGCGCGTGATGTTTCAAGAGTTTTGGTGAAGGGGCCGTGAGGGTTTCCGTGTGTGTGGAGAGGTTTTTGCGTGTTGGGGCGTGAGAACACGGCTTTTATGAGTTAGATGCCGTGTTGAGATCTTACCTTTGAGGAACCTTGGGGGGGCGAAAAGTGTGAGGCTTGAGCAATCCTTTTAGGAAACCCCTTTTGGGGGAAACCCTTTTGGGGGAAACCCTTTTAGGGCGCTTTGTCCTAAGGGGTGTGATGTTGCAAGGTGGTTTGCTTTGCTTTTCGTAAGGGAATGGTGAAATGGGGGCGGATACCATGCTTTTGTGGGGGACAGGGGCGCGGTGTCTGAGAGGGCTCTTCGTGTGCTTGGAGGAGCTTTGGTGCATGGTTTGGTGGAGCATGTATGAAGCTAAGGTTATCTGTGCTTTTGTGATGGGTGCGTGATGTTTCAAGAGTTTTGGTGAAGGGTGCCATGAGAGTTTCCGTGTGTGTGGAAAGGTTTTTGCGTGTTGGGGCGTGAGAGCACGGCTTTTATGAGTTAGATGCCGTGTTGAGATCTTATCTTTGAGGGACCTTGGGGGGGCGAAAAGTGTGAGGCTTGAGCAATCCTTTTAGGAAACCCCCTTGGGGGAAGTCCTTTTGGGGCGCTTTGTCCTAAGGGGTGTGATGTTGCCAGATGGTCTGCTTTTCTTTTCGTAAGGGAATGGTGAAATGGGGGCGGATACCGTGCTTTTGTGGGGGACAGGGGCACGGTGTCTGAGAGGGCTCTTCGTGTGCTTGGAGGAACTTTGGTGCATGGTTTGGTGGAGCATGTATGAAGCTAAGGTTATCCGTGCTTTTGTGATGAGCGCGTGATGTTTCAAGAGTTTTGGTGAAGGGGCCGTGAGGGCTTCCGTGTGTGTGGAAAGGTTTTTGCGTGTTGGGGCGTGAGAGCATGGCTTTTATGAGTTAGATGCCGTGTTGAGATCTTATCTTTGAGGGACCTTGGGGGGCGACAAGTGTAAGGCTTGAGCAATCCTTTTAGGAAACCCCTTTTGGGGGAAACCCTTTTAGGGCGCTTTGTCCTAAGGGGTGTGATTTTGCCAGATGGTCTGCTTTGCTTTTCGTAAGGGAATGTTGAAATGGGGGCGGATACCGTGCTTTTGTGGGGGACAGGGGCACGGTGTCTGAGGGGGGGGCTTCGTGTGCTTGGAGGAGAAGGGCTTGGGGGCATATGGTGGGGGCTTATGGTGGGGGAATTTCATGCAAACAAAGGGAAATGCGCAAAAAAGGACAATGCCCAAAGAAAGGCAATGGATTGCGTATCAGGATGAAGAGAGCGCTGTTGGGAAGAGTGTTTTTCTTTAAAAGGTTCTGAAATGATGAAACTTGGTATTCTTTAAAAGAGTAAAAATCATTCTCAGTGATGAAAATTTATACATGACAACGGTTCAGAAAATTTCTCAAAAAATAGGGCAGACAGCTCAAGTGGCTCTTATTCCAAAGCTTATTCCTATCTTTTCCGGAAAAGCTGATGTACGAGCCGCTTGGGGCGGACGGGGTTCTGGAAAAACACGGTCTTTTGCTTTGATGTCGGCGGTGGTGGGATATCGCCATGGCATGGCAGGAGAACGCGGAATTATTCTTTGTGCGCGCCAGTTTCAAAATTCTCTCAATGAGAGCTCTTTGGAAGAAATTAAACGCGCCATAGAAGCTTATTCGTTTCTTCAAGACTATTATGAAATCGGCGATAAATATATTAAATCAAAAGATGGACGCATCGTCTATGTGTTTGCGGGTCTTGATCGAAATATTGCTAGTATTAAATCAATGGGGCGCGTTTTCTTGTGTTGGGTTGATGAGGCGGAGCCGGTCACCGAGACTGCTTGGCAAACGCTTATTCCAACTTTGCGTGAAGAGGGAGACGATTGGAATGCAGAATTATGGGTTACTTGGAACCCATGCCATGAAAATGCTCCCGTGGAAAAACGTTTTCGAAATGTCGATAATCCCAATATCAAAGGCGTGGAAATTAATTGGCGCGATAATCCGCAATTTCCTGAAAAACTTAATCGAGATAGAATGGACGATTTGCAGCAAAGACCAGAGCAGTATAACCATATTTGGGAAGGGGACTATCTCCAAGCTGTGCAAGGTGCTTATTATCAAAAATGTCTTTTGGAAGCGCAAATGGAAGGGCGGATTACCACCGTTCCACGGGATCCTTTGATACAGGTGAAAATCTTTTGGGATATCGGGGGAACAGGCGCTAAAGCCGATGCAACCGCTTTGTGGGTGGCGCAATTTGTCGGACGTGAAATTCGCGTGCTCGATTATTATGAAGCACAAGGACAACCGCTTTCAGAGCATGTGGGGTGGATTTTTCAAAGGGGATATGAAAAGGCACTGATGGTCTTACCCCATGATGGCGCGACAAAAGATCGTGTTTATAATGTTAGTTTTGAAAGTGCGCTGCAACAAGCCGGTTTTCAAACCAAAATCATTCCTAATCAGGGAACAGGCGCTGTGAAAATGCGTATCGAAGCCGTAAGGCGTTTGTTTCCTGCTCTATGGTTTAACGAAGAGACAACAGGTGCGGGGAGAAAAGCACTCGCTTGGTATCATGAAAAGCGTGATGAACAGCGCAATATTGGTCTTGGGGCTGAACATGATTGGGCAAGCCATGGCGCGGATGCCTTTGGATTGATGTGTGTGGCTTATGAACAGCCCCATGCGCGCGCACGAAAAAGTACCTATCGCTCTTCTCACCGTTCTCAAACTTCATGGATGGCTTTTTAATGAATATGTCTACAGATTCTTCTTTTTCTTCTTCTTCTTTTGAGCAAATCGAAACGCTTGAACAGCAAGCGCTCTTTAAAAAACTTGTCGGGTGGTATCAGGATGATATTGCGCATGTCGAAAAATGGCGAAAAAATGCCCAAGAAGACTATGATTTTTATAATGGGCGACAATGGAATGAGCAAGACTTGGCTGTCTTGAACGAACAAAATAGACCCGTGATGACTTTTAATCGTATTGCACCTTTGATTAATGCTGTCATTGGAACAGAACGCAATAATAAACGACAAGTGCAGTTTATTCCACGACAAGAAGGCGCAGCCTTTGCCAACCAGATCTTGACAGGAGCGGCCGAATGGTTTCGTGATGAAGCTGACGGCGAATATGAAGATTCCGATGCTTTTCAAGATGCGATCATTTGCGGAATGGGATGGACCGATACGCGCCTTGATTATGAAGAAAATCCGCAAGGAAACCCCGTTATTGCAAGGCTCGATCCTATGAAAATGGTCTGGGATGCGAGTGCTGTTAAGCCTAATCTTATTGATGCACAACGTTTATGGTATATTGATGAAAAGCCTCTGGATGTGGCGGCCGAAATGTTTCCCCATGTTCATTGGAGCGATCTTCATGCCGATTGGGTAAAACATCAGGGGTTCTTATACCCTACCAGCAATGGTATGACGAAAAGCTATGAGGCAGGGGGGTATCAAGGAGAGGGAGCCTATCTGGAAGAAGAGGTTGGTGGTTCTCAACGACCTAAAATGGTGACATTGGTGGAATGTCGCTGGTTTGAACGTGAGGTGGTCTATAAAGTACTCGAGCCGCAAAGTGGACAGTTTATTGAGTATTTGGAGCGTGATTTTCAAAGTTTAAGAAAAGAATTTCCCGATATTCAAGCAACAAGATTGACCAGAAAAATTGTCAAACGCGCATTTTTGGGCAGAAAGCTGCTTGAAGAACCCGATAAGCCTTTGGTCCCAGCAGGTCAATTGGGGTGGGAGTGTATTACCGGTACTTTTGATAAATTAAGCCGACACTTTTACGGACTGGTGCGCCCTACAAAAGATCCGCAACGTTGGGCAAATAAATATTTTAGTCAAGTCATGCATTTGCTTAATAGCCAATCAAAAGGCGGGATTATGGCAGAACGCGATGCTTTTGATGATGATCGACAAGCCCTTGAGAGTTGGGCTCGCGCTGATAGTATTACTTGGTTGAAAAGTGGGGCTGTTGCTGGGGGCAGAATTCAGCCTAAACCGGTGGCACAATTTCCGCAAGGTTTTTTCCAATTGTTTAATGAAGCAAAAAGCGCTCTTGAACAAGTGACGGGCTTGTCTTCTGAATTCATTGGAACACGAGCGGTTAACCAGCCGGGTATTCTTGAACAACAACGCCGTCAGTCATCTCTTAATCTTTTGGCTTCCTTTTTTGATGCTTTGCGTCGCTATCGACAACGGCAGGGAAAAATTATTCTCTATCTGATTCAAAATTACCTCTCCGATGGGCGGTTGGTGCGTATTGCAGGCGATGAAAATGCCCAATATGTTCCTCTCACACGCGAAATGGTGACCAGTTTGGAATATGATATTGTTGTGGATGATGCCCCAACAAGTCTCAATGAAAAAGAGCGTACTTTTGCATTGATTATGCAATTGCTTCCTTTGATGCAAAATTTTGCAACACCAGAGATTATGCTCGATCTCTTGCGCTATTCACCTTTACCAGCCTCCCTTATTCATAAAATTGCGATCAAAGCGCAAAATGCGCTCCAAGAAGAACAAAATGCCGCAACACAAAATGCTGTAGTGCAAAATACTGCAAAACAGATGGGGGATCACGAGGGCGTAGAGCAGATCATGCAGATGTTACAAAGTGCAAATGATCAACAATAACAACGTTTTATGAGGAATCTTGTCATTATGGTCACTATGATGGAGGGCATGGTGGGGGATGTTGGCGCTTAACTGATGGGTGATCTTGGAGGCATTTTGTTTTATTGAGCGACAAGAGGATTGGTGGTGAGGGGGTATTGAGCGGTGGGGCTTATTAAGCGGGGGCTTATAAATTTCTATAGCACAGTGTTGCTCATGGCGTGCACTGTCGTTTCTCCTTTATTTCAGCGGCGTTGTTTACCCCTTGGGTGTTGAAGGGCGGGGGTGTTTTGGTATGAGATTGATCGGTGGTGGGAGGTATTTTGTCATTATGGTCATCATGGTGGAGGGGGATGCTAGGGGTATGCGTGAGTTCAGCTGATGTTTCGGAGGCATTTTATTTTATTGAGCGACAAGAGGATTGGTGGTGAGGGGATATTGAGCGTTGGGGCTTATTAAGCGGGGGCTTATAAATTTCTATAGCACAGTGTTGCTCATGGCGTGCACTGTCGTTTCTCCTTTATTTCAGCAGCGTTGTTTACCCCTTGGGTATGGCAGGGGTGTTTTGGTGTGAGATTGATCAGTGGTGGGAGGTATTTTGTCATCATGGTGGAGGGGGATGCTAGGGGTATGCGTGAGTTCAGCTGATGTTTCGGATGCATTTTATTTTACTGAGCGACAAGAGGATTGGTGGTGAGGGGATATTGAGCGTTGGGGCTTATTAAGCGGGGGCTTATAAATTTCTATAGCACAGTGTTGCTCATGGCGTGCACTGTCGTTTCTCCTTTATTTCAGCAGCGTTGTTTACCCCTTTGGGGATGAAGGGCGGGGGTGTTTTGGTGTGAGATTGATTGGTGGTGGGAGGTATTTTGCCATCATGGTCATTCATGGGGGGAGAGGTATGGTGGGGGGAATGGTGGTATGGTGGAGCGGCTGGAGCTGTTGGTGCTCAACGGATCAAAGAGCATTGAGGGGATTAATGCTTACAGATCGTTTTATCGGAAAAATTTCATTTTATTGTTTTTACAAAAGAAAAGGCTAATGTCATGGATCAAGAACACTTAACGCCGGCAGAACAAAACCATTTGAAACAGGATTTTCAGGACTCAATACAAGAGGGAGAAGCCGGTGAAAGTGGAAGAGAAGAAAAGGCTTTGCAAGAAAATTTCCAAGAGCAAAACCTGCAACAACAGTCCTTTTCACAAGACAGTGGAAAAGAGGGGCTGGGGGGGCAGGATGGTCCACCAGATCCGCAAAAGGATTTTATGGGCTATATGCAATGGTTGGGAAAAACACTCCAAAAACAAGGGCTGTTGCGTGAACAACAACAACCTTCTCCAGTTCGCGAAGCAGAACAATTACAGGCGTTTTATCAGCAATCTGTTGCCAGTGTTAAACAAAAGCATGATGATTTTGATCAAGCAGCCGATTTTATTTATGAAACGCGTGCAAAACAGTTGGCCGCTTTTGCTTCACTCTATCCGGAGTTGGCTGATCCGCAAAATATTGATGCAAGGATTGGTGATGAGTTGAAACAGATTTTGCGTGATTGTGCGCAAAAAAATCAAAATCCGGCTGAAGTGATCTACGCGATTGCACAAAATTTTGGCTATACAAATGTTTCCAATACCATGGGGGAAGACTTACAGGAAAGACACAATTCTGCACGCACGCTTGCCGCTTATAATGGCTTGGCACCCAGTGGGGCGGTTTCTTTAGATATGCTGGATAAAATGTCAGAAGCAGAATTTAGCGCTTGGGTTGCTGAGCCTAAAAATAAAGCCGCTTTTAATCGTTTAATGGGGGGAAGAGAATTTTAAGACAAGAATGCGGTAGGTGTTTTTTTGCCGGATATGTGGAGGGGCTTTGGGCGCGGGGAACTGTGGTGAGAGGCTTTTTGTGGGAACATTTGCAAGGGCTTTTGATGCGTGAATGCGCGAGGGAGGTTTTTTGTGGGAACATGTGGAGGAGCTTTTAGTGCGGGAATGCGTGGGAAGGCTTTTTACGGGAACCGTGCAAGGGGTTTTGATACGCGGGGAATGCGGGGGCTATTTTTTCTGAATACCTGAGAGGCTTTTGGGTGTGGGAATGCGTGAGGGGATATGCGTGGGCTGAGGCTTGCGTGAGTGGTGGTGGGGATTTCTCAAAGCTAAAGAGGCGGTGAGGAGAGCTCTTAATAGAAGGGGAGGCAGACGCTAACAAAAACAAAACACACGAGAACACAACTTATTCACCATCTGAAATGAAATGTGGTGTTTTGAGTATCCGGCACTTTGCCGGTTTTTTTATGTCAATAAACTTTTAGAGGATAAAATGACTGTAACTTATATCGGACTTAATGACCCAATGGCCGTGCGCACATGGTCTAAACTCTTAAATCAAGAAGTCTCAAAAGCAATCCCGATTGCGCCACTGATTGGAAATGATTCAAACAGTATCGTACAGTTAAAAGATGAAACCAATAAGGCAAGTGGCGATGCCATTAGCTTTGGTTTGCGTGTGCAACTGCTCGGTGATGGGGTCAGTGAAGGGCAAACTTTGGAAGGAAATGAAGAAGCTTTACAGTTTCTCAATGATCGCTTGGCCATTAATGAACTTGTTCATGCCGTGCGGGTCAAAAATGAGGGCACCATTGATCAGCAACGCATTCTCCACGATTTGCGCACGGAAGCAAAAAATGGTTTGGTGGATTGGTATGCGGATCGTTTGAGTATGATGTTCTTCATTCAAGTGTGCGGATATACCGCAAAATCCATTAACTTTGAAGGACGGTCCATTACCCTTAAACCCGTTCATTATGGCTTTAATGCCCCAACCGCACCTACCAATAAACGTGTGGTGCGTCCTAACAATAAAACAAAAGATGAAGATCTAAAAGAAAATGATGTTTTTGATCTTAAACTGATCGATAAAGCGGTTGAACGCGCTAAATTGGCCAATCCTAAAATTAGACCTGTACGCATCGATGGGGAAAGTGTCTATGTGCTTTATCTTCATCCAACCCAAGTAACGCAATTGCGCACCAATACCGATGCGGGGCAATGGCTCGACATTACGAAGGCAATCTATAGTGGAAGCCGGATCAAAAATCCGCTCTATGATGGATCTTTAGGCATGTATAATGGTGTGGTTTTACGCGAAGCCGAACATATTACCGAAGGGGTTGAGTCTGGAGCCGCCAATAAAGCTGTTCCCAATGTGCGTCGTGCGGTGTTGCTTGGGGCGCAAAGTGCTGTGATCGCCTTTGGGAAAGATCGTGGCGCAACACGCTATAAATTGGTCGAAGAACTCTTTGATTATGAAAGGGAATTCGGGGTCGCAGCAAAAACCATTATTGGCATGAAAAAAACCTGCTTTACCTTGCCTGGAAGTGCGCAAGGGGCTCAAGATTTTGGAACAATTGTCATTCCAACATATGGTGCACCTGCTTAAAGAAAATGATGACTTGCTTCCCCCAACAGATTCTTTTTGTTGGGGGAAAGATTTAAAAATGCTTCCCAAAAAAAGGATAGGCTTATGACCACTTTCTCCGTTGATGCTAACACGCGCGAGTTTACATATTCAGATCATTCTAAAACTTTTGCCTCTATGGTCGCGCTTATTCAAGATGAAATTGACGATACAACCGCTGAATATTCTCCGCAAATTCAAGATTCAATTGTTACGGCTTTACGTCTGTGTGAACGCGAACCCTTTTTCTTTAATGAAAAACAAGAAAGAACCTTCAAAACACAAAGTGGAAAAACATGGTATGGGCCAGAAGAGGGCGTTGTTATTAAATCAGAAAAAACGCTGGAGAGCGTCTTTTTAGCAACAAAGAATGCAACGCAAACAAAGTTGTTCTTTAAGCCCTTGGAAGTGTTGCATCAGCAATATGGTCGGCATCCTGAGTTAGGAACACCGTGCTTTTATACGTACAGTGAGCAAAAAATAGGGCTCTTTCCAACACCAGAAAGTGTTGAAACCGTACAGCTTTCTTACGTTCCTATCCATTTGGTGGATGAACAACTCAGAGAAGATAATAATCCTTGGCTCATTTATGCTTTTGATCTCATTAAAGCACGCGCAAAATATGAACTGTATAAAAATATCCTTAAAGATCCCGAATATGCGGCCGTTTCTTTTAGAGATTTTCAAGAACAGCTGCAAGCTTTGCGTATTGAAACATCACGCAGAAAAGATTCTTCAAAGATTCAGCCAATGCATTTTTAAAAAATGCTTGTTCATATTTATGCTTAAGAGGGGTATGGATACTTAAATGAGCGCTGGAGCTAGAAGAATTTTAGGATTTGGATGGGGTTTGAGAGGCTGGTGTTAAGAGTGCTGAGGCTTAGATTGCCATGAAAGGGCGAGCGTTAAGGGTGCTTGAAGGCTTTTTCTCAATTACTGGAGTCGGTCACTAGATTTCAGCTTGATATTGGGGGGCTGGTATTGGGAATGTTGGCCATGGGAGAAGTGTTGGTCATGGGGAAAGTATGGGCATTAAAGCGTGTGGGTGATTTTTGGTGAGATGCTGCTGGAGGGTAGTGGGCTTATCATTATCTATGGTCTCACTTTTTTTGAGGCATTTTTATCAACTTATAGTTGTGTTATTGATTGAATTTTGTGCTCTTAAAATTTTATTTTAAGGGTTTTTGTGGTTTTAATGAGCAAGCCTTGGTGTTTTGGCACTGGGGTTTTCAAACATTTTATGGGGGGCTTGATGGCTTTTTTCCCAATCGCTGATTATCGACCCGATGTGGCGGATATCAATGGAATTTTTACCGATGAACTTGTCAATGTGCTTCCGGCGGATGGCTCTTATATCCCTATGCCAAGTTTTGAACCTTTGTCAGAGCCATGTCCAGAACAAATTTTAGGGGCTCTGGCGGTTAAAACAAAAAATGGCGTTTCGATTATTGTTGGGACAAGAGAAAAAATCCTCTTGCTTGATAATACAACAATGTACTGGAAAGATATTAGCCAAAAAGGAAAACCCTATATGGCGAATGTCGATGCGCCGTGGTCTTTTGCTTTATTTGGTGATTTTATCATTGCGGTGAATGCCAATGATAAACCACAAGTGATCGATATTATTCATGATAAAGCATTTAGAAATTTAGGGGGAAATCCACCACAAGCAGGCATCGTTCGCGTCTGGGGTGATTTCGTGTGTTTGATGAAATTAACCGAGCATCCAAGACGGGTTCATTGGTCGGGATTGAATGATGCAGAATTTTGGACCGTGGGGAAAAAAAGCTGTGATTATCAAGACTTTCCTGATGGCGGGTTCGTGCAAGGCGCAACGGAGACAACAAATCCCATTATCTTTATGCGTTCTGCAATCTATGCTGGGTCTTTTATTCCTGGCTCTAAGATTATTTTTAGTTTCCAAAAAATTCACGATAAACGAGGTGCAAAAAATGCTGAATCAATTGTTTGTCGGGGAGATTTGGCATTCTTTGCCGATGAGGGTGGTTTTTATCAAATAACCAATGACGGACAGATTATCCCCATTGGCTTTGAAAAAGTTGATCGAACCATGACCGCTAAATCAAGACAGAGTAATCTTTATACCATGTCTGCGGCGATTGATGGGGTGTATAATCGTGTTTATTGGATGGTGGATACCGATGAAAGCCTTCATAAACGCATCTTGCTCATTTATGATTGGGGGTTGCAAAAATGGACAAAAGCTCTCGTGGATATCAAAATGATCCTCCCCATTTTCTTGACGGGAACAACGCTAGAAGCTCTTGATTTTGTCGCTCAGAATATTGATGATTTAGCCTTTTCTCTCGATAGTAAAGCGTGGAAAAATGAATCGCCTATTCTGGGGGCATTTGATCAACAGGGCAGACTGGGGTCGTTTTCGGGGTCTCCTATGGCTTGTGTGGTTACTTCACAAGAAATGGGGCAGACAAATGGCATGATAACACGGGTGAAAAATATTATGCCCCAAGTCAATAGTGGAAAGTATTATTTGTCTGTGGGAATGCGCTTTCGACAATCTCTTGAAGAGGAAACCGTTTGGTTGCCAGAAAAACAGCCTTCTTATAATACCGGACAAATTCATTGTCGCGCAAGAGCACGGTTTTATCGCTTTAAATTGCGCATTCCGGAGGGAATGAATTGGACTCATGTCACGGGATTTGATGTGGAATTGAAGGCCGCCGGCATGCGATAGCCAAGCCATGACAATAAAAGAACAGATGCGGTGAGCCCAAGCCACAATAATAAAAGAATAGATGCGGTGAGCCCAAGACATGATGATCAAAGGATCGATGTGGTAGGCTTAAGTCCTTATCATCCAAGCGATAGGGTGGGGTGGATGTTTCTTTGTAAAAAAGGTGCTCTCTGTATCTTGCGATACTAAGGGATAGTGGGCTTTTGACATAAGGGATGGGGGGCTTTTTCTTCTTTTTTGAAAATTGTGCGCGAGGTCATGGAATGCGTGAAGTCTGCAGGGGGGGCTTTTTAAGGATATGTGGGTGAAAAGTTTAAGAAAGCTAAGATCATGATGAAAGATCATCAAGATTGTCAAGATTGTCAAGAGGTGTATTCTGCTCACCTAACAGAGCATTGGTCCTGGGAAAAAATAGCGCCCTATCAAGAGGCCCTTAATGCGGCGTTTCAAAAATATGCTCGGCGCTTTCCAGATGATGTTTGTTTGGAAAAAATTGCTGAAGAAATCGCCACCGGACAAGCACAATTGTGGCTGGTCTTAAAAAATAAAATCCAATTTAGTGCTTTTGCAATAACGAAAATTGAAAGGGCCCATACGGGGAAAAAATGCGTCGTTCTCTCAGATCTGGCTGGAGAGGGAGGGCTGAAATTGGTCAAATTGATCGAGGAGGTCGAAAAATGGGCACGAAAAATCAAGGCTGAAGAATTGCACATGTTTGGAAGAACGGGATGGGCAAAAAGGCTCGCGCATCACGGATATTCTCGTCATCTTATTCAATATAGAAAGGTTCTGGTTTTATGAGTAGAAAAAAAACACCGCAAGTGCAGACGACAACACAAACCAATGCCCCTCCTGCTTGGGCGGCGGGTATTCTAAAACAAGCTACTGCGGATGCACAGGAGCTTTATAATAAGGGTATTGGGGGAAATGTTTATCAGGGAGACAGAGTTGCCGGTCTGAGCAATATGACAAAAAATGCGCTGTCGGGTTTACAACAAGCCGCAGGGCTTTATAACAATCCTATGGTCACGCAGTGGTTAAATGCACCAACCAATAGTGCGGCCAATCTTTCCGGTATGGCAAAGGGAAATTGGATTGGCAGCAATAGTAAGTTTAATGCTGCACTGCAAAATGCTCTGAATAAAACATCTGATGCCATTAATCAATCGATGTCTGGGGCAGGACGTTATGGCTCTGGAGCCCATACCGGTGTGCTCGCTGATGAGCTCGGCGCCTTGGCAACAAATGCGGTAGCGCAGCAATATAATCAAGATATTAGCAATATGATGAATGCAAACCAGATGATTGATCGCGCGCAGCATGATCAAGCAAATGCTGCAAATGCTTATTATCAAGGTCAGAGTAACGCGCAAAGCAATGCTTTAAAAGGGGGGATGATTCAAGATATGAATCGTCAAAATATCTTAGATGCTGAGCGTCAAAAATGGTCAGAACAAGATAATCAAGATTGGAACCGTTTGGAACGCTTGTTACAGGTGGGAACACAAGCGGCTGGAAATTATGGAACAACTTCCGGAAAATCCACAACAATCCCTTCTGTAACAAAAGATCCGTTGAGTGATGCCCAAAAAGTGCTGGGATTGGTCGGAGGAATTTTAGGGCTTTGTGATGTGAGAGCAAAAGAAAATATTATCCCTCTGGGAGAGAAAAAAGGCTACCCTCTTTATAGCTTTAACTATAAAGGAAATCCACAACGTTATCAGGGCGTTATGGCGCAAGATGTGTTGCGCGTGAAGCCGGAAGCTGTTTTTGTCAATGCGAAAACAAAATTACTCCATGTGGATTATGACCAAATAGGCTTGAAAATGAAGAAAATAAAAATGGAGGAAACGACGGCATTTAAAAATAGAATTGCGGCTTTCTTTGCTTCCGTTTTTTCTCGTTTTCCTTTTTTAAAAAAAGAGTGTCTTTTATGAGTTCTATTTATAATTGGTCAATCATCGCATCAGAAAATGCTTATGCCGATGAGAATATAAACTGGGCTGAAGGGCAACCCCCCAGTTCAGTCAATGATAGTGCGCGCGCTATGATGCAACGGATTAAAGAATATTTGTTGGATAATGGGGGCGTGATTGAAACACAGTTTACGGTTGATGAGGAGAATAAGAGCACATCCCTTCGTTTGTCCACAAAGTCTTTTTTTGAGACTTATATGGAAGGCATTGTGGTGCGCTTTAAAGCACAAGAGGTCAATAGAGGCATAACCAATGTTTCTTTAAATCAATTGCCGCCAAAACCAACCTATATGGCAACGCCTGAAGGTATTGTGCCTTTAAAGGGGGGAGAAATCCAAAAGGGAGGGCTTTATGAACTCGTCTATACGTGTGATATTGCTGGGAAAAATGCTGATGGCTGGTTTTTAACCAATCCGACCATAAAGCTTCCTGAAATTCCGCCTTTTCCTCCTTTACCGGAATCTTTTTCATCTGGATTTATTGGCACTTTTGCGAGTGAAAAAATACCTTCTGGGTGGCTGCTGTGTGATGGTAAAGAATATTCGCGAAAGAACTATGCTAATCTCTTTGCTGTTTTGGGGGAAACATGGGGAAAAGGAGATGGGCAAACAACATTTAATGTTCCTGATTTGCGGGGAATGTTTTTGCGGGGGCTCGATAGTGGGAGAAAAATTGATAAAGGACGTCTCTTAGGCAGTCAACAAGAAGGGTCTTTTAAAGCCCATACCCATGAAGGAAAAACAGATGCGGCAGGTAAACACCAGCATGGTGTGTCTAGGTCTAAAAACTATATTATAAAGCACGGCTGGGGTGAAACTCAGGAATATACAGCTATTGTTATCGATGATAATTGGTTGACAGGAGAAGCGGGAGAGCATGAACATAAGATTTCGTTGCAAAAAACAGGGGGTGATGAAACGCGTCCCGTCAATATGGCGGTGGTTTATGCCATCAAAACCTAAGAATGCAAGCTTTAAGAGAGATAAAAATGATTGAAAAATATCTGGGATGAGAAAAAAGCCTTATCGCATAGAGTGTGTAGAAAGTTTTGCGGGGCTTTAGAAAAAACATCTCTCTCTCTTTGTTATTGTGTTTTATTATAGAGCCTATTTTGAAGAGGTATCAGGGAAGCTCTTTACTTTTCTTGGCGAGGAGCAAGAGAATGATCATTGAAGGGTGGGGGTAAAGAGAGATGAAAAATCTTCCTTATATTTAGAGCGTTTTTGGGATGAGAAATCAAAGCTTTTATCCACTCTTTCTCTTAGTTGTATTGTGCTATATTGTTTAGAAATTCTTGAGCTTAGCGCTTTGATGAATGATGAGAAGATGAGAAAAAGTGCATGGATCATTTTATTTTATGATGTTCTTAAAGTCTCATCCTTAAAACACCATCAAGGCGGTGATATCAGTAAAACAGCTTGATCCATGAAATATTGCAGAGAAAAGATTTAGGGCAGGGTTTGTTCATAGAGCTTAAAGCCCATAAAACTTTATGCAAGCCAAATACATCAATGCTCAGTTGGTGAAATCTTTTGAAGAGGAAGTCCCAAGTGGGATTTTACGAGATCTGAAAAGTTAGATTATTGATAAACGGATAGGGGAAAAATCGTTATCCTTTAAAATGTGGGGAGGCGGTCAATGAATATATTTAATATTTTTTAAAGCGTTAAAAGGGGGGAGGATGGGGCATTGAAAGGGTGGAAAATAAAGCTTTCTTTCTCTTGCTTGCAAAATGGGTGATTGGTTTACTCAAGCAGATTGGCAATGGGGTTTAACGCGTGATAAGAAGTGAAACTATCTTTTGGGTTATGTCCATTTTGTGTCAGGTCATTTCTTAAAAATCGACTGAGAGTAATATGGGGAAAATCTTTCAAACAATCAGCTGGTTGTGTCATAAAATGCCCTTGTTTAGCGTTGTCAGATCTCCATTTTATGCATGCGTTGTTTTTTTATGTGTGCGTATTTTTAACAGCTATATTTTTCCTCAGAAGTTTCATGAAATATTCTCCTTTAAGGTTGTGGCGATAGAGAGCCTTTGAAGAAAAAATCCCAAGTGGAATCCCACGAGACCCAAGAAGTTGAACTGTTGATAGACTCTTGTTTGTCGATTGGCACTTTTGTTGCTTGGCACTGTTTAAAGATCGGTGAGGTTGGCTTTGTCTTTTTGGGAACGTCAATAAAGGATACCCTGTTGTTATACATTTTGGGGATTTCAGGTTTTGGATTTTAAGGGGAGAAAACACCTTTTTAGGTGGAAAACAGACTATAATTTAAAAAATATCTTGTAAAAATTTTTAATAAGGAAATTTTTTCAAAAGCTTAGGCTCTTTGCAGGCAGGCTCTTTGCAGGCAGGCTCTTTGCAGGCAGGCTCTTTGCAGGCAGGCTCTTTGCAGGCAGGCTCTTTGCAGGCAGGCTCTTTGCAGGCAGGCTCTTTGCAGGCAGGCTCTTTGCAGGCAGGCTCTTTGCAGGCAGGCTCTTTGCAGGCAGGCTCTTTGCAGGCAGGCTCTTTGCAGGCAGGCTCTTTGCAGGCAGGCTCTTTGCAGGCAGGCTCTTTGCAGGCAGGCTCTTTGCAGGCAGGCTCTTTGCAGGCAGGCTCTTTGCAGGCAGGCTCTTTGCAGGCAGGCTCTTTGCAGGCAGGCTCTTTGCAGGCAGGCTCTTTGCAGGCAGGCTCTTTGCAGGCAGGCTCTTTGCAGGCAGGCTCTTTGCAGGCAGGCTCTTTGCAGGCAGGCTCTTTGCAGGCAGGCTCTTTGCAGGCAGGCTCTTTGCAGGTCAATGAAAAGTCCATGTAAAGAAAAAAGATATTCAAATGCTCCATGGGGCTGTTTAAAAAAGGGGGGATAATGGCACTTTTTCCATTTTCTATTGCGGATATTGATGATCCGGAATGTATTCGTGTGGTTCTTTATGCCAGCGGAAGAATGGGGCATGCTCCTTTGAATGCTTTGTTGAAAAAAGTATATGAAGAGATGACAAAAATTTCAAAGCGTATGGATGCTTTAGAAAAAAAGTTAAATACAAACGATCTTGCCAATGTCAAAAAGAAACAAAATGCAAAAAAAGAGGGGAAAAACAGTATGAATAGTCTTGTGAGTGGTGGAATAACCATACCAGATATTAAGATGGGGGTACCAGAAATTAAACTAGAGGCCTCTGTGGATAAGAGCAACTTTGTTTCTCAATGGGTAGCACAGGAAACGTCCAAAATAAATTATGGATCTTTTGTTTCAGAACCTTTATCATTAAAGGCGTCAGAAATATCCATGAGTACTGGTAAAAACGTGACTATTGAGGCTTCTGGAGGTATTTCTTCTTTTTTAAATCAGAAAAATAAAAGAGAGTGATCAGAACAATCTGCCTGCGTTGAAGTGATATATTATTAATATTTTCGGTGAGATTTAAAATTTCTATGAAATTGAAATGTTTTTAAAAATGTCAAAAATTGATAAAAAGAGCATCTTAAACGTTGTTGTCGGGAAAGTTTCTTATCATATCGTTTAAAAAATAAGGCTCTATAAAAAGAGCGTAGAGGAAAGTCCATAGGGATTGGGGAGTCTAGAGAAAAGGAAGCTTTATTTCAGCAGAAACGCAGGGCGTTTGTAAAAAGTAAAAAAATGTTGCAACAATTTGAATTGGCAATAATTTGAAAAAGCTTTTGTAGAGCTCTTCGATGGTTTTAAATTTATAAAAAATTTTCTGTCTTTATGTTCTTTTCAAAGAGATAAATAGTTGTTTGTGGTTATTTTAATGGGATAAAGGTCCTATAAAAGAACGTGTTAATGACCAAAAAGATCAAAGCAGAAAACAATCTCGGTAAGAAAAAAGGCGTGTCATTGTGTCTTTTCTTAGCGAGGGGAGAAAAGTTTTAGGACGGGAGCAGGCTTGCGTTGCATTTGTTTTTCTCTAAGACAAGGGTGTACAAGTCGGGAAGGGTGTAAAGCCGGTTGTTTATTTGTCTTACTTCTGATTATGCGCTAAAATAGTGTTCTTTGAACTGTGATGATATAAGCTTTTCTTATTTTGTAAGAACCCTCTTGATACAAGAAGTGTTTTTCTAAGGTGTCCTGAATATTTAAGGCGAGATTGGTTAGTTTTAAACTTTCAGTGAAATTCATGCAGGAAGGCCAAAGGTCATTCGCTAGAATAATAAATCAATCCGATTTGGATTTTTAAATCCGATTTTTAAAATCGTCGTCTTTTAAGGTGGTGAATGAAAGTCAAGAAAAATCCGCCTTTACAAGCATAAAAGAACGAGTTTTATGAAAGCTAAACACTAATCCCCTCTCTTTGCGTAATTTCTAAAATGAAGAGAAAATTTTATTTAGGAAGAATGTAAAGGGAAGAAAACCAGTTTTCATCTTTACTATTATCATTTGGTTTTACGACTTTTAAATTATCCATATCTTTTCCATGAAGAGGATGCCGCACGCTTTTGTTTTTTGCGCTCTAATGGGAACTTATGTAAAATGAGAACGCTCCAAATCTCATCGACTTGAGGTGTGAATTTATGGGCTTGTTTTAAAGCAATATCTTGCGCTTAAGCACGTTGGTGCTTCGTAAATGAAGATAAAGCTGCCATGAAATGTATAAAACTTATGGGTTTTCTCTTCTTTAGGCTTCAGAAAAGAGGATGCTGGTGCTCTCAGAGCTTTTCTAAGGGCGTGTATGCTTCTTCTCCTTCTCCTGCTTATCAATCAGCATCTAAACCTTATATTTTTTCCCAAAAATATTGTGATAGCTTTGACGTTTTTTCATAAGAGCTATGGCTTTTCTTGTACAGTTTCTCTCTGTCTTCTCAGTTTGTGACCTGTAAGAAATATGATTTGGTAAGAGACATGATTTGGCTTGATGAAACTGGGTTAAAAATGAAAGAATCCTGCGATATTTGTTTTTTACTCAGTATAAAAAATAATGACCATTCTTTATAAATCAATGTATTGTTCTTAAATGACGTGTTTACGCATGGGGTATTTTGAAAAACAATCGACACAGTGTTTTAATTTATAAAATATACGTTTATTTTAAAGGATGCGTTACTGAAAATTACTTATCTTCAATAGAAGCGTTATTCTTTCTATGGTTAAAGCCATAAGAAAAACCGTAGACTTTTTTCATGCAAATGAATGTATAAGAAGTTCTTTCATAGCCCATGTTTTATACTCGTTTGGAATCTTTTTATCAGTATAATTAAAACTATTGCAATAACTATACATTTTGTGTATAAGTATTTATTACCGATTTCTTTTGTATTTTATTAAATTATATCTCTGTTCATAAGCCGCGCTATTTAATGGTGCGGTTTTTTATTGTCTCACAGTCAAGGGGATGCCATCTCTGTCATTAAGAAGGGTGGGGATATTATTCTCATTGTTGTCGTTTGGTGATGTCCTTTTGCAATGAAAACTTTAAATTCTTGTGTGTTTTTATCCCCAATAGGGGAATGTAAAGTAAAAGTGCAGAGGTGTTTTTGTTTCTTGGTATTGGTGGTTATGAGGGCTGTTGAAGCGTTAAAAAATCTTTATTCCTTCATTTAAGGGAGAATGAGAGAGGGCATGGGGGAAAGGTAAAGTGGGGAGACAGTTTCATTGAAAATATAAAGGCGTAGAATTATGCGTCTTGTTTGCATTTTTTTGCTTTACGACTTTTAAAATTATCCATATCTTTTAAATCATGTCTTGCATTTTTGTTTCTTGCGTGTCTTTTTTAAAGATCATATCCTTATGGTAAACCCGAACGCTCTTAAATAATTTGTTCAGCCCGCAATGTTGCAATAAGCCTTGAAAGAGCCATCCTTATTTCAAGCTCATTTCGCGAGGGGTTTTGTGAATGGTATTAGGCTCCCTCATGAAGTGTATAAAACTTATGGAGCATCTTTTCTCTTTCATGTTTCATAAAAAGGTATGCTGGCGCTTTCATCTATTTTTCCAGCTTTCAATGTTGTAATAAGCCTTTTAGAACTTGAGACGCTTAGAGGCATATTTTTCTTGTACAGTTTTAATATATAGGTCAGCCCAGCTTGTAACGTATAAATAAGTGGCTTTGACCGATGCAACAGAGAACGGATTTTTAAAATTAAGAGAATCTTATGATATTTTGATTTCTCATTCAACAGGCAAAAATAATGACCATTCTTTATCAATCAATCTTTATTAATCAATGGGATGCATCTTAACGAAGATGAATTATTTACAGATTGGGATGAATGAAGAATCTTTATCTTTTAAGTGGGGGGAGAGAAAATTATAATCGCTATTTTTTCATAAAGGGGGAGGTTTTTTACAAAAATTTTATACGGTGAAAAATAGTGTAAATATTATCATCGTACAGAAAAAAAAAGAGTTTTTAAGAGTCTTGATTGTTTGTTGTTATCCCCTGTATTGTGTACACAGATATTTCTCTTAACTTTTGCTGTAAAAAGCTTTTCTGGAGATGTTTAAAGGGTATAGTTTTTATGGAAAAAAGAATCCGTGCAAGACAAAAGGCTTATTTCAAAAGGTTATATCGCAAGATTGCTTTTGTTTGCATAATACTCTTTGGTATCGTGATTTTGTGTTTTGTTGTTGCAAAGGCGGTGAGTTATTTTTCTTTTCATAAAAAAACAATACAACAAAAACATGTTGAATTAGCTATTCCTGTCTTTGATATGCGCGTGTATTGTAAGGAAATTGCTGCTTCCGTGATGCCTGATATGAAAAGAGAAGTTTATCAACATTGCCTTAATTTGGAAAGTGAGGCCTATTTTGCTATTCGTGAAATGTGGGATAAGCTTTCGGAGACTGCAAGAAAACAATGTTTGACAATGGTACGACCCGGAGATGGGAATTACTTTCTCTTACGAGATTGTTTTCTCAATGAAAAAGATAACGAAAAAGGTAAAAGGCGTCATTACTTTTAAGGATATACATATAAGGATGTACGTAAAAAGTCAAAAGATATGAGGTTTGGTGAAAAGATAAAAAGCGCTTCATTGTTTTCTGCCTCTATACCAATAGACGCTATTTAACTTGTAAAAGTTATTGATTTATAATGATCACTCACTACCTTATACGGCGTCAGAAAAATCCCGAATATCGTAAGATTCTCTCATTTTAAAAATCTGTTTTTTTGTTAAAACAAACAAAAACGTATCTCTCGCACGTCAAAAGCGGGGTAGGCTTGTGGGTAAAAACGGTACAATAATAAAGGCCGTTTTATGAATCGTCGAAAAGTGCCAAAGGATGGTTCGCAACACTCAAAGGCTAGCACAAGTCGTGTGAGGGGATCCGGTTTTGCTCCTTCATAAACATAAATATGGTGGGACTCATGAATTGTATCTTATGCTGTGGGGGGAATTGTATATTTTTCCGTGGGGGGATTTTATATTATTTCATGGGGCTTTACGCGTTATAGCCTTCATGAGCGGCGCTATGAAATGGGGGGGACGTGCGCTTTGAGAGACGTCTTTTTTAAAACAAGCTTGTGAGTATGCAACATACCTATATTCCCATTTTGGGCATTCTATTTTACATGAAGGCCATGATTTCATTTAGACACGTCATAAATAAAAGGCAATCGGTAATCTTGATTCTTTAAAAGATATTGCCTTGAATGCTTTTGAAAGCACGTAAAGCTGAAAGATTGACGATAAAGATGAGAACTGATTTACCCCTTTAAAACGTCATATTTTTCTAAAATTAGGCTGTCTGCCGGTTTTAGAGATTAGATTACTCAAGAGATGCAATACCCACGTTGCCATCTGGCATACAAAAGCTGAAAACAGCGCGTAGAGTTCTTATCTGTTTCAATTTTTATCTCAAGCGACTCCCTCAATCTCTATCATTTAAACTGTCGTAATATACGGGCATGGATGTTTTTTTTGAAATATTTAAGGGGGGGGTGATGAAGATTCTGAAGAATTTGTTGCGGTTTTTCATTTAAGAGAAAATACAGGCGTAGGAAGCTCATTTTGCGACAGCGCTTCGTGAATGGGGTAAAATTTATCAAGCCTCTTTCTTTTTCAATGTTTCATAAAAGGGAATGCTGGACCCGTGAAGACCGTCCTAGGTTACGGACCGCCTTTATTGATCCCGTGACTTTTAAAGGTCACGTTGCTCTCGTAAAACAGAATAACACAAATCATATTATACTTGGGCTAAATTCATTTGGGGGGCTTTATGGAGCACTTGCGGGGGCCTTTGAGGGGAACAAATTCACGAGCCTTTTTTTAAAGAGATAGATTGCCTTCAAGTTCATTGCTGCTTCGTGAATGGGGAATGTCTCTATGAAGGGGTAAAATTTATCGAGCCTCTTTCTCTTTCATGATTCATATAAAGGGTACGCTAGTATTTTATATATTTTGCTCTCTCATATGACAAAAGCTCTTGATTCTTTAAATGATCCACAAGAGGCAATTTTTAGTTTTTCTCTCTGTTTTTACTTCAGGTCGGCTCTTCTTGCGTGTAACGGGACAATTATGATTTTAATTGAACAGAGAATCAATTTAGAATGAAAAAAATCCTACGGTATGAAATTTTTTAACTTAACACAAAAAATAAATACTCTTTGTATAAATCAATTTATTATACGATATAAATATTGGGATTGTTGATAGAATAGCATGGATTTAAAAATTCTCGTTCTTGTAAGAGCGATCAGTCAATAGATATGACAAATAAGTCAATAGGCATAGCACAAATGCGTAAAAAAAATATTTTCTATTTGAAAGGTCATAGACTTATTAAGGCATGCCCCATGCATAAAGCGTTGCTCTGGTTTTGCGCATGGGTTTGTTTTTTCCCTCCTCATTTTCTTTATTTGAAAGAATAGGAAAAGAGATGCACCATACCGTTCTTATGGATAGATTTTGGAAGAAGGCATTTTTTCTTGAGAAAAAGCTGTTTTTTAAGCAAGCATAATCTATTGGTTGTTTTTTTATAATTCATCATTTAATACTCTTCTGTGTTTAAATATTTTTATTTTAAGTTTATTTTGTTGTAAACTAAAAGATGTGATTAACTTAAAAATTCATGGAGGTAAAATAGAAACTGATTATTAGAAACTGATTATGTTGTTAATCTATTTAGGATGAGAAGAGAGACCTCTTTCGTGATTATAGGGCTTGAATAATACTTTATATTAATCTATCTATAAGAGCTAAGGGGCTTTGTGAAGTGATTACAGCTAATTACGTGCAGTGGGGTTGCTTTAGCGGTGAAGAGAGGCTATATTCGTAGAATAGAGGTTCGCGCAGTGACTCGTTGGGATAAAAGTGCTTATGTTTTTAAGGCACTAGGGGTAGAGGATATCAGCGTTTTTAGGAGCGGTGGTTTTAGAGCAAAAAAGAGAAGCTTTGAATGTTCTCTGGCGGAGGTTTTTCCTTGTGTCAGGTATATTTTATGTATGTTTTCCTTTTTGTTTTCCACAAGGTAGTTATTTTTTAGTGAAATATGGTTTATTTAAAAAAAACAGTTTATTTTAAAAAAAACACTTGGCATTTAATATGAATATCACTAGGTTTCTGCTGGTTGACAGGGAAATAGGGAATTTGTGATTTATGGTTTCCCTGCCGTTTTTGTGATTTTCAAGAAAATATATGCTTTTATCAATATCAGTAGGGTTCGTTTGAGTGAAATAAAACGCGGATAGCTTGATAAGCGTATGTTAAACATGATCAGCATTATCAAAAAGTTAATGCAATGAAGAGTCAATTAATACACACACTCCAAAAAGGGATAAAGATGAGGCCACAACAAAATAGACGAGTACGCGGTCGCAATAATAACAATAATAATAACAACAATAATAATCGTCGCGGTCCTAATCCGTTGTCTCGTAATTATGAAAGTAGCGGTCCGGATGTTAAAATTCGCGGGAATGCTCAGCAAATTGCCGATAAATACATCAGTCTTGCGCGTGATGCACAAGGTGCTGGTGATCGGGTGATGTCAGAGAATTATTTACAACATGCCGAGCATTATTTGCGTATTATTTTAGCGACAGCTGGGCAAATGTCTCAATCTGCTCGACGTGATGAAAGTCGCGGTGATGATAATCGTAATGAAAATAATGAGCAGGAATGCGGTGATATAAATCTTGAAGGTGAAAAAAAGGATATTATCGAGGATGATACAGAGGCATTACAGATTCCGTCGCAAAAAAATGGTCATGACCAATCTGCCAAGGTGCCAAATGGTGATGCGCGTGAAAATGCTTTAGAAGCTCTATCGAATGAAAAAACAGATCAAGAGCACGCTCTTGGTGAGGAAACTGTTGAACCGGTCAAGAAAACGCGCCGTTCTCCCCGTCGACGGACTGTGCGGACTCAAGATCAAGCACCTCCTGAACTTTCACTTACAGTAGAAGAAAGCTCTAAAAATGGGGATGCAACCGCATCCATAGAAGAGGTTGCTTCTTTGCCTAAATTAACTGAAGGGATACAGAGGAAAACACGTCGTCGTCGTGTGGCCAATCTTGAAACAGAGGAAAATGTTTAAGCCGCAAGAATGTTGTTTAAACGCTTGTCATGTCCGTGGGGGAGAGTGATGATTTATAGGGGCTCAAGGGGAGCTGCTCGCGCTTTACTTTTAATTTTCATTTTTTGCCTAAATTAACTGAAGGGATACAGAGGAAAACACGTTGTCGCCCAAGTGGTCAATATTGAAACAGAGGAAAATGTTTAAGCCGCAAGAATGTTGTTTAAACGCTTGTCATGTCCGTGGGGGAGAGTGATGCGTTATAGGGGCTCAAGGGGAGCTGCTTGCACTTTCTTTTAATTTTCATTTTTTGCCTAAATTAAGTGAGGTGATACAGAGGAAAACACGTCGTCGCCCAAGTGGCCAATATTGAAACAGAGGAAAATGTTTAAGCCGCAAGAATGTTGTTTAAACGCTTGTCATGTCCGTGGGGGAGAGTGATGCGTTATAGGGGCTCAAGGGGAGCTGCTCGCGCTTTCTTTTAATTTTCATTTTTTGTGTTTTTATGGGTTCTTGCATGTAGGGGAGTGAGAAAAAATATTATCTCTTGGCTTGGAATAGGTGTGAGGATATAGAGAAAAAATCGCGTTCGTATATTTATTCATGTTTTTTAAGAGGTCGTTCTTTTATAAAAAAACAGCTTGCTTTGTTTCTTTGCAGCTAGGTTAAAAATCTTTTAATGGAGCTCAGCCCATTTTTCTTAAGGGAATACTATCCCTATAGATACGGGTGCTGTAGATAGGGGGATGTCGTTCTAAATAATCAATACGATGATAAGCACGCTCTACGTGTCTCTATATGTCTTAGGAGGGGGACAGCATCTCGTAAGGGGCATTGTTTTTTTTGAGCGAGTCAATTCCATATAAATGAAAGTGAAAGTCATACGGACAGGCTGTAAGTATAGTTTGTTGTATATATAATCTATATTTTTTACGAATAGGATCGTGATCGGTTGCAGAAAAAAGAAAGCATTACGAGAGAGCAAATGCGTGTTTTAAAATTTCTCATGCCTTTGATGATAAGGGCATGCGAAATTCTGTTGTAGCATCACACGTGCTTTTCATATTCTCGAGCCAAGAATAGCGATCCTCTTCAATTTGATTTTTATGGATATGACGCAAAGGGTGTGTACGAATACAGTAAGGGAACGCAAAGCTCAATGTGTTATGGGTGTTTGCTGGTCTTAAGCCCGCACATCTTTCTAATCCCTTGCGGGTCTATTAATGGTTTTATGGCGTTGTTTTCTTAAGAAAGCCTTTGTTTTTTCTATTGCTTAGTAATCAATATTCAATAGCAAGGCAGCTGCCATGTTGAAGACACTTATTAAGACGGTTTAGAGCAAAACACGCTTCTTTAATTGGTGTATGCCAAATTAGGAGAAGCCTATTGTATTTCTTTCGTTTGTATGACCTTTGAAATGGGAAAGCCTCCTCATTTGGGAAGAATATGAAGAAGGGATAAATTAGTGCTTATCTTTACCATCAACCTTTCAGCGTTACATGCTTTCAAAAAGATCCAAGGCGATACCTTTTAAAGAATAAAGATGACATATTGCCTTTTGTTTATTGCGTGTCTTTTAATGGGATCACGACCTTTATGTAAAATAGAACGCTTCAAACAGAATATAGGTATGTGGCATATTCACAAGCTTGTTTTAAAGACACATCTTTCAGAGCACTTGTCACATCCGTTTCGCAACGGCGCCTCATGAAGGCTATAAACGCGTAAAACCCCCCACAGAATAATATAATAATATAAAGTCTCCCTAATATAAAATTTATTGAGCACCACTAGCTTTACGCTTGTGAAGGAGCAAGCAGGCACTCTCACATGACTTGTGTCAGCCCTCATACACTTGGGCCCGCCTTCGAGTATTGCAGATTAACTTTTAGCTCTTCTCGATGATTCATGAAAAGGCATTTTTACTTCTTTCTTGTACCGTCTCAGTCTACAGGGCTTCCTGACGTTTTTGACGTGCAAAAAAAATGGTTTTGTTTGATTCAATATGAGAAAGAATTTAAAGCGAGAGAATCTTACAATCTTCGGGGTCTTTTATTCAATTGCAGGGCGAGATAAGTCAATTGAACAACAGAAAGTAGTACTTAAAAACCTATCAGGACCTCTCATTCTAGGTTAAATAATGCTCAATGATATTGACCAATCAGTTTGTTGACGGAAAGCAAGAATAAATGATCATAATCGATCAAGATGCTGAATTTTCGTATTCAAGAAATTTTTTGTGCTTTCATTTGAGTTTTCATGGGGTAACCTTCGTTTTCTTAAAAATGGGAATGGGGATGATAGAAAGGTTGACTCTTTGTGTGTATTTGGAGAGGGGAGACGGAGAAAAAATGCCTCTTCCTCCAAAGAGTATCATCTTCATGATAAGCAGAGGCTTAAATCTCAAGAATACCTGTGTTTGCTGGTGCTGTTGGCTTGTTTAATGCGGTATTGTCGTTGATATTTTTTCAGTTGTTTTAATCGCAAGAACGGCAATCAGTGCACCGGTATGATAATTATAAATCATCAATTTTGTGTGTCCATCAGGCATTAAAACTTGCAGGACAATATTTTCCTCTGAGAGGCTTTGTGACAAAATCTGTGCTCCTTCTGGTAGAGAGAGCGTGTGGTGGATAATGGGTGGATTTGTGCTATGAGAGGAAAAGCCTTCTGTTTGTTTTAGTGTTGATCCCGTTGTCACTTTATAAACGATTAAAAACAGCACGATCAGAATGAGAAAGAGCGTTATTAAAACGGAGATCATCATTAAACCCATTAGTTTTTTTCTCACCCGTTCTACGGCAGGATCTAAGGGGAGATCTTGGGGCAGAGTGTTTTGCTCTGTATGAGGGGCTTGTGAGGGGATCATTGGTTTCCTATCCGTCATGCTTTTTATTGATTATTTTTTTAAGATCTGATGGGTTTATGCTTTTAAAGTTTTTTGTGCAAGAGATTTGTGGAAGAAGAATGCAGCAGAGGCAATGATGTTGGTAAAATATCTTCTTTGTAAACTGTAGACGTTTTGTTATGAACATTTTCGCTTTTAAGCAGAAAATTTCCATGATTTGTTACAGACCAGATCAACTTTACTTTTTTTTGATGTAAATAAGGATGCACGTTTATGCATTGCGCAAAAATTTGTTGTCCATAAAATTTAGATTTTTTTGTAGATGGCACCATGGCTTGTTCACATGTTTGAGCCGTTGGGTAGATTTTAGCCATTGTATTGTTGGAATAGCAACTGCTAAAATCATCGGTACATGAAACCAATAAGAGAATAAAGACAAGAGGATTCATAAAATATTTTCCAAATAAGTCGTTGACATTATGGTCTCCAATTTGTCAGCCTTAAGGCTTCTTCACTGTTGAACGTTTTTAAAGTTTTTTCGTTCCAAGTCGTTCCAAGTCGTTCCAAGTCGTTCCAAGTCGTTCCAAGTCGTTCCAAGTCGTTCCAAGTCGTTCCAAGTCGTTCCAAGTCGTTCCAAGTCGTTCCAAGTCGTTCCAAGTCGTTCCAAGTCGTTCCAAGTCGTTCCAAGTCGTTCCAAGTCGTTCCAAGTCGTTCCAAGTCGTTCCAAGTCGTTCCAAGTCGTTCCAAGTCGTTCCAAGTCGTTCCAAGTCGTTCCAAGTCGTTCCAAGTCGTTCCAAGTCGTTCCAAGTCGTTCCAAGTCGTTCCAAGTCGTTCCAAGTCGTTCCAAGTCGTTCCAAGTCGTTCCAAGTCGTTCCAAGTCGTTCCAAGTCGTTCCAAGTCGTTCCAAGTCGTTCCAAGTCGTTCCAAGTCGTTCCAAGTCGTTCCAAGTCGTTCCAAGTCGTTCCAAGTCGTTCCAAGTCGTTCCAAGTCGTTCCAAGTCGTTCCAAGTCGTTCCAAGTCGTTCCAAGTCGTTCCAAGTCGTTCCAAGTCGTTCCAAGTCGTTCCAAGTCGTTCCAAGTCGTTCCAAGTCGTTCCAAGTCGTTCCAAGTCGTTCCAAGTCGTTCCAAGTCGTTCCAAGTCGTTCCAAGTCGTTCCAAGTCGTTCCAAGTCGTTCCAAGTCGTTCCAAGTCGTTCCAAGTCGTTCCAAGTCGTTCCAAGTCGTTCCAAGTCGTTCCAAGTCGTTCCAAATCATTGCTTCGCACATCATAAAAGCTAAGCTGGTGAGGAAAACTTATGGGGGAGTGAAATATTTGAAGAAAATACAAATGCTCTTGTGAATGCTCTCTAATGTCAAAATTTTGTTGTACGAAGGAGTGTTGTATGAGGAGGGTGAACGGGGGGGGTACAGGGCAGTATAAAGGGGGGGTGGGGGCATAATGATGCTCAATGCTTTTGTGGCGTAAAAAAGGCGATAGTTTTTTGAAGGTAAAGAGGGGCGCACATAATGGTTCCACTCTACGGGGGAAACCCTATTTACAAGCGCTGTTTTGAAAGGCACGTGCCGGCATTTAAGCATTTACAGGCATTTGGGAATGGTTTGCAGGCAATGAGAAATCATTAAAAAAATGTGAGAAGAGAAAAGTATCTGATATTCTTTTTTGCGTGAAGAAGATGACTTAGACACGGGATTAATAAAATAAACGCAAAAAATCGTGTAATTTTTATGCGTTAGTAATTTCTGAGCGTTCATTGTCGTGGATGCTTTAAGTGCGTCAAGCTCAAGAGTAATGATAGACATTGGCTTAATGCTTTAAATTTTACCTTCTTGCTAAATAAAACGGTATGCGTATTGCGAAAATAACGCAAAAAGAGAGAGAGGGGATAGGTTCGCTTTTATCGGGCATGTTAACAATAAAACCGCTTGTTCTTCATCGTTTTAATTTCTCTCTTAAAGGAGACAGCACCTCTCCCCTCGCATCACGGCGATGCTTGTGAATGGTATAACGATAAAGCTTCTATGTAATAATATAAAAAAGCCATTAATAATATAAAAGCTATTGGGCATTCTCATTTTTATGCTTGTGAAGCAGAAACTATCACACTCTTGTTCCAATTCTAGAATGTTTGTGGATCAACTCTTTGCTTTTCTCGACGATTCTCGTGAAAAAGTATTTTTAGTCCTTTCTTCATCGTTTTTTTATCCACACAGGCTCTTTGCACTTGTGACGTGCAAAAAATGGTTTTCGTTGATGCAACATGAGAGGAATTTTAAATGAGAGAATCTGATGATATTGGGGATTCTCGTTTAAGTTGAAAAATGTTAAATTATCATAGTAAATGAATATATTGTTGAAAATAGGTGGTTATCGGAGGGGGAAGGTTGGTGGATAGTGGGAAAGGGACTTTGACTGTGGCAAAGTTTTCATTGTTAAGATTTTTTGAGAAGTGTGGTTTCTTGAGAGGGTTAAGGTTTTTTGCGCAGTTGGAAAATAATCTTTATGCTTAATAAAAGAGTGCTGAATAAATTAGAGATTTTGCTGAAGAGAGAAACTTATGGTTTGAAAGGTTCTTTTTTTGAAAAGGCTCTTTTAAGAAAAAATATCAAAGTAAGTATCCGGAACAGAAAGGCGATAAACAATCCCTTCTTTTGTCCATTTGAAGGAAGCCGAGCCATTGACAGAAATGGGAACAATTTTTTCGAGAACAGCACTGCCAAAACAGGCTTTTTTATTATTTGTAAGAGGGGCACTAGATTCAAAATGTTCATTCCAAGTAATGAGGAGTTGTGTTTTGCCATTCAGGTTTGTTTCGATTTCACAGCATATACAGACGCTGCCCTTTTCTTGGGAAAGGGCGCCAAAAGAAAGAGAATTGATAATCAGTTCATGAAAAGCCAAACCAATATGTAACGCGGCATTGGGAAAAAGATAAGGATCGACGCCTTCAAGTGAAAAACGTTCTGTTTTTTTCATTAAATAGCCTAAAGCCTGCGTTTGAACCAATTCACGAAATTGGGCACCACGCCAATCGGAATCGGTGATTAGATCTTGAGAATGAGAAAGCGAATGAAGACGACCTTGAAATTTGCGTAAGAAAACCTGAAGGGATTCAGTATAGCGGGCTGTTTGGCTGGCAATACTTTGAATGATTGCGAGAAGATTTTTAGAACGGTGGCTGACTTCTCTAAGCAGAATTTTAAGCACTTGTTCACGGCGGCGTAAGCCGGAAATATTAACACCGGTGGTGATAATACCGATAATGTCTCCGTTATCGTTACGGTGGCAATCAATAGAAAATTTGTACCAAATCTCTTGTTTGCTTTTATCTTCAAAACGGGCTTCAACGGTTTGCATTTTACCACTGGCTAAAACCTGCAGTTTGATGGTTTCCATATTGTCGGCAAGATCAAGCGAGAAAAAGTCGCTGTCACGACAGCCAACCCGCCATTTATGGTGCAAATGGTGGGGTAAGTTTTCAGCCCATAAATAAACCAAATTTGTTGCCTGATAGAGAACACAAATATCAGCGCCACGAATCGCTTGCATGAGCGCGTTCATATGAGATCTGTCCATAGGAGGCTTTGAAAGAGGCGTAACGATCATAATGGAAGATGTTTACTCTAGTTCTAAGCCGCTTTAGAAGCATTCTCTTGAAAAAATAAAGCCTGTGAAATAAGGGCTTTCACCATATCGGGGTTAAAAGGTTTGGTGACTAAAAAAGTCGGTTCGGGGCGTTCGCCGGTCAGAAGCCTTTCGGGAAAAGCTGTGATGAAAATCACCGGTATACGGTCATTTTGCAAAATCTCATTAACCGCATCAATGCCTGAACTGTTATCGGCTAATTGAATATCCGCTAAAATCAACCGTGGCTTTTGCTTATGATACATAATAACAGCTTCATCACGTGTGCGCGCTATGCCGACAACATGATGTCCTAGGCTTTCGACCATTTGCTCAATATCAAGCGCAATGAGAGGCTCATCTTCAATAATCATCACGTCAGTGGCAATTTGTTGAGAAATATCAATAGAGGCTTGGTTGAGAAGCTTGCGAAATGCCTTCGTATCCAGATTCATAATCTCACTGGCTTCTTGTTCATTAAATCCTTCAACGGCAATGAGCAAAAATGCTTGGCGTGCACGGGGGGTGAGATAGGATAATTTGGCACTGGTTTTTTGTTCAAGTCCCAATTGTGGCAAGGGTTCCGGAATATTCGGGGTGGTTTGGTCAAAAAGATGGCAAAAAAGCCAATAGGTCCCAATTCGGTCACTGGATGCTTTGGGAAAAATGGTAATGTCGGCAATGAGGGCTTCCAACATCGCTGATACATAGGCATCACCAGAGGATTGGCTTCCAGTGACAGAGCGGGCAAAACGCCGAAGATAGGGAAGATGCGGGGCAATGCGCGTTGATAATGACATAATTTATAACTCCTTTGACCTTTCAAGCATTTTGTTGGTTGAAATTCGCAACAAATAAAAAAGTTCCTTGATTTGTATGGAACTTTTTATCGATAGCCATATTTACAACCATAAGGCGAAAAAATTCTTCGCGGTGCTACTGATATTATATGGATTAGGGGGACGAAAAATGAACGACCGTGATGAAAAAAATCTCACTACACCTTTTAAAGTAGGAGATGATCTTCTTGGGGCCAACAGCGAGATAGCACGGAAATTACGCCAATTTTACATGGAAATTCAAGAAGAAGCGCTGCCACGGCGTTTGCTCGATCTTTTAGAGAAGTTAGAGCGTGCAGAGCAATTGGGCTTAAACAGTGTGGAAAAGATTTGAGTCCTTTATGTCAAAGTGCGCGAAAAATTTTAAACAAGAACTTCTTTTGGTGTTGCCGGCTTTACGTGCTTTTGCTGTTTCTTTAAGCGGGAAGCAAGATAAAGCTGAAGATTTGGTTCAAGATACGGTGATGAAAGCATGGGCTAAGCAAGACTCCTTTGAGATGGGAACCAATCTTAAAGCGTGGCTTTTTACGATTTTGCGCAATGAATTTTATAGTCAAATGCGCAAAAAGGGAAGGGAAGTTCAAGATACTGACGGCGCATTTACCCAAAATGTTGCGGTTCATCCTGCCCAATATGGATCACTTGATTTGCAAGATTTTAAAAAAGCCTTAAATCAGCTTTCCGCAGATCAAAGAGAAGCCATTATTCTTATTGGGGCATCGGGATTTTCTTATGAAGATGCGGCGGTTATTTGTGGCTGTGCTGTTGGCACCATTAAAAGCCGTGTGAGCAGGGCGCGTCAACGGTTACAGGAACTTCTTCATGTCGATGGTGAATCCGATTATGGTCCCGATTCTTATTCAGCTGGAAGTACATTGTGTTCATTTAACGGCTAAAAAAGCATAATAATTATGATGGATAGCCTTGTTTTTTTTATTCCCGTCATAGCTATTACAGTAAATTCAGTATCTGAGGAAATTCAGAAAGGGTGGCGTTTTCTCCTTAGAAACATAAGAAAAGCCTTTATGAAACGCTCTTATAGGCTTTTGGTGTATGTTCCATAAGGTTGCCTTCCTTTGTACTGAAAAATGACGACTTTCAAGTTCGCCAATGGAAATTTTATGACAACAAAGACAAATTTGCTGCCTCAAATGCCTTCTTCTGATGCAACGATATCACGCTGGCGGTGGGTGGCGATTGTTGTTTCTCTTGTTATGGCTCTTTTAGCATCGATTTTTATTATATTGCTTTCCAATGCCGTTGATCGAGAAGTTGCTCAGTTAAATACAAGTTCAGAATTGCGCGAACAGGCTGATTTGGTTCTGATCAGCTTGATTGATATGGCGGTTGCTGATCGAAGCTATGCAAGAACACACAAGGCGGAAGATAAGGTCCGCTTTGAAAATGCAGAGCGGGAATTGGAAGATATTCTCAATTATATTGCACTGATTGTTTATGCGCATCCGCAATGGGATGAATGGTTTACAGCTTTTAAAGGCGAGGTTGAAGCACGAAAAGCATTTATGAATGCCCATATGCAGGCTCTTGATAAACTGCCGGATCAATCTTTACATCCTTCTGCTTCTCCGGACGTCTCGAGGATTCCTGTGGCCCGTTTAGCGCAATTGATGACAAGTTTTATTAATGGCGATGATGTGGTGCGGCAAAAACAGCGTGAGGGCATCGCATTAATGCGCGCTGCTTTAACATTAGCGGCGATTGTTTCTGTTGTGAGTACTTTTATTTCTGCCTATTTTGTTATTAATCGTTTTCATCGCGATGTGCGTTCTTTAAAATTGTATCAATTGCTGCTTCATAGCGAAAATATTGCTTTGGAAGCCCGTGTGAAAGAACGAACACAAGAATTAGAAAGAGCACGCAATCACGCTGAAAAAGAACGTCAACGGGTTGAAATATTATTGCAGGATGCAAGTCATCGTATTGGCAATTCTCTTGGGACGGTGTCTTCTTTGCTGGGACTCCAGTTAAATCGGAGTAAAAATGAAGAAGTCCGTTCTGTGCTTGGGGCTGCACGGGATCGTATTCAGACCATTTCTACAGCCCATCGTCGTTTGCGTTTGAGTGATGACATGGAAACGACGCTTTTGGCAGAGTTTCTCAGTTCTGTGGTGCATGATGTCGAATTGGCAGTGCCTTTTGAATTGCGGGAAAACATTACTATTCACACAGACTTTAAAGAGTGTCGTCTCTCTTCAAGAGATGCCACAACCCTTGGAATTATTCTGGGTGAATTGCTGACCAATTCCTTAAAACATGCTTTTCCTGATCAACGGTCGGGCCATATTTATATTTCCTTTGGGCCTCAGCCCAATGGACAATTGATACTCGTGGTAGAAGATGATGGTGTGGGAATGAAAAACCAAACGTTAGAACAAAAGACAGGACTTGGTCGTGTGGTGGTAGAACAGCTTTGTATGCAATTTGGTGAAAAACCTCTGTTTGAGACTTCTGCTTTAGGAGGGACAAAAATTGTTATTCCTCTACCAAAACTGAGCCATGAAGCGTTCAAAAAAATCTCTGACTGATTTTAAAAGAGCATTTTTTGTCTTATGGCTTTTTGAAAAAAAACGTGTGTGTTTTAAAAGAAAGAAAATAAACGAGAGCGTTTTCATAGTGAAAATATCGCTTTGGAAGCCCGTGTGAAAGAACGAACACAAGAACTAGAAAGTGCACGCAATCACGCTGAGAAAGAACGTCAACGGGTTGAAATATTGTTGTAGGATGCAAGTCATCGTATTGGCAATTCTCTTGGGACGGTGTCTTCTTTGCTGAGACTTCAGTTAAATCGGAGCAAAAATGAAGAAGTCCGTTCTGTGCTTGGGGCCGCACGGGATTGTATTCAGACCATTTCTACAGCCCATCGTCGTTTGCGTTTGAGTGATGACATGGAAACGACGCTCTTGGCAGAGTTTACTTAGTTCTGTGGTGCATGATGTGGAATTGGCTGTTCCTTTTGAATTGCGGGAAAATATTACTATTCACACAGACTTTAAAGAGTGTCGTCTCTCTTCAAGAGATGCCACAACCCTTGGAATTATTCTGGGTGAATTGCTGACCAATTCCTTAAAACACGTCTTTCCTGATCAACGGTCGGGCCATATTTATATTTCCTTTGGGCCTTAAGCCAATGGACAATTGATACTCGTGGTAGAAGATGATGGTGTGGGAATGAAAAATATTTTAAGGTCTTATCTGTTTCAATCATTTTCTACTCTTATAGCCATTGGATGTTGTGCCCTTGCTCTCCATTTCTTGTTCAGAACCATTTTGCCTCTTAGGTCACATAAGCAACAAAGAACGCCCTAATCTTTCTTGTTTGTCCATCTATTGGGGCGTTCTCTTTTGTTTGTTAAGCTTAAAAGCAAAAATGCTCTTATAATAATTGGCTGCAAGTGTTCGAAGAGAATATTTTGTTTCCATTTTTTCCTAAATCTTTGGTCAAAATTGGTGTGCCTGTTTTGCCATTATATGCTTTGACGTGAAAGTTTTTTCCCTCTACATCAACAAGATAGTAGTCCCCATTAAAGAGTGCTCCTGCCGTGTAGATAGGAATATTTCCGAAGACCTTATCATTGTGTACACGGCAATAATATTGCTGATGTGTGTGCCCTACAAAGATTGCTTTGACATTGTGAGAGGTAATAATTGATTTAAAGTCCATGAGACTTCTCATATTTTTGGGTTGAAGAAAATGTGAATTATTATCCCAAAAATAGGAGCGGGCATCATGAAAGTTGAGAATGGTCACTTTTCCTCTTTTGTCAGCCGCCGCTAAATCTTTTTTTAGCCAATTTAGCGCACTTGTTATTCTTACTTGCGTGTGACCATCAGATAAATTCGCTGTATAAATTGGATGATTTTGCAGCTGTACATAGTGAATATCTCCATAATCCCATGAGTAGCTTAAACTCCCAGCGATGAAGTAATGAGCCGTTTCCATGGATAGGAGCGGACGAGAAAGCACATGTTGATTGAATTTGGGCAAAGAACTGCTATATTTATTCATTTCTTTGAGCATTCTTTTCACCGCACTCACCGCACAGGCATCCTTTGAAAGATTTGATATAGGGATCATACAATCACCAACATTGTTGGCATAATCGTGATTGCCTAGTCCTTCATAGACTGGATAAAACATGTTTTTATAGACATCTGCATAATCTTGATAGGTTTGAGGGCGACCAAACTCCGTTAAATCCCCGTTTACGATATAAAACGCCACAATGTGCGATTTTAGTGCTTCTGCAACTTTTCTATTTGTCTTGAGCCACGGTTCTCTGTTGCTGTATGCGTTAGGGTCCCCAGAATTCAAACGCCATGGTTGTGGATCTGCGGCTATGACAATGTTATAATTTTTAGGTGTCTTTCTTTTTACGTACCAAATTGTTCTTGCATTATCACCCACTCCTTCCATCTGTTCAAAAAAATAATCTTTGTTGCTTGAGGTAGCGGAATATTCATTGGCACCACTATAGGGGTTATACCATCGGAATTTTAATATCGTTCCGTCATCTGCTACTTTATATTTAACCCATCCCCCAGCGCCAAAAAGCCAAGCATTCGATGTTGTTGCCGCTTTTCCCGCTGTGCCAGGTGGAATTATATTCGAAGGCCCCATATTCCACCAAGATCCACCTCTTTTCCATTCTCCGCGTTCTATCTCTTTGTCAATTAAGATCATAGAAGTTGGTGGATCGGTCAGATCATTAACAATGTATACATCCGTTGAACGATCATCAAAGGCCATTCGCTCAGGTTTAGGTAATTTTTCGATAAATTTTTGCCTTGTTTTGTGAGTCACAGAAAGATCTTGCGCATGAGATGGATAAGGCTTCAACCAAACAACAATGATCAAGGAAAGTGCTGTAATGATACCCTGTTTGTATTTCATAAAATTTCACCCAAAAAACAAAACGACTTCAGAATTTTTTTGGCAAGGGCGATATCATAAAAAGCGCTTGAATCCATTTTTCATGAATCACGTTCCCTTTATTGAGACAATGTGGTCTGTCTAAAAATAAGTTGAACTTGAGAACAATAAGATCAATTTATGGATGAAGTGTTGCACCAATTTACGCATTTTTTTCAAATCGATACCTTTCCTCTTCTCATGCAAATTATGATAAAGAACAAAGTTTTACGACTTTTCTATGGTGTATTTTAAAAGAGCATTCAATCCATGGTTGATCTCATGATCAATTATGCGATTTATGTGCAGTTTGGGAGAGACTTATAAGCTTTAATATGGAGCGTAATATGGAGCAGTTTTACTCTGCGCTTTGAGCAAATAATCAGCTCTTTTTAGAATGTTTTGCTCTCTTAATATAAAATATTTCTGAAGAATTTGTCATTTGACTCTTAACAAGGGGGCTATTCTTTACAAAAGGGTGGCTCCTCACAAAAGGGCAACTCTTAAATGAGATGGACAATTAATCTTCATTGTAAAAGACGATGATATCGCTCTTGAAAAGCCAAACTTTAGAACAAAAGTCCAACTCTTGAACGTTTGATCATGAAACGGCTACAGTTTGCTGAAACTCTTTTTGAATCTGTGGTTTTAAGAGGCATAAAGATTTTTGTTTCTTTTGCTCTAACTTCCTATGAAGAGAGCAAAAGAAACAGAGCTTACCTTGCCAAAGTGACTGTAATGTCCCTTTTTGTTTGTTAAGCTTGGAAAAGAAAAAGCCTTTATAAATTACTACAATTCTCAAAGAATTCTGTGTTTGTGCCTATCTCACCCAAATCCTCGATCAAAGTGGGCTTTCCTGTTATGCCATTATAGGCTTTAACATGAATATTTTTTCCCTCTACTTCGATAAGGTAATAGTCTCCTCTAAAAAGTGCCCCTGATGTATAGACTGGGATATTGCCAAAGACTTTATCATCTTGTGCGCGACAAGTGCTTTGATAATGTGTATGACCGGCAAAGATTGCTTTGACATTATGAGAGGTAATGATTGATTTAAAGACCGACAGATTTTCAACATTTTGCGGATTAATAAAATGTGAAGAACTGTTAGGAAAAAATGCCATTGCATTGTGGAAGTTTATAATTGTAATTTTCCCTCTTGCATCAGCTGCAGCTAAGTCTTTTTTCAGCCAATCCAAAGAGCTCTTAACTTGGATAACCTTATCACGTTGTTTTAGATTAACCGTATAAGTTGGATAGTTGTGAAGTTGTACGTAGTGAATATCGCCATAATCCCATGAGTAAGCAAAACTCCCTTCTATAAAGTGAACAGACTTGTTAGAAGCGTCACTAAACTCCTTAATATCTTGATTGAAATGCGGCAGTTCCTCACTGTATTTTTTGATTTCTTTGATCATTCTCGAGATAGCGTCTATGGCACATGCATCGCCTGAAGAATTATTTTCTTCAGGAATCGTACAATCCCCGACATTATTCGCATAATCATGATTGCCAAGTCCTTCATACACCGGCGCACCAAGTTTTTTGTATATATTTGTATAATCTTCGTAGGTTTCTCTACGACCGTATTCTGTTAAATCACCATTGACAATATAAAAATCTACTTTTTGTGATTTTATTGCTTGTGCAACTTTCTCATTTCTCTTGAGCCACAGGAACTTGTTTTTTTCCCCATGAGGATCACCATAATCCAATTTCCATGCTTGTGGATCAGACATAATGATAGCAGTATAGTTTTTAGTAGAAATTTTCTTTGGGCTATTTGAAGATATTTTGGTGTTATGACCAGAGTCAACGCCCTTTGTTGATTGATGTTTTAAACTTCTAAATTGGTTGTTTGATTTTATTCTATCATGGGGTACATTTGGAGATTTTTCCCCTCCAGTAACACAGTTTGTATAAATTGATGCTGCTAAAAAAATAATACTTATTGTTTTATACTTGTATTTTATCATGCTAACCCCTCAATAAGTTTAATTTATTTATACTGTTTAACATTTATAAGTATATTATAAAATATTTTAAAATACAACATTATAAACAATTTGTTATTTTTATAAAACATTTCTCCAGTAAATAAAAATTATATTATAATTTTTATAATCCAATATGTTTTTAATTTTCTTTATTGAGTGTTTTAGTTTTGCTGTTGGTTTGTCGAGAAGTTAAGACACAAGTTTACGATTTGTCATTGTTGATAAGATTGGAAAAAGTAAGCGGAAAAAGTAAGCAATGTCATGAATTAAGAGGTAAAATTGCGTAAGTTGTGGTAGGATTTATAAGGTTTGATCATACATCTCAAGGTGACAGAAACTCTTTCTTCGTGTCTAACGCTCTTGGCTTTTTCAAGTGTTATCAAGTTGTATATTGTGCACGGCCTTTAAAAGGGGAGGGGACTATTCTCATCATTGTTATGCTGCTTTATATTGTCGCATCGTTTTTATATTTAAATATTAGAAACCTTCGAGAAAAGCACGCTCTACAGTATATTTTTAGACACTTGAAGAGGGGCATGACTTTAGAAGGTGTAGCGGAAAGGACTTTTTAAGTCTCTTCAGATGGTGTTATCGGGCTGTTGATTAAGGAATCAATATTATTTTTTTCTTGTAGGAATGTTTGCAGATCTTGATTGGTTAAGGCTTTGCTATCAGGTATACGAATGCGCATGGGATCAACTTTGACACCATTGACAATGATTTCAAAGTGACAATGGGGGCCGGTTGCCATCCCTGTTGTTCCAACATACCCAATGATTTGTCCTTGTCGTACCTTCACGCCTGGTTTGATATCTGGTGCATAACGACTTTGGTGGGAATAACTGCTCACATATCCATTGGCATGTTGAATTTCTGTATGATTTCCATAACCGCCTGTTATACCGACTCTTGTGACAATACCATCTCCTACAGCAATAATAGGGGATCCTTTTGGTGCAACCCAATCAACGCCTGTATGCATACGCACATAGCCTAAAATAGGATGTTTGCGTGGTCCAAATGGGGAACCAAAAATGCCATTTGGCGTGGGTTTGCGCA